>CAZCYV010000012.1:0-112498 GCA_964503145.1 uncultured Anaerolinea sp. | reverse complement strand
GGAGGGGATTCTCAACGCCAAGGCGCCAGGGCGCAAAGAAGATATACAGCTCCCTCGGCGACTTTGCGCCTTGGCGTTAGAGAAATTGACGAGCAGAGTTCAAGTCGGTCAGCCTGGTCAGCGCAGCTTTGTTTTCCGTTAGCGCGGTCGGATTTGGCATTGGAGGGGATTCTCAACGCAAAGGCGCCAGGGCGCAAAGAAGATATACAGCTCCCTTGGCGACTTTGCGCCTTGGCGTTAGAGAAATTGACGACCAGAGTTCAAGTCGGTCAGCCTGGCCAGCGCAGCTTTGCTTTCCGTTAGCGCGGTCGGATTTGGCATTGGAGGGGATTCTCAACGCCAAGGCGCCAGGGCGCAAAGAAGATATACAGCTCCCTCGGCGACTTTGCGCCTTGGCGTTAGAGAAATTGACGCGCTGAGACTGCTCCGCCTGGCTGAGCGCACAATTCGTTAGCCGTGCGGGCCGGTGTAGTTTTTCAGCAGCAGTGGCAGGAACAGCCGCCCGAAGATGAACTCATCGGCGCCAATATCCGGCAAGGGGGCGCGCGGGTCGCCCTCGAAGTCGAGCGGCAGGCTCACGCCGGCGTCGGCGGCGTTGATCATCGGCGAGGCGCCGCTCAGGCGGTAATTGCCGGCCGGCCGGTCCACGAATAGCGGATCAGAGGCGTACAAGTGTGGCCCGAGGCTGGCCGCCCCGCTGTAATTCACCGTATTGTTGTAGAAGTTCAGGTAATCCGCCGAGAGCGGAGAGCTGCCTACCAGGGTCAGTCCGGTGCTGTGGCCGACGATGATGCTGTTCCACACCCGGTTGACGCCGCTTGCGGCGCTGATGCGCACCCCCTCGCCCGGGCTGGCGCCCAGCTTGTTGTCCGCCACGGTGCAGTGGATCAGCGAACAGGAGCCGCTGTAGCAATGGATGCCGCTGGCCACCCCACTGTTGATCGTGTTGCGGGCGATAATCGTATTGGTGAGCGTCACGTGAGTGCCGGCGTTCACCGCAATGGCGATGCCGCCGCTGGCCAGGCCGGAATAGCCGGCGGCCAGGTTATCGGTCACTTGGTTGCCGTCCAACTGCGGGCTGGAGGCGCCGACCAGGTACAGCCCGCCGCCCCACCAGTACGCGCCGTTGTGGTGAACCCAGTTGCGCAGCACCTGTCCATTGGTGTTGCTCAGATATATCCCGCCCCCGGCCACGGCGATGTTATCGCTCAGCCGGTTGCTCTGCAACAGGATTTTATTCCCCGCCCGGCTCAGCACGCCGCCGCCTGCCAGGGCGGTGTTGGTCAGGATCTGGTTGCCGGTGATCTCCACCCAATCGGCGTCGTTGAGGATGCCCCCACCGCCATCCGGCGCGCCGATGTCCAGGCCGTCGGCGATGTTGTGCGTCACCACATTGCTGTAGAACTCTTGTAAGCCGGAGTACGGCTCATAATACACCCCGCCGCCGCGGGTGGCCTCATTCTTCGAGATGGTGTTGCCGCGGGCGTCGCGCAGGTAGATGGCGTACACCCCGCCGCCGACCCCGGCGGCGTTCTGGCTGGCGAAGTTGCCCTGCACCAGGTTGTTGTGGAAATTCGGCGTGTAATGGGCGTACACCCCGCCGCCATAGCCCGGGCCGTCGATGCTGGCGGTGTTGCTGATGATCTCGTTGCTGTACAAGCTTCCACCGCTGACATATACCCCGCCGCCGCGGCCTTCGCCTTTGACTGCGGCCGCATTCCGGCGAATCCAATTGCCCTGGGCGGCGAGGCTGGAAACATCGAACCATAGCCCGCCGCCCTCCCCAGTGCTATACTGGCCGGTGGTGGAGATGACCGCTGTGTTTTCTTCGATCAAATTGCCGTTCAGGGTTGCCTCAGTGGGATATCCCCATAGGGCGATGCCCCCGCCGCGCCCCGAACCGCTGCCGCTCGCCCGGGCGGTGTTCGAGACCACCTGATTGTACTCAATGATCGCCCGGTTGCTGTAGATCATGATTCCGCCCCCATAGCCCTGGCACGAGCTGGAGCGGCAGGCAACGTTGTCGAAGACGCGGTTCCAGCGGATAGTGACATGGCCGGGGTTGAACCAATCGCCCTGCACCAGGATGCCGCCGCCCCAGCCCAAATAGCCGCTGGCATCGCCTTCCTGAATGTGGAAGCCCTCGATGGTGGTGGTGATCGGCGTCGTCCCCCCCTTCACAAAGACCGCCGAACCGGCGCCGTTGGCGTCGATCACGGTGGTGAAAAGTTGCCAGTTCCACTCGGTGAAGGTGTTGTTCCAGCCGCCCTGCAGCGTCAGGCTCTTGGTCACCACCACGGTTTCAGGGTAGGTTCCCTGAGCGACGCGGATGGTGTCGCCGTTCACCGATGCGTTCACCGCCGCCTGGATCGTAGCGAAACATCCCCCACCCCCGCCAGGGCGGACGCAACGCACCGCTGCGGGTTCGTCCGGCGCGGCGCCGGCCGACCGCTGGACGAGCGTCAAAAAAGCCAGGCTTAACCCCAGCCCCACAATTGCACTCAAGAATATGGAAGTAGTTTTCATCGCAGGCCCTCCCTCTATCAGATTATCGCGCCATTTGCGTCGAAATTCACTTAAAAATTTCGCTATGGGCGCAGCTGCTTCTGAAACGGCTTGGGTTATAATTTCGCTGTAGGAGAGAATGCCATGCTCATCGTTCACGTCCACGTCCATGTCAAGCCCGAATCGGTCGAGGCCTTCAAGCAGGCCACACTGGAGAACGCCCGCCGCAGCGTCCAGGAGCCGGGGATCGCCCGCTTCGACGTGATCCAGCAGACCGATGACCCTACCCGCTTTGTGCTGGTGGAGGTGTACCGCAGCGCGGATGCGCCGGCGAAGCACAAGGAGACCCCCCACTACGCCCGCTGGCGCGACGCGGTGGTGAATATGATGGCCGAGCCACGCAGCAGCGTGCGCTACGTCAACGTGTTTCCCGATGACAGCGGCTGGTAGCCCGCCGCGGCGACGGGCGCAGCTATGCTGAATTTCGAATTCGCCACTGCAACGCGCATCGTCTTCGGCGTCGGCGCCTACCAAAAGCTGCCCTCGCTGGCGGCGGAGATGGGCTGGCGCGCCCTGGTGACCAGCGGCTTCGACCTGGAGCGCTCCCAGCCCTTGCTGCAGCACCTGGCGGCCGCGGGCATCGTGCCCACGCTGTTCCGCGTCCCCGGCGAGCCGACGCTGGAGCTAATCCAGGAGGGCGTGGCGCTGGCGCGGGGGCAGAACTGCGACCTGGTGATCGGCTTTGGCGGGGGCAGCGCCATCGACGCCGGCAAGGCCATCGCCGCCCTGGCGACCAACCCGGGCGAAGCGCTGGATTACCTGGAGGTGATTGGCCGCGCCCAGCGCCTGCAGGAAGCCCCGCTGCCATTCATCGCCGTCCCCACCACCGCCGGCACCGGCGCCGAAGTCACCCGCAACGCGGTGATCGCCGCGCCGGAGCAGCGGGTGAAGGTCAGCCTGCGCAGCCCGCTGATGCTCCCCCGCCTGGCGTTGGTCGATCCGGAGTTGACCTACGACCTGCCCCCGGCCCTCACCGCCAGCACTGGCCTGGACGCTCTGACCCAACTGATCGAGCCTTACGTGTGCAACCAGCCCAATCCGCTGGTGGATGCCATCTGTCGCCAGGGGATGATTTATTCGGCGCGCTCGCTGAAGCGGGCCTTCCTGAATGGCCGCGATGTTGCGGCGCGCGAGGAGCTGAGCCTGGCCAGCCTGATGGGCGGGCTGGCGCTGGCCAACGCCAAGCTAGGGGCGGTGCATGGCTTTGCCGCGGTGCTGGGCGGGATGTTCCCTGCGCCGCATGGGGCGATCTGCGCCCGCTTGTTGCCGATCGTCTTCCAGGCCAATGTCCACGCCCTGCGCCGGCGCGCCCCGCAGCACCCCGCCCTGACGCGCTACGCCGAGATCGCCCGCCTCCTCACCAGCGATCCGCAGGCCAGCCTGGAGGACGGCGCGGCCTGGTTGGCAGAGCTGGTAGACGCGCTGCACATCCCGCCGCTGCGCGCCTACGGCCTGACGCCAAACGATTTCCCCGAGGTGATCGAAAAGGCCGCCAAAGCCAGCAGCATGCAGGGCAACCCGATCAAGCTGGAGCAGGACGAGCTGCGCGCGGTGCTGGAGTAGGCTACTTAATTGCTGTCAGTACCCGATAGCGTTCGTCCTGCGCCGCCACGCCGACCTGGCGAAACAGCCCGGTCATCAACTTCTCGTAACGGATGAAGCGATTGGCCACCAGCAGCAGTTCACCGCCCGGCTCCAGCGCGGCGTGGCTCTGACGGATGAACGCTGCCGCGATCTGGTAATCTGTCCCTCGCCCGGCGTGGAAGGGCGGGTTGGTAATGATCCGGGTGTAGCGCTCTCCCGCCACTGCGCTCAGCACATCGCTGGGCAGCGCCCGGGCGTTGTCCAGCGCCAGGCGCTGGATGTTGCACCGCGCCGCGGCCACAGCCAGCAGGCTGACGTCCAGCAGGTCCACCTGGGCGGCGCCCATCTGCGCCGCGACCAGCCCCAACACGCCATAGCCGCAGCCCAGATCGGCCATCCGGTCGCTGGGAGAGACGCGCAGTACGCCAAGCAGCAGGCGGCTGGCGTCATCCAGCCGATCGTAAGAGAACACCCCCGGCAGGCTGAACAAGCGCAGCCGCCCCAGGGGTGTCTCGGCCTCGAACTCGAACCAGCTCCCCGGAGCGATGCCCGGCTCGCCCAGCCAGCCCGGCGCGTCGCTTGGAGCGGCTGGGCGGGTGAAGCAGGTGATGCGGCTGCCCTTCTTGTAATCCAGGATCGCTCCCGGCCCGAACAGCGCCGCGGCGTCTTTGAGCGCCGATTGCACCCCCAACTGGTTGGCGCCCGCCAGATAGAGCGCGCCGCCGGGGCGCAGCGCCATCCAGGCCTGCGCCAGCCAGCGCCGCGCCAGCTTGCGCCCCTTGGGCAGCTCCAGCGCCGCTGCATCGAAGCTGCCCGTCTGCTCCGAGGGCAGTTCGATCTCCCACACCAGCCGGGCGGTGTGGATGCCGTTGACTGCCAGGGTGGCGGCGCTGGCTTGCAGGGCGATGGCGCTGTCGTCCATCACCCACAATTCGCCCCCCGCCAGTCGCTGCGCCAGGATCACCGCCGCCGCGCCGTGGCCGCTGCCCAGCAGCAGCGCCTTTGCTCCAGGCGGGAAGTCGGCGTGCTCGGCCAGCAGCGCCGCCGCCGGCGAGACGCCCTGCCAGTCGGCCAGCCCCGGCCGAGTGATCACCGCCACCTCCTGGCCGCCCAGCTGCAACAGCAGGCGGCGCTGCCGGGCATAGTCGTCCTCAGGGGAAAGGGCGCCGGGACCGGGGGCGGGTCTCATCGGGCTTCGGGCAAGTAAATGTAGATGCGGTCTCCGTGATCGTTGACCAGGGCGCTGGCGGGGCGGGTCAGCAGCCAGGCGATGATGTACAGGTCGCCGATCGAGCCGGAGGCGTTGATCGTCAGGGCGAAGATCCATGGCAGCAGCAGCGCCGCCGGCAATACGGGCAGCAGAGCGACGCCGACCAGGGTGATCACGACCAACGGCGCCATTCCGACGATCAAGTAGGGGTTGCGCGGGATGTACCATTGCGGCGCGGCGGCGTAGGCGTAGGCCAGTTGCACGCCGAAGCGCGGCGGGCGGCGGGTGATCAGCCAGAAGCAGGTGCCGTGCACCAGTTCGTGCAGCAGCAGCACCGCGGCAAAGGCGATTACGATCCCCAGGACGACGACCAGGCTGTCAGACAGGCGCAGGGAGAGCCTCAGACCTGCTTCTGGGCGCAGCCGAACCGCCAGCCACAAGAACAGCCAGCCAGAAAGCAGCAAAAGCCCCAGCCCCACCAGGTTTAGCTCCAGCAGCAGGCGCGGCTGCTGGCGCAAGTCAATGGCGCGGGCAAGTTGATATTCGGGCGGCAGGCTGGACAGGGCGGACACGATAGGCTGATTATACCCTGGGCGCAACGTCAATTTCGCCGCCGCCATTGACGAAACGCCCCAGGCAGGCTAAAATACAGTTCTGGAGTGCCCCCAGAAGGCGGGGGTATTTTTTTGCGGTTTGGAACGATCAGGCTGCGAGCAGCAGCCCGGAGGCGTAAGATGAGCGAGCAATCCATTCCCCTGGAGCCTGAGCCCCAGGGAACGCCCGCCGAAGGCGAAGAGATCAGCGCCGAGGCGGTCAACCTGAGCAATGTCAATGTCGCCAAAGTGAGCGCGGAACTGGTGCGGATGAGTAACAGCGCCGCCAACCAGGTGAACGCCGCCGAGGTCGAGCTGCGCAACAGCGCCGCGGCGCAGGTGCAGGCGGAAGCTATCACGGTCACCAACGGCGCCATCGCCCTGGCGCAGGGGAGCACACTGGACGCGTCGCAGAGCTTTATCGGCGCGGCGCAGGTGGAGAAGGCAACGCTGGAGAACAGCCGGGCGGTGGCGCTCTATGCCCAGGCGGTGGAGGCCAACGACGCCCAGGCGGCGGTGCTGGTGGCGCGGGAAGTGAGCGGCGGGCCGTTGCGCACGGCGGTGCTGCTGGCGGGCCGCGTGGAAGGCCCCGTGGAGACGATGGTGGATACTCCGCGCGCCCTGCTCGCCGGTCTTTCCGCCGGGATCGGCCTTGGCCTGGTGCTGTTCCTGTTCCAGCTTTTGCTGGGGCGCAGGAAGTAAGCCTTTCGCCCGCCCGACCGGAGCATGCTGAGCATAGCCGAAGCATGACGCCCTTCGACTGCGCAAAGAGCGCTCCGCTCAGGGCGATTTCGAACAGGTTTCGTTGAAGACGAGGCGCCGCGGGTGCCTCGCGAATACCCACCGGCGGAAGCCGGAATTCAACCCAAAGGAGCGAGGGTAACCCGGCGCGGCCGGGTGAGAGGCGCTCCGAGGAAGGAAGAGATGGAAAAGGTAGTAATCGAAGCACAATCACGCCAGGTGATTGGCAAGCAGGTGCGGGCGCTGCGCCGCCAGGGGCTATTACCGGCGGTGATCTACGGCTCCCACATCGCCCCCATCCCGGTGAGCCTGAACTTTCACGACGCCTCCCTGCTGCTGCCGAAGGTGTCTTCGTCGCAGCTCGTGGAAGTGAACGTGAACGGCCAGAAGTACACCACCCTGGTGCGCGAGCGCCAGCGCCACCCGGTGACCGGCGACCTGCTGCACGTGGACTTTCAGGCCGTCTCGCTCACCGAGAAGCTGCGCGTCAACGTTGGGTTGCAGTTCGTCGGCGAGGCTCCCGCAGTGAAGATGTACAACGCGGTGATCGTCACTTCGCTGGAAGAGCTGGATGTAGAGTGTCTGCCGGGCGACCTGCCCAACCACCTGGAAATTGACCTGAGCGCGCTGGAGCAGATCGGCGACGCCATCTACGTGCGGGATGTCCCGCGGCCGCCCAGGGTGGAAGTGCTCACCGACCCGGATGAGATTGTGGTGGTGGCCACTGCGCCCGAGGGCGAGGAAGAGCTGCCCGCCGAAGCGCTCGCCGGTCCTGCCGAGCCGGAAGTGATCGAAAAGGGCAAGAAGGAAGAAGAAGAGTTTTAGTCAGCCAGACACAAGCCCCCCGCAGCTCAGTTGCGGGGGGCAGTTTTTAAAGTGTGTATAGATGTCATTGCAAAGCCAGCATTTGTGGCTGGCAGAAGCAACCTCTGCCTAACCGGCTCCGCCCAGCACCCGGATCAAATTCAGGGTCATGCGGGCGCTGGCGCCCCACAGCACCTCGCCGTCGTAGGGCTGAAAATAAACCACCCTGGTCGCGGCGAAGGGTGGGGGAAGCGGACGGAGGCGCTCTTCGCGGTTCTCTGGCCGCGCCAGCCACGCCAGAGGGATGGTGAACACCCGGCTGACTTCTGCCGCCGCCGGATGGAACTCATACGGCCAGGGGATCACCCCTACCACCGGCGTGACGCGGTAATTGGTGACCGTCAGGTAATCCTGCAGGCGCCCCAGGATGCGCACATCCTGCGGCCGCAGCCCGATCTCTTCGTAGGCTTCGCGCAGGGCAGTGTGCTCCGGCGAGGTGTCTTCGGGATCGGTGCGCCCGCCGGGGAAAGCCACCTGTCCGCTGTGCTCGGGCAGGTCGGAGTGGCGGCGGGTGAATAGCACCTGCCAGCCGCGGCCGTTGGAGAGCAGCGGGATCAGCACCGCCGCTGGTTTAGGCGGGCCGACCAGGAACTGCGGCAGCGCGGCGAACTCCAGGTAAGGCTCCGGCGGAGCCTGGCTCAGCGCTTGCGATAATCTGCGCGCGATCTCGGCTTCGCTCAATTCAAGCATGCCCATCGAGCATTCAGACCTGACTTTGGACGGCGCTGCCGCAATAAGCGCATTCGGCGGTCGTTTCGTCAATCCATGTCACCTGATCGGAGCGCAGGGTTGCCCCACAGAACGGGCACTTAGGGGGCAGCGTAGGTGAGAATTTCTTCGCCGCAGCTTGAGATGACGGGAACGCTGCGGGGTGTTCGGCCAGGGCCTGGGCGAGAATAGCGCGAATCTCTTCTGCCTCCTGCGAGTATCCCATACGCTCCATGTCGGTGATGAGCAGATCAGCGCTATCGCGCAGGGCCGCCCAATTTTGAGTAGCGATGAACAGCGAAAGCGCCTGGCGGGCTGGCAGGCGGCTGCGTTCAGGCCTGCCAGCCAGCAACCAACAATATGCTGCCTGTAGCAGCAGGTAGGGGGCGCGGCGGAGCAACCCCCTTTCCTGGGCGCCATGACCGAGGCGCTCGAACAGCTCTGCGGCTTCTGCGGTCCGTCCCTGATCCTTCAAGCGATTCGCCTGGATCAGAAGCCGCCTTGGGCCTATTCCAATGGGTTGTAGCAGGCGTCTGGAGATCATTCGTCGGCGGAACATGCTCACTCACTCTCTGCCTCGGCAAAGGAATCGGAGACCTCATCGGTGAATGGGGGGCGTGGCTCAACGCTATAGCCTTGCGCTGCGGGCCGCGACGGGAATGGCGCCAGCATCGGGCGGGCGAAGGCCAGGTAGCCGGTGTGCGCCACCATGCGGTCAGTCGGGCGCAGGCGTTCGGAGACGGTCTTGTAATAGCGCAGCAAGATCTCGCATACATCCACAAAGGCGTAGTTGTACTGGTAGAAGGCGTCCAGCAAGCGGCTGATCTGGTTGACGGTGGGCAGGATCGTCCCGAAGTGGCCGCCGGGCTTGAGCGCCTGGCGCGCCTGTTGCAAGTAATCGTAGGGGTTGGGCAGGTCCAGGAATAAGGCATCCACGTCCTGCTCGTCGAAACCCTGGGCAATATCCCGCAGTTTGAGCGTCACCTGGTCGAGCAGCCCCAGGCGCTCCAGGTTCTTACGCGCCAGGTTCTGCATCTCCGGGCGCAGGTCGTAGGAGGTCACCCGTCCCTGTGGTCCCACCGCCCAGGCCAGGGCAATGGTCAGCGCGCCGGAGCCGGTGCCGGCCTCCACCACGTGCATCCCCGGCCCGATGCCCAGCGTCACCAGCACGAAGCCGATGTCCTTAGGGTACATGATCTGGGTGTTGCGCTTCAGCTCGCGCAGCAGGTCGCTCAGCGAGGGCTGCAGCAGATAATAGGTCTTCCCCAGGTGGGTGAACACTTCGCTGCCCCAGGTCAGGCCGATCAGGTCGTCGTGGCGCAGAATGCCGCGATGGGTGTGCAATTCGTCGCCGGGCGTCAGGCGCAGGATGAAGCTCTTGTTGGTGGGGCTGACCAGTTGCGCCAGGTCGCCGGCGCGGGCGTATCGAGAGGAACTCATTTCTGACATCGTCTTTTGGCTTTCCAGCCCCTTATCTTACCATAACGACCGAAAAAATAGAAAACCTTGACGAAACCCTGCAAGGCTGATAAACTTTTGCCTTGCAAGTGGCACGTGTTGTTCTTTCTACGGTGGTGATTGCCGGTCTGAACGGAGTACGTGTTCAGACCGACTTTGTGTTAATTATGACCTCACCCACTGCGTCACGCCGATAGAGGAATGGGCGGCCTGGAAAATTTTCAGTTCAACGTAAGGAGAAGTTTGATCATGAACGACCGTGTAGTTGGAACAGTAAAGTGGTTCAATGCGAGCAAGGGATACGGCTTCATTGAGCGCGAGGGTGGGGCGGATGTCTTCGTGCATTACACCGCCATCCAGATGGACGGCTACCGCAGCTTGCAGGAAGGCCAGAAGGTGGAGTTCAGCATCGAGCAGGGGCCGAAGGGTCTCCAGGCCGCTCGCGTGATCCTGGTCTAAGAAGCACCCAACTCAATTTCTTGATGGGCGTCCGCTGGGGCGCCCATTTTTGTTTTCACGGCTTTCCGGGCTTTTCCGGCGCCTGGCTCAGCCAGTAGCCCAGGAACAGGAAGGCCAGGCTGACGACCGTACCCGCGCCGACCTGCACTGCGCCGACGCGAACGAAGCTCAGGCCGAGCGAATCGGCGACGACCTGCCCAGCGGCGAAGCCGCTCCAGGCCAGGAACAGCGCCAGCATCAGGCGTCCGGCGCCCCCACCGCGCCACAGATGGAACGCCGCGCCATAGGCCGTGGCGAGCAAGAAGGCGAACAGCAAGGCAGGCAGACTCATGGCAGGATCATCCCTCCCCCCAGACACACCTCGCCGTCGTAGAGCACGGCGGCCTGTCCGGGCGTGATATCGCGCAGCGGCGCGTCGAAGCGCACGCGGATGCGCCCTTCGGGCAACAGGCTGACCGTCCCCCAGGCAGGCGTCGCCTTGTAGCGGATCTTCACCTGGGCGCGAAACTCCGCCGCCGGGGCAGCGCCTGAGACCCAATGCACCGGTCCGGCGGTCAGCTCCTCCCGCCCCAGCTCCTGCGCTGTGCCCACGATCAGGGCGTTGCGCTGCAGGTCTTTGCCGAGCACGTACAACGGCTGTGGGTTGGAAAGCCCCAGCCCGCGGCGCTGGCCGATAGTGTAGAACGCCAGCCCCTGGTGCTGGCCGATCTCCTGCCCCTGGGTGGTCAGGATCGGCCCAGGCTGTTCGACGCCGGGGAGGTTGCGCCGCAGGAAGTCGCGGTAATCATCGCCCCCCAGGAAGCACAGGTCCTGGCTATCGGGGCGTTCGGCCACCGGCAGGCCGAGCTGGCGGGCGATTTCCCGCACCTGCGGCTTAGTGAGTTCGCCCAGCGGGAACAGGGCATGGGCGAGTTGCTCCTGGCCAAGCACGTGCAGCACGTAGGACTGGTCTTTGTCAGCGTCCACGGCGCCCAGGATCTGAAAGGCGCCATCCTGCTGGCGCAGGCGGACGTAGTGGCCGGTGGCCATGTGGGTGGCACCCAGGGCGAGGGCGCGGCGCAGCAGGAAATCCCAGCGGATGGAACGGTTGCAGGCCAGGCAGGGGTTGGGGGTCAGGCCCTGGGCGTAACCCTCTTTGAAGGCGTGCACCACCACCTGGTAGAACGGCTCCTGGGCGTCCACGGCGTAGAAGGGGATGCCCAGCATCCCCGCCACCCGTCGCGCCTGGGCCATGGCGTCGGGGGTGCAGCAGCGGTTGTCCTCCTGTCGTCCGCTCTCGCTCCACAAGCGCATCATCATCCCGATGACCTGGTAGCCCTGCTGTTGCAGCAGAGCCGCGGCCACCGAGCTATCTACGCCGCCGCTCATGGCGACGACGACGCGGGCAGGGGCGTTTCCGGGCGCGTGCATGGGGGATATTATACCCCCCTACATTACATCACCCGCAAAACCAGACCCTTGAGATACGCTCCTTCGGGAAAGTTCAGCGCCACCGGGTGGTCGGGCGCCTGGCGCAGGGTTTCGACGATCTGCGCCTCGACGCCGGCGTCCAGCGCCGCGCCGGCGACGATCTTTTGGAACAATTCGGCGCTCACCCCCGCCGAGCAAGAGAAGGTGAACAGCAGCCCCCCCTGGCGCAGCAGCTTGAAGGCCAGCAGGTTGATGTCCTTGTAGCCGCGCGCCGCCTGCTCGGCCAGGGCGGCGGTGGGGGCAAACTTGGGCGGGTCGAGCACGATCAGGTCGAAGGCGCGCCCGCGGTCGCGCAGGCTGCGCAAGACCTGAAAGACATCCCCCTCCAGCCATTCGGCGCGCTCGGCGGGCAGGTCGTTGAGCGCCAGGTTCTCTCGCGCCAGGGCCAGTGCCTCGGCGGAGGAATCCACCGCCAGCACCGATTGCGCCCCGCCGGCCAGGGCGTGCAGGGTGAAGCCGCCGGTGTAGGCGAAGCAGTCCAACACCTGGCGGCCAGCAGCGCGCTGCATCAGGCGCAGGCGGTTGTCGCGCTGATCCAGGTAATAGCCGGTCTTGTGCCCCTGGACCACGTCCACCCAAAACTTCAGGCCGTTCTCGTGGATCTGCAGGCGCGGCGGGGGCGGGTCGCCGCGCAGCGGGCCGGCGCGCAACGGCAGGCCCTCCAGGCGGCGCACCTCGGCGTCGGAGCGCTCGTACAGCCGAGCGGCTCCGGTCAGCTCCAGCAGCAGGTCGGCCAGGGTCTCTTTCCAGCGCTCGGCGCCGCTGCTCAGGAACTGCGCCGCCAACGTGTCGCCATAGCGGTCCACCACCAGCCCGGGCAGGCCGTCCGATTCGCCGTGCACCAGGCGCAGGGCGTCGCCGCGCTCGGGCGGGATCAGGTCGGCGCGGACGGCCAGGGCGCGCCGCAGGCGACGGCGGAAGAAGTCGGCGTCGATGATCTCGGCCTCCTGCCAGCTCCAGACGCGCAGCTTGATCTGCGAGGCGGCGCTGTAGGCGGCCCAGGCCAGGAATTCGCCCTGGCGGCTCTCCAGGCGCACGGTTTCGCCATCGGCCGGCGCGCCGCGGACGGAATCGACTGCGCCGGCGAAGACCCACGGGTGCCGGCGCAGGAGCGATTTTTCCCGCCCGGCTTTCAGCCGGACCGTGTGCATGGCGCTAGATCACCCCCGCCTGTCGCCCGGCTTCGGCGATGATGCTCATGGCGTGGTCGATCTCTTCGGGTTCATGGGCGGCGGTGACGGTGGCGCGCAGCCGCGCCAGCCCCGGCGGCACCGCCGGCGAGACCACCGGCAGGACGAAGATATCGCGGTGCTGGGCGTATTGGGTCATGCGGTAGGCGGTCTCGTCCTCGCCACAGATCACCGGCACGATGGCGGTCTCGGTGTTCAGGGTGTCGAAGCCGGCCTGCTTCAGCCCGTCGATGAACTGTTGGGCGTTTTGGCGCAGCTTCTGCACTCGCCAGGGTTCATCCAGGATGACTTCGAAGGCGGCTTTGGCGGCGGCGGCCTGGGCGGGCGGCAGGGCAGCGGAGAAGATGTAGGCGCGGGTGGAATGGCGCAGGTAGTTGATCAGGTCTTTACGCCCGGCGATGTAGCCGCCGACGGAGGGGATGGTCTTGCTCAGCGTGCCCATCTTGATATCGATGGAGTCGGGCATGCCGAAGTGCTCCTCGATGCCGCGCCCGGTCTGGCCGAGCACGCCGACGGAATGGGCTTCGTCGATCATCAACCAGGCATGGTACTTGCGGCACAGCGCCACCATGCGCGGGAAGTCGATCACGTCGCCGTCCATGCTGAAGACGGCGTCGGCGACGACCAGCTTGGCGGCGCCATCCGGCACCTGCTGCAGGCGGGCTTCCAGGGCTTCCATATCATTGTGGCGGAAGCGCAGGAATTTGGCGCCCGACATCAGGCAGCCATCCACGATGCTGGCATGGTTGAGCTTGTCGGAGATGACGTAGTCGCCGCGGCCGAGCAGGGTGGCGATGACCGAGAGGTTGGTGGCGTAGCCGGAGGTGAAGGTCAGGGCGGCTTCGGTGTGCTTGAAGGCGGCGATGGTCTCTTCCAGTTCGGTGTGCAGGGTGAGCGTGCCCGCCAGGGTGCGCACGCCGTGAGTGCCGGTGCCGAATTTTTCCACAGCGGCCTTGGCAGCGGCGTTGATGCGCGGGTGTCCCACCAGCCCCAGGTAACTATAAGAGGCGAACATGCCCATCTCGCGCCCGTTCACCAGCACGCGAGCACCGCCGCGCAGCTCGGAGACGGGCTGGTTGTAAAAATAAAGGTCGGCAGCCTGCAGGTCTGCCACGCGCTTGTTCATCGCCTGGATGCGCTGCAGGATGGTGTCGTCGATCAGGGAATAATCCATTGGGGGCCTCCGCTTCAAGGTGGCATTCATCCGGCCAGGGCGGCCGATTGAGCAAGTTTAGCCTACCGCGGGGGAACTGTCAATGGAACGCGCCGCACCCGGCGCTCAACGGCCGGGCGGCTCGGTGTCGATGCGCACTCGCACGTGGCTGCCGTCGCAGAAGGGTTTGTTGCGGGATTGGCCGCAGCGACAAAGCGCCACGCGCGTGTCTTCGCGGATAACGTGGTTGCCCGGGCCGAGGATGCGCAACTTGCCGCGCAGGTACAGCGGGCCGTTGACCTGCACCTTGACCGTGGTCTCGTCTGGCGCCTGTTCTTGCTCGCCGCCGTCCAGGCGCTCGAAGTGCAGCGCGCCGGTGGGGCAGGTCATCACCACGCGGGCGATGTCATCGGCGGAGCCGGCGTTCACCAGCACCCAGGGGCGGTTCTGGGGCTGGAAGACCAGCGGCAGGCCGCGGAAGCAGTTGCCCACGTGGATGCACAGCTTCGGCTCCCAAAAGACGACGATCTGGTCGTTGCGGTATTCGCGCGCCACGCCGGGGCGGGTGCGCTCCTGGTTCTCATTGCCGGTTTCGCTATTCATGGCAAAGCCTCCTGAAGCAATATTACCATCATTTGCTCGCCGCGCACACCGATCCGCCGCTCATCAGAATGGCGGCGTCTGCGCAGTTCATCATCCGCTCAGGCGACCGCTGCGCGGGATTTTGTGTTACACTTTATTTCAGAACAGCGATATGAGACTGTATAGCAGCGACCAAATTGGAGAAATTATTCGCAATGCCATCGTCTTTAATTCGCAGAAATGGCGGGATGGCACAATGGCTTCCGATTCTCTGATTCAATCTGCCCAAGACTTTTTCTCGATTTTGGAACAGCGGCGCATCAGGTATGTTTTGGCTGGCGGCATCGCTCTTCTGTATTACATCGAAGGGCGAAATACGCAAGACCTGGACTTGCTTATGGCCTTATCATCATTGAAGAAATTGCCGGAACTCGAAATTTCCACACAGGATATGGATTTCGTCAAGGCCAGGTTTGGCGAACTGTCGGTCGATATTCTTCTCACCCGAAATCCCTTGTTCAAAAAAGTCCACAGCCAATATTCGCAGGTGGCGCAGTTTTTTGACCGCAATATTCCAATCGCTACTGTGGAAGGATTGCTGCTGCTCAAACTCTATGCTTTACCTTCGTTATACAGGCAGGGCAATTTTGCCAGGGTAGGCATCCATGAAAACGATATTGCTACCTTGATGTACTATTATCAGCCAGATGTTGAAATGATCTTGGCGGAACTCGCGAAGCACGTCAGCGAGGCAGACTTAGAAGAATTGCGTAACATCATCGCGGACATCCGGACGCGCACAAGCCGATTCAAGAAGGCCGGCGGCTGATACGCCATGAACATCTCGGACACCTACCAGAAAATCCGCCAGATGGCCCCAACCTTTGCCCATTTTACCCGCCAGGCAGTGGCACAGGCGCATAATGAGGCCGAGTTTGAGCGGCAGATGAACAACGAAATCGAGCACCTGGCCAGGCAATTGGGAACGCAATTGCTTTTCCGTGAGCAATACACCCTTGCTACTGGCCGCGCCGACGCCGTGTATAACCGCTTTGTCATCGAGTACGAACCGCCTGGCTCGCTGCGGGACAATCTGAACCACCGGCATACCGCCCACGCCGTTCGGCAAGTCAAAGATTACATCGAGGGTTTGGCGAAAGCCGAGCGCCACGACCGCGACCGTCTGCTGGGGGTAGCCTTCGACGGGCATTACTTCATCTTCGCCCGCTACCATCAGGGACATTGGATCGTGGAGCTGCCGCTGGAGGTTAACGAGGCCTCCTGCGAGCGCTTCTTGCGCTCGCTCTTTTCACTCTCCTCCGGGCGCGCCCTTATCCCTGAAAACCTGGTTGAAGATTTTGGCAACCAGAACGTCCTCAGCCAGCAGGTGACCGGCGCCCTCTACCGCGCCCTGGAGCAGCATTCGAACGGCCTGACCGCTCGCCTGTTCGAGCAATGGAAACTCTTCTTCGGCGAGACCGCCGGCGTGGAGGCCGCCGCCGGGAAATTGGCACATCAATCTGAACTGCGCGCCTTTCTCAAAGGTATGGGGCTGAAGCCGGAGACCGCCGACCTGCCGCGCTTCTTCTTTGCCCTGCAAACCTATTTCGCCTTCATCGTCGAAAACATCGCCCGCCTGGTGTTGCAGGCTTACGCTGGCGGCGGTCTGGGCGCCACTCCCCTGACCACCGTCGCCAGCTTGCAGGGTGAGGCTCTGCGCCATGAATTGCAGAAATGGGAACAGGGCGACTTTTACCGCGCTCTGGGCTTGAAAAACCTGCTGGAAGGCGACTTCTTTGCCTGGTATCTGCATGTCTGGGACGCTGACGTGGAGGCCGCCCTGCGCCAGGTGTTGCAGCGCCTGGCCGAGTACAACCCTGTCACCGTGCAGGATGATCCGCTTTCGGCGCGCGACTTGCTCAAGAAACTCTACCACTACCTCCTGCCGCGCGAAATACGCCACGACCTGGGCGAGTTCTACACCCCCGACTGGCTGGCCGAGCGCCTGCTCGCCCAACTGGGCGAGCCGCTCTTCCAGATGCCCAAAGCGGAAAAGCGCGTTCCCGTCCCGAACAAGCGTCTGCTCGACCCCGCCTGCGGCTCCGGCACCTTTCTCATCCTGGCCGCCCGCGCCCTCAAAGCCAACTGCCAGCAGGCCGGCTTGGCCGAGGCCGACACGCTGGAGGTCATCCTGAACAGTCTGGCCGGCATTGACCTGAACCCGCTGGCGGTGATGGCCGCTCGCGTCAACTTTCTGCTCGCCATCGCTGATCTGCTCCCTTACCGCCGCCGCGAGGTGGAAATCCCCATCTACCTGGCCGACAGCATTCTCACCCCCGTTGAAGGGAAAAGTCTCTTCGACCAGCGCCGCCGTATCCTGGAGACCGCCGTTGGTCCTCTGCCCATCCCTGCCGCGATTGATGCTCGCGCCGAGATGGAACGCCTGACCGACCTGCTCGAAGAGTACGTGCGCGGCGGCTTCGAGACCGAAGTCTTCCTCCAGCGCTGCCGCACCGACCTGCCCGACCTGACCGAACAGGATGAGGCCATTTTGCACGACCTTTTCGAGACCCTGCGCGGCCTGCATCGGGAGGGGTTGGACGGCATCTGGGCGCGCGTGGTCAAGAATGCCTTTATGCCGCTCTTCCTGGAACCCTTCGACTACGTGGCCGGCAACCCGCCCTGGATCAACTGGGAGAGTTTGCCGCAGGCCTACCGTGACCGCTCCTCTCCGCTCTGGCAGGAGTATGGCCTGTTCGTCCACTCCGGTATGGATACCATCCTGGGTAAAGGGAAGAAAGACGTTTCGACGCTGATGACCTACGTAGTGGCCGACCGCTATCTGAAGCGCGGCGGCAAGGTGGGCTTCGTCATCACCCAGAGCGTGTGGAAGACCAGCGGCGCTGGGCAAGGCTTCCGCCGTTTCCGCCTGGGCAAGGATGGGGCGCCTCTGCAGGTGGTGCATGTGGATGACCTCAGCCGTCTGCAGGTCTTCGAGGGCGCCAGCACGCGCACCAGCGTCTTCGTGCTGCGCAAAGGCGAGGCCACCCGCTACCCTGTCCCCTATACCTACTGGCAGAAGACCAGCCGGGGACAAGGGTTGGATTACGACAGCACGCTCGACGAAGTGCTGCAGCAGACTCGCCGCCTGCACTATCAGGCCCTGCCGGTGGATAAGAACGATCCCACCAGCGCCTGGCTGACCGCTCGCCCCAAAGCCCTCACCGCCATCCAAAAAGTCTTAGGGAAGTCTGAATATCGCGCTTACGAAGGGGCCAATTCTGGGGGGGCCAATGCCGTCTACTGGCTGGAGAAAATCGCCGCCCGCCCCGATGGGCTATGGGTACTACGTAATGTTACCGAGGGCGCCAAGCGTAAAGTCGAATCGGTGACGGTGGAACTTGAGCCCGACCTGCTCTACCCGCTGCTGCGCGGGCGGGATGTGCGGCGCTGGCAGGCCCACCCCTCAGCCTACCTGCTGATGACGCAGGACCCCCAACTGCGCCGCGGTTTGGACCCTCATATTATGCAAACCCGCTACCCCAAAACCTGGGCTTACCTGAAACGCTTTGAAAAAGAACTGCGCCAGCGCTCCGGCTTTCAGCGTTACTTCACCCGCAAGCACGGCAAGCAGGTGATCGAGACCGGGCCGTTCTATTCCATCTTCAACGTCGGCGAGTACACCTTCGCCCCGTGGAAGGTAGTGTGGCGAGAGCAATCAGCCTGGTTTACCGTTGCTGTGGTCAATGAACAAGAGAAAAAATGTATAGTTCCTGACCACAAACTCATGTTAATAGATTGTCAAAGCAAAGAGGAAGCTTTTTACCTGGCAAGTGTCTTGAACAGTGCGCCAATAACGTTGGCGGTATGGGCTTATTCAATTTCCATTCAACAAACAACGCATATCACCGATAAAATCGCTGTTCCCCACTTTGACGCGCAAAATTCTACCTATACCCGCCTGGCCGCGCTCTCCCAGGTAGCCCACCAGGTTGCCCCGGCGGCCTACGCCGGCGATGTGGCCGCCCAGGCCGAACTGGCGCAGGTCGAGGCCGAGATTGACCGCGCCGCCGCCCGCCTGTGGGGCCTGACCGAGGCCGAACTGGACGGTCTGCGTCAGGCGCTGGAGGAGTTGAAGGGGGAGGATATTGCCCCTGCGGGCGAAGTGGAAGAATAGTAAAGGAGGAGAGAGACATAGCGCAATGGACATCGAGCGTTTTCGTCGCAGCCCTGCCGGACGGCTGGTCAAAGTCGCTCAAGGGGAGGCCGCATATTGGGCTTTTGTTCCCTATCCTCTGCCGCCCTCTCTAGATTGGTCATCAGGCTTGGTCGCTCAGCTCTCTGCTGCCGACCGCGCACTGGGCGAATTGGCCGGGTTAGGGCGCGCTCTACCCAATCCCCATCTGCTCATCGGGCCTTTCATTCGACGTGAGGCGGTGCTTTCCTCCAGAATTGAAGGCACTCAAACCGACCTGCCTCACCTCTATGCTTACGAAGCCAGTCAACTCATGCTGCCGGGGTTCGAGCCGCACCCCTCTGAGGCGGATGTGCGCGAGGTAGCAAACTATGTATATGCCCTAGAGTATGGTTTGGAACGGGTGGCTACCCTGCCGGTGAGCCTGCGTTTATTGCGTGAACTCCACAAACAATTGCTGCAAGGCGTTCGTGGAGAACACGCGACTCCTGGAGAATTCCGCCGTACCCAAAACTGGATTGGCGCGCCAGGCTGCACCCTTAACGAGGCGCAGTACGTTCCCCCGCCGCCTGATGAACTCATGCCAGCGCTCGATGCATTCGAGAAATACATCCATACCACTGACCCAGGGACCCCGCCCCTGGTACGATTGGCTTTCCTACATTACCAGTTTGAGGCTATCCATCCTTTTATTGACGGTAACGGACGCATTGGACGCCTGCTCATTTCACTTTTGCTGGTCAGTTGGGGCTTGTTGCCGCTCCCCATCCTCTATCTTAGCGCCTGGTTCGAGAAACATCGCCAGGAATACTACAAGTACCTGCTTGAAGTCAGCGCCGCAGGCAGCTGGGCCGAATGGGTGGACTTCTTTCTGCAAGGCGTACAGCAACAGGCTGAGGACGCCAATGCGCGCTTGAAAGAACTGCAAACTCTGCAGAACGACTGGCATCAACGCATAACGCGCGCTCGTTCTTCTGCCCTGTTGCTGAAATTGATCGATATCTTGTTCGAGATGCCTTTCTGTACCATTCCGCAGGTTGCAAAACGCCTGCAGGTCCGTTATCCGAGCGCTAAGAATGCCGTCGAGCATTTGTTAAAGGCCGGCATCTTAATACCTGTGGGAGAGCTCGCTTATGGCAAGGTATTCGTTGCCCAAGAGATTCTGACAGTATTACGACCCAAAGAGTAACAATTACAAAAAAACCCGTTTTTTGTAATTTTGGCCAGGAGAATTCATGATAATAATAATTCACACGAAGGAACCAGGTTATGCCCAACCCGTTTGCCCCCTTGCAACCCGCCCTGGAAATCCTGACCCGCGAGGGGCGCGTCCTGCCGGCTACCGGCCAGGCCATCGTGGACATGGTCTCGCCGGATTTGGAAGAGGCCTATGACCGCGCTGCAGGCGGACGGGATGAAAAAGTCACTTCCGTTTGGGAAACGCGCTGAAGACTCTACCATGACGTGACCCCCATCCCGCGCCGCCGAGAACACCGCCTGCGTTACTTCCTGGACGGCTCGGCCAAAGTCTATTTCATCGGCACCCTGCTCGAACGGGAGCGCTCCAGCCCGGTGCAACTCGGTCAAGTGGGCGCGGCGGCGGTCTTTCGGGAAGATGATGGCCGCGTCCGTCGCGCCGCGGTGGAACACAAAATCCTGCTCCTGATGGACCAGCAGTCGCTTTCGGAGTCGCTCTGGCAAGCCGTAGCGCAGGCCATCGCCGGTGCGCCCAACATCCTGCTCCGCTCTACCAACGATAGCAAAGACCGCTTCAGCGAGGCGTTGGGCGTGGTCGAACCGCGCTCGCGCGGTGCCCACCGCGCCAACTGGGCGATGCGCGAATTGGAAGTCGCCCTGGCGCGTGAAGGGCTGCAGCGCACAGGCGAAGACTGGCTGG
Source organism: uncultured Anaerolinea sp. (assembly GCA_964503145.1). Lineage (GTDB taxonomy): Bacteria > Chloroflexota > Anaerolineae > Anaerolineales > UBA4823 > RBG-16-57-11. The sequence continues at coordinate 91,829 of CAZCYV010000012.1, read as the reverse complement.
TGCTGGACGGCGCGCTTGGCACAGAATACATGGACTGGAACGGCCTGCCGCTGATTGGCATCGCCAAGTCCTTCCGCCGCGATACGCTCTTTGGCCTGGGCAGCGGACCGCGAGCCACGCAGATGAATCTATACTCCATGCTGGCCGGGCTGCAGGTCAATCAGCGCACGGCGGTCTTCCCGCGCTGGCCAGCGCAGGAACGCGAAGGCGCCATTGTGTTTTGGTACGTTCGCATCCGCCCTCAGCGCGGGCTAGATTACCCGCTGATGGGGGTGGTCAAAGTGGAATTGCCCAACCCGGGCCGCCAGCCGGTGGATTCTGACCTGGTTGACCAAATCAGCGGCTGGGTAATGGCCGAGCGCTGCGTCACCCCGCACGGGTGGGATAACCGCTGGCACGCCCATCTGTATGCGATCAGCCTGGCCGAACGGGTTATCAAAGACCGGTTTTACTTCGAAGAAGTCCTGAAAGCCGCTATTCGCTGGCCGCAAATGGGCGTTCGAATCTAATGTTCAGGAGTCATCCCATGACCTCAGAGAACCCTGAAATTACCCAACCTGATCAGCAAGCCGAAATCATTGGCCGCGCTTCGGCCACCGAACGCGAACCCAATACCGCCGACCGCTTTTCTTTCTGGATTCGCCCTGGCGAGCGGCTGAACCCCTTCGACATCGTCGCCGCCGAGCATCTGGAGGGCAGCTACACCTACGGACTGGTCACTAACATCCGTCACGTGACCGATGCTGCCGGCCATCTTTCCAACTTTATCTCCAACGACTTTGGCGAACTGGTGGATGAGCCCAACACACCGCGCCAGGGCGCAAACGTGGCCGATATCTCGGTGCTTTCCAACGACAAAGAAATCTACATGCCCGTGCAAAGCGAGGCCCGCGTCCGCTTTGCGGATGAGGCCGGCATCCACAATGCGTTGGGCATTGACACAATGGCCGAAAAAGAAAAGCGCGAGGGGCGTACCGTGCGCATCCCCGCTGGCCTGATTCAAATGAGCAATGGCGCCGAAGCCGTGGCCTATCTGGATGTGGACTACGTCCTGGGGCCAGAAGCCGGGCACGTGAACATCAGCGGCATCTCCGGCCTGGCAACCAAGACTTCGTACATCACTTTCCTGATTCAGTCCATTTTGCAAACCGTCTCTAGCGAGAGAATTGCTGTTATTCTGCTCAACGTCAAGTACGATGACCTGCTCCATATTCACGAAGCGCGTCCTCTGGCGGAAGAGGAGAAACATGTATGGGCAAAAATGGGCTTGCGGCCCGACCCGTGGCCGGAGGAACGCGTCCACTACCTGCTGCCCTGGGGTAAACAGACCCAAACCACCGGCCGTCCGAACAGTTTTGGGGAGAGCGTTCCGCTGCACCAAACCTACGCTTACGACCTGAAGACGACCGCCTCCAAACTGGATTTGCTGCTTTCCCATGTGCCCGATCCCTGGGATACGCTCGGCGCCCTCATCGGCGAGGTCAGTCAGGGGTTGCAGGGCAATGAGTCCAAATGGCGGGAGATCAAAACCTGGCAGGATTTGCTCTCCAAACCGCCGCTTTCGGAGCAGGGGATTCCGCAGAAATTCGGGAACATTGCCGCATCTTCCGTTGGCCGTTTTCTGCGTCTGCTGCGTCGTGCCGTGCAGACCCGCCAGAGCGGGCTGTTTGTGTCACAACTCAGCACGCGCATGACCACCATTGAGGCCGAGATCGGCAAAATAAAGGGCGGTCACACCTATGTGGTGGATATTGCCCGCCTGACCGATGTCGAGCAAACGCTGGTCTTTGGGGATGTGCTGCGCACCGTGTACGCCCTTTATTCCGGCGAAACGGCGCTGGAGACAGAAGATGAATTACCAGAAAAGGTGATTGTCTTTGTGGACGAATTGAACAAATATGCCCCTAGCCGGGGGGAAGCGGCCGATTCGCCGATTGTGGAACAAGTTCTGGACATTGCCGAACGCGGGCGTTCGTTTGGCATCATCTTGTTCTCAGCGCAGCAGTTCCTGAGCGCCGTCCATCCGCGCGTGACGGGCAACGCCGCAACCAAAGTATTGGGCCGCACCGACAGTGCCGAAGTCAACGAGGGCAACTATCGCTTTCTGGATAAGGACATCAAGATGCACCTGACGCGGCTGGACAAAGGCGAACTGATCTTGTCGCATCCGATTTACCGCCAGCCGGTCAAGATCCGCTTCCCGCGTCCGCCGTTCCAGCAAGGCCGTGTGAAGAAATGAGAGCGAGCGACCTGCCTGCCCTGCCAGAAGGCTTTGAGTACCGCCTTGACCTGCGGCATCACGTCACGCCGCGGCTGCTGCGTGATCAGCCCATCCATCGCTGGTTTTGGTTTCCGCACAGTTTCTCCCCCCAATTAATTGACGAAATCTTGCGCGCCTACCCAATAGGTAGAGATAAGCGCATACTCGACCCCTTTGTTGGCGCCGGCACAACGGTTCTGCGCGCCAGGGAATTGGGATATGCAGCCGTCGGCAGCGATCTATCGCCGCTTAGTCTATTTGTTAGCCGGGTCAAACTGGTAAACTACGACAAATCAATGCTGGAAGAATGCTTGGGAACGGTGTTAGGGCGCTACCGACCGATCAGGGATGATGGCGAGCGCGCGGAACGTATTAGCAGAGCCTTCACCGCTGACGAAATGGCTCATCTCAACGGTCTCCGCCAACAGATAGACGATCTGCCCCAACCGGCAGCCGACTTTTTCCGACTGGTGCTTTTGCGCGTCCAGCAGAGTCTCAGCCGCGCCCGGCCCGATGGCGGCTGGTTCCGCTGGGTGGAAATAGAGGATCAAAGCCTATCCATCCAAAAGCGCTTTGCGCAACAAGCCCATCTGTACATAGCGGATGTCGCGTCGGAGGAATGGCCCCCGGCCCAGATTTTACACAATGACGCCCGTCGACTGGACGATCTGCAGGGTGAATACGACCTTGTCATCACTTCGCCGCCTTACCCTAACCGCCATGACTATTCGCGGATTTTTCACATCGAACTCTTGTCCCTGGGTGTCACTGAAAGCGAAATTAAGGGATTCCGACACGGATCCATCCGCTCACACGTGGAAGCAAAAGAGCCGCCGTTGAGCGCCAATGGCTATACTCAGCCCAGTAGATTGATCGAAATCCTGGACTGCTTGCCAGCCAATGTTGATCCGCGCGTGCGGCCTCTCCTTAGCGGGTATTTTGAAGACATGTATCTGGCGTTGCGATCTCTTCGCCAGCACTTGAAACCAGGTGGAATATGTGCCTTTGTTGTGGGGAATGTGCGCCATGCAGGAGTAATGGTCCCTGTGGACGAAATCCTTATTGAGGTGGGACAAAATGTGGGATACTGCTTTGTCACTGCCTGGATCGCTCGGCTACGTGGAAATAGCGCTCAACAGATGGGACAATTCGGCCGAGAACCAGCAAGAGAAAGTATTGTGTTTTTGCGCAGGAATAGATATTTTTAGCTTTACCCTTCGCACATCTTCCTCAGCCCCGTCTCGTCCAAAATCGGCACGCCCAGCTCCCGGGCTTTGGCCAGCTTGGAGCCGGCGGCTTCGCCGGCCACCAGGTAGCTGGTCTTCTTGCTCACCGAGTCGGTCACCTTGCCGCCGTGCGCCTGAATGTACTCTTTCGCTTCTTCGCGGGACATGGTCGGCAATGTGCCGGTGATGACGAAGGTCAGCCCGGCCAGCGGCTGGGCGCCGACGGGCTGGGCGGGGGCCTCGGCGCGCGGCCACACCCCGGCGGCGCGCAGCTTGGCGATCACCTGGCGGTTGGCCGGGCGCGCGAACCAGTCCACGATGGCCTGGGCGGTGTTGGGGCCGACGCCCTCGATGGTCTGCAGCTCGTCCAGTGTGGCGCGGGAGAGCGCTTCCAGGTCGGGGTAAACCCGCGCCAGGTCGGCGGCCATCACCTCGCCCACCCCGCGGATGCCCAGGGCGGTGATCAGCCGCGCCAGCGGCTGGCGGCGGGAGGCCTCGATGGCCGCCAGCAGATTGTCGGCCTTCTTCTCGGCAAAGCCCTCCAGCTTCAGCAGGTCCTCCTTGCGCAGGGTGTACAGGTCGGCCACATCGTGCACCAGGCCGCTTTCGACAAGCTGCTCGACGATCTTGATCCCCAGGCCGACGATGTCCATCGCCCCGCGCGAGACGAAGTGCTCCAGGTTGCGGATGAGCTGCGCCGGGCAGGAGGCGTTGACGCAGTACCAGGCCACCTCACCGGAGAGCTTCTCCACCGGCTCGCCGCACGCCGGGCAGACGCTGGGCGGCTGATACACCGGCTCATTCCCGCTGCGCAGTTCGACCACCGGCCCAATGACGTAGGGGATTACCTCGCCGGCGCGCTTCACCCGCACCCGATCGCCGATGCGGATATCCTTCTCGGCGATGTAGTCGAAGTTGTGCAACGTGGCCTGCTTGACGATCACCCCGCCGATATCCACCGGCTCCAGCATGGCATAAGGAGTGAGTACGCCGGTGCGTCCGACGTTGACGCCGATATCCAGCAGGCGGGTGGTGACCTCCTGGGCGGGGAACTTGAAGGCGATGGCACCGCGCGGATCCTTGCCCACGTAGCCCAGGTCGGCGGCCAGCGTCAGGTCGTTGATCTTGATCACCATGCCGTCGGCCTCGAAGGGCAGATCGAAGCGGCGGCGCTCCCAGGACTGCACCTCCGCCAGGGCCGAATCCAGGTTGGGGTGATAGCTGGCGTCTTTGGAGACGGGAAAGCCCAGGGCGCGCAGGTAGTTCAGGGTTTCCCATTGAGTGGCGGGTGGACGGTCGGGGCCGCCCGACGCGCCCTCGAAGACCACGATCTGATAGACCAGCAGGTTGAGCGGGCGGGAGGCGGTGAGCGCCGGGTCGAGCTGGCGCAGCGAACCGGCGGCGGTGTTGCGCGGGTTCAGATAGGTCTTCTCGCCGGCCTCTTCCAGGCGGCGGTTGAGCGCCTCGAAATCGGCGATGTTGATGAACACCTCGCCGCGCACCACCAGGTAGGCCGGGGCGAGCGGGCCGGAGGGATCGACCGGCAGTCGCAGCGGTACCGTGCGCACCGTGCGCAGGTTGCCGGTCACATCCTCGCCCACCTCGCCGTCGCCGCGCGTTGCTCCCTGGACGAAGACGCCATCACGGTAGTGTAACACCACCGACAGGCCGTCGATCTTCGGCTCGACGACGTAATCGGTGTGGGCCACCCGCTCATCCAGGCGGGTGATGCGCTCGTTCCAGGCGTACACATCCTGGACGGAGAAGGCGTTGGCCAGACTGAGGATCGGAGCGGGGTGGCGCACCTTTTCGAAGCGCGCCGCTGGCTGCGCCCCGACGCGTTGCGTGGGTGAATCGGGGGTGATCCATTCGGGGTGCTCGGCCTCGATCTGGCGCAGCTCGGCCATCAGGCGGTCGAACTCGTAGTCGCTGATCAGTGGAGCATCCAGGACGTGGTAGCGGTAGTTGTGGAAGTGGATTTCGCGGCGCAGTTGCTCCAGGCGCTGCCGGGCTTGTGCATCGGTTGACTCGGCCATAGACCCTTCCATGTTTCTGTGTCTCGGTGATTTTTTGCGCTATGCTGGCTTCATGCTGCCCGCGGCGGTCTTCAGCGGCAAATTCTGGCGCAGTTCGCTCTCGCCGAAATTGGCCGCGGCCAGCGACACCAGCGTGATCCACACCAAGTCGGCCAGCAGCAGGTGCACAAGTTGCATCCATACCGGCGCCAGCAGTACCAGGTTGATCACCCCGGCGAAGAGCTGCGCCAGGAACAGCGCCCCCAGAGCCTGCGCCAGGCGCTGGATGTGCGGCGTGGCACGGAACAGGTAGATCAGCCCGCCCAGCAAGAGCAGGTACAGCCCGTTGAGCAGGGCGATCAGCGGATGCCAGACTCGCAGGCGCACCAGGAAATGAGCGGTGGGGTCGAAATCTTGAGCAACGCCCTGCGCCAGCGAACCGGCGGGGAACAGGGTATCGCCCAGGGCAGTGATCGCGCCGGAGACGCCCAGGACCAGCACGCCCAGGAAGCCCAAGGCGAACAGCCAGGGGGTCAGCCCCTGACCGCGCAGCGCCACCCGCTCGCCGCCGGAGGCCCACCAGGCGGTCAGCGTTAGCGCCGCCAGCAGCAGGAAGGTGTTGACCAGGTGGACGGAGATCGAGATCACCCGCCCGAGCGACTGGTCGTCGGCCACCCAGCCGAAGAGCACCAGCCCGGCGCCCACCAGCGCCTCGGTGATGATGAACAGCATCGAAAGCGCCGCCCCCAGGCGCAGCGGGTGCCCGCGGGGATGGGCGCGGAAGGCCCAGATGAACATCCCTAACACCAGCAGGAAGGCCAACCCGCTGGTCAGGCGATGGGTGAACTCGATGATCGTCTCCACCTGCGGCTGGCGCGGCACCACCACCCCGTTGCACAACGGCCAGTGGCTGCCGCAGCCCGCCCCAGACCCCGTGGCGCGCACATAGGCGCCCCACAGGATGACCAGAATGTTATAGCCCAGGACGAGCCAGGCGTAGGTCGAAAAGCGTGTGCGCGTCATTCACGATGCTCCTTAGAATAGTTTGCCCTGCTGTGGCAGTTGAAAAGGCTTCGACGGCAGGCCGGCCAGCTCCTTGAAGCGGTTGGCCGTCCCGGCGGCGAAACCGGCGTAATCGTTGTTGAAAAGGCCGAAGGCCACGCCCACCTGGGAGAGCGGCTCCTGCAAAAGCTGCCACCAATGGCGCAGTTGCTCGCTGCGGTCGATGCGCTCCCGGTCGTGGCGCTGAAAAGTCCCGTGCTGACCGATCCAGCGCAGGTACAGGAAATCGGCGGTGAGGTAGATGCGCCGGGGCAGGTCGGGGAACTCCGTGGCCGCCCAGCACACGCCCAGGCCGCGCAGCGCCTGCGCCAGGGGTGGATCGTCCTCTGGATTGTACCAGGAGCGGTGGCGAACCTCAACCGCATAGCGCACGCCGCGGGGCAGCCCGGCCAGGCAATCCAGCAGCGCCGGCAGGCGCTCTGCGGTGAACGAGGGCGGGAACTGGAACAGGATGGCGCCCAGCTTCTCCTCCAAAAGCTGGACGGTGTGGATGAACTTCAGCAGCTCGCCCTGCACGCCCACCAGCCCGGCTTCGTGGGTGAACTGGCGCGGCGTCTTGACCGAGAAGCGGAATTCCGCCGGGGTGGAAGCCGCCCAGCCGCGCACGCTCGCCGGGCGCGGGACGCCGTAGAAGGTCGAATCGACCTCCACGGCGTTAAAAATGCGGCTATAATAAGTCAGGCGCTTCTGCGCCGGCAGATCGGCGGGGTAAAACACGCCGTTCCAATCGGCATAGCTGAAGCCCATCGTGCCAATGTACCAGACTGCCGCCGACCGAGGAGAAAACATGCCTGATTCTAACATTATTACGATCTACGCGACGGAGTGGTGCTGGGATTGCCGCCGGGCACGCAAGTTTTTCGACGCCCATGGCATCGCCTACCGCTGGGTGGACATCGATCGCGATCCACAGGCTGAGCAGTTCGTGATCCAGACCAACAAGGGGATGCGCAGCGTGCCGACCATTGTGTTCCCGGATGGCAGCGTTCTGGTGGAGCCGTCCAATCAGCAACTCGAGCGCAAACTGGAACTCCAGAAAGCCGCGTAAGATCCATTTCCAGGCAGGAACGGCCGCAGCGGAAGAAATCATCCAAGGTTTACCCATTATGCCCGAGAAAATCCTGGTCGTCGAAGACGAACCCGCCCTCTTAGAGACCCTTTCCTACAACCTCGCCCGCCAGAACTACCAGGTGGAGACGGCCACCGATGGACAGGCGGCGGTGGAGCTGGCGCGGCAGAGCCGCCCAGACCTGATCGTGCTGGACCTGATGCTGCCCAAGCTGGACGGCTTCGAGGTCTGTCGCATCCTGCGCCAGGAGATGAACACGCCGATCCTGATTCTGACCGCCCGCGACGATGAGATCGACCGGGTGATCGGGCTGGAGCTGGGCGCGGATGACTATATGAGCAAGCCGTTCAGCATGCGCGAGTTCCTGGCGCGGGTCAAGGCGCAGCTACGGCGGGTGCGCCTGATGCGCGAGGAAAGGCAGAGCGAGGATATCCTGCCGCGGGAGATCATCAAGTACGGCAACCTGACGCTGGACCTGACCCGGCGAGAGGTGCTGCTGGACGACCGCCCGCTCTCACTGAAGCCCAAGGAGTTCGACCTGCTGCTCTTCCTGGCGCGCCACCGCGGCCAGGTGCTGACGCGCGAGCTGATCCTGGAGCGGGTGTGGGGGTGGGATTTCAGCGGCGGCAGCCGTACGGTGGACGTGCATGTGCGCTGGCTGCGTGAGAAGATCGAGGAAGACCCCGCCCGGCCGACCCGCATCGTCACGGTGCGCGGCGCGGGCTACCGCTTCGAGGGCTGAGCCGTGTTCAGGAGCATCCGCTGGCGCATCGCCGTTCCGTATATTTTGCTGATCCTGGTGCTGGCGCTGGGGGTGGGGGTGTACCTGTCGCGCTTCCTATCGCAAGCCTACGAAGCATATCTGGAAGAGCAACTCACCGACCAGGCGCTGCTGGCGGCCGACGCTGCCGCACCGCTCATCGCTGGCGGGGCGAAGCCGGAGGAATTGGACGCGCTGGCAAAGCGCTGGTCAGAACTGGTGGGGGCGCGGGTGACGATCATCGCCCCCGACGGCCTGGTGTTGGGCGAATCGCATTTCGACCGCGCCCAGATGGACAATCACGCCAGCCGCCCGGAGGTGAGCCGAGCGCGTAGCCTGGGCCGCGGCGCAGCCATCCGCTACAGCGATACCGTGGATTACGAGATGATGTACGTCGCCGTGGCGATGGACTCGCCGCAAGGCGAACGGCTGGGGTACTTGCGCCTGGCGCTTTCTCTGGAGCAGGTGCAGCAGACCATCCAGACCGTGCAGCGCGCCTTGCTGGGGAGCGCCCTGATCGGGGCGCTGCTGGCGATTCTGCTGGCGATCTGGATCGTCAACCGCACCACCGGGCCGTTGCACGATCTGATTCTGGCCGCCGGACAGATGGCGCGGGGCGACTTTCGCGCCCGACTGATCCCGGCGACGAAGGACGAAATCGGAGACCTGACGCGTACGTTCAACGAAATGGCGACACAACTCCAGGCGGACATCGCCGCGCTGCAAGCCGAGCGCGGGCGGATCGCAGCCGTGCTGGAGATGATGTCCGATGGGGTGATCATCGTTGATCCGCAGAACCGCATTCAATTGATCAACCCGGCGGCGAAAAGCATGTTCAACATCCTTCAGCCGCAGGTGGAAGGGCGCTCGTTGCTCGAAGTAGTGCGCCATCACCAGGTTGATGAACTGCTGAGCCACTGCCGCCAACTCAACGAGGCGCAGACCACCACCATCGAAATCCCCGCCCGCGGGCTGTATCTGCAAGCCACGGCCACCCCGTTGGGATCGGCCCTGCCGGAAAATACCTTGCTGCTGTTCCAAAACCTGACCCGCCTGCGCCGTCTGGAGACGATGCGCCAGGACTTCGTCAGCAACATCTCGCACGAACTGCGCACCCCGCTGGCCTCGCTCAAGGCGCTGACCGAGACGCTGCAAGAGTCCGCCCTGGACGACCCGCCGGCGGCGCAGCGCTTTCTATCTCGCATCGAGACCGAGGTGGACGCCCTGGGACAGATGGTGGAGGAGCTGCTGGAGCTGACGCGCATCGAGTCGGGGCGCGTGCCGCTGAAGTTGGCGCCCACCCCGCCGGAGCAGTTGATCGGCCGGGCGGTGGAGCGGCTGAGTGTGCAGGCGGAGCGCGCCGGGCTGACGGTGGAGGTGGACTGCCCGCCAGAGACGCCGCCAGTGTTGGCTGACGCCAGCCGCCTGCAGCAGGTGATCGTCAACCTGCTGCACAACGCCATCAAGTTCACCCCGCAGGGCGGCCATATCCGCCTCAGCGCCAGAGCACAGGATGACAGGGTGGTCTTCGCCGTGCAAGATACCGGCGTGGGCATCGCCGCTTACGATCTGCCGCGCATCTTCGAGCGCTTCTACAAGACCGATCGGGCGCGCTCCGGCGGCGGCACCGGCCTGGGGCTGGCCATCGCCCGCCACATTGTCGAAGCCCATGGGGGGACAATTTGGGCCGAAAGCGTCGAAGGCCAGGGGAGCACTTTCTATTTCTCTATCCCCACCGCCGAATAACCTCTTTACATCGCAACAACAGATCGTTAACCGCCGGTTTACCGGCTGTTAAATTCGCCATGCTACAATCCGGAGAGAGATCTATCGCTTACACCAAAGAGATGAGGCAACGATGCATATACTGGTGACTAACGACGACGGTGTGATGGCCCCTGGTCTGCTGGCGCTGGCGCAAGAGATGCGCCGCATCGCCACGGTGAGCATCCTGGCGCCGGAGCGCAACTGGTCGGGCGGCGGGCATGTGAAGACGCTGGATCGCCCGCTGCGCATCCGCGAGGTGCAGCTTGCCGATGGCAGCCCGGCGCTGGCCAGCGACGGCGCGCCGTCGGACTGCGTGGCGCTGGCGCTGCTGGGCTTCTTCCCGGAGAAAATCGACCTGGTGGTGTCGGGGATCAACCCGATGGCCAATTTCGGCCACGATGTGACCTATTCCGGCACGGTGACCGCGGCGATGGAGTCGGTGATCTGGGGCACGCCGGCGATTGCGTTCTCCTTAGATGCGGGCGAAAACCACCTCGGTAAACTGGATTATGCTCCCGCGGCGCACATTGCCCGCAAGATCGTGCAGACCATTGCCCGGCATCATCTGCCGGCAGGGATTCTGCTCAACGTGAATATCCCCTATTTGGCGTTGAATGAGATTAAGGGGTACAATATCACCCGCCAGGGGATGCGTGTGTACCGCGATCGGCTGGATCAGCGGGTGGACCCGCGTGGCCGGGCGTACTTCTGGATCGGCGGCGATGCGCCCACCGGTCTGGCGGAAAAGGGCACCGATATCGGCGCTCTGGCCGAAGGGTACGTGTCGATCACCCCGCTGCAGCTCGACCTGACCGCCTACCCGGCGCTGCACCTGCTGGGCGCCTGGAAATGGGAAGACATCGAAGATCGGCCGGAAGCCGCGACCTGGCACGAAAACTTCTATTCGGTCAGCTCTGCTAATCGCTGACGCCGAGAAAGCGACATTCACAACCCTGCCTTTCTACCTGATCCGGCGCCGCGCGCCGGGGCAGAACAGCTTGCGTCCAGACGCGTCCGGCTGATCGAGTTGGCGCGCCTGTTCATCGCGCTGGGTTTCACCGCCTTCGGCGGCCCGGCGGCGCACATCGGCATGTTCCACAATGAAGTGGTGCGGCGGCGGCGCTGGCTGGACGAAGCGCAGTTCATGGATCTGCTGGGGGCGACCAACCTGATCCCCGGGCCAAACTCCACCGAAATGACCATCCACATCGGCTACCGGCGGGCCGGCTGGCGCGGCATGATCGTGGCAGGAACCAGCTTCATCCTGCCGGCCACGCTGATCGTACTGGCGCTTTCCTGGGCCTACGTGCGCTTTGGGACGCTGCCGCAGGCTGCCTGGCTGCTGGGCGGCGTGGAGCCGGTGGTGCTGGCGATCATCGCCCAGGCGCTGTGGGCCTTAGGGCGCAAGACGATCACCAGCGCCCTCCCTGCCCTGATCGGCCTGGCCGCAATGGGGCTGTACTTGTGGGGGTTCTCGCCGCTATGGATCCTGCTGGGCGGGGCGCTGGTTGGCCTGCTGGCGCGCAACTATCGGCGGCTGTTACGGCTGCCGGCGCTGGTCTTTCTCTTGCCGCTGGCTGGCTCGCCGCCGACAGAGACGGCCGGTCAGCCTTTCAGCCTGTGGCTGCTCTTCCTGACCTTTTTCAAGATCGGCTCGGTGCTCTACGGCAGTGGGTATGTGCTGCTGGCGTTCCTGCAGGCGGATTTCGTCGAGCGCCTGGGCTGGATCAGCCAGCAGCAGTTGCTGGATGCGGTGGCGCTGGGACAGATTACCCCCGGGCCGCTGTTCACCGCGGCGACGTTCATCGGCTACTTGCTGGGCGGCGTGCCCGGCGCGCTGCTGGCAACATTGGGCATCTTCCTGCCCTCGTTCGCCTTTGTGGCGATCAGCAACCCTCTGATCCCACGCATCCGCAGCTCGCCCTGGGCTGCCGGGCTGCTGGACGGGGTGAACTATGCTTCGCTGGGGCTGATGGCAGGTGTGCTGGTAGAGCTTGGCTTGCCCCACTTGAATCACCCCTTTGAGCTGGTGGTGGCGCTGCTTTCCCTTTTTCTATTGCTGCGCGTGCGGCTTAACAGCACCTGGCTGGTGCTGGGGGGCGCGCTGGCTGGGTGGCTGTGGTACAGCCTGCGCTAAGGCATTCCTTTTGTTATTAACTAACTATTTACAAATTGTTGACAAGCCGTTAAAACTTTTTTCCCAGCCTGTTAACTATCAGGGAATATACTCCAGGCGACCTATGAAACCACTATATTTCTGGAGGAGAACCTTTATGAATCGCAAATTCTTTAGCCTTTTGTCGATCCTGGTGTTGGCAGCAATAGTGCTTTCGGCTTGCGCCCAACCTGCGTTGACGCCGGCCCCGGCTCAGACAGAGGCTCCCGCTAAGACTGAAGCTCCGGCCATGACCGAAGCCCCAGCGGCTACCGAAGCCCCGGCCATGACCGAAGCCCCAGCGGCTACCGAAGCCCCGGCAGCGACCGAGGCTCCGCAGCAGGAAGGTATGATGCTGCCGGAGGTGGATCCGGCGTCGGTGAGCGGCAACATCGTCGTTGCTGGTTCTTCGACCGTCTATCCGCTGACCGAGGCGATGGCCGAGCGCTTCAAGGCCGATGGCTTCGCCGGCGAGATCACCATCGACAGCATCGGCACCGGCGGTGGCTTCGAGCGCTTCTGCAAGACCGGCGAGACCGACATCTCCAACGCCAGCCGCCCGATCAAGGACTCTGAGGTCGAGAACTGCAAGGCCATTGGCCGCACGCCGATTGAGTTCCGGGTTGGCACCGACGCCCTGGCCGTGGTCGTCAGCTCTGAGAACGACTTCGTCACCGACATCACCCTCGAAGAGCTGGCCAAGATCTTCTCTAACGAAGTCACCCAGTGGAACGAAATCCGCCCCGAGTGGCCTGCCGAAGACATCCTGCGCTTCTCCCCCGGCACCGACTCTGGCACCTATGACTACTTCATCGAAGCCGTGATGCTGCCTGCTTATGGCGAGGATAAGGCTGAAGAAGCCATCCTCTCGGCCAAGAACATCCAGTTCTCCGAAGACGACAACGTGCTTGTTCAGGGCGTCGAAGGCAGCCCTTACGCCATCGGCTACTTCGGCTTCGCTTACTTCAACGAGAACCAGGGCGCCCTGAAGGCCATCTCCATCAATGGCGTCATCCCGGATGAGCAGACCGCCGAAGACGGCAGCTACCCGCTGGCCCGCCCCCTGTTCATCTACTCCGATCCCAAGATCATGCAGGATAAGCCCCAGGTGGCCGCCTTCATCAACTACTACCTGACCTACGTCAACGAAGAAATCCTCGACGTGGGCTACTTCCCGGCGTCCACCGAGGCGCTGGAGACGGCGATGCAGAATTGGCTGGAGGCCATGGGACAGTAGTCTTATCGGCCAGTTGATCTGCCAGAGGCCACGCGACCGCCTCCCTTACTGGTATCCTCTGGCAGATCAACCTTTGATGTAACGAACGCCTCTCCCAGGTATTCCCCTGCTCCTTCAATTCAGGAGCAGGGGAAAATATCGAAAGCCTTATGAAAAGATAGGGTTATCCCACAGAGAGGCGCAAGATAGCAAAAATGTCTAAAATTCTCGATAAGGATCAGTCCATGGCGACCTATTCCGAATCTGTGTTTGGATCACGCGCATCGCTGGCAAACAGGGCATTCGATTTGCGCAAGCGCCCCAGGCTGAGCGAAAGCCTGATCCAGGGTTTCCTGTTCTTCTGCGGCACGCTGTCGATCTTCACCACCATTGGCATCGTAGTGGTGCTGTTCGAAGAGTCGTGGCGCTTTTTTGGCAGCCCGGAGGTCAGCCTGGTGGAGTTCTTTACCACCACGACCTGGCAGCCTAAGATCTTACAGTTCGGTATCTGGCCGTTGCTCAACGCCACAATGATGACCACCACGTTTGCGATGCTGGTAGCAGTGCCGATCGGCATCGCCGTGGCGATCTACCTGAGCGAGTACGCCCAGGAGCGGGTGCGCAAGATCGTCAAGCCGACGCTGGAAGTGCTGGCAGGCATCCCCACCGTGGTGTACGGCTACTTCGCCCTGACATGGTTCACGCCGCAACTGCGCAACATCTTCGGCGCCGGCACGGTGCAGGTTTACAATACCCTGTCCGCGGGGCTGGTGATGGGCATCCTGATCCTGCCGCTAATCGCTACTATGTGCGAGGACGCGCTGTACGCCGTGCCGCGCTCGCTGCGCGAAGCCGCCTACGGATTGGGGGCGACCAAACTGGAGACCTCGCTGAAGATCGTGCTCCCCGCGGCGACTTCGGGCATCGCTGCAGCCATCATCCTGGGGATTTCGCGCGCCATTGGTGAGACGATGATCGTGGCCATTGCCGCCGGCGCCGGGCCAAACTTCACCTTCAACCCCTTCAAGGGCGCCGAGACGATCACCGGGCATATTGTGCGCATCAGCGGCGGCGACCTGAGCTGGGAGTCGATTGATTACAACAGCCTGTTTGCCTTGGCGTTGGTGCTGTTCTTCATGACCCTGGCGCTGAACTTGATCAGCCAGCGTATTGTGCGGAGATTCCGCGAGGTTTACGAATGAGCAATCTCGGAGACACTGCTTCTCATCGGCCGGCCAGCCGTTTCCAGATGGAATCCAACCTGGCGGCGCGCAACCGCGTCGGCAAGGTGTGGCATGCGATCTTCTTCGCTTCGACCATATTTGGGATGATCGCGCTGGCGGTGTTGATCTTCGATATCATCAACGACTCTTTCGGATACGTTGCCCTGTCCTACAAGGTGGACCCGATCTCATTGACCGCAGACGGTCGGGATCTGGATCAGCTCTCCAAAGACGAGCTGATCACCATCCTGGGAGAAAACCTGCGCGCCAACCGCATCCGGACTCTGGAATCACAAAAGCCGTTGGCAGAGCGCTCGGAAGAAGAGTTACTGGGATTGGTGGTAGCCGAGGTCGTCCAGCCCAAAGTGGTGGCCGTGTGGGGGCTTTCCGATTCGATCCTGAGGCGCAGCGAGATCCCCGCCGAGGCCACCCAGGCGGCGATCCAGAAGAAGGTCGATCCGGCAACGCTGTCGATCCGCTTCATCAGTTGGTTCAACCGAGATTTCATTACTTCGCCCCAGGCCAGCGACGCGCTCTACGCTGGTGTGCGCACTGCCATCCTGGGGTCGTTGTATGTGATCGCCATCACCATCCTGCTGGCCTTCCCCATCGGCATCGGCGCGGCGATCTACCTGCAGGAGTACGCCACAGACAACGCCATTAACCGTCTGATCCAGACCAACATCAACAATCTGGCGGGCGTGCCTTCGATCATCTACGGCATGCTGGGGCTGTTCATCTTCGTGCGCACCCTCTCGTTCATCACCAGCGGGGCAGCTTTCGGCTATCCGGGCGCCGATCCGAACTACGGGCGGACGATCCTATCGGCCGGGCTGACCATGGCGCTGCTGATCCTGCCGGTGATCATCATCAACTCCCAGGAGGCGATCAAGGCGGTGCCCGGTTCGCTGCGCGAAGCGGCGTATGGGGTGGGCGCCAGCAAATGGCAGACAGTGTGGTATCACGTGCTGCCCTACGCGCTGCCCGGCATCCTCACCGGCACGATTCTGTCCATGTCGCGCGCCTTCGGTGAGACCGCGCCGCTGGTGATCATTGGCGCTTCGACCTATATCACCTTCAACCCAGATGGCGTCTTTTCGAAGTTCACCACCCTGCCGATCCAGATCTACCACTGGGTTTCGCGCCCGCAACCTGAATTCAAGGCCATCGCCGCCGCGGCGATCATCGTGTTGCTGGCTCTGTTGCTCAGCCTGAACGCGCTGGCGATCTTGCTGCGCAATCGCTTCTCCAGGAGATTGCAATGAATATCTCGATCAAGCTCAACACCCAAATGAACCCCGCCGAATCCCCGGATGGAAAAGGCGATTCCATGAATGGGCGCTATGCCATCGAAGCGCGCCATCTGAACCTGTACTACGGGAATTTCCTGGCAGTGAAAGACGTCAACCTGGTGGTGGAGCCGCAAAAGATCACCGCCATGATCGGCCCCTCTGGCTGCGGGAAGAGCACCGTGTTGCGCGCCTTCAACCGCATGAATGACCTGATCCCCAGCGCCCGCGCCGAGGGGGATGTGCTGTTCCATGGGGTGAACATCTACGCGCCGGATGTCGATCCGATCCAGGTGCGGCGGCGCATCGGTATGGTCTTCCAGAAGCCCAACCCCTTCCCCAAGTCGATCTACGAGAACATCGCTTGGGGCGCCAGGATCAATGGTTTCAAAGGCAGCAAGGCCGAGATGGACGAACTGGTGGAAGAGTCGCTGGTGGGGGCGGCGCTGTGGGACGAAGTGAAGGACAAGCTGCACCAAAGCGGGCTATCGCTTTCGGGCGGGCAGCAGCAGCGGCTGTGCATCGCCCGGGCGATCGCGGTCAAGCCAGATATTGTGCTGATGGACGAGCCATGTTCGGCGCTGGACCCGATCTCGACGCTGAAGATCGAGGAACTGATGCGCGAGTTGAGCCGGGATTACACCATCATCATCGTGACGCACAACATGCAGCAGGCGGCGCGCGTCTCGGACTACACCGCGTTCTTCACCCTGGACGAAAACCGGGCCGGATTCCTGATGGAGTACGGCACGACCACCCAGATCTTCACCAACCCCCGCGAAAAAGTGACCGAAGATTACATCACCGGCCGCTTCGGGTAAACCGCCCTTTGCATGCCGCGATAAGGAAGGAAACCTCTCATGGCCCGTGTTACCCTGGACAGAAAACTCCACCACCTGCTCGACGAAGTGCTGGTGCTGGACAGCATGGTGGAGACGGCGCTGATCGAATCGGTCGAGGCGCTGAAGAAGCGCGATCTGGAGCTGGCCCGGCGGGTGTACGCCGGCGACGCTCAGATCAACGCCAAGCGCTTCGAAATGGAAAACGAAATCATCATTACCATCGCTACCACCCAGCCGGTGATGGCGGGCGACCTGCGCCTGGTGGCTTCGATTTTAGAAGTAGTGGGCGAGCTGGAACGCATCGGCGATTACGCCAAGGGCATCGCCCGCATCGCTCTGCGCCTGGGCAACCAGCCGCCGGTCAAGCCGCTGGTCGACATCCCGCGCATGGTTGAGATCGCCGTGGACATGCTGCACCGCGCCATCACGGCCTTCGTGGATCAAGACATCGAGCAGGCGCAACGTATCCCCGCCGAGGACGACCAGGTGGACGCCCTGTACAACCAGGTCTATCGCGAACTGGTGGCGATCATGTTCAGCAATCCCAGCACGATCGACCGCGCCAATTACCTGATGTGGGTGGCGCACAACCTGGAGCGGGTGGCCGACCGCGTGACCAACATCTGCGAGCGTACGGTCTATGCAACGAGCGGCAAGCTGATCGAGTTCGCCCCCTCCGACGACGAAATAAGGGAGTTGTTATAGACTCTGCTTCCCCAGGCTCGCTGAGCGCAGTCGAAGCGAGCCGCATCCTTCGACTGCGCTCAGGATGCTTTCTTGCTACGCTAAGGGCGGGAAGAAGAGACCAATATTTCCACGAAAATGGGATCGCCAAAAGGCTCGCCCTGGGGGTTGTAGGCCTGCCAGGCGCTGCGGTAAGTGCCCGGCTCGGTTGGCGCCACCAGCAGGATGCGGATGATCGCCTGCGTCCCGCTGCGCGCTGGGTAAAGCGCCTGCTCTTCAGGGGCGTCCAGTGCCGGGCCGGAGATGCGCCGCAGGCGGTAACGCTCGTTCCAGTTGCACGAGCCGCTGTTTTCCACCTGCCATTGCTTGTCGAGCGTCTCACCGGGGGCGACGATGGTGCCATCCGGGATGGTAATATCCGCCAGGAAGCGCAGCCCGTCCTGACAGACGGGCGTGGCGGTGGGCGGCCGCGGCGGCGGGGTGGGGCTGGGCTGAGGGGTGGGGCTTGCCAGGCGGAACTGCGTGGCGGTGGGAGTGATAGCGAGCGTGGGCGGCGCAGGGCTGGCGGGTGCGGCGGTCGCTGGCTGAGTGACAACCGCCTGCGCCGGCGTGGCCGACCGCCCGGCAGGGGCGTTGCAACCCAACCCCAGCAGCAGGAACAGGGCGAAAGTCAACCAGAGGGGCGCGCCTGGCGCGCTCCTGTATGTTTTCTTAGATCTCATCCTCCAGGCCACCGCCCTCGTCATCGCCGCCGAACGATAGCTGCAGCTCGCCAGACATGGCGTGCTGGCGCACCACCGCTTCGATCTCGTCCGCAAGGTCGGGGTTGGCCTTGAGGAAGTCTTTAGCGTTCTCGCGCCCTTGCCCCAGGCGGATATCGCCGTAGGAATAAAACGAGCCGCGCTTGGTGATGATGTCCAGGCCGGTAGCCAGGTCGATCAGGTCGCCTGCCCGCGAGATGCCCTCGTTGTACATGATGTCGAACTCGGCGGTGCGGAAGGGCGCAGCCACCTTGTTCTTGACCACGCGCACGCGGGTGCGGCTGCCGATGATCTCCGAACCCAGCTTGATCGCCTGGATGCGGCGCACGTCCAGGCGGACGGAGGCGTAGAACTTCAGCGCCATGCCGCCGGTAGTGGTTTCGGGGTTGCCGAAGACCACGCCGATCTTCTGGCGCAACTGGTTGGTGAAGATCACCGCGGTGTTGGTCTGCTTGATGGCGCCAGAGAGCTTGCGCAGCGCCTGCGACATCAGCCGCGCTTGCATACCCATCGGCGAATCGCCCATATCGCCTTCGATCTCGGCGCGGGGCACCAACGCCGCCACCGAGTCGATCACGATCACATCGATGGCGCCGGAGCGCACCAGCGTCTCGGTGATCTCCAGCGCCTGCTCGCCCGTGTCGGGTTGCGAGATGAGCAGGCTTTCGACATTCACACCGCAGCGGGCGGCGTAAGCCGGGTCGAGGGCGTGCTCCATGTCGATGTAGGCGCAGGTTCCACCGAGCTTCTGCGCCTCGGCAACAATGTGCTGGCAAATGGTGGTCTTGCCGGATGATTCGGGGCCGTAGATTTCAGTGATACGCCCGCGCGGCACGCCGCCGACGCCCAGGGCGATGTCCAGCGACAGGGCGCCGGTGGGAATTGCTTCGACCAGAAGCTGATGCGCCTCCCCCAGGCGCATGATCGAGCCATCGCCGTAACGTTTGGTGATATCACTCAGGGCTTTATCCAGGGCGATCTGGCGCGACTCGTCCTGGACTGGCTGGGCGGAGAGCGGAATCGTAGGGGAATTTTTTCTAGCCATATCGGGAGTGCTCCTGTTCAATTAATCATACCATCGTCTGTACCATCAGACCACCGGGATCGGGCAACCCCGGTCATCGTGTTGGGCTGTCTCCATACGAATTGTACACGCGCCTGCAGAATGCCACAAGTCTAGCACAAACGTTCTATTTGTCAAGGGGCAATCGTCGGGCTGGGCGTGGCGGTCGGCTCCTGGGGGACGTATGGCGGCGGGGTAGCGGTGGGACGTTCGAAGGAGAAGCCCTGCTTGCCGCGGAAAGTGAAGAAGGTGACCTGGCCGGGGTAGATGGTCATCTCGGTGCGGATAGTAGTGCCGTCGAAGTCGATCACCAGATGGTAACTGCCCGCCGGCAGATCGCCCAGGACGACGTTTTCCTGGTAATACTCGTCGCTGTTGACCGAGCCTTCGGCGTAGCTGATGACATCGTAATTGCCCTTGCCTTCCAGCGAGCGCACCTTTACCAGGATGCGCCAGGCGCGGTCGCCGTCGGTGTCCAACACCCGGCCGACTAACACGCCCTGCCCCTGCGGCGGCGAAATCCACAGCTCCGGGTTGCGCGAGGCGGAGAACAGGTTATCGCCCACGCGGACTTCGAAATGCAGGTGCGGGCCGGAAACTTTGCCCGTCTCGCCCACCACGCCGATCTGCTGCCCGGTCTCGACGCGCTGGCCGCGATAGACGTAGGTCTCGTCCATGTGGCCGTAAATGGTGTACAGGCTGCGCCCCTGATGGCCGAAATCGTGCTTGATCGCCACGGCAATCCCGTAGGGGTCCTGGTTTTGCTGGCGCAGGAAGTACAGCCCATAGCCGGCCCAGATCACCGTGCCCGGGCCGGCGGCCAGGATGGGTGTGCCCTTGGGGGCGGGGATGTCGATGCCGGTGTGCGGCTCGGCGTAGAGCAGATAACCGTAGCGGTAGCGCGCCAGGGGCCAGTTGACCGAGTCGGCGGCGATGGGGCGGATGAAATAGAAATGATCGTTGGGCGAAGGCTCCCAGGGGACAGGGTAGAGCGGCGGACGCCACAGCGAGACCGGCTCGGCGCCGGCGGTGGGGAAGACGAACTGCAGCGGGTCGGGCACGGGGGTGGGCGGCGGCGCAACGGCGGCGGGGGGCTGCGGCGGGGCGGCGGCCAGCGCCCGGGCGACCACCGGCGAGGGGCTGGGAGGCGGCGGCAGGGTGGGCGCTACGGCGGTCAGCGTCGCCGCAACCGGGATGGCTGGATCCAGGGGCGGCGGGGCGGGAGCGCGCAGGTTGCAGCCTGCCGCCAGAGCGACCAGGAGCAACAGAGGCAGCCCGACGCTCAGAGGGCGCCTCACGGCTGGCCTCCGGCAGGCGGCGCGGGGGTAGCGCTGGGGGTGGGGCTCCAGCGCGGGGTGTTGGTGGGCGGGCGGGTGGCGGTAGGGCGGCGGGTGGCGGTGGCGGTCGGAGTGCTGGTGGGGCGGCGCGTCCAGGTGGGGGTGGGCGTCGGCGAGCGGTAAGGGGTGCGGGTGTAGGTGGCGGTGGGCGTGGGGGTGTTGGTGAAGGTGGCGGTAGGCGTGGGCGAGAAGACCGGCGTAGGTGTATCCAGAGCGGCTTTGGGGTAAAGCTCCAGCATGGCCGACATCCAATCGCGGCCCTCGCGCAACACGAACTCATCATAGCGGACGCCGGAATAGGCCACGCGCCAGGTGGAGAGCGAGGGCAGGCGCTCCCAGCCGAGCGAGGTCGCCAGGCGCGTGAAATCCAGCCAGTAGCCTGCAGGGATAGCAGCCTCCAGCCGCCCACCCTGCTCGTAAGCCAGCGGATCGCCGGAGAAGCGGGCGCTCAAGTTCCAGGGCAGCTCTTTCAGCGGCTGCCCCTGCGAGCCATCCTGGAAGCGCGTTCGCAGATACACCCGCCAGTAGGTCTGGGCGCCGAAATCCTGGCGGGCGATCAGTAGCCAGCCGGCGTTCAGCGGGGCGGTGTTGAAGCGGAAGGCGCGGCCGGTGTACAGCCAGTCGTCCATAAGCCCCGGATTGAGCGGGGCGGTGAGCGGGATGTAGGCCTGCTCCAGCGAGGTCAGGAAGTCCCAGCCGGCGCGCTCGGCGACGCGCGCCTTGAGGGTGTAGAAGGCCTCGTCCACGCGGTCCTGCAGCAAAGGTAAGGGCGCCTGCACCCCCTCTAGCGGGACGACCTGCACCCGCCCAGGGGGCAGGTCGGCGGCAGGGGCCAGCACTGGCTGCCAGGCGGGAGTGGGCGTCTGCATGGCGGCCTGCGCCAGGGCGTCGGGAAGGGGGACTGGCAGGCCGGTGCGCCCCCAGGCCAGGCCATGGACAGCGCCGGGCAGCCTGAAGACCGGCAGCGCCAGGCTGGGGTCGCCCAGGTAGTAGCCGGTCAGGTAAGTCTGGTTGGGGGTGAGCAGGGTGGTCAGGAGCGCGTCGCCCTCCGGGCTCCAGGCGGGCCAGTCGCCGCCGCTGAGCGGGCGGGGGGCATCGTCGGGACGGGCGGCGTCCCACAGGCGGATCATCTGCACGTCGCCCAGGGGCGCGGAAGACCAGGCGAGCCGCTGGCCATCCGGCGACCAGACGGGATGAGCATCGGCGGCGCGGGCGTCTCGAGAAAGGTTGGTGAAGCGATCTTCCACTTGGTCCAGGTCGGCCAGCCAGACTTCGGAATTGCCGCTGCGGGTGGAGACGAAGGCCAGCTTGCGCCCCTGCGGCGACCAGGCGGGGGAATGGTCGGCGGCGGGGTCTTCGGTCAGGCGGATGGGCGGTTGCGAGCCATCCAGCGGGCGGATGAAGATCTCCAGGTCGCCGGCGTCGCCATTGGGAAGGTAGCTCTCGTAGGCCAGCCACAGGCCATCCGGCGACCAACTGGGGGAAGCGTCGTATTCGGGGGTGTTGGTGATCTGGGTCACCTCGCCGCTGGTCAGGTTCATCCAATACAGGTCCCAGTCGCCGTCGCGGTTCGAGGCGAAGGCCAGCTTGCTGCCGTCGGGGTGTAGGGCGGGGTGTGTGTCGTCCCATGCGCCGTCGGTCAGGCGCAGCAGGGGCAGCTCGCCAGGCGAGTAGGCAAACAGATGGGAGTACGGCCCCTCGTCCATCGCCAGCACGATCAGCCCGCGGATGAAGGGATCGGGCAGGGCGGAGGCGCGGGTTGGCTGGGCGGTAGGGAGCGGAGGCAGGGTCGGCGGTAGAGGCGGGACGGTTGGCGAAGCGGTCGGGGTGGCGGAGGGGAGAGGCGAAGGGGGGGAGATGGCGGTGGGCGGCAAGGCGCGGGCAGGGGTGGGAAGCGTAAACAGGCGCCAGGCAATGAAGCCTGCCGCCAGCGCCAGGCCGAAGATCAGCCCTGCGACCCCAAGGCGCACGAATTTGACACGTTTAGAGAGCCGGCCTTTTTGACCTTTATCAGTCATAACGCTTCAGGCAAGCCAATTAAACCATGAAATTGGCGCTGCGTGGCTCCAGAATGCCACCGCTCTACATTTTTGTTTGGGGTGGTAAAATAAATGCAAACTACACATTCCCCCTGTAGCGGCGCAAGCAAACTGACGGTGGTTTGCGGGCGTGAACGCGACAAAAACTTAGAAAAGGTGGGGCTTAGCGCGGAGGGATTTATCGTATTGCCAGATTGAGTTTCATAGCGCGAGCGGGAGGCCAAAATGAGAAGAAAATCTTGCCTCAGGTATTATCTGATCTCTCCGTATGCGAATCCGCTTGGGCCTGCAAGCGGCGAGAGGCGTGTAGCGCGCGGCGGGTCCTGGTACGATGCGGCGAATCTGGCCATGGTCACGGTGCGCTTACCGGCCCGTCCGCAAGACGCGCACGCTTATCTCGGCTTTCGCTGCGCCAGATGAGTCGCTCTCGCCTTGAAATAGCGGATCGGATGCGCCGAAGCGCACCCTGGGCGCCAGGGCAAAGGCAAGCAATAAGGCAACCGAGATGAAATTCGGCGTTGGAGGACAGCGGAATAACCATGGGGTGCCGGCGGGGTTGTAATTATTGAGCCAGGGGAACCGTCGGGCGGCCCTCTGGAATTCGAAAGGATGGCTTTGCGATGGATACCCAGAAATCTCGCTTCAATCGGACGCTTTTGATCGTCCTGATTGTCCTGTATGCCCTGACGATTGCCGCCTTCAGCTACGTCAACTGGGTCGCCGATCCACAGGGGATGAAATGGTGGATGATCCTGCTCAACATCCCGATCTTGTCGATCCCGCTGGTCCTGTTGTTTGGCTCGGTCTATGTGCTGGCCGTGGCCTGGCGAGAGCACGCTAGCCAAGGGCGGGTGAACCCACGGCTGGCAAAGATCATCCACTGGGCGCCGCGGGCGGCGGCGATCCTGATCATCCTGTTCCTCAGCCTGTTCTCGCTGGACGTGTTCGAGATGCAGGCGCCGCCGCTCGAAATCCTGGGCGCGTTCCTGGTCCACAACCTGCCCTCGCTCGCCATGCTGGCGTTGCTGATCCTGGCCTGGAAACGGCCAGCAGTGGGATTTGTGGTTTTTCTGGTCGCCGGGGCGCTTTTCGGCGTCTTTTTCGTGCGAGATATCTACGCCCTGCCGAATTTGCTGCTGTTTGCACTGCCCATTCTGCTGGTGGCGCTACTGTTCTACGCTGACTGGAAATGGCTTGTGCCGGATACGGAGGGGCCGGCTAATGCAGCAGGGTAATTGATCTTTGGAATAATTTTTGCATAAGCAGCGTGAGTGGCGCATTATCTCCAAATCATCGGCGAGGCCACCGATTGAATTTCCCCTGAGATGCAGGCGCAACACCCTGAAGATTCCATGGGGGGCGGATCATCGGTATGTGCCATATGCTGGTACATGGCTACTTTGATATCGACCTGGGTATCGTGTGGGCGGCTATCAACGTGGACCTGACTGACTCAAAAAGCAGGTTATCAGGGTTTCGAGTGAATTGAGCGAATAAAAAATCACAGTTTGGATGAAGGCCGGCTGCCTCTGGTTCGGCCGGCCATTCGGCCGGATGCCCTGCCAACTGCCTATTGACTTTTCGCTCGGTCTGTTGTAATATGTAGTCAGACGACATATCGTCAAACTACTTATGAAAGGGGTAAGCGAGCGAGCCAATAATTCTGATAATCCATAAACTTCATCGTCCGCTCCAGATCCGGCGAGGCACGACGCCGGGATTACACGCAATTTTCCTGTTTCATGTAGGGGCCTGAATGGAGGTAAATCATGTCCCAAGACACCCGACCCGACCACAGCGCGCCCACCCCAGCGGGGCAAAGCCGCAAGATCAGCGGCTGCCTGACGAGATTATCCCAAAACGCCGCCACAATCCTGGTGGTGCTGATCATTGCAGGGGTGCTGTTTTCCCTGACTCGGGCGGCGGTCTATAAGATCCGCCCGTATGAGCGCGGCTTGCACCTGCGCGGGGGCAGGTTCATCAGCGTCGATCAGCCTGGCTGGCATGTGATGATCCCCTTCGTGGATACGGTGATCACGGTGATGATCATCGAGCGCTCCGGCACAATCGAGAAGCTGGCGGCGATGACCGCCGACAACGTCACCATGGACATCACTCTGCTGTACACCTATCGGGTGGCTGATCCGGTGCAGTATCAACTGGAGGTGCTCGACCCGGATCACATCGTCGCCGGTTTCGTCCAGGGGGCGCTGAGAGACCTGGTGAACACCCGCACCATGGATGATATGCTGCGCCTGCGCACGGACTTCAATCAGGAGCTGCTCGACGCGCTGCGAGAGAAGGAGCAACGCTACGGGATCGAGTTCCTGCTGGTGCAGGTGCAGAACGCCTCGCCGCCCGAAGAGGTGGTCAACGCCATCAAAGAGAAGATGGTGGCGCTGCAGATGCTGGAGAAGGCCACTTCGGACGCCGAACAGCAACGCACGCTGGCAGACAGCGAATTCTACGCCGCCCAGAAAAATGCCGAAGGGGAGGCTTATATGATCACCAAGATCGCCGAGGCGGAGGCGCAGCAGGTGTTGCTCATCTCCGAGGCTAAGGTCAAGGCTCTACAGGCGGTCCTGGACGAACTGGAGGGCAGGGGCTCGCTGGCGGAGCAGTACATTCAGGTGCTGATCGCCCAGGAGTTGAGCCAGAACAGCAAGTGGATCATCAGCAACGGCGGGGCGATGCCGATCGTCGATCTGCGCGAACCCACGCCGATGCCGACGCCCCTGCCGACCCCCACGCCATAAGGGGCAGGCCATTGTTCATGAAGGTGGATCGAGGCGCAGCGCGCTTCGATCCACCCTTTGCTCATAGCGACATGCTATAATGTTGGCATGTCGGTCAATTCCCGCTCGCGCATGGACAATTAGCATGAGGAGCAACACCCGTCGAGGCACGAAGACGAGCGCGTTTGGGTCGTCGGGCCGCGTCAGCCACGACGCCACGCCGTTCTACGCCGGCAAGCTGTACCAGGGGCTGCCCGAGGAGCAGAAGGCCGAGTACGTAGAGAATCCGATCCCGGCGGAGCTGGTCAACCGCGTCTTTTGCGCCTCGGCGGAGCGGATGGGCGAACTGCCCGACAGCAGCGTGCACCTGATGGTGACTTCGCCGCCGTACAACGTGGGCAAGGCCTACGACGAGGACCTGACGCTGCGGGATTACCTGGCCTTTCTGAAGCGCGTCTGGGCGGAGGTGCGCCGCGTGCTGGTACCGGGCGGGAGGGCGTGCATCAATGTGGCTAACCTGGGCAGAAAGCCGTACATCCCGCTGCATGCCTTCATCGTCGAAGACATGATCGAACTGGGGTTCTTGATGCGCGGCGAGGTGATCTGGGATAAGGGGGCCAGCGCGGCGGCTTCGACGGCCTGGGGGAGTTGGCGCTCGGCGAGCAACCCGACGCTGCGCGACGTCCACGAGTACATCCTGGTGTTTTCGAAAGGCTCGTTCAACCGCAAGAACCCGCACCGGCGAGCCAGCACGATCACCCGTCAGGAGTTCCTGGAATACACCCGCAGCGTGTGGAGCTTCCCGGCGGAATCGGCGAAGAAGGTGGGGCATCCGGCGCCGTTCCCGATAGAGCTGCCCTACCGCCTGATCCAGCTCTACACCTATGCCGATGAGGTGGTGCTGGATCCGTTCATGGGCAGCGGGCAGACGGCCATCGCCGCGCTAAAGGCCGGCCGGCGCTATGTGGGATACGAAGTGGATGAGGAGTACGCGCGGCTGGCGGAGCAGCGGGCGCGGGAGGGTGGGGCGAAGAAAGTCTCCGAATGCGGGTAGATGAGGGTGTTCATATACACTTCCGGTTCGCGGTAGGGCTACCTTGAGCCTGCCCCAAAATTCGGCTGTTGCCAGGTTCAATCAATGCGCCACGCCCATGTATTCACCTTACGATTTGTGCAGGGTTCTCAGATTTTGTTGAGGGCGAGAAAGTCATATGGTTGAAATGTCCGATAGAGCCACAAGAACAGCCACAGCTTTTGCAAACGCCAATATCGCATTCATAAAATATTGGGGCAACCGCGACCACGAACTGCGCCTGCCCTCGAATGGCTCGATCTCGATGAACCTGGAGGGGCTGTACACGCGCACGCGGGTGACCTTCGATCCGGCATTGCCAGGCGATGAGTTGATCCTCGAAGGCCAGAAACAGGCCGGACAGGCGCTGCAACGGGTGGTCGCCATGCTGGACCGCGTGCGGCAGATGGCCGGTACATCCTGCTTCGCCCGGGTGGAGAGCAGCAACACCTTCCCCATGGGCGCGGGCATCGCCTCGTCGGCGTCTGCCTTTGCCGCCTTGAGCCTGGCCGCCAGTGCAGCTGCCGGTTTGGAGCTCGACGAAGCGGCGCTCTCCCGCCTGGCGCGCACCGGCTCTGGCTCGGCGTGCCGTTCAGTGCCTGGGGGTTTCGTGGAATGGCGCATGGGCGATCGCCACGAAAACTCCTACGCCTATTCCATTGCTCCGCCGGAGCATTGGCCGCTGGTGGACTGCGTGGCGATCGTCAGCCGTGAGCACAAAACCACCGGCTCCAGCGAAGGGCATCCGCTGGCGCACACCAGCCCGTTGCAGGCGGCGCGCGTGGACGATGCGCCGCGTCGTCTGGGGGTTTGCCGGAGGGCGATTCTGGAGCGCGATTTCGACGCCCTGGCGGAAATCGTCGAGCTGGACAGCAACCTGATGCACAGCGTGATCATGACCTCCACGCCGCGCATCCTGTACTGGCAGCCTGCCACGCTGGCCGTGATGCACGCCGTGGTCGCCTGGCGAGCAACAGGCCTGCCCGTCTGCTACACCATCGACGCCGGCCCGAACGTCCACGTGATCTGCGCCGCGTCCTGCGCTGCCGAGGTCGCCCAACGTCTGACGACCATCCCAGGGGTCGAGGCGGTGCTCAGCGCCGCGCCGGGCGGCCCGGCGCGCCTCATCCAGGAGCCGTGAACCCGCCTGGTTAGAACAATCTTAGAAAGTCCGACCAAAACTTGCGGGAACTACCCTATTCTGGACGGAGGCGATATAATGTTGGGTTGGAGTTTGGATTTGGATTTAAGGGTTTAAGAGTAAAGAAGGTCAAGAATGGATCTGGTCACTTTTATCCTTGGTATTGCTGTGCTGATCATCGTGCACGAGCTGGGCCACTTTCTGGCCGCCCGTGCCCTTAAGGTGGACGTGGAGGAGTTCGGCATTGGCTTTCCGCCGCGCCTGTTGGGCACCGCGCGCGACGAAAACGGCAAACGCATCTGGTTCGGCGTCAGGCCCCCGGCAAACCTGGCCCCGCGACAGACGATTTTCTCGCTGAACTGGATACCATTGGGCGGTTTCGTGCGCCCCAAAGGGGAAAACGACCCCAACATCCCCGGCGGCCTGGCCGCCGCCAGCCCCTGGGTGCGCCTGGGGGTGTTGTTCGCCGGCCCGCTGATGAACCTGCTGGTTGGCATGATCATCGGGATCATCCTGGTTTACAACTTTGGCGAGCGCATCCCCGATAAGGTGTTGATTGCCTCCATCGCCGAAGGCTCCCCGGCAGCCGCGGCGGGGATACAGGTCGGCGATCTGGTGCTGGAAGTCAACGGACAGCCGATCGACAGTATTGCACGCCTGCAAGGCATCATCGCCGAGAACCTGGACAAACCGATCACCCTGGTGCTGCTGCGGGGCGAGCAAAAAGTCACCGTCAGCCTGACGCCGCGGGGGAACCCGCCCGAAGGCCAGGGGCCGATGGGCGTGGGCCTGGATAATCCCACCCGCCCGATTGGGATCGGTACAGCGATCGTGCGCGGCTCAGCCGCTTCATTCGAGAACATCCGCGCCCTGCTGGCGCTGCCGGTGCGCCTGATCAGCGGAGAAATCAAGCCCGAAGAAAGCCGCCTGGTGGGCTACAAGGGCATGTACGACATCTATCAGCGCGTCCAAAGCCCGCTGTGGTTTTTCATGCTCATTTCGATGTCCCTGGGGTTCATGAACCTGCTGCCCATCCCCGCCCTGGACGGTGGGCGCATCCTGCTGACCCTGCCCGAAATCCTGTTCCGGCGGCGGGTGCCTACGAAATTCGAAAACGCCTTGCACCTGGTGGGCTTTGCCCTGTTGTTGCTGCTGTTGATCTACATCAACGTGCAAGATTTCATCAACCCCATCCAGCTTCCATAAGCCTGGATATAGAAAGCTGTTTCCATGCAATTACCTGCCGAGATCCCCTTTCAAAGATTGCTCGATGCCCTGCTGGACACCGAGACGCCGCTGAACCCGCGTTATCTTTATCGTCTCTCCGACCTGGAGGCGCCCGAACTGGAGCAACTCCGCTCTGCCTGGCCTAAGATTCCCACCTGGCGCCGTCAGGCATTGTTAGAAGACATCGAAGAACTAAACCAGACTGACCTGCTGCTCTCCTTCGAATCGCTGGGGCGATTCGCGCTGGAAGACGAAGATGCCAGAGTACGCCTGTTGGCGGTGCAAATCCTGTGGGAATCCGAAGAAACCAGCCTGATCCCCATCTTCTTAAGCATGATGGCCACGGATAGCGATAGCCAGGTGCGCGCTGCGTCCGCCACTGCGCTAGGGCGATTTGTCTATGCTGGCGAACTGGAGGAGATCCCCCAGCGCACGCTGAAGAAAATCGAGGATGCGCTGCTGGGCATAGTGATCGGCAACGACGCCGTCGAAGTGCGCCGCTCGGCCCTGGAGTCGTTGGGATATTCCAGTCGCGAAGAAGTGCCGCCGCTGTTGGAGCAGGCCTTTGCCTCGGATGACAAATTCTGGAAGGCCAGCGCGCTCTTTGCCATGGGGCGTTCTGCCAACCCGCGCTGGGCGCCGACGATCCTGGAGATGCTGCACAGCAACCTGCCGCTGCTGCGCAGCGAAGCCGCACGAGCGGCGGGCGAACTGGAGATCGCCGAAGCGGTCGAGCCGCTGCTCGAGTTGCTGGATGACCCGGACGACGACACGCGTCAGGCCAGCATCTGGTCGCTTTCGCAGATCGGCGGCGAGGGCGTGCGCGAGACCTTACAGAACCTCTATGACGAGGCAGAAGACGAGCAGGAGTTAGAGCTGTTGGAATCGGCGCTGGACAACCTGACCTTCAACGAAGGTTTGCAACTGATGCCCATGTTCGATTTCCCCGAAGCGGAAGACGAAGAAGACTGGTACGAAGTGTACGACCTCGAAGACCTCGAAGACTACCTTGACGAAGACGAGGAATAGGCCTATTGGGCGAACTGCTCTACCTGTTTGCAAATAACCTGCTACCGATCTTCTTGATCGTGGGAGCCAGTTTCCTGTTCGGCCGCTACACCCGCATCAGCCCGCGACCGCTTTCTCAGCTTGTATTCCATCTGTTCAGCCCCAGCCTGTTGTTCACCCTGTTGACCCAGAACCGCCTGAGCAGCGGCGAAATTTCGCGGGTGATGCTGTTTGCGGTCGCCTGTGTGGCGCTGATCGGCGCGCTGACCTGGGCCTTTGGCGCCAGCTTCCGCATGGAGCGCCGCGTCCTGGCAGGGGTGATGCTCTCGACGATGTTCATGAATGCCGGCAATTTTGGCATGCCGGTGGTCTTGTTCGCCTTTGGCGAGGTTGCACTGAGCTACGCCAGCCTGTACTTTGTCACCACCGCTATCCTGGCCTATACGCTGGGGGCGGTCATCGCCTCGCTGGGCACGGTGAGCTTGCTCAAGGCATTCGCCAACCTGCTCAAAGTGCCCAGCGTCTATGCCCTGGCGCTGGCGCTGCTCTTCCTGGCCACGGGCTGGAAAGTCCCCCTGCCCCTGGAGCGCACCTTCAAGCTGCTTGGAGACGCCTCGATCCCCAGCATGCTGGTCTTGTTGGGGCTGCAACTCCAGACCGTAGTGTGGTCGAAGAACTCCCTGCCAATGACCCTGGCAAGCGGTATGCGCCTGCTGGTCAGCCCGCTGGTGGCGTTCTTGTTGATCCCCTTATTTGGCCTGTCCGGCCCCGCTCGCCAGGCGCTGATCTTGCAAGCCGCCATGCCCACCGCCGTGCTCACCACGGTGTTGGCGACGGAGTTCAACGCCGAGCCGTCCTTTGTGTCGGCTACGGTGCTGGTAACCACTCTGCTCACGCCGCTCACGCTCACGCCGTTGTTAGCCTTGTTGGGGGCGTAAGTTGGACAGCCGATTTCGCCTGGCGCTCCTGATGCTGCTTTCCATCGTCTTCCTGCCGCTGCAGTTGGCGCACGCACGACAGGAGGCGCTGAAAACCTGGGTGGAGTACGAATTCGACGAGCAGATCACCTTTTACGCCGAGGTGAGATCTGCTTCGCCCATCGAACTCGCCACGATCTTCTTTCAAGCGCACAGGGATACCCATACCAGCATCGGGCTGGCGACGGTCGAAAAGACCGGCGACGAGGTGTACCTGCTGAGTTACACTCACTCGCTCGACGATTATCGCCTGCGGGCTTTTACGAAGGTGGATTACCATTGGGAGGTGACCACCGGCGACCAGAACCGGCAACGCCTGGCTCAGAACAGCTTCGATTACATCGACAACCGCTACCGTTGGAACTCCCTGGAGGAAAAGCCGTTCAAGGTCTATTGGTTTGACGACGCCGGCGACGTCCGATTCGCCCAGAGTGTGATCGATGCCGCCCAGGCCGGCTATAACAAGGCCACTCATCTACTGCCGGTGACCATCCCGGACAATTCCCTGGAAATCTACGTCTATCCCGATTCGGAGAGCATGCAGGCCGTGCTGCAATCCAGCAGCGAGAACTGGGTCGCCGGGCACGCCGACGCCGACCTGGGGGTGATCGTGGTCACCCTTCCGCCTGGCCCAGACCAAAAACTGCTCATCGAGCAGCGCATTCCGCACGAACTGATGCACGTGCTGCTGTATCAATACACCAACCCCGGCTACGCCAACCTGCCCACCTGGCTCAACGAAGGCCTGGCTTCCCAGGTTGAGCTTTACCCTAATAGCGATTACCCCATCTTGCTCGAAGACGCCGTGAAGCGCGAGGCGCTGATCCCCATCGCCGCTCTATGTCGGACGTTTCCGCGGGATGCCTCCAGCGCCTTGCTATCTTATGCCCAGGCTGCTTCCTTCACCAAATATCTGCATAGCACCTATGGCGCGACCGGCTTGGTTAGCCTGGTCAAAGCGTATGCCAATGGCCTGGATTGCGAGCGCGGCGCCCAGCAGGCTCTGGGCAGGAGCCTGACGCAATTGGAGCGCGGCTGGCGCAACGATGTATTGGCCATCGACACCGCTCAGGCGGCTTTCAACAACCTGCTCCCCTGGGCGATCTTAATGGCGATCATCTTGGCGGCGCCGCTGGCCATGGCGGTACGGCGCCTGCGCATTGGCTCGACCGCGCACCCCCCTGAGCCTGAGGCGCGCTGAGGCTCGATCCGGCAATTGTCGCGCCAGATGCAGCGGATGGCTGAACCTTTCGGAGGGATGATGGACGAGAACGCAACTTCCAAAGTCCGCCTGCATGCGACCATCGAGGGTCGAGTCCAGGGCGTGGGTTATCGCGCCTTCGTAGAGCAGATCGCTTATTCTCTTCAGCTCAAAGGCTGGGTGCGCAACCGCTGGAACGGCACGGTCGAAGTCGTCGCCGAGGGGGAACGACAGACGCTGGAAAAGCTGCTGGCGGCGCTCTACCGCGGCCCGCGGGCGGCGCACGTCACCCAGGTTCAGGTGGAATGGTTGCACGCCAGCGGAGAGTTCAGCCATTTCTCGGTGCGGATGACCGGCTGAAAACGAAACTGCGCCGCTTTGCCTTCGGCGCGCAGGCGAGTGCCCTGTGAAAGCCCTGCCCCAACCTGCCCGCCGCCTCCAGGGGGTTCTCATCCTGACGATCCTTGTCGTGGGATCGCTCCTGGCCGCCAAAACGCCCGTCCAGCAGGGCCGCGCCGCATCCGCCCCACCCTGCGAAACCCCAGGCTGGTTCCCGAGCGAATTCGGCCTGAAAGATCACCACATCTTCTGGCATGGCGGCTATTACTATCTTCTGTCGAACTATCTCCCTTCCAACAGCCTATCGCCAAAAGAAGATCGCTTTGTGTACGCCCGTTCAGCAGATTTATGCCATTGGGAACAACTGGAATCGGTTCTACCGGAAAGAACCCCCGGCGCCTGGGATGAAAAATTCATCTGGGCGCCCTTCGTTTACCGAGAAGACGGCACTTACTATCTGTATTACACGGGCGTGACCGAAAGTTATACACAGCACATCTTGCTGGCGACCACTCTCGACCCCTCGGAGCCGGCCTCCTGGGCGAAACAGGAGATGGCTTTTCGGCCCGACCACGCCGGTATGCTGTGGGCCGAGGGCGCGTGGGCGGATTGCCGCGACCCCACCCTGATCAAGGTGGGCGATCTGTATTACCTTTACTACGCCGGCCGCGACCAGGCCGGCGGGATCATTGGCGCGGCCGTCGCCCCATCGGTGCTTGGTCCTTGGAGCGATCTGGGCAGCGTCATTCCGCCCATCCCCAATGGCATGCCAGAAAGCCCGGCAGTCGTCCATTACGCCGGGCGGTTCTATCTGTTCTACAACCTGTCGCGGGTTGGGGGATATTATCGCATTGGCGAGAGCCCGCTCGGCCCCTGGGGGGCGGCCTTGCCTTTCCGCCCTGGCTGGGCGCATGAGGTGTGGCAAGACGTGAACGGAGAGTGGCTGACTTCCTATCTCACCGTCTATGCCGTCTCCATTGACTCGCTGACCTGGGACGCGTTCTTCAATCCCCCGCGGCCTTTCATCGGCCAAATCCAGAGTCGGCTCGCCCTGCCGACGGTTTTCAGACCTTGAGGCATCGGCTGCAGTCAGCCCCCAAACCCCAGGCCGCGCTCTTTGAGCGACACCCAGCGCCCGCGCCCGACGACCAGATGATCGAGCACCTCGATGTCCAGCAGCTTGCCGGCCTGGACGATCGCCCGCGTCAACGCCACATCGTCCGGGCTGGGGGTGGGGTCGCCGCTGGGGTGATTGTGCACCACGATGATGCTCGAAGCGTTGCGGCGCACCGCCGCTTTGAATAGCTCGCCCACGCGCACCTGAGACGAGCTGACCGAACCCCGGTATTGGGCGACCATGTCGATCACCCGGTTGCGCACATCCAACAGGATGATGCGCAGTTCTTCCTGCTCCAGAGCGCTCATCTCGTAGAGCACCAGCCCCGCGGCGTCCGCCGGGCTATGGATGGCTGGGCGTTCTTCGGGCGATTCGACCAGCAGACGACGGCCCAATTCGAGGGCGGCTTTGATCTGAGCCGCCTTGGCAGTGCCCAGCCCGTGTTGCTTGCACACCTCGTCGAAATCGGCGCGATGGATGCCCGCCAGCCCTCCCAGGTCGTGCAGCAGGCGCTGCCCCACCTGCACGGCGTTCTCTCCCGGCACGCCGACGCGCAACAGGATCGCCAGCAACTCGGCGGTACTCAAAGCCTGCGGGCCGACGCGCGCCAGGCGTTCGCGCGGCCGCTCGGAAGCTTCCAGATCGGTGATGCGGTAAGTTGCAGGCTGCTCTTTCAAATCGCCCTCCTGTTGTGCTTGCCTCGAGGTCGGCTTTGCTTCGGTCTCCAGCGCATGGAGCAGCTCCAACTATACAACAAGTGCCGCACGGGCGCAAGGCTGTTCAATCCAGGCGCGCCGGGGCAATCCACGTCGAGAAATAGAAGGCAAACATGCTATAATCTGCCCAACGGAGAGCCGTATGAATTTCGATCCCACCTCGCTGAGCAATTTCATGCTGTTACTCGCTGCCTGGGGCGGGGCGTTCGTCGCCGCCTTGTGGCTGAGCCTGGTCATCTGGACGTACCGGGACATTCGCCAGCGCGCCCGCGACCCGCTGGCGCGCATCCTGGCGGTGCTGGTGGTGGCGGTGTTGTTCCTGCCGGGCATCGTCATCTACCTGATCCTGCGCCCGCCCCGCACCCTGGAAGAAGAATACCAGCATTCGCTGGAAGAAGAAGCGCTGCTGCGCTCGATCGAAGAAAGCGCGCTGTGCCCGGGCTGCGGCCGACGCATCCGAGAAAACTGGACCGTTTGCCCCAACTGCCATACCCGGTTGCGCAAGGCCTGCCGCCAGTGCGGCAAGCTGATGGAGCTACCCTGGAACCTCTGCCCCTACTGCGGGGCGCTGGCGCCAGGGGTGCGCCGCGAAGGTCTGACGCTCGACGAAGCCCTGCAGCCGCTGCCGCCAGAAGAAGCCGAGCAGCCCGCGCCGGAAGAAGTCGAAACGGGTTAAGCAGACGAGCCGCCTGAAGGGCGGCTCGTTTTTTGGCATGCGCTCTGGGATCAGCGATCCCGGCTAGAGCGGAAGGCTAGCGGCGCAGGGCGGACCAGCCGGCATAGCGGGCCGTATCGCCCAGCATCTCCTCGATGCGCAGAAGCTGGTTGTATTTTGCCACACGGTCGGAGCGCGCCGGCGCGCCGGTCTTGATCTGGCCCATGTTCAGCGCCACCACCAGGTCGGCGATGGTGGAGTCTTCGGTCTCGCCGGAGCGGTGCGAGGTGACCGTGCGCCAGCCGGCGCGATGGCAAAGCTCAACCGCTTCGATGGTCTCGGTGAGCGAGCCGATCTGGTTCAACTTGACCAGCAGGGCATTGGCGGCTTTTACTTCGATCGCCCGGCGGACGCGCTCCGGGTTGGTCACCAGCAGGTCATCCGCCACGATCTGGATGCGGCTTCCCAATTCTGCCTGCAAGTGCTGCCAGCCATCCCAGTCATCTTGCGCCAGGCCGTCTTCGAGAGAGACGATGGGGTATTGATCCACCCAGGACTTCCAGAAAGCCACCATCTCCTCGCTGGTCAGCTTGCGGCCTTCCTTGCGCAAGTTATAGAGGCCGGTATCTTCTTCATAGAATTCTGAAGCCGCCGGGTCGAGGGCAATGGCTACCTGCTCGCCAGCCTTGTAACCGGCCTTTGTAATGGCTTCGAGGATTACTTCTACCGCCTCGGCGTTGGCCTTCAGCGCCGGGGCGTAACCACCCTCATCGCCGACCAGAGTGGTATAACCGCGAGCTTTCAGGACGGTCTTTAGGGCGTGATAGATTTCGGCGCCCCAGCGCAGGCCCTCGGCAAAGGATTCGGCGCCCAGGGGCATGACCATGAACTCCTGGGCGTCAACAGACTGCCAGCCGGTGTGTACGCCGCCGTTCAGGATGTTCATCATCGGCACCGGCAGCACGTGCGCGTACACGCCGCCGATATAGCGGAACAGCGGCAGATCCAGGGCGTTGGCAGCCGCCTTGGCCGTCGCCAGGCTGCAACCCAGGATGGCGTTGGCGCCCAGCCGGGATTTATTGGGTGTGCCGTCCAGTTCGATCAGCATCTGATCGATGGCCTTCTGCTCGACCGCGTCCCAACCGACCAGGGCGTCGGCGATCTCACCATTGACGTGTTCCACGGCGGTCAGCACCCCTTTGCCCAGGTAGCGAGACTTGTCGCCGTCGCGCAATTCCAGGGCTTCGTGAACCCCCGTCGATGCGCCGGAGGGGATGGCCGCCCGCCCCACCGAGCCATCCATTAGATGTACTTCGACCTCGACCGTAGGGTTGCCGCGCGAGTCTAGAATCTCTCGCCCAATGACATCTTCGATTATCGTGTCCATGTTTTTCACCTCATTTTTGGAATTGTTTTGGTTTTTAGCGTTCGTTTCGGCCACAACGGTTTTGCTGCGGCTTGCTGTTGCCAGGCCCCAGCAAGTATAATCTATTTCCACGAATTCATGTTTGCTCCCGCAGCGATGCTGCCAGACGAGCTGCGCGGGGCCTATCGGTCGCGACCGCAGGGCTTTGTGAGCCTCTAATCGGCCGCGGCGTATTCCACCGCCGCCCTGGCGCGCTCGCGCACCGCCTTCAGGAAACCCACGAACAGCGGGTGCGGGCGGTTGGGGCGGGAGAGGAATTCGGGGTGGAACTGTGTGCCCACCATGAAGGGGTGATCGGCCAGTTCGGCGATCTCCACCAGGCGCCCATCCGGCGAAAGCCCGGAGAAGACCATGCCGCCCTTGCTGAGCAGGTCGCGATAGGCGTTGTTCAACTCGAAGCGGTGGCGGTGGCGCTCGTGCACCAGCGACACCCCATAAGCCTGAGCGGCGCAGGTGCCGGGCTGGAGCTGGCAGGGATAGAGACCCAGGCGCATCGTGCCGCCCATGTCGGCGATGGAGCGCTGATCGGGCAGCAGGTCGATCACCGGATAAGCGGTGGAACGGTCGAATTCGGTGGAGTTCGGCTCGTCGCTGCCCAGCAGGTGACGGGCGAGTTCGACCACCATTAATTGCATCCCCAGGCACAGACCCAGGTAGGGCACTTTGTTTTCACGGGCGTAGCGGATGGCTTTGATCTTACCCTCGATGCCGCGGCTGCCAAAGCCGCCGGGCACCAGGATGCCATCCGCTTTGCGCACCACCTCCCAGCCGCGGTCCTTTTCCAGATCCGAAGAATGCACCCAGTTGATCTCCACCTCCAGGCCAAGTGCCAGGGCGGCGTGTTCGATCGCTTCGCGGACGCTGAAATAGGCGTCGTGCAACTCGACGTATTTGCCCACCAGGGCGATGTTCACTTTGGGCTTGGGGCGCTGCACCTCGGCGACCAGGCGCTCCCAATCGCTCCAGTCGGGCGCCTTGCGCGGTTCGAGTTTCAGGCGCTCCAGCAGGTACTCGCCCAGGCCGAATCCCTCCAGGATCAGCGGCACCTGATAGAGCACCGGCGCGGTGACCAGGGGGATGACCGCGCGGCGCTCCACGTCGCAGAAGAGGGCCATCTTCTCGCGCAGTTCGTCCTCGACGGGGTGATCGGATCGGGCGATGATGACATCGGGCGAGATGCCGATGGAGCGCAGCTCGCGCACCGAGTGTTGCGTGGGCTTGGTCTTCAGTTCGCCGGTGGCGCCGATGTAGGGCAACCAGGTGACGTGGATGTTGACCGTGCGGTCGCGCCCCAGGTCGCTGCGCATCTGGCGCAGCGCCTCCAGGAAGGGCAGTGATTCGATGTCGCCGACCGTGCCGCCGATCTCGACCAGCACGATCTCGGCGCCGGTGGTCTTGGCGACCAGGCCGATGCGGCGTTTGATCTCGTTGGTGATGTGCGGGATGACCTGGATGGTGCCGCCCAGGTAGTCGCCGCGGCGCTCTTTGCTGATCACCTCGGCGTACACCTGGCCGGTGGTGACGTTGCACACCCGATTCAGGCTGATATCGATAAAGCGTTCATAGTGTCCCAGGTCGAGGTCGGTCTCGGCGCCGTCGTCCAGCACGAAGACCTCCCCATGCTGATAGGGGCTCATCGTGCCGGGGTCGACGTTGATGTACGGGTCGAGCTTCTGCACGGCGACGGCGAAGCCGCGCTCTTTGAGCAGCCGCCCGATGGCCGCGGCGGTGACGCCTTTGCCCACCGAACTGACCACGCCACCGGTAAAAAAGATGTACTTGGTTTCCATGCGCTCCTCCAAAATCGATATCCCAGGGACACTCCCGCCCCTGCAATGGCAATCCATCTACAAAGGAAGTGGGGAGGGCCATCGTATGGCGACCTCCCCACCTGTCGGTGAAATTAAGGTTCGCGGCGGCGATCAGCCAACGATGCGCGCCAGATGTTCCGCCGCGCGGCGCATTTCGAGGAAGATCAAGCCCAGCTTGGCGCCATCGCGGGCCAGGGCGGTGAGCACGGCCTCCTGGCCGACGGCGGTGACCAGCACATAGCCGCTGTCGCCGCGGATATACACCTGCTCCAGGGCGCCGCGCCCCAGCTCCATAGCGATGCGCTCGCCCAGGCTGAGCATGGCGGCGGACATGGCCGAGACGCGGTCTTCTTCGACATCGGCGGGCAGGGCGGAGGCCATGATCAACCCATCCACAGACACCACCGCCGAGGCGATGATATCCGGCGAGGCGGCCTGCATCTCTCTCAAACGATCCACCATCAGGTCTTTGCGCGAACGGGTCATCGGACGTCCTTTCGGGGGTTGCTCCTGAAACAACCATTAAGTCTACCATAAAGGCAGGCGTTAGAGGTGAGGAAATTGTGGATTTCGAGCGCCTGTCCGCTGCCAATAGCGCCCGGCTATGTCAAGACCCGCGGTATACTTATCAGCAATGAGCAACGCCCTAACGCTCGAAGATCGCCGGAATGGCAACGGCGGGCCGCAGACGCACACCCCGTCTTGCGCCGCCGAAAACCGCCTGGTGCAGGTGAGCGGGGCGGCCACGGCCAGCTTCGTCTATGACGGGGACGGCAAGCGCGTGCTGGCGATCGAGGGCGGGACGACCACGGTGTTCATCGGTAACTACTTCGAGTGGAGCGGGACGCCCGCCAGCGCAGTGCGCTACGACTATGCCGGGACGACGCGCCTGGCGATGCGCCGGGGGAGCGGGAGCGTGACCTGGCTGCTGGGGGATCACCTGGGCAGCACCAGCGTGAGCTACGACGGGACGAGCGCGCTGCACCAGGGGTACAAGCCGTGGGGTGAGACGCGCTTTGGGGAGATGGGGACGCCGTACCAGTTCACCGGGCAGTACCGGCAGGCGAGCCTGGGGCTGGATTTCTTCAATGCCAGGTGGTATGACCCGGCGCTGGGGAGGTTTGCCCAGGCGGACACGCTGATCCCCGAGGCGTCGCAGGGGGTGCAGGCGTGGGATCGGTATGCGTACGTAAACAATTCGCCACTGAATTATATTGACCCAACCGGACGCGACTTAGAGCAAATCATGTTTGATAAAGGGGAGGCAAGCTGGCGCCGTCATTTAGAAAATTTAACTTCGGAATCAAGGCACAGAGATCAACGGAACAATATTACTAGAGATAAGGAATATAACGGGCCAAAGTTGCCTGCTACAGGCGACACTTCCGATGAAAGCGATTGTAGTTGTAACGCCAACGATATACTAGGTGGTACAACTTTAATTGCTTTTGGAAGCGTAGTCGCCATATTGGGTGTTGGACTGGTAACTGCAAGCGTGGCGGAATTAACCATAACCTCACCCACAATAGTCGGCGTCTTTGTTGGTCTTCATGGATTTGGAGTTGGGTTAGTCATGACCGTAGTAGGAGCAATTATCGTTGGTGCTGGAATTAAAACTATCCTCAACTCTGGTTGTTTGCCGCCGCATTCTAAAAATCCAACGCTAAAGTAAGGTGAAAATATGAGCATTCAAAGAAGAGTCTTACTTGCTTTATTTTCTACAATAATTGTCCTACCAGTAATTACTGCCGGTATTTACCTCGGTGGATTCTGGAATACAGATCTACCGTTAGAGTATTTCTGGATTATATCTTCCATTTGTTGTGTACTTTTGGTTCCTTTCAATTACATGATAGTCAGTTTATGGCATAAAAGCAAACACAAATAAGATTTCTAACAAGGAAGGTGCTTAATGCCTACAATTGCTCTTGTGTTCGTTACATCTATAATCATTGGAATCCTTGGATTCTCGGTGATATTGACAAGCCGTTGGGCTTCGCGTCCCAAATTCTTTAGGTATTATGGGCTCTTAATTGTTATTGCAGGTTGTTTCGGATTAATATTATCAGTGCTTCTCACAAAAGTTATGGGATGGGGTAATTAATACTTGTACTCTTAAGTATCATCCCGTACACCGGCGACAGCCTTATCTCCTGGGCGCGGCGCCATTACCCCCCGGCGGACTCGCCAGACGCGTTCGGACGCGAATCATCGGCGCGCCTTCGCCGAAAACCCGCGGTATACTCTGGATGAAGGCTAATGGCACACTATCGGCCAAAAAATGACACTTTGCTCTACGACGCCGAGAACCGCCTGGTGCAGGTGAGCGGGGCGGCCACGGCCAGCTTCGTCTATGACGGGGACGGCAAGCGCGTGCTGGCGATCGAAGGCGGGACGACCACGGTGTTCATCGGCAACTACTTCGAGTGGAGCGGGACGCCCGCCAGCGCAGTGCGCTACTATTACGCCGGGACGACGCGCCTGGCGATGCGCCGGGGGAGCGGGAGCGTGACCTGGCTGCTGGGGGATCACCTGGGCAGCGCCAGCGTGAGCTACGACGGGGCGAGCGAGCTGCACCAGGGCTACAAGCCGTGGGGCGAGACGCGCTTTGGGGAGGTGGGGACGCCGTACCAGTTCACCGGGCAGTACCGGCAGGCGAGCCTGGGGCTGGATTTCTTCAATGCCAGGTGGTACGACCCGGCGCTGGGGAGGTTTGCCCAGGCGGACACGCTGATCCCCGAGGCGTCGCAGGGGGTGCAGGCGTGGGATCGGTATGCGTACGTAAACAATTCGCCACTGAATTATATTGACCCAACCGGACGCGACTTAGAGCAAGTCATGTTTGATAAGGGGGAGGCAAGCTGGCGGCGCCACATAAGAAATCTTGCCAAGGACCGTGCCGCCTGGGAGGAGAACCCCTGCGTACGCAAGGAATTGATTAAAGCCATTAGCGAGGAATATAACATTGAAGCAGCGTTACTAAGCAGGCTAACTATCAGCCAGTTGGAGCACCTCTACGGAACTCCTCTCGAATTTTTGGAGAGCAAGTAGAATACAGGCTTTCTTCTCGCACTTATAGATGATTGCCTAATTAGCCCGAGGTGCGTTTTCGATTTTCAAATAGACATACTATGGGAGAATTTATCAAACCCTGGCGCGTTATTAGGTTTGTTCAAATTTGCTTCTGGTCCCGCAGTTGCCGGCATTGTTACAGCGTTCATAGGGGCAGCTGGCCTGGCTGCTTGTGTTGATCCGTTCAGTTGCATCGCATCAGTTGGGGTTTTAGCACCTGCCGTTAATCTTGGAATCATTGCTACCGATATGCTTTTTCAAAAGCTGATCCTTTATTTTGTTAAGGAGTTCACTACAGTTGAAGTAAGGTATAGATAAGATGAATCTTAAATTTTCGTTCGTAACCATCTTTATGATTGTATGCATGGTTTTGATGGCAGGCATACGGTTTAGAAAGGTAACAATGCGGCAGGCAACAATAGCAGTCTTCGTCTTGTCTTACTTTGTTTATGGCCTTATCGAATACTCAAAAGGAGCTTTCAGCCCAAGTGTGGTTGTATGTCTGAGTTCCTTGCTCTTTGCTACAATTGGTCTCCCAATGCTTCTGATAATGTTTGCTCTTGACAAATGGGTCTCAAGAAAAAATCAAGGATAGCGAATCTGCATTTATCGTCCCGCACAATCGGACCGAATCCTACATTTGTACTCTGAAATATCGTCCTAAACACCCCATTAGGGCTTTTCCCCTGGTCATTGTATGCTTACGCACTCACGCCCCGCCGGGCGCATCGTCCGTCGCCGCCTGGGGGCGCCGGGGACGATCATGGTACAGTACAGCTACCACCCGTGGAACGTCCAGGGCGGGCGGTTGACTCGCAGAAAACCGGCTCTGGTCGAATAATGCAGCCACCTTAATCGGGATAGCGCGTCGATCAAAGCGTTTGTAAATGGGGATGAGCCTGGTATTCTAGCACTATCCTATTCTGCGCCGGGTCGCGCAGTAAGATCCCCTCTGGCGTGGCCTGCGCCTCTCCTCCGGCTGCCTGCACCCGTTCAGCCAGCCGTTGCGCCTCGGCCTGGTCAGGCAGCATCACCGTGTAGTCACGCAAACCGACGGCGTCTGGCGGCGGGGGCGGCGCGCCGCGGCCGCGCCAGATGTTCATCCCGATGTGGTGGTGATAGCCGCCGGCGCTGACGAACAGCGCCCCCATCTCCTGGCTCATCAAGGTGACGTCGAAGCCCAGGAGCTGGTGGTAGAACTGCTGCGAAGCCTCCAGGTCGGCCACGTGCAGGTGGATATGTCCGATCTTCGTGTCCGGGCTTAGCCCGGCCCAGGGCGATGGATCGCGCTCCAACTCGGCCAGCAGACCGCCCAGATCGACCCCGCCGCGCAGCATGTCCTCCCAGCGCAGCTTTCCGTCTTTCATCGGCCAGGCCTGGCGGGGAAAATCCCAGGCCAGTTCGATGCCGTTGCCCTCGGCGTCGGGCAGGTAGATCGCCAGGTGGGTGACATGATTGGCCGTGCCCTGCATCGGCGCGCCCGTCTCGATGATCCGCCGCGCCAGTTGGGCCAGGTCCCGGCGGCTGGGGACCAGGAAAGCGGTGTGGTACAGACCGGTCGTCCCACGGGCGCGGCGCGCCCCGGCGACCTGAGTCAGGCGCAGAAGCTCCTGCCCGCCGGCCCCCAGAGCGGCGGTCTCGCCGTTGCGCCGCAGCAACTCGAAGCCCAGGATGTGCGCGTAAAACCCGATCTGCCGCTCCAGGTCGGCGACGGTATAATGGACGCGGCCGAGGTGCGCCGCGGGGTGGATGGTCGTCTGCATGGCTTTATCTGCCTTCTCGGATGAATATTGTCAGATCAATTATAGCACCACCTGGCCGCCCGGCTGGAGAGAGTGAGCCAAGCGGCGCCCAATCATGCTATAATTTTAGTCAGACCACAGCTTGCCCGGCCTCATATCGTCCTGCTGCAATCACCCTGGGGAACTGTTTTAGCGCTAAAGGAGTGGAAGCGATGGCCGTGATCACCATTTCCAGAGAGTACGGCAGCGGCGGGGGGACCCTGGCCCGCAGCGTCGCCCAGAGCCTGGGCTATCATTTCGTGGACAAGGAGTTCATCGCCAACCTGCTCAGCCAGTATGGGCTGGTGGAGTTCGACCGCGAGTACGACTCGCTCCCCGGGTTTTGGGAAAAGTTCAACGCCTATCGCGAGAAGCGCCGCGATCAGATGGTGGAGATGCTCAACCGGGTGATCCAGGCGGTGGCGCGCCACGGCAACGTAGTGATTCTGGGGCGCAGCGGCTTCGTGGTGCTCTCCGGTTACGCCGATGTGCTGCACGT
Source organism: uncultured Anaerolinea sp. (assembly GCA_964503145.1). Taxonomy (GTDB): domain Bacteria; phylum Chloroflexota; class Anaerolineae; order Anaerolineales; family UBA4823; genus RBG-16-57-11. Next base: position 48,284 of record CAZCYV010000012.1, on the reverse strand, counting down.
GCGCCTGCAGGCGCCTTTCCAGGCGCGCCTGGAGCGGGTGATGGCCCAGGGGCAGCTCTCCCTGCAGCAGGCGCAGGCGCTGGTCAAAGAGCGCGACCGGGTGCGGGCAGCGTTCGTCGAGGGGTTCTACGGGGTGCCGTGGGAGGCGATGCTGGCCTTCGACCTGGTGATCAACGTCGCCAAAGTCTCCCCTGCGCTCGCCGCCGGCTGGATTGCCCAGGCGGCGAAGGCCCTGGCTGCCAGCCCCAAAGCGGGCAAGCCGCTCGCCCGCTCGATCCCGGTGGATGCCATCCTGGCGCAGGCGGTCTCGGACGAGCTGAAGTGTCGGGTGGCTCACTGGTGAGCCGCGTTGCCCCCTGGCCCTGGCCTGGCTGCATGGCTGCAGCCGCCGCGCAGGCGGTCGAGGGGTGTTCGTATTTCCCAATTCTCAGCTCATAGGAGGTGCCTATCGCCGATACTTTCAGGATGGTCGTTCGATTCTTCGCTGCCGCTGCAGCGCCTCGAGGGCATTTGGTTTGTGGAAAAGGAGAAAACAGCCATGCTTTACCTGCTCGATTTTCGCGTCGAATATCCCGCCACCATGACCCAAAAAGACTTGTTCGTCATCTGGGCGAAGGAGGCGGATGCAGCCCTGGGGGCGAAGCAGGCCGGCGTTGTGGTTGACCTGTGGAAGTGCGTCGGCAGCCGCCGCGTGGTCGCCGTGGTGGATGTGGCCTCCCCCGACACGCTGGACCAGATCCTGATGGACCTGCCGATCATGAAGGAGCACGGCCAGCACGTTCAGGTCAGCGTGACGCCCCTGCGCCGCTACGAGGACTTCGCCGCAGATGTGAAACAGCGCATCGCCGATTGAGGAGAATTTGCTTCCTGCTTTCCCTGATCCAGGGAAATGAGATGCGCCTCCGCCCAATGGCTTTTTTGGCCGTTGGGCGGAGGTGGGTTTTGGGGACGTAGCTACGGTTTATTGAAGTGATCAAGGCTTTGGCCAAGATATGCTACACCTCACCGTCTTTATTCACAGGATCGAGGTCAGTCCACTAGCCATCGGTTGCGCCGGCGAGCGACGAACTCTTGCAGCGCCAGCGCAAACAGGCGGCTGCGCGAGATGTTCATTTCGCGCGCTAGCTGGTCGGCCTGCTCGAAAAGCTCCTGCTCCAGGGATATGGCGGTCTTGGCGGGTCGGCTTACTCGTCCAGTCCAGGCAGCGGCTCTTGCAGGGCGGTCTTCGGCGCGGGCTTTGCCTTGGCGGTCGGCGTGGCCTTGCCGCCTGTGGTCGTCTTGGGCGTTGCGGCGGGCTTTTTGGCAGCGCCCGTCTTCGTCGCTGTCGTCTTCTTTGCTGTGGTGGTCGTCGTCGCAGCGGGTTTGCTGGTCGTAGCCTTGGTGGTCTTCGGTTTTGCCGCCGCCTTCGCCGTTGATGCAGCAGTCGCTTTGGGGGTGGCCTTCGTGGCGGTCGAACCGGCGGCGGTGGTCGCCTTGGGGGCGGCCTTGGTCTTGGGCGCGGCCTTGGTGGCAGTCTTGGCGGTCGAACCGGCGGCAGCGGTCGCCTTGGGGGTGGCCTTGGTCTTGGGCGCGGCCTTCGTGGCGGTCGAACCGGCGGCAGCGCTTGCCTTGGGGGCGGCCTTGGTCTTGGGCGCGGCCTTCGTGGCGGTCGAACCGGCGGCAGCGCTTGCCTTGGGGGCGGCCTTGGTCTTGGGCGCAGCCTTGGCAGTCATCTCGACGGCCGAACCGGCGGCAGCTTTGCCCCTGCCGCGCTTCGTCCCCGGCGCCGCCTTCTCGGTCGCCGCGCCTTCGTCGGCCAGGGTCAACCGCGTGATCAGGTCGCCCGGCTTCAGCTCGATGATCGCCGCGCCGCGCGTCGCCCGCGTCTGCAGCGGGGCCTCGTCCAGGCGGATCGCCTTGGGGAGCAGGCGGTTGCTGTGTAGCGTCGCCCGCGCCGTCCCCCGCCCCACCGCCAGCCCGACGATCTGCTCTTTGGGCGCCAGCTTCCAGGCCTGCACGCCCAACCCGTAGCGCCCCTGTAGCGGGAAGTGATCCAACGGCACGCGCTTCGCCCTCCCCGTGTCGGTGACCAGGAAGACCTCCCCCGGCTGGGGCAGCAGGACGGCCCCGGCCACATAGTCGCCCACCCCCAGCTTGATCCCCATCACCCCGGCAGCGGCCAGCCCCATCGGGCGCACCTCGTCTTCGGCGAAGCGGATCGCCATACCCTGCGCCGTGACCAGCAGCAACTCGTTCCCGCCGCGGCTGAGCAGCGCCCAGCCCAGCCGGTCGCCCGGGTTGACCCTGGCCAGGGTGAAGGCGTGGGCCGAAGGGCCGGGCAGTTCGCTCAGCGGGGACTTCTTCAGCATCCCCTGGGCGGTGACGGTGATCACATAGCCGGCGTCGCCGTCCCCGGCTTTGCCGGCGTTTTCTGTGCGCCCGGCCCTGGGCGGCACGCTGAACAGCGCCGCCAGGCGGCTGCCCTCGCGCAACGGCGAAACCCTGGCCAGCGGCGCGCCCTCCAGCGGGTTGTCCGCCTCAGGGATGGCGTGCACCGGCACCGCCGCCGCCTCGCCGCCCTCACCCACCAGGTACAGCGTGTTGCGCGTGTTGGCCTTCAGCAGCCAGGCCGGGGCCTCCCGCCCGCTCAGCCGCGGCGCTTCGCCCTCGTGGCTGCGCGAGATCAGCCCCTCGGCGGTGACCACCACCCAGGCGTCCACCTCCGGCACCAGCTCCCCGGCGGTGAGCAGCGTGGCGCGGGTCTGGCCTTCCTTCAATTCCACGATGTGGGTGCGGCGGCGGTCGCCGTAGGCCTGGCGCACCCTCTGCAGCTCCTCGCCCACCACCTGGCGCATCTTCTTGGGCGAGCGCAGCAACGCCTCCAGCTCTTTGATCAGCGCCAGCAGTTCCTTGTACTCGTCCTCGATCTTCTTGCGCTCCAGCGCCGCCAGGCGGCGCAGTTGCATCTCCAGGATCGCCTGCGCCTGGACTTCGGTCAGCTTGAAGCGCTTGATCAACCGGGCGCGGGCGGTCTCCACGTCCGGCGCTTTGCGGATCATCTCGATCACTTCGTCCAGATTCTTCAGCGCCACGCGCAGCCCCTCCAGGATGTGCGCCCGCTGGCGGGCCTTCTCCAGGTCGTGCTGACTGCGGCGGCGGACGATCTCCAGGCGGTGCTCCAGATAGACGCGCATTGCCTGCTTCAGGCCCAGCAGGCGCGGCTCGCCATCCACCAGCGCCAACATGTTGATGCTGAAGGTGGTCTGCATCGGGGTGTGCTTGAACAGGTTGCGCAACACCGCCTCCGGCTCGGCGGTCTTGGTCAGCTCGATCACGATGCGCATCCCCTGACGATCGGATTCGTCGCGCAGGTCGCTGATGCCCTCCAGCTTCTCTTCGCGCACCAGCTCGGCGATGCGCTCGATCAGTGAGGCCTTGTTGGTCATGTAGGGCAGCTCGGTGACGATGATGCGGCTGCGCCCGCGCTCCATCTCCTCCAGGTGCGCTCGCGCCTGGATGTTGACTCGACCGCGGCCGGTGCTGTAGGCGCTCACCAGGCCCTCCTCGCCGGGGCTGTGCACGATCACCCCGCCGGTGGGGAAATCTGGCCCCTGGACGAAGCGCATCAATTCTTCGATGCCCACCTCGTCCAGCTCCTCCCAGCGCTCGAGCAGGTGCTGCATGGCGTCCACGATCTCGCCCAGGTTGTGCGGCGGGATGCTGGTAGCCATGCCCACGGCGATGCCGGTCGCCCCGTTGACCAGCAGGTTGGGCAAGGCGGCGGGCAGCACGGCCGGCTCGCTGAGCGTGCCGTCGAAATTGGGGGTGAAATCCACCGTGTTCTTGCCGATATCGGCGAGCATGTCCATCGCCGCCGCGGCCAGGCGCGCCTCGGTGTAGCGCATCGCCGCCGGCGGGTCGCCGTCCACGCTGCCGAAGTTGCCCTGCCCATCCACCAGCACATAGCGCATCGAGAAGTCCTGCGCCATGCGCGCCATCGCCTCGTACACCGCCATATCCCCGTGCGGGTGGTACTTGCCCAGCACCTCGCCGACGATGCGAGCGGATTTCTTGTAGGCCGAGTCGGGGCGCATGCCCATATCATACATGGCGTACAGGATGCGCCGATGCACCGGCTTTAGCCCGTCGCGAGCGTCGGGCAGGGCGCGCGCCACGATCACGCTCATGGCGTAATCCAGGTACGCCTGCTGCATCTCGCGGTCGATATCGATTTTTTGGACCAGGCCGATTTCCATAAAGCGCCTCCGCTGGTGGGGGATCAGGGCGATGCGACAATCTTAGAATGTTTGTGCGGTCGAATTATAACACCTTGCATTCGGACGGGGTTTCCAGTATCATCCACTCTTGCCTATGGATGTTCGTCCCCTCACTCTGACCGGCAAGCTTGTCCGCCTGGAGCCGATGAGCGAGGCGCACGTGCCGGCGCTGGCGCGCGTCGGCCTGGACCCGCGCATCTGGCAGTATATGGTCTATGGACAGATGCGCAGCGAAGACGATCTGCGCGCTTGGGTGCGCGAGCTTCTGCGTCGCCAGGCGCGCGGCACCGACCTGCCTTTCACCGTCTTCCACCAGCCCACCGGCCAACCCATCGGCGCTACCCGCTACATGGAGATGCACCCCGAACACCGCAATCTGGAGATCGGCGGCACCTGGTACGGGGTCGAATATCAGGGCAGCGGGGTGAACGCCGAGGCCAAATACCTGCTGCTGCGCCATGCCTTCGAAGTCTGGGGTTGCATCCGGGTGCAGATCAAGACCGACCTGCGCAACCTGCGCTCGCAGCGCGCCATCGAGCGCCTGGGAGCGGTGCGGGAGGGGGTGCTGCGCGACCACGTCATTCTGCCGGATGGCTACGTGCGCTCCTCGGTGATCTACAGCATCCTGCGGGCGGAGTGGCCGGGGGTGAAGGCCGGGCTGGAAGCGCGCCTGGCGGAGCTGGGGCTGGCGCCGGAGTGAGCCCCGGGGCGCCGGGTTGGGCAAGTCTTAACGGCATTTCCCGCCGAAGAATTGTATAATCAATCCTATGAAAAGATGGTGCGGTGCAGCGCGGATCGGAGTGTTCCTGGGGCTGTTGTCTTGGCTCGCGGCGTGCAGCGCGCCGCTGGGGGTCGGTGGGGGGGAATGGCTGGGCCTGGTCACGAAACCCAGTGCCACGCCGGCGGCGTTGCTGGCGCGCCGCCTGATCCCGCCGACGCCCATGCCCACCCCACGCCCCACTGCTACAAAAACCTCCACGCCCCTGCCCACTCCGGAAGCTGTTTCCGAGGCGCCGCAGCCAGAGCCGACCCTGGCGGACCCGCCCACCCAGGCGCCGCCGGAGTTCCAGATCTGTTCGCCGTTGTACAACATCCTGCGCGAAGACCTGCCGCGCTTGATCTCCGAGGGCTATCATCCGCCGCCGCGCTCCCGCCCGGATGACCGCCACCACGGCGTGGATTTTGCCTATTATCACTGGAAAGGCGGCGGTCCGATCGCCGGCACCGGCGTTCAGGCGGTGCTGGCGGGGCGGGTGGCGATGGCGCTGGAAGGCACTTTCCCCTATGGCGATGTGGTCATCATCGAAACGCTCGAAACGCAATTGCCGGAAGAGCTGCGCGCTGCCCTGAACCTCCCCCCGGGGCAATCGCTCTACCTGCTCTACGCCCACCTGCAGGAAGGCTCGCTGGGGGTGCGCCTGGGCGAGGCGGTGGGCGCCTGCCAGGTGATCGGGGCGGTCGGGCGCTCAGGCAACACCGACGCCAGCCATCTGCACCTGGAGACCCGCATCGGCCCGCCGGGGACGACCTTCAATGGCATGTCGGCCTTCACCGAGACCGCCAGCGACGAAGAGAAGCGCAACTACCGCCTGTGGCGCATCAGCGGCAAGTACCAGCACTTCGACCCGCTGAAGCTGTTGCTCTACGGCCTGGAGGGCGTCTATCTGCCGCCCAGGCTGGTCACTCCCACTCCGGACTTCGACCGATGAACGCCCACGAGCGCAGCATCCCCGATTCTTACTGGGTGTCGCCGGGCAGGCTGCTGGCGGGCGAGTATCCCTGCGTCAGGGATGGGGAAGAAGGGCGCGCCAGGCTGCGCTGGTTGCTGGCGCAGGGTGTGGATTTCTGGCTCGACCTGACCGAGGCTGGCGAATCGGGCCTGGAACCTTACCTGCCATTGCTGAGCGAAGAAGCCGCCCGGCTCAATCGGCCGGTCATCCACCGCCGCCTGCCCATCCCGGATATGGGCGCACCCACTCCTGGTTACATGCGCCGCATCCTGGATCAACTCGATCAGGCCCTGGAGCAGGGGCGAACGGTCTATCTGCACTGCTATGGCGGCGTCGGCCGCACCGGCACGGTTGTGGGCTGCTACCTGGTGCGCCATGGCATGAGCGGGGTGGATGCCATCGCCCAGATCGCCCGCTGGCGCGCCGCCACGCCCGGCGGCTGGAAGCCCTCGCCCGAAACCCGCCCCCAGACTGACCTGGTCTTGCGCTGGGCGGAACTGGATTGAGCCATGTACCACATCTTCGTCGTCTCGGATGCCAGCGGCACCACCGCCGAACGGGTGGTGCGCGCCGCGCTGGTGCAGTTCGACCCTCACCAGACCACCATCACCCGCTATGGCAACGTGCGCACGGTGGAGCAGATCAGCGAAATCGTTGAGCAGGCGGCGCAGAAAGGCGGCTTCATCGTCCACACGTTCGTCTATGCCCGCCTGCGCCGCGCCATGCTCAACGAAGGCCGCGCCCATAATGTGGCTACGATCGACCTGATGGGTCCGCTGCTGGCGCGTTTGAGCGATCTTTTCGACGCACCGCCGCGCGCCGAGCCGGGCCTGTTCCAGCCCTTCGACTCGGCCTACTTGCAGCGCATCGAGGCGATCGATTTCACCGTGCGCCATGACGATGGGCGCAACCCCCACGAACTGGAGCTGGCCGAGATCGTGCTGGTGGGCGTCTCGCGCACCTCCAAGACGCCGCTGAGCATTTACCTGGCCTACCGCGGCTGGAAGGTCGCCAACGTGCCCATCGCCCTGGGGGTCGATCCGCCGGAGAACCTTTTTGAATTGCCCAAGCATCGGGTGGTGGGGCTGGTGGTGCGCCCGGAGCGGCTGAGCGAACTGCGCCGCGTCCGCGCCGAGCGCATCGGTACCCGCGCCCTGGGCTACGCCGACCTGGACTATGTGCGCCAGGAGATGGCCTACGCCTATCAGCTCTTCGAGCGGCGCAAGGACTGGCCGCTGGTGGACGTGACCGCCAAGTCCCTCGAAGAGGCCGCCGCAGAGGTGGTGGCGCTGATAGGCGCATCAGGCCAGGGCAAAGAGCGCCTCGCCCCAGACTGATTTTTCTATTGGCCGGCTGGCCAAGCGCTTATTAAGCCCCCTCTCCCCCTGCGTTTTCTCTCTGACCTGACAAATAAGGGTTGCCAGAAAACCCACTCCGCGCTATAATCTCAGCCGTTTGATCGGGGCGTGGCGCAGTCCGGCTAGCGCGCTTGCATGGGGTGCAAGAGGCCCTGGGTTCAAATCCCAGCGCCCCGACACCGTAGGGTTCTTCTCTCGGAGGAGGAGAATGCACAGGAGGGCGCCGCAGTGGGGCGCCCTCCTCGGTTTAAGCCGTCTCGAAGCTCATTTACGGCTGATCACGTCGGCGATGGGGGTTCCGTTGATGGTGATCTGGATGTTGGTGATGCCGGAGAATTGCTTGATGGTCTGGCGAAGCTGGTCGATCAGACGCCGCCCGTCGCAGGGGTCCTTGGTGCGCACGTATTCGCCGGTCAATGCCACCACGATGTTGCCGTTTTGGAATTCGACGCTGCTGACCGCCAGGTTTGAGGCGTACCCCGGGTTGTACAAGATGCCGATGGTCTCCGAGTGGTAGCTCAGGATGGTGGTCAGGGCGAAGCGCACATCATTGGCGACGACGCTGGTCTTGGGCTGCTTGGTCTGAATGTACCACAGCGCCTCGCCGCAGCCGAATGGGCCGGTCTCGTTCTTGTTGATGTAATACACCAGGATGGCCTGATCCTTCGCCAGGGTTGCGGCGATGGTGGGTTGCGGCGCAGGGGTAGGGGTGTCGGGCGGTTGGGTCGCCGTCGGCTCCAGCGTGAACGTAGGGCTGGGCGGCGGCGTGTCTGTGGGAAGCGGCGTTGGCATGGGCGGCGGGGTGTTGGTGGGCGCTGGCGTAGGGGTGGGCTGCACCTGGGCGGGGAAATTGCACCCCGCCAGGCTCGCCAGCAGCAGGACGAACACCAGGCCGCCAACCAGGCGGTTCAGTGGAGTAAACATCCTGCGATTTTACCAGGTTTTTGAGTTCAGGCAGGGACCAACACCTGGCGTTGAGCGTATGCTGCCCCTTCACGCAGGGCTTTTGAGTTGAGCGGCAGCAGGTGCCGATGGCGCTCCGGCAGGTGCGTTGCCAGCGTCTTTTCCACCGCTTCCAGGCTCAGCACCGGCAGCAGCGCCAGCAGCGCGCCGGTCATCACCATGTTGGTCAGCCGCTTGTCGCCCAGCGATTCGGCGATCTCGTTGGCCGGGATCATCACCGCCTTCAGGTCGGTGCGCTTGAAGCCGCGGTCAATCAGCGACTGGTTGGCGATCAGCACCCCGCCCGGCTTGATCAGCGGCTCGTATTTATCGAACGAAGGCAGGTTGAACACCATCCCCGCCTTGGGGTTGCGCACTGTGGGCGCGCCGATCTCTTCATCGGCGATGGTCACAGTGCAGTTGGCCGTCCCCCCGCGCATTTCCGGCCCATACGAGGGGATCCAGGTGACTTCCATGCCGGCGTCCAGCGCCGCATAGGCCAGCAACTGTCCGGCGAACAGGATGCCCTGTCCGCCAAATCCAGCGATAATAATCTCTGTCTGCATGCTCTTGTCTCCCTCCGCAGGTTAGAGTTTGATCTCGGCTACGGCGGGTGAGACCTTGTAATCGCCGAGCGGGAAGACCGGGATCATGTGATCCTCGACCCATTTCAACGCCTGCTGGGGCGTCAGGCCCCAGTTGGTGGGGCAGGTGGATAGCAGTTCGACCATGGCGAAGCCCAGCCCGCGGCGCTGCACCTCGAAGGCCATGCGGATGGCTTTCTTCGCCAGGCGCACGTTCTTTGGGTCGTGCAGGCTGCGGCGCACCGAATACCCCGTCCCTTCCATCGTGGCCAGCACCTCGGCCATGCGCACCGGGAAGCCGGTCTGCTCCACGTCGCGCCCTTCGGGCGAGGAGGTAGTCTTCTGGCCGGGCAGGGTGGTGGGCGCCATCTGGCCGCCGGTCATGCCATAAATGGCGTTGTTGATGAAGATTACGGTGATGTTCTCGCCGCGCGCCGCCGCGTGCATGATCTCGGCCATGCCGATCGACGCCAGGTCGCCATCGCCCTGGTAGGTGAAGACGATGCGATCTGGCAGGACGCGCTTGATCCCCGTGGCCATCGCCGGGGCGCGCCCATGCGCCGCCTCCACGAAGTCGCAATCGAAGTAGTTATAAGCAAAAACAGAGCAGCCCACCGGCGCCACGCCGATGGTCTTCTCGCGCAGTTCCATCTCGTCCAACACTTCGGCGATCAGCCGGTGCGCCACGCCGTGGGTGCAGCCCGGGCAGTAGTGCATCGGCGTATCGGTGAGCGATCTGGGTCGAGAGTAGATCACCTGTGCAGGTGCGTCAGTCATCTTCAAAGCCTCCACTGCTAAACCTCAATTACCGATGATCGCTTTCAGGCGCTTCATCCAGGCCTGGCGGGGGTCGCTGGTGATCGTCAGCGGCTCGCTGACCATGCGCTGGATTTCGCTCTGGATTTCGTCCGGGAAGGGCACCACGCCGCCCAGGCGGCCGTAGAATTCCACCGGGATGCGCCCCGAGACGGCGCGCAGCACATCATCCAGCATCTGCCCGGTGTTCATCTCGACCACCAGGAAGGCCTTCGCCTGCCTGGAGAGTTCGTCCAGGCGCGCATAGGGGAACGGGCTGAGCGAGATCGGGCGGAACAGTCCCACGCGGATGCCCTCGGCGCGCGCCGCCCGCACCGCCGACAGCGCTACCCGTCCCGCTGTGCCGAAGCCCAACACCACATATTCGGCGTCCTCCAGATAGTATTCGCGGTAGCGCACCTCGTTCTCCTGGATCTTTTGCCAGCGCTCCAGCAGGCGTAGGTTGGTCACCTCTTCTTCTTCGGGCTTCAAGTAGATCGAAGACAGGATGCGCCGCTCGCGGCCTTCGGCGCCGCGCACCGCCCAATCTGGCACAGGGCGATCCAGCGAGCGCATCGGCGGCAGCTCGGCGGGCTCCATCATCTGGCCGATGTTGCCGTCGGCCAGCACCACCACGATCGAGCGGTACTTTTCCGCCAGGTCGAACGCCAGCACCACCAGATCGATGGCCTCCTGGACGCTGGAGGGCGCCAGGACGATCGGATGGTAATCGCCGTGGCCTCCGCCGTGGACGATCTGGTTGTAATCGCCCTGCGAGGGGGCGATGTTTCCCAGGCCAGGCCCGCCGCGCACCACGTCGATCAGCACCACCGGCAGCTCGGTGCCGGCGATATAGGACAGGCCTTCCATCATCAGGCTGACCCCAGGGCTGGACGATGAACTCATCACTCGCGCCCCGGTGCAAGCCGCGCCGTACACCATGTTGATGGCGGCGACTTCGCTTTCGGCCTGCAAAAACGCACGCCCCAGCTCAGGCATGCGCTTCGACATCCATTCCAGCAGCTCGGTCTGGGGCGTAATCGGGTAGCCAAAGTACGCTTCTACGCCGGCGCGTATGGCGGCTTCGGCCATGGCTTTGTTGCCTTCGAGTAGTTCTCGCGCCACGAGTGTCCTCCTGATCTCAGGCTCGCGCCGCTGCGCGCAGCGGCGTTTCGCGGAATACGGTAAGCGCTGCTTCCGGGCAGACGATGGCGCAGATGGCGCAGCCGGTGCATCCCTCCTTTACCAGATGCACGGGGTGGTAACCTTTGGGCGTCAGGCGATCCATGTCGATCGCCAGCACCTGCTGCGGGCATTCTGCGACGCACAGTTCACACCCTTTGCAATACAATGGATTGACTTCGATCCAACCGCGTACAGGCATGCCAGTTTTCTCCTTTTTGGGTAACTACCAGTGCTCTCCATGCAAGTGTGTAGAAATATACCTTACCTTATCTAATTATCCTCTGATCGACGGGCTTTGGCTAGTGCCAACTGTCATATCTGGCGCGGGTCAAATATCATTCCGCGCCGCTGCTCCCCGGGTATGGTCGCCGGGAACGAACCGTAGCCGGGAGCGACGATCCCGGCTACGGAATGAAAAGACCCAACTTACACAAACCGGCCTAAGGCGCCGGCGAGGCAGCCGGCAGGTTTTGCTGCAGGTCGGCGCGGATCGCCTCGACGGCGGCCTGCAACGCTTGTTGCGGCGGCGCGCCATCCACCAGGATCGAGCGCAGGGCGATCTCCAGGTTCAGGTTGTAATAAGTGATCTGCGGCACCGCCGGGTAGGTGGCGCCGCCCGCCAGCGCCGCCATGGCCTGGGCGATCAACGGGCCAAGGATCGGATCGGTGATCGCCACGCCGCTCACCGCCGGGATGCGCCCCACTTCGCCCAGATGGGTCTGCGCCGCGGGGGAGAGCAGGTGCTCCAGGAAGCGGCTGGCCGCCAGGCGGGCCTCCGGTGCGGCCTGGGCACTCAGATAGACGTTCTCGGCCCGCACATAGCCCGACATGCGCCCATCCTCATACCTCGGCCAGGGGTCAATCGCCAGCTTCTCCGGCCCGATGGCCGCCGCCAGGCCGCGCAGATTCCAGGTGCCGTCGATGATCCAGCCGACTGTGCCCTGCTTGAACCGCTCCAGGTCGGCATCGGAGAAGTCGTTGGGCGGTCCGGCCTCCTCGAAGCGCTTGAGCATTTCGATCCACATCAGGCCGCGGGCGTCGTTGAACGCCGGTTGGAAATCGTCGTCCATTAACCGACCGCCCAGGCCGTTCAGATGGCCGCCGGAATAGAAGAAGCCCCGTTCCAGGATGGCGCCGATCACCTCCCCCTGGGTGGAGGTCTGCGCCAGAGTCACCATCTCGTCGAAGGTGTCGGCGGTGATGGTCAGGATGTCCTTGTTACGGTACAGCACCACCCCCTGGATGCTGTAGGGCAGGCCGATGGTCGCCTGGCGGTAGATGCCTGCTCCCAGGGCGGGCTGGTTCAGCGCTGCCAGGCGTTCCTGACTCACCAGCCCGGTCAGGTCTGCGATCAGCCCGGCGTCGTACAGCGGCGGCCCCCATTCCGCCGGGCCGAGCAGCAGCGTTGGCCCGCTGCCTTCGCGCGTCTCCTGAGCGAAGCGCGCCTGTAAATCCTGCGCTGGCACGTACAGCACGTCGAAGAGCACATCGGGGTATTGTTGCTGAAACTCGGCGATGATCTGCACCAGCGCCGGCAGGCTGGCCTCGTCCCATGAGTGCCAGATCGAGATCGTCCCGGCGATGACGACTTCGGTAGGGGTGGGGATGGGCGTGGGCGTGGGCGGCGGCGCGGGCGTGGCGCTGGCAGCTGCAGGCGCCGCCGTCGCTGGCGGCGCCGACGTTGCCGTTCCCCGCCCGCCACAAGCGGAACCAAGCAACAAGGCGAGCAGAGTCAAAAGTTGCATGATCGCAAATTTGTTTCGCATGCAATCGACTATACCAGGGATGCCGGGGTTTATCAAGTAGGGGTAGGGCTCGGACCCGCCCCTACACCACCCCCCATTTTCCAGTATAATCACGCCATATCTGGAGCGAAAAACCTCATGAGCCTCGATCATCCCCTGCGCGGCGTTTACGCCGCCGCCTTGACACCCTTGAACCCCGATTTTTCCCTGGCCCTGGAGCACATGCCCGCCTTTTTGGACTTCCTGGCGCGCCGTGGCTGCCACGGCGCGCTGCTGATGGGCACCACCGGCGAAGGGCCGTCTTTCGCCCCCGAAGAGCGCCTCGCCCTGCTGCGCGTCGCACTGGAGGCGCGCCGCCAGCATCCCGATTTCCGCCTGCTGCTGGGCGCAGGCACGCCCAGCCTGGAGGAGACGGTGCAGCTCGTCCGCGCTGCCTTCGACCTGGGGGCCGACGGCGTGGTCGTCTTGCCGCCGTATTACTTCCGCAAGGTCACCGACGACGGCCTGTTCGCCTGGTACAGCCAGGTGATCCGCCGCGCCGTCCCTGCAGATGGGGCGCTGTTGGGCTACCACATCCCTTCATTGAGCGGCGTGCCGCTCTCGCTGGACCTGCTGGCGCGCCTCAAAGACGCCTTCCCCAGGCAGTTCCTGGGCATCAAAGATTCCTCCGCTGACCCCGACCACGCCCGTGCCCTGGGGGAGCGTTTCGGCAACGAGTTGATGGTCTTCTCCGGCACCGATTCGCTGTTCAGCCTGGCGTTGGAGCACCGCGCTGCGGGCTGCATCACTGCCCTGGCGAATCTGCGCTCGCCCGACCTGCGCCGGGTGTGGGATGCCTTCCAGGCCGGCGGCGCCGACCCCGCCGCCCAGGCGCGCCTGGACGCTGCCCGCCAGGTGATGGGGCGCTATCCGCCCAACCCGCCGCTGTATAAGGCCATGCTGGCGCGCTTGCACCCCTTTGCCCTCTGGCCGGTGCGCCCGCCGCTGCTGCCCATGCCGCCGGAGCTGGCCGATCGGGCGCTGGCCGAAGCCCTGGCCGAAGTCGAGGGCTTTGCCGCCTGAGATTGCCCGCGCCGGTTGACCTGCCGCCGACCTTCGAGCGCCATGTCCGATAACCTCACCGAAACCCAACGCCTCCACCTGCTGGCCGCCAATCTGGCCTTGCTGCTGGTGTGCATCCTGAGTCTGGCGCTGATGGTTGCCCTTTACCCGTTGGTCCGCGGCCGCCTGGTCACTGCCACGCCGATCAGCGCGGCCACCCTGCGGCCGAGCTTTACCCCCTCGCCCAGCGCCACCGCCAGCCTCACCCCTACCATCACCCGTACGCCGCGCCCTACCCATACCCCCACCGGCACGCTTACCCCCTCGATCACCCCCACGCCCACCCAGACCGTCCCCACCCCCGGCCTGCCCACGCTCACCCCGGCGCGGCCCTTTGCCGTCAGCAGCGCCTACAGGTTGCGCCCCTGGACTGCCGATGACGCCGATTACGCCGGGCGCCTGCTGCAGGGCTATCCGGATACCCTGCCCCTCACCGTTCCCCCTGGCGAGATCACCCAGGCATATCTGGACGCCTTCCGCTACCCGGCCTTCGCCTGGCGCGAGGCCCTGCTGCGCTTCCCGGATGCACCCCAGGCGGCTTCCTGGCGCTGGATGCTCGCCTACGACCTGGCCTTGATGGGCGACGCCGCGGCGGCGCGCAGCTACGCCGAGTTGCTCGCCGGCGGGCTGAACCGCGGCGAGACCGAGATCCCCTACCTGTATGCCTGGTTCGCCGAGCGCGAGCCGCGTCTGGGGCTGTACATGACCGCCCTGGACCCGCCGGCAGGTTTTTTGGCCAGCTACGTGGTCGAGCTGCGCAGCCTGGGCGGCAGCGCCTTCATCTGGCTGCTGGAAAAGCCCGGCGTTTTTCAGGCCTTCCCGTTGCTGGCGCGTTTCGATTTCGTCCATCAGCCGCAGGCCAACTGGATCGTAGCCGACCTGAACGCTCAGGCGGAAGACGGGGACGAAGTGGCCATCTATTTCAATCAGCCGCAAGGGCAATTCGCCGTCGATCCGCCGCGGGTGTTCAACCTGTCCGCGTCTTTGCCTAAAGAGCTGCCCTTTGTCCCTGGCCAGGACATCTTCCAGGTCGGGATGCAGTTCGACAACTATTGGAGCGTGGGCGCCCGCGCCGCCGGCCAGAACGACCTGGTCTTCAAGACCACGGTTTACCCGCCCTGCCCGGTCACCCTGCGCCGCGCCTATCGCTGGAACGGGCAGACCTTCGCCTTCATCGACCAGCAGGTTTCCATCGAACCCAACCCCCGGCGCATCGCCGATTGTCACGCGGTCATCGATCACGCCGCCAGCGTCTGGGGCCCCGAAGCTGCCATCCCGCTGATGCAGGCGCTGCTGCCCAACTGGCCCCCCGCACAGGACTCCCAGGGCAAACCATTACCGTTAGATGCTCGCGACGCCTGGCTCTACCGGCTGGGAGTCTATCACGCCCTGGTGGGCAACCAGATCCAGGCGGTGGAGCATTTCAACCAGGTCTCCACCAGCCCCGCCATCCATAACAGCGTCTGGATCCAACCGGCGCAGCAATTCCTGGCGATCTACCAGTCGCCGCAAGACCTGTATCGCGCCTGCGTCGCCTCCGCAGTCTGCGATCCGACCTTCGCCATCCAGCAGGTGGTGCGCAGCCTGCCGCCGCAGGCCGACGCCTTCGAGAGCTTGAAACAGGCCGGGGTGAACCCCATTTCGTCGGGCTATCTGGATTTCGACGGCGACGGCGAGCGCGAGCGCTGGTTCGCTACGCGCTACCGTGAGCGCCAGACGCCGGAGTTCTGGATCCTGGCGCGGGATAAGCTGGGCCACACGGCCTTGCGGGTGGGGCCGGTGGAGCGCATTCCGCCGACGCTGGAATTCCTGGAAGAAGCCTACATCGCCGATGATGGGTCGAGCCTGCGTCCGGCGGTCTTCTTGAACGGCGTGCAGGCCTTCGCCATGCAGCGCTCGCCGGATACGCAGCGCCCCTTCCTGGTGGAGGTGCCGCTGCGCAAAGAATATCCCAGCCGTTTCTTCGTCCCCCTGGCCGAACTGGAGGCGCGCTTGCTGAGTGGCGAGCCGCCGCGCCAGATCCAAAAAGACCTGCTCGACCTGCAGAAGTTCCCCGGCCTGCTGTGCCAGCCCACCTGGACGTGCGACTCGTATTACTACTTACTCGGCCTGGCCAGCGAACTGGCCGGCGACGCTCAAAAGGCGCTGGACAACTATCTGACGCTGTGGCTGAACTATTCCCGCAGCCCCTTTACCACCCTGGCGCGGCTAAAGCTGGAAGGCGCGGCGATCCAGCCCACCAGTAGTCCCACGGCGACCCTGCCGCTCACCCCCAGTCTGACGCCGGCGGGCACGCTCGCCCCCACGGTCACCGGCACGCCGCCTACCGCCACGCCCACGGTCAGCGGCACGCCGCCTACGGCCACGCCCACGGTCAGCGGCACGCCGCCCACCGCCACGCCCACCGTCAGCGGCACCCCGCCCACGGCGACCCCTTCGCTCAGCCCGACGGCTACCTCCGGCACGGCCTATCCGCCCGTGCCCACCACACCTTACCCCTAACCACTTTTGCCTGGCCGATGAGAAGCGAAATGTCATTTTCCCAGACCACCTGGCGTCTGATCCGCTCGCCCGCCGCCCCGGGGGCGTGGAACATGGCCGCCGACGAAGCCATCCTCGAATCCAGCGGCCGCGGCGAGACGCCGCCCACCCTGCGCTTGTACGCCTGGTCGCCGCCCTGTCTGTCGCTGGGCTACGCTCAGCCGCTCTCGGACGTGGACCTGGCCGCGCTGGAGTCGCGCGGCTGGGAGCTGGTGCGCCGCCCTACCGGCGGGCGCGCCATCCTGCATACCGACGAATTGACTTACTCGGTGGCCGGGCCGCTGGACGAGCCGAGGCTGGTCGGGGGCGTGCTGGAGAGCTACCGCATCCTGGCGGCGGCGCTGCTGCGCGCCTTACAACTCCTGGGCATCCCCGCCCAGGCCGATGAAAAGCCCGCCGCAGCCGTCCCGCAGGGCGCTCAACCCAACCAGAACCCGGTATGCTTCGAAGTGCCGTCGAACTACGAGATCACCGTGGGCGGCAAGAAGCTGATCGGCAGCGCCCAGGCGCGGCGCAAAGAGGGCGTCTTGCAGCATGGTTCGCTGCCGTTGCAAGGCGACCTGACCCGCATCGTCCAGGCGCTGATCTTCCCCGATCCGCAGGCGCGGGCGCGCGCCGCCGAGCGCCTGTTGCAGCGAGCGACCACCGCCGAACGCGTCCTGGGCCGGCCGTTAGATTGGGAGCAAGCCGCCCAGGCCTTCGTTCAGGCCTTTGCCGAAACGCTGAACCTGCAACTCCTGCCCGGCGACCTGACCCCCGAAGAGCGCCAGCGCGCTGAAGCGCTGCTGGCCGAGAAATACGCCAGCCCCGCCTGGACTGGGCGGGTATAGCCCCGACAACAAGCTTTTCGCCAGGGTCTCTTCAGGGGGTCGGGGTGGGGACGCCGTTCACGAAGATCACGTCGGGGTAGCCCAGGCTGCGGAACAGGCGCTCCAGGTAGTACTGGGCGTTCTGCCGCGCCAGCTCCAGCGCGCCGTCTTCATAGGCCGCCTTTTCGATCTCCCGCTCGGCGGCGCGGCGGGCGTCTGATTCCAGGGTGATCTTGCCCTTGGTCAGGAAGCCGGTATCGCGGTCATAGACGTACGACTTCTCGTTGTCCAGATCGACCACAAAGATCTCCGGCTCGGGCAGGCGTACGTACAGCACGCCATCCTTCACCTGCAGGTCTTTCGTATCCATCTTTCGCAGGTCCACCCCGGCGATCACCTGGCCGTGCGCCACGAAGATCAGCTTATCGCCGAAGAGCATCCCCAGCGGCCCCTGCCCGCTCTCGGCGGTGATCACCTTCTCAATGGTGTACTGGATGGTCTCCAGGCGCGCCAGGCTGCGCACGTCGCGGATGATGGTCAGCGGGCTGGGCACGATGGTCGGGGTGGGGTTGAGCACTGCGGCGATGCGCGTGCTCAGATCGCTACCTACTGCCTGCACTGGCTCCACCGTGCGCTGCACCGAGGTGTACAAGATCCATACCATCGAAAAAGACGCCAGCATGATCACCAGGAGAATCCCGATGACCAGCACCCAACCTTTGGTGTTATCCATAAGTTGGATTATACTATGAGGGTCGCCTTTGGGAGGTGAACCTCGCCATGCCTCTGGGAGTCCTGACCATCTATTTGCAGCTTCCCGGCTGCGCCTCGCTCAAAGAGAAGCGCGGCCGTCTCAAGCCCCTGCTTGCCCGCCTGCAGCGTCAGTTCAACCTCTCCGCTGCGGAGATGGATCATCTGGACGTCTGGGACCAGGCGACCATCGCCTGCGCCCTGGTGGGCAACGACGCCACCCATGTGCAGCGCTCGCTGCAGCAGGCCGCCCACTGGATCGAGACCTCCTGGCTGGATGTGGAGGTGGTTTCGGACGAAATTGAATTGATTTAGCCTGGGCGCGTAACCGATTGAGGGCAATTGGGTTATTAAAACTAAGACGAGTTACCCAATGACATCTCATATATCTGGTTGACCTAATTTCTTTACGGCTGGTCGCTACATGAAAATGGTCATGTCTGGCTTGAATCAGCGTAGAAACGATCCCTGAGCGCGGTGCGGCGTCGGTTGGCGTTGCACGGCGCGTTTTGTTTGTGTTGAGCGGTTGTTACAGGCAGGTTCAGCGATGCAGACAGATGCACAACCCTTACTGGTCGAAGTGATCGCTTACGCACCGACGGCGTTCTATCACTGCAACCATTGCGAGGTGGCTTTGCGTGAGACGGGCATGGGTAGCTCCGTCCATCGGGAGCAGCTCGAGAGCAGCCTGCCGCCCGACCTGGCGCAGGATTACCGGGCGCTCTCGGAGTGGGTGAGGGGGTTGTTCCGCCAGCACTGCGACCGGGTGGTGGTGAAGGTGATCGACGCCGCTTCAGTGGAGGGTTTCGTCAAGTCGCTCCGCTACAAGGTGCGCCGATACCCGGCGGTGATCGTGGGGAAGCAGGCGCGCTTCAGCGGCGGGGCATTTGAACAGGCCAGCCAGGAGGTCGCCCGCTTGCTGGGGGCCGGGCAGGCGCTGAACGCGTAATCCTGGGCTGGACGTTAGGATTGTTCGGTGGGCAGTTGGCCGGAAAGGAGGTCGTATTGGAAGGCAGCACTGAACCATGAAAGTCAGTTTGGATTTCCTCTGTGGCGCAAGACTTTGAAAACCGAAATCCATTGAGGAGGATGTGCGATGAATACGCTTGTGATCGTGATTCTGGCGGCGATTGTGATCTACGTGGCTTACAACTTTTATGCCAAGCGGATCGACAAGAACGTGATCCAGTCCAACGCTAACAAAGCCACGCCCGCCAGGATGTATATGGACGGTGTGGATTTCATGCCCACCAGCAAGAACATCTTGTACGGCTACCACTTCAAGTCGATTGCCGCGGCCGGCCCGATCGTGGGACCGATCACCGCGGCCAACATCTGGGGGTGGTTGCCGGCGCTGGCCTGGTTGCTGATTGGGGTTTCCTTCATCGGCTGGGTGAGCGACTACAGCGCCATCATGGTGGCGGTGCGCAACGATGGCAATAGCCTGAGCGCTATCAGCCACAAATTGATCGCGCCGCGCACGCGCACCATCCTTTTCAGCTTCATCTTCTTTTATCTGCTGCTGGTAGCAGGGGCGTTCATGGGCATCATGTCCGCTCTGTTGGCCGCCCGCCCAGATGTGCCCTTCGGCATTATCATGCTGGGCATCATGGGCTTCCTCGCCGGACAGATGCTTTACAAGTGGAAGATGGATCTGATTGTGGTGACGATCATCGTCGTCGGCGTGACGCTGTTGGCGATGATGTTCGGCCCGTTTGGAGCGGTCAACGCTGAGGGCAAGCTGGACTTCACCCAGGGGCCGGTCAGTTCGGTGGTAGTCGGCTTCAACAACGCCATCAACGGCCTGACCGGCGGCAACGCGGTGATGGTGGTTACCGACCCGACCAACGCCGACCCGCGCATCCCGGCGCCCGGCGCAGACGGCAAGCGCCCGACCACGGCGGTGTATAACGCCGAGACCGGCGAGATCAAGACCATGCCGTCGTACCTGTTCTGGGCGCTGTTCCTGCTGGTATTCTCCTATCTGGCGGCGACCCTGCCCATCTGGCGCTTTGCCCAGCCGGTCAACTACATCGGCTTTTGGGTCACCCTGCTGACTATCGGCTTCAGCACGATAGGGGCGATCCTGGCGCCCTTCATCAAGCCAGAAGTGGGCCTGTTTGCGCTCGAGGCGGTCAAGCCGGTGCCCTGGCTGCCTGAAGCAGGCAAGGCCTGGCAGCCCCTGTGGCCGATGCTCTTCGTCACCATCGCCTGCGGCTCGATCTCCGGCTGGCACGCGCTGATCGGTTCGATCGGCACCGCCCGCCAGCTCGAATATGAGACCGACGCGCTGCCGGTAGGCGGCGGGGCGATGTTCACTGAGAACACCCTGGCGCTGCTGGCGCTGGTGGCCGTTTCGATCGCCGGCACGGGCGGCGGCGCTGGCCGCTTTGCGGCGGGTGTGGGCAGCCTGCTGACGGTGATCTTCGGCGAAGGCTTCCGCCTGTTTGGCACCGCCCTGGGCTTTGGCGCCTTCATGGTCATCGTGCTGACCGTGACCCAACTGATCTTCCGCGTGATGCGCGTCACCCTCTCCGAGTGGGTGGGCGAGGCCGTGCCGGTGCTCAAGAATATGCACGTCTCCACCGTCACCTCGATGGTGCTGACCATGCTGCTGGTGCTCACCGGCACCTGGGTGTACCTATGGCAGTTGTTCGGCGCCGCCAATCAGCTCATGGCCGCCCTGAGCCTGCTCATCGTGACCGTCTGGCTGCGGGAGCAGAAGCGCAACCCGTCTTACGCGCTGTGGCCGACGGTGTTCATGTATATCACCACCCTGGCCGCCACGCTGGTGACGGCGCGCAACCTGTTCGTCACCATCGTGCCCAAGGGCGGTTCGGCCGCCGTGGGCGCCTGGGCGATGATCATCATTGCCTTGCTGCTGTTCGTCACCGCCCTGTTCATCGGCTGGGATGGCTACCAGGCCTACCAGCGCTACGCCAGCGGCGGCGCGCCGCGCAAGGCCCCTGCAGGGACAGATTGATCCCCGCTGGTCAGGGGATGGAGTTTGGCCTTTCCCACTCGCCTTTCCGGCGCTGCCCCAGTTTGGGCGCAGGCGCGGAAAGACCGGAAAGGCCAGACTCCCCTCTTGTGGGCAGAGTTGGAGCTACTTGTGCGGGTGAATTGCCGTTCCTAGAGCCTGGAGCGCTTCGAAGTAGGCTTTCGATTGCACTTCCTTGATCTTGGGAAGCGGCACGTGGATCAACAGGTGCGGCGCTTCTTTGCGCAGGCCGAAGCGCACATAGCGCGGCGAGAACTGCTCCATCTGCGGCGCCAGGCGGTTGAGCGTCTCTTCTGCCAGCCCCAGCAATCCCTTCGGGGCCAGCAGCTTCAGGCCGCGGTAATCCTTCTCTTCCCAGTTGCGCCCGCGCAGGCGGCGGATCTCCATCCGTCCGGTCCAGGTTTTGGGGTCGGCCAGCTCTAAATCCGACAGCGGGACAGAGATCAGGTGACCGCGCAGGATCAGGATATCCTCTCGGCCCTGCAAGAGCGCCGCGATCCACAGGAACACCACGTCGCGCGGGCGGAACACCAGCAAGACCTCCATGCGGCGGAAGGGCTTCTTTGCCTGGCCGATGCCCATCTCGGCCACGCTGCTGCCCAACCAGCGGAAGGTGGTGCGCGGGCCGATCAGCGGCAGCCCTTCCTGCATCCAGCGCAGCACCGCGCTGCCCCGGCGCAGATTGTAGATGATCCCGGCGGCGAACCAGGCGACGAAGACCCCGCCCACAACCATGGCAATGACCTGGAAATCCATTTTCACCTCTGGATTGCAGGATATGAACAGTGGCAGAAAGTATAACAAAAAAGTATAATGATGCCAGTGGATAAACTGACCTTGGAGCAGCGCTTCACGAATTTCAAGAAAGCAGCTCGGGAATTCATTTACGGCATGATGGGCATGGAAATTGCCGAGCATGCCCTGGAGATGCGCGCCAGTCTGGAGAGCCTGTTCATGCTGGCCACGGTGGGGGACATGCTCGGCGTGCCCGTGCTGCCGCCGTATTACAGCCTGCGTTTGCTGCCCTACCTGGTTCCGCACATTGCCACCTGGAAGCGCCGCGTGCTGCGCGAGCGCGAGTTCACCGATGAGCACGATTATCATTTGGAAGGATTGTAAGTCAATCTTTACTTATAAAAGGAGAGAAGATGAGTCCAGATCCGGTTACCCCTCCCAAGAAAGGCTTTCTTCAGAACCTTAAAGAAGTCATCTACGGCATGGCCTCGCACGATATGAGCCGCTATGCCCTGCGGACGCGCGCCAGCATGGAGCATCTGTTCATCCTGATCACCATGGGCGACATGATCGGCATCCCCATCCTGCCGCCGTATTACAGCCTGCGCCTGCTCCCCTACGTCGTGCCGCAGATCTCCACCTGGAAGCGGCGCCTGCTGCGTGAGAAAGACGTTTCGGATGCCATGTTCTAGGAGCGCATATGTCCCTCAAAACGATCTTTGAACAACATCCCGAACGCCGCTATATCATGTTCGGCGGCAAAGGTGGATTGGGCAAGACCACCTTCTCGGCGGCCACCGCCTATTGGCTGGCTTCGCAGGGTAAGAAGGTGCTGGTCTTTTCGGTGGATCCTCAGGCCAGCCTGTCGGATATCTTCCAGAGGGATATCTTTGGCAAAGGCCCGGTGAAGATCATGGAGAACCTGTGGGCGCAGGAGATCGACGCCGATCAGCACATCAAGGATTACCAGAACGAAATCCGCCAGAAGATCCTGGATATGTACGGCTTCGACGAAGTGCCGGAGGAGATCGAGCAGTACATCCAGGCGGCCTCCGCCGAACCGGCGATGGAAGAGAGCGCCATTTTCGACGCCGTGGTGGATATTGTCGTCGGCGGCAACTATGACTATTACATCTATGACCTGGTGCCCCTCGGCCACGCCCTGTATTATCTGAGCATGGCCAAGGTGTACGATGAGTGGATCAACAAGATCACCAAGCTGCGCGAGGAGATGCGCGAATACGAGGAGATGGTCTCTCGCTTGAAGCGCGAGAAAGAAACCGAAGAAGACCAGATCCTGAGCGAATTGCAATACATCCGCCAGCGCATCAACGCCTCGTCGCGCATCCTCACCGACAAAGAGAAGACCGCCTTCTTCTTCGTCGTCGTGCCGGAGGAGATGATCCTGATCGATACCCAAAAGGCGGCCGGGCTGTTCGCCAAGTTCGATGTGCCCATCTCTGGCTATGTGGTCAACCGCGTGGTGCCGCGCGAGTTGCTGAGCAGAGAAATCCCCCCCTATCTGCGCAACCGCATCGAGATGCAGGATAAGTATCTCCGTCAGATCGACGAAATGTTCGGCAAGCAGGTCGCCAGCCTGGTGCCGGAGCTGGAGCGCGATGTGACCGGCCTGCCGATGATCGAAAAGCTGGCCGGGATCATGTTCGGAGAGTAGGAGGAGCCATGGGACAGATCGAGACCTCCATGCAAGCGTATCTCAAGGCGCACCCCGACCTGCACTATGTCTTCTTCGGGGGCAAAGGCGGGGTTGGCAAGACCGTGATGGCTGGGGCCACGGCGATGTGGGCCGCCAGCCAGGGCAGGCGGGTGATGCTGGCCTCCACCAACCCGGTGCACAGCCTGAGCGGCCTGCTCGGCCAGGATGTGTTTGGCAAACACACGCCGGTGCAGGGCGTTCCCAACCTGTGGGCCTACGAGATCGACACCAAAGACACCATCGAGCGCTCCAAGCAGGAAATCCGCGAGAAGATTCAGTGGTTCTTGAAGTTCGCCGATATCTCCACTAAGGCGGAGGATTTCGTTGAATCGGCGACGATGAACCCGGCGTTCGAAGAATCCGCCATGTTCGAGAACATGGTCGATCTGATGTTCAAGAACGAATACGATATGTACGTGTTCGACACTGCTCCGACGGCCAACGCCCGTCGCCTGCTGGGCATGTCGAAAGTGTATTCGCTGTGGGTCAACAAGATGCTCAAAAGCCGCGAGGAAGCCCGCAGCCTGCGTGAGATGCTTTCCTTCACCAAGAAGAAAGAGGCCGATCCGCTGATGGACTACCTGGTGAGCTTCCGTGACCGCATGGGACACGCCCGCGAGCTGCTCACCAGCGACGAAAAGACGGCCTTTTTCTTCGTCACTCTGCCCGAGGCGCTGCCCATCGCCGTGATCACCCGCTTCATCGGCTGGTTCCACGAATTTGGCATCCCGGTGGGCGGCGTGGTGGTGAACATGCTCATCGATCGCAGCCAGGTGAAGCCCGATTCGCCGGAGTTCGTGCTCAACCGCGTGGCGATGCAGGAACGTTACATGGAAGACATCTGGGAGAAGTTCGACGGCATGGTGCGCTCGATTGTGCCGCTGTATGAGACCGAGGTGCGCGGCGTGCCCATGCTCCAGCGTATGGCCGCCAGCCTGTTCGGGTAAGCCTCGAGCGGCGTCTTGGCTCGCCAGGAGCGCGGGGAGCGTAGAGCGATGTTCTGCGCGCCCGGCGCTCCTGGTGATGAATCTGCGGATTGTACGACAGCTACGCACATCATCATCCATTCGGAGGTAAACATGGATCTCAAGCTCAAAGGTCTGCGCGCCCTGGTGGCCGGCTCCAGCCGCGGGCTGGGTTACGCCGTCGCGTTGGGCCTGGCGCGCGAGGGCGCCGCGGTGGCGCTGAACAGCCGTGACCCCCAAACCCTGGCCGCCGCGGCGCAAAAAATGGCCGCCGAGACCGGCGCGCAGGTGATCGCCGCCCCCGGCGACGTGACCGATCCCGCCGTTCCAGAGCAACTCGTGGCGCAGACCGTCGCCGCCTTCGGCGGGCTAGACCTGCTGGTGACCAACGCCGGCGGCCCGCCCCCGGGCAGGTTCGAAACCTTCGACGACGCCGCCTGGCAGAGGGCCATCGATCTGTCGTTGATGAGCCATGTGCGCCTGATCCGCGCCGCCCTGCCGCACCTGCGCCAGTCCAAAGCCGCCAGCGTGCTGACCATCACCTCGTACTCGGTGAAACAGCCCATCGCCAACCTGATCCTGTCCAACAGCGTGCGCCTGGCGACGGTGGGCCTGACCAAAAGCCTGGCGCTGGAGCTGGGGCCGGAGGGCATCCGCTTCAACTCCATCCTGCCCGCCTGGACGGAGACCGAGCGCGTGTATGAGCTGATGAGCGCTCGCGCCAAAGCCAGCGGTTCCACGGTGGAGGAGGAGATCGCCCGCCAGGCTAAAGACAGCCCCCTGGGGCGCATGGGGCGGCCGGAGGAGTTCGCCAACGCCGCCGTGTTCCTGCTCTCGCCTGCCGCCTCCTACATCACCGGCGTGATGCTGACAGTAGATGGCGGTATGTACAAAGGGACCTTGTGAAGATCGTCGTCGCTTCCACCAACCCGGTCAAAATCCAGGCGGTGCAGCAGGGCTTCGCCCGCATGTTCCCGGGGCAGGAATTCGAGATCGTGGCCGTTTCGGCACCTTCGGAGGTGCGCGCCCAGCCGCGTTCCAGCGTCGAGACGCTGCAGGGCGCGCTCAACCGCGCCCGCAACGCCGCCCAGGCGCACCCGCAGGCGGATTACTGGGTGGGCGTGGAGGGCGGCATCGAGGTGGACGAGCAGATTTCCCCCGCTGAAATGTGCGCCTTCGCCTGGATTGTGGTGCAGTCGAGGGAGCGGTTGGGCAAAGGTTGCACCGGGCGCTTCTACCTGCCCCCGGCGGTGGCCGATCTGGTGCGCCAGGGCATGGAGCTGGGCGAGGCCGACGACCTGGTCTTCGGCCGCAGTAACTCCAAGCAGGAGAACGGCGCCGTGGGCCTGCTCACCGGCGATGTGATCGACCGCGCCCGGCTCTACGAACCGGCGGTGATCTTCGCCCTGATCCCCTTCAAGAACCCGGAGCTTTATCCTAGCAGCAGTTCCAATCGTTCCACCAGCCCCGCCAGCACCTCGAAGGTCTCCTCCACCGGCTGAGGCGTGGTCAGATCGACGCCCGCCAGCTTGAGCGCCTCCAGCGGATAGAGCGAGCCGCCGGCGGAGAGGAAGCGCAGGTAATCCTGCGCCGCGCCGGGGGTTCCCGATAAGATGCGTCGCGACAGGGCGTGCGCCCCAGAGATGCCCGTGGCGTACTGGTACACGTAATAATCGGCGTACAGGTGCGAGAAGGTGGCCCACAGCATCCCCACCCGCGGCCGGTCCACATGCACCTCGTCACCGAAAGCCTCAGCGAACAGGTCGGCCATCAGGTTGATCATGTCGTCGGCGTTCAGCCCCCGCCCGTCTTCGATGCGCTTGTGGATCTCCAGCTCGAAGCGCGCCAGGGTGGGCATGATCAGGAAGTAGCGATAGAAGTTGGCCATCGCCTCTTCGATCACCCCGATCTGGAAATCCCGCTCTTGGTTGTGCTCCAACAGGTAGGCCCGCGTCATCGCCTGGTGGAAGTTGGAGGCCACCTCGGCGACGAATAGCGAATAGTGGCTGTAGATTATCGGCTGGTGCTTCCAGGTCAGGTAGGAGTGCATCGAATGCCCCAGTTCGTGCGCCAGGGTGCTCAGGCTGAAGATTTCGTCCGTGTAGCTCATCACGATGAAGGGGTGAGTGCCGGGCGAGCCGTATGAGAAGGCCCCGGCCATCTTGCCCTGGTTGGGGGCGCGATCTACCCAGCGCTGCTCCAGGCAGCCCCGGCGCACGGTCTCGACGTATTCCGTCCCCAGCTGCGCCAGCCCGGCGCAGATCCACTCCACCGCCTGGTCGAAGCTCACCTTGGGCCGGTTCTCGGTCAGCGGCGCCCACATGTCATAAGGCTCCAGCCGATCCACGCCCAGCGCCTTGCGGCGGATGGCGAAATAGCGCCGCCAGGTGGGCAGGTTGCGGGTGAAGGTCTCGATCAGGTTGTGGAACACCTGCACCGGGATGTTGTTCTCGAACAGCGAGGCCTCCAGCGTGCTGGCGTGTCGGCGAGCGCGCGCCTGAAAAACATTGGCCTTGAGCGAAGTGACCAGGTTGCTGGTCAGGCTGTGCTTGTGCGCCAGGTATTCGTCCAGGTAGTTCTCCCAGGTGGTCTGGCGCAGGCGGCGATCGCGGGAGGACATGATCTTCATGAAGCTGCTCTGGGTGAAGGCGGCTTCCTGGCCGTCCTGCGTCTGGGCGGGCTTGAAGCTGAAATCGGCGTCCACCAGCAGGCCGTAGGTGGTTTCGATGTTGGCGAACGGCTCGGCCAGCATGCCCAGCAGTTCTTCGACTTCGGGCGAGCGGACGTGCGCCTGCTTGCGGAACAGGTTGTCGAAGTAATGCGCATAGATTAACAGGTGCGGCTCCTGCTCCAGCCAGCTTTGCAAGGTCTCCTGGCCGATGGCGATCAGCTCCGGCTCGATGAATGCCGCGGCAGCCATCGTCTGGCCGTAGAGCGCCTGCGCCTTGCCGGGCATGGCCGCGGCCAGCGGGTCGGTCTTGTCCACTTCGTGCGAGATAGTGGCGAACATCAACGTTTTCGCCAGCCGCCGCAGGATCTCCTGGTAGCTTTCCAAAGCCTCGGCCACCACAGATGGCCCTTGGCTTAGCCGCCCCTGATAGGCCTGCAGGCCGGGCAGCTCCGCCTGGATGGCTTTCAGTTCGTCCTCCCAGGCCTGGCGGGAGGGGAAGACGCTCTCCGCGCTCCAGGTTTCGGCCAGGGGCGCGTCTTTGCGCAGAAGGATGGAGGGTTGATTCATGGTTATTTGATCCTGTTGCAGAATAAGCGGCGGGCGACGATCTCGCCGTTGATGGCGTCCACCAGGTAATAGGCCTGCTGGATCAGCGGTTCGGGGACAAAGTTTTCATCCATTGTTGGCGCGCTGGCGGTGGTGATCTGGCTGAGATCTTTGGGCGCCACCTTCACCAGCCAGTAGCGTGAGGCGGCGCGAATAGGCTGGTTCTCGGGCAGCGCCGGCCCGGGGCATTGCTGGTAGGGCAGGGCGGAAAACTCGCCCACCACTTCACGCCCGCTGACCAGGCTGATTTGCGTGCTCTCCCAGTTGCTCCGGTTCTGCGTGGAGGTCAGGGGGCGCAGGTCCTCCCAGACGATATCCAGAACCCGCTCCTGGGTCAGGCGTTTGGGCTCCTGGATGCAGGCGGAAAGCGCGCCGCCCAGGATCGCCAGGGCGGCGGTGAAGAAGAACAGCTTCTTGATTACCGAAATCAACGTGTGTGCTCCCACTCCAAAGTCAAAGGTGCGCCTGGTTGGTTGGCCAGGATGATTTCGAAGCGCAGCGGCCCTGGCGGCAAGGCCTGCTCGTCCAGGGTGTACTGACCTCCCAGGTGATCCACCGTCAGCGTCGTCCAGGTGGCGCCGTCGTCCTGGGTGTAGCGCAGGATGGCGGGCGTGTCCGCTGCGCCCCAGCGCAACACTGCGCCGCCCTCGCCCATCTGCAGCGTCGGGTTGACCTGCGGCCGCTCTGCCAGGGGAACCAGGGGCTGCACCGCCAGCGTCTTGCCTTTTTCGGTGATGCGCAGGGCGTGGAACGGCTTTTCCGGCAGCGGCGCCATGGCGTGGATGCTCTGGATGCGAAAATCTTTCTCCTCGGCGTGCAGCAGCGGCACCGGGTAGGAGGCCACCAGCGCCCCCTGATCGTCGATGAGTTCCAGGGCGTAGTCGCTGTCTGCCGTCGGCGGGTCGGGCAGGCCGTCGAACACGTACACCGGCTCCATCTGCAGCATGCCGTCTTCGCGGAAACTGGCGCGCACCAGCAAGCTCGGCGTCGGCGCCTGGCTCACCTGGGCTGCCCCGCCGTAGAGCCGCTGATTGTCCAGCAGCGCCTGGTAAGTATAATCGGAAATCCACGTCGGGGTGCAGTAGCTCATGATATCGGCATACAGCCACGGTTCATAGAGTTCGAGCGGGCTGAGCGTCAGCCCAAACTGCCCGATCGAACCGTCCGGGTAGGGGTAGCCTGGATCCGGGTCGCTCACCCCGCAGGGGGCGTGCTCGCGGCCCAGGTTATGGCCGATCTCGTGGTTGGCGATTTCGGGGCCGTCGATGCCCAGCGAGGGCGCATGCGTCAACCCGACCGAAACCCGCAGGCCGACATAGCCGATGCCGGCGTATCCGCCGCGGAACCAGGTGTTGCCGCTGGGATCCAGCAGCGGCACCAGGCCGTAATAGACCTGGCTGGCAGGGGCGTTGTCTGAACTCTTAAGCGTGGCGATCCGGCTGAGCAGATTGCTCCAACCAGACAGCCTGGAGAGGTCTTGCGACCAACCAATCGCTGCGCGGTCGCTCACCGCAGCGGCGCTGACCGGGTACATTTTCACCACACCCGGTCCGAGGAAGCTGGAGTTGGGCGGCGGAAAGGTCAGCCCGGTGCGCGGGTCGGTATATTCGATCGGCACGGCCTTGATATTCATCGTCGGGACGTTGATGAAGTTCGCCGTCAGAGTTCCGCGGTTGTTCAGCTTATCGCCCTCGAAGATCTGATTGTTGGGATCGACCATCACCTCCAGCACCACCTGCCCCGATAACCAGGCGCTGGGCAGGGTGAAATTGAAGCTGGAGTCCAAGTCGCTGCGCGACCAGGTGTTGGCGACGGATTTCGGCCCCGCGGTGAGCGGCGATCCGGCCAGGGGCGCGCCGTTGCGCGTGGCGCTCAGCGAGACGCGCACGTTCGAGATTGGCGTATCGGTGTTGGTCTTGACGTAAACCCGCGCCATCGTGCTTCGGCCGGCCACCAGCGAGACCGTGTTGTTCAGGTTCTGCACCGCCTGGGTGACCTCGACGCCTTCGAGGGTCAGATCAACGAAGGTGATGCGCGAGACCAGCGGCAGGTAGATCGTCGAGGCCGCCTGGACGGCCTGAGGGGCGGCGGGGGTGGGCGCATTGGGATTGATCTGGGCGGCGGCCGGGATTGCCCACAGCGTCAGCCCGGCCAGAGCCAGCAAGCCGACGAAGATCAAGATGCGTTGGCGTGTTTTTTCTAACCTCATTTATAACCTCATTGCAGGCGCTGCCTCATTACAGTCACAACCTTATTAATAAGCACAACCGTATTGCAGGGGTGCGTGTGATGCCCCGGGTTTCCGATCCAAGAGTATAGCATGATTCGGCAGGCCGGAGCGGGATAACGCCCTGAATTTACATTAATGAGAGGTAGGAGAATCCCGTAATGTCGATGTATTGTATAAATAACCTTGACACAAACTGTATGAGCATGGTAATATTAATTTGTTTTACGTTGGGCATTAGTCGCTGAAAGGGTAAAATAGAATATGCAGCATGTAATTGTAATTGGCGCAGGGATGGGCGGGCTGGCGACTGCATTGCGGTTGCGCCGCCTGGGCTTCGAGGTGACCGTGCTGGAAAAACAGGCCCGCCCGGGCGGGCGCAGCAACGTCATCCAGGAAGCGGGCTTCCGCGTGGACATGGGGCCGACCATCCTGGTGATGAAGCAGGCTTTCGAGGAAATGTACCGCGCCATCGGCCAGGAGATGGACCAGCGCCTGGAGATGGTGCAGCTCGACCCCAATTACCGCATCTACTACCACGACGACACCTGGATCGACCTGTACAGCAACATGGCGAAGTTGGCGCAGGAGGTCGAGAAGATCGAGCCGGGGGCGGCGGAGCGCCTGTTCCGCTTCATCGGCGCCGGCGCCCGCAAGTACGAACTGGGTATGGATTTCGTGGACCGCAACTTCGACCGCCTGACCGACCTGGCCAACCCCATCGCCGGTCTGCGCCTGCTGCAGACCAGCGCCCACCAAAACCTGTACCGCCAGGTCTCAGACTTCTTCAACGGCAACGACAAGCTCACCAAGGCCTTCTCCTTCCATTCCATGTTCCTGGGGCTTTCGCCCTTCGACGCCCTGGCGATGTACAGCCTGATCACTTACGCCGACCTGGCGCTGGGGATGTGGTTTCCCCGCGGCGGCATCTACAGCATCATCGAGGATATGGTCGAGTTGGCGGGCGAGATGGGCGTGACCATCCGCACGAGCGCCCCCGTCGCCCAAATCTGCGTCGAGCAGGGGCGGGTGACCGGCGTCAGGCTGGAATCCGGCGAGCAGTTGCGCGCCGACCTGGTGGTCTCCAACGCCGACCTGCCCTACACCTATCGCAAGCTCATCCCCCCGTCCGAGCGCAAGGTCTATACCGATTGGCGCCTGGACCGCATGCAGTACGCTTGCTCCGGTTTCATCCTGTACCTGGGGGTGGACAAGACCTACCCGCACCTGCGCCATCAGGCGCTGTACTTTTCCGAAGACTACCGCGCCAACCTGGACGCCATCTTCAAGACCAAGACCCTGCCGGAAGAGCCGTCCTTCCACCTCAACATCCCCACCGTCACCGACCCCAGCCTGGCGCCGCCCGGGCACAGCCTGATCTATGTGCTGGCGCCCATGCCCAACCTGGAGGCGCGCATCGACTGGGACCAGTCGGCGCCGCTGGTGCGCCAGAAACTGCTCGATCGGCTGGAGCGCATCATCGATCCCGACCTGCGCCGCCATATCGTCTGGGAGCGCCAGTATCGCCCCACCGATTGGGCCAACGACATCAACGCCACCCTGGGGACGGCGTTTGGTTCGCTGGCGCATGGCTTCTTCCAATCGGCCTATTTCCGGCCGCACAACAAGGCCCGCGATATCCAGGGCCTGTATTTCGTCGGCCAGGGCACCTATCCGGGCATTGGCATGCCCATGGTGATGATCTCGTCTCGCTTGGTGACAGAAAGGATTGCAAAGGAATGGAGCTGAACCCGCGCCTCGAAATGGAAAGCGTTGAATTCTTCTCGCCTTCTCAGTCCTCGGGCTTTGGCGTCGCCTCCCCTGAAGATTACCTGATCTGCCGCCAGATCATGCGCGCTGCCAGCCGGAACTACTCCTTCGCCAGCCGCTTCTTCCCCGCCAACGTGCTGCGCCATGTCGAAGCGCTGTACGCCCTGATGCGCGTCGGGGACGACCGGGTGGATGTTTCGCACTATGGCTTTGGCTCCCCCCTGGAGGCGATCCAGGATTGGGAGCGCCAGTACTGGCTGGCCTTCGAGCGCGGCGACAGCCCGCACCCGGTGTTGCGCGCCTACCTGCAAACCTCGCTCGAATGCGGCATCCCCAAAGAGACCATGTTGCCCTATTTCCGGGCGATGCGCGAAGACCTGACCATCACCCGCTTCCCCACCTTCGCCGATCTGCTACATTACATGGAGGGCAGCGCCATTCCCGTGGGGCGGGCGATGACCTACATCCTGGGGGTGCGGCCCCCCTTCAGCATTGCCGATGCGCTCCCCGGCGCTGACAGCCTGTCGATCGCCATGCAGTTGAGCAATTTCTGGCGCGATATCGGTTACGATTGGGAACTGCAGCGCGTCTACATCCCCCAGGAAGACCTGGAGCGCTTCGGCTACAGCGAGGCCGACCTGGCAGCGCGGCGCGTTACCCCGCGCTTCATTGACCTGCTGGAGTTCGAGTTCGAGCGCACCGAGGCCTATTACCGCCAGGCGCGCGCCAGCGTGAGCCTGCTGGCCAGCGGCCGCTGGGCGGTGATGAGCGGGCTGGAAGTGTACCGCGCACTGCTGCAGGGCATCCGCCGCAACCGCTATGACGTATTCGGCCGCCGCGCTTGCACCACCTCGACTCAGAAGCTCAGCCTGGCGGCCAAATCGCTGTGGCGCATCGCCCTGGTCGACCGCTGAATAGATAATTGGACAGGATACCGGCCGCGCTATGATTTCAAATCGCTCAGAGTTTAATCTTTATCAGTTTCAACGCAGCGCCATGCCCATCCTGCTCGGCTGGGCGCTTGGCTCGATCATCACCGGCGCCTTCTGGCGGCGGAACCCCAGCCGACGCCTGCAGGGGGCCGGCGGCCAGTTCATCGCCTGGGGCCTGGTCGATGGCATCATCGCCGTGTTTGCCTTGCTGGGGGCGCGGCGTAAGCTTATCCAATGGCAGGCGGGCGAAATCACCCCGCCCCAGCAGTCGCGGGAAGCCGATCAGTTCGAGAAGATTGTCTGGGCCAACGCTGCCCTGGATGTGGGCTACGTGCTCGGCGGGCGCTGGTGGATGCGTCGCCACCCTGATGATCCCCATCGTCAAGGTATGGGACTGGGTGTGATGGCGCAGGGGGCTTTCCTGCTGGTCTGGGATATCTTTCTGGCGCTGGCGGTTCGCCGGGGGCGGCATGGCGCTTAACCTGCTCCCCTACAGTGGGCCAGAACATCAGCCCTTCGAGATCGGCAGCGGCCAGGCGGGCGGGGTGCTGCTCATCCACGGCTTTCCCGGTTCGCCCGCCGAGGTGCGCCGGGTGGGCGAAAAGCTGGCGGCGCGCGGCTGGCGGGCGCGCGGCATCCTGCTGCCCGGCTTCGGCAGCGATATCCCCAATCTGAACCTGCGCCGCCGCGCCGATTGGATCCAGGCCGCCCAGCGCGCCTGGGATGAATTGCGCGCTGCGCACCGCCCGGCGGCGGCGCTGGGCTACTCGATGGGCGGCGCGGTGGCGCTGAACCTGGACTTCGCTCCTCAGGACTATCTGGTGCTGGCGGCGCCCTTCTGGCGCCCGCCAGGCGTCCTGCCTGCAATGATCCCGCTCATCCGCCGTGTGGTGCCCAACCTGCGCCCCTTCAAGAACGCCAACTTCGGCGATCCCCGACTGCGCCAGCAGTTCGACCGCATCCTGCCCGGGGTTGATCTGGACGACCCCGAGGTGCGCCAGGTGATCCGGGAGGAATTTGTGCTGCCGCTGCGCGCCATGGAAGAGGTCATCCGCATGGGGCGGCAGGCCTACCGCCGCGCAGCAGGCTTCCCCGCCCACGCCCTGGTGATCCAGGGCGCCCAGGATGAGTTGGTGCGTCCAGGGGACACGCGACGCCTGGTGCGCCGCTTGCCCGCGGGGCGCGCGGTTTATCACGAGATCGCTGCCGGGCACAACCTGCTCAGCGGCGATGCGGCGGTGGAGGCCCAGGTTGATCGCCTGATCCTGGCTTACCTGGAGGGACAGGCTGCATGACCTACTTCGGCGTCCTGATCGCCTTTATCCTGCCGCCGTTGCTGTTGCTATTGATCGTCGTGCCGCGCGACCTGTGGCGCTGGCTGTTGCAACGTCAGGGTAGCGTGGACTGGCGGCCTTACGCGGTGATCCTGGCGCATGTGGCGCTGGCGCTGATCTACACCACCCCCTGGGATAACTACCTGGTGGCCACCGGCGTGTGGTGGTACAACCCTGCCCTGGTCACCGGCATCCGCCTGGGCTACGTGCCCCTGGAAGAGTACACTTTCTTCGTCGTCCAGACGTTGCTCACCGGCTTCTGGGCTGTGGCGCTGATGCGCACCCATTTCAAACACCTGACCGCAGCGACTTCACGCCCCGGCCTGCGCCTAGCCTCCAGCCTGGCAATACTGCTGATTTGGATGGTCTCCACCGCAGTATGGCTCTCTGGCTGGGCGCCGGGGACCTATCTGACGCTGATCCTTTCCTGGGCGTTGCTGCCTGTGCTGACGCAGCTCGCTTTCGGGGCAGATATTTTGCTGGCCAACTGGCGCCTGGTCAGCCTGATCGTCTTGCCGCCTACGCTATACCTGTGGCTGGTGGACGCCCTGGCGATCTCCAGCGGCACCTGGACTATCGATCCGGCGCAGACCACCGGCGTCTTGCTTGGCCCGCTGCCCCTGGAGGAGATGATCTTCTTCTTCATGACCAACCTGATCATCGGCCTGGGGATCACGCTGATGCTTTCGCCGGAAAGTTGGCGGCGGGCCAGCCAATGGCGTGAGCGCTACTGGAACAAGCGCAGCCTGCGCATTTACCTGGCGCAGGCCGCGCAGGAGCGCGCTACATTGCTTTGGGTGGGCAGCTTGCTGGTCTGGCTGGTGATTTTGATCGCCACCCCAATTTCAGTGTGGATTTTTGGCGAGTCTGCGTTTCCGCGCTTGGCGTCGCTGGGGGTGCTGGCGCAGTGCGCCGCGACGCTGCTGGGGCTGGCGCTGGGTTGGCCGGCGCGTCGCGTCCTGATCACCCTGACGCTGGTGGTCGGCTTCACCTGGCTGGTAGAAGCGCTCGGCCAGTCCACCGGCCTGCTCTTCGGGGCGTATTTCTACACCGACGCCCTGCAACCGCAGCTTGGCGGAGTGCCGCTGCTCATCCCACTGGCCTGGATGATGATGCTCGCTCCGGCCTGGGGGGTGGCCGAGAGCATCCTGCGCCCGCTGTACTCCCGCCTGGGACGCTTTTACAACCTGGCCTTCGCCGCTCTGGCCGGCCTGGCCTTTACCGCCTGGGATCTGTACCTGGATCCGCAGATGGTGACGCGCGGCCTGTGGGTCTGGGAGTCGCCAGGGGGCTACTTCGGCATCCCCTGGAGCAACTATTTCGGCTGGTGGATTTCGGCGGCGCTGCTCACCTGGCTGGCGCGCCCCGATGCGCTGCCGCGCCGCCCGTTGCTGGCGATCTACACCCTGACCTGGGCCTTCCAGGCCATCGGGTTGGGCATCTTTTGGGGGCAGCCCGGGCCGGCGCTGGTCGGGCTGATCGGCATGGGCGTGTTCGTCCTGTTGGCCTGGCGCAGGGAGGGTAAGGCATGGATGTCATCTTTTGGGCGCTGGTTGGCTTTCTCAGCGGCTCAATCCCGTTCTCCCTCCTCATAGGGCGGGCGGCTGGCCGCGGCGATATCCGCCGTTACGGCGACCATAACCCCGGGGCGGCCAACGTCCTGCGGGCGGCGGGCTGGCGTTGGGGGGCGCTGGCTATGTTCCTGGATTACCTGAAGGGCGCCATCCCTGTCGGCCTGGCCTGGTTCGCCTTCGGCGTTGGGGGCTGGGCGATTGTGCCGGTGGCCCTGGCGCCGGTGCTGGGACACGCCTATTCGCCCTTTCTGCGTGGGCGCGGCGGTAAGGCTGTGGCCACCACCTTCGGCGTGTGGAGCGGGCTGACTGTAGGCGCCGGGCCGATCCTGCTCGGGCTGTTGCTGGGGGTGATGTTTGCCGTCTTCACGATCAGCGGTTGGGCGGTGTTGCTGGCCATGCTATCCTTTGGCGCATTCGTCGTCTCCTATTATGCCCCTGCCCACCCTGAATTCGTCGGCGTGTGGCTGGGCAACCTGCTGCTGCTGGTGGTCAAACACCGGGGCGAGCTGACCCGCCTGCCGGGGATCCGGCCGGGCATCCTGCGGCTGCTGCGGAGGCGGGAATGATCATTGCGCCGCTGTGGGTGTTTGCCCTGTCCGCCCTGGTGACCATCGCCCTGATCACCATGCTCAACACGCTGACGTTCCCGCGCCTGGGGGCGGCGCGCAAGGCTGCCGCAGACGATAGCTGGCCGCGCCTCTCGGTGCTGATCCCGGCGCGGGACGAGGCCGGCGTGATCGCCGAGACGGTGGCGGCGGTGCTGGGACAGGCGTACATCGGCGAGTTGGAGTTGATCGTCCTGGACGACGACTCGAGCGACGGCACGGCGCAAATCGCTCTGGCCGCCGGGCGAGGCGACCCACGCCTGCGGGTGGTCTCCGGCGCAGAGCTGCCGCCGGGCTGGGCAGGCAAGAATTGGGCCTGCCACCAGCTCGCACAACACGCCCGCGGCGAGGTGCTGGTGTTCACCGACGCCGACGTGCGTTGGGAGCCGGGGGCGCTGGCCAGCGTGATAAATTGGATGGCGCAGAGCGGCGCCGATTGCCTGACCGTCTGGCCGACGCAGGAGGCGCACACCTGGTCGGAGCGCCTGGTGGTGCCGCTGATGATGTTCGCCATCCTGTCCTACTTGCCCGAAGTGTGCGTGCGCTTTGTGCCCTGGCCGGTCTTCTCCGCCGCTAACGGGCAGTTCATCGCCTTCCGCCGCCCGGCCTACGAACGCATCGGCGGGCACGCCGCGGTGCGCGCCAGCGTGGTCGAAGATATCAGCCTGGCCTGGCAGGTCAAGCGCAGCGGCCTGCGCCTGGTGATGACGCTGGGGGATGGCCTGATCCACGGGCGCATGTACACCAACTGGCGCCAGGTGCGCCACGGCTTTGCCAAGAACATCCTCGCCGGGCATGGGGACCGCCCGGCCTTGCTGCTGCTTTCGGCGCTGTTCCACTGGACGCTGTTCATCCTCCCCTGGGTCTGGCTGCTGGTCGGCGCGATGCTTGGCTGGGGCTGGAGCAGCCTGCGCCCGCCGCTGGCAATGATCGCCCTGGGGGTGGGGGCGCGGGCGCTCAGCGCCGCCGCCTCCCGCCACCGAGTTGGCGATGCGCTGCTGATGCCCGTCTCGACGCTGTTGATGACCCTCATCGCCGCCCAATCGTTGTGGTGGCATTATCGCTATGGCGGGCCGCTGTGGAAAGGCCGGCTGATCGCCGCCCAGACGGAGTAGCATCCCATGCATCAGAATGCACCTCCCATCGTGGTGATCGGCGCCGGCGTCGGCGGCTTGAGCGCCGCCATCCACCTGGCTGCCGCCGGTCGGCGCGTGGTGGTGCTGGAGCAGTCCGGGCAGGTGGGCGGCAAGATGGGCGAATTCCGCCACGCCGGCTTCCGCTGGGACACTGGCCCCTCGCTGATCACCATGCGCCCGGCCTTCGAAGGCCTGTTCGCTGCCGCCGGGCGCCGCCTGGAAGATTACCTCGACCTGCAGCCGGTCGAGCCAATCACCCGTTGTTTCTTCGCCGACGGCAAAACGTTGGATCTCAGCCGTGAGCTGCCGCGCCTGCTGGGGCAACTGGAGGAGTTCGGCCCTGCCGAGGCAGAGGGCTATCTGGCCTTCCTGGCTTACGCCGCCCGCCTCTACCGCATCACCAGCCCGATTTTCATTTACGACCAGCCGCCGCGGCTCAGCAGCCTGCGCCGGGTTTCGCTGGCCGATGCCCTGCGTTTCGACGGCTTGCGCACCATGAGCCGGGCGATCGCCGGTTTCGTGCGCTCGCCGCACCTGCGCCAGGTGTTGGGCATGTTCGCCACCTACGTCGGCGCCAGCCCCTACCTGGCCCCGGCGACGCTCAACGTGATCGCCCACGTCGAATTGAACCTGGGTGTCTGGTATCCCCGCGGCGGGGTGTATCGCATCGCCCAGGCCTTCGCCCGCCTGGCAGAAGAGCTGGGCGTCGAAGTGCGCACCGCCTGCCGGGCGCAATCCATCCTGATCCGCGACGGGCGCGCCTGCGGCGTGCGCCTGGCCTCGGGCGAAGAGCTGCCCGCTGCCGCGGTGGTCGCCAACCTGGATGTAGCCGCGGTCTATGAGCGCCTGCTGCCGCCGGAGCCGCGCTTTCAGCGCCGCCTGCGCGCCCTGCAGCGCGCCGAACCTTCCTGTTCGGCCTTCGTGATGCTCCTGGGCGTGCGCGGCGAGCACCCGCAACTGGCGCACCACAACGAGTTCTTCTCCGCCGATTACCGCCGCGAGTTCGAGCAAATCTTCCGCCAGCGCCTGCCGCCGGATGAGCCCACCATCTACGTCTCCATCACCTCCAAAGCCACCCCCCAAGACGCGCCCCCTGGCTACGAAAACTGGTTCGTGCAGCTCAATGTCCCTGCCCTTTCCGCCGCCTGGGACTGGCAGCAGCGCGCCGATGAATACGCCGCTCGCGCCCTGGACTTGCTCGCCCGCCGCGGCGTGGACATTCGCCGCCAGATCGTCTTCCAAAAGCTGCTCACCCCGCTGGAGCTGCAGGAACTGACCGGCGCGCAGCGCGGCGCGCTCTATGGCGCTTCATCGAACAGCCGCTGGGCGGCCTTCCGCCGCCCGCACAACCGTTGCCCCGACCTGCACGGCCTGTACTTCGCCGGTGGCACAGCGCATCCCGGCGGCGGCGTGCCCATGGTGACCCTCTCTGGCAAGGCCGCCAGCCAGCTCCTGCTGCAAGATTTTGGGTAAAATCAAGATCAAATCAGGCTCGGATCGAAGCAAATGAAACCTATCCCCGTCCCCGACCCCCAGACCGGTCTGCGCGCCCTGCGCGCGATGCTCCGGGAACGCCACCCCCTGGCCGCGCTGCAGGTCTTCCACGCCGAATTGGGGGATATCTTCCGGGTCAACCTGCCCGGCTTCACCCCGGTGGTGATGGTCGGCCCACAGGCGGCCCGCTTTGTGCTGGTGCAGGCGCGCGGCGAGTTGCGCTGGCGCACCGAGAGCGACCCGGTGACTCGCCTGCTGCGCCACGGGGTGCTGGTGGAGGATGGCGCCACCCACGACGAACTGCGCCGCCTGCTCAACCCCGCGCTGCATCGGCGCATGCTGGGCGAGTACATCGGCGTGATGTGGCAGCGCGCTGCCCAGGTGACCGACGCCTGGCCGGAGGGCGGCGTGGTGGATATGCTGGTCGAGATGCGCAAGATCGCCTTGCTGTCGCTGATGCACACCCTGTATCAGGTGGATTTCACACCTCAACTGCGCAGCCTGTGGGACGCAGTGCTGGGTTGCATCGGCTACATCTCCCCCGGGATATGGATGGTGTGGCGCGGGGCGCCGCGCCCGGGGTATCGGCGCGCCATCCAGGCGATGGACCGTTACCTGTATCAGATCATCGCCGAGCGCCGCCGCCTGCTCGACCGCCGCGCCGACCCGCCGACGGATATGTTGGGACTGCTGATTTACTCCGGCATGGGCGATGACCTGATCCGCGACCAGTTGCTCACCATGCTCATCGCCGGGCACGACACGGTCACCGCGCTGATGGCCTGGGCGCTGCACCTGCTGGGCGAGCACCCCGAGGCCCTAGCCCGGGCGCAGGCCGAGGCAGACGCTTGCCTGGGGGATGACGGGCCGCCACAAATCGAGCAACTGAACCAGCTCAACTATCTGGAGCAGGTGACCAAAGAAGCCCTGCGCCTGTATCCGCCGATCCACCTGGGCTCGCGCCAGGCTGCGGTTGACCTGGATTACCAGGGCTACCGCATCCCCCAGGGCGAGCGGGTGATCTATTCGATCTACCTGACCCAGCGCCACCCGGCCTACTGGCGGGAGCCGGACTGCTTCGACCCGCAGCGTCACGCCGCCGGCGACCGCCCGCCGCCCTACGCCTGGCTGGCCTTCGGCGGCGGCCCGCGCAATTGCATCGGCGCCGCCTACGGCCAGGTCGAAGCCCTGGTCGTCCTGGCGCATGTGCTGCGCCGTTTCCGCCTGCAGCCGACCGGCCGCCATGTCACCCCGCACATGGGCGCTACGCTGGAGCCGCATCCGGGGGTCTTCATGAGGGTGTGGCGTTGCTCGCAGCCCCCGCCGCCTTAGCCGCTGCGCTTTGGGGTCGAGCGCGTTAAACCGAAAGGCCGCCCTTCTGGGGGCGGCCGGCGCGGTTCGTCTGGCGTCGATCAAGGCGCAGAGCCGTGCAAACTGAGCAGCCGTTGCAGGATCACCAGATCCTTCGGCTTGACGTTCACCAGTTGCAGGCCGGTGCGGTAAAGCTCGGGGTCGCTATCCGGCCGGCACCAGACCGCGCGGGCGTCCATCTCGAGCTCCTGCTGAGGGTAAAAGTCCTCGGGCAGATCCAGCCGCAGATTGAGATAGGTGTTCGGCTCCAGGCGCACGTTGCCGATCAGCAAAGCCCCACCGGTGGTCATATCGATCAGGTAGCCCAGCAGGATCCCGGAATTGCGGTCGAGCACCCGGGAAAAGTAGGTCAGGAATTTGCGGGTCTCTCTGCGGCGTTCTTCCATCGGGCTTTCCTTGACAACTTTTCTCCGTCTGCTCTGATTATAGCCACAACTTGCAGAATTGGCTATAGCCTGAAAGTCCCATTTGGGCGCAAATCTGGCATCATTGCGCCAGTATGGCGCTCATTTTCCCTTCACATAGATTGGGTTGCTGAAGATCCAGCCTCGCTTGCGCCCCTGGTATTCGATGTAGGCTTCGACGCGGTACGCGCCTGGCTGGCTGGTGATGTAGGCGCAGTGCTGTTGGTCAGACCAGCTCTGGACAACCCGCCCGTGGTGCACCAGGCGGCACTCGACATGGGGGATGGGTCGCGGCGGCAGCGGCAGGCGGATCTGGAAGGTCACCCCGCGAACGGCAGAGATATCCTCCCCGATCTGGGCGGTCTGCTCATAGCCGTTGGCGGTGAAATGGAAGCCGCGCGTCGGGGCGGGCAGGTCGTAGCCGACGAACGCCTGGCCGCGGCGCAGAGCATTGTAGATCAGCCGCTTGTCTTCTTCCAGCTCCCCGCTCAGCGGTTTTTCGAGCAGCAGGTG
The DNA here is from genome assembly GCA_964503145.1 of uncultured Anaerolinea sp. Classification (GTDB taxonomy): domain Bacteria; phylum Chloroflexota; class Anaerolineae; order Anaerolineales; family UBA4823; genus RBG-16-57-11. The sequence goes on along the minus strand of CAZCYV010000012.1, from coordinate 7,433 downwards.
GGTGTTGATCGCCCGAAAATGGAACTCGTAGGGGAAGATCACCCGCCGCAGCGGTCCCAGCCGGGCGGGCAGGGCATGAGCGTCCGAGCCGCCGATGGCGACGATGCGCCTGCCGGAGGCCAGCAGTTCATCCCAGCGTTGCAACACCTCTGGAAACGGCCCGCGGGCGACGCGCTGCGGGTTGTAGGCGTAATACACCGCGTGCAGCTTGCTCTTCAGCAGCGTCTTGAATTCCGACAGCCCGTTCCAAAGTTCCAGGCCGGTGAACCCCTGCACCTGCCAGTCCGCCCAGGAGATGTCGTCTTCGCCCACGGCCGGCGCCGCCGGATCGACGGGGTGGGCGATGAACGACAGCCCTCCTGCCTGGCGCACCCCTTCCAGCAGGCGGTTCAGGTCCCAGGCCAGGGTCGCCAGTTCACGGTTGGCCCCCAGCACCAGCAGGTGGCTCTTCTGCGGCAGGCGCGCCTGATCGTGGATCTCTTCGCCTACCAGCAGCAGCGTCCGCCGCTCGCCGTCTCGATAATAATCCTCCACGCCGTCCACATAGACGTTGTGATCGGTGACGATCACCACATCCACCCCGGCTCGCAATGCGGCGCGGGCGATCTCGGAATGCGTGGCGTGTCCGTCCGAGTAATAGGTGTGCATGTGCAGGTTGACGATGATTTCGTGCATACTCAAATGGGGTTTGACTATTCTCTACTCGAAAGGTATAATCCACCCTGCTTAAAACCCAGTGGATGGTATAGCAGGAGGATCGTGTGAAATTTTATCTGGACATTGCTCTGATTATAACGTCTATTGCGCTGATCCTTAGCGTGATCCTGCAGAGCAAGGGCGCCGGCCTGGGCGGTCTGACCGGCGGCGACACAGGCGGCATCTTCACCGCCCGGCGGGGCATCGAAAAGCTGCTCTTCCGCATCACCATTGTGCTCAGCGTCATTTTCTTCATCCTGGCGATTGCCGTCACGGTGCTCGTCGTATAACCCGTCGGTTGCAGGAGCGCAGGCAGGTTCCCAACGTCCTGGCGTTGGCGTTTGCCGGATCGCATACACTTGAGTAAGCTTCGCTGGCAGATTTTGATCGTGTTGCTGGCTCTGGCCGCCATCGGCGTCCTGCTGCTGAGCCAGCAGCCCAATTCGACTCCAGGCCCGCAGGAGGGGGAAAGGCCGGTCTCCGGCGGCGTCTATTCGGAAGCCCTGATCGGCTCTTTCGGGCGGCTGAACCCGGTGCTGGATGTTTACAACCCGGTGGATCAGGATGTGGATCGCCTGATCTACAGCGGGCTGATCCGCCACGATTCGCGCGGCCTGCCCTATGGCGATCTGGCCGAGACCTGGGGCATTTCGCAAGACGGTAAATCCTACAGCTTCGCCATCCGCGCCAACGCCAGGTTCCACGATGGCGCGCCGGTCACCAGCGAGGATGTGCTATTCACCATCGAGTTGATGCGCAGCCCTGATTTGCCCCTCCCGGAAGACCTGCGCCAGTTCTGGGAGCAGGTGCAGGTGCAGGTCATCGACGAGAAGACCATCCAGTTTCGCCTGCCAGAGCCGTTTGCGCCCTTCCTGGATTACCTGACCTTCGGCGTGCTCCCCAAGCATCGTCTGGAAGGAGTGGCGCCGGGGCAGCTCGCCAACGCTCCCTTCAACCTCAGCCCGGTGGGCAGCGGCCCGTTCCGCCTGGAGGGCGTGGAGGCCCAGGATGGGGAGATCCTGGCGGTCAGCCTGCAAGCCTTCCCGGATTATTACCGCCAGGCGCCGTTTCTGGAAAAGGTCATCTTCCGCTATTACCCCGATGAGGCCGCCGCCCTGGCGGCCTACCAGCGCGGCGAGGTGTTGGGCGTCAGCCAGATCACCCAGAAGACCCTGCCCGAGGCCCTGAAGCTGCCCAACCTGAACCTGTTCACCAGCCGCCTGCCCAGCCTGACGCTGGTCTATCTGAACCTGGACGAGCCTGGGCTGCCCTTCTTCAAGGATGCCGCCGTGCGCCGCGCCCTGCTGATGGGCCTCAACCGGCGCTGGATCGTCGATCGGCTGCTGGGTGGCCAGGCGTTGATCGCCCATGGGCCAATCTTCCCCGACAGTTGGGCCTATTACGAAGGCATCGAGCGCCTCGAGTTCGACGCCGACCGCGCCATCGCAATGCTCAAACAGGCCGGCTATGTCATCCCCGCCGACGGGGGCAACGTGCGCGCCAAGGACGGCGTCCGCCTGGCCTTCGAGCTGGCCTACCCACAGGACGAGCTACACGCCGGCATCGCCCAGCGCATTCAGCAGGACTGGGCGCGCCTGGGGGTGCAGGTCGAGCTGAAGGCTGTCCCCTACGATGAACTGATCGCCGATTACCTGGAGCCGCGCGAGTACCAGGCCGTGCTGGCCGACCTGAACTTCACCCGCTCGCCCGACCCCGATCCCTATCCCTTCTGGCATCAGGCGCAGATCACCGCCGGCCAGAACTACTCTCAATGGAATGACCGCCAGGCGAGCGAGTATCTGGAGCAGGCGCGGGTGATCGACGATTTCGAGCAGCGCCTCAGGCGCTACCGCAACTTCCAGGTGCGCTTTACGTCAGAGATGCCTGCGCTGCCGCTGTTCATCCCGGTGATCTCGCACGGCGTGGATCAGAAGGTGCGCGGCGTCAGCATGGGGCCGCTGTACGATTTCAGCGATCGCTTTGCCAACATCACCGCCTGGTACATGGTCAGCGGCGCAGTCGCCCAGGCCCAAGCCACCGCCGCGCCCTAGGCGCTACGGGGTGCGGTCGTACAGCAGCCGGTAGATGTTGAACAACTCGTAAACCCCCCGGATATAATTGCGCGTTTCCGCATAGCGGATCACTTCCAGGAACAGATCGGGATCATCCGGCGCCAGCTTGAGCCAGCGGCGGGCGTTCTCCGGCCCGCCGTTGTACGCCGCCAGCGCCGCATACAGGTTTCCGTCGAAGGCTTTGCGCTGGGTGTCCAGGTAATCCACCCCCAAAGTCAGGTTAACCAGCGGTCGGGTCAGGTCGTCCTGGATGTAGTTCTCCGGCCAGCCCAGGTCGGCGGCGATACCCTGGCCGGTGGCGGGGATGATCTGCATCAGCCCATTGGCCCCAGCCGAGGAGCGCACGAACCCATCGAACAGGCTCTCCTGGCGGATCAGGCTGAACAGGAACAGCGGGTGGAAGTTGTACTGCTTGGCCAGCGGGATCACCAGGTCGCTATAATACGCCCCGAAGCGGATGCGATTGATATACGAGGGCGCGTTGAGCGTGTCAGCGTCGTCCATGCCCGCCAGGTTCAGGATCTGCCGCGCCGCCAGGATCGCCGAGCGGTACATCCCCACTTCCACCAGGTAGTTCGCCAGGCGGTAGGTTTGCGCCGCGTCCGCGCTGACCGACTGGCGCAGGGCCTCGAACTCGGCGCGGGCGTAGTCATACTGCCCCAGGCTGAGCAGCGTTGCGCCGCGCTGCAGCGCCGGCTCCTGCGCCAGCGTCCCCAGCCCGCTCAGGTCGGTCTCCGGCGGCAGGGCGAAGGTGGCGCGGAGCCAGGCCTCGGCGCGCATCCGCTCCGCCTTCACGTCATAAGTCAGGTCATACGAAAGCGGCGGCTCGAAGAGCGAGCGGTTGAACAGCAGGTCGCGGGCGCGCTCGCTGTAATAGCCGGTGGGGTCGGTCTCGGCGGCCTTCTCCCAGGCCAGGCGCGCCGCCGGGGCATCACCCAGGGCGGCCTGCGCCTTGCCGATCCAGAACTGCGCCGCGGCGCGGTCGTGCAGCGAGACCGCGCTCGCCAGGTGGCGCTGGAAGGCGTCCAGCGCCTGCTGGTACTCTTTCAAGCGATATTGGGTGACGCCGAGCAGGAACAGCGCGCGCAGGCTGCGCTCGTCGCCGGGGTACTCGCGCGCCAGCCGCGCCCACAGGCTGGCCGCCTGCTCCAGTTTGCCGTCCATCTCCGCCACCAGGGCGGCGTCGAACAGGAACTCGGCGGCGCGGGGGTGGGCGGGGTATTTCTCGACGAAGGTCAGCAGGGTCTGCACCGCTTCGGGGTATTGATCCAGAAACGCCCATTGGGTGTAGGCCTTCTCGTCCCAGGCCTTGTCCCAGTAGGGGTGGTCGGGGAAGTCCTGGATGACTTTGCTCCAGCGCTCGACGGCCTCGGCGTAGTTGCCCAGTTTGCGCTGCGTCAGGGCGTAGTAATAGTGCGCCGAGGCGGGGTCGGCCGGGGCGTTCTGCAAGTAGCGGTTGAGCGCCGCCAGGGCCACGCCGTACTGCCCGGCGGAGTAATCCACGATGCCGCGCTGCAGTTCGTTGACCGGCACGCCCGCCTCCACCAGCGCCACCAGGGCGTCATAGGCGTTGGGCGAGGTGGGGTAGTTCTGCACCGCCTCCAGGTAGGCGGCGTGCGCCTGCTCGGTCAACCCCTGGCTGGCGTAGATTTCGCCCCGCCGCAGATCGATCAGGGCGCGGGTGTTTTCGTCGCTGATCGTCTGGTACAGGTCGTCGTACAGGTTGAGCGCGGTGGGGTAGTCGCCGCCCAGGGCGTAGGCGCGGGCGGTCTTCATGCGCAGCAGCGTCCGATCCAGTTGGCCGGGAAGCGCAAACGCCTTCTCGAAATCCCGCGCCGCTTCGGCGTACCTGGCGGCGGCGAAGTAGGCGTCGCCGCGCCGGTCGTAGATGTAGGCGTCGATCACGCCGCCGGCCAGCTCCAGGTAGCGGGTGTACGCTTCGGCGGCCTCGGCGTGGCGCTCCTGGGCGCTGTGAAGCTGCGCCAGGTAGTAGAAGACCTGGGCGCGCTGTTTGAACAGGGGGTAATCTTTGAGCAGCGTTTGCAGGGCGCGGTTGGCTTCGTAGTCGTTGCGCCCCATCAGGCGCGCCCGCGCCACCCCCAGCAGCGCCGCGGCCTGGATTTCGGGATCGGCGCTGCCCTTGAGCGCCTTCTCGTACTCGGCCAGGGCGGTCTCCCAGTCTCCGTTGAACAGGGCGTGGTCGCCGCTGGTCACCCGCGCCGCCGGCTGGGGCGTCCAGGTGGGCGGCGGGGCGGGCGTCCAGGTGGGCGGGGGAGTCGGCGCGGGGGTGAAGGTCGCCGGAGCGGGCGGCGTCGGCGCGGTCGCGTTGGGAGCGGCCCGCGAACAGGCCAGCGCCGCCAGCCAGAGCAGCATCAGCGCCATCAGCGCCGGGCGTAGGTTGGGCTTCATCGCAGGGGCACTATAACAAATGCGCTGGCGGGTGTCAATATGTGGAATGTCTGGCTTTGCCGGCTTTCATCCGTGTGTGGATTCGGCCCGATTGTGCGGAACGATGATCAAGAGCGGCAACCCGCCTCGGACTGACCGGCTGCAAAAGCGGCCTGCCGCTCAACTTCGACCTCCCAATCCGCAAGCTGGGCCTCGAATGTATGGCTCTCTGAATTCTTTTCCGGTAAAATCTCTCTGTGACTCCGTGACTTTGTGGTTTAATGGCCTTACGTGTTGGGAGGTCAGCGATGTTCTGCTCTGAGTGTGGCACCAGGCTAACGAAAAATGCTAAGTTCTGCCCAGAATGCGGCGCGCCGAACATCGAAGTGAAGCAGACTGTGGGCGAGGTTGGGGACCAGGGCATGGTCATCGGCGTGGCGCAGATTGTGCAGAACTACTATCGTCACTCCCATCCCGGTGCTTCGGACGAGCAGCTAAAGCGCCAAAAGCAGGCTTTGCAGCGCAGGATTGATGAATATCTGGACTGGGTGCAGGCCCGCTTTGGCGTCATCGAACTGCGCGGCATTGAGCAGAGTGGGCGGCAAATAGTGCTCCTGCCGTTGGACGAGGTGTACATCCCCTTGCAAGCCGAATACACTGAAGAGCCGGCCGAGGCGCTATCCGCCGAGAGCCGCGAGACCGTCCATCGCGCCATCACCCTGGATCAATTGCTCTCCCTGGGTCAGCGGCAGATCATTATTGGCGGGCCGGGCTGTGGCAAGACCACCGTTCTGCAGCACATCGCCTGGACGCTGGCCACTGCGCTGCGCAGCGGGTCGCTGTCGTTAGCGCAGGAGAAGCTTGGTTTGCAGGGGCCGCCGCCGCTGCCCATCTACGCCCCGCTCAACCGCTACGCTGCCTATTTGCGCGCCCTGCCTGCTTCCGCTGGAGGACGGGAAAAAGCTCTGGCGACGTTCATCTCTGAGTATCTGCTCGAGCGCCAGACCCAGCTCTCGCAGGATGCCGATTTCTTGCGCTACCTGCTCGACCAGGGCCAGGATGTCCTGTTGTTGTTGGATGGCCTGGACGAAGTGGCGAACGAACAAGAGCGTGCCCTGGTGCGCGAAAAGATCGATGACCTGGCCGCCGGACGTAAGAATCTGCGCCTGGTGGTCACCAGCCGCGCCGCCGCCTATCATGGGCAGGCGGTTTTGAGCCAGGTTTTTCACCAGGTGCGCGTCCTGCCGCTGAGGGCAGAGCAGATCGAAGCCATCGTCCGCCAGGCTTATCGCTCGATCTATCCGGGCAGCCCTTCTCAGTCGCAAGCCTGGGCGGACGATCTGCTGCAGGGCATCCGCCGCCTGGAGGCCGAACGCCGCCAGCGCCTGGACGAGCAGGCGACGCCGCTCGTCGAGAGCCCGTTGATGGTGCGCTTGCTGCTCATCGTCCACGCCAACGCCCGCAAGCTGCCCGAGCAGCGCGCCGAGCTGTACAGCCGGGCGGTGGATAACCTGCTCAGCCCGGAGTACAGCCTCGACCAGCAGGTGAAGAGCGACCTGGAGAAGAACGTCGGCGGCAGCCTGGCGACCAACCGCGAAATCTTGCAATACCTGGCCTTCCACATGCACCAGGGCGGCGAGCGGAGCCGCGAGATCGACGAGATGGCTTTGCGCCAGACGTTGCAAGACAACCCGCTTTACGCGCCTTATACCGATGACTTGATTGCCCAGACCCGCCAGCGCGGCGCGCTGCTCGAAGAGCGCGACGGCCTGTACCGCTTTATCCACCTCTCTTTTCAGGAGTTTCTGGCTGCCCGCCACCTGGTGGAGACGGTGCGCGATCTGGAAGCCATCGCCGTCTTCCTGGAAGCAGGCGCAGTTCTGGAGAGTTGGTGGCGCGAGCCGGCTCTGTTGGCGGTGGGCTATCTGGACATGACCTCGCCGGCGCAGGCGCGCCGACTGCTGGAGCGCATGGCCCGGCTGGAAGAGCCCTCCGGGCGTGCATCTGTCTCCCTGGAGGTGCAGCTTGCTGCCGCCGAGCTGGCCGCCGTGGCCTACCGCGAGTGCAGGAACCAGCAGGCCGATCTGGCTCCCAGGCTGCAAGCACGGCTGGTGGATTTACTGCACGATTCCAGCCGCCCTGCGCCGAAGCCCATACGCCGCGCTTCCGCCGCCGACGCCCTGGATGCCCTGGGCTGGCTGCCGCCCGACCTGCACGCCTTTGTGCGCGTGGACGCCGAGGCGGCGGCGAAATATGGATTGAGAGTCCCCCCAGGCG
>CAZCYV010000011.1:0-118575 GCA_964503145.1 uncultured Anaerolinea sp. | reverse complement strand
GCTGGGGGAAGCCAACGTGCTGAAGGCGATCGGCGACGTGCAGCAGTTTCGCAAGGATATGGAGGCGGCGCTATCGAGCTACGGGGAGGCGCTGGGGCTGTTCCGCGCCGTGGGCGATCGGCTGGGGGAAGCCAACGTGCTGAAGGCGATCGGACAAGCTTATCTGATGGGTGAAGATCAAGAGAAATACGAGCGGGGGGCTCAGTTGCTGCAGACCTCCCTGGAAATTTATCGCCAGATTGGTTCTCTTTCAGGGCAGGCAAACACTTTGTTTTTGTGGGCCCGCTGGCTCGCCTCCAGGGGGTACATTTCCCAGGCGCTGCCATTTGCGCAAGAAGCTTTTGACTTGGGCCAGAAATTTGCTCCAGGTCATCCTGTTACCCAATATCTAGGGGAGTTTGTTGCGGCGCTGCGGTCTGAAATGCAACGATCTGATCCAAACACGGGTGTTTAGTTATAAAGATATCTCTTTACCACTGATTAATCCTCTTTCTTCCAAAACGAACAGGTTAGATAACCCCGCTCACCAGCGCCAGCAACACGCCGCCGGCGATCACGCTGCCCAGTTGTCCGGCGGTGTTCGTCCCCATGGCGTGCATCAGGATGAAGTTCTCGAAGTCCTCCTCCTGGGCCATCTTCGCCGCCAGCCGCCCGGCCATGGGGAAGGCGCTGATGCCGGCGGCGCCGATCAGCGGGTTGATCTTGCCGCGGGTGACCAAGGCCATCAGCTTGCCGAACAGCAGCCCGGCGACGGTGTCCAGGGCGAAGGCCAGCAGCCCCAGCGCCAGGATCTGCAGCGTGACCAGGCTGAGAAAGCTGTCGGCGCTCATCGTCGAGCCGATGGTCACCCCCAGGAAAAGGGTGGCGATGTTGGCGATCTCGTTTTGGGCGGCCTTGTTCAGCCGCTCGACCACACCGCTCTCGCGCAGCAGGTTGCCCAACATCAGCATGCTGATCAGCGGGGTAGCCTCGGGCACCAGCAGCCCGACCGCCAGGGTGACCAGCACCGGGAAGACGATGCGGGCGCGCCGGCTCACCGGGCGCGGGGCATATTCCATGCGGATGCGCCGCTCCTTGCGCGTGGTCAGCAGCTTCATCAGCGGCGGCTGGATGATCGGCACCAGGCTCATGTAAGAGTACGCCGCCACGGCGATCGGCGCCAGCAGGCTGGGCGCCAGCTTGGTGGCCACGTAGATCGAAGTCGGCCCATCGATGGCGCCGATCACGCCGATGGAGGCGGCCTCGTTGAGCGGAAAGCCCAGCAGCGTCGCCAGGATCAGCGTGCCGTAGATGCCGAACTGCCCGGCCGCGCCCAGCAGCGCCATGCGCGGCTGAGAGAGCAGCGGGCTGAAATCGATCATCGCCCCCACGCCGATGAAGATCAGCAGCGGGAACAGCTCGGTGCTGATGCCGGCGCGGTACAGCACGCCGAACAGCCCCTCGCCCTCGCTCATACCGGTGAGGGGGATGTTGGCCAGGATGCAGCCGAAGCCGATGGGCAGCAGCAGCACCGGCTCGTACTCCTTCCAGATCGCCAGGGCGATCAAAGTCCCGCCCACCAGGATCATCAAGGCATTGCCCCAGGTGAAGCTGGCCAGCCCCTTGACCAGCTCGGGGAGCAGGGCGTCAAAGTCCATTCAGGCGACCTCCTCGAAGCGCATCAGCGGATCGTTGTGGTTGACGGTCTGGCCGGGGCTGACCAGGATCTCGGCGATGCGCCCGGCGCGGGCAGCGCGGATGTTATTGCGCATCTTCATCGCTTCGATGGTGCACAGTTCCTGTCCATAGGCGACCTGGTCGCCGGGGTGCACCAGCAGGGCGACGATGACCCCGGGGATGGGGGCGCGCACGGTCAGACCGGCGCGCGGGGCGACGCCGGTGGGCACGCTGGACATCGGCGGCGGGGTGGCGGGCGCGGCGATGCGCGGCGGCGCCGCGGGCTGAGCGCTCGGGGCGACGTGGTTCAGCAGGCGCTCGACATCCACCTGAATCGGCTCGCCATCCACCGTGACCAGCAGCGGGCGAGCGTGCAGATCGGCGATTTCGACTTCGTAAGCCTGTCCATCGATCGTAATGCGGTATTTCATCGGTTCAGACCTCGACGTGTGGAAACGCGCTTGTTCAGCATACGGGTGCGCATCACCGCCTGCCAGGCGCTGACCAGGGCGGTGGGCGGCAGGGGGAATTCGTGGGGTTCGCTGCGGTCGGCCTGCTGCGCCAGGGCGATGGCGACGGCGATGGTCGCGGCGCGGCGTTTGCGGCTGGCCTCGTCCTGAGCGGCGGTTTCGGCAGGCGGGGGTTCGGCCGAACGCTCCGGCGCCAGGCGCACCAGCAGCGCCATCAGCCCCCACAGCAGCAAGATGGCGGCGAACACCAGCCCCATGCCGACCAGGGTGATTTGCAAGGCGAGATACAGGTTCTCTGGCATGGCGGTCCTCGCTCAGACGGGGATGTTGCCGTGCTTGCGTGGCGGGGCGTAAGCCTGCTTGTCGCGCAGCGCCGCCAGCGAGGCGATGATCTTGGGGCGCGTCTCGCGCGGCTCGATGATGTCGTCGATGTAGCCGGCGCGGGCGGCGAAGTAGGGGTTGTTGAAGCGCTGGCGGTAATCGTCGGTGAGCCGCTTGCGCTCCAGTTCGGGATTCTCGGCGGCCTCGATCTGCTTCTTGAACAAGATGTTAACCGCGCCCTCGGCGCCCATCACGGCGATCTCGGCGCTGGGCCAGGCGTAGGTGACATCGGTGCCCAGGAATTTGCTGCTCATCACCACATACGCGCCGCCGTAGGCCTTGCGGGTGATGACGGTGATCTTGGGCACGGTGGCTTCGGAGTAGGCGTAGAGCAGCTTGGCGCCGTGGCGGATGATGCCGCCATGCTCCTGGTGCGTCCCGGGGAGGAAGCCGGGGGAGTCGACGAAGGTGATCAGGGGGATATTGAAGCAGTCGCACATGCGCACGAAGCGGGCCATCTTGTCCGAGGCGTCGATGTCGATCACGCCCGCCATGACGGAAGGCTCCTGCGCCACGATGCCCACGCTGTGGCCGCCGATGCGCGCCAGGCCGATGATGGCGTTGAGCGCCCAGGCCGGCTGGATCTCCAGGAAAGTGCCGCGATCGACCACGTGCTCGATCACCTGGTGCATGCTGTACGGCTCGTACGGGTCGAGCGGGATGATGCTGTTCAGGGCGGGGTCCATGCGCAGGATGTCATCCTGCGGCGGCTGATAGGGCGGGTTCTCGACGTTGTTGGAGGGGAAGTAGCTCAGCGCCCGGCGGGTCAGCGCCAGGGCTTCCGGCTCGGTCTGTGTCGCCAGGTGGGCGGTGCCGGTGACCGCCATGTGCACATAAGATCCGCCCAGCGTCTCGGCGTCCACCACTTCGCCGGTCATGCCTTTGATCACCTCTGGCCCGGTGAGGAACATGAAGGATGTTTTTTCGACCATGATGATCAGGTCGGTGAGGGCGGGGGAGTAGGAAGCGCCGCCGGCGCAGGGGCCAAGCATGACGCTGATCTGGGGAATGACGCCGGAGTACAGGGCGTTGCGGCGGAAGATTTCGGCGTAACCCCCCAGGCTTTTGACGCCCTCCTGGATACGCGCCCCGCCCGAGTCGATCAGGCCGATGATCGGAGCGCCGTTGCGCAGCGCCAGATCCATGACGCGGCAGATTTTCTGGCTCTGCATTTCGCTGAGCGTGCCGCCGTAAACCGTGAAATCTTGCGCATAGACGTACACAGTGCGGCCTTCGATCTGCCCATAGCCGGTCACCACGCCATCGCCCAGGAAGCGCTCGTGAGCAATGCCCATCTCGTCCGGCGGGTGGGTGATGAACGGCTCCAGTTCGTTGAAGGTGCCAGGGTCCAGCAGCAGATCCAGGCGTTCACGGGCGGTGAGCTTGCCCTTGGCGTGTTGTATCTGGATGCGCTTCTCCCCGCCGCCGAGGCGAGCCTGTTCGCGCACCGCGCGCAACTCGAGGATGCGTGGATCCTCGGTGGGTTGGTTCTCTTTATCGTCCATCGGTCACCTCGCGGGCACAGTTCGTGCGAAATTTCACGAACATTTTACTTATTAATCGAATGATTCGACAGTGACAATTATCCTGTAGGGAGCAGTCTTTACTCAGTTTGTGAAACACCCGTGGGGTAGGGTGGCTATTGGGTTCGCTTGCGAATCGAAAGCACAATCAACAGCAGGCCGCCCAGCGCCACACTGCTGGTCAAGGCCAGGACGATTTCGTCGGTGTCCTCGTCAACTGGCGGACTGATGTCAGTTGGGGTAGGGGTGGGCAGGAAGGATTGGGGATTCACAGCAGGTGTAAGGGTTTCGGCGGGCGCTGGCAAAGCCTGTGTTGGGGCGGGCGTTGCCGTCGCGGTCGGCGGCGGGGTGACGTTCAGCAGCAGCTTTTGATCTGGGTAGATGGTGGACTGGTCGTTCAAGCCGTTCCAGGCCATCAGTTCACGCAAGCTGATCCCGTAGCGGCTGGCGATCCAGGACAGCGTCTCGCCGCTTTTCACCGTATGATAGTAGCGGCCGTCGCTGGCCGGCGTCAGTTGCTCGATTGGGCTGAGCGGGCGCTGGGGAGCGGCGCCGGGATCGATCAACAGTTTCTGGTCGATCTGCAGCGGCCAGTCTTTCTGAATGCCATTCAGGCTGAGGATCGTGTCCACGCTGACCCGGTAGGCCTGGGCGATGGTGATCAGCGTCTGGTAAGGCTGGACGACGTGGATGATCCTGCCATCGGCGCCGGGTTCGTTGACCATCACCATACCCACCGGCGTCGGGGTGGCGTATCCCTGGGTGTTGCTGCTGGGGATGAACAGCCGCTGGCCGACCTTGAGCACCGAGTCTCTCGACAGGTTGTTCCAGCTCTCCAGGTCTTTGATGGTGAGCTTGTAGGCGATGGCGATTGCCCACAGAGATTGGCCGGGCTCGACGGTATGGAAAATCCTGCCATCGGCGTCCGGCGTGGCGATTTTGACCGGAACGATCAACTGTGGCACGGCGGCGCTGCCGCTGCCTGAATTCGCATTACCTCCGCTTTGAGGGGGCAGACCTGCTGGGGGGCGGTATTCCCCGCAAGCGTGGTTGGCGGTGTAAGCCGCCTGGAGCACGTAATAGTTGCGGCCGTTGGGAGACCGCGCCACCCCTGCGCCCACATGGCAATAGGCCGGATTCACCGCCGGGATCATGTGCGAGGCGTCCGACCAGATCACCATGATCTCGTCAATGGTGTGATCCCCCACGGCGAAGTTTTCAGTTGCCCAAACTTTTGCCCCGCCGCCGTAGCCGGCGGCTGCCAGCCTGCCGGAAACATTCCCAATGTGCCAGGACATCTGGTTAGCCGCCATGGTCTCGGCGGTCGATTGGGCGACCGCGTTGATGATCGGGTCTTCGACCAATGCGGGCAGTCCGTTGGACACGCGCAGCGTGTTCATCGCCAGGATCAGGTCGTAGGCGGAGACATTCGCTGCCTGAGCTGTCTGGGGCTGCGCCACAAGAAGCCAACCACCGCCCCGACCGACGATTCCCAGCGTGAGTATTAGGACGATCAATCGACAAACCAACCGTCGAGAGCGCACAGCGCGATTATATTCGCAGTTTGCCGCGCTTCTTGTTATGTCTCGTTTTCGTTTGTATTAAGGTTTATTGTCAGGCTGGAGGCGCCTGTTCTGGTGAGCGGCCCTGATCATCGAATATCTGGAAATAGCCCTCATCCAGCTCATCATCCGACAGATGGGCGTAGCGCTGGGTCACGGCGATGTTGCGGTGGCGCGCCAGCTCTTGGGCCAGCTTCAAATTTCCGCCGGAGCCGCGCAGTACCGTAGTGACAAAATAGTGCCGAAAGGAATGGGGGGTGATCGCTTGAGCAGCCTCCGGGCCGGCAGCTTCTTTCACGCGCTGATCGACAATGTTCCTGCCGGTGGCGGTGGTGATCGGTTTGACCTTTTTGCCGGCGCCCCGGTCGTGGCGGGCAAAGAGGGGCAGGGAGGTGAGCGGCCGCCCGGCTGCCCCGTCCAAAGCGCTTCGGGCGTTGAGGTAGTCGCGCAGCGCTGCCAGGCTGCGGCGAGAGAAGCGCACCACCGCCTGACGGTCGCCTTTGCCGGTAATCACTGCTTTGCCTTCGTTCCAGTCGATGTCGCCGCGCCTCAGGTTGCAGGCTTCGTGGACGCGCAGGCCGGTGTCGGCCAGGGTGAGCAGGAAGGCGCGGTCACGCAGCAGGATCAGACGTTCGGTGTCGTTGTTTGATGGGTTGTGTGCAAGATTAATAGCATAATCAATAATATTTTCAATCTCGTTGCGCGGGAACTGCGGCAGACGCTGGCCGGGCTTGCGCGATCGTTGGCGGATCAGCAGCCTGATGCGGGGCAAATTTGGCTCTGCCAGGCGCTCGGCAGCTAGGTATTCGAAGAAGCCAGCGGCGGCCGTCAGATAAAGCTGTTCGGTAGCCGGCGCGTAATCCTTCAGGCCGGCCGCAAACCATGCGATGGCACCTTCTGGCAGGTCCTGTACGTTCGTCTTTTCGGTGGGCAGGCCATGATCGTTCAGCAGGGCGCTGAATGCGTTCATTGCATTGTGATAGCTGCGCGCGGTGTTTTCGCTGCGCGCCAGCTTGACGCTATCCAGATACTGTATGATGGCCTGTGAGATCTTTGTACTCATCTAAACTCCTTGGATATTTCTAAGCCAACAGGGTAAAAGGCGATGAGAGCGTATTATAGTTATGTTTATGATAATAATACTTATCAGAAGCATAAACGAACTTATTCTAGCACATACCCCCCTCTTTGTCAATCATCATAGATCAGGCCCCAACCACTTCCGCCGTAATCCATTCGTGGTTACAGGATTGGGTATTGTAGATGAGAGAGACTGAATTATTCGATGTCGAACCGCCCGGCCACCAGTTGTCCCCCCCACCCCAATACCGATCTCTGCTAATCGCCAATGTGCTCGATCCGATCCAGTGAGGTCGAAAGCGAAAGCGATTATTGGTTGACAAAATAGTACATATGTTCTATAATTATATTGCATGAGAAGGACTTGGCCTCAGATGTCGAAAATCAAGAATTGGCTTGATGAGCAGAAAACCCGCAGGAGGAAAATTATCGCCTTCCTGCGTGAAGCAGATCGCCCGTGCACCGTAAGAGAAATCCAGGAAGGGGTCAAGGCAAAAAGCACCGGCACGATTCACCGCGATCTGGAGGCACTCGAGAAAGAGGGCTGGATATGCAGCATCAGACCACGAGGTCATCGGAATGCAGCCGTAGGAAGAACCTACAGGCGGCAGGCCAGTTGGGAACTGACTGGAAAAGCTGGCCGCCGAGGCACGGTACCAGTATGGGGATCCATTGGCGCCGGCCAACGTATCCCCGAGATTGTAGATGATAGCTACCAACTAGAAGACCGGGTCCGCACCCACATACCGCCTGAAGCGTGCTCGGGCTTGTGTGCATTGCGCGTCGAAGGAGACTCGATGCGCGACGCAGGTGTATTCGACGGCGACATCGTTATCCTTCAGACTAAGGACGCCGCATCCGTTGTTCGTGCTGGGAATATGGCGGCTGTGTTCATTCTGGCAGAGGAGCACCTGACGTTGAAATATGTTTATTTTACGGAGAATACCGTCCGACTTGTGCCAGCCAATCCAGATTACCAAGAGATCATTTATGACAGGTCAGGAGTTAAGATCCAGGGTAAAGTTGTAGACATTATACGGCAGTTGGATAGGACATCCCAGACTTAAGACCTTGATAATGGACCCAATAAGCCATTTGCATGATCTATCGTCGTATATGGCGCTCGAACCTGCTGAGGACGCGGAGTGCCCCAAGCTTTCTCCTCGCCAGCAGAGAGCGCTCAATGTCAGTGATGCACTGATGCCCAACGGCAAACGCATCACGCTCTTGAAGACTCTGCTCACTTCGGCGTGCGAACGCAATTGCTACTATTGTCCTTTCCGAGCCGGGCGCGACTTCCGTCGCTCTACTCTTCAGCCAGCCGAGATGGCGAATGCGTTCATGAGCCTGTACCGGGCCGGCATTGTCCAGGGCATGTTCCTCAGTTCGGGCGTGGCCGGAGGCAGCCTGCGCACACAAGATCAGATTTTGGATACTGCGGAGATCTTGCGTAACAAGCATCATTTCAAAGGGTATTTACACTTGAAGTTGATGCCCGGGGCCGAGCAAGCTCAAGTCGAGCGGGCGATGCAGTTGGCCAATAGGGTATCTCTAAATCTCGAAGCCCCGAACATACAGCGGCTGGAACGCCTGGCCCCGGGCAAACAGTTCCTGGAAGAATTAGTCCAACCATTGCGCTGGGTGGAGCAAATTCGCCGTCATCAACCCGCACAAAAAGGGTGGAACGGTCGCTGGCCTTCGGTGACGACGCAATTTGTCGTCGGCGCGGTAGGTGAAAGCGATCTGGAATTGTTATCCACCACCGAAGCTCTGCACCGTCAGGTACATCTTGGCCGAGCGTACTTTTCGGCTTTCCATCCTATCCCTGACACTCCTTTTGAGAACCTGCCAGCCGCGTCGCCGATGCGAGAGTTACACCTGTATCAGGCGTCTTTTCTGCTGCGCGATTATGGCTTCTCGGTGGATGAACTGCCATTCGACCCAGACGGCAACCTGCCCCTTTACGCGGATCCGAAAGCGATCTGGGCAGAACAAAACCTGAGGGAAAAGCCCATCGAGGTGAACCGAGCAAACCGCGCTGAGCTGCTGCGCATTCCGGGGATCGGTCCTAAAGGCGCTGATGCGATCTTGCGCGCCCGCCGTCTGGGTAAGTTAAGTTGTCCGGAGGATTTACATAAGATTGGTGTGCAGCCCGCTCGTGCAACCGCCTACATTCTGCTCGATGGAAAGCGACCTGCACACCAGTTAGCGCTGTGGTGAAGATAAACTCTTAGCGCGACCTGTGTTCTGCCTGCGCCTGGAGTTTTTCCCAGGCGCCGACCCAAAAGTTATCCTGCCGCTGGCGTTTAGGTATATCGATATCCTTCACTTTTTCGGCGATAGCTGCTGCGATTTGGGCGACCAGTGCCCAGTCATCTGCCAATACCGCTTGACGCAGGTTTTCTCCCAACCGACCAGCCCAGGCCCACTCCTGGCGAAAACGGTCCGCCTTTAGCCAGTAATCGCGCTTTTCCCATGCGCCCACTGAAGTCTCAACTGTGTCGTTGACGGCTAGGAGCGCCAGAGCAATGAACGCAGCTAGGTCTCTGGTTCTCGAGTTGATCTCTTTTTGTCCCATGAGCTCGCGCAGCGCCAAGATCACGCTGCGTATCAATTGTGTACGTTCTTTGCCCGCCCCCTGTGGATTAATCACTCGTCCCAAAACTGTCCTCCGAGAATAATCGGTATAGGATTGTGATTATATCTGATTTATTGACGAGCGGGGTTGTCTGGCTTATAATCACCCCGGTTGAAGGGGAAGTGCTGGAATTGGCAGACAGACTTGACTTAGGATCAAGGGCCGAAAGGCGTGCGGGTTCAAGTCCCGCCTTCCCCATTCTTGCTTCTGCATAGGTCGGTCTTTCTTATACATATCTTATGCAAACGGAATTGATGTGCATGATATAATGCAGCGACTTGGTCGGCAAGGCAAGTCGCGTTTATCTTAATTCGATCAAAAGGAACCAGGCCTTGAATATTGAGAAACAAATTCGTGAAGACCATCATGCTCAACTGACGGTACAGGTTGAAGCTGACCGGTTGGAGGGGATCAAGCGGCGCGCTGCCAGCCGGCTTGCCCGGCGTGTCAAAATACCTGGTTTTCGTCCAGGCAAAGCCCCCTACCCTGTCATCGTCCGTCACCTCGGAGAAGCCGCGATCTTAGAAGAGGCCATCGAGTTGCTGGTGGCTGAGATCTACCCGGAGGTGATTAAGGAGACGGGAATCAATCCTTACGGGCCAGGCAAATTGGAGAACATCAGCGCTACCGAACCTTTGACATTGGAATTTTCCGTGCCGCTGAAAGCCGAGGCTATTCTTGGCGACTATCATTCGATTAAGATTGCCTATGAGCTTGAGCAGGTCACCGACCAGGATGTCAACGATGTTTTGGAGGATTTGCGTGAGCGGCATGCAATTATTGAACCGGTGGATCGCGCCGCTCAAGTGGGTGACCTGGTTACACTGAAGTTGAGTGCGACCCGCTTAGCTGCGGATGATGAACCAGCTGCAGAGTTGATACCCGAGCGCTCGACCTCGGTCATTATTCGCCCCGAAGATGCTTCCTCGAAACCAGATGAATGGCCTTTCCCGGGCTTTTCTCATCATCTTATAGGTATGAAGACCGGAGATGAAAAGGCCCTGGAATATACATTCCCTGAAGATTCACTATACGAGACGCTCCGAGGAATGCAGGCTCAATTCTACGTCAAGATCGAAGCAGTGAAATCCCGACAGCTTCCAGAATTAGATGATGATTTTGCTAAAACGGTTGGCGAATACGATACTTTAGAGGCATTGAAAGCGGATATTCGCAAATCACTCGAAGAGCAAGCGCGCACTGCTTATCACAAGGTTTATGATGAGAAAATTTTAGACGCCGCGATAGAACAAACTACTTTCAAATATCCACCTGAGATGGTAGATGACGAGGTCGATACCATCATTAAAGAGCTTCAGCAGCGGTTAGAACGCCAGGGGATGGATATCGATTTGTATCTCAAATCGCGCGGCATTGACATGGAGGCATTTCGAGAAGAAATCAGGCCTGTTGCTGAAGACCGAATTAAACGCGCTCTGTTCTTAGTAGAGTTTGGAAAAGCCGAGAAGATAGAAGTTAAGCCCGAAGAACTCGAGCATGAAGCTTACTCCACCATGGATTATCTATACAACACATTGCCAGAACGCGACGCTCGCAAGCTTTCCAGGCGCGAAGTCTATACGAATATCGTTGGCAATGTGTTGGCGGATATGTTATCCGACCGCTCTCTGGAGCGCTTTCGCGAGATATGCAGCGACGGATTGAGTAAAGTGGAGGCTGAGCGAAGTGAGCAGACACAGGCGGAGGTCTCTACCAGCCCAGATGTTGCTGATGAGACTGAAACAGAGCCGTCTTCTGCTGATAAAGCAGTAGTAGAAGAGCCAGGATTGCAGCCTGAAGAGACGAATGGTTAGCTCAATTTTTAAAGTGCGATTACGGAGGAAACTACCTATGATGATCCCAAATTCCCTGATCCCAATGGTCATCGAAGAAAGCGGGCGCGGCGAACGCGCTTTCGATATCTATTCCCTGCTATTGCGCAACCGGATTGTATTTCTCGGTACGCCGATCACCGATCAGGTTGCCAATGTGATTGTTGCCCAATTGCTCTTCTTGAGCAATCAGGATCCCGAGGCCATGATCCAGATGTACATCAACTCGCCGGGTGGGCAGGTCTATGCTGGCATGGCGATTTATGACACGATGCAAGTGATCCCGAACCCGATCAGCACTCTGGCAGTGGGCATGACCGCCTCTTTCGGCACGGTGTTGTTGACCGCCGGCACCAAAGGTCACCGCTATGCTTTGCCGAACGCCACCATCCATATGCATCAACCTCTTGGCGGAGCGCAAGGTCAGGCATCGGACATCGAAATTCAGGCGCGCGAGATCTTGCGCCTCAAGGATCAACTCAATAGAATCCTGGCCATGCACACAGGGCAATCCATTGAGACGATCGAACGTGATACAAACCGTGATTTCTACGTCGATGCAAAGGGCGCAGTCGAGTATGGCTTGGTGGATCAAGTAATGGAAATCCCTGAAACCAAGCAGCTTACCGCATAACTGCGGTGGTTAACCACAACAAGTCGTGCGGCCCAATTGTCGCACGACTTGTTGTTAGAAGGAACCCTCAGATGTCCCCATCATCCGTAGCTCCCATCAAGGCCCTGATCCTGGATATGGACGGCGTCTTATGGCGTGGGGATCGACCGATTGGGGATTTGCCTGCCATATTTGCCTCGATGAAAAAACGAGGATATGGCGTTGTCCTGGCGACAAACAACGCCACGCTCTCGGCTACGGATTATCTGGCAAAAATACATGATTTTGGCGTTGACCTTGAGGAGTGGCAGATCGTCAATTCATCCCAGGCAGCCGGGCACTACCTGGCGCAACGCTTCCCAGAAAAAGGTAAAGTTTTCATTATCGGTGAGTCAGGATTAGTAAGCACGCTATCTAGCTTCGGATTCGAGTTGGCTGAACATGATGTGTTGGCTGTCGTCGCTGGGATGGATCGTAATCTGACTTACGAAAAACTCCGCAAAGCGACTCTGTTGATCCGTGGAGGTGTGCTCTTTATCGGGACAAATCCTGATCGAACTTACCCAATGCCAGAAGGGCTGGTGCCCGGCGCCGGCGCCATATTAGCTGCTCTTGAGGCTGCCACGGATACCCCGCCGATCATTGTTGGAAAGCCTGCCCCGGAGATGTATCGAGTAGCTCTAGAACGCCTTCAAGTCGAGCCAGAGCAGGCCTTAGTGGTGGGCGACCGTCTGGAGACGGATATCGCCGGAGCGCAAAAACTGGGCTGTCGCACGGCTTTGGTGCTTTCAGGCGTTACCAGCAAAATGGAGGCCCTCAGCTGGAGCCCGCCTCCTGACTGGATCGAAGCTGACTTGACAGAATTAATGAGGCGCATATGAAGGTTTCCCGGCCAGACAATCAATTCCAATTAACGATTTCGGATGAGCCAAAGCCGCTGATCTACGATCTGGACTTTTCGGAATTGGTCACCCTCATCCAGAATTGGGGCGAACCGGAGTTCCGTGCTTTGCAAATCTGGCAAGGACTCTATAAGAATCTGTGGGATAGTCCAGATCACTTCACCAACTTGCCGAGGCCGTTGCGCTACCGCTTGGATGATAGCTTCAGTTTTCACAATTTGCAGGCTGGGGCGGTGCTTGACTCTCAAGATGGAGAGACCCGCAAGACATTGTTTTACCTCAAGGATACCCTTGCAATAGAGGCTGTTTTGATGCGTTACAACCGCCGGCGGACCTTGTGCATCTCTACCCAGGCTGGTTGTGCAATGGGCTGTGTTTTTTGTGCTACGGGTCAGATGGGCTTCAGACGAAATTTGACCAGCGGGGAAATTGTTGAGCAGGTGCTGTATTATGCCAGAGCGCTAAAATCGCTGGATGAGAGAGTGACCAATGTGGTGGTCATGGGAATGGGCGAACCGTTTCACAACTACGAAGAGACGATGGCGGCGATTGATCGCCTGAACGATCCTCAGGGTTTCAACCTGGGGGCGAGACGATTTACCATTTCCACAGTTGGTTTGATCCCGGCAATTGAACGTTTTACGATAGAAAAGCGGCAGGTCAATCTGGCGATCTCATTGCACGCAGCAGATGACGAGCTGCGTTCTTCGCTTTTGCCTGTCAACCGAAAGTATCCACTGGGGCCATTGCTCTCCGCTTGTAGGGAATATGTTGAAAAAACCGGCAGGCGGATCACTTTCGAGTGGGCGCTGATTCGCAACGTAAACGACACTATCCAGCAAGCATCGAAGTTAGCCAACTTGCTCCAGCCTTTTCGCAAAAGCGGTTCGACCCTTTGCCATGTCAATGTAATTCCTCTCAATCCGACCACCCGTTATCGCGGCAAGGCAACTACGCGCGAGCGCGCAGAAGCTTTCCAGGCGACTCTGGAGAAGCAGGGCATTCCTTGCACCATCCGCATTCGCCGCGGAATTGATATCCAGGCAGGATGTGGGCAGCTTGCCGTAGAGACAAAGTGAAGTTAGGGTGAAGTTAGGCGCTGTTTGGCTTGCGGCCGACCTTTCAACTTTACGATCATGCCCCTTGCGCCTCGTCTCCTATCATCCTTCCTGAGACTATTCTTCTATCTCCTATACAATCCCCTGGCTTGGGCGTACGATTGGGTTGCGGCTGCGGTTTCGTGGGGACATTGGCGTGAGTGGGTTCTTAGCGCCTTACCTTATCTGGCTGGTGAACGGATTCTTGAGCTAGGGCATGGTCCTGGTCATCTGCAAGTTGCCATGGAGCAACGCGGGTTCCAGGTGTTTGGCCTCGATCTCAGCCCTACAATGGGAAAGATTGCACGTGAACGGCTCTCAAGGTCTTCTGCACTGTTTCGTTTGGTGCGAGGCAATGCACAACATCTTCCGTTTCGGTCAGACGTATTCGATACGGTCGTCTCGACTTTTCCTTCTGAATATTTTTTCCAGGTGCAAACGCTAGAGGAAATCTATCGAATTTTGGTTCCTGGAGGCTGCCTTGTCGTGGTTCCTTTTGCCTGGATTGACCCCAAAGGATGGATCGGGCGCATGCTGGGTCGGCTCTTTCAACTCACCCATCAGTCTCCTCCGCAAAATGATGAAAGGTGGAAGCTGTTTTTCGTCGAGCGCTTTCAGCAGGTAGGGTTTTATGTGCGCCTGGAACGAGTTGAATTGCCCTCGGGCAAAGTTTTCTTAGTGTTAGCCAGTAAGCCCAATCTGATGTAAAATGTGCATATGGAAGTTCAAATTGCAGTTTCGAAGGTCAAAAAGTACGCTTCCTTGGATAGCGGTGATACCGTCGAGGTTGTCGAGCGTCCACAGGGAGGTCTGTCTGTCGTATTGGCAGATGGCCAAAGCTCCGGCAGAGGTGCGAAAGCGGTCTCCAATCTGGTTGTGCGCAAGGTGATCAGCCTGCTTGCTGAGGGCGTGCGCGATGGGGCAGCTGCTCGGGCAGCTTCGGATAGTCTTTACACCGAACGCAGCGGCAAAGTATCGGCTACATTGAACATCGTTTCCATCGATCGGCAGACCCAAACGATGGTGATCACTCGCAATAATCCGGCGCCAGTGATCATCGCGCTTAATGATCAGATTCGAATTCTAGAAGAAGCCAGCTTGCCCATTGGTCTCTATCGAAATACGCGCCCGGTTATTACCGAGGTACCGCTGGAACCTGGGCTAACTGTAGTAGTTTTCTCAGATGGCTTAATCCACGCCGGAGAGCGATGCGGCGAGAAACTAGACCTGGTCACCTGCCTGCAGGCGCTTCTAGAAGACGAAAGTCCTTCCCCACAGCTAATCGCCGATTCGTTATTGGAACAAGCCCTGCGTTTGGATGAGAATCGGCCGGTTGATGACATCAGCATTGTTGTTGTGAGCGTTTTGCCGGCCTCGGGGGATGAAGTGCGGCGTATGACCGTCCGCTTGCCAATCTAGGTCTTGCAAGAACGCTCTGCGGACTCTGCCTGAATGAAGTCCATCAGAGTCGGCGTCGTTGGCCCATGTGCTTCTGGGAAGACCACCTTGGTCCACTCGCTGCGCCAGCGAGGGATTGATGCCCGCCACATTGCACAAGAGCACTCCTATGTGCCCACCATGTGGCGTAAGATCACCAACCCGGATGTCCTGGTTTATTTACATGTCTCGTATCCCCTGACCGTCCAACGGCGCAAATTGGACTGGACGGAACAAGAGTATCTGGAACAGATACGGCGCTTGCAAGATGCCAGAACTCATGCCGATCTCTATATCGACACAGATTCTCTCGCGCCAGCTGAAGTCCTGGATCAGGTGCTCTCCTATCTGGAAAAGCATGCGGATTCATTTCCTCCTTAAAGATCGTGAAGATTTGAGCGAATGGATTAACTGTTGGACAATCTATCGAAATGGGGGTATAATCCAGCGTTGCTTGCCAGCCTTAGGCTGGTATTTGTTTGAGTGTCGGAGGTTGCAACCGGAATGTCAAATAGCACCATCTATCGCTTGATCCTCGTTGTTGTCATCGTCATAACAGCCCTCTACATCGTCTGGCCGAATAGCCCCGGGATCAATATTGGGGGGATTAACAAGCAGTTTGTCACCCGTTTGGGCCTCGATCTGGTTGGCGGTGTTCAGGCGCTGCTTGAGGCGGATTTACCAGCCGATGCTCAGATCGACAGCGGGGCGATGAATGCGGCAGTGGGCGTGGTTGAGAACCGCGTCAATGGCCTCGGATTGACCGAAGCTGTCGTTCAAAGAGCAGGGGATCGCCGCATTGTTGTCGAGCTGCCCGGAGAGACAGATCCCGAAAAAGCGCTAAGCACAATCCAGCAGACCGGTTTGCTCGAGTTCGTGGATATGTCAACTATTTCTCAGGATCAGGCAGTCAGCCTGGTGGGAGAAACGATAAAGACGGACTTTGGCCTGACCCCAGAAGAGATCCAAAGCGCTCAAAATATCACCTCGACCGAAACGGTGCCACCCATTTTCAATACTGTGATGACCGGAGCAGACCTAAAGACGGTGCAGGTGGTCAAAAATCCCACCTCCGGCGATTACGAGATCTCTTTTGAGCTCACATCCGCGGGGGCAAAAACTTTTGGCGATTTTACAACTGCGCATGTTCGGGATATTTTAGCCATTGTGGTTGATAAACGGGTAATCTCGACGCCTGTGATCAATCAGCCGATTACCAGCGGGAGCGGCGTAATTTCCGGTGATTTCGATTACGAATCGGCCAACAATCTCGCTATCCAGTTGCGGTATGGTTCTCTGCCCATTCCCTTGAAGGTGGTTGAGGTTCGTACCGTGGGGCCGACGCTGGGGCAGGATTCGCTGCGCAGAAGCATGGTCGCCGGGCTGATCGGCTTCACGATCGTCATCCTGTTCATGGCGCTCTATTACCGGCTGCCGGGTTTGACCGCCGATATTGCGATTTTGGTTTATGCCCTGATCGCATTTGCTATTTTCCGTTTCATTCCGGTGACGTTGACTTTGCCCGGAGTTGCCGGTTTGATGTTGAGCACCGGAAGCGCGTTGGACGCGAACATATTGATCTTTGAGCGCATCAAAGAAGAGCTTAGGGGGGGAAAAACGCTGCGGCAAGCGGTCGATCTGGGCTGGAAGCGGGCGTGGCCGTCTATTCGTGACTCCAATATTGCGACACTGATCACCAGTGCGATCTTATTCTGGTTTGGTAGCACCTATGGCGCCACGATCGTGAAAGGCTTTTCGATCACCCTTTTCCTGGGCGTTATGGTCAGCGTGTTTACTGCACTGGTTGTCACTCGAGTGCTGATGGAAACCGTTGTAGCCTATTTCAAGTCCAAGAATTTCGAAAGATGGTTTGGAATCTAGAAGGTCGTCAGATATGATTAACATCATAGGCAAACGCTATCTGTATTTTGTCATCTCGCTGATCGTAATTGTGCCTGGCCTGGTCATGTTAGCAGTGATGACCAGCAATGGGTCTCTACCATTGGCGATTGATTTCACCGGCGGCAGCCTGCTGGAGGTTAGATTCGAGTCTGCGCAGCCATTGCCGGCGGATGTGATCGGACTGTACGAAGACCTGGGAGTGACCGATGCCAAAGTACAAACGACTGGCGAGGGCAGCTATGTCATCCGGTCGAGTGAGCTGGCTGAAGATGTCCGAGGGCAAGTCGTAGAATCTCTCAAGAATCGGTTCAATTCCGAGGTTACTGTGCTGCGCTTTGAAAGCGTTGGCCCGACGATTGGCCAGGAAGTTACCACGCGCGCAGGGCTGGCTGTCGGCGTTGCAGTCCTGATCGTCACTTTCTACCTTACATTTGCTTTTCGCGGCGTGCCCCATGCAATCCGATATGGCTTGTGCGCGATCTTGGCGATGCTGCATGATGTGGCTGTTGTGTTCAGCCTGGCCGCCATTGGAAGCACGTTTTGGGGCTGGCAAATCGACTCGCTTTTCCTGACAGCTTTGCTCACCGTGATCGGATTTTCTGTGCAGGATAAAGTGGTAGTGTTCGACCGAATTCGCGAGAACACCGGCATTTTTCGGCGTTTACCTTTTGAGACTCTGGTCAACCACTCCATTGTACAGACTCTGGGGCGTTCGATCAACACTCAACTAATGACGGTGGAATTTATGCTGCTGGCCCTGGCTTTGTTCGGGGGCGTTACGTTGCGCGAGTTCGCCATCATCCTGCTGGTGGGCCTGTTTAGCGGTACTTATTCATCCATCTTCATTGCTGCGCCGGTTTTGGTGGTATGGGAGAATCGCGAGTGGCGCAAACTGTTTGGTGGAAGGAAAGAAGCCGCAGCATAATCATCATTTGCTGTTTGAATCAAAAACGCCTCCACAAAACATCCGGAGGCGTTTTTTGATTGGCTTTTACCTGAGCCTTCTAGCGCAGAAAAAGTAAATAAATGGCGCCAGCGGCTAAAAAGGGTCCATAAGGAAGCGCAGTATGGGCCTTGAAGCGCCTGGCTATCAGCGCGCCAAGGACATAGAGCGCCATATAAGCCCCCGAAAACAGGATAGCAATGAACAGACCTGCCAGGATGCCAGGCCATCCTAATAGCAACCCGATCACGCCACTTAAGTTGACATCTCCAAATCCAAACGCATCTCCTTCTTCTAACTTTCCTCCCCGTCTGCGGACGATATAGCGAACATAGGCAATGCCGAGCCAGTAAAAGATTAACATTATCCCAAAGCCGGCTGTGCCACCGATCAGGGTCCACATCCAGCCATGCAGCCAGACTCCGGTTACCAGGCCTATCCCTGCCCCTGCCCAACTGACCGGATGTAGGATCAGATGATGCTCGATGTCAATGACGATGATCACACCAAAATAGGTCAGCCAGAGCAAACCCAGGGCAATCCCCAACCTCTCCGGAGGTCTGGCAAAAATGCCTAAGGCGGCAGCAACAAAAATGATTTCAACGACCCATGTTCGAAGCGATCGGCGTCGATTGCATGATGGACATCGACGCGGCCAGACCAGGTAATTTTTCCACTCCATGACCTGCTGACAATGAAGACAAAAAGGCCTTACCAGGCGACGACGATGAGGCAGGACATCGCTCAGATAATTTACCAGGGCGCCAAGCGCCCATCCCAATAACACTGCGAGCACGCAAGAATAACTATCCACATCCATTCCGTCACGGCATTATAGCAGAGTAGCTTGCGCTTGGCTATTCCTGTCAATCAATTGCGCCCTAGATCGTGTACAATAGTTACCCAGAGCACAATCTGAAAGGTCCAAAAACGAAAATCAGAGGAGATCTTTAGCTGATGGAAAAATTTGTCATTCAAGGCGGTGTGCCTCTGAGAGGCGAGATGACCCCCGCCGGCAATAAAAACGCCGCCCTGCCATTGTTGGCAGCGACCCTTTTAACGGAAGAACCTGTTGTCTTATCCAACGTCCCTGATATCCGTGATGTTCAAGCAATGTGCGCTCTGCTTGAAAGTCTGGGAGTAAAGATCGAAAGGCTCGAAAACCACTCGCTTCGTATCCAGGCAAAGGATGTGCGCCCTGCCGATCTGGATCCAGACCTATGCCGGGGGATTCGCGCCTCGATCCTGCTGGCCGGGCCTATGGTGGCGCGATCGGGAGAGCTGCATTTGCCTCCTCCAGGGGGCGATGTGATCGGTCGCAGGCGCGTTGATACCCATATCCTTGCACTGCAAGCCCTGGGTTCGCAGGTGGAATATGATCGGGCCAATCATGTCTTCAATTTTTCAGCCCGGCAGTTGAAAGGCGCAAATATCTTATTAGATCAGGCCAGCGTTACGGGTACGGAAAATGCGATCATGGCCGCCGTCACTGCTAAAGGGACAACCATCCTGAGAAATGCCGCCTCTGAACCCCACATTCAAGAACTCTGTCATTTCCTGAACGCTTTGGGGGCAAAGATCGAGAATATTGGCTCAAACACGCTGACCATTCATGGCGTTCCCCGCCTCAAAGGTGGAGAGTTTTCTGTTGGGCCGGATTATTTGGAAGTCGTAAGTTACATCGGTGCAGCAGTTGTCACGCGAGGCAGCATTCGCATCCGTAAGGCAGGCCCTCAATATCTGGATATGATCGCCATGGTCTTTCGCCGCCTGGGCGTAATTTGGCAGGTAGACGGAGAAGATATTGTTGTCCCAGCAGATCAGGAACTGGTTGTCGAGCCTGATCTGGGTGATGCGATTCCAGAAATTAGTGTTATGCCATGGCCGGCATTTCCCACCGATCTGATGAGCATTGCCATCGTGGTCGCCACTCAGTCAAAGGGCTCTGTGTTATTCCATGATTGGATGTACCCCAGCCGAATGTTCTTCATCGACAAGCTGGTGGGTATGGGCGGACACATTGTTCTCTGTGATCCTCACAGGTGCATTGTGCAAGGCCCCACCGGCCTGTTTGGTGAAAAAATGGAGAGTCCAGATATTCGCGCCGGCATGGCTTTGGTGCTGGCGGCGCTAGCAGCAAGAGGCACATCACAGATTCGCAACGTTGGGCAGATTGATCGGGGTTATGAGCGCGTGGACGAAAAGCTACGCTCTCTTGGGGCGAATATTGAGCGGGTCAAGGAATAGTGCAACATAAAAACAGCGGAGGTCAGCAGACTTCCGCTGTTCGATTAAGCCGATCGAGTTGTTATCTCAAAAGGAACTAGTTTGTTTGGCTGACGACATCCAAGAATTGCGCCACAATATCACGCAGCATCGGCTCAGGTAGAGCGCCTACCTGACGGTGGATGACCTTTCCACCGCTGACGAACAGCATCGTTGGAATTCCCTGAATGCCATATTTCATCATCCACTCAGGGTTTTCGTCTGTGTTCACTTTGGCTACCAAAAGTTTTCCTGCGTACTCTTTTGCAAGCTTATCTAACGTGGGAGCAACCATCCGGCACGGGCCACACCAGGGCGCCCAAAAATCGACGATGACAGGCAAATCAGCTTTCAACACGGTCTTCTCAAAAGCCGCATCAGTCACGTGTACAGGTTCAGAAATCATCCATCGCCTCCAGACCAAAAATTGATCATCTTGAATTGTGCATCTCTACACAAATATAGATGCAGATGACATGCAAAAGGTTACGTTGTAGCCAATATCGCCCAGCCTTTGTCGAAGCATCTGACCCGGCAATTAACTGACGATAAGTATAGCATGATCAAGGATAATTGTCAGGTATAATGCCGATGATGTCTGCCCTGATTGCTACTGCTTCTAGTTATACGGTAGTCACGCCGGTCTACGAAGGTCCGCTGGATTTGCTCTTACAACTAATCGAGCGCGCCGAGTTGGATATCACCAGCTTAGCCTTGGCTCTAGTGACGGATCAGTACCTGGTGCATATCCATAGCATGACCGACTGCGAACCTGGTGAGGTCTCTGCATTTCTTGTCATTGCGGCTCGGCTGCTGCAGATCAAGTCAGAAGCGCTTTTGCCCAGGCCTCCGCAACGTGAACCTGGCGAGGAAGACCCTGGCGAGGCTCTCGCCCGTCAGCTAATCATCTATAAGCGCTTCAAAGAACTTGCAATCCTTCTTCAAAACCGCGAAGCGCGAAGATGGCGGACTTACACCCGCCAGGCGCAGCCTGCACTGGTGGAACTGAGTGTTGACTTCAGTGACTTGAAGCTAGAAGACTTGCTCATTGCAGCCAGACATATTCTTGAAAATCAACGCCACCTTGAAGACCTGAACACAGTCGTGCCGCCGCCGCGCGTGACGATACGCGAGAAAATCGGGGCCATTGCAGATTTTATTCGTCGATATCGAAGAGGAACGTTTGAGAAGATTCTTGGCGATCGGCGCTATCGCCTGGAAGTTGTGGTTACGTTTCTGGCACTGTTGGAATTAATTAAGCGCCAAATGGTCATTGCCCGGCAAGAGACGTTGTTTGGCGAGATTGCTTTCGAACCCGCTGAAGCCTGGAACGAAGATATCTCATTTGAGTTGGAGTTTGGTGAGTAGTTGTTATGGCAAACCGATTGGTAAACGAAAACTCTCCCTATTTATTGCAACATGCAGACAATCCAGTCGATTGGTACCCTTGGGGTGAAGAAGCACTGGAGAGGGCGCAGCAGGAAGATAAACCCGTGTTTCTGAGCATTGGATACGCCGCCTGCCATTGGTGTCATGTCATGGCGCACGAATCGTTCGAAGATCCTGATACCGCGGCGCTGATGAATCAGCATTTTATTAATATCAAAGTAGATCGCGAAGAGCGGCCTGACCTGGATAACATCTATATGAGCGCGGTGGTTGCCATGACTGGGCGTGGCGGATGGCCGATGAGCGTTTTTCTTACGCCCACGGGCGAGCCATTTTTTGGAGGCACCTATTTTCCTCCCGTACGTCGCTACAACATGCCCTCCTTCCGCGATGTGCTCTCCATAATTGCTCGCCTGTGGCGTGAGGATCGCGATCAATTACTGCGATCGAGCAATGAGATTACCCAGCATCTTCAAAATGCGCAATCGTTTAGCCTGGATTTTCAACCGCTCGATCTCACCATATTGGATCAAGCGGCGTTTCAACTTGTCCAGACATATGACTGGAAACATGGCGGTTGGGGCAAAGCGCCTAAGTTCCCCCAGCCGATGGCGATTGAGTTTCTCTTGCGACGTGCGGGCCGTGGCGACCGCCTGGCGCAAGATCTCGCAGTACACGCCCTGGATGCAATGGCGCTAGGCGGCATGTACGATGTCATTGGAGGCGGGTTTTCCCGATATAGCACCGACGATCGCTGGCTTGTGCCTCACTTTGAGAAGATGCTATATGATAATGCCCAGTTGGCCCGGGTGTATTTGCACGCATTCATGGTGACCGGCAATCCGGCATATCGCCGTGTCTGCCAGGAGACTTTGGACTTCATGGTCCGGGAAATGTTGAATCCTTCAGGCGGGTTTTACAGCAGCCTGGACGCAGATTCGGAGGGCGAGGAAGGGAAATTCTATCTCTGGAGCCTGGATCAAATAAAAGCTGTGCTATCAGAGCACCCGCCGTCAACCAGTGGCGTCGATGCGGTCCAATTTTTCATTGATGCCTATGATATCCGAGAAGCTGGCAACTTCGAAGGCAAGACTGTGCTGCAGCGAGCCGTCAGCGACGAAGATCTGATGGTCCGCTACAATTTGAGCGCCGAGCAGGTCACGCTGTTGCTGGCTGAAATCCATGCCTCTTTGCTGAAAGCGCGCAATCAACGCATCCGGCCAGGTGTGGATGACAAAGTCCTGGTCGCCTGGAACGCGCTGGCCTTGCTTGCTTTTGCCGAGGCCGCTCGCTACTTAATGCGACAAGATTACCTGGCGATCGCTAAAGCGAATGCCAGTTTCATCATGGGGGAATTATATACTCAAGGGCGATTGATGCGTTCCTGGAGACGGGGAAAAGCGCGCTATAACGCCTACCTGGAGGATTATGCTGCGCTCATCCTGGGTTTAATTGCTTTATATCAATCGGACCCAGATGTCCGATGGTTCCGATTTGCCATGTATCTGACCGAGGAGATGATCGCTCATTTCGCTGACGACCGGGGCGGATTTTTTGACACTCGCTCAGATCATGACCCGTTGTTGATACGCCCCAAAGACATTCAGGACAACGCTACTCCATGTGGGAATTCGCTGGCAATCCGCGCTTTGCTGGAGATGGCGCTGTACACGGGTCGTGGGGAGTGGCGGGATATTGCCGAAGCCATGTTGGGCAAGATACAGAAAGTAGCCGCCCAGTATCCGTTAGCTTTCGCACACTGGCTGACGGCCCTGGATTTCGCCAATCCCTCTGCTATGGAAGTAGCCATTTTAGGTGATTACAGGCATCCAGGTACCCAGGAACTCATAAGAACGTTATGGAGTCGTTATCGCACCGACATCGTAGCGGCAATTTCCGGTTATCCTCCCGCAGAAGAGTCCCCTGCCCTACTACAGGATCGACCATTAGTGAACGATTTACCGACGGCTTATGTGTGCCGGAATTTCGTATGCCAGCGCCCCGTCAATACGCCGCAAGAATTGCAATCACAACTCGATCAACCCCCATATCTGCAGTTAATGTAAGCGGTATAATGAGGGCAAATAGTCTGCAGGATAAGCCCTTGATGACGCAGAAAATGCAGCAATCCCCTAAAAGGCCTTCGAGACTTCGTTCCTTGACGCGATTGATGGTTGGCGGAGCGCTGGTGGGCTACGATGTTTTGCTTCAACGGCTCTCTGCCAAGGAATTAGAACTGGATCAGAGAAACGCATCTGAGGGTGAAAGCGCTACACAAGGCGATAAAACGGATGTGCGGGATGATAAGCTGCGTCTAGCACTCATAGGGCTCATATTCGACATGCAGGACACCCTGGACAGAGGGCTAGAGACCGCAGACCAGGCATCGCGATTAACTGGCAAAGCTCTCGAGACGATGCTCAGACCAATCTACTCTAGCCGGCTCTTGTCACCTATGCGAAATCGGTTCGAACAGCTTGCGCTGCGAGGCCAGCAGGAAGTTGATCGTTGGATCGAAATCGGTCGAAGAGAGGAAACCATTGGCAAAGAGCTGGCAAACACGGTGCTTGTCGAACAGGTAAGCGATTCAATAGAGTATCTGGCAGCTAATGAAAAGGTGCAAGAATTGGTTCAATCTCAGAGTGTAGGTCTTATTGGTGAAATCGTCGAGGAAACGCGAGAGCGATCCGTCAGCGCAGATAATTACCTCGAAGCCTGGGTCCGCACAATGCTTCGCCGTCCTATGCGTTCTGAATTGCCCAAGCCTCCGCCAGAACTCAAAGCTCGTGCAGTCCCTTATCGCCGGATTCAGGGGAAGGTAGTCAAGAAATGACTCGGGTTGACCAGGACCAGGCGGAGGAAACACTCCTTGGTCATTATGCAGGATTGACCA
Organism: uncultured Anaerolinea sp.; assembly: GCA_964503145.1. Classification (GTDB taxonomy): domain Bacteria; phylum Chloroflexota; class Anaerolineae; order Anaerolineales; family UBA4823; genus RBG-16-57-11. Next base: position 93,992 of record CAZCYV010000011.1, on the reverse strand, counting down.
GCCGTTTGATGGCCTTTATCCTGGATACGATCATTCTGGCCGGTGTCATTTTGTTTGTGAGTTGGTTCTTTGTTACGACCTGGAAGTTGCTTCAGTTAGAACCACTTGTGAATGAATTGCAAGGGCGCAGCCAAATTTTCGCGCTTTTGGTCTCTATCTTTACCAGCCCAATCTTTTACACCACGATTACCCTGCTTTTTGTCGCATCTTATTATGTCCTCTTCTGGACGTTGGCGGGTCAGACGCCCGGGAAGGGGATCATGGGCTTAAAAATTTTGTCTCGCAGAGGTGACAAGCGCGGCAAGCTGAGTCTAAGCCGCGCAATCCTACGCTATTTGGGTTTTTATTTGTCCATTGTTCCATTTGGCGCTGGAATTTTGTGGATATTGATCGATGATCGACGCCTTGCATGGCACGATAAACTTGCCGGGACTTGTGTGGTATATGCCTGGGAGGCAAAACCGGACGAGACCTTCCTGGCGATTGAAACCAGTAAGGTCATCGCTCGTACTCAGGCGATACGATCATTTCTCGACAAAAAGAGAAAAAACATTTAGGAGAGACGAATTACAATGCAAGAAATTGTTGTTCTGGGTATTGGTCAGACACCAGTGAGCGAAAATTTCGAACAATCGCTCCGCGAAATTGCAGGAGAAGCTGTACTCTCAGCGCTGCTCGATGCAGGTAGAGAAACCGTTGATGGCCTGTTCGTTGGCAACATGCTTTCGGGAATGCTCAGCAAACAGGAAAATCTGGGCGCCTTGATCGCTGACTGGGTTGGCTTACGCGGCAGAGATGCAGTAAAGGTCGAAGCCGCATGCGGCTCAGGCGCGGCAGCATTGCGTATGGCAATCATGGCAGTCGCTTCAGGAGAGATGGAGACTGCTATTGCGGTGGGCGTCGAAAAGATGACCGAGACCAAAGGCGTTGATACAACGGCGGCGTTGGCCACCGCTGCAGACGCAGATTATGAGGTGATTCACGGGTTATCTTTTGTCGCGATCAATGCATTGGTTATGCAGCGTTACCTCTATCATTATGGCTGGAAGCACACGGATTTTGCGCCATTTTCGATCAATGCACATGCCAATGCGGTGCACAATCCCTTTGCCAGACTCCGTGAACCAATTACAGAAAAAGATTACCAAAGGGCGCGCATGATTGCCGACCCAATTAATTTGCTTGACGCCTCACCCATCGGCGATGGCGCAGCAGCAGTGATAATCGCGCCGGCAAATTACTTCGGTCGCTCTGGTCAAGATGGGAAGGGCCGGTCTCCGATAAGGATAATCGCCTCTGCTGCTGCTACAGATACCCTAGCGGTGCACAGTCGAAGAGATCCGCTCTGGCTTGCTGCCGCCGAAAAATCGGCCCGAGCCGCTTATACACAGGCCGGGGTCGGGCCCAAAGACATCGATGTTTTCGAGTTGCATGATGCATTTTCGATTATGTCGGCCCTATCCTTGGAGGCCTGTGGTTTTGCTGAACGCGGCCAGGGGCCGCGCCTGGCTCTGGATGGAGAGATCAGTCCGACGGGGCGAGTTCCCATCTCGACTCGCGGCGGGCTGAAGGCTCGCGGTCATCCCGTCGGCGCTACGGGTATTTACCAAATTGCGGAAGTGGTTCAGCAGTTGCGCTGTGAGGCCGGACCAACTCAGGTGGCTGATGCCCGCATTGGGATGGCGCAGAATATTGGCGGCAGTGGAGCAACGATCATCACCCACATATTGAGAGCGGGATGAACAAAAAGCTGTTGTCACTCATTACCCTGATTTTGCTTTGTGTATTAACCGTTCAAAATGTCTTGGCGCATACGGTTTCAGTGGTTTCCCCGCTGGCTGGAGCTGACAACAACTTCAGTTATCAGATCGTCCCGACTGAAACGCCCCAACCCGAGAATTTGGAGCAAGACCTGGCAACCAATCCCGTCCTGCTGCAGTTGATCATCCTGCTGGGCATCCTAACAGTGTTGATCATTTTTGTTGGAGTGTGGATCAATCGCAGCGAGATCAAATTGCGGTAGAATTTCCGTTAATCAACCTGGCTCGAGCAAAGGAATTCTCTATGGCGCTATGCTTGTATGATACTTATACGCGCAGTCTGCGTGAATTCGTACCCTTGCAGGAATCGCATGTGGGGTTGTACACCTGCGGCCCTACAGTCTATGATTACGCCCACATCGGCAATCTGCGTACCTATATCTTTGAGGATATCTTACGCCGCACGCTTGAATTCAATGGCTATACTGTCAAGCACGTCATGAATATCACGGACGTGGGCCACCTGGTGTCGGATGCCGATGAGGGCGAAGATAAGATGGAAAAGGGCGCCCGACGCACAGGCAAAACCGCCTGGGAAATCGCCGAGTTCTATACTCGCGCTTTTCAAGAAGACTTGAAACGGCTGAACATCCAAGAACCACATGTCTGGTGCCGGGCCACGGATCACATCCAAGAACAGATCGAGTTTATTCAATGCATCGAAGCGAAGGGCTACACTTATCGCACCTCTGATGGGATTTACTTCGACACTTCGAAGTTGTCCGATTATGGTTACCTGGCGCGTTTGGATGTCGAAGGCTTGCAAGCCGGGGCCCGGATCGAGCTGGGCGAAAAGCGTTCTCCAACCGATTTTGCCCTCTGGAAGTTCAGTCCGCCGGGTCAGAAACGCCAAATGGAATGGGACAGCCCCTGGGGGATTGGCTTCCCGGGCTGGCACATCGAGTGCTCAGCAATGTCGGCCAAGTATCTGGGAAATTTCTTCGACATCCATTGTGGTGGGGAAGATCACATCCCGGTGCATCACACGAACGAGATCGCCCAAACCCAGGCCTGCTATGGAACCCGTCTGGCCAATTTCTGGATGCATGGCTATTTTCTGCAGCTCGATGATGCGCGCATGTCGAAGTCTTCTGGTGAGTTTCTTCGCTTGCAAGTGCTGATCGATCGCGGTTATGATCCATTGGCTTATCGCTTGTTCACGATGAGTGCGCATTATCGCGCCAAGCTGAACTTTTCCTGGGAAGGCCTGGATAGCGCTTCTAAATCGTTGGATCGGCTGCGCAACCTGGCGTTTGAATGGGGCACGCCGGGCGAAGTGGATGGAAATTTTGCTGATCAGTTTACAGCACAGATAAACGATGACTTGAATATGCCTCGCGCCCTGGCTGTGACCTGGGATCTTGCACGGAGTAATCTGCCCGGCGCTACCAAAAAGGCTACGATTTTACTCTTTGACCGTGTCCTGGGATTAGGCCTTGGGGATTGGGAGCCGCCAAAAGAGGAAATCCCTGAGGAGATCCTGGCTCTGGCGCAAATGCGCCAGGTTGCGCGGTCTGAGAAACGCTGGGCCGATGCCGATGCTTTGCGCCTGCAAATCGCCCAGGCCGGATACGATATCGAAGACACCCCCCAAGGTCCACGGATCAAACCGCGTAGATAGTTTTGTACTCTTTCGAAGTGTAAACTCATAACGACAGCCACGACAAGGAATAACACGATGAAAATTGCTGTAACCGGAAAAGGTGGTGTGGGGAAGACGACGCTTGCTGCCCTCTTGGCGCAGGCTTATGCAGATATGGGGCGTCAGGTCCTTGCTGTTGATGCCGATCCTTCTCCTTGCTTGGCCGGCGCCCTCGGTTTCCCGCCAGAGTTGCGCCAACAACTTCGGCCAATCGCCGAGATGGATGCCCTGATCGAGGAACGCACCGGCGCCCGCCCAGGCGCTATTGGCGGTTTTTTCACACTTAATCCACGAGTGGATGATATTCCAGAAAGATTTAGCGTTGTCCATCGAAATGTCCGCCTCTTGGAGATGGGCTCGGTAGATCTGGGCGGTTCTGGTTGCATTTGTCCTGAAAGTGCGATGCTCAAGACTTTGTTCACCCATCTGCTATTTCGTAAGGATGATGTTTTGATACTGGATATGTACGCAGGAGTGGAGCACCTGGGACGGGCAACCGTTGATTTTGTCGATGCAATGCTGGTTGTGGTTGAACCGACACGCCGCAGCTTGGGAACTGCGGCGCAAATCAAGAAGCTGGCCGCAGATATTGGCCTGACACGCTTATGGCTCGTCGGCAACAAGGTGCGCGATGAAGTAGAAGGCAAGTTCCTACAGGATGAATCGCCAGGCCTGCCGGTTTTAGGCTTGATGCCCGCCGACTTGGCTGTTCAGGAGGCGGATCGGTTGGGGGTTGCAGTCTATGATTATGTGCCAGCCCTGCGAGAGATTGCATGGCAAATGGCAGAGAAGCTAGCGGCAAAGGAGACAGCATGACCACTACCATTGCTCTGGCCGGCAAAGGAGGCGTTGGTAAGACCACTATTGCCGGCCTGGTTATCAAGTATCTGGTGAATTCGCAAAGTGGCGCGGTGTTGGCGATCGATGCGGATCCAAGCAGTAACCTGAATATGACTTTAGGGTTAGAATTGGAATGGACGGTAGGCGATATTCGCGAAGGTCTGCTGGAGCAGGTGCAAAGCTCCCTCACTCAGGGTGGCGCTGCTATGGGGACGCTTCCTGGAGGTATCAGTAAACGAGAATATCTGGATTATCAAATTCGTTCTTCATTGTCCGAGGGCGATCATTTTGATCTGATTGCAATGGGTCGCTCCGAAGGCCCAGGCTGTTACTGCGCGGTAAATCATAATCTTCGCGAGGTGATCGACAGCATCAGTAAAAATTATCGCTATGTGGTCATCGACAATGAGGCTGGGATGGAACACCTCAGCCGCCGAACCACCCGAGATGTGCAACATTTGCTGGTGGTGAGCGATCCATCTTTGCGAGGTATTGTTGCTGCAGAACGAATTGCTGCATTTCGCAATGAGCTGGATATCCATATCGAGAACGCCTATTTGATCTTAAACCGGGTGCAGGGTGAAATTCCTCCCATTCTGCGAGAAAAAATTGATCAGCTTGACATCCCTATGCTGGGTGTGATACCGGCCAGTCAAGAATTAGCCGAGCTGGAATTCAGCGGCCGCCCGATCATCGGGTTAGATGAGAATACGACAATATATCAGGCCGTGGTGGATATCATGCAGAAGATACTCAAGTAGTTCATCGAGTAAGGGCCTGCTTTCTGAGGCGCATCAAGTCTCTGGTAAATGACGGTCATAACGATCTCTCGCCAGATGGGCAGTTTAGGCAGCCAGATTTCTCGGCTTGTGGCCGAGATGCTTGGCTATCGACTGGTATGGCGGGAGCTGATCAACCAGGCGGCTCAACGCGCAGGCGCGCCAGAAACAGCGTTGGCCGCAATCGATGAGTTGAATCTGCTTGGGATATGTCCCTCCGCTGAGGCATGCAAAGCCTACCGTCGTGCGGTTGAGCAAGTCATGAACGAGCTTGCAGGGAAAGGCGATGTTGTGATTCAGGGGCGAGCTGGTCAGGTCATTCTAAAGGACCACCCCCAAGCGCTCCATGTTCGCATTATCGCTCCTCGGGCTTTGCGGGCTGAACGAGTAGCCCAAAGATTAGACATTCCCCTGGAGTGTGCACTAGCTCAGATAGAAGCGAGCGATCGTTTTCGGGCAAATTATCTCCGCCGATTTTATCGAGTTCGCTGGGATGACCCTCTGCTGTACCATTTGGTGATCAATACCGCTGGCCTGTCAGCGCAGCATGCGGCAGAGATTATCTGTAGCGCTGCGACTTTGCACTCGACATCCCAGATAAACTCCAAGTCAACAAAGCAAGGAAGCCTGATTTGAGCGTGAAATCATCTGGCCCTGTGTTTTCCCATCCAAGCGAAGAAGCATTTGCGAAGATTCTCGACTATTATGGAATTGCATGGGAGTATGAACCAAGATCGTTCCCATTAGAGTGGGACGATGAGAAAAATGTCATCGAAGCATTCACGCCTGATTTTTATCTTCCCGACCAAAATCTTTATATCGAACTGACAACCCTACGGCCAAAACTTGCCACCTACAAGAACCGTCGAATACGCCGCATGAAAGAGCTCTATCCGGAAATTAATATCAAATTATTCAAACGACGCGATATGCACAAGCTGATGGTTAAGTACGGTCTGGAAACTGAGGCAGAACAAATTCAGGGGTCGGCTGCTCAATCCGCTGATAGCACCGAAAGAGGGAATCCATCATGAGCCAGGATCCGCGCAAATCATATGGATCAATGGGAAGCGATATCCAAGAAATTGTGATCACTTCTGAGCAGATCCAGGAAAAGGTCCAAACGCTTGGGCGGATGATTTCACGCGACTATTTGGGATTGAATCCATTGATGGTTGGAATATTGAAGGGGGTGCTGTTCTTCATGGCGGATTTACTGCGCGCAATTACAATTCCTATTGAAATTGACTTTATTGCCGTTACAAGTTACAGCGCAGAAGCGCGAGACCAGGGTTATGTGCGAGTGATCAAAGACCTGGAAAGCCCAATTTTCAATCGGCACATCATCTTTGTCGAGGATGTCATCGATACCGGATTGACTCTCAATTACATTCTGCAGAATCTGCGCGCACGGCAACCAGCAAGTATTGAAGTCTGCGCCCTTTTCAATAAGCCTGCTCATCGCCTGATTGATATCCCCATCCGTTACAAGGGTTTTGACCTGCCAGATGAGTTCGTCGTCGGCTATGGCCTGGATTTCAAAGAAAAATATCGGAATCTGCCGTTTGTTGGTTCGCTGAGATCATCCGTATTTCAAAGCCCCCGAAAATTAAATTAAAAACAGGGGTTCCAAGTAACCTTCCTGCACACCTGTGACTTCGCAACTTTGCAATCTTCCCGTCAATAATGATCGAACGGGGATGCTCGATTGCGTTTCAGTTCTCTCTGCTCCATCCACTCCTCCATGGAAAAGCTTACGCTTTTTCACAGAGTTATATGTGGATATCATCGCTTCGAGATCGCTATGGCTGGAATTTACTCCCAGAAGAATGTCCTGAACGTTTTCACGTCTGCAGACATCTTGCTTCTGAGTTGTTCCAACTCTAGCTTTCCAGGCGGCTCTCCAATTCCTCGGAACGCCCTGTTATTTATAGTATATAAAAATCCCGAGCTAGAGTCAATAACCCTCCGTAATTTTATAGAGTTTCTAATCCATGCTTCCAGGCAATTTGAATTGCAACAATAAAGATCGACGGTTAGAATTGCTTAACCGATGCTTTCCGGCTATACTACGCCTGTAACCGCTCTGATTCGATCCCAAGAGAGAATGTCATGACTGAATTTTCGCTAAAACAATCTCGTATCCTCGAGCTTCTTGAACGGCGCAAACTCGATGGACTGTTGCTGCGGCGCGTCAGCAGTTTTTCATGGGCGACCTGCGGAGCTGCTTCTTATGTCAATACAGCCTCAAGCTTTGGCGCTGTCTCCTTGCTGGTCACCCCCGATCGCCGCCTGTTGATGACCAATACGATCGAAGCCTCTCGAATTGAACTGGAAGAAAAACTAAAATACCAGGGCTGGGAATTCGTTGTTACGCCCTGGTATGAGCAGGATGATACAATTGCAAAGCTTGTAAAAGGTTTAAAAGTCGGATCGGACGGCCCCTTCCCCGGAGCAATTGATATCAGTAACGAAATTGCCCGGTTGCGCACAAATCTGACGCCAGAAGAAAAGATACGCTTCAGGGTTTTAGGACGTTTGTGTGCCGAAGCCATGGACAATACAATTCGATCCATCCAACCTGGAGTAACTGAACACCAAATTGCCGGGCGCCTGGATTTCGAGTGCCGTAGCCGTGGGGTCCAACCCATTGTCAACCTGATCGCCACGGATGAGCGAATATTTCTATATCGACATCCGCTGCCCACTTTTAAGGCGTTGGACCGTTACGCTATGGTGGTGCTTTGTGGGCGACGATGGGGATTGGTCTGCTCGATCACTCGCCTGGTTCATTTCGGAGAACTACCGGATGATTTGCGGCGCAAGGCGGAGGCTGTTGCTCGAGTAGACGCTGTTTTGATTACTGCCACCCAACCAGGCAGCCGTTTAAGCCACATATTTCAGTTGGGACAGAAGGCATATGCAGCGAATGGCTTCGCAGACGAGTGGAAACTTCACCATCAGGGCGGCCCTGCAGGCTATGAGCCGCGAGAGTTCATTGTTACCCCATACACAAAAGACCTGGTCACCGTTGGACAGGCCTATGCCTGGAATCCATCAATTACAGGTACCAAATCAGAGGACACCATCCTGGTTGGCGAGCAAGATAACGAAATCTTGACCGTCACTCCAGATTGGCCGACGATTCCGGTTGAGGTCGGTGGAAAAGTCCTGCATCGCCCGGCGATATTAGAAGTTTGACTGGCCGGGGAAGCTGGTTGTTAAGTTGGTTGTGAATGCCGACTTTGCTCTCCCCAAGTGTTATTTTTGCTTTCCCATGTCTTATCATCTACAAGCGTAACGACGCGGAAACCTTCGGCGTAAACCATCTCTTTGCCTTTGCCAGAGGCTGAAGCCCACTCACGGAGTGTCTTTTCTGGGTCCCAATCGCGCATCTGACTTTTATGTGCGCGTAAAGCCTCGATTTTTATATCGATGGTTTCTTCGATGTTCACATATTCATCAGCCCCGTCCCAAGTAATCACATATACCTTGCGTGGTTTATGGGCGTTGAAACCTTCTTGCGCCAGTTCTTCGAACAGATTTGGCTGTCCAGCCGCCGGAAAAACAGCATCTAGAGCCGCCGTTGCTGCAGCCCTGTGGTCAGGATGGTTGATGTAATCAGCGCCAGCCCATACAATTGTGGGATCGCCACAGATAACTACCTCAGGGCGGAATCGGCGGATTTCTCGTACCAATTTCCTGCGTAGTTCCAGAGTGGGCTGCAGCAAACCATCCGGTTCGCGCAGAAATATGACTTCGTGAACACCAACGATTTTTGCTGCAGCCATCTGCTCGGCTTCGCGAATGGCCGCAGCTTGAGCCCGAGTCATGCCCGGCTCATCGATTCCAACATCGCCGCTTGTGCAAAGGACATAGGATATCCGCGCCCCTTCCCTTGCCCAGCGCGCCAACGTTCCTGCGCAACTGTATTCAATGTCGTCTGGATGGGCCACGATTACCATGGCGCTTTCCGGAATATAAGCTTTGCTCATCCTTGTGTCCTCAAATTCGGCGTTCTAAGCTCGTGAATGAGGTTCTGCATCCGGTCGTAGTGCGAGCCTTTCCAGTAAATACGATCACACCTCGGGCAGATACAAAACTCGTCGTAATATTTTTGGGTTAAAGGCTCCAATCTTTCCAGGATGCTCGCCTTACTTACTGGTTTCAGGGTATGATTGCATCGCAGGCAACGCTGAAAAGGCCGAATCTTATCGAAGAGATTATACCGCTGCAACACTTCAATGGCCTGTTTCCTGGCATCCATTGAGCGCACATAATATCCTAGCTCTATCGAACGGCGCATCAATAAGCCTCGATCTCTGGTCAACAGGACTCTCCCTTCTTTGGCAGCCAGTGTAGCCAGTTCCTGGTCCTGAAAGTCATTCCGGTAAAGCGCATCAAAGCCCAACATGCGCAGATATGTGGCCAGCTTTCCCAGGTGGTTGTCCAGAATGAATCTTACCTGACCATCCAGTACGTTTTCGTCTGACGGACCGGCCTCGCGGGATCTGGGGCAATTTGCCGGATAAATATCAATATAATCTCCGTCCTGAGCCAGATAGGACAAACTCGCTTCCTGGTGGTTGACCAGCACTTTGCCTACTTCGGTATGCGGAATATGCATTGCTTCCACAAGATGTTTCAAGGAAGGATTGCCGTTGAAGTGGTAAGCAAAAGCCACACCTCTGCGCTCAGGCGGCAGCAAATCATCAAACCCACGATCGAAACAAAAACGCACACAATTCATCAAGGTGCAATTATAATAAATTTTGGTTTGCTCGAAATTTATCGACAAATATCTGGTGTTCATCAAGATAGCGACCGTTCTCGGCTTCGAAAATGACTTTGCCTGTCTTGGAACAATCGGCACGCGCTGCTTCCGGATCTCAAGTGACCTGCCCTTATCTGGGCACATACGAGGATCCCGAAACCTGGTACCAATTCCCCGATAGCGGGAATTTTTGCTACCGCTCAAAACCTCGCGGCCAGGTACAAAATCAATATCAACGCCTGTATTGCCTCTCCCCCAATTACATCAATTGTCGGCTTTTTGTCGAAAACTGGAACAAACCCCTCCCCAAAGACATCAAATATCACCATGAAACTCGCCTAAGACCTCTGGCTTTCTCTATTTTTGCAGTGGTTGTTCTGGCTGCAATAGGTTACGCGCTTTATCTGTTTCTGATCCAATAAGATCGTTGGCGTTATTGTAAAGGTTTCTGCAAAATCCAAAGCCGTTTTGATCTGGTAAAACAAAAAGGATGGTTGTCGTGAAAAAAATATCCCGCCGTGAGTTCTTAAAGTCGTTTTCTGTTGCGGCAAGCGCAGTGCTTTTCAATCAAGTGATCGCTGCCTGTAATGCAAAACCGCCTGTAGCGCCACAAAAAGTCGGAGACAATGAAACACCTGTATCAACACAGGATGCTAAGCCACCCACCCCGGAACGACCTGTCTCGAGCGCCTATCCCGACCTGGTGGTATCCAGGATGGGCACGCCAGAGGATCTAACTCGGCGCGCAGTGGCTGCACTGGGCGGTATGGAGCGCTTTGTGAAACGAGGGGATAGAGTCATTGTAAAGCCCAATATTTGCGTAGCTTATCACACCTATGAATATGCGGCGACGACCAACCCATGGGTGGTCGGCGCTATCGTGAAAATGTGTTATGAGGTTGGAGCATCCAAAGTACAGGTTATGGATTACCCCTTTGGCGGCGCCCCTGAGGAAGCATACGCTCGCAGCGGCATCGCCGAACAGGTGCGTGCGGCTGGCGGTGAAATGGTCACCATGTCTCGCTTGAAATTCAGTACGATCGACATACCTGCAGGGTTGGATCTGCGTGAAGCGCGCATCTACAAAGATGCCCTGGAGACGGATGTGCTCATCGATGTTCCGATTGCCAAACATCACAGCCTGGCAAAATTAACATTGGGCATCAAAAACTTAATGGGTTTGATTCGAGATCGCGGCGCTATTCATCAGAATCTGGGACAAAGATTAGCAGATCTGGCGAGCGTTTTGCGCCCAGATTTAACTATCATCGATGCTGTGCGAATCTTGATGGCGAATGGTCCAACAGGTGGCGATTTAGGCGATGTCAAAGTGATGAACACCGTAATTGCCAGCGCTGATATCGTTGCAGCAGATAGTTATGCTGCGACCTTGTTCGGTCTCCAGCCCGATGACCTGGATTATGTGCGCGCCGCAGCGAAAATGGGTTTGGGTGTAAGCGCTTTGAAAGACCTGCGTATTGAGGAAATTACGGTCGATGCCTAGTTCGGCGTCTTTGAAGGGGTCTCAAAACAACAACATCTCAGCCAGACGCTGGATCGCTGCGCGAAAGCTTTGCCAATATACGGCACTGGTGTTATTTCTGTGTTTGTTCGTCGTTTCGGTGCGCCGAGATCTGGCACCAGGTCTTGTCAACCTACCAATGCGCATTGATCCACTTCTGGCACTCGCTCACCTGCTATCTAATCGCGTCTGGTTATCCGGACCGGCGCTGGCGCTGGGTGTGGTCCTCCTTACAGTGGTGTTTGGCAGAGCCTGGTGTGGCTGGATCTGTCCAATGGGCACGATCCTGGATATGTTCAGCTTCCATCGAAAGCGAAAAAGGCCCTTGCTCAACAACGCAAATGACCGAGACTGGCGCAAAATTAAGTATAGCTTACTCATTGCAATCCTGATCGCTGCCTTCTTGGGCAACCTTACTCTGCTGGTATTTGATCCATTGACAATCCTTTTTCGAACTTTGACATCCAGTTTATGGCCTGCTTTAGATCATGTAGTTACCACGGTGGAGTTGAGTTTGAGCAGTGTTTCCATCCTGGAAGAGCCTGTTGCTCTGCTGGACGATTTTATACGCCCTCGGCTTCTTCCAGTTGAACCTGCGCCTAGCCGGGCTGCATTTCTATTTGCGCTGATTTTTGCAGGCGTCATTGTATTGAACCTGTTTGCCCCGCGCTTCTGGTGTCGATACCTCTGCCCATTGGGGGCGCTGCTCGGCATGATCAGCAAAGTCTCTCTTTTTCGTCGCCAGGTCGGTCAAGAGTGTAGAGGTTGCTCGCTTTGTGAGCTTGTCTGTCCGGTGGATACGATCGACTCCCATCGCAACTACGACAGCGATCCTTCTGAATGTACTTTATGTCTGGATTGTTTGCCTGTTTGCCCTCGCAGTTCGATTGTGTTTACTCCGAAACTCAAGCTGGCCGAATGGCGCGAATATGATCCTGGCCGCCGGCAAACCTTGGGCATCCTGGGATTGACCATCGCCGGTCTGGCTTTCTTGGGAGCCGATTCGCGAACCAGACAGTTCGAGTCGCATCTAATCCGTCCTCCCGGAGTCGATGCGGATACTTTCCTATCAGACTGTATCCGTTGTGCTGAGTGCATCCGCGCCTGCCCAACCAACGCACTTCAGCCTGCGCTTCTGGAAAGTGGTTTGGATGGGTTTTGGTCGCCGGTCTTGATCCCCCGGCTTGGTTATTGCGATTACTCTTGCAATGCTTGCGGGCAGATATGCCCCGTACAGGCCATTCCACCGCTTGGCCTTGAAGACAAAAGAAAGCAGGTGATCGGCAAAGCCTATATCGATCAAAACCGCTGCATCGCCTGGTCGGATCACGTGGATTGTATCGTTTGCGAAGAAATGTGTCCGCTGCCAAAAAAGGCCATCACCTTGCATGTCGAAGAGCGGCTGCAGGAGGATGGGGAAATCAGCAAAGTTCAGTTGCCGCGGGTTGACCGCCAGTTATGCATTGGCTGCGGCATTTGTGAATACAAATGCCCGGTCGCTGGTGAAGCTGCCATTCGCGTCTATCGGCCTGCTTGATGCAAGAATCCGAACTGCATTCCGCGCTAAAAAACTACTACAGCCTCCCTGACGCAGCCCAGGAGGTGCTGGTTGATGGGTATTGGATCGATGTTGTCCAGGGTGAGTTGCTGATCGAAATTCAAACCGGTAATTTCGCTGCAATTCGAAACAAGCTCTCCGCTTTGATTGATCGCCACTCGGTTCGGTTGGTGCATCCGATTGCGCAGACAAAGTGGATTGTCCAGTTACCCGCCAAGGGAGAGGTGCCCCTCTATCGTAGGAAGTCGCCCCGTCGGGGCGTCCTGGAGCATGTCTTTATCGAGTTGGTTCGGATCCCCGATTTGATTAGGCACACAAACTTTAGTCTCGAAGTAATTTTGACCCACGAAGAAGAGGTGCGTCGGAGGGACAGTAAAGGGAGTTGGCGCAGGAATGGAGTCAGCATCATTAATCGCCGCTTGTTGAAGGTCGTGGAGCGACATCTATTCACCAGCCCATCTGACCTGCGCGTTTTCCTGCCTCGAGATATCGAGACGCCGTTCACCAATCGACAACTCGCGGAAAAATTGACGATCTCGTACAACTTAGCAGCTAGAATGAGCTATTGCCTGAGAGCGGCAGGTGTTCTGGATGTGATTGGGAGGAAGGATCGCTCCATCCTCTACGATCTGACAAGATAAGCTTGATGCGCAAGTCAGTCGGCAGTTGTCCGCTCCTCTCTTTGTTGAGAACTGATATACCAGGAGCATGCGATGCTTGAGATCGACGGCTCTCAGGGTGAAGGCGGCGGTCAGGTTTTACGCAGCGCGCTAACTCTCTCAGCCATTACAGGAAAGGGGGTGCATTTATACAATATCCGGGCGCGCCGCTCAAAGCCGGGCTTGATGGCCCAACATCTAAAATCAGTGGACGCGGCCGCTGCTGTTTGCAAGGCCAAAGTGAGTGGCGCCAGCTTGTATTCGACTTCGCTGACTTTCGAGCCAGGCGCTCTGCGGTCGGGGCGATTTCGTTTCGAGATCGGCACAGCGGGTTCGACTTCGCTAGTATTACAAACGGTCTTTTTGCCTTTAAGCATTGCAGCCTCTACGTCATCCGTTATCATCCATGGAGGAACACATGTCCCCTGGAGTCCCTGTTATCATTACCTCGCTTTACACTGGTTACCATTTCTCCAGAGAATTGGTTATGATGCCGAGATCCATTTACAACAGGCCGGGTTTTACCCTGCTGGCGGCGGAATCATCCACGCCACTATCCGCCCAGCGCGAACAATCTCTCCTTTGACTATCGTTCAGCGAGGAGAATTGGTGCGGATTACAGGCATATCTGCAGTTGCCAACCTGCCTGCCAGCATTGCCGAGCGTCAGAAGCGCCAGGCGATACTTCGCCTGCAAAGGTTGCCCGAATTTGGTCGTACACCTGACTTGCACATTCAGGTCCAACAGCTTCAGTCGCCCGTCAAAGGCACTTTCTTGTTACTGCTTGCCGAGTTTGAACAGGGTAGGTGCTGTTACTTCAGCCTGGGTGAATTGGGAAAGCCTGCCGAGCGCGTGGCCGATCAGGCTGTGGATGCCCTGTTGGGTTTTCTGGAGACGGATGGTGCTATCGACCAGTATCTTGCCGATCAACTCCTTTTGCCGCTCAGTCTTGCCAATGGTATCTCCGAACTTCATACCAGTCAGGTAACCGAACACCTGCTGACCAATGCCGAAGTCTTGCACAAATTCCTCCCGACGCGTATCGAGATTAATGGCGAAATCGGTCAGCCCGGGGTTATTCGGATTCATCCATCGGCGCCGATGGATGCCCTCCAGCGACAGAGACATGCCTCGTAGAATACTGCATCTCGATCTGGATGCTTTCTTTTGCGCGGTTGAAGAACTGCGCAACCCATCACTGGTCGGTAAACCTTTTGCCGTCGGTGGACGGCCAGAGCAACGTGGGGTTGTTGCCTCTTGCTCCTACGCTGCACGCATGCGCAGTGTACGTTCGGCAATGCCTATGGCGCGCGCCTTGCGGCTTTGCCCCGAACTGCGCATCATTCCAGCGCAGCATAGCCTCTATGCGCAGGTTTCCAGGCGGGTAATGGAATACCTGTACCGGCTTGCTCCGCTTGTAGAACAGATATCCATTGATGAGGCTTTCGTGGATATCAGTGAATTGCCTGACCCAAGCGAAGCGATAGCTCAACAACTCCAGCGGCGCATCAATGAAGAGCAGGGTTTGCCTTGCTCGATCGGCATAGCCAGCAACAAGCTGGTTGCAAAAATTGCTAACGATGTTGGCAAGGCATCCGCTCGCAGCGCAAAACCGCCCAACGCCATCACGATAGTGCCTGATGGACAGGAAGCCGAATTCCTGGCGCCATTACCTGTCGAAAGACTCTGGGGCGTAGGTCCAAAGACCGCTGCTGAACTCGCAAAAGTTGGCGTGACCACAATTGGCGAGCTGGCAAAGTGTTCGGAGAAGGAATTAATTGCGAAATTTGGTAAGATGGGTGCTTACCTTGCTAAACGCGCCCGTGGAATAGACGATACACCCATCGTCCCCTACCACGAGCCCAAATCGATCAGCCAGGAGATTACGTTTGCCAGAGATATCAGAGATGGAGAACAATTGCGCCGCACCTTACGTGAGCTTTCTGAGAGCGTGGGAAGGAACCTGCGCCAGGAAGGCTACCTGGGTTCCACCATCAAGCTCAAAGTACGCTGGCCGGATTTCACCACAGTGACCCGGCAGACGACTTTGGGCGCTCCTACTGATCAAGATGATCTGATCGCCAGCGCCGCGCTTGCCTTGTTCGAAAAGCTATGGACGCCTGGCAAAGCAGTCCGCCTGATCGGTGTGGGGGTCAGCGGCTTAGGAGCACATCCTCGCCAACTTAGCTTATGGGATGAACCATTGTGCTAAATCATCCCGTAGCGGTACAAGGCCGTTTCCAGGATGAGGTTGACCAGGCCAGCATGATCGATTCCGTCCGCTTCGGCCTCGATGACCAGGTCGGATATTTTCGGTGAGAGCCCAGGCAACGGGTTGATCTCCAGAATATAAGGCTTCCAGTTGTCGTGCATGTCTAGACGGAAATCCACTCTGGATACATCCAACGCGCCGGTGACGCGGAAAACAGCCGCCGTGTACCAGTTCAATTCGTCGACCAGTTCATCCTCGATCGGCGCCGGACATATATAATTCAGTTGATCTGCAAGGTCTACTTTCAAACGGTTGCTGTACACCACATCCAAATCTTTGAATGGCTTCAAATCGACTTCCATCGGCGGAAAGAAACGCACCCCTGCCTGAACGCGCGGCGCGCCTTCGTCTACGGGTAAACGCCGCGCGACCGGACCAATCAGATTGCCCACTAATCCTACTGTGATCTCGCGCCCCTCAATATAATGTTCTACCAGGGCGGTTTGCTTATATTTTTCAATAATGTATGCCACCTGCTCGCGCAGCTCATCCTCATTATGGACAATCGATCTGGCAGATACCCCTATTCCAGTCCCTTCACGACTGGGCTTTACGAACATCGGGAATTTCATATCCTCTTCCAATGGTTCGTCAACGCGCTCAAAAGTCTGAAACGCTGGAGTGGGCAAATCATGATAAGCCAACACGCGTTTGGTCATCGGTTTATCTAGAGTTAACGCCAAAGTCAATACTTTCGAACCAGTGTAAGGGATACGCAGCATCTCAAGGATCGCTGGAACTTGTGCTTCGCGCGCGTCACCGAAGTGTCCTTCGCAGATATTGAAACAGATATCCGGCTTGAACTTACGCAACGAATCCAAAAGCGTGATGTCACCCTCCAAAAATTCACAGGTGTGCCCGCCAGAGCGGATGGCATCGACTAGTGCGTTGACCGTACTCTCGGAGTCCAGATCAGCCCATTGGTCTTCGCTCATTCCATCGAATTTTGGGGCGTTCTTCTTAAGATTGGCTAATAGAGCGACACGAAACTTTTTCACTTTTGCATCTCACATCTAGGGTTAGGATATCAACGGCCCACGCTCCATGTTTGCAGGTTGCCGTTAGCATTCAATACAGCTAACACACCACCATCCGGAGAAAATGCAATGCTCTGAACTGGCGCCGGTTGAATCAAGGAGTTCAACAAATTTCCGCTCTTGGCGTCCCAGATCATTGCTGCAGGTTGTAGGACATCGTTTACCAGGACAGCACTGGCGGTGGCCAATAAACGACTATCTGGCGACCATGCAATATCGCTCACGACATATTGGTGTGACAGTAAGGGCCCAAGGTTGCCATCACCCACCTTCATAAGCTGAACAGCTCCTTGCGTCACCCAGGCAATTTGACTCCAATCTGGAGACAGATCGGCGCTGGTCAAACTGGGGGTTACACTACCTTGCCAGGAGAGTGTTTTTAGTATCTCCCCAGAGCTGGCATCCATAAAATAGACCGTAAAATTGGCCGGATCGACCCCGGCAAGCTGGCTTCCGTCTGGAGAATAAGCTAAATCTGCCAACCAATCCGGCGTATGCCAGATCTGTTTATCGCTGGCGTCACCAAGATTCAATGTAGTCACCTCCCTGCTGAAGGTGGCGTATGCCAAGCGCTGACCGGACGAATTCAAAGCTAAACTTGTAACAGGTGATACCGATTCAATAGTGGTAGTTTTTGGCGGTACATCTGTCACATCTGCACTGTTTACTTTAATCCCCTCACTTACCCAGGCGATTACAGCAGCCTCTTTTGCTGCCACAAATAGAGAAGGCGTCTCTGAACGGAACTGTAGGGGTAGCTGGGATGTGCCGGAGCTGGCGCTCGTACCCTGCTGATCTACAGGCAATAGCAGCACACCCGTTTCGCTAATCAGCGCCACGCCCTGATCATCAGCAAGCCAAACGAAATCACTTAC
The DNA here is from genome assembly GCA_964503145.1 of uncultured Anaerolinea sp. GTDB lineage: Bacteria > Chloroflexota > Anaerolineae > Anaerolineales > UBA4823 > RBG-16-57-11. Next base: position 76,214 of record CAZCYV010000011.1, on the reverse strand, counting down.
TCCGGGGAGCGCCACACCCTGGGATGGCGACAGCGAGCGGGCATTGCTAACCGAGATCACTACATTGGATACAGGCATCCATAGGGGCCTGGCCTCTGTGCTGGCCGGTTCAGTCTTTGCGCTTTCAGGCTCTCCAATCGTGGCTGCTCCAGAAATGCCTAAAAGGCTACATGAAGACAGACATGCGCAAAGGGCACATGTCATTAAGATTCGAGCCAACCTATCAATCCCTAGCATATCGATCTCATCGGTCTTACACGCACCATACCTGGCAATGGAGGCGCCTAGACCTGCCAGCCAACTGCTACTGCTCCCGATTGGCGCATGTGGATAGCTCCACAACAACATGCCAGCACACACGCGCTACATCCGTTGCAGCGTTCAACGGCAATGTATGGTGGCTCATCCGGATCTATGCGGACAATTGCCCTTGTGTTGCAAGCCGAACGAGCATTACATGGCTGACAATTCTGGCAAGCTTCCAAATCGACTATTGGGCGTAACATGAGATAAAAAACACTCCGCTGTTGACGACAATCACTTATCTTGACGACGTTAGGTGTAATTATAAACGGCATTCAAAAATCTGACGGGTCTTAAAACTCACCCCAGCAAACATGACTCCGGTTGAAATCGATGTTTCTGTTCCGCCCTGAACAAAGCTGGCATTCTCGAAAAAAGCTCCGTACAGAGACGTTTTAGGCTATAATTTTCCCTGAGGGAACTCCGAAAAATGCAAATCCTTACAGCCCAACAAGAAGCCCTTCTGAAAAGCGAGCGCCAGGCACTGAGTGACCTGCGCGTGTCGTTAGCAAATTTCGGCGCCGATGCGCAGGACAGCCAGACCCTGGTTGACTCGATCTCACAACTGGACGACCTTTTCCTGCTTGTTGTTGTCGGTGAATTCAATTCCGGGAAGAGCGCGTTCATTAACGCTCTTTTGGGACAAAAGTTGCTTAAGGAGGGAGTGACGCCTACCACCACTGAGATCAATCTACTGCGTTACGGAAGAGAGCAGGACCGTATAGTGGTCAATGAGAAGCAACATGTGCTTACCTTGCCAATAGAGTGGCTTGCAGAGATCAGCATCGTAGATACACCAGGAACAAATGCCATCATTCGCTCTCATGAGATCATCACGACGCAGTTTGTGCCGCGCTCTGATCTCGTGCTGTTTATTACCTCTTCCGATCGACCTTTCACCGAAAGTGAGAGGGCTTTTTTGGAGCGCATCCGTGATTGGGGCAAGAAAGTAATCATCGTCATTAATAAGATCGATCTCTTGCCTGACGAAGCGGATGTCCAAAAAGTGGTTCAGTTCGTTGCTGAAAATGCCAGGATTTCGCTTGGCATTACTCCCGAAATTTTCCCGGTTAGTTCACGCCTCGCCTTGCGAGCGAAGCAAGGCGAGAGCGGGGTATGGCAGGCAAGCCGATTTGAGGCGCTTGAAAACTACGTCCGCCAATCGCTCGATGAGAAAAGCCGCCTGCAGCTCAAGCTGCTCAATCCCCTTGGCGTCGGTCAGCATCTGGTCGAACGTTATCTTGGCATCATCGCTTCTCGCCTGGACCTGCTTGGGCAAGACACCCGTATGCTATCTGATGTGGAAAATCAACTGGCGCAATACAAGGAAGACATGCACCGCGATTTCGCCTTCAGGATGTCAGACATTGAAAACATTCTATATGAGGTGGAAAACCGCGGAGTGGATTTCTTTGACCAGACTTTCCGGTTGGCGCGGATCCCCGATCTCTTAAGAAAGGAGCGTATCCAAAATCAATTCGAAAGGCTTGTTGTAGCCGATGCCCCCCAACAAATCGAGGGCAAGGTTAATGAGTTGATCGATTGGCTGGTCGAGTCGGACTTACGCCAATGGCAGGCGGTCAACGAATATCTGGCTGATCGGCGTCGGGCACATCAAGAGCGCATCATCGGCGATCTTGGCCCGGGCTCGTTTACTTATGATCGCGAGCGACTGATTGAGGCGGTTGGTCGCCAGGCTCAGCGAGTGATTGAGAGCTACGACAAGGCGAGTGAAGCTCAGTCTATTGCTCAGGGCGCTCAAGAAGCCGTGGCCGCCTCTGCCGTTTTAGAGGTTGGAGCCATTGGTCTGGGGGCCTTGGTTGCAGCGCTTGCCTCCACTGTTGCAGCGGATGTAACCGGTTTACTATTGGCCACATTCATTGCCGCGTTGGGCTTTGTGATCATTCCGGCCCGTCGCCGCGCGGCGAAAGGCGAGCTCCGCGAGAAGATCTCTTCCATGCGCTTGCAACTTGTTGCTGCGTTGAAATCTCAATTCGAGAAGGAGATCGAACGCAGTTTGCACAATATCGACGCGGCTATTGCTCCCTACACACGGTTTGTGCGCTCAGAGCAAAATAAGCTATTGAAAGCACAAAGTGATCTTGAGCGGATCAAGGACGAGTTACTGCGCCTGAAAGTCGCAATAGAAGAGACTTAGGCGTAGTTGATAAAATTTCTCAAGATCTGCATTCCGTGCTCGGTTAAGATCGACTCCGGATGAAACTGGACGCCATAGATGGGGTAATGGACATGGCGCAGCGCCATGATCTCTCCCTTTTGAGTATGAGCTGTTATGCTCAGCGCGGGAGGAAGCGGATCAGCGACGATAAGCGAATGATAGCGGGTTACCACAAATGGACTGGGGATGTCACGGAATAGTTTACAGCCATGGTGATATACGAGCGAAGTTTTGCCATGCATCAAGCGCTTGGCTTGCTCGATTTTGCCTCCAAAAGCAGAAGCAATACATTGATGTCCCAAACAAACGCCGAGCGTTGGAATCTCGCGTCCAAGTTCCAGAATAACCGCATTCGAAACCCCTGCTTCGCTCGGATCTCCGGGACCAGGAGAAATCACAACATGGCTGGGAGAGAGGCGATTGATCTCCTGCACTGTGATGGCATCGTTACGAAAGACCTGCACTTCTCTGTTCAACGCCTCGAAGTACTGTACCAGGTTGTATGTGAATGAATCGTAGTTGTCGATTATAACGAGCACTGAAGTCGGTCCGACTGTTGTTGATTTTTGTTGGCTGTTTCTATTTTATGTTGAATTGGTTGAGGGTCAAGTGTTTGCTGGTTAATGGCTACACGCATTACGCAGGTATGCCAAAATTCCTGACGGTATGGAAAAACTTTGTTATATTTCGTAAAATCAACATAAAGTGTTGAATTTCCTCTCAATCTATGATAAACTTTACAAATAGATGATCCGTGCGAGCTAACTTAAGACTCGACAATAAAACGCTGTCTGACTATACGAAAGAGGCGCGCGATGACTACTCTCACCTACGAAGACCGAATCCGTCAGGAGCGATCGGATATGTCCAAGAGCTTCGCAAAGCTGGCGGACTTCTTGCTCGACTCTTACGTCGAAGCTGCTTTTATGACAGCCAGCGAATTGGCTCACACGCTTAACCTCGACGCTGCAACCGTGGTTCGCTTCTCACAACACCTGGGCTATGATGGGTTTCCACGCCTGCAACGGGAAATTCGGCAACGCGTCAAAGACGATCTCCTCATCCGTCCTCGCCAGGCAGAGGTCGAAAAATCGGTTACTGGCATCGCCACCCGTGCGATGCGAGACGTTACAACTGCACTGGAGCGCACCCGCATCTCGCTCGATACCGCCGCCATGGAACGGCTGGTTGAAGAGATCGGCAAAGCGCGCCGAGTGGTCGTCCTGGCCGAAGGGCCTGCTCAACCTTCGGCCTACAGCCTGGTGCTTTTCCTTGAGCAGGGCGGTTTCCCCGTTTATATTGCCCGCTCCGGTATCACCGATCTTGCCCGTACCGTCAATACTGCTACCTCATCAGATTTGTTGCTCTCTATGGAAATCGCTGGACACGCTCCCTACATCGCGCGAGCGTTAGGAGAAGCCCAGAGAAAAGGGATTCCCACTGCGGCGATTGTCGCCTCGGCATCTTTGGCATCTGCTCGGTTTGCGAACGTCGTATTGGCTGCCCAATCACATCCGGATATTGGCGTAGGGATTGTATCCATTGAGGCCATCGTTCATGCCCTGGCCCAGGTACTTCGCTGGCGATTCGCGGACCGTTTCGCCGGCACCGAACAAGCCATCGCCGAGCTCTCAGAGCGGATTCAGCAACCCATTGATTAATTATGCGATTTGTTCGTTACTCACACGGAGATCAACCGCCACGCTCTGGTTGGATACTTAGCCAGGGCGATATGGACTTTGTAGGCCCCATCGAAGGTTCGATCTTTGGGGAATTCCGCCGATTGGAGGCTACCCAGCCGCTTAGTTCTGTGCGTCTGCACCCCCCTGTGCTTCCTAGCAAAATCATTTGTGTGGGACGCAATTATGCTGCCCATGCTAAGGAGCACAATGCAGAGGTCCCCGAAGTGCCGCTTTTATTTCTCAAGCCGCCATCTTCCATCATTGGCCCAGAAGCCAGGATTGTCTTGCCACCTCAATCCCAACAGGTTGAACACGAGGCTGAATTAGTCGTGGTAATCGGCAAACGGGGCCGCTGGATTGCTCCCGATGAAGCCACAAACTATGTCCTGGGCTACACAATCGGTAACGATGTCACTGCGAGAGACCTGCAGCGTCGGGACGGTCAATGGACGCGCAGCAAAGGTTTCGATACCTTCTGCCCGATTGGCCCCTGGATAAAGACCGATTTCGACCCGGCAGACGCGGTCATCGCCTGTCATGTGAATGGCGAGATGCGCCAGATGGCATCCACACGTGATATGGTCTTCTCCGTGCGCCAGTTGATTGCCTTCGCCTCCTCGATCATGACTTTGGAACCCGGCGACATCCTAATGACCGGTACGCCTGCAGGCGTTGGGCCGCTACGAGAAGGCGATATTGTCGAAGTAACCATCGAAGGCCTGGGTACCCTGCGCAATCCGGTTGTGGCAGAAAGTATCCACTAGCCAGACCTCTAGCCATGTTGCACGCCCCTGTGTCGGCTGAGAACACTCCAGGCTGACGGATCATGTCCTTAGACATTCATACCGCCATACAAACCGCGCTGGTGATTGTTGTGCTCTTGATGGTGCTCAGCGCATGGCGAGGCGTCCTATCCATCCGGTCAGCCCGACGATTGCCATTCTTCCGTATGCGGCGTGAACGCATGGTGCGCGGTTGGCGACTTCTGGCCTGGAGTGCCGTCATGCTTTTACTGGCATTTCTACTGCCCAATACCATAGAGCCTGCAATTTACAATTTCTTCCCGCCCACAGCCACGTTTACCCTGACTCCCACGATCACTTTGACCCCAACGATCTCGCTTACACCGACCATAACGCTCACCCCCACCATCACCCCCACAAAGTCAGTATCGGATACCCCGACGACCTCACCCACACCGCATGTCCCACTGGCGATCGAGATGTTGTACGAGAGTACCATAACACCCAATCCTGCCGCAGTTTTCAGTCAGCTTACTTTTACCGATGGCCTCGACAACCTCTACCGGCCGCTCAAACCTGGCACCTTGTTTCAAAACCCCATCAACCACATGTATGCTGTATTCAGTTATGATGGCATGATAGTTGGCTCACAATGGACTGCGCTCTGGTATCGTAACGGCGAACTGGTGCACTACGAAACGATCCCCTGGAATGGCGGCTCTGGCGGCCTGGGATACACCGACTGGGCGCCCGACCCTTCCGAGTGGCACCCGGGCGAATACGAGGTTCAAATCTTTGTGGGCACATTCTTTAAGCAATCTGGCTTCTTCACCGTCGAAGGCGAACCACCCACGCCAGCGCCGACCAACACCCCAACTCGGACTAACACCCCCACGCGCACTGCGACGCCAACGCGAACGCCGCGTCCCACTTTTACCACCACGCCAACCCGGACGCCGCGCCCCTCGCCAATGCCCTATCAGTCACCTACTCCTACGCTCAAACCAACTCCCTATCCAACTTTGACGCGCACCCCTACGCCATCGCCAGCGCCGACGCGCACGCCGACCACCACCCTGCGGGTCTCGCCAACCCCTACCGCGCGCGAGTCCAGAATACCCCCTGATGATTGATTGAATGCACTCCTATTTGCCGACCAAATGCGGGCTAATTTCTGCCGCCAGCCGCGCATTGTTGCGCAGAAGTTCTAAGTTGGCTTCCAGACTGGCCCCACCCGTCAGTTCAGTCATCCGACTGAGCAAAAATGGCGTCACTGCCTGGCCCCGTACCCCTTGTGCCTCTGCATCTTCCAACGCCTGTTGCACCGCTTTTTGGACAACTTCATATTCTAGAGCACTGGCCTCGGGCGGAGGATTAACGACCAGGACTGCACTATCGTTCCCCGCTGCCCAGTGCGCCTGGGCAATTGCCGCAATTTGCTCAGGCGTATCAGCCGATGCGCTTACCTTCAAACCGCTGCGACGCGCATAGAAAGCCGGAAATTCATCCGTCTGATAGCCAATGACAGGCACCGAGACGGTCTCCAGGTATTCCAGCGTGGCATCCAGATCCAGGATCGCCTTTGCTCCAGCGCACACCACGACCATCGGTATGCTCGCCAACGCTGGCAAGTCGGCCGAAACATCAAAGGAAGGTCGATAATGCACTCCACCGATCCCGCCTGTGGCGAATATGCGTATGCCAGCAGCCTTTGCCCCCAACATCGTGCCCGCCACGGTCGTGCCACCACTCCAACCCAACGCCAACGCTGCGCCGAAATCGCGGCGGCTGATCTTGTGCATACCGCTCTCTCTTGCCAGTCGTTCTAACTGATCTTGGGTAATACCTATATGTACTACCCCATCGAGCAGGGCGATAGTTGCTGGTGTTGCATTGGATTGCCTTATAATGCTTTCTAGGTTCATGGCTACACGCATGTTTTCGGGGTAAGGCAAGCCGTGCGTGATCACAGCAGACTCCAGCGCTACTACTGGCGTCCCCTTTTCCAAGGCGAGAGCCACCTCATCAGACAGACGAATGGATTTGGTTTGTTCTTTCATGCGAGCTCAGATAACCAGTTGATCATAAAGCTTTTCCAAAGTCAAATCTGGCACAACTGCCCCAGGATATCTCAAAGTAAGCGTCGCAGCCGAAACTCCCAGGCGGATAGCGTCATCCAGGGGAATATCGTTTAACAACCCAAACAATACTGCCGCAGTCAGAGCATCCCCTCCCCCAGTGGGATCTACGATTTCAGTGCGAATGGCTGGCACCTTGCCGCTCGTTTGCGAAGTGGCATAGCACACACCAAACTCGGCCAGGGTCAAAATAGCGATTTTGACGCCTCGCGCAACCAGCAATTTTGCCGCTTCCAATGTCTGATCCTCGCGCTTCGGATCAACCGAGCGTTCGCACAACACGCTGGCCTCAGCGCTATTCGGTGTGATCATCGTCAACTTTCTAAGATGCGCCCGGAGCTTCGGCGCCAGAGCGACGCTCGTCGGGTCAGCGCACACCGGGATGCCCGCTCGTCGCGCCAGCAAAATTGCCCGCGACAGGGTTTCCCGAGACAGATTGGCGTCCACAAACAGCAGCGAGGCTTCCTTGAACAAAGCTGCGTGTTCATCGAGATATTCCGGGGTTATGGCGGCAACAGCGCGCATATCGTCCAGGGCAAGCTGTAACTCCCCCTGCGAATTGACCACAGCCAGATAGGCTCCGGTCGGATGTTCCCCAGACCGTAAAGCAAAGCTTACATCCACCCCGGCGCTTCCGGTTTGCTCCAACAACTGTTCCCCGGGTGTGTCACGCCCTACCGCCGTAATCAGGCGCACCGGCTGCCCCAGGCGCGCCAGGTTCTCTGCCACATTGCGCGCTACGCCGCCGAATGTGCTGCGGATCTGCGCAGGATTCGAGCTGCCAAGGTGCAGCTCATTGCGCAGCTTCCCCACAACATCCACCCCGGCCGCGCCGATCACCAATGCAGGAGACTCAGGGGATAACGAGAAGAGATCAGTTCTCAGAATTCAGGCACCTCTACGGAAGTCCAATTGACGAAAGCCTATTTCTTGTTCGCCTTTGCTGCTTTTCGGCGATACTGCTCTTGAATGACTCGCAGCCCTTCAATTTCGGCCTCGAGCTTCTGCTTCTCGAGTTGTAGCATTTCTTCGATGAGTTTCTCTTTGTTCGAAGGATTTGCCCCGGCCATCCCATTATTTGCTGTGCTAACGTTGGCTTCTCCAGAACTCCCTCGTCTAAGCATCATCACTTGAGCCAGAAAAGTTTTACCGAATCTGGTGTCAGAAGATGCATAGCTAATGATAATCCTAAGGATATCATAGTTATTCGGGAATTTCATGTACAGATCCGCAAGCATCTTGGCGCCAGCGTCAAACATCCAGCCATCGCGAGAGCGAAGCATCTCCTCGATTATGAGGATCCTTGATTTCAACACTTCATCGTCCAAAGGCGTCATGGGGTACCTCCGCTTTTCCTCTGATAAGAAATAAAAACAGCCTGCCTTTTACTCTTCCCACCTCAACCGCCTTGATGGGTTGAAGGGCCATTCATCCAGGAATTCGCGCCGCCGGGTCACCGAGGGAGGTTGTTCGGGTACTTCCCGATCGTTAACCATGCGGTTAGATTCCACCATCGCCTCCAGGATCTGCGCTGTGCGCATGACGATCAACCTATGAATATTTTCACGGTAATTCGGCGTCAGTCGGACTTGCATCAGCATATCCATAATGCCCTCAAAAATCCTCGCCTGCTCTTCGGCCCGGGCGATTTCTTGGACGGAAAGGCGCTTCCCCTCGGCTTTGGCTTGTTCGAGCGCTGCCAGACCAGACCAGGTCGCCCCCCAGGTAGCCACCCATTGCGCGTCGACATCAGGTAGATTAGGCTGGAATGTCCCAATATCGAACCATAACAACTCAGTTCCAATATTTCGAAGTCGCTCGCGTAAATTTCTAGTTGCCATGTTGGTAATGATCATTTGGCGCGGCCAGGCAGGCGCATATTTATCGGGTGTGGCAAAGCTATCCATATCGTTCGCATTGACATAGTCTGTGATGACACCCTCAACGGCGAATCGCACCACGCCATCCCATGGCGTGACCGCGCCATTAGCGAAGGCCGTGCGCTGATAGGCCAGTCTGCGGGCAGCCTCAGAAGAAAAAGGATAGGGATCTTCCGGGGTCCTCTTGCGATAGTCTCGCGGCCGACGACCGGTTTGCAACCGGTAGCGATATTGGATTCTTTGCAACTGCAATTCGATCCCATCTCTTGTAGGGGCAAGCACCCCCTCATCCATGCCATGCTGATCCGCCAGACTGATGACCTCACGGATGCGCTCCGGCCGGTTCAACATATGCAACCCGGCGCCTAATACTCGCGTCGGCCTGCGCAGGGTCTCTATGACCACTGCGCTGCCTGGCCGGACGTTGAGACGGCCCGGCCCACCGATCAGCCAGATTAGATTCTCCCGCCCAGCGCTAAGCTCAGGTTGCCCATCCCGGATTACCAGCCTGGGCACACCAATCGAGAAAACTGCTCCCAGCAAGAACTGCCAGGCGCTGCGCTGCCTGCGCAAGGAGTAGAGCCGCTGCAAGTAAAGGCTGCCGGCCAGAAAAGCGCCGACCAGCGCGGCTATCGGCATGACCCAAAACCGCAAGCCCCACCACCAGAGCAATGAAGCCGGCTCGCTCCCCGCTTCATTCCAAATATAACGATCCCAGTTGGCCAACAAAGCAATGATGCCTGCCACAAGGATCAAACGCAACACCCCCCACAAGCGAACCCCATTCAGTATAAGGCCAAAAACATATCGGATATAGCCAAACAAACGTCTCATTCCTACCTCACGTAGAAGGAAGCAGCCAGCGGTGTAATGTCTCAAGCATGGTGATCGTCTCATTGGGCAAGAACTGGCGCGTCAACGGATCCGCCGCCACCGTTTCCAATGCCTGCAACACGCGTAAAGCCATCGCTTCTTCGCTCGGCAGATCAGCCGCAAAGATGGTATTGAAGATCCCATACATGGTGCGCTGCGCCTCGGCGCGAGCTTGACCTCGGATTTCTTGCGCTTTGAAAACGTAAGGGGTGCGCACCATTTCCGTCCTGGTCCGCCAGCGCGCCAGCCAGGTTTCGAGCAGATAGCGGCGGACTTCATCGTTGACCGGGCGGATCACAGTCGGGCTGGCTGCAATGATCTTGATCCCCCTGGCGCGCAACACCTTCGGAAATGTGAGTTGTCGTACCGGATACCACCTGAGATCGCCTGCTTCGCCTGCTTCGCTGCTGAATTTATCCTGCGGGCCGGCCAGCTCATCACCCTTCTTGATAGGCAAACCATCGACCCGTTCGATATATTGAAAGTTGATTACCCCTAAATTTCGCACTCGTCGTCCGATCACTTGCCTGAATTTCTGCAGCGGAAATTCTCTACCGCCATCAGGGCTTTGGTACAGGGAGTCATAATCTTCCTGCGCCAGGAGGTTGCGATAGACTTCGACCGCTGTCCGCACCGGTAATTCATGCCACTCCGGCTGGTTATCTGCAGATCGATCGTCCGCTCTAGAGGCCGCCGCGGCAAATACTCGCGCCGGATCCAGCGAGAAAGGCTGTCCTGGAGCATTGAAATCGTCGTCCTGAGCTTCAGCCATATCACGGAGGGCGCCGCCTCTAGCAAGTCTGCGCTTGTATTCCTGGACGTAATTATGGATTTCTTGCAGGTCTTCCCTATCCAATTCCTCTGAAAGTTCTCGAACCCGATGTCGCTTTACTGCCCGGCGTTGACCGCCCCTCCCCCTTGCTGTGTAAAAGACCTCATCCAGATAGACAACGCGCAGCTTTTCACACTCAGGTATTCCATCCTCGTAAGTCACCAGGAGAGTGTCCGCTTTCTGTCCTAAAGTGAAGATGCAAAAGACCAGCGTGCGTAGCTCAATCCCATCTCGAGTGTGCGCTAGCACCTCCTGGCCGGAAATTCGGAATTGCCTGCGCAGATCCACACTGTGCCTCACCACTTCATCATAGCTTGGCCCCAGCCTGCCACTGCCTGTTTCGGTAAAGACCAAACTTCGTCCTGCTACACGTTCCGGCGGGATTGGACTAATTTGCCTGCTTATCAGCCAGCCCAAATAAAACCTGACCCGCCGCCAAAAGCCAATCCCATCTTCGTTCAGTCTTGGCCATCTCTGGAAATCAATGGCGCGGCGAAGCTGCTCCCAGCAGGTTTCCCGATGGGCGCCAAATGGCGCTTCAGGCGGCGGATCTCTCCTTCCCAGCAAAGCGGCGATGAGTTCGCCCAGTGTTCCTCGCGGGTGGAGGCGCTTCTCGAGCACCGCCGCGCTGACCACATCCACCAGCGCCACGCCCGGCCCACGCCACTCGGCGTCATCCGGCGGGCGCATGATCTGGCCATTAAAGACCCGCGTCATCGTTCCATGCCGGCCGCAAATGAATGCCCACAAACGGCGCGCAGCTTGTCCCCGCTCTTCGAATTCCTGGACAGGCAGCACAAATTGCGCCACAAACGCTGCCCAAAACAGCAACCCAAACCAGCCCAGCACCAGCCCATCGAAGAATAGCACCCGCTGTAAAGTCCAGCCAGCTTTGGGCGAAGCGCCGGTCAGCGGCCAGGGATCGTTACCCAACCTTCGAACCACTGCGCGGATCAGGCTGTCCACTTTCTCCTGCACCCACTTGATCGGCGTCTCCAGGAAACCCAGCCCGATAACTCGAAGCAACTCCCTCGATTGGTTCACCAGGGCATTGATGCGCGTCACAATGTAATTGAAGACCTCCCCAATTCCTGCTGTGCCCGGCGTCTCGTACACACCACTCTGATAAAGCAGCAACTTTTTCTGCACCGTGTAAAAACGCAGACCACGTGCGCTCTCGGCCACGTACAGCACAAAACCGGTCGGCCCCTTCTCCTCAGGCCGAAACTGTTCGGCGTAAACCATCACGGCCAGTCCGACCTCCGCCGGTTTTCTAACCGGCGAGGCGCCAACCGGAACGATCTTCATCGGGTCTTCAGCCAGTAAGACCTGCACTCCCCTATCACCAATGGCGACGAAGATGTAAGGCCGCAAAGCAAAGGCATGTTCGGCTGGAGCAGACGTCTGGTACCTGTTGATGATCTCTATCCGCCCCGGTTTCTCAATGTTGTAAATAACCATGCCATCTGCACCCGCCCCAGCGTAAAGCCGTTTCTCATTGAGATCGATCGTGAAGCGGCGCACATCAGGGTATTCTCGGTAAGTATCCAGGAGTTGAGGGCGGCGCAAATCGCTGATCAAGACGCTCGAAAGGCCCGCATTCTCACACGCAACAAAGGCATATTCATCAAAGCCTTCTACCCACATCGCCGGCCCAGGAAGCCCGCCTGCGCCTCCGACCCCCAGGGTTGCCATCTGGATAGGGGCGCGGGAATTAGAAATATCGAACACCCCTAAGCCGCCTTCTGCAAGCGCCACATACAGACGCTTGCCTTTGACCGCCAGGTGCACCGCCCGGCCGGGTACATCCAGATGATTGACCGACACGGGATGTACTTTGTCGGAGATATCTACGACCCGCAGCCCCCGCTCGCCATCTGCAAGATAAGCGATCTTTTTGTCCGGGTGAAGTGCGACCGCGCTTGGCTGCCCCGGCGAACGGTAAAGCCCAACCTGACTCGCTTTCTTGCGATTCGAAACATCCAGAATGCTCAGCCCCAGACCTCCCCTACCTGGTGCATCGCTGCCATCTACAGCGTAAATGAAATCACCATCTTTGACGAATTGCCGCGTGAGCGTAGGCAAGGTATAGCTCGCAACCGTTAGCCCTGGGTCTTGGAACAAAACGCGATGCAGTCCGTGCTCGCCCGCCATGAGATAGATTTCATTGCCATAAGCGCTGACTCGCTTGATCGGAAATTCATAGGTCGACTCGGAGACCAGTTGCGGATTCTCCCAGTTTGAGGCCGAAACAGCGTAGATGTACAACCTGCCAGCGCCTGCCTGATCTGGCTCTGAACTCCCTTTCTGACGCTCTGTTGCCAGATATACCCGTTGCGTGGCCGGATCAACCACTACATCGTTTGCGCTTCCTTTCGCGTCAAGGCAAACCAGTTTCTCGGGGTTTTTGGGATCGAGCACCCTGATAATGCACATCCCTTCCTTTGTCGCAGCATACACATAGGTCAGGTTATCCGTAATGCGGATCGCATCAACCGCTCGCACATCGGTCAACAACGTTTTGCTGCTATCTCTGGGGAAAACCCGTGTGGGGAATTCCGGATCCTGGACATTAACCACATTCAATCCACCATTTGCGCCCGCAACGAACACATAATTACCAATCAGATCAATATCGACGGCTTGATATACAATAGCCTCTTTACCAGCCACTTTTGGCTTGGTTGGATCCGTGAGATTCACAACCCAAAACCCATTCTTTCCATTGGCTACATAAGCCAGTTTGCCATCGGCGCTAAGCTGGACATCCTGGATTTCATTGCCAGCCTCAGCACCAAGTCTGCCTCTCAAATGGATTTGCGGAGTTGGATGATAAGGGTTCAACACTTCGGCAAAATCCATGACCAGTAAATCATCCTTATCCGCCACAATTGCTAAGGCATCCTGCCAACGGATGTCAACCGCGCCGGCAAAGCCCGGCGTATCAGAAAAAGTGATCTCCTGTAGATTTTCGCTCCGCAAAGCTCTCAATCCGCGCCCGCCATTGGCCAAGAAAACATACGGACGATGAGGAGCAATAGGAGCAATCCTTTCTGCGCTTGCCTGTGGTATACCGCCATCCACTTCGGTCGACATTAATATCCCATATTCGAGCACCCGTAATCCACCCACCCCATCGGCGACAAAAACCACAGACGCATCCGCAATGACCTGAGTGACCTCATTCCAGGTCTGGAATGTTTTTCCAATCTGGCGTACATTTTCCTCGTCCGTGATGTCATATACCTGCAGGCCCTGTCGGCCATCTGCAACCAGAGCATAGCCATCATAAATATCGACGCCCATCGCCCTACCCGGTGTGTCGAACTTGAGCTTCACGGTAATCGACATTGGCTCGGTCACATCCAATCCCAGGATGCCGTCTTCGTCTGCTGCCAGGAAAGCCACTTGTCGGCCTTTCCGCTCCACGACCTGAACATCCCAGACCCTGGCTTTGACCGGAAACGCCCCAACTTGTTCTGGTTTCTTGTTACCTTCTTTCAGGTTGTAAATGGTCAATTTTTCATCGCCGCCCACATACAGCCGATCACCAAACACCCGGGTTATCTCGGCTCGTCCACCCAGACGTGCTTCTTGAACCTCGTTGACCTGCCCTTTTTTGTCCCCTTCGGTTTTTGCATTCACCACCCTCAAGCCGTTCCGCCCGGCGGCCACAAAGATCAAATCCTTCCACAACGCCAGATCTAGCGCATTGCCTCCAATTTCCGTGTCGCCAACTTTCTTGGGGTTGTGCGGATCACTGATATCCAAAACAATGACCCCCTCATTGCCATCTGCAATAAACGCCAGTTGATCACGAACGACCAGGGAATTAGATTGCCCCAGGGTGTTATAAGAACCGATCATCACCGGCACAGGCCTGCTGCCATATCTGATCCCATGGGGATGAAAGTCGCCTGGCGCGCTTGTCGTTGTTTCTCGAATATCTAAAACCCGAAACCCAGCCGGTCCAGCAGTCAAATAAACCTTATCCCCTACAAGGACAAAGCGGGTCACCTTCTCCACTGGCCGCGCAAGGAAGATATAGATTGCCGCAGTAAGTAAGGTCAGAAAAATGGCTTGTTGTCTGGGCGTCAGCGTTGACATCGCATTTGCTAATGAGGCTTCATGCTGTCCAAATTAAATGCCAACAATCACCACCACTAATCATTTTGGCCTAGCTGGAGTACACCACTCTGGCATGAACTTTCACCTGACAGTATTTTACTGAGCCCCTATTTCGAATTGCCTCCTTCTGTCCACCAACAATTGTAGGAGGCTTCGCATTAATTGTGCGTTAATTATAACCCTAAAATCGCATCGAACACAATGACAACTGTCATGGATTTTGCGGGAGTATTTTTAGATTTGTTAGGTCTGTTTTTTTCGCTGCATTCTGAATCAGAAAATGTTACAATAGGAGGCCGAGATCATAGAGAGGCAATCTCAATCGGTTCAGAATTTTCATCTGGTAGCGAGCATTATGGAGGCAATCACATGACCGATTTCCCTGGTAAAGGCAAAGTGGCGGTGCTGAAAACCTCGCCCGATACCATCCTTGAAGATATAGAATCCCTGATGAAGCTCGCCGGTTTCGAAGCTGCATTGCCGAAAGGTGTGCGCACTGGCTTAAAGATTAATATCTCCTGGCAAACCTGGTATCCTGCCTGCTCATCCACCCCATGGCAAATCGAGGGCGTCATCCGAGCCTTGCAGAAAGCAGGCTATGACGATCTTGTGGGTATTCATAATGACACCGTGGTTGTAGATACTAGCGATGGTGAACGTAACAACAAGCATCGCTTCGTGACGGACAAATACGGAGTACCGTGTCTGTATCTATATAACCAGGACTTCGAGTGGATCGAATACCAGCCAAAGCGGCCTTTCCTGGTGCTGGATAAGGTCTATCCGGATGGCGTATTCATTCCCAAAGCCCTGATGGGCATCAATATCATCCACTTGCCTACAATCAAAACCCACGTCTTTACGACGATTACCGGCGCTATGAAAAATGCGTTCGGCGGATTGCTCCATCGCAATCGTCACTGGACGCATTCTGTGATCCACGATACTCTGGTGGATCTGCTAATGATCCAACAAGACATTCACCCAGGCATATTTGCGGTAATGGATGGCACCTTCGCCGGCGACGGCCCGGGTCCTCGGGCTATGCGCTGGCACGAGAAAGATATCCTGCTCGCCTCCGCCGACCAGGTCGCCATCGACGCCGTTTCGGCCAAGCTCCAGGGCTTTAACCCGATGGACATCCGCTTCATCCGCCAGGCGCATGAACTGGGGTTGGGTGTTGGCAATCCACGGCAGATTGAAATTCTCGGCTACGATATCGAACAAGAGCCGCCCTGGGGATTCGTCCAGGAAGACACCTTTGCCAGCCGAGGACAGAAGCTGATCTATCATGGCCCACTTAAGCCATTCGAAAAGGTCTTGCTCCAAAGCCCGCTGGTCCCCTGGTCTTATTTCGCCAGTAACTTCTACCATAACGTTTACTGGTATCCATTCGTAGGCCGCCGCCGCGTAGAGCAAGCCCTGCGGACTAAATGGGGTCAACTCTTTGCCTCTTATGGAGATGGCAAAGTCGTCATGCCCAGCATGGAGACGAAGACGGTTGCTCAAGCTTTGTTCGGCATTGCAATAGCAGGCGCTCTGGTTTACAGTGCTGCTCACCTTTTCAGCAAGAAGCGCACCGCGTGAGTGAGGGATTGGCCACCCAGCCAGCAACTACGCCATTGTTGCGTCGCCGTTTGCTGGCTGGGCTAATTTTCGGATTCGTCGTCCTGCTGTTGACGATGCTGCTTGGCGACATTCACCAGGTGAGCCAGCAGGTGTTTACCTTTCGCTGGAGTCTGTTCCCTTTTGTTTTGCTCCTGACCCTGTTCAACTATACGCTTCGTTTCGTAAAATGGCACTATTATCTGGGTCAAATCGGGGTGCAGCGATATCCAGTCTGGCGCAGCGCCAGACTGTTTGTGGCTGGCTTTCCTCTTGCCGTTACGCCCGGAAAAGCAGGCGAGGTCTTCAAGGCGATCTGGTTGAGGCGCGAGACGGGAGCGGCCACACCTGCAGGCGTGGCCGTAGTGGTTGCCGAGCGCATCAGCGATGGGTTAGCTGTTTTGGCGCTATCCATCATGGGGGTAATGACCTACCCTCATTTCTGGCCCGCATTCATCGCCGTGTTGGCGTTACTGTTAGGGATTGTGGCAATATCCCAAATCAAACCCTTTGTGCTGTGGCTGCTCAAGCTGGGAGAACGCACGCCGGTCATTCAGCGTTTCATCCATAAACTGCACGAATTTTACATCAGCAGCTATTTACTGTTTCGCCCTCGGCCAATTGCGCTAGCTGTCTGCCTGGGTACGATCTCATGGCTGGGTGAAGGCATCGGTTTTTACTTGATATTGCTTGGTCTGGGTATCTCACCCTCCTGGCAAATCGCTCTGACCGCCGTGTTCATCCTGGCTTTCTCAACGGTTATTGGAGCCGTCTCCACCTTGCCCGGTGGGCTGGGAGCGGCCGAGGCGTCCATAGCCGGTATGCTCATCTTGCTGCTTAAGCTCCCGCCAGAGACCGCCGCTGCAGCCACGCTGCTCATTCGCTTCGCGACGCTGTGGTTTGGCGTAACGCTTGGCCTGACCGTTTGGGCAGCCTCGCCTGATCTCTTTCGCCCGGCAAGTCAAATCCAGCTCGCCGTCTCCGGGAAAACTATCGAGTAGCAATACCGCTCAGATATGCTCAAGGTAGAATTCCATTGTCACACGCGATATTCCAAAGACAGCCTTGTTCGCCCGGTTGATCTGGTACGCGCCTGTCGCCAGCGAGAAATTCAACGCGTTGTCGTCACAGACCATAACGAGATCGAGGGCGCGTTGCAAGCCCAAAGGCTTGACCCGAACCTGGTAATCCCGGGTGAAGAGATCATGACCACCGAAGGCGAACTACTGGCTGCCTTCGTAAAAGAACGAGTGCCTCCAGGGCTGACACCTTTGGAGGCCATCGATCGCCTTCGTCGGCAAAGGGCGTTCATCAGCGTCTCGCACCCTTTCGACTACACTCGGAAGGGGAGCTGGAAGAAACAAGCCCTGCTTGAGATTGTGCCGTATATCGATGCGATCGAAACATTCAACGCCCGCTGCCTGTCTGCCGCCTCCAACCACCAGGCCCAAGAGTTTGCCCGCCAACATCACCTGGCTGGCACCGTCGGTTCGGATGCCCATACATTGCTCGAGCTAGGTCGGGCAGTTTTACTGCTCCCGGAATTTGATGATGCGGAAAGCCTGCGCTATTCGCTCTCCCAATCCCGGTCAATGACCCGATTGTCGTCACCTTTCATCCACTTCACCTCTCGTTGGGCGACATGGTATAAAAAATTATGTCCATAGAGAATACCAATCCGGCCGCTTCTGCCGCCCACTTAATTCTCCAGGCATACCAGGATTACCAGAACAGCTTTCGCCAGATCACTCAGCGCGCCAAGAGCCGCTTTGAAAACTGCGACTGGCGAGGCGTACACACCGATGCTGTAGAAAGGCTGGAGCTATATAAAAAGGTCATCGACCGTACAGTAGTTCAGCTAAAGTCAGACCTTAACGAACAAGCCAGCAACCGAAATTTGTGGGCGCAGATGAAGGGCGAATATTCCAGCCTGATCGCTCGTTGCGTTGACTACGAATTAGCCGAGACATTTTTCAATTCGATCACCCGCCGTATCTTTCACACAGTAGGTGTGGACTCAAAAATCGAGTTCGTTGACTCCGATTTCGAGCCACGCCCTTTACCCGACGATCAAAAGATTTATTCGATCTATCAATGTCAGGAATTTTGCGAACTCCAGGATCTCTTCGGCGCAATTCTGGCCGACCATCCCTTCAGTTGTGGTTATGAAAATCCCGAACGTGATGCCGCTCTCGCAGCTCAGTCCTTTCTTTTGCAGTATAAAGACTTATCGGTAGAGCGTATCGAAGTCCTTCGCCCTGAGTTCTACCGAAATTTCCGCGCCTATCTGATTGGCCGCCTTGTTCTTCACGAAGGCCGCGTATTGCCGCTGGCGTTTGCTTTGCGGAATTACGGTCGAGGAGTAAGCATCGATGCGGTTTTGTATGATGAAGATGACGTCAGCATTATATTCAGCTTCACTCGATCTTATTTTCACGTTCAGGTCGATCGCCCCCACCAACTGGTCGATTTCCTAAAATCGATCATGCCGCTCAAACGCCGCGCCGAGCTTTACATCGCCATCGGTTACAACAAGCACGGGAAAACCGAACTGTACCGCGAACTGCTGATGCATCTCAAGAATTCCGCCGACCAGTTTCGGATTGCCCCCGGCGAGAAAGGCATGGTCATGACAGTTTTCACGCTGCCATCCTACGATATGGTATTCAAGGTGATCAAAGACCGCATTGATCCGCCAAAAACCACCTCTCGCCAGGAAGTGATGGCTCGTTATGACCTGGTATTTAAGCATGACCGAGCAGGACGCCTGGTGGATGCCCAGGAATTCGAGCACCTGACCTTTGAACGCAGTCGGTTTTCAGACGCCTTGCTGAATGAACTGGCTAAGGCAGCCCCACAAACCGTAGCCATCAATCAGGACACAGTGGACATCAAGCATTTGTACATCGAACGCCGTGTCACTCCCTTGAATATTTACATTAGGGAAGCCGGGAACGAAGCCGCCCAACTGGCAGTGATCGACTATGGTCAGGCGATCAAAGACCTGGCTGCGACCAATATCTTCCCTGGTGATATCTTATTGAAAAACTTTGGCGTCACTCGCCATGGTCGGGTGGTCTTCTACGACTATGACGAGCTATGCCTGGTGACGGATTGCAAGTTTCGCAAGATTCCCCCGCCGCGCAATTTCGATGACGAGTTTGAAGCCGACCCATGGTTCTATGTTGGCTCAATGGACATTTTCCCTGAAGAATTTCGCACATTTTTAGGTCTGCAAGAACCGCTTCGCAGCGTATTTATCGAGCATCATGGCGATCTATTTGAAGCCGATTACTGGAAGTCCATACAAGCCAAACACCTGGCTGGAGAGTTGATGGATATCTCCTCCTACCCCTCTCACCGGAGGCTCGCTAATCTACTCAAGGCCTCTCCCCATAGCAGGTGAACTTAGATCTTACCAACTCAGGCCCCGATTTTCAGAGTTGGCACTTGACACTCATCCGCTGGCATCTTAAAATAATCTTTGCGGGGCTGTGGCGGAACTGGCAGACGCAGGGGACTTAAAATCCTCCGAGGGTGACCTCTTGTGGGTTCGATTCCCACCGGCCCTACTTCCCATATTAGGTTTTACCTCCTGAGCGCGATGCCGCTACGCGCCCACAACCCCACCAGGCGCAATCGCCGCGCTCAAGCCCGCCAGTGATAGGCTAGCCCGATGATCCCCGGCCCGGAATGGGCCACCATCACCGGTGTAAAATCGGTCAGCAGAATCTCATCTGGCTTTAGCCGCTCCAGCGCCAGCGTCCGAAGCTGCTCGGCCCACTGGAGCACGTCGGCGTGCATCACCGCCAGCGATAGTTGGCGGCAGCCGGCCACCCTCTCGCCGACAAAACGCACCATCTCGTCCAAAGCGCGCTGATAGCCGATCACCCGACAGATTGGCAGCACTTCACCTTCATCGCTCATCGAAAGCACCGGCAGGATGTGAGTGGCCGAACTCAGCATATAGGCAGCCTTGCCGATCCGTCCGCCTCGGGCCAGATACTCCAGCGTCTCCAGGCTCCCGACGAACCCGGTGCGCCTGCGAATATCTTCGAGTTGAGACAGGATCTGCTGCAGGTCGGCCCCCTGGCTGGCCAGGCGCGCCGCCTCGATCGCCAGGAACCCCTGGGCGATCGTCGCCAGACGACTATCGAACATGGCAATGTCCTCGAAGCCATAATCTTCCCTCACCAACCGGGCGGCCGTCTCCGCCGCCGATAGCGCCCCGCTCAACCGACCGGAAAGGCCGATATACACCACCGCTTGCGCTCCGCGCTGAAAACACTCCAGAAACGTGGTATAGAACTGGCCGATGGATGGCGCCGAAGTGCTGATGCGCAGGTCTTTTTCCAGGCGCATACGCTGATACAAATCCCTGGGGACCAGATCCACGCCGTCCTGATAGGTCTTGTCCTCCACAATCACCGTATACGGGACGACGAAAATACCCAACTGGCGAACGGATTTGAGCGGAACCTGGGCGACGCTATCGGTGACGATGGCCACTCTGGCTGGCGGTCCAGACGGTTGCGCGGGATTTTCTGGCTCAAGGATGCTGGCATTCATGGTGCTCGATTTCCTGCTCGATTATATCAGCCAGAGCGACTCATCCGGGGTTATCTCGAGAAGTGAACAGCTATCTGCTACTGACCTGCGTTTCATCCAGGGCTATAATTGTGCTTGCGCGGCGCCTGCGCGGCTGCGCCTTCGATCTGCAAGTGTGATCCTTTTCGCCTATGAAATCGGCCGCGAGGGAAACATGATCGAGAAACTTCTGCTAATCGGGTTGGGTTATCTGCTTGGTTCGATCCCGGCGGCATACCTGGTTGCGCGCTGGGTCAAAGGGATCGATATCCGCCGCTACGGCAGCGGCACAGTGAGCGGCTCGATGATTTACGAGCACGTCCACCGCTGGCTGGTCGTGCCGGTGGGACTGTTCGATGTCGCCAAAGCCGCCTTCCCCACCTGGTTGGGCCTTCGGCTGGGGTATGGAGAAACCGTCGCCCTGGCGGCCGGCCTGGCAGCGTTGATCGGACACAACTGGCCGGTGTTCCTGAACTTTACCGGCGGCCGGGGCCTCGGCTCGTTCCTGGGCATCCTGCTGGTGCTCTTCCCCTGGGGCGACGCTTGGTTGCTGGCGTTCCTGGCAATCGGCTTCGCCCTGGGCGATTCCGCTCCCTGGGCGCTGGCGGGGATCGCCAGCATGCCGCTGCTGATCTGGTATCTGCAGGGTTCCGGAGTTCTATACTGGCTGATCGGCGCCATGCTGGCCGTCACGCTGATCAAGCGCCTGGAGGCCAACCGCCGTCCCCTCCCGCCGCCGGGGGCGGAGCGCCGGCGTGTGATCTGGCTGCGGCTGCTCTTCGACCGGGATATCCCCGATCACCGCGCCTGGCTAAAACGCCGGCTTTAGCCTGGCGGCCTTCTTTTGTCGCAGGCTGGCGTCGAAAAATCGGACGATCTGCTCAGCCAGCAGGTCCAACCCAGGGGAGCGCACCTCCGCGTGCGTCGTGTTGGGCAGCCAGATGATCTGCTTGGGAAAACCCGCCGCCTGGAACAGGCTCTGCGCCTGAGCCAGGGTGACGCGGCGATCCTCCAGCCCATAGATGAACAGGATCGGCCGCGGCGAAATCTCTTTCACCACATCCACCGGCCGCACCTGATGCCGGGAGAAACCTTTGCGCAGTTCGAACAGGCGCAGCATCAGGTCGTACAAGCGTCTGGGGAAAGCCGTCGGCCGATTGGCCTGCCAGATATCTTGAAGAGATGAGTAAGGCGCAGCAGCCACAATGGCCTGAATGCGCGGATTGCGCGCCGCGCTGAGCAGGATCGACACCGCGCCAGCGGAATGTCCAATCGCCCCGATCTGGCGGATGCCGCGAACTTCCGCCAGATAGCGCGCCGCCGCGTCCACATCCCGACTCTCACGCGCGCCATACGAAAAGTTCAAGCGATTCCCATCGCTATTCCCAACCCCACGGTAGCTGAACAGCAAGACCTGATAACCGGCCTGGCGCAGCGGAGCGACCAGCGAGAGTCCCTGGCGCTGGTCATGAGCGGTCGCCGGGGCGTAAATGATGGCCGGGGCAGCAGGGTCATCGGCTGGAAAGAACCACCCCCGCAGAGTATGCCCATCCCCGCTCTCGAACGCCACTTCCTCATAGTCCAGCCCGGAAAACGAGCGCGGAAATGTCGCGCTGATAGGCGCCGTGGTGGCGACCATCTCTCCGATGATCGGGCTGACGGCCAGGAGCAGCGAAATGCTGGTTAAGGCCCCAATGGGGAGCAACAGTCTTTGTAATCGCAAGGTCTTACCCCGTCGATGAACAGTGAGCGCAATCCTACCAGCGGATCTTGGATGTGTAAATAGGCCAACATTAACGTTTGCTGAAGAGAACTTGACAAGGAGATTAATTTTGGGGTATAATTTGTTTGTCTATCCAACAAACAATTTCTACTGGTCTCCCACCGGAAGAATCCCATGGCAATCCCCGCCACCGCCGATCAAGGTCTGGTCCGTAAGCTGAACACCGCTATCCTTCTGGATGCCCTGCGGCGCATGGCCCCACTCTCGCGCGCCGAACTCGCCGCGCGCACCGGCCTGAACCGCAGCACGGTCTCAGCCATCGTCAATAGCCTGCTCGAAGAGGGCTTCATCCAGGAGACCGACCTGCAAAGCGCCCGGATTGGACGCCCGGGCATGCTCCTGGAGCTCAATCCGAAGGGTGGCTTCGCCGTTGGCCTCGAACTGGGCGTCGATTTCATCTCCGTGATCCTGACCGATTTCGCCGCCCAGGTGCAATGGCGCGAGAAGGTCGCCTCCGACCCCAATGAGGATCAGATCAACATCCTGGACCGCGCCGCTGCCCTCACCCAGCATGCCCTGGACTTTGGGCTGGCTCAGGGTCTGCGGCCGCTGGGGATTGGCGTGGGCGTGCCCGGGCTGGTGGACCTGCGCCAGGGAAAACTGGTCTTCGCCCCCAATTTGCATTGGAACAACGTACCGCTGCGGCTGATTTGGTCGCAGCGGTTTAATTTACCCATCTTTGTCGAGAACGAGGCCAATGCCGCCGCGCTGGGCGAGTACTACTTTGGCGCTGCCCGCGGCGTGGAAAACTTCATCTACCTCAGCGCCGGGATTGGCCTGGGTAGCGGCATCGTCATCGACGGCCAGCTATTCCGCGGCAGCAGCGGATATGCCAGCGAAGTGGGCCACATGACGGTGGACCCGGATGGCGAGTTGTGCGGCTGCGGCAAGCGCGGCTGTTGGGAGACGCAGGTGGGGCCGCGAGCGGTTCTGCGGCGGGTGCGCAAGACCCTGGAAACCGGGGTCTCATCTATATTGTGCGATATGGTCGATGAAGATTTAGAGCGCATCACCTTTGAGAGCGTGGTGCAGGCCGCTCAAAGGGAAGACCCGGTAGCGCTGCGCGCCCTGCAAGAGGTCGGCGAACGCCTGGGCGTCGGGGTCGCCAATCTGGTCAATGTATTCAATCCTGAGCTGATCGTCCTCGGCGGGGCGTTGAATCTGGCCAGTTCGATTTTGCTGCCCATCATTGAACGCGTCGTGCTCGAGAACGCCTTGCCTCCGTCCTGCGAAAACCTGCGCGTCGCCCCCTCCGCTCATGGCATCGATGCCTGTCTGATGGGCGCAGTCGCCCTGGTGCTGGAAGACATCTGGCGAGAACCCATCTCGGCCTATACGGCATGAAATTACTCATCCTATTGCGCTCGGACGAAAACGTATGCATGAGCAGCAATGATCAATTTGTTTTGGAGGTCAAATGAGCCAGGCAACACCACAAGCCACGACTACCCGGGATAAAGCCACTGCCGCGCCGAGCTTACTGCGCCGCGTGATCCGCACGCGCGAGATCGGCGTGTTTGCGGCGCTCCTGGTCCTGGGCCTGGTAATGAGCTATGCCAGTCCCTACTTTCTGAAGACCCAGAACCTGTTTAACGTGCTACGCGGCATGTCCACCATTGGCATCATGGCGATCGGCATGACCATGGTGATCGTTAGCGGCGGCATCGATCTTTCGGTTGGCTCTGTCGCTGCGGTCTCTGCCATGCTCACTGCCCGGTTGATGACTTACCATAACGTGCCGCCATGGATTTCGTTTGCCTGCGGCATGTTGATGGGGCTCACCCTGGGAGCGACCAACGGCTTGATCATCACTCGCATCAAAGTCAACCCATTTATCACCACCCTGGGCATGATGAGCATCGCCCGCGGCTTGACCTATCTGCTGGCCACCGGCCTGCAAGGGACCGTCGCCAGCAATATCCCGATGCGCAACCCAGCGGTCAACTTCTTGGGCGCGGGATACGTCGGCG
The DNA here is from genome assembly GCA_964503145.1 of uncultured Anaerolinea sp. Taxonomy (GTDB): domain Bacteria; phylum Chloroflexota; class Anaerolineae; order Anaerolineales; family UBA4823; genus RBG-16-57-11. The sequence continues at coordinate 51,511 of CAZCYV010000011.1, read as the reverse complement.
TGGTGCCTTTTCCGGTGATCGAGATGGTGGTGTTGGTGACGATCTTCAGCATCTTCTTGCAGCATTTCGTCCTTGGGCGACAGATCTACGCCGTAGGCAGCAACGAGCAAGCCGCTCGCCTGTCTGGCGTCAACGTGGCCAATGTGCGCCTGTTCGTCTATACGCTTTTGGGCGGTTTGTCCGCCCTGGCGGGCGTGATGGGCGCCGGACTGCTCTCCACTGCGCCGACCAACCTGGGCCTGGGCAACGAGTTGGACGTCATCGCTGCCGTCGTCATCGGCGGCGCCAGCCTGGCGGGCGGCGAGGGTACGATCCTTGGGGCGGTGATCGGCGCAGCGATCATGGCCGTGATCCGCAACGCTTTTGTGCTGCTCAAATTGCCTATCTACCTGCAGACCATCGCCATCGGCGTGGTGATCATCATCGCTGTGGCGCTGGATCAGTTGCGCAAGCGGAGCAGTTCATGATGGGTCAGCGGTGGTCGATGTACAGGATTCAACGCCCGCCGCTGTCAGGGACCGGCTCTTATCGAGTTGTTGAGCCGAACATATCCATCGGCACGAGGAGGTGACCCGTAACGCAAAGTTTAGAAGAGAACGCCTGATCAAGCAACAGCCACGTAAATTTGTTGACCGATCCAAAGCATGACGAGGAGATCAAAGGAAATGAAGAGACAACCATTTTTCACCCTGCTGTCGCTGATCACGATCTTTGTGATGCTCCTGACAGCCTGCGCCGCGCCGACTCCAGCGCCGACCGAGAAACCTGCCGAGCCAGCGCAACCTGCCGAGCCAGCGCAACCCGCCGAGACCAAAGCGCCCGAGCCTGAAAAACCGGCGCTGCCTCCGCCGCCGCCTTTCGACAGCGCTGGCACCCCCGAAGATGAAGGCACGGTCAAGCCGGTGGACAAGAAGCCCGACAAGCCGATGAAGATCGCCGTCCTGGGTCTGGAGAACAACCCCTTCTGGATCCCGGTCAAGGAAGGCACAATGAAGGCCGCCGAAGAGCTCAAGCCCTACGGCGTGACCGTGGACTGGATCGTCCCCGGCGATCAGCACACCGCTGAAGTCTTCGGTGGCGCTATCGAAGCCGCCATCGCCCAGGAATATGACGCCATCGCCACCATCGCCGGCGACTCCGGCGTGGCGCCGTTCATCGACAAGGCCGTGGACGCCGGCATCCCGGTAGCCACCTTCAACTCCGAGACCGCCACCCCCAACAAGCGCCTGTTCTTCGTCGGCGCCGACCTGTACCTGCAGGGTCAGACCGCCTGCAAGGCCATGGCTGAAGCCATCGGCGGCAAAGGCAAGGTAGCCATCATCACCGGCTTCTTTGCCGTCGAAGCCCACGAGCTGCGCCGCACCGGCTTCATCGATGAGTGCAAGAAGTCTTACCCTGACATCGAGATCGTCGGCGAAGTCGAGAACCTGGATAAGGGCGACACCGCTTACACCCAGGCGCAGGACTTCATGTCCGCCAACCCCGATCTGGCCGGCATCTACGTCACCGCCGGCGGCCCCTTCGGCGCCGCTGCGGCCGTGGAAGACGCTGGCAAGGCCGGCCAGGTGTGGGTCGTCTCCTTCGACTTCGTCGAAGAGACGATGCAGTTCGTTGACAAAGGCGTGATCTATGCCACCATCGGTCAGGATCCCTTCGCCCAGGGCCACGATCCCGCCATCCGCCTGTTCAACTACATCGTCGGCGGCGTGGTCCCGCCATACGGGCGCCTGGTCACCCGCGCCGATATCGTGACCAAGCAGAATCTCGCCCAGTTCTGGAAGCCAAGCGGGCCAGCAGAAGCCGAAAAGCCTGCTGCGCCGCCCTTCGACAGCGCCTGCACCCCCGAAGATGAAGGCACGGTCAAGCCGGTGGACAAGAAGCCCGACAAGCCGATGAAGATCGCCGTCCTGGGTCTGGAGAACAACCCCTTCTGGATCCCGGTCAAGGAAGGCACAATGAAGGCCGCCGAAGAGCTCAAGCCCTACGGCGTGACCGTGGACTGGATCGTCCCCGGCGATCAGCACACCGCTGAAGTCTTCGGTGGCGCTATCGAAGCCGCCATCGCCCAGGAATATGACGCCATCGCCACCATCGCCGGCGACTCCGGCGTGGCGCCGTTCATCGACAAGGCCGTGGACGCCGGCATCCCGGTAGCCACCTTCAACTCCGAGACCGCCACCCCCAACAAGCGCCTGTTCTTCGTCGGCGCCGACCTGTACCTGCAGGGTCAGACCGCCTGCAAGGCCATGGCTGAAGCCATCGGCGGCAAAGGCAAGGTAGCCATCATCACCGGCTTCTTTGCCGTCGAAGCCCACGAGCTGCGCCGCACCGGCTTCATCGATGAGTGCAAGAAGTCTTACCCTGACATCGAGATCGTCGGCGAAGTCGAGAACCTGGATAAGGGCGACACCGCTTACACCCAGGCGCAGGACTTCATGTCCGCCAACCCCGATCTGGCCGGCATCTACGTCACCGCCGGCGGCCCCTTCGGCGCCGCTGCGGCCGTGGAAGACGCTGGCAAGGCCGGCCAGGTGTGGGTCGTCTCCTTCGACTTCGTCGAAGAGACGATGCAGTTCGTTGACAAAGGCGTGATCTATGCCACCATCGGTCAGGATCCCTTCGCCCAGGGCCACGATCCCGCCATCCGCCTGTTCAACTACATCGTCGGCGGCGTGGTCCCGGCCTGCGGACGATTGGTGACCCGCGCTGATATCGTTACGGCGGAGAACATCGATCAGTTCTGGACCGCGCCGTAGTGCATCGTTTGTGGCTGCCAGGCCCAGTTACGATTGGGCCTGGCAGCCGTCATGGCGCATGGAGAACATCCAGCGACCATGACCCCCGGTTTGCGGTTTTCACGGAGGCTCCATCTCTGTGGACACGAAAACCACAGGTTGTACGAGGGCGTTTTACAGCGCCGACCACTACCCATAATACAGTTGGCGCGGTACTCACCCTTAGCCTCCGTGAAGACCTCCTTGCCTTACCAACTTGACGAAGCGTCACGCCGGGCCAGGTGAAGGAAATATCCCCATCCCGTAAACTTCACCTTGCCTGGGATGATACTTCTCGCCCTGATGAGGAGAGCTTATGAGCCAGACAGATGGACAGATCTTGAAAGTAGAGAACGTTTCGAAGCGCTTTGGCGGCGTCCAGGCGCTGAAAGACGTCAGCTTTGACCTGAACTATGGCGAGGTGCATGCCCTGGTGGGAGAGAACGGCGCAGGCAAATCCACCTTGATGAACATTCTGGGCGGCATCGTCCAGAAAGACAGCGGGCGTGTATTTTTCAAAGGTAAAGAGGTCGATTTCAGGTCGCCGATCGATTCGCTCTCTGCCGGGATTGCCATCATCCATCAGGAACTGGCCATGCTGCCGCATTTGAACGTGATCGAAAACGTCTATATGGGACGGATGCCCTCCACAGGCGGGCTGATCCGCTGGCGAGAAGCGGAACAGGAGACACGCGCCGCCTTGGAACTCGTCGGTCTGGATATCCCACTGGATGTATTGGTCGAAAAACTCAGCATCTCGCAACGGCAGCTCGTCGAAATCGCCAAGGCGCTTTCCAGAAACGCCAGCCTGATCATCATGGATGAGCCGAACTCTTCGCTATCCGAAGCGGAGACCGAGCGTTTGTTCTCGGTGATCGAGACGCTCCAGCAACGCGGCGTGGCTGTGATCTATGTCTCCCACAAGATCGAAGAGGTGCTCTACATCGCCGATCGCATCAGCGTGCTTCGCGACGGCGAGCATCGCGGCACCCTTCAGAAGGACGAAGCCAGCGTCGAAAAGATCATTCAAATGATGGTCGGACGCGAACTGCGCCAGGAAACTGGCCGTCTGCGTCAAGAAGCCGGTAAGAAAGACGGCGAAGTGCGCCTGGAAGTGCGCGGCTTGAGCGGAGCCAGGTTCCACGATGTCAGCTTCGATATCCATAAAGGCGAGATCGTTGGCTTTGCCGGCCTGGTGGGCGCTGGGCGTAGCGAGGTGGCGAGGGCAATTTTCGGCGCCGACCCCATCACCGCTGGCGAAATCTGGTTGGATGGCGAGCAAGTGCGCTTTTCCTCGCCCAGACAGGCGATCGTCAAAGGTCTGGCAATGGTACCCGAAGACCGAAAGTTGCTTTCACTGTTCATGGATCTGCCCATCCATTTGAACGTCAGCATCGCCGAGCTTCCCCGCCTGACCCGTGCTGGTTTTATCGAACAGCAAAGAGTGCGCCGGATCGTCGATCAATTCGTGGATCAGTTGCGCATCAAGCTGGCTTCGCCAGATCATCCGGTACGCAGTCTGAGCGGCGGCAACCAGCAAAAGACCACCCTGGCGCGCTGGCTGGCGACCCGGCCCAAATTGCTGATCATGGATGAGCCTACTCACGGCGTCGATGTGGGCGCTAAAGCTGAAATTTACGAACTGATGCGCAATCTGGCCGATCAGGGGATCAGCATCATGCTGATCTCCTCGGAACTGCCCGAAATCCTGACCATGTCCGACCGGGTTGTGGTGATGCACGAAGGCCGTGTAACCGGCATCCTGGACAGAAGCCGCTGCGACGAGCACACCATCATGTTGTACGCCACTGGTCTGGCGGAGAACCATGCTGTTGCAGCTTAAAATGCCCAAAGGAGGGAAGACAGTGAAGGACATCCCACCCTGCTCCTTAGAACAGGCCGATTTCCGAGGCTGGCAGGCGATCTATCTGCGCAATGGCATCGCAACGATCGTCGCGGTGCCGGATATCGGGGGGCGCGTTATGGCGTTCGACCTGGGAGACTTTCCCTTCTTTTTCGTCGATCCATCTCTGGCAGGCAAGCTATTTTCTGCAGAAGAGAACTTAGGGGATGGCTCCCTGGCAGCCTGGAAGAACTATGGCGGAGACAAAACCTGGCCGGCGCCCCAGGGCTGGGATAACGACGATCAATGGCACGGGCCGCCTGACCCAATCCTGGATACCGGCCGCTATCAGGTGATCGGGCAGGAAAACAGCGTTCGCGCCGCCACGGTTCAAATGGTCAGCCCACCCGATCCACGCACCGGAGTCCAGATCACCCGCAAGATCACGCTGCATCAAGGCGGCAGTCGAGCCACTCTGGAACTATCCTTCAAAAACATTTCTGATCGGCCGCGCCGCTGGAGCATTTGGGATGTGGCACAACTGCGCGCCGAGAAAATGCTCCCTGATGGAAAGCTGGCGCCAGAAACCGCCTGCGCAGTGACCGCTCCGCTCAACCCACAGAGCAAATTCCCCAATGGCTATTGGGTCATGTTCGGCGATCCATCCAATCCGCAATGGAGCGTCGATCGCGAGCGCGGCCTGATCGTTGCCAATTACAAATGGGAGATCGGCAAAATCGGCAGCGATGCTTGCGCTCAGGATGGACAGAGCGGCTGGATCGCTTTCAGCAACGCGGCGAAAGGTCTGGCCTTTGCCGAACAGTTTCAGGTCTTCCCAGGCCAGGAATACCCGGATGACGGCTCTACGGTCGAATGCTGGACGGTGGGTCGTGGCAAGGTGGCAAACCTGGACTACGAACACAGCGATATTTACCTCATGGAAACCGAAGTGCTCAGCCCTCTCTACACCTTCCAGCCCGGCGAGAGCCGCTCCTTCCGCATCCACTGGGGCGCCTGCCGCTGTGACGGCCCGATCGCCGATGTTCAACCTGGCGGTTGCGCCAGCCAAAAGCTGACTGCACAGGCCTCCGGTCAAGGCGTCAGGCTAACAGGCGTCTTTGGCGTCTTTGACCGCGGCAATCTGCTGCTTAGCTGGCTGGATAAGACAGGTGAAGCTATCGGTTCGGTCTTTCTCGAAGAAGTCGATCCCCAAAGTCCAGTCCGTTTCGATCAGACCCTCGTACCGCCGCCTGGCGCACAAACCGTAGAACTCTGCGTTCTGGCTCAAGCAGATGGTCAGACCAGAAGGCTGGCGGCCATAAGCCTTTAGAGAACTCAACCAGCATGAAAACCCAAAACCTTGCTTACCTGCGCCCGGACCAAATTATCGAAGAGATGCAGCGTTGCCCGCTGGCTTATCTGCCTATTGGCCCCCTGGAATGGCACGGCCCACATCTGCCGCTTGGCGTAGATCCGCTCAATGCCGAAAACGCCGCCTTTCAGGCTGTCGAACAGACCGGCGGACTGGTCTTCCCCACCTTATACTGGGGCACCGAACGCGAACGCTCATCGGAGATGCTGAATTGGCTCGGCCTGGATCCAGAGAGCTATGTGGTGGGCATGGACTTCCCGGCAAACAGCCTGCCCAGCCTGTACTGTTCGGAAGAGATCCTGGCCCTGCTGGTTCGCGAGCAACTCGACCTCGCGGTGAAGTTCGGATTTCGCCTGATCGTCATCGTTACCGGGCATGCCGCCACGAACCAAATCGAAGTCCTCCAACGACTTGCAGCCGAGTTTAATGGCAAAAAGTTAGCGCGGGTGATCGTGGTTTTGCCTTTTGTCACCAATCCGGCTGGCGTGATGGAAGTGGGACATGCCTCGCGCATCGAGACATCTGTGATGCAGGCGCTGTATCCGCAGACCGTGCGCCTGGAAAACCTGCCGCCGCTCCCTGAACCGCTACGCAACGCGGACTGGGCCGTCGTAGATTACGAGACATTTTTGGGCAACCCCACACCTGATCGCACCATCCATGAGCACGATGACCCACGCCTGGCGGACCCCGAACGAGGCCGCCAGACCATCCAGCTTGCAGTGAGCCAGATCGTCTCCTTGGTTCAAAAAGAACTTGAAGCCATCACCGACCCAAGTAAGAAATCTCAAAATCAGTGAAACCCACGTTCAAAAACCCGCTCAGGATGAATCAATATGACAAACCCTTACGAACCCAAGCCCGAACATAAATTTACTTTTGGATTGTGGACCGTTGGCAGCACCGGCAGCGACCCCTTTGGCGCCTCCGTCCGCCCCAAGCTTTCGCCGGTAGCACTGGTGCACTTGCTGGCGGAAGTTGGCGCTTATGGCGTCAATTTCCATGACAACGATCTGGTCCCATTCGACGCCACTCCAGCCGAGAGAGATCAGATCGTGCGCGAGTTCAAGAAAGCGCTGGCTGAGACCGGCTTGGTGGTGCCCATGGCGACGACAAATCTATTTTCGCACCCGGTTTTCAAAGACGGCGCTTTTACTTCCAATGACCCCAAAGTGCGCAAATTCGCACTGCAGAAGACTATGCACGCCATTGACCTGGGGGTCGAGTTGGGCGCAAAGGTTTACGTCTTCTGGGGCGGTCGCGAAGGCGTGGAAAGCGACGCCACCAAAGACCCTGCTGTTGGTTTGAAGCGCTTTCGCGAAGCATTGAATTTTCTTTGTGAATATGTGTTGGATCAGGGGTATGATCTCAAGCTCGCTTTGGAAGCCAAGCCGAATGAGCCACGGGGGGATATCTACCTGCCCACCACAGGCGCCATGCTCGGTTTCATTGCCACGCTGGATCATCCGGAAATGGTGGGGCTGAACCCTGAATTGGCGCATGAACACATGGCAGGCTTGAATTTCTTGCATGCTGTGGCTCAGGCCTGGGAGGCAGGCAAACTATTTCATATCGATTTGAACGATCAGAACTACGTGCGCTTCGACCAGGACTGGCGCTTCGGATCGCAGAGCCTGAAGCAATCCTTCTTCCTGGTGAAATTCCTGGAAGACGTGGGGTACACTGGCAGCCGCCACTTCGACGCTCATGCTTATCGCACCGAGGATTATGAAGGTGTGAAGGATTTTGCCCGTGGTTGTATGCGCACCTATTTGATCTTGAAAGAAAAGGCTGAGCGGTTCAACCAGGATCCAGAAATTCAGGCTTTGCTGGCAGAGATCAACGCCAGCGATCCAGCAATGGAAGCGTTCGACGGAAAATATAGCCGGGAGAAAGCTAACGCCTTGAAAGCCTATGCCTTCGATGTGCCCGCCCTGGCCGAGCGCGGACTGCAATATGAACGGCTGGATCAACTTACCGTAGACCTGCTGCTCGGCGTTAGATAAGCTGAAAGGCCCGACAATGGCGCAAAATCGCTACTTTCTAGGTATTGACATCTCGACTACTGGGGCTAAAGCCCTGCTCATCGATACTTCAGGACAGGTAGTCGCCAGCGCCACCACCCCATTGAGCCTGTCAACGCCGCGACCGTTGTGGTCGGAGCAAGATCCGCATGAATGGTGGTCGGGCGCAGTCAGCAGCATCCGGCAGGCATTGCAACAGGCAGGCGTTGACGGCGCACAGGTGGGCGCTATCGGGCTCACCGGACAAATGCATGGCCTGGTGTTGCTCGATCAAAAAGAGCGCGTGCTCCGGCCAGCGATCTTGTGGAATGACCAACGCACAGGCGCAGAGTGCGACGAAATCACACAGAAAGTTGGCGCCGAAAAGCTGCTGCGCATCACCGGAAATCGCGCTCTGACCGGCTTTACTGCGCCCAAGATCCTGTGGGTGCGCAACCATGAGTCGGATGTCTATGCGCAAATTGCCCATATCTTGCTGCCTAAGGATTATGTCCGCCTGCGCCTGACCGGCGACCACGCCGTGGATAAAGCCGATGGCGCTGGCATGCTGCTCTTCGATCTCAAACGGCGCGACTGGTCCGACGAGATCCTGGATATCCTGGATATCCCTCGCCAATGGTTGCCGCAAACCTATGAAGGGCCAGAAATCACAGGTACAGTCACGGCTGCCGCCGCCATGGAAACCGGCCTGCAAGCGGGGACGCCCGTGGTCGGCGGCGGCGGTGATCAGGCCGCGCAGGCGGTAGGCGTCGGCGCAGTGACGCCGGGCATCGCCGCCTTGACCCTGGGCACATCTGGGGTCGTGTTCGCCACCACTCCTGGGCCATTTGTAGAATCGCAAGGCCGCCTGCATGCATTTTGCCACTCGGTGCCTGGCGCCTGGCATTTCATGGGAGTGATGCTCTCGGCGGCTGGCTCCTTGCAGTGGTATCGCGATACCCTGGCTCCCGAGACAGCCTTCGATGATCTTTTGTCGCCGGCAGCCGCGATTCCTCCGGGCAGCGACGGCTTGTTCTTCCTGCCCTATCTGACCGGCGAGCGCACCCCTCATCCAGATCCATTAGCCCGGGCGGCTTTTATCGGCCTGACGGTGCGCCATAACCAGGCTCACATGACGCGCGCGGTGCTGGAGGGTGTCGCATTCGGCCTGCGAGACAGTATGGAGTTGATCAAACAGGCTTCCGTGAGCATGGCCGACGAAGGCCAGGCACAAACCAAAGATGCGATTCAGCTTGCAGAGAGCAAGATCGAGCAAGTGCGCGTCTCGGGCGGCGGCGCGCGCAGCCCCTTGTGGCGGCAGATTTTGTCCGATGTGCTGAACACTGAACTGGTCACAGTGAACACAACGGAAGGCGCAGCGTTTGGCGCTGCCCTGTTAGCTGGCGTCGGAACTGGAAACTGGAGAAGTGTGCAAGAGGGTTGTCAGGAAGTGATCCGAACCATGCAAAGCACCCAACCCAACCCTGAAGCAGCCCAGGAATACCAGGCGCTTTATCCCTTATATCAGGGACTGTATCACGCCCTCAAGCCCACCTTCCACGCCTTAGGCGAATAGCTCCTTCATCATGCCGGGTAAGGTGAACAAGGCAAAATACAAACCTGATACCATCATCAGTAGGAGGTGATCGGATGAACTCAAGAGAAAGACTGTTAATGGCGCTGAACCATCAAGAGCCGGACCGAGTGCCGTTCGATCTGGGCGCCACCGTTCTAACCAGCATTCACCACAAGTCATATCGCGCGCTGCGGAAATACCTGGGGTTGCCGGATGTGGAGCCGCGCATCGTGGACATATTCCAGCAGATTGTCGCCGTGGACGACGATGTGCGCGAGCGCTTGAAAGTCGACGTGCGAGATGTGGCACCACGCTCTTCGGCTGCCTTCCGCATCAAGATCAAAGAAATGCCAGGGTACAGCTATTTCTACGACGAGTGGGGGATTGGCTGGCGCATGCCTAAGGATGGCGGCTGGTATTACGACATGTTCGACCACCCATTAAAGGACGCTCAGACCATCGCCGATATCGAAAACTACAACTGGCCCGATCCGGTGGATCCAGCGCGCTTTGTTGGGATGCGGGAACGCGCTCAGCACGCCGCCACAGTGGAGCAGCATGGCGTCTTCATGGGAGGCCTGTGCGCCGGGATCATGGAAATGGCGGCCTGGACGCGTGGATTTGCCAACTACTTCTCCGATTTCGTCAACAACGAAAAGCTAATCGTAGCGCTGATGCGCAAAGTGATGGAACTGAAAATGGCCTACTGGGAGAAGGCGCTGGCAGAGGTCGGCGATTACGTGGATGTTGTAGGTGAAGCGGATGATTTTGCTGGACAATTCCGCATGCTCATCTCGCCAGCCATGTATCGCCGAATTGTCAAGCCGTTGCACAAAGAATTGTTCGACTTCATTCATGCCCATACCAAAGCCAAACTGTTCTTCCATTCCTGTGGGTCCATTCGACCCGTCATTGGCGACCTGATCGAGATCGGCGTAGATATCCTTAATCCCGTACAGGTCAGCGCCACGGGTATGGACTCAGCCGAGTTGAAGCGCGAATTTGGTAAAGATGTCACTTTCTGGGGCGGCGGCGTCGATACCCAGCGCGTCCTGGGCGATGGCACCCCGGACGAAGTCCGCGCCGACACCCGCAGGCGCATCGAAGACCTTGCCCCCGGCGGAGGGTTTGTCTTTGCCACGGTTCACAACATCCAGGGCAATGTACCGCCTGAGAACATCATGGCGATGTGGGAAACGCTCCAGGAATACGGCGTATATCACAAATAAACCATCTTTCGAAACGGCAAGCACTGGACAAATGGTGTGCGCAATTAACTGAAAAGGAGCAGAACATGGAGTCCATACTACAAGACCTTTATGACGCAATTATGAATGGCGATGCGGAGAGCGCGCGAGATCTGGTGAGCAAAGCGCTGAGCCAGGGCCTACCTGCGCCCCAAATCTTGAACGAAGGCATGATTGCCGCAATGGAGAAGGTGGGGAAGCTTTATGAAGAAGGTGAATTCTTTGTGCCCGAAATGCTGATTGCTGCTCGTGCGATGCAGGCAGGCCTGACGGTATTAAAGCCCCATCTGGCTCAGGCGGACGTGAAAGTGACCGGGCGAGTAGTTGCGGGCACCGTTAAGGGCGACCTGCATGATATTGGCAAGAATCTGGTTTGCATGCTTCTGGAAGGCGCCGGTTTCGAGATCATCGATCTGGGCGCCGATGTCGCCCCGGAGAAGTTCGTCGAGGTGGTTCAGCAAGGTCGAGCAGATCTCGTCGCTCTCTCGGCCCTGTTGACCACGACAATGCCGAATATGAAAGTGACCATCGATGCGCTGAAGGACGCTGGCGTGCGCGACAAGGTCAAGATCATGGTCGGCGGAGCACCGGTCACTCAGGGCTATGCCGATCAGATTGGCGCCGATGGTTATGCGCCGGATGCCAGTCGCGCAGTAACCCTGGCGAAGTCGTTGATGGGCGCATAAACTGGCGCATCCGTTGTGTGCGGCCTCTTTCAGGCCGCACACAACGACATTGCATGAGGGGGTAACCACAGATGATTGAGCCAAAACAGCCGGAGTGATTCAACACTGATGTACCTCGATGCGCTCTTTAAAGTCGTACCTGTGATACTGTTGCTGCTGCTCGGCTACCTGCTCGGTCGGCTGGATTTTCTGTCTCCAAAGACCCTGGAAGAGCTGAAAAAGCTGGTCATTAACCTGACCCTGCCTGCCGCCCTCTTTCTGGCGTTCGCTCGGGTGAGCCTGGAGGCGCGCCTGCTGATCATCCCAGGGGTGATTTTCGTCGCATGTCTGCTGGTGCTGATCACCAGTCGACGCGCAACACCCAAAGCCTGGTCCGAGCAACGCTACCTTCCCTATCTGATGACCGGGTTCGAAGCCGGCATGCTGGGTTATGCAATCTTTGGGGCTGTGTATGGGCAGGAAAACCTGTACAAATTCGGTCTCGTTGACCTTGGGCAGGTAACCTTTGTCTTTTTTGTGCTGGTGCCTTCCCTGCAGCAAGAAGTCAGCGGCAGGCAGCGCTTTGCAGCCACCATAGCCTCCTTTTTCAAGACACCCGTCATTCTGGCGATCCTGGGTGGGGTGCTGTATAACCAGTCTGGATTGTACGATCGATTCCTGAGTCAGGCGTGGTACTCCAGTATCCAGACCACCCTGCAACTATTGGGCGGGATGACGACACCATTAGTCGCCCTGATCATCGGCTCTGAGCTACGCGTTCAACTGTCTGGGCTGTTCAAACCTGCACGCACAGTGCTGCTGCGCCTGCTTATCTGGGCGCCTGCAGGATTGTTGTTCAGTTCGTGGGTGATCGACTCCCTGCTTGGATTGGACCGCACCACCCAGGCCGCCGTGATGACCATGGCTATTCTGCCGCCGCCGTTTGTCATTCCTCTCTTCATGAAGAACGCCAGCGAGCAAGAGACTGCATACGTCGTGAACACATTGTCGTTGTTCACCTTGGTGACGCTGGGGGCGTTCGTCCTGGTGAGTTTACTCTTACCGCCAGCTTGATCGTCGGTATATCGTGCACACCAACCACTACCGCCGCTTCAGCGCCGAAGAACTGAACGATCATCATCTGCCCTTCGGGATGCATTCCTTCGAGCCGCGCGAATACCCCAACGGCGCGCTGAACATCGTGCAGATGAACTACCTCCGCAAGTTCACCGCCGAATTTTCCCTGGAAATGAATCGTTCGGTTAGGCAGATGCTAAAGAATTGGTCTGGCTAACTTACTCTAAGACTCTGCCGATTTCTCCTTCGATGACGACGCGGTAAGTCTTGAGCGGCTCGGTCGCCGGCCCGCAAGTGACCTGACCGTTGGTCACATCGAAGCACGAGTCATGCCAGGGGCAAATTGCCTCTTTGCCGCGCAAAGTCCCGGTATTCAACGGCCCTTCGGCATGGGTGCAGGCGTTATGCGTGGCGTAGAAAGTCCCGTCCACGTTGTACACCGCCACCTCTTCATAGTCCACTTCCACCAAGCCGATCTGCCCCGGTTGGATCTCGCTGACCAAAAACTCATTGGGTTGCAGCTCTTCGCTCATTTGGCCTCCTTAGACTGGAAGATATTTACTCGATCAAATAATACACCACCGAGCAGGGTTTTGTCAATTTATCAGACTATTAAGGTGTAAATATTCCAGTATAGTGAGTGACTTAATTCTTGTGGCCTCCATGTATCTGATCGGCGAATAGCCGCACCTTAAGCTTAATACCTCACAGCGCAACCGCTCAGGCAGAGTATGAACTATCGCTAGCTGATCACCAAACCCACGCTTCCCAAGATCACACCCAATCCTAGGAACATCCCCGCACTAAGCGGCTCATGCAAGAAGATGACCCCCCACAGGATGCTAAAGAAGGGCACCAGAAAAGTAACCGAGGCCGCGGTGGTCGGCCCAGCGACGGTGATCAGGCGAAAATAAATCAGATACGCGAAGGAGGTACACAGCAAAGCCAGCACCACAACCGCGAAAACGACCACCTGCGTGGGCGACGCGGCCGGCAGTGAAACCGCCGCCAGTGGCATCAGCAAGACAGTCGAGCCGCTGAGTTGACCTAACGATGTGTGCACCGGATTGGCGCCCTGGAATTTTGTCCGCGTGTACACTGCCCCTAATCCGTAAGAGAGCGCCGCCAACAAGGATTGCGCCACTGCAAGCAACACTTTGTCGGAAAACGGGATCGGGCTCAGGCCCACCAGAATCACGACCCCTAGAATGCCAGATACTACACCCAGGGCACGCCGCCAACCAAATCGTTCCCCAATCCACACCGAAGCCACCAGGGCAGTGAAGAGAGGCGTGGTGGCATTCAAGATGGCCGAGAGCGAGGCGTTCAGATCGACGACAGCATTGGCAATCAGCACAAAGGGGATAGCGTTGTTGAGCGCTCCGACCACCAGATAATGCTTCCAATGCAAGCGAAAATCCGGCAAAGATGACTGGGCTAACGCATAAGCCAGCAGTCCAAGAGCAGCCAGCGCCACCCGAAGGGCCATCAAGAAAATGGAACCCAGCGCTGGTGCGGCAATGCGAATGAACAGAAACGACCCGCCCCAGATCGCCGCTAAGAAGATCAACATCAACAGCGTCTTCAAAGGTTTTTGAGAAGTGGTCATCAAGGCGTATATCCCATTCTACGAATATGACCCATGCATTGTAATCCCAGACGCTGCTTCTGGCGACCCGTTTCTTGCTATGTTTATCTCTCAACTGGAGGCGTGAAGGCGGATTTCTTAACTCTTGACTCCAAGACCCTTGACAAAACTCGCAGAACTGATAAAATGAGTGAGTGCTCACTTATGAGTGAACACTCACTCAAATCCAGGAGGTCACATTGATGGCTGAACCCAGCGGGCAACCTGCCCGTCGCGAGCGCCAAATGGCCGCTCGCCTGGAACAAATTCTGGATGCTGCTGCTCGTCTCTTCGCCGAGCGCGGCTTCCACAGGACGACCACAAAGGATATCGCCGAAGCGGCTGATGTTGCTGAGGGCACATTATACAATTACTTCGAAACCAAGAATGACCTTCTCTTTGCCATATTGGCCCGCTTGAGCGAAAACGAGTTGCCACAAGCTGGCTTGGTGCCAGGAGCAGCAGGCCCAATCCAGATCAGCTCAGGCGATGCCAGGCAATATTTTGCCAGGCTGCTGGACATGCGCAAGGAATATGTCAGCCAAAATTCGGTCATGCTTCAGGCGATCCTTTCGGAGGTCCTGGCAAATGTTGAACTACGGCGAAGATATGCCGAGGAATTGCTCAGGCCAACTCTGAATGGCCTGGAAAAAGAATTATCTATGCGAATAAACCTCGGCCAGCTTCGTGACCTCGATGTGCCGGCAACGGCGCGGGTACTGACCAGCCTGTGGATTGGCCTGTTCATTCTGCAATTGCTGGAAAGCCCGCAAGAACAGCCGAATTGGGAGCGCCTGGCTCAGGCGACGATCCAGATTGTATTCGACGGAATCGCGCCAAGGCGCGTGGCGACCGAATACACAGGCAAACCCATACCGTAAACCTGCGCTCACGCCGGAAGGAAACAATTACGGCGCAGCAGCGCCGTATATTTTTGTCAAGAAAAGATAAATGCAATCATCGCCGCAAACACAAATCGTTATTAGTGAGAAGTGATGATGTTCTTGAAAAACCTCCTCCGCCGCAAAATTCGCACCCTGCTGACCGTAACTGGCATCGCGATCGGCGTAGCAGCTATTATCGGTCTGGGGGCGCTTGCCAATAGTCTGCAGGCCGGCTATGGCGCGATGCTTAAAGGCAGCAAAGCCGATCTGGTAATCAGCCAGCCAGACGCTTTCGACATCAGCTACTCCACTGTCGATGAAAAGGTCGGACAGGAACTGCTCAACGCTCCCGAGGTTTCCGAAGTGAGTGGGATGGTCCAGGGCTTCATCCAGGCCGAAAACAACCCCTACTTTTTCGTCTTCGGTCATCCGCTCGGCTCTTTTGCTTTGGATCGTTACAACATCATCCAGGGAGAAAAACTCCCAGATCGCCCAACGCAGGCAATGCGTGGAAAGCCCGTGCTGCTTGGCTCGGCTGCCGCCGAGGTGATGGGTAAAAGCGTTGGCGACTCCCTGCGGCTGAGCGGCAGCGTCTATCGCATTGTCGGCATCTATGAGACCGGCGACGCCTTTGAAGATAGCGGCGCAGTGTTGGAACTGAAGGATGCGCAAGAATTGCTTGGCCGCCCACGCACGGTCGGATTGTTTTACATTCGACTGAAAGACCCCCAGTTGCGCGAACGCTTCCTGGCCCGCGCCGAACGTCTATGGCCTTCCCTGATGGTCAGCGGCGCGAAAGACCTGGCAGACCAACAAAGCATGGCCGAGATGATGCAAGGCTATGTGTGGGCAATTGGCGGGCTGGCAATCGTGATTGGCGGAGTCGGGATGATGAACTCTCAGCTCATGTCCGTGATGGAACGCACTCGAGAGATTGGCGTATTGCGTGCGGTCGGCTGGAGCAGACGGCGGATATTGTGGATGATCCTGATGGAATCGGTTTCTGTCTCATTAGCCGGCGGCGCTATTGGGCTGAGTGCGGGTTATGCGCTCATCTACAGCATCTCACGCTCAACGACCTTGCTGGGTCTGAACGTAGGCAACATCACCCCCGAGCTTCTGCAACAGGCAATTGTGGTGGTCATTCTCCTTGGGCTTATCGGGGGGCTTTACCCTGCCTGGCGCGCCTCGCAATTGACACCCATCGAAGCCCTGCGCTACGAAGGCGGAAGCAGCGGGAAAAAGCTTCGCCGCCTGCCAATCGGCGGCATGGCCATTCAAGGACTTTGGCAGCGCTCTACAAGGACCATTCTCACCATGGTCGTGATCGGATTGACCGTCGGCGCAATCATTGCCATTCAGGCCGCGATGCTGGGCGCCGCGGATCAGATGACAAGCATGTTCAGCGGCGAAGCACAGATTATGCTACGCCAGGCGGACATCGCTGATACTTCGCTGAGCGCAATCGACGAGCGCGTGGCCGTCAAGATTGCCGCCCTGCCCGAAGTACAAGACGTAAATGGCATGATGTTTACCGCCACTGTACTGCCAGAAACCGGCGGCTTTCTCATCATCATGGGCTATGAACCTCGCAGCTTTTTGATCCAGCAGGTCAAAATCACTCAAGGCGAGACGCTTTCCACCAACCACCAGGTGCTCTTGGGTCGCAGCGTTGCTGAGGTGTTGAACAAACAGGTAGGCGACACGATCGAGTTGAGCGGGCATCGCTACAGCATCGTCGGGATCTATGAGTCTAAAGTCAGTTGGCAGGAACTTGGAGCAATTATGACGCTGCGCGATGCCCAGGCGTTCATGGGACGACCGCGCAAGGCCACGCTACTGGCTGTTCGACTGAAAGACCCCAGCCAGGCCCCCGAAATAGTAGAGCGGATCAATGAACAGTTCCCTGAAGTCCACGCGGCGCTGGCTGGCGAGTTTGTCAATCAATTGCCAGATATGCAGGCCTCCGGGGCGGTGATAAGCTCGATCTCCTTACTGGCGATCCTGGTAGGCGGCGTGGGGGTGCTGAACACGATGCTAATGTCGGTTTTCGAGCGCACCCGAGAGATTGGCGTGCTGCGAGCCCTGGGATGGCGCAGACGGCGCGTGTTGGGAATGGTTCTGCGTGAGGCGCTGCTGCTTGGATTACTGGGCGGATTCACAGGCATTGGGGTGGCATTCGCGATGATTTGGCTGATTTCGCTTGCCCCCTGGGTGGGCCAGGTATTGAGTCCCCGTTGGACTGTGGAGATTTTCGCCCAAGCGATCCTGGTAGCGCTCTCTTTGGGACTGTTGGGTGGGCTATATCCGGCTTTCCGCGCCACTCAGCTCCAGCCGGTAGAAGCGCTGAGATACGAGTAATATCATCTGAACCATTAGCACAAATTGGAAATCATTTTTTGGAGGCGCATCCATGATGAAAAAACGAGGCTATCAGTTGCTGATCCTGCTCTTGCTGGCAGGGCTTCTATTGACGGCGTGCTCTGGGCTGTCGCAGCAGGCCACACCCACGCCAGAGCCTGAAACCCTGGAAGACGTAAAGCCCGTGGTAAGCGCCACTGGCAAAGTCGTTCCTGGTCGGTATTCTCGATTGAGCGTGACCATTCCGGGAGTGGTGGAACAGGTTTTGGTGGCTGAGGGCGACCAGGTGCAGCAAGGCGAAGTCTTGTTGCGCCTGAAAGGCGAAGAAGACCTGAACGCGGCGATCACTGCGGCAAAATTAGAGGTCGCTGCAGCGCAAAAAGCGCTAGATGATCTGTACAAGAACGCCGAAACCGCTAAAACGCAAGCCCTGGAAGCGATCGCCTTGTATGAAAAGGTGGTGCGTGATGCCCGTTACCAGCTCGATAACTTCACGCCCCCGCAAGCCCAGGCCAAGATGAGCACTGCTGAGGCCCTGGCATGGGCCAAACAGCGCCTGGATGCAGCTTATGCTGCCTTTTTACCGTATAAATACTATCCGGAAAATGATGCGACGCGCAAAGATCGCAAGGAAGACTATGACGATGCCCAGGCCGACTATAACGCTGCGGTCAAGCGCTTGCAATACGAGACCGAGCTGGCAGTTGCACAGGCCAATTTGCAAAAAGCTCTCGATGATTACGCCACCTGGAAAGATGGCCCCGATCCCGAAGAACTGGCCGTCGCTCAAGCCCGGCTGGAAAACGCCCATGCTGCCCTGAGCGCCGCTCAGGCTAAACTGGAGGATCTGGAACTGCGCGCCCCCTTCTCGGGCACGATCAGCGAGGTCAATGTACGCCTGGGTGAATGGATCAACCCGGGTATTCCGGTCATGGTGATCGCCGATCTTGCCGATCTCCAGATCGAAACCACCGATCTGAACGAGATCGACGCTGCCAGGGTGAAAGTGGGCAATCCCGTCGTTGTAACCTTCGACGCTCTGCCTGGCGTGGAAGTCCAGGGAGTGGTAAAGAGCATCGCCCCAAAAGCCTCGGAAGGCTCTGGGGTAAACTACACCGTCGTGATCATACCAGAAAAACTACCAGAATTGCTGCGCTGGGGTATGACGGCTTTTGTGGATATCGAGGTTGGCGAATAGTTACCGGAGCGTTGTCCATGACCGAGTCTAAATGGATGATCGAGACACAGGATTTATGCCGCGTCTATGGCGACGGGGAACAAATCCGCGCCCTCGATCGCATCAACCTGACCATTGCCCCGGGCGAGCTTGTAGCCGTGATGGGGCCCAGCGGGAGCGGCAAAAGCACTTTGCTCAATGTGCTGGGCGCCCTGGACCGGCCCACCAGCGGCAAGGTCTTCGTGAACGGGCAAGACCTGTCAAAAATCCGCAACTACGATAACTTCCGTGGCCGCACGGTAGGCTTTGTCTTCCAGCTTCACAACCTGCTACCGACGTTGAACTCGTTGGAGAACGTAGAAGTGCCAATGATGGGATATTTGGGAAGCAGCGCCCGGCGCAAGCGCGCTAAAGAGTTGCTCGAACTGGTTGGGCTTGGCGATCGCATGAAGCATCTGCCCAGCCAGCTTTCCGGTGGACAGCGCCAACGCGTCGCGATCGCTCGCGCGCTTGCCAATAACCCGCCGCTGATACTGGCGGATGAGCCAACCGGCAACCTGGATTCCGTCTCGGGTAACGAACTGATGGCTTTGATCAATGAGTTAAACCGAAGCCAGGGTACCACTATTGTTGTGGTCACCCATGATCTAAACGTTGCTCGTCAAACCCATCGGGTGCTGATGATGGCAGATGGTCGCATCATACGCGACGACTGCATCGGCTCTCCAATCGAGGAAGACCTGAAAGTGTGGAGCCAATCTGAATTAGGACGCGCTATCCTGCGCGGTGATATCGCTTCTTTGGAGACTCTGGGGATCACGCCAGAGCAAATGCGAATACTACACACTTTGTTCGACAACAACCGGCCCATAGAAGAGCACGCCTGATCGAACGCCCCGCTTTTCAGCGGCTATCTCTTAGGCGAAGCCCGTCCTTTCGATGGGCTTCGCCTGTCCTCAATCCTTCCACAGTTTTTTGGATATTTTCTACCCTATAATTCGTTATTCATGCTATAATGAATTTATTCGCCGACTGCCTGCCCCAATAGACACGAGTTGCGAAGGGAACCCAAAACCCGCAAGGGAAGATGTCCAAAAGCCGCCGAGCCACGCGCCTCAGACCCGAACCTGGAGGGCATCTATCGATCAATCATATTTTCACAACAGGAGAAACCAATGAGCACTAACCAGGTCGGAACGATGACTTTCAAGAACACCTCATCGAGCGCTTTAGAGATTTTGATCTCAAACCCAGGAAAATCTGAGCGCAAGGTCGTCACTCTTGGGCCGGGGCAGATCAGCAGAGTGTTGCTGAGCCTGGGCGATAGCTGGACTGTCCAGACCATAGCGCCCAACGCACTCGGCGCTACTGCTGCGACTACGCTCTCATCGATGACTCCCCCGACAGTAACCGGAGACAATCGCACCACCGGCACACCTAACCAGCTTGATTGACCTGAGCCACAACTGCGCACATATCCGATATCCTTCAACGCAGTTGGCTGAGCAGTCCTTTATCGAGACTGCCTATCGTCATGATTGAGCACTTTGTCGCCCGCGATGCGGAACTGGCGCGACTGGGCGCTTTTCTAGATCTGGCGCTGCAAGGACACGGTCAGATTTGCCTGCTTTCCGGTGATGCCGGGGCAGGCAAATCTGTATTGGCAGTCGAGTTTGCCCATCAGGCTCAGGCGCAACACAGAGAGATCATCGCCGCCGCCGGCATTTGCGATCCGCAGATGGGCAGCGAGTTGCCCTACGCCCCCTTTCGAGAGATCCTCACCGTGCTGGCCGGCAGTGAGTCTCAGCCAATACGGCGAGCGATCTCCACCGAAAACACAACTCGCGTGGGCAAGCTGGTGAATTTCACGATGGAAGCGCTGCTCGAGTTCGGCCCCGATTTGGTCACTACCTTCATCCCAGGAAGCGGCCTGGCGCTAAAAACAGGCAAATTCTTGTTCGACAAGACCGGGCTGAAAGCAAAATTCGCCAACCGCCTGACTCGCAAGGATCGAGGAACAGCTCTGGTGGCAGCCGCCAGGCTAAATCAGGATCAGCTTTTCGAACAATATAGCAATGTAATTTCCAGGCTCACCCAACAATCGCCGCTTGTGTTGATCATCGAAGACCTGCATTGGGCTGATAGCGGGTCGCTCGATCTGCTCTTTCGGCTCAGCCGCAGGCTGGAAAGCTCTCGTTTGATGATCATCGGCACATACCGCCCTCACGAGGTCAACACGTCTCTGAGTGATGAGGGCATTTCTCTTGCCAAGATCACCGATGAACTGAAGCGCTACCGCGGCGATATTGTGCTCGATCTCAACCGCACCGATGTTGCCAGCCGGCGCGCCTTTGTCGATGCCTATCTGGACAGAGAACCCAACCGCCTCGATGCGGAATTTCGCCGCAAACTCTACAACCACACCCAGGGGCATCCCTTGTTCACGGTCGAGTTGCTACGTGATTTTCAAGAGCGCGGCATCCTGGCAAAAGACGCTCAGGGAAGATGGGTTATTGTTCACTCGCCAGACTGGGATCACCTGCCTGCTCGCGTCGAGGGGGTTATTGCCGGGCGCATTCGTAGTCTGGAAGATGAGCTGCGTCAGGATTTAACCACCGCATCCGTGGAAGGCGTCGAGTTCACCGCCGAAGTGATTGCCATGCTGAACAAAACAGACGTGCGTCAGCAGGTCCAACACCTCAGCGGAACCCTGCAGAAAACTTACCAGTTGGTCGAGGGACAGGAAGTCCGTCGCGTCGGCCAACAGCGCATTTCACGCTACCGGTTTGCCCACCATCTCTTCCAGCGTTATCTTTATAGCTCTCTAGATCCCGTTGAGGCATCGTATCTTCACGAGGCGGTTGGGACCACCCTCGAAGCGCTATACGCCGACCAGGCAGATGAAATCGCCGCTCAGTTGGCGCACCATTTCGAGCGTGCGGAATCGCCAGAAAAAGCTATCAGGTACTTACGCATTGCAGCCGAGCAAGCCGCCGCCATCTACGCCAATCAGACAGCCTTGGATTACGTCCAGCGCGGCCTGACGCTGGTCAGCCCAGAACAAGATGCCGACCGCTTCACCCAGCTCGCAATCCGCGAGCGCATTTACGATCTGATGGGGCAACGCGACCTTCAGCGCGCCGATCTGGCTGAACTCACCAAGCTGGCCGAAAAGTTGCCCGATCGCCAGCACAAGAGCGCAGAAATCGCCCTGCGGCGAAGTAAATTGGCTCTGGATGTCAGCGATTACACCACCGCCATCCAAGAGGCCAGAAGCCTGATCGATTTGCTCCAATCCAACCCTCTGATCCAGGAAGCATACCCCTCTTTGCGCGTCGACGCCCATTTGCTTTGGGCGCGAGCGGCCAATCTGCGCGGCGATGCACCCTCGATCTGCCGCCAGCAACTCGAATACGCCGAACAAATCGCCCGAGAGCAGGGATATTTAGCCGGCGAAGCCCGCGCCCAGGAACTTCTTGGCACGTTGAGTTGGGGAGAGAGCAATCACGCTATGGCGATGACGCACCTGGAAAAAGCATTGAAGTTAGCCCGCCAGGGCGGCGACTTGCGACGTGAATGGTCAGTGCTCAACAACACCGGAATCGTCTTAAGCGCATTGGGTGAATTTTCCAAATCCATCCAGGCCTATCACGATGCGCTCGAAATCGTTCATCGGATCGGCGACCGAATCGGAGAAGGAGTGTTGCTGACCAATCTGAGCGAGGCGCACCTGGCCCTGGGGCAATATGCCGAAGCGCGCATCTTTGCTGAACACGCGCTAACGCTTTGTATCGAGGTGAGCGACCGGATTGGGGAAGCAATTGCCCTGATCAATCTGAGCGACGCTTTTCGCGAAACTGGTCTGTATCCTCAAGCCGAGGAAAACGTCCGGCGGGCGCTGGCTTTATCGCAGGATATCGGCTACTGCCGCGGAGAGGCGATCCTGGAAGACATCCTTGGACGCATCGCGTTAGCACTAGGGAATCCGACCCAGGCAATTGGGTGCGCGGAACAATCGTTTAACTATGCCCAAGAACTGGGCTCGCGCTCTCAGCAGGCATCCGCCCTGGCCTTGCTAGGAGATGCGCTGCTCGTCGCCGGGCGGCTTGAGGATGCCCGAAATGCCTACCTCCGGGCGCAAACGATCCTCAAGGATCTCGATAACCCGGCTATTGCCGCCCAGGCATTGGTCGGACTGGCCTGTATCACGCTGCATGTCGATAGCGCAACAGGCCAGACGCGGGCGCTGGACATGATCGAAAACATGCTGGCAAAAGCCCAAGGCGACCCACAGTTCGCCCGTAGCCTGAAGCTTCGCGTCTACCTGCGTTGCTGCGAAATACTGCATGCCTGCAACGATGCCCGCGCCGCCCAGTGGGCTGAACAAGCCATTGAAGAGATGTACGCCCGTGCGGCCCTCATCAATGACATGGCTATGCGCAACGCATTTCTGCAAGACATCCCCGAACACATCGCCCTGGCCGAGTTTGCCCATCGGATTGCCCACTAAGGATCGTAACATCAATCGATCATTCGATGGCCAGCACAAAGGTAAAATCGGCTATCATCCCTTCAGGGCCATCGCTCAACTTGACCGTCAGCTCAGGATAAGGGGAGTCTTCAGGAAAATAAAGCTGCGTCGTCAATTCAGGCAATCCCATGGGGATCACCTTGACATGAATATGTCTGGGCCTGGACTCATATGGCGCAGGCAGGATGGTCTCAATTTGATAGAACCCCGTCTCGTCAGAAAAAACATGTCCGCGCAGGCGATAGCCCTGTAGATCATATTCGCCATTCGCATCCGCCTGCCAGAATTCCAGTCTGGCGCCCGCAATTGGGCGGCAGGTAACACTGATGACGTAACCCCGGATGATCAAGGGCGTGCCGCCCATGCCAGGCTCGATGAGCGAAGCTTTCTCAGGCGATCCGGCCAAAAAATACGGCCCCTCCATATCCGGTCGTGTGGGCATAAGCCCCTCGCCGCAGATAGGCATTGGCGGCGGCGCCGGCTGTCCGGCCGATGGTTCGGTGACGCCAGGCTGCCCGGTTGACGTGGTTGGTTCGACTACCAATGTTGGCGAAGGAAGGGACGGAGAGCTCTCCAGCTCGGTTGGCGTTGGCGCAGTCTTGGGTGGAGCGCCAGCGCCCGACGCCAGCGGTTGCGTGACTGCGGGGCTCTGTTGGGACACACAGCCAACCAGGATCGCTGTCAGGCCAATGACCGGCAAAAGGAAGATCACAATCTGCCTGGATTTTGACCACCAATCATCAAAAATCATCATCCACTGCCTTTCTATCCTCGCTCGCCTCACTTCGATTGACAACCCAAATGCCAGATTTGGCGCAACCAGTAAGGAGTATCCATCAACAGTTGCAGTATAGCATATTTGATCTATCTGGTCGCATTAAAGGAAAATTACAGGCAGCTAGCGCCAAATACGCGAAAATCCCCTTCGCCCTCTTGACTTTGTTAATAAATTTTTGTATTGTATAGATAGGTGCATGTGAGCTTTCGCTTGGCCTTGCCGCATCGGGGGAGCCGGCTTCCAGGCTTCGTCGCTGCCTCTAACCACCTCGCCCGGAAGCTGGCCGCCTCTACCAGCGTGCCCCAAAAAGAAGATCTTCTTGCCGGATGTACTGGATCGAATATCGGAGGTAATGCAATGAAGACCAACCTGTACCTGAGCGAAGATGATGTCTTTGCATCCATCGGGGACGAGGCGCTCGATCCAAAAGTGGATTTCATCCCGCCTGGGCGAATTTCCGCCGAAACGAAGAAGCTAAAGAGCGCCGCCAACGGCGATCTGAAAGCCGCCAGCACCGTGATGAGTTACCTCACCTCATCAATTCGCGACCTGCGCACACTGATGCAGACTGCCCTCCATGAAACCGGAGACGAGCAGATCTGGCGGTGTCTTCTGACCTGGCTGGCTCTGGGAGCATGGGGGGATTGGACGCAGGCAGAAAAGTCTCCTCCTCAGCCCCTGAGCTGGCAAGAACCGGTTCAGGGGGCAGGTGCCCGGGCGATCATCGAAGCCTTTACCACCGACTACATCGAATCAGAACGGGCGCTCAAACAGCGCATTCTGTTGCAGGCGCTCGAGGCAGAAGGCCCTATCCAGAAAGCCGCCGCCTGCCTGTTGGGCTTGCGCGGCGACAAACGCGCGCTGCCAGTTCTGGAGCAGATCATCCAACACTCCACGCAGGTTCCTCTCAAACGCCGTGGGCCTGCTGGAGATTGGTCGATCCTGGCAGTAGAAGCCCTTGCAGCAATCGACGATCCGCAGTGCGGTCCGCCTCTGCTGCTCGCATTGGCCGAGGGACATGGCGAGTTGCATCGCGCCGCCAGCCGCGCCCTGCGTGATCTGGGCTCTACTGTGGCAGATACCCTGGTCAACGCTCTGAATCATCCAGACAGTCATGTCCGCTGGCATGCCGCGCGCGCCCTGGGACAAATTGGCAACCCGCGCGGCCTCGAAACACTGGTGGAAGGGCTTCACGACGAGCACCCCGCCGTCCGTTGGGCCACCGCCAGCGTGCTCGCCAACCTGGACGCCCAGGCAATTCCATTTATCTTGCGCGCCTTGATACGGCGGCCAATGACCGAGCCCTTCCGCCAGGCGGTCTATCACTCTCTACATGCCATGCCCTCTCGCCACACGCGCTTGTATTTGCAGCCTTTACTGGATGCGCTTCAGGGGCCTGCAGCCGGCGTGCAGGGGCCGGCCATCGCGCAGAAGATGCTGGCGGAGTGGAAGAATTAATCCATCCAGGAGCCAACCCGGTTTCCGGGTCATCAGCGCCGTTGACTTCACTCCTGGAACCAAGTGCGGAGGTGTGAGATGAGCACGACAAGCGATGTATCCCCCTCCCAATCCGATAACGCCCAGGATTTTCGCAGAGGCTGGGCCAATCTGGCAGGCATGCTTCTTTGCTGGGCAGCCTGGTTGGGGCTGGCTGATGCCCAGCTCAGTTTCTGGCTGGACATCCTGATCGCCATTGGAGGTGTATTGCTGATCGTGCCTTTGGTGCTTATCGGTCGGCGGCTGCTCGATCGCCAACCCACCCCAACCCAGGCCCAGCGGGTGACCCTGGTCGTTCATTATGTCATGGCCGCTTCTTTTGGCTGCGCCTTGATCTCTGCCGTACGCCTGGGTTTGCAGTGGCTGACGCTGCCCT
Source organism: uncultured Anaerolinea sp. (assembly GCA_964503145.1). GTDB lineage: Bacteria > Chloroflexota > Anaerolineae > Anaerolineales > UBA4823 > RBG-16-57-11. Next base: position 25,723 of record CAZCYV010000011.1, on the reverse strand, counting down.
TTGAGCTGCCCTATTGGCTTGGGCCGGGCGTCATGTTCCTCAGCGGTCTGGTCATCGTGCTGGTTGTTGTCAATCTGCTGCTCAAAGGTCTCGGGCTGCCTTTCGCGGCGGCGTTAACGCGCATGCTGGTCACCGAGTGGATCTACGCCTGGACGCGCAACCCAATGATCTTGTCAGCGCTGGCCTTCCTGGTAGGGCTTGGCATATGGCTGCAATCTGGATTATTCTTGATCTGGGTCTTAGTTGTGGTCAGCCCGGCGATACTGGTATTCTTGAAAGTTTATGAAGAACGCGAGCTGGAAATCCGCTTCGGAGAGTCGTACCGCGAATACAAAGAGCGCACCCCGATGTTCTGGCCGCGCCGGCCGCGCTGAGTGCAGGCATTCCCTCTGAGCCAATTACAACCGCGAGCGCCGATCAGTACTGATCGGCGCTTCTTGATCGGTTATCGCAAAAGCTGCACACCTGAAAGCGGAGCATCCGGTTTATACGTCATTCCGCCGCCGACAAGACGCCCAAAAATCGATTATACTTTACTCGATTTCAGTCGGAAGGAAGGTCCTGTATGGAGAACCTGGTCGGTCGGATGCTGAATCGCTACCAGATCACCCGCTTGTTGGGCGAAGGCGGCATGGGAGCGGTGTACCTGGCAAATGACGCCACATTGCAGCGCGATGTGGCGATCAAGGTAATGCACGAAACCTTTGCCCATCAGTCTGATTTTCAGGAGCGTTTCCTTCAGGAAGCGCGCACCGCAGCGCGCATGGATCATCCAGGAATCGTTCAGGTCTATGATTTTGGCCAGGATCGCGGGTTGCTGTACATCGTGATGAAATTCATCCCTGGCGATAATCTGGAGAAAATGCTGCGCGACCTGCGCGCCCAAAATCGGTGGATTCCCTTGCCAGAAGCGGTGAACCTGATCCGTCAGGTGGCGTTGGCGCTGGATTATGCCCACAAACAGGGCGTCTTACATCGAGATTTGAAGCCGGGCAACATCATGATAGAACCAGAGCCGTCCGACGGGTTACCCTATCGCCCGGTCATCACCGACCTTGGCCTGGCAAAACTGGCGCAAGGCGGGCTGACCACGCAGGACAGTTCTTCTATGGGCACCCCGGCCTACATGTCGCCTGAGCAGGCAATGGGACGTCCATCCGATCCGCGCAGTGACGTTTACTCTCTGGGAATCTTGCTCTTCGAGCTGGCGACTGGTCGCTTACCCTTCCTGGCGCGCAACCTGTCCGAGGCGATCCAGTATCACGTACAGACTCCTCCGCCAGATCCTCTCGCCATCCGTCCTGAAATCCCCCCAGAATTGGGTCAGGTGATTCTAAAAGCCATTCAAAAGGATCCAGCCCGGCGCTACCAGAGCGCCGCAGAGCTGGCAGATGCGCTGAAGGCAACCCTTCCTGACGCCTCACAGGTAATGTCCGCGCCGGCGGGCGCCCAGGCCAATATCAGCCTGCTCACTCAATACCAAAACAGCCTGATCGAACTGCGCGGGGCGTCGATTTTAGGCGCCTTTAATGCGCCGCCTGCATCTAACCCTGCCTCAGATCTGAACCAGGATCGCATTCAAATCCTGGCTCCCGACCAAACCAGCCGGGCAGTCGTCATCCAACACCCCAGCATGACAATCGGACGTGATCCGGATTGCGAGTTGCCGCTGGACGATCCAAAATCCTCCCGGCGCCATGCGCGTATCGACTTTGACGGCCAGAACTATCGCATCACCGACTTGAACAGCACCAATGGCACCTATCTGGGCGCTACACGACTGACCCCAGGAGTGTCAAAGTCCTGGAATCCGGAACTGGCGGTGCGCATTGGTGATACCTATCTCCGCCTGCTGCGCGCCGGGCAGCCGATCATCCCCGGCCTCGGACCCACCCTGGCTGCGGAGACGCGCGTTGCTGCGGCGCAGACTCAGCGTGGGCCTGCGCCCGCCGAAGCAACGCGACAGGCGCAAATCGCCCGGGCCTTCACCAGCGAGATGCATCCTGCGCGCATCAAAGCCGGGCAAATTGGAAGAGTGACCATTCGCAATTTAGGCGAAGCGCCAGATACCTACACCCTAAGCTGGCAGGTTCCCAGCCAGGCGCTGGAGATCACCCCACCCACCTTGCAGGTCAACCTGGTGCCCGGGCAGGAGGTGGTGGCCGAATTTCGCGCCGAACCCCGCCAGGCTAACTGGTTTGGCGGTGAGAAAATCTATAGTTTCAGCGCCCAGGTGCACCCCTCCTCAGGAAGGCCGCAAGTGCATGCTGGGGAAGTGGTCAGCCCGCCCACTATACCGACTTGGGCCATTCCGGTGTTGCTGGTGTTGTGTCTGGCGCTTGCAGGAGCGACTTTCCTGCTCTCCGGCCTGGTGTTTGGCGGCGGGATCGCTGGAGGCAGGAACGCCACCCAAACCGCGCAAATCTCTCAGACCCAGGTCGCCGCGCTGCAACTCACAAACACCGCCGGAACTCAGACTGCGATTGCCCTGGAAGGCGCTAATCAGGCCACACTCGAAGCTGCTACAGCCACCGGCATCGCCCAGGCGACTGCAGGAGCGGCAACCCAGACCTCCATTGTGCTCGAGGCGCAGACTGCGGTTGCACTGACCGCCCAGGCGCAACAAGCGACCCTTGAAGCAGGAGCAGCACAAACCGCGCAGGCTCAGCAGGCCACGTTACAGGCCGGGCTGGCGCAGACTGCCGCGGCCCAAACCTCGGCAGCCCAATCTGCTGCCCAGCAGACTGCCGTTGCGCTCACCGCCATCGCCGCCCAACAGACCGGCCAGGCGCAATCAGCCACCCTGACGGCCCAGGCGCTGCGGCGGGTCGCCTATATTCATTCGAGTGACACAAGCACTGCGAATGACTATCGATCTTTTCTCCAATCGCAAGGTTACGTGGTAGATCTCGTCCCTATGGGGAGCATCTTCGGCACCAACTTTGGTCTATACAAGCTAATCTTGATCGGACCGGAGACGGGGAATGCCAGCGATTACCAAAACGCGCCCTGGGGCGATGCCAGCGAGACGCAAGCTCAATATATCTCCGCAGCGGGTAAGCCGATCGTAGGGCTTGGACGTGGAGGTAGCCTGTACTTTCAGGCCCTGGGCTTATTCATTAACTGGGGTCAAAGCTGGGTGGGCAGTACCAATGATATTTATGTGGTGGACCCAGCAGCGGCATATTGGAATTTCCCAAACAGCGTTAGCATACCTGCAGACCAGATCATCAAGCTGTACGATGCCAATAGTCCCTTTGTGGCGGTTTACTTGCCAGGGCCGATTGCCCAGGTATCAACCATCGGCAGACAACACAACGATAACGACCATTTCCCGATCATTATGGAATCCTCTCGCTTTCTCCTGTGGGGATTCGATGTCGGTCCATCCGGGATGTCGAACAAAGGTCAACGCGCTTTCTTGAACATTCTATGGAACCTGGCGCCCTGAGCATTCGTCTATGCGCTGACAAGACCGCCGCGCCGTCAGGCGGTCTAGCGGTTCACGATGGAGGAGAAGCAGATGTCGGACCTGATCGGCAAGACGATCGAGCATTACAATATTGTGGTCCCTCTGAGCCAGGAACGGTGGGGCTGGCTCTACAAGGCTTACGACGCAAAATTCGACCGCACGGTCAGCTTCCATTCCCTTGAGCCGACCTGGGCAGCGCAAGATCAGCAAGGGGAGTATGTCTTGCAAACCGCTCGAGCCATGGCGCGCTTTCGCCATCCCGGTATTGCGCGGATTTTTGACTCTGGCCAGGCGCAGGGGCTTATCTTCATTGTCTCCGAGTTCATCCCCGGAGCAAACCTGGCAAACCTGCTGGATACACTGCGGAATTCGGCAAGTTGGATATCTCTTGGCGAGGCGGTACAGCTCTGCATCGAAGTCGCCCAGGCATTGGATTACGCGCACACGCGCAGCCTGATCCACGGCGATTTGCGACCCAGCCACGTGAGCCTGCGCAAAGAAGCCTCGACAAACCTGCCCTATCAGCCGGTGCTGACGCAGATGGGTTTTGTTCACCCAGAGCATCCAGAAGCTTTACCTGCCTCCCCATACCAGCCGCCAGAGTTTTCCACCCAAAAACGGATCACGAACAGCGCAGATATTTACGCTGCAGGAGTGCTGCTGTTCGAGCTGGTCACCGGACGCTCCCCAACGGGTTTTCCGTTGCCAAATCCTCGCGACCTGCGCGCCGATCTGCCTGCAGAGCTGGAACAAATTATCATCACATGCCTGGAGCTAAGCCCAAGCCGTCGTTTCCCTGACGTCGCCGCACTCGGGGAAGCGCTACAAGCGGCCTTGCCCGCGGCGATGGCGATCGACTCGACCCCCATCGGGTTAAAACAGTTATCCAGTCTTCTCTCGCCGCTCCAGGAGAGCTTGAGCGATCCTTTGTTCAGCCCGCTACAACCGCCCGCTCAGAGCGCCCCCGAAGCGCCGCCTGCAGAAGCGCCGAAGCCGGACCTGCTCCACATTCTGGAACCGGGCAAAGAACCCTGGAGTCTGGAACTAAAAGCCGGGGTCATGACCATCGGTCGCGGGGCAGATAACGACATTGTCATCGACCAGCCGGGGATTTCGCGCCACCACGCTCGTCTGGATTTCGACGGCGCCAGTTACACCGTCACGGACCTGCACAGCACTAACGGCACTTTTATCGAGGAGCAGCGTCTGCCCCCGGGGGAAGCGAAAATCTGGATGCCAGGCGAGAATCTGCGCATCGGCGAGGTGTGGTTGCGGCTGGAGCGCGCCGGGCAGGCCCAAACCACGCGCGCCTTTGTGGCAGAAGCCACTCGCCCGGCAAAACACTTGCCAGAAACCATGGCGGTGTTCATGGCCGCAGATGGGCGATCGATCGACGCAGCCCAGATAAGCCAGAGTCTGCGCGGTTGGGTTGGGGCCACCGTCGATCCGCCGGACCTGGCTGTGATACCTGGCAACAGCGCCAATTTCACCCTCCAGTTGTTCAATCGAGGCCCTCAAAAGGACACTTTCCATATCACAATGCAGGGCGTGCCGCCAGAGTGGATAACCTTGCCGCCGCACCCCGTGAGCCTCCCTGCAGGCGGCGACCGCGCCATTACGGTTTCCTTGCGTCCGCCGCGCACCTCCGCAGGGCGCGCCGGACGGTATCAGATCGTGCTGCGTATTGCCAGCCAAAACGCCCCCAGCGAGTACGTGGAATTGCGTGTCCAGCTTACCGTAGCTGCATTTTCCGAGTTTTACAGCGAAATGCAACCCCGCCAGGTGCGCTCCGGGCAGGTAGGGCAAGTGTTGATCCAGAACCGCGGCAACGTCCCAGAGACCTACACCGTTCTATGGGAAGATCGTTTGCACAATCTGGTTTTCGAACCGCCCCAGGTACGGGTGACCATCCCGCCTGGCAAATCCGCCGTAGTCGAATACCGACCGGCGCTGCTACAGCCGCGCTGGTTCGGCAGCGAAACCACCCACCCCTTCAAAACCCATATCAACGTGCCGACCGGGCAGCTACAAACGCACTCCGGCGAATACATCAGCAAAGCGCTGATCCCGCCCTGGGCGCCGATTGGGCTGGCAACGCTGTGCGTGGTGCTGGCCTGCCTTTTATTACTGCTGGTGAATCAGGTCACAGCGCCTGCCAGAGCCAGCCGCAGGACAGCAGAAGCCGTCCAGGCGACCATCGTTCAGGCGACCTTTCAGGCCGCCCAGGTTGCCACACAGACTGCATCGGCGCTTTCCCAGGCGAATCAGGCGACGCAGCAAGCCGCCACGGCTACCGCCTTGTGGGCCAACGATGACGACGATCGGGACGGCTTGGCAAATAATCTGGAGATACTCGCCGGGACAAATCCAGACGATCCCGATACCGACCGCGATGACCTGGATGATGGAGCCGAAGTCAACACCTGGCAAACCAACCCGCTCAATCCCGATACCGATGGCGATACGTTGCTCGATGGATTTGAGGTAGATCGAGGCTTCAATCCATTGAAGCGCGATACCGATGGCGATGGTCTTGACGACGCCAATGACCCGGACCCGCTGAACCCTCCCACGCGCACCCCGATCGTCATTTTGACCTTCACACCACTGCCGCCTACGCTGACCCCTACACAACAAATCCGCTATGTAGATCTGAACGTGAGCATCAGCAATGGGCGAGCGTCCTCCATACCGGGAACGACCACCTCTTATTCCATCGTAGTGAACAACCGCGGGCCGATTATCGCCAATAACGTCCAGGTTGTTGCAGTGCTGCCTCCTGCGCTGGTCAATGGCAACTGGACTTGCGCTGCCGCCTCTAATTCACGCTGCCTGACCCCGAACGGCATCGGCAATGTCAATGCCAGGTTAGACCTGGCAGCAGGCAGCCAGGCCACCATCACGCTCAACGCGCAAATTCCCGCCAGCGCCAGCGGGCAGGTCGCCCTCAATGTTCAGGTAAGCCCAGAGGTCGGGGTGATCGAATCTAACCCAATCGACAACCAGGCCGTCGATGTGGACAACCTGACTCCGCGCGTCAGCCTGTCTTTGAGCAAAAGCGATGGCCGAACCACGATCCTGCCGGGCCAGTCGCTGGTCTACACCATCCAGGTAAGCAATGCCGGCCCCAGCCTGGTAAGCGGCGTCAATCTGATCGATAATTTCCCGGGGGAATTGACGGCTATCTCCTGGACTTGCACCGCATCCGTCGGAGGCAGTTGTTCTGTCACCGGCCCACGAGCTGGGAACGTCAACACTTTGCTGAGCCTGCCTCCAGGTGGGACTGCAAATGTGGTCGTCAACGCCACGCTACGGCCGGATGCGCAAGGCACGCTTAGCAACACCGCTTCGATCACCTCGCCAATCGACCCTGGCGAAAACAACAAAACCGCCACCGACACCACCGCGATCCTGCCGCTGGCCGACCTGGTATTACAGGCCAGCGCGCCCCCAACCATCACTGTGGCCACGCTGATGACCTACACCCTGGGGATCACTAATACCGGTCCAGCCAGGGCGAGCAGCGTGATCCTGGAATTTAGCAAGCCCCCGGATGTCGCCTTTATCACATACACCGCCTCCACGCCGTTAGCGGCCATCGTCCCCGTTACCTGCAGCCCAGAGCTAGGCGAGGTTGTATGCGAGCTTGGGGATCTGCCTGCGGGAGGTACGTTGCAAATGAACATTGTGGTCTTATCGCTGCCTGTGCCTGGTGAGCAGCGGAGCACATTCGACATCCGCGCCAATGAAAACGATCCGAATATTGTGAACAATACGTTTGAGGTGTTGACACAAGTGTACTGAAATTGTGAAGAGGTTGTTGCGCTATGGAAAAAACCGTTGGTGAAATGCCTGCAAGGCTCAAGGAGATCATCGAAGACTTCCAGCTCAGCGAAGGGCGCGAGAAACTCGAATTATTGTTGCAGTTCGCCCAGCAGATGCCCGCCCTTCCAGATTGGCTGCAACAGGATCGCAGCCAGATGGAATTTGTCCCAGAATGCATGACGCCCGTGTATGTCCACGCCGAAACACAAAACGGCAGGATGACATTCTACTTCGACGTGCCCGACGAATCGCCCACCGTGCGCGGCTATGCCGCGATCATGGGCGAAGGCCTGCGCGAAGCCACCCCAGAACAGGTGTTGAGCGTGCCAGGGGATTTCTATCAGCAGATGGGGCTGGATAAAGTGCTGTCCTACCAGCGGCTCAATGGTATTTCTGCCATCCTGGCGCACATGAAGCGCCTGGCGTTGGAAGCGCTGAACAAATGAACACATCAGGCGCAGCAATACGACCGGTACGCACGTTAATCCTCTCAGGGGGCGGTGGGCGCGGGGCCTTCCACGCCGGGGTCTATCGTTACTTGAGCAACACCGAAAAGCCGGGCGTTGACCAGCTGCATCGCGGCGCCTGGTCGCCGGATATTGTCGTTGGCACATCCATCGGAGCAGTGAACGGCGCGGCCATCGTCCAGGGGATGAGCGCCGAGGAACTCGAGCAAGTGTGGCGCAATCTGCGTGAACATGACATTCAAGGGCTACCCCCGGGCATGCGCCGGCTGTCACGCTGGATTTCGAACCTGGTGCTGCGTCAGTTCATTGGGGTGAAACTGAACAAAGTGCCGCACAATCTGTCCACCTCTCCGCCGCCTCAGGATTCCTGGCTGCCTTTGCCCATCGGCCCGCGCTGGTTGAGCGAATGGTTGATCGGCCGATGGAACAACCTGTTGGACACCGGGCCGCTGATGGACACCCTGCAAGTAAAGTTCAAGCTTCAGCCCGAAAAGATCGCCCAAAGCGACAAGATTCTTTTGATCAATGCCACCAATGTGCGCAGCGGGGAGCGAGTCACTTTTAGCAATCGGCCACTACGAAATCGTAAGAGCGGTCAGATGCGCCAGGACGTCATCCCCGGCATCACCTTGCAGCGCATCCTCGCCAGTTGCAGCATCCCATTGATCTATCCCTGGACCCCCGATCCGGAAAGCGCAGCCGTGTATTGGGATGGCGCAGTTGTGGCCAATACACCCTTGAGCGGGGCGCTGGACGCTGCTCAGGACTGGCCGACCGAAACGCCAATGGAAGCCGTGGTGGTGCTCATGACACCCTGGGTAGAGCAGGGCAGGCATCTCTCCGACGACCAGCAAGCCAGCGGACTGCCTCTGCCGCAATCCTTCAGCGAAGCCCTGACGACTACGCTGGACTGGGCGTTGTTGGCCACGTTCCGGGAGCGCCTGCGTGTGACAGAGGCCTACAATCAACTTGCGCAAGTCAGCCGCGCATATAAAGAAGCCAGCCAAAATACCAGAATGCCGCCGCTGCCGATACCAGATATCCGCGAGGTGAAGGTAATCGTGGTGGCGCCGCGTCAATTTTTCCCTGCGGCGCGCATATTGGACTACGATGAGCGCACCAATACGCTCATCCGCCTGGGGTATGAGGCGGCGGAAAGAGCTTTTATGCACCATTTCCCCGGATAAATCTACGTACAAGGATCAGAATGCCCCGCTATAAGACCGCCAGGGCTGCCACAATGGTGAAATCTTCATTCGCGCTGCCCATAAAAACATTTCTTTTCGCATGGATTTCGCTTCTGTCGCTGATCGTCGGGTTGGCAGCATGTAGCCCTGGAACTGCCCTTACATCGGGCAAGACGCCGTCTCCTGCGGTTGTCCAACCCACCCCGACGCCGCTACCCGCGCCAACTGATACCCCATCGCCTACCGCTACGGCCGTCTCGCTTCCAACGAAGACGGCCTCGGCGCCGCCGACTGCTCCCTCGACCATTCAGCCGGTATATCGACCCCAGGCCATATATACCTGCCCATGGACAGAGCAAACGAAAGCGCTGCCGGTTTATACGTATCAAGTGCTCAACACTCTCCCCCATGACCCGGCCTCCTACACCCAGGGACTCATCTATCGCAATGGAGTACTTTATGAGGGTTCCGGATTGTACGGCCAGTCCACTCTGCGTCAGGTAGCGCTGGAAAGCGGTAACGTCGAAAAGATGATCGAATTGCCACAGCAGTATTTTGGCGAAGGGATCACAGAGCTGAATGGGCGGCTCTATCAGCTTACCTGGCGCGAAGGTGTCGGGTTTGTCTATGATGCAGAAACTTTCGAGCAGCTACAAACCTTTTCTTATCCCTTCGAAGGCTGGGGGTTGACCCACGATGGCGCACGCCTCATCATGAGTGATGGCAGTCCTAATCTATACTTTCTAAACCCCGAAAGCTTACAAATCGTCGGCCAGGTCGCCGTAACAGCCGAAAACATCCCCGTCCCGCGCCTGAACGAACTGGAGTATGTCGAGGGAGAAGTATGGGCAAATGTGTACCAGACGGCATGCATCGCTCGTATCGATCCGGCCAGTGGGAATGTGGTGGGCTGGATCGACATCGCCGGAATTCTGCCAGTAGCCGACTTGCCTGGTTCAGAAGTGCCCAATGGGATCGCTTATGATCCGGACGGAAAACGGATTTTCATCACCGGCAAGCTCTGGCCGAAGCTCTTTGAAATCGCGATCATCCAGAAATAGAGACGCAGAATGAGCCTGGGAAATCTGCTCTCTCGCTGGCGAGCCGAGCCGAGCGTGGCATCCAACATCGCTGCCTGGGAAGAGATCGCCGCACGACCGGCGCGAACCAGCCCCCTGCCGGCAGACCTGCATCCGGCGCTGGTCGAAGCCTTACACCGCAATGCGATCACCTCGCTATACATCCATCAAGCAGCCGCCTGGGAACTGGCTCGTCAGCGACGCCACCTCATGGTGACGGCGGGTACGGCCAGCGGCAAAAGCCTGTGTTACAACCTGCCTATCCTGGAAGACTTGCTGCGTGACCCCGAAGCTCGCGCCCTGTATCTGTTCCCCACAAAGGCCCTGACCCAAGACCAGTTTGCCGCTCTGGAGCGTTTGTTGAGCGCCATCGAAGATGACCGGCGACCCGCATTGGCCATTTACGATGGCGATACCCCCACGCGCCACCGTCCGGCAATTCGCCTGGGCGCTCGCCTGCTATTGACCAATCCAGATATGCTGCATCTGGGTATTCTGCCCCACCATACCGATTGGGCAGCCTTCTTCCGCAATCTTCGCCATGTCGTCGTGGACGAAGCGCACATCTATCGAGGTGTGTTCGGTTCACATTTGGCAAACGTGCTCCGCCGCCTGCAGCGCATTGCACGTTTCTATGGCTCAGAGCTTCAATTCTTCTTGACCAGTGCCACACTCGCCAACCCACAGGAATTTGCCCAGCGCCTGGTGGAAGCCGAAGTCGCCCTGGTGGATCAAGACGGCTCAGGGCGCGGGCCACGATCGTTTCTAATCTATAACCCACCGCTGCTCGACGCACAGCTCGGCCTGCGCCGCAGCGCATTGCAGGAGAGCGTGCGCCTGGCCGATGATCTGCTGGCGTATGGCGTGCAGACCATCCTCTTCGCCCGCTCACGGCGCAGCGTCGAGTTGATCCTGAGCTATTTGCGTGACAAAGCCGCTGCTTCGAATGTCACGGGAGAAACGGCGCAGCAGATTCGCGGCTATCGCAGCGGTTATCTGCCGCGCCAGAGGCGAGAAATCGAGCGTGGATTGCGAGAAGGCCGGGTTCGCGCAGTGGTAGCAACCAACGCACTGGAGCTGGGCATCGATATTGGCGGGCTGGACGCAGCGATTCTCGTCGGTTATCCGGGCACGATTGCCGCAACGCGGCAGCAAGCCGGGCGCGCCGGGCGCGGCCTCGATGCTTCCCTGGCTGTGCTGGTTGCCACCGCAGACCCAATCGACCAGTTTCTGGCAGCGCACCCCAATTACTTATTCGAAGGCTCCGTGGAGCACGCGCTGATCAATCCAGACAACTTGCTGGTGTTGTTGGAACACATCCGATGCGCCGCTTTTGAGCTTCCCTTCCAGGCTGGGGAACCTTTTGGCAAGGTGGATGGGAGGCAGGTGCTGGAGTTTCTGGATTTTCTGGCCTCACAAGGCACACTGCACCCTGCCAGTGGGCGTTACTATTGGATGGCCGACCAGTATCCTGCCCAGACGGTCTCCCTGCGCAGCGTTTCCGGCGAGCCAATCCTGCTGCAATCATGGGAGGGCGATCGCCCCGAAACAATTGGCCTGGTGGATCGGGGCAGCGCCTTCCGTCTGGCGCATCCACAGGCAATTTACCTGCACGAAACCCAAACCTTTCTGGTAGAAACGCTGGATTTGGAGCACAATACAGCTCGGCTGATCCCGATCAACAGCGATCATTACACCGAACCCGTCAGCGAAACCAACGTCGATCTCATTGAAAAGCACGCTGAGCAGCCCGCCCACGGCGTGATCAAGGCGCATGGCGAGTTGCTGGTTACCAGCCGCGTGACCGGTTTTCGTAAGATCCGCTGGTACACACACGAAATGCTGGGGCAGGAGCCGCTGGATCTGCCGCCTACCGAGTTACACACCAGCGGCTACTGGTTCATGCTGGATGAATGGGTGGTCAACCGGTTACGCGAGAGCGGTTTGTGGCGCAACGATCCCAACGATTACGGGCCTGACTGGGAGCGATTGCGGGAGCAAGTCCGGCGTCGAGATGGGTATCGTTGCCAGATCTGCGGAGCGCCGGAACAAGATCGCGCTCACGATGTGCACCACAGGCTGCCTTTCCGCCTGTTTGCCTCCGCCGAGCAGGCCAACCAGATGAACAATCTGGTCACCCTGTGCGCCAACTGCCACCATCGCGCCGAAGCAGCAGTACGGGTGCGCAGCGGGCTGGCTGGGCTGGCCTATGCGCTGGGTCATCTGGCGCCGTTCTTCCTGATGTGCGACATCAATGACCTGGGAGTTCACAGCGATACCCGGCTTGCGTTCACCGAAGGCAAACCCACAGTGGTGTTCTACGATCAGGCACCCGGCGGCATTGGTCTGAGCCAGCGCCTTTTCGAACTTCACGACCAGCTCTTAGCGCAAGCGCGAGACTTAGTAGCAGAATGCGCCTGCCGTGAGGGCTGCCCATCTTGCATCGGGCCGGGCGGGCAGGGGCTGATCACCGTCCCCACAGATGAGGTGGCGCAATACGGCGGTAAGAACGAAACACTGGCGTTGTTAGACGCGCTGACCTCGACCTGACGCGGCCCGGTTTCTACTCCTCAGACACCCACAGCCAGCGCCCTAATCTGTAGTAGAATACCCGGCGTGTCAGATATAGCCGATAAGCTCAAGGCGCTGGGTGTAAAAACTGGTGCTCAGGCGTTGAAGCCTGCAGAAAGACCGGCCACGCCGCCATCCACGCTCAAGACAACTTTGGGCGGAGGCCCACGCCAGACTCCGCTGGGCGAAACTTATGTGGTGGAAGCGCGTTACCCTTTTGGGCAGTCGCACGGCCGGGCGCGCCTGGATTTGCAAGCGCCTCGCTCTGTATTGGCCGAGTGGGCGCGCGAACCGCGCCTGACGGAACTCTCGCCCACGGACTTTGCTTTCCTGGATACGGAAACTACAGGGCTATCGGGCGGGGTCGGTACTTATGCTTTTTTGGTCGGCGTCGCCCGCTTCGAGACGGATGGGCTACATCTGGCCCAGTTCTTCATGCGCGATCCCAGCCAGGAGTCAGGGCTGTTAGCCGCGCTGGAGGAATTTCTGGCGCCTTGTCAGGCGATCATCACTTTCAACGGCAAAGCCTTCGACGCCCCGTTGCTGATGACGCGTTACCTGGCGCATGGCTGGCGCCCTCCGCTTCAAGGCCTGGCGCATGTGGATCTGCTGCATCTGGCGCGACGAATATGGCGTGATCGCCTGCCTAGCCGCACCCTGGGCATGCTTGAAGCGCATATCCTGGGGGCCGGCCGCAGCGAAGAGGACATCCCTGGCTGGATGATCCCTGAGATCTATTTCAGATACCTCCAAACCGGCGATGTAGAACCGCTGAAGGGCGTCTTTTACCATAATGCGATGGATGTGCTCTCATTGGTAGCCTTGCTGGAACATCTATCCTGGCTGCTGGACGATCCACAAGGCCGGGGCGGCGAGCACGGCGTCGACTTGATCGCCCTGGGTAAATTGTACGAGGATCTGGGCAACCAGGCCGCTGCCGCCCGCCTGTACGCCCATGGTCTGGCGCACGAGGACGCTCGCTCTGAACACATGCCGCGAGCCGCGCGGTTGCGAGGATTGCGACGCCTGGCGAACATGCACAAACGCCAGGGCGAATGGCAACAAGCCATTCACCTCTGGGAGCAAGCCGCAGGCGACCAAGATCTGGAAGCGCACATAGAGTTGGCCAAATGCCATGAGCACACGCTGCGGGACTTTGCCGCTGCGGTCCAATGGACGCAAGCGGCCATCACCCTGATCGTCGAAGGCATGGCCCTGACGCCAGATGGCCGCCCATTGGGTCTATACGAGCGTCGCCAGAGGCTGTCCGAACTCAGCCATCGTCTCGAACGCCTGGAAAAGAAAAACCTGCATGGAAGTTGAAATCCAAAAGCACCTGCGCCACAACCTGACGGTCAACCTGCTGGACGGCGCATTCTTTGGTTTAGGGCTGGGCTTCGCCTCCTTCACCACGATCATCCCACTGTTTGTGGCAACGATGACCGACTCGGCGCTGTTGATCGGCCTTATCCCAGCCATTCACAACGCCGGCTGGCAACTGCCGCAATTGTTCACCGCCAATTGGGTGTCTCGACAGCCACGCATTAAGCCTCTCGTGCTGAGCGCCACCATACAAGAGCGGTTGCCATTTTTGCTGCTTGCTGGAGTAGCCGGCCTCATCCCTTCGATTGGTACGCCAGCCGCTCTGGCCTTGACTTTCCTGATGTTGATATGGCAGGGATTAGGGGCAGGACTCACTGCAAATCCCTGGCAAAGTATGATTGCCAAGATCATCCCCTCTGATCGGCGGAGCACATTTATCGGCGTCCAGGCCGCAGCGGCAAACCTGCTTGCCAGCGTCTCGGCGGCTATCGCCGGCATGATTCTGTTCAGGCTAGACAGCCCTGGCGATTTTGCGCTAAATTTCTTGTTTTGTTCTGCGGCAATGACGATTTCATGGATCTTCTTATCAGGCACTCGCGAGCCAGCTCACAATCCCCTCCCCGCCGGGCAAAAGGGCGCACAAACTAAGCTTTGGCCCAATCTGGGCAGGATATTGCGTCAGGATTCGCGCTTCCGCTGGTTTCTTGCCGCCCGCATTGTCTCACAATTTGCAACGATGGGAGCCGCCTTCTACAGTGTGTTTGCCGTGCAAAATCTCGGAGCCAGCGAAGCAGAGGTGGGCTGGATGACCAGCACCCTGCTAGGGACTGCGATCGTTGCCAACGTGGCCATGGGCTGGGTCGGAGATCGTTGGAGCCGCAAAGGGGTCATGGAGATTGGACTCGGGGCCGCTGCGCTGGGGGCGCTGCTGGCCTGGTGGGCGCCCAGCGCAGCCTGGTTCTATCTGGTATTTGCCCTGACCTCGGTGGGTAATGTGGCGATCTGGACGATCGGCATCAGCATGAGCATGGATTTCGGCGCTGAAGCCGAGCGCCCAACCTACATTGGCATGTCGAATACCTTGATTGCCCCGGCGAACATCCTGGCGCCCTTTCTAGGCGGCTGGCTGGCGCAGATCGGCGGTTATCCGGCAGCGTTCCTGGCCAGCGCAGTGGGCGGCATCCTGGCAATCGCGGTGTTTCATTGGCAGTTGAAGGACGAACGCGAAACAGGACTACGCCCGGAAGACTTGCATTCGACCGGGCAAAAGGAGGCCTAAATGCAGGCTACGCTGCGAGTAGCTGCTCAGCCATCACACGAGCAACATTCAACAGATGCGCAGTCTGGCCAATAGGGATTTTTCCTGCACCTTGCGCCAGGGCAGCGTCCCCGCCTCCTTTGCCGCTGATCTCCGACAACAGCCGGCGCAGCAAGTCCTGAGCGCTCAAACCTGTATCTTCGGCGCATGCTATTACCAAAATCACAGAGTTTACCTCTGGAGATGCGGCTTCTTCGCTGACTAGAACCGCCACAGCCCCAGGCATCGTGCGCAACTCTTTGGCGAGGGCGCGCAGATCGTTCATCGTCCGGCCGCTAAATGCCCCTAGCGCCAGGCGAAAGCCGCCACACACCTCAGCCCGGGCATAAAGCTCACGCGCCTCGGCAAAGATCATCTCGGACTGCAGGCGCCCTAACTCTCGCTGCGTCGCTCTGAGCTGTTCGCCCTGGCGCGCGACTGCTGCCCCGAGGTCTTGCGGGTGAACGCTCATCGTGGCAGCCAACTCACTGACGGTCTCATGCAGCATCTGAAAGTATTCCACCGCCCGGCTGCCTGCAACGAAATGCAGGCGCGTCTTTTCCTTAACCCGTTCAGCGCGTAGGATTTTGACGACCCCAATGTTGCCGGTTGCCGCGACATGTGTCCCGCCGCAGGCGGAATAGTCCAGGCCATCGATCTCGACAATGCGGATGTCTTCTTCGACCTTGGGCGGTTTGCGCAACGGAATGGCGTGCAGATGCTCCGGGGAGACAAAATAGGTGCGCACGGGACGATTTTCAGTGATGATCTGATTTGCCAGGGTCTCGACGCGCAACAAGGCTTCCTTGTCCACCTGGTTTGCATTCAAATCCAGCGTGGAAGGAGTATCTCCGTTGATATTGGCTGAGACGGTTTCCAGGCCCAACAATTGGATACAACAATGAGAGAGCAGATGTTGGGCGGTGTGGTGCTGCATATGACGCAGGCGTCGTGGGCGATCGATCATAGCGTGCACTATCCCAGAGCCAGGGCTGCGATCCACCACATGCACGGTAACACCCCTGTTTTCATCCTTGAACACATCGAGCACCTGCGCAGCGCCGAGCGCGCCAGTATCGTGCTCCTGACCACCGCCCGTGGGATAAAAATAAGTGCGATCCAGCACCACGCCAAACCGTCCATCGGGCAAGCTCAGAATCTCCACCACCTGGGCGTCGAACTCCAGACAAAGAGGGTCATCGAAATGCAAAAGTTGCGATTCTTTCATAGCCAGGTAAGTATAGTCGCTATCGATAAGTTTTGGAGGAGAGAAGTAGTTCCCTGCGCTTATTACGGCTGAGCCTGTTGTCTGAGATAGATATCGCGGTACAAGAAGAGCAACAGCAGCAACCCAAACTGCGCCAGCACCGTGATCGAGGCCGAAAACTGGTCCAGGTAAAAGACTAACAGATCGACGGTGGTCAGCATCATCACCAGGCTCAAGACCGCCAGGCGCACTCCAAATACCCGGCGACCGCGAAGTAGCAAAAAAGCCGCGGCAAGTTGCAACAGGCTCAACCCTCCCTCCAGCACTACCCGGATGAAAGTGAAACGCAAGGCGTTCAAACTCTGGACATCGCTATTTCGCATGACCTGGATGAAGTAGGCTGTCAGGCCGCCCCCCGCAAAAAGGCTGGCGAGCAAAACCCCCAGGCCCGCCAGCGCCCATCCAGCGAATAGTAAGAGCAGGAATGCCAGCAGCAAACGGAAGCGCTGTTCGTTCAGCCAGGAAGAGCGGACGTGTTGCTCGAATTGGCGCAACGTCTCTTGCAAGCGCTTGGCGACGGTGCGCGGACGGCGGCTTAGATATAGCGCTTCGTTTTGCAGAAATTGAGCCAACGCCTGGGCCAGGTAGCCCAGATTTGTGTCTGGCGCGTGCTGAATAACGTACTCGAGCCTTGCGCTGATTTGCGCCTTTTCCTCAGCCTGCAAATCGTGGTCGAGCACCTCGCCAAGATCGTGCAAAGCCTGATACATCGCCCGACGTGGAGTCAGATGATCTGACCGCCGAATTTGCAGGTATAACAGCACGATCAGCAAAAAGAAAGCATAGATAATCGGGGCCGCTGGCGGATAGAAGTAGTCGTTGGTTTGGGTGACAAACTTGCCCACCTCGTCGATGAACAGGCCCATGCCCACACCGTTGAGCACAGCGCTGAGATCGAACGCCCAGCCATTCGCCAATACCAGCGGCAACAGCCCGGCGATGAACAAAAGCAAACCACCCCATAACACATGCGCAATATGCAGCGTAGCATTTCCAATCTGCGGATAACCTGTCAACTCCAGGAACAGACGCACAACCATCACACTCAGCGCAAAACATATCAGGCTGATGAGCAGATATCGTTCTGCCCCCCGACGAAGGGTAAGCGAGCGATCAACCGCATCGGATGCGTTCATAGGATACTCCAAAGGTCTGCTGACTGAACGTTGGATATTGTACATCAAGGTTCCGAAATTGAGGTTCATCGAACTCAACCAGGTAGATGTTGATTCTTTGGAAAACGAGTATATAATGAGAGAGCATCAGGATTGCATCACGCCAATAAAATCGCATGAATCCTGAGCTTTTCATAAGTATCTGGTACAATACCTGGGGTATCCCAGACAATTCCGGCATTTTTTATCGAATAGTCTCAATTTCACAGTTTCTGGGCGGCATACAACGGTTTGCTTTCAACTTTTGTCCGATCACCACCACGCTTGCGCTGCCGGATTCCATATTCTCATTTGCAGAAACGAACAGGAGAAACTCAATGACCAACCTCAGTCCCGATCCAGCTTCACCCCAAGAGATCCCACCCCATTTTCTGGTGATCGTCCCCGGCTACATGGGAAGCAGGTTGCGCAACAAGGCAACCGGCAAGATCGTTTGGGTGGATTTTCGCTCCATCCCGCTCAGTCCATTGCGCTGGGATGACTGGCTGGATGAATTGTTCGAGCAAATGGCCTTTCCAAACGACGAACTGGAACCGGCAGGCATTGTGGATGAACTCCTGTTCGTCCCCCCTTGGGCGAAACAGGAGCATTATGGGCGTTTGATCCAGGCATTGGAGGCGCTTGGCTATGTAGGCGACCCAAACCTGCCCGAGAGCGAGCGCAATCTCTATACTTTCGCCTATGATTGGCGGCAAGACAACCGTGTCTCCGGGCGGCAACTGGGCGAGGCGGTTGAGCGTTGGAGCGCACTGCACCCTGGCGCCAAGGCCTGGCTGATCGGGCACAGCAATGGCGGGATTGTCTCGCGCTGGTATATCGAGAAGGAAGGCGGCGCAGAGCGAGTGGGACGCCTGTTCTTGATGGGATCCCCGTGGGACGGCGCCCCCAAAGCGACCAAGATCATGTTCGAAGGTCTGGAGACACTGTTTCGGGGCAGCTTCAATTTGTTCAACATCCAGGCGCGCACCCGCGATCTGATCCGCACATTCCCGTCTGCCTATCAGCTCATCCCGGTGCAAAACCCGTTTCTGCAAGACGTGAACAACCAGGTGGTTGATCCATTCGACGGCAGGGGCTGGTTAAGCGATCCCCATCACCTGGAGATGCTCAAAGATGGCAAGAAGTTCAACGAAGAGCTGGGCACCAGTCTCAGCGTCGAGACCATCTGCGTCTTTGGGCGCAAATTGCCCACCCTGACCAATGGTGTGCTGTTCAACACTCCCACCGGAAAATGGCAAGAAATCAAGTGGCAATCGCTCGAATCAGGCGACGGCACCGTGCCTGAGCGTAGCGCTGTTCATCCAAACGCCACCAGCCGTCTCCCCTTTGTCGCCACCCATGGCGACATCTACGTTGCGCCGCCCGTACTGGAGTTTTTGCGTTGGGAGCTCCTGGACAAATTCCGCGGCGGCTTCCGGGCTGCCAGCATGAGCGAACGGTTTTTCGTGCTGTTCGAACCCGAGCGCGATAGCTACGCTCCTGGAGAAACCATTCAGTTGACCGCTAAAGTCTTCGGTGAAACGGACGAGCAGGGATCGCGCCCGCCGATCACCGACGCCGCCATTCACACAGCCCTGGTCTGGAAGAGCGCCCTGCCCGGCAACGACCCCAGCCAGACGTTCGCTATCATGAAGCGCGCCCGCCTGGAGGCCACAGAGGTATCCGGCGAATATGCTGGCGCGATCAGCGCCCCGGAGGCGCAGGGCTATTACGACCTGGTCACCGATATCCAGGCGCCGGGCATGGAGCCGATCACATTAACCGAGATGATTATGGTGGAGGAGGTATAACCTCATGGACAAGGCAAAATGGACTTTCATGGTGTACATGGCTGGGGACAATAACCTGTCAACCGCAGGGGACAAAGACCTGAATGAGATGCGCCAGGTGGGCTCTACCCCTGAAGTGAACATCATCATGGAGTTTGACAACGCAGGAGACCGCGGCACCCGGCGCTACCGCGTGTTATCTGACGGCCAGCCGGACGAAGTCATGACCATGGGCGAGACCGACTCCGGCGATCCACAGGTGCTCGAAGACTTCATCACCTGGACGGCCCAACAGTACCCTGCAGAGCGCTATGCGCTGGTGCTGTGGAGCCATGGCAGCGCCTGGGAACCCGCCGAGATCGACAAGATCGCTCGCTCCGTCAACGCGCCGAATTACAACTCTAAGGAAGCCGCTGACCGCTCTGCATCTGCGATGGGCAAGGTGATCTTTCGCACCAGCCTGGAGCGCATCTTTCAGCTTCCAACAGCGGGAGAGCGCGCTATCTGTGTGGACGACGGCTCAGGGCATTCGCTCGATACGCTGGAATTGGAAAAAGTACTGGTCAACGCCAGGGCCACCCTGGGAAAGGAGATCGATCTCTTAGGGATGGATGCCTGTCTGATGAGCAATCTGGAAGTGGCTTACCAGGTGCGCCCTTATGTGAAATATTTAGTTGCCTCGGAAGAGTCAGAACCAAACGATGGCTGGCCGTATGAGCGTGTGCTGAAGCATCTGGTAGAAGAGCCCGACTTACCCACGGCGCAGGTGGCAGAGCATATCGTCCACGACTACATCCAATCCTATATCGATCGCGGCTACACCGACGCAGTGACCCAGACTGCGTTGGATCTGGCGCGCTTCGATGAGGTGACCGGCCCGCTCGACGCCCTGGCTGACGCTCTGACCGCGGAAGATCGCGATCAGATGCGTTTCAACCTGTGGAACGCCATGTTTCGCACCACCCGCTTTTGGGGAGATACGCTGGTGGACATCCCCCAGTTTTGCGAAGAGCTGGAAAAACAGCCCACCAGCCCGGCGGTGCGCCAGGCTTGCCAGGAAGTCCGGTCGGTGTTGGCGCAGGGACTAGATCGCTATATCGTGGCCGAGAGACACAATGGCAAGAAGGTCGAACGCTGCGGCGGCATCACCATCTACCTGCCGGCCCTGAAGGGCATGTCGCGCTTCTACCCAGAGCTTGAATTTGCCCGTCGACATCGCTGGGTGAACCTGGTGGAAGCTTATCAAATCTGACTGCCAAGATGACCACGCCAGCATATCGGGAATTCGAAATCCTGGTCGATCACTTAGAGCAAAGCCCCACCGGCGAGCGGAGCTTCGAGGTCTCGGTGCTCCGCTCGCCTGCCGGAGAGGGCGAAGCTGTCAGGCGCACCATTCCACAAGGCTTGAACCAACTCGCATTTCACCTGGAGCGGCGCTCTCTGGCCCTCTCAGGGCTGATTGCCCTGGGGGAGGCGCTCGCCGACCTGCTGCTGCCGGAGCGCTTGCGCGCCCTGTTCGTCCGCAGCCTGGATCGCTTAGAAAAGGGGCAGGGTCTGCGACTGCGCCTGAGGCTCCCATCTGGTCTGGCCGACCTGCCGTGGGAATACATGTATATCTCTCGCGCCGGGGATGCGAAGGAAAGCGACAAAGATATCACCGGCTTTCTGGCGCTCGACCCGCGCATTTCGGTTGTGCGCCATGAGCACCTGGGCGCGCCAGCGGACTTCGACGCCACCCCACGCCCACGGCGCATCCTGGCGGCTATGGCCTGCCCCACAAGCGGTTTCGAGGCGCTCGACCTGGAGCGTGAGAAAAATCAACTGGCCGCGATACTGGCTGGCATCTCGGGTTTGCACTTCGAGCCGTGGGAGCATGCCAGGGCCTCCGACCTGGCGCGCCGCCTTGCGGGTGGAGTAGATATCTTCCATTTCGCAGGCCATGGCGACTTCGACGCCGAAATGGGGGCCTTGCCGCTCACCATCGAAGGTCAGGGAGCGTTGATCTTCGAAGACGATGACCAGCAACCAGTCTCTGTCCCCTCTGAGCAGATCGCGGCCAACCTCAGCGGGCGCGGGGTGCAGCTTGTCGTACTCGGAGCCTGTCTGACCGGACGGCGAGACGGCCAGAACCGCTGGAGCGGGGTTGCAGCAGCGCTAATGGAGGTGGGTATCCCCGCCGTGATCGCCATGCAGTACAAAATCTCCGATCGGGCGGCGATCCACTTCATGACCGGCTTCTACGCGGCGCTGGCGGCCGGGCAGACCCTGGATCAGGCGGTATCGACCGGACGGTTGACGGTGTTCAACGATTTACATCCGCTGCGGGAGAGCCCCGAACTGGGAAAGCTGTGGCGAGACTGGGGTGTGCCAACACTCTACCTGCGCGCCGACCAGGATTTCCGCCTGACAGCCATTACGGATGAAGACGAACGTCACAGAGCTGAACAAGCGTTGAAGATTTCCGTCAAGAAGAGCCTGGATACGATTGGCCCAAGAGGGGTTTACAAAGCCATCGAAGCTGGAGTGATTCAGGCCGGCTCCATCGAGTCATATTTGAAGGTCAAAAAGGTCGAGGGCGCTGTCATCCAGATAGAAGCGGAAAATATTTCGGGCGGTGAGATCCGAGTAGAAGGAGAAGCAGAAAGAGTCGATGGCGTCATGATCGGGGTTAAAGCCGGCACAATCGGCGGCCTATCTGCCCCGTCTGCTCAATCTCCAACAACTTCTCCCGAGACGGCCTCGGCAGATAATATTATCTGCCCTAACTGCAACGCACCTAACCAGGCAGGAGCAAAGTTCTGCTTCCAGTGCGGCAGCCCATTGAAGAAAACGGCGAACTTCTGCGCCAATTGCGGAAATAAGTTGACCCTTGAAGCGAAGTTTTGTCCTAACTGCGGCGCCAGGGTGATTTAAGCCTCGCCGGCTCAGCCGATCCGCTCGAACAGCCGTCGCTCGTTTATTGTCTCAACAGCCAAAGGATACGATCGAATGAGATGACATAATGCGCGACGACGGCGAGACCCAGCAGCCAGCTCGCAGTGACCGCCCCGGCCTGGTTCAGCGCATGCAGAAAAGTGGCCGAGCATATTAATTTGCCCTGCTGTCTATTGAATCGGCCTCAGAAAATTGCTATAATTTTTACGACACAGCACATCGCTCGCCTGCAGCAGCGCAACCCTCGAGGGGTCATTCATGCGCCAGGCAGGCTGTCCCTGCACCCCCGACGCCGCGCTTTCTAGCAGATCGAAGGATGGACTTTTTATTCTTGCAACGCGCCTGAAAGGAGGCCATCATGAGATCCAGGTTCAATCTAATTGCGCTGGCGAGCATCTTTGTGCTCATCGTCAGTGCCTTTTCAACTTCGGCAGGCCGCGGACAGACGCCGCCCACCCCCGATGGCCTCATCCAGACAACGCTGGACGAGGCCATGCAGCAGGTTAGCCCTGGCAGTCCTCAGGACTGGCAAATCTACTATCACGCCGCCACGGGTAAAGTGCGCTTCCTCGGCACCCGCTCGGGCGCTGCCATCCCACAGCCTGCCCCGCTGGCCGCGGGTGCGACCGCCGAAACGGCAGCGCGTAGTTTCCTGGCGGCCCAGGGCGAGTTGTTCGGTTTGAAGGATGCAGAGAACCAACTCGAATTGATGCGCCAGCAAAGCACCGAGGACGGGCGCTCGTTCGTGCGCTTCCAGCAGGTGCAGCAGGGCCTCCCCGTCCTGGCGGGCGAGCTGGTGGTGCAGCTTGACCCAGCGCTAAACGTGATCTCGGTAAGCGGCGAAATCTCGCCCTTTGACGAGCCGACATTGTACAATACGGCCATTTTTGTCCCGCGCGTCGATGCCGATGCCGCTCAGCGGACAGCCATCGAAGCCATTGCCAAGGCCTACGCTCTCCCTGGCGAAGAGTTGCAGGCTTCTACACCAGAATTGTGGATCTATAATCCGGCATTGCTGGATGCACAGCAAGAACAAGAAAACCGCCTGGTTTGGCGCATCGAGGTGACTGCTCCCGAGCGCGGCGACATCCGCGAACTGGTGTTGGTGGATGCCAGCACCGGCTATGTGGCGCTGCACTTTAGCCAGATCGACACCGCCCGCTCGCGCTTGATCTACAACAACCAGAATAACGCCAGCTACGGCCTGCCAGGCAACGGCCCGGTGAGGATCGAGGGCGGCGCAGCCACTGGCAATCTGGAAGTGGACAATGCCTATGATTACCTCGGCTTTACCTACGATTACTACAATACCAACTTCGGGCGCGACGGTATCGATGGAGTAGGGATGCCGCTGGTCGCCACGGTGCTCTACTGTCCCAGCTCGACGAGTTGCCCATTCGCCAATGCTTTCTGGAATGGCACGCAGATGGTCTTTGGTCAGGGCTTCGCCGCCGCGGATGATATCGTCGCCCATGAGTTGACCCACGGCGTGACCGAACACGAGTCGCACTTGTATTACTACATGCAGTCAGGCGCTATCAATGAGGCGTTGTCAGACATCTTCGGTGAGTTCGTGGATCTGAGTTACACCAATGGCCGGGATAACGATTCTGCAGAGGTCGCCTGGTTACACGGCGAAGACCTGGTCGGCGGAGCCAATCGCAGCATGAAAGATCCTACCCTGTATGGCGACCCAGATCGCATGGGCAGCCCAAACTATTACTGCGGCTCCAACGATAGCGGCGGCGTACATACCAACAGCGGCGTGGCTAATAAGGCCGCTTTCCTGATGACTGCCGGTGAAACATTCAATGGCTACACGGTTAGCGGCATTGGAATACCCAAATCCGCCCGCATCTGGTATGAGACCCAGCGATACCTGCTCACCTCTGGCAGCGATTACCAGGACCTGGGCGTGCTGCTCAGCCAGGCCTGCACCAGCCTGATCGGCACGGCATCCATCACATCGGCCGATTGTAACGCGGTGCGTGAGGCTGTAGCAGCCACCGAAATGAACCTGCAGCCCGGCTCCTGCACTGCCTATGACACCCCCATGTGCGCCCTGGTCGGCATAGACTCCTCCTTCAATGGCACGGCGCCAGGTTGGTACTCTGCGGCGGGAGCTTGGTATGTGAATGACGAGGTGCTATACACCACCGGCGCTGGCGCTGGTACCTCGGCGACCGCCTTCTACAACCAGACCTTCCAGGATATCGATTACCAGGTCTCCCTGCGACGTTACGGGGACTCTGGAGCCATCCACGGAGTCGTAGTGCGCGGCGAGCCCCTTCCATTGGGGGATATGAACTTGTGGCACAGCGGCTATGGCTTTTTCATTAACCGTAACGGCTATTTCGACGTCCTTCGCTTTGACGATGGTCATTACACGACGCTCCAGCCTTGGACTATTCACGAGGCGATTAACACCGGAGATGCCTGGAATACCTTGCGAGTGATGGCTCAAGGTCCAAGATTGGATTTCTACGTAAACGATCGTTTGATCTGGTCGGGCAGCGACGCCACCCATCGCAGTGGTAATGCGGGTGTCTTAATGTACAACTCCAACGCCACAGGCAACCGCCTGGAAGTCGACTGGGCCGCCCTGTACCACGGCACGCCGCAGTACCTGTTCTACGACGACTTCGAGAACCCGGTCAGCGCACGCTGGGGGCTTGGGGCAATTTCAGGCACTAACACCTGGTACTACCCCCAATCCAATAACCCCTTCGGTCGGGACACCACCTACGGCAGCCTGGGCTACAATCTGTGGGGCTACGCCAACGTCGGCCCATCGGATTATTACGCTCAGATGAACGCCGGCGTAAGCCTGCCTGCCAGCAGCTCAGTGTTTATGTATTTTCGCCAGTCCTATACTTTCGAGCAGAACTACGACGGCGGCGTGTTGGAATACACTACAGGCGGCGGTTGGACAGACGCCGCCGGCCTGTTTGACGCCGGCAGTTACAATGGCGCGATCGACCCTGGTTCATCCAACCCCCTGGCAGGGCGCTCCGCTTTCACCGGCAATAGCAACGGTTTGCGCAGCAGTCGGTTGAATTTGAGCGATCTAGCCGGGCAGACAGCCCGCTTCCGTTTCCGCATCGGCACGGATCACTCGATTGACAACTATGGCTGGTGCATCGATGATGTGCGCATCTACACCTGCCAGGCGCAAACCGCGCCGCCGGTATTCCTGCCATTGACGATGCGCTCTGCGACTTCCGCGGCCATACCAATGCATTTCTCCTTCAATGGCGCCTCGTCGGGGTGGCCGGTGGTTGCAGGAACCTGGCTGACGGATGGCAGCCATCAGTATTCTAACGGCCAGGCGGGGGCGTTTGTCTCCATCCACCACCC
>CAZCYV010000010.1:0-124419 GCA_964503145.1 uncultured Anaerolinea sp. | reverse complement strand
CATCGTCCCCACGTTCATGTGTGGCTTCGTGCGCTCAAATTTTTGCTTTCCCATACGATTCTTCTCCTTCTAAATCGCTTCTGCCTTTGGCAAACAGAGCCCTCAATGGGATTTGAACCCATGACCCCGTTCTTACCAAGAACGTGCTCTACCGACTGAGCTATGAGGGCTTGTGCCACTTCACAGAACACTGACAGGGTTGCCCACCAACACCTGTCAGTGTGTTGTGAACTCAAGTGGGCGGTGAAGGATTCGAACCTCCGAAGGCTTCTGCCAACTGATTTACAGTCAGTCCCCGTTGGCCACTTGGGTAACCGCCCAATCTTCAGTTACGAGCTTTCCGTTGTTGGCTCGAGATCAAAGCTAAGTGCTTTTAGCCTTGATCGCCAACCCTCAACGGAAGCCGACGACGGGAATCGAACCCGTAACCTACCACTTACAAGGCGGTTGCTCTGCCGATTGAGCTACGTCGGCAATGAAATTAATAAAGTTCCTGCGCAAAGGCGAATGGCATTATACCAGAGGGGGCACTCTGCGACAAGGTATTTCCCAGGTTGCTTTGCCCGGCTATCTTTGGAAGCGATTCACCTGCTACGCGACGGCGGAGTCTATCAGCAAATTTTCAAATCGTCAATAGCTGGCGCGCGAAAATTTAAAGGGTTCCGCGTCTCCGGCGTATATTCGATCCAAAAGATCCATCTCACGTTGGTAAATGGTGGCGACAAAGTAATCCACGTCGCGCATGGGCTTGCAAGCGGCGTAACCGCGCTTCAGGAAATCATAGAGTTCACCCCAGCCGGCGCGTCGTGCAGGGGGGCCAGCCAGGTGCAAACTGACGGCGAAGATCGGGTTCCGCGCGCCTGTAGCTGCCTCGCGCAAGATTTTCACCAGCAATTCGATTTGTTTGCGGCGCTCTGAGTAATTGTCGCACAGACGATAAGCCTGAGCGTAAAGCTGAGGGGTGATGGCGTCCGTCATGG
Organism: uncultured Anaerolinea sp.; assembly: GCA_964503145.1. Taxonomy (GTDB): domain Bacteria; phylum Chloroflexota; class Anaerolineae; order Anaerolineales; family UBA4823; genus RBG-16-57-11. The sequence goes on along the minus strand of CAZCYV010000010.1, from coordinate 123,439 downwards.
ACAAATCTTCTACCAGTACTTTCAGCAAGGCTTGATCGAGCTGGTTAGTGAGCTGGTTGATGCGGATGGTGTCGGCAAGCAGCCTTAGCATCGCTTCTGGCAGGAAGCGCGACAGCAAGCTGTAAAGGTGTTCGGCATCTTGATCTCGCTGGCTGAAATCCCGCGACGAGTAGATGTCGCTGAGGAAGAACAGGCAAGCCGCGCGATACTGCTCATTGGCGAGTAGGTCGGCGTAGGTCTGCGCCAGGCGCTCCGACTGCCAGCGGCGAAGCATGGCAAGCCTCGGATCCAGCACCGCGCCATGGCTCGTTTTTCGCCGAGCTTCCTCCCGATGCTGCAACTCTCGTAGCAGTTGGATGAATTCGGCAGGGTTGACTTTGTCTTGGTTCAGTCTTGACACAGCAGGTCACCAGCACGCTTGTCGTCATTTGGCTGTCGTCCGAAAAGCTCGCTCTTCGGCCGATTCTGGCCCAAAGTATACTCCATCCGTTTGCGGTTTAAGCTTTTGTAAAGGTTGTCAGATATCGGGCCATGTTTGGTAGAATTGCAGAGTAAGTTCTCAATTTCAGGCCTTGTTCAGCGAAAGGAATGCACAAATGGCAGAAATGGTTGGTCCGATTGAACTGGTTGTGGCCGCATTCAGCGACGAAACCAGGGCCGGAGCGGTCTTGAAAGATCTAAAAGGGCTGGAAAAAGAAGGCGTCATCCTCCTGGTCAATGCAGCAGTGATGGTTAAGGATGAGAATGGAAAGATCTCGATCAAAGAGACCGAGGATGTCAGCAGCGGAAAAGGGGCTTTGTTTGGCGCAATTGCTGGCGGGATTATCGGCCTGTTGGGCGGGCCGGTGGGCGTGATCGTTGGCGCTGCGGCGGGCGCAGCCACTGGCGGCGTGGCTGCTGGCAAGATCGACATGGGTTTTCCCAACGACGCGTTGAAAGAACTGGAGAGCAGCCTGACGCCGGGCAGTTCGGCCATCCTGGCCTTGATCCAGCACCAATGGGTGGATACGGTGGTCGCCGAGCTGGAGAAGGCCGGCGCCAGGCTCTTCCGCCAGGCTTTGAAAGAAGAAATTGCGGCTCAGTTGGTTGAAGACGAAGCAAGAAACGAGGAGAAACCAGGGGCCGAAATGTAAAATCTTCACCCTGCAATTTGAAAATCTTATGGGGCCATCGGGCGCTCAAGGCGGACAACCAGATGGCCCTTGCCTTATTCTGCATTGCCGCCACTGCCCACCAATCATCGCTCAGGTATTATCCAGGCGTCTGATTGAGCGCTTTGAGCTTGTGCAGAGTGTCCAACGTCGCCAGAACCAGGATCTTTGTGTGTGCATTCAGGCGCAAATCAGGTTCGGGATGCAGATAAGTGGTTTTACCGTCGATGTAGCTGACTACTGATAAGTCCAGCTTCTCTTCCAACTGCCGGACGGACCAACCTGCAATGGCCGAATCTGGATGTATGTTCACTTCACTGATGTTCAACAAGGTGTCACCCACATAGAATGATGATCTGACACTCACCCGCATGGCGGCTGCGGCAATGGTCGGGGCGGCCAGTGCGGAGACACTGTAGGCAGTGTGGATGCCGAAGCCTTTTTCGACGCGATCAGCCAGCTCGGCATCGAACATGCGCATGACGACTTTCACTCCCGGGTTGAGCTCGCGTGCATCCAGGGCGATATCCAGGTTGGCCAATTCGTTATCCGTGCATGGGATGATCGCATCGGCCTTTTCGATCCCGGCTTTGATCAGATTTTCCTGTCGGCGGGCATCTGCGAAGATAACCGGAATACCCAGAGCCATGGCCTTTTCCGCAAAGTGGCATTTCTCATCCGCCTCTATCGAAACGACTTCACGCCCGAACTTGAGCAATTCCAGCGCCACCCGGTAACCGACCCTTCCCATACCGCATATGATCACATGACCGCTATAAGTCGAAGCCATCGCTGCCTGCCATTTCTGCCCACGTTCCTGCTTGTTAGTCAACGCCGATCCGAAGCGCACCACACCGTCCACGACCGCTACCAGCCCAAGGATGGGGAGGATAAAATACAGCACCTGTAAATACCATTGTTCGGGAAATTCGAGTGTCCCCTGAAAGAACACCAGGGCGAACGTGCTGTAAAGCGCCTGCGAAAATCCAATCCGTTGCCCCGTCGTCGGGTCAATATAGAACAAATAGAAAAGTATTGCTCCTCCAAAAACCAGGGAGAAGAACAGGATCAACGCCTCGCGCGACTCACCCAACAACACCCTGGCGTCCCGTAATTGGGCGCGCAGCGCCCGACGCAGGTTCTGCTGGGTGGGAACAGGTTGCCGACGTTTTTTCATCCTGTTGTGATCAGGGCGCCTGGGGCAGCTTGAGCAGCGCCCCAACCGCGTAGCCGGCCAAAGCGCTTAGCGTGCCGATCGCGGCCATCTCCAGGCCGCTCCTGCCTGGGTTGCCGATGGTCAACCTGGCTTTGTACGCGCCGACGACGAAAAGCGTGATTGCCGCCAGCAGCACAGAAAGCGCCATGCTCAAGGTGATCGGGAATGATAAGAAAAAGGGAACGAGGGGGATCAGCGAGCCGACGATCGCCGAGACGCCCACCACTATCGCAGAGCGCAGCGCATGACCGCGGTTGATCGGCACCAGGCCGTGCTCTTCGGCCATCATCACCGCCACCCACACATCGGAATTCGCAGTGATCGTTTCGACGGTCCTATCGAGCAATTCCCCTTCGAAACCCTTGCGCCGATATATCTCGATGATCTCTTCTCGCTCCAGGGTTGGGGCTTTCTTGATGTGCCGATATTCGCGCTCGCGCTCGCTTTCATAAACATCAGCACTGGCAACCGTGGAGGTGTACGCCACGGCGCTCATCGAGACCGACTCAGCAAAGGTCGCAGCCAGCCCGGCGACGATCACCAGGTGGGGGTTGCTGGTAGCAGCGGCTATCCCCAGGATGACCCCCAGCACGTTGACTAGCCCATCCTGGCCGCCCAGGATGATATCCGAGATCTCTGTTGTGGTGCGGTGCGGGTCGTGAAAATAATGATGATGGAATTCTTCCAGCAAGGGTTTCATATGCAGATTTTAAACCACTCATGAGACAGGGTCAAGCAAGATTAGGCTTTGCCGGCATGGATAGAGCCAATTGGCGCATTCGAAGGGAATGATCGGCGTATAATATCCCCTGTTGGCTTGAAGGAAGGTTGAATTGAAAATCATGCACGTTGTCGGAGCGCGGCCGAATTTCATGAAAGTGGCGCCGCTGGTCGCTGCGCTCTCTGCCCAGGAAAATACCGTCGAACAGGCGCTGGTGCACACCGGTCAGCATTATGACTACCAGATGTCGCGGGTCTTCTTCGAAGACCTGGAGATGCCCGACCCGGATGAATACCTGGATGTCGGCTCTGGGACGCACGCCGAACAAACCGCGCGGGTGATGCTGGCCTTTGAGCCGGTTTTGTTGAAGCGCCAGCCTGATTGGGTGGTGGTCGTCGGTGACGTAAATTCGACGCTGGCTTGCGCCCTGGTGTGCGCCAAACTGGGGGTGCGCCTGGCGCATGTCGAGGCCGGCCTGCGCTCCGGCGACCGCAGCATGCCGGAGGAGATCAATCGCCTGCTCACCGACCAGGTCGCCGACCTGCTTTTCACCCCCTCGCCAGACGCCGATGCCAATTTGCTGCGCGAAGGGGTCGATCCGACCAAAATCTATTTCGTCGGCAATGTGATGATCGATAGCTTGGTAAAGATGCTCCCCCGGGCAAGTACCAGGCCGGTTGCGGAGAAGTTAGGGCTACGTCGCGGGCAGTACACCCTGGTCACCCTGCACCGCCCCTCCAATGTGGATATCCCTGAGACCCTGATGGAGATCATGGCCGCGTTGAACGACATGGCGAGGCACCGGGCGGTTATTTTTCCCGTCCATCCGCGCACTCGCCTTCGCTTGCAGGAGCTTGGCCTGGATGGTGGGCGTGTCCGACTCATCGAGCCGCTGGGCTACCTGGATTTTCTGGCGTTGATGGAATCGGCCGCTCTAGTGCTGACCGATTCGGGTGGCATTCAGGAGGAAACGACTTTCCTGGGTATCCCCTGTCTGACGGTTCGCACGACCACCGAGCGCCCAATCACCATCACCCAGGGCACCAATCGGCTGGTGGCGAGCAACCGCCAGGCAATCCTGCAGGCCGTAGATGAAATAGATCGGCGCGAAGACAGCCCGCGCCAGCCAATTGATTTATGGGATGGGCATGCCGCCGAGCGCATTGCCAGGGTTTTGCTGGCGCAGTACAACGAGAGTCACTGAGCCTGCTGGCCTCAAACGGAGAGCTTCGGCTCATCGCCGAGGCGGCCGGCCTTGCGGGATGGCCGATGAGCGCTTCGAACGCATCGAATAGCCGTACATGATCATTGGCCTCGGCGGGCAAATCGAATATCCGACGAGGCTCAGGAGGTTACCATGAATAATGATCCAGAAGTCCTGGAGTTTTTGCTCCGCCACCTGAATGCCATCCACCAAAATGATATTCAGACCTACCATGACACCACCGCTGAAGATCTCAGCCTGTATGAATGGTGGGTGACTCCGCATCGCCTGGATGGGCTGCCCTTCCACGACTTTATGATGAGCGAGAACGCCCGTCGCGGCGCGGTGTTTGGCGCTGAAGATTATGGCGACGAAAACGGTTCATCCCGCAGGCGCTTCGATCTGGCCAACCTGCGCGTTCAACGTTACGGGGATACGGCGATTGCCTGTTACACCCTGCTGATCAGCACTGGCTCGAGCGCCGGCGTCCACGTTAACGCTCACAACGAAAGCCGGGTTATGGTAAAAATAGATGGCAACTGGAAGGTGGTTCACGTGCATAAGTCCCCTGCCTGGGATGCCCCGCACGTGCAGCCTTAGGACCGCTTTTACTGCCTTGGAGGCTTTCATGTCCAATCAGCAGGTCGCGTTTCCCACTACCGGTAAATCCAGAGACGAGGTGCTGAATGCGCTGCGCGCCGCCCGCCAGCAAGATGTGCGCTGGCAAGAGGGAAAAGCCTTCAGCCTGGTCTATCGGGTAGATGACCAGGTCAGCGGCCTGCTGCAGGACGCTTATACCATGTTCTTCGCGGAGAATGGTCTGAATCCGATGGCATTTCCCAGCTTGCGCAAGTTCGAGACCGAGGTCGTTGCGATGACGGCCAGTTTGCTCGGCGGCGATTCACAGGTGGTGGGGTGCATGACCTCGGGCGGCACGGATAGCATTCTGATGGCGGTGCTGGCTGCGCGGGAATGGGCGCGCCGCCATCGGCCGCATGTGACCCAGCCGGAGATGATGTTGCCCGCCAGCGCTCATCCGGCGTTCGACAAGGCCGCTCATTACTTTGGGGTGAAGGCGGTCAAAGTCCCGGTCGGGCCAGACCTGCGCGCCGATGTCCAGGCGATGCGCCGGGCGATCACCAGCCGCACGATTCTCATGGTCGGCTCAGCGCCCTCATACCCGCATGGCGTCGTCGATCCGATCGAGCCATTGGCGGCGGCGGCTCAATCGGTGGGTGTTCTGTTCCACACCGATGCCTGTGTAGGCGGCTATGTGCTGCCTTTCGTACGCCAGCTGGGCTATCCGGTGCCGGCTTTTGATTTCAGTGTGCCGGGCGTGACCTCCATCTCCGCAGATTTGCACAAATACGCCTATGCCGCCAAAGGCGCTTCGGTGATTCTGTACCGCGACCCCGAGTTGCGACGCTGTCAGTTCTTCGCCACGGTCGATTGGTCTGGGGGTATCTATGCCTCGCCTGGCCTGAGCGGCACCCGCCCAGGCGGCGCCATCGCCGCCGCCTGGGCGATCTTGAATTTCCTGGGCGAGGAAGGCTATCTGCGCATCACCGAAGCTGTGATGAAGACCACGCTGAAGATTCGCCAGGGAATCGAGGCGATACCCGGCCTCAAGGTGTTAAGCAATCCAGAGATGAGCGTCATGGCGATCGCCTCCGACCAGCTGAATATTTACGAGGTCGCCGATGAACTGGCCGAGCGCGGCTGGCACATCGATCGCCAGCAGTTCCCCCCCAGCCTGCACTTGACGGTCAATTATGCTCACACTGCTGTGGCAGACGAATTTCTGCAGGATTTGGCCCAAGCGGCCGCCCGCGCTCGGCGGCCTGGCCTGCGCAAGGCGCGCGATGCAGTATTGCTGAATATCGCCAACGCGGCGATCAAAGCCCTGCCGGAGTCCGTGGTCAGCCGCCTGATGGCGCGCGCCCGAGGCATGTTAGGCGGCGCGGCGGTTGGCTCTGGACGGTCTGCGCCTATGTACGGCATGATCGGTACGCTGCCGAACCGGGGCGATTTACACGAACTGGTGTTGGATTTGCTCGATCAGATGATGCGTACGTGACGGACATCCGGCGGACACGATCCGGATTCGTATAAAGCGAGACCGGCTCCCAAGGGTCAATGGTGAGGTGACTCATGAGCAGTGCAGAGCAGAAACTCGTTTCTTCTGGCGTTCCTGCCAGCCCGCGTTTATCCTTGCTGACCAAACTGGTGTATGGCTCTGGCGATTGGGGCATGGCCAGCTTTGGCACCCTGCGACAGATTTTCTATGCCATCTTCCTGACCGATGTGGTTGGTCTGAACGCGGGGCTGGCATCCTTCGCCGCCCTGATGGGGGTGATCTGGGATGCGATCAACGACCCGTTGGTGGGCGTGCTCAGCGATCGTGTGCGCACGCGCTGGGGACGGCGCAGGCCGTTCTTGCTCTTCTTCTCTATCCCATATGCTCTGGGATTTCTTCTGCTGTGGTGGGCGCCGCCATGGGAAAGTCAGCTGGCGTTGATGATCACTGTGACCCTGGCTTTCATGATCAGCGATACCTTCCAGACTCTGCTCGTGGTACCCTTCTTTGCCCTGACGCCGGAGATCACGCCCGATTACGATGAGCGCACCACGCTGACCGGCTACCGCATGTTCTTCAACCTGTTGGCCTCGCTCACAACGGCAGTCGCCGCGCCGATGATCGTCGATGCTGCGTTACAGGCAGGTTATACCCAGCAGCAGGGCTATCTGATTGTCGGTGGGATGTTCGGCGGCCTGGCGGCAGTGCCGTTCTTACTGATCTTTCTGGTGGTGCGCGAACGTTATGCGGCGGATGCTTCGGTATTGGGGGCCGCTCCGGTGAGACAGGTGCTGGCGACGGCCTGGAAGAACATCCCGTTTCGCTTTGCCACCTTGCTGTATATGCTCAACTGGATCACCTTCGATCTGGTGGCCCTGATGCTCCCTTACTACCTGACTTACTGGATCGCTGAGGGGGATTTGCTCGCTTCCGTAAACCTCGCCGGGGTTAACCTGGCGCTGGAGTCGGCGGTTTTGGGGTTGCTGCTGATCACTGCAGTGGCAGCGCTGCCGCTGTGGATGTGGCTGGCGCATCGCTACAGCAAACGCGAAGCCTACATCATTGGGATGTGCTTCTGGGCGGTGGTGCAAACCCTGCTGTTCCTGGTGCAACCCGGGCAGGTCAACCTGGTGCTCTTCCTTTCGGTGCTGGCAGGGCTGAGCGTCTCCACGGCGCATGTGTTGCCAGACGCCATTTTCCCGGATGTGATCGAGTGGGATGAACTGCGCACGCGCCGCCGGCAGGAAGGCATCTATTACGGGGCCAAGAACTTCGTCCGCAAGCTGACCGGCGCAGTGGCGATCTTTTTCGCCTTGCAGATGCTCCACTGGTTCGGCTACCAGGCTCCACCGCCGGATGTGACCCGCGTCAGCCAGTCTGCGGTCACCCTATCGGCCATTCGCTGGCTTACCGGCCCTGCAGGGGCAATCCTGCTCATCAGCGCCATCGCTGTAGCGTGGTACTACCCGCTCACTCGGGAGCGACATGCGCGCATCCGGCGCCTCCTGGAAAACCGGCGCAATCGCTTGATGGCGCAGGATCGCGCCGCGCCCGAGGATGAGTAAATTTCGCCTTCAAGCCAGCATCATCCGTATCCCCATGACGATCAGTAAGATCAGCACCACCTTGCGAAAGAGGCGCGGCTCGATATAGCGATCCAGGGCCGTGCCAGCGAGCAGGCCTAACGCCAACGCCGGCAGCACCAGCAGATAATTGCGCCATACCGCCGGGGTCAGGTTGCCGCTCAACCCGTGGCTAATAATTGCCAGGGTGTCGTTGACCAGGAAGAAACCCTGCAAGTTGCTCTTGAATTCCTGAGGCTCCCATCTCCGGCAGCTTCCATAGATGATGGCGGGTGGGCCGCCTACGCTATAGGCTCCGCTCAGCAAGCCAGCCAGAAAACCGGCTATGACTGCCCAGATCGGGTGCTTCAGTTCGGGAAGCTTGAAATTCAACAGGGCATAGGCTGCGTAACCGGCCATGACTGCGCCCAGCACAGTCAACAAGAGCTTCTCGTTGAGGCCGCGCAGTGCCAATACCCCCAGAGGAATACCAAATATAGAGGCCAAAGTGAGCGGTCGGACGGCTTTAAGGTTGAACGCGCTGCGATAACGGATCAGCAGAAAGGCCTCCAATGTGCCTGTAACCAAAACCACCAGCGGCACGGCCGTCCGCACTCCCAGGATGCCTGGCAGAAAGGCCATCGAAACCAACCCAGAGCCGAATCCGGTCAGGCTCTGGGTGAAAATTGCCAGGAAAGCGACGATCAGGGTGAAGATCTGGTTCATCAAGTGGCCCAAATCAAACGGACTGGATTATACTCGTAGTGTCAGAAATATGCGAACCCATGCCGAACCCCGAGACAGGAGCGATCCCATGTTCGACCCGAGTCACCTTATCTTTTTGCACGGCCTGGAAGGCACCAGTCAGGGCACCAAGGCTACGCTGTTGCGCAGCCTGTTTCCAGAGATGCTCATCCCTGATTTCCGCGGCTCGCTGGAAGAGCGCATGGCTGCGCTGTACCCAATTTTGGGCGAGCGGGAGGTGTGGACGTTGATCGGCTCGAGTTTTGGCGGGCTGATGGCGGCGATCTTTACCTGTCAGCGGCCTGCCCAGGTGCGCAAGCTGGTCTTGCTGGCCCCGGCGCTGATCCTGCCCGATTTTGCCGCTTCGCCTCCTGCCCCGCTGGATGTCCCGACCGTGATCTACCATGGCCGTCAGGACCAAATCGTCCCCCTGGAACCCACCCGCCGCCTGGCGCAGCAGGTGTTCCGCAACCTGATCTTTAACGAGGTGGATGACGAGCACGGTTTGTATAAGACTGTCTTCGAGATCGATTGGCCAGCTTTATTAGCCTGAGCAAGAAGGATGCCCTTCATTGGAGAGAGTTATAGTACTAATATCCTAAAACAAAAGGCCATAAAAAGCGGATAAAGAACTGCAAAACGGATGTACAATGTTAGCAGGTAGTATCCAAGTAAGCTTCGCATAGGAGGTGAGAAATGCGAATTGCACTGTTAGCTCTCTCGGTCACCCTGGTTTTCAGCCTCGCTTTCGGCGGGGTGCTGGTTGTTGCCGCTAATGAGGGTGCATTGCAGTCCGGGAGCGTTTCAACGTTGATCAACGCGGCGTTTTCTCCTAAGGGCGCATCGGCTTTGCAGTCGTCGGATGACAATGTCAATACTAACGATAATGCTAATGACAATGTCAACGACAATGTCAACGGCAATGACAACGACAATGCCAACGAAAACGGCAACGACAACGACAATGCCAACGAAAACGGCAATGACAACGACAACGCCAACACCAATGACAATGCAAACAAAGGCGTCAAAGATGGCACATACTGCCGCAATCGGAGCGGAAAGCACCATCCGGTCGGTGATAAGCTGGCGGAGCGTTATTCGGTCAGCTACGACGAGATCATGGGCTGGTTCTGCGACCGCGGCTTCGGTTTCGGCGAGATCGACTTGGGCTACGGCATCAGCAAGGCTGCTAACGTTCCGGTGAGTGAAGTCTTTGACAAGCGCACCTCTGGCATGGGCTGGGGCAATATCCTTAAGGAATACGGCCTGGATAAGAAATCGGCCAAGCCTCCGAAACCGCCAAAGCCGGTCCCAGGCAACGGCAACGGGAATAATGGCAACAACGGAAACAACGGAAACAATGGCGGCGGCAACGGTAACGCCTATGGCCATGACAAGAACAAGGGCAAAGGCAAACCGTAAGCGTCCAGAATAAGCTTTGATCATGCAAAAAGCGGGCGAACGATGCGCCCGCTTTTTGTTACGCTCAGGTATCTGACTTACAACGTCACTTCTTGACCCTCAGTGTAACGGAATCGCCCCTGATGATTCCAGACTGTGACCCCGCCGCTGCCGAGCACTTCATAGCTGCCCTGGTTGATCACCAGTGCGGTGCTTCCATCGATCCCGATCATCGTCTTGTCCCGGGCGGCCAGAAAGTGCACGATTCTGACAAACGCAGCCGGGATTTCGTCGAAATGCGGCACGATGACCGCGCCAGGGATCAGCTCGAAAGCCGGCTGCAAGGCCGGAAAGCCCAACAGGCGGGCGCCCATGATCATCGCCCCCGCGCTGCACCCGGCGACCACTCCGCCTCTTTGGTGCACGGCCAGGATGGCTTCCCATGCGGGCGTATCTTTCAGTGTTCGGTACAGATAATCCGGCCTGCCGCCGGATAAATAGACAAAGTTGGCCTGGTGGATGCGCTCCACCCAGCGCATCTCGTGCGCACCAGAGCGGTCAATGACCGGCAGCGCTTCCACCTGCGCCCCCAGGCGCGTAAAGTGCTGCACGCCCAGTCTGCTCCAATACTGGATGCGCTCTTCGCCTTCCTGGCCTGCGGCTGTGGGCAAGCACACGACCCGAGGCGCCTGGTTGAGCTTTTGGATCAACTGGCGGTCCACCGGCTCCATCGGAGGTAAATATTCACCGCTTCCGACCAACGCAAGCATGGTTGTTCCCTATTTCTCAGGCAGGGTCAGCAGCCAGATATTGTAATCCTGCGCCGAGACGAAGGCTACATGCCTTCCATCTGGCGATACGCTCCAGTCGCCGTTGGCGATCTTGAAGGGGGTGATGGCCGGGTCCGTCAGGGCCGTGGCCTGGCCGCTTTCCATCTCTACCTGCCACAGACGATGCGCCGTCTGCTCCAAATCGAGCGGGACGACCAGCAGTCGGTTGCCATCTCGCCAGCGGTAGGCGCCGAAAAACTCCAGCCGCCGTTTTTCGCCGCTATGCGTGTTGACCACCCAGATGCCGTTCTGTTCTGGATCCGTCGAAAAGGTGGACAGGTAAACCAGCCAGTTGCCATCCGGCGAGATGGATGTGCTCCGCAGCCGCTCGCCGCGCGCCAGCTCGGTCAGGATCGGCGCGCTGGCTTCATCCGCTGGGAGCGTCAATACCCAGAGCGCCTGCCCCGTTTCAGGCGACTCCAGCCGCCCACTGATCAGTAACCGTCCGTCTGGAAACCAGCCCGCGAAGCTACCTCCCGGCGCTGTGTGCACCGGCCGCGCCTGGCCGCCGTCCACCTGGCTGACCCAGATCTGGCGCGGGACGCTGTTCGACCCGGCCGTCCCCTGCCCAGTGGTCCAGGCGAGCTGCTGGCCGTCTGGAGAGAAGCTGATTGCCCTGCCGCCGCTTGGGATAACCCAGCGCTGACCATCGGAAAATCGCTCTACGATGGTTTGCCCGGCCTCCGGGAAGGCGCGCAACTGCATGTCGTTGGAAAAGATCCCCAGCCGTTCGCTGACGAACTGTGGGGCGCCCCCTTGCAAATCGACCCCCCATAGGCCCGCCGAGGCGTCCGCTGCTGGCCGGTCGATGAACAAGACACGCTGGCTATCTGGCGACCAGAACGGCTGCACGCAACATCCGCCGCTGGTCAAGGGGCGCATTTCCACGCCAGCAGGTGACGTAGATGTAAGGGTAGAGGCGCCTGGCTCGGGCTGTCCTGCTGCCTGGGAGGGGCCTGATTGCGGCGGCGCAGTTGGCTCAGTCGCCGCGGAGTTAGGCGCCGTTGAACCCGGCGCTGCCGGTGCCGTCTCATGGTTGTTCGTTTCCACTTGTGGTGGAGGAAGGTCTGGCCGGGCGCTGACCTGGGCGGTTGGCAAATATGACCCTGCTGGCGCGGCCACGCTACAACCCGCCAGAATCAGTGCCACACAAAGCCCGGTCAAAGCGATGACGGCGCTTTTCATCATCACGGATTCCAATCCATTGGCCAGGGGTTGGCGTAATCGTTGAGAATCGGCCCCCAGAAGCGCACCTCTGGCTGGTCGTACAAGCTCTGCCAGCGGCGCGGCTCGTTCAGATCTCGGGCGAAGCCAACGCCGAACGGGCCGATCAGCGCCAGGCTGTCCCAATCTGCCTCGATCAGCATCATCGGGTTGAACGCCCGATTGTACGCCCCGGCGTTACGGATTTCCAGGTGTAAATGCGGTCGGGAGGCGCAGTTGGCATCCGGATCCCCCACCTTGGCGATGATCTGACCGGCTTGCACCGCCTGCCCAGGTTCCAGTGCCGGGCGTTCCAGCAGGTGGCCATAGAAAGAGGCGTAGCCATTGGCGTGATCGATCATCAGATTGTGTGGCGCCGAGCCATGTTCCAGCGCGTCCACCTTGGTCACCACGCCATCTCCAATTGCGACGATGGGAAAGCCACAGCGCGCAGATAGATCGACGCCAAAGTGCACTCCTTGCCCCGCCTCGTAGATGATCCGTCGCTGGCGATATGCGCCGACGGTGTTGCCGTAAGCCTGGCCCAACAACCAGGTGTTCGGTCCCGGTGGCTCCAGGAAAGGCAGTCGGAAGGGTCGCGGTTCGGCCGGTTGGCGTACAGCGTCACGCGCCAGCGCTTTCACCGCGCCTCCCCCGGACGAAATCGTGAGCACGCTAACGATAAACAATGCGCTGACGAGAAGGCGCAGAGAGGATTTTGCCCCGACCATTAAGCAGAAACACCTCCACAATCGCTCAAACCAGGGCTTCCTGGCGGTTGAACTGGGTCTCGTAGAGGCCGGCGTACAGCCCGCCCAGGGCCAGCAGTTCGGAGTGCGTCCCCCGCTCGACGATGCGCCCCCGATCCATCACCAGGATCAGGTCCGCCGCCAGGATGGTGCTCAGGCGATGAGCGATGACGATGCTGGTGCGGCCGGCCATTACCCGTTTCAGTGCATCCTGGATCAGCGCCTCGGACTCGCTATCCAGGTGGCTGGTGGCCTCGTCCAGCACCAGAATGCGCGGGTTCTTCAGGATCACCCGCGCCAGGGCGATGCGCTGTTTCTCGCCGCCGCTCAAGCGATAGCCGCGTTCGCCCACGATGGTGTCATAGCGATCGGGAAGCCCCATGATGAAATCGTGGATATTGGCCGCCCGGCACGCCGCCTCCAATTCAGCCTGGCTGGCATCCAGGCGGGCGTAGATCAGGTTGGTGCGGATGGTATCGTGGAACAAATGCGTTTCCTGGGTGACCATGCCGATCTGTTCGCTCAACGAATCCAATGTCACGTCGCGCAAATCGTGTCCGTCGAGCAGGATTCGGCCGCGGGTGGGGTCGTAAAGCCGGGGGATCAGATAGGTCAGGGTGGTCTTTCCTGCGCCGCTGGGCCCTACCAGAGCTACCAGTTGCCCCGGCGCCACCCGAAACGAGACGCCATCCAGGGCCTGGATGCGCGCCTGGCTGCGTCCTGGGGCGACTTCTTGACCGGCTTCAGTGCCTGAACTTCCAGGCGTTTCCGCTCCTTCCAGGCGGCCGTTGCCTTCGTCATCACGGGTCTTGGCTTCTGGCCTGGTTCCAGAGAGCGCCGCGGTCACGCTGTGCATCTGGCCAAAACGTTGGACTTCGCTGAGCAATGGAGCGTCTTTAGGATCGTAAACGAAGGTTACATCCTCAAAAACCAGTTCACCGCGCGTTTCTTTGAGGGCGATTGCCCCGGGGCGATCCGCAATTTCTATAGGCAGGTCGATCACTTCGAAGACGCGCTCGAAGCTGACCACTGAGGTGGCGAACTCCACCGGCGCGTTTGCCAGACCTTGCAGTGAGCTGTACAGCGAGGTCAGATACGCGCCGAAAGCCACAATCGTGCCAACAGTGAAGATGTCCTGGATAACCAGATAGCCGCCGATGCTATACACCAGAGCGGTACCGATGGCGCTGACCAGGCCGATAATGACGAAGAACGATGTGCCCACCACGGCTCGCTGGATGCCAATGTCCCGCACAACCACAGCCCGGCTCTGGAAGCGCTCCACTTCCAGGGAGCTGCGGCCGAAAAGCTTAACCAGCAACGCTCCGCTCAGGTTGAGCGTTTCGTTCATCATTGCGTTCATTTGGGCGTTGGCCTCCATCGCCTGGCGGGCGATCTCGCGCAGGCGCGTGCCCATTCGCCGGGCGATCAAGACAAACAACGGCAGGATCATCACGCTGATCACGGTCAGCCGCCACTCCAGACTGAGCATTACCAGCAACACTGCGGTCGTCTGTATCAGGTTGGTGATGATGCTTACAATCGTGTTGCTGATAGCGCTCTGCGCGCCAACTACGTCGTTGTTCAGGCGGCTCATCAGCTCGCCGACTTTGGTGTGGGTGAAAAAACGCAAGGACATGCGTTGCAGACGGCTGAAAAGCGCCACGCGCAGGTCATAGATCACCCCCTCACCGACCATAGCGTTTAACCGCCGCTGCACGATGTTGATCACCCCGCCGAATGCAGGGATCATCATCAGCCCCACTCCCAGCCCTACCAGTTGGGGGATATTCTTTTGGGGGATGGTTTGGTCAATCAGCTTGCGCAGGATCAGCGGCGTGAGCAATGTCAGGCCGGTGTTGAGCAAGATGGTGATCAGCATGCCGGCGATCCGCCAGCGATACGGGCGCGCGTACGTCAGGACGCGCCGCAGAAGCGCCCAGGTTACTTTGGGCCTTTCTCCAGATGAGCTCAGGTAGCTCCACCAGCCCCCGCCATGAAAACCCATACTCAATTGCCTCCAAATCACACAAAACCGCTGCCAGTGGCGTACTCGGCATGCGAAGCTTGCCTTGAAGATTATAAAACCCTTGCTTAAGTACAGGATTATAAACCGACTATCTTAGTCGCATAACCCGGTAAAAGGTCTAGGGCTTTCAGGCCTCCTGGCTGCCCTGCGACTTATCCTTTTGCCTTGTTAGCTTTAGCGCTGGAAAAGCAGGCCAGCTGCTGCGCTCAAAGATCTGCTCTACGGGCCGCCAGCCCAGCCCGTTCAGAAAAGCCAGAGCCCGGCGATTGTGAGGCGGCGCGGCGAAACGAATATTTTGAGCGCCCTGTCGAAACAAAGCTTCGCACACTGCGTCGATCAGTGCGCTGCCCCAGTATCGTTCGCGCTGTTCCTTGCTGACGTACACGGCTTCTATCCAGCCGGTTTGACCTTCCAGGCGACCCGTCGCACAGCCGAGGATACTCTCATTCGCCTTGAGGCAATAGATAATCTGGTCTGGATTTCGCAGCAATATCTCCCAATCCAGGCCTTGTACCGGCAGATTGGCCAGGTTTGCCAGGTCCTGGCTGGTTGCTGGCGTAATCTGCGGCCGTCCAGGTTCATCGCCGCGGCCTTCTCGGCGCTTCCGCCAGGCACGCCATAGCCCTGGCAGCATCGGCGAGATCAGGAATAAGACGACTATCAAGCCGGAGAAAATGAAATAAGGCTCTCCAGAGCGCAGCATCGGCAGAGCCCCCAACGTGGCATTGTAGGTCATATGGCCGATGATGGTAGTTGTCAGGTTGAAGCGCAGGAAGAACAAGCCGTACAGGAAGATCGCCGGGATCAGGATTTCGATCCCCCGCAGGTAGTAGGGATCTCGCACGTAGCTGGTGTGGGCGAAGGCCCATAGCGCGCCGGGTATCAGCAGCGCCAGCCAACGGCGCCGGGTCAGGCCCAGGATCAGCGAGACGCCGATTAGGCGGAACATGGTTTCTTCCTCGATTGCCGGTAAAACCCCGGTCACGATCGCAGGCAGAAAGGGGAAGGGGGTCGCAAGGTAATCGGAATAACCGATATCCATCGGCGTCCAACCGCCGAAGATGCGCGTAGCGACCAGGTAGAACAGCACGACATAACCGCCCAAAATGCCCGCCATCATCAGCCCTCGCCAGGTGGAGCGAGCCAGCTCCGCCCAGCGATCGTCTGCCAGCGGCAGCGCCTTATCCTGCCTGGGCCACACCAGCTTGCTGATCCGCTCGCCGCCCGACCAGATCAAGAAGATATACCCCACGTAGATGACCAGCCCGATGGCGCCATAGAACAGGATCTCCAGCCAGAATTGTGTATAACCCTGGGTAGTGCTGTAAGAGGACTTATACAGTGGCAGCGAGTTCAAGCCGGCAAGTAAAGAAACGATGCCCGCCAGCAGCGCCATCAGTATCCCTGGGCGGCGCGGCTGCCCGTGACGCAGCAGGCTCAAAATGAAGAAGATGATCGCTGCGATCGTAAAGCCTCCCATGCCGATCACCTGGCTGATCGTGCCCATAAAATCCGCCTTACTGCTTTGCTCGGCGAACTCGCGGGTGAAGCTTTCGGGCACCTTCAACCAATAGTCATACCCATCTGCCCGGTCGCCGTACACCGTCACCGCTACCCTCAGCTCGCTCTCTCCGGCTTTGAAGTTCCGCTCTTTCCAGGAGAAAAAATGATCCCTCCTCCCACCAGGCTTGTCCTCGCTGGATGCAGAGATCTCTTCCCAGTCCTGCAGGTCCAGGCCATGCTGCTCGATCAGGTAGGCCTCAGCCAGTTCCCTGGCTTCTTCCTGGCTGAGGCTGGCGCCGGGCTGGTCTTCTTCTATGCTGTGGGAGAAGCCGACTATGCCCCCATCTGGCGCAAGCCGGAGCAAAAACTCCTCTTTTTGCAATGGGATGAAGTAGCGTGCGCTCCAGAACCAGATGGGTAAATTCTCCTCTCGGATGCGTTGGTTGGCTTCGGGGATGCCCAGCTCCCGCTGCAGATAGATCGACGCCATGCCGCTTTCCGAGAAGGACAGGCTGGTTTTATACCCGCTGATATCGTACCCGTAGGCAGCCATCGTTTCATCCGCCAGTTGGGAAATTTCTGACCGCGAAAGCTTCAAATCCAGCGCTGCCGCCGGAAAGGCCTGGTCATACAATCCGAAAAACAGGATTGCTCCCAGCAAGCCTGCGATAGTGATCCAGAGATCGATGCGTCGGTTGTGTGAAGGTTCTTTCAAGTTTTCACTTTTCCCCAGTTTGTAGGATTTGAACACTTGTCCCCTCGTCGATTGGGCAAACCAAAGCCAGATATAGTTGGCTGGTCTCGCGATCGAAACGCCAGTTTTCCTGGGCGTGTCCGTTGACCATCACCTGTTCAGGCATCGAGGCGCGATGGATGACGATTTCCACGTGGCGCGATTTAGGCTGCCCGACGAACTGGCCTTCGGCTGGGGCGATGTCAATCACCAATTGACGGCCCTCTTGCTTGGCATGCAGCCGTGTTAGCGACCATGCGCCGCGGGCATAATCCAGGCTCACGCCATCGTCTTCGTACAGAACTCCGCGTGCCGGGTACGGCGGCCAGAGGTGAAATTGCAGCTCGTCGAAGCGATGATCGTCGGGAATGTGCTGCAATACTGGCCCCATCGGTAGGATCATCCCACCACGCGCCAGGATCGGCAGCCGGTCGAGCGGCGCGGGGTAATCGATCTCCCCCGGCCCCTGCCAGCTTTCTTGCGTCCAGAAATCGTGCCATGTGCCCTGCGGCAGCCGGATGCGCCGCTGTGTCGCCCCCGCCTCTACCACCGGGCAGATCATCAGCCCGCTTCCTAACAGCGTCTGATCTTCGACGCCCGCCAGTTGGCTGTCCTCCTGGAACTCCAGCATGAGCGGGCGCAGGATGGGCAGCCCGGTCTGGTGCGCTTCCCAGGCCAGGGCGACGAAATACGGCAGCAAGCGATAGCGCAACTCGGTGTACTTGCGGAAGTTGGCCTCCGCCTCTGCCCCGTGCGACCAGGGAAAGCGGGTATCGTCGATCTCTGGCGGCCGCCAGAAGTAGCGCGCCACCGGCGACATCAACGCCCATTGCGCATAACGCATATGCATTTCGGGGGTCGTCTTACCCGCCAGCCCAAATACATCCGCCGTCCAGTAGGCGAAGCCCATTAACCCCACGTTCAACCCGGCGCGCAGCGTGCTGCGCAGACATTCAAAAGTGGGAGCCTGGTCGCCCAGGAACAGCGTCGGGTAGCGCTGTGAACCGATCCAGCCGGTGCGGGCGTAGATCAGCGGCCGGCGCCCCAGCCCGTGCATTCCTTCGTACATTGCCCGTCCGTAATAGAAGCCGTACAAGTTGTGGTATTCTCGTCCATCTATCCCCAGAGCGGAGCGCGCCTCTTCCGGCAGGTACTCGCCGTCGTCGTTCTTGAAGAACGCCACGCCCTGCTCATACAGCGGGTGCAGCAACGCGTTCCACCAATCCGCCGCCCGGTGATTGCTGAAGTCGATCATCCCGCCACGCCCGAACCACCATTTGGCGTCTGGGTGCGCCAGGTAGCCCTGCTCTCTGGCCTGCTGGTACTCTGGGAGAGCGCGCTCGTCGTCTCGTTCCAGCCCCGGCGGGACGTTATGCGCAATCCGATTCAGGATGAATTTCTGGACCGGTCGATTGCGCTGATTGACGAAGGGCGTCACGATCAACCCCAGGCGCACGCCCAGCGCCTTTAGCCCGTCGATCAGCCCTTGGGGATCCGGAAACAGGGAGCGCCGCCAGCGGAAGTTGTGAAAGCGTTCTTCCCAGTGATAGTCCAGGATGACAGCATCCAATGGAATGCGCCGCTGACGATGCTGCTCGACGTGGGCGAGCACCTGCTCCTGGTTCACCTGCGGGTAGCTGGTGACCCACAGCCCGAAGGCCCAGCGCGGGGGCAACGGCGGCCGCCCGGTCAACGCAGTATAGGTCGCCAGGATGCGCTTGAAGGAAGGCCCGTAGATCAGGATGTAATCCGCCTCTGGCCCTTCGGCCTCGATCTCCAGGGTCTTGCGTTTGGGGTCGATCACCCAGCGGCTGGCGTGGCTGTTCAGCAACACGAAGCCATAGCCGCGGCTGCTGTAGAAGAACGGGATCGCCATGTAGGTTTCGCCGCGCCCCTGCAGTTGGGTGATGGCATCGCGAATTTTGAGCTTCACGCGCCCCGCCCGGCGCTGGAAGGCGCTGAATTGCTCGCCCCACCCGTAGAAGAATTCTTCAGGCGTGATCCCCAGGCTCAGCCGTACGCCGTTATCCACGCGGCGGGCGCCCAGGCGCAGTTCGAATTTGGTCGGGTCGAACGAGAAATCGAAGCGGCTGTGTTTCAGTCCCAGGCGGGGCGGGCGTACTTCGGCGAAGACTTCCCGGCCTTGCGGATCGACCGCCCGCAGGCAGCCCGCTTCGATTTCGATGCCAAGCTCCGGGCTGGCGGGCAGCAACTCGCTGGGCGGCAGGATATCCGCCAGCCAGGGGCGGTCATTGGGGAACGGCTCTTCGCCGGGTGTGGCGTGGGTGACCCGCAGCGCGTTGCTCTGCAGCCAGCGCAGCCGAATCCGCCCGCTTGGGGTCCTCAGGATAGTTTCTTCGCCCTGGCTCATCGCGGCTCACCAGCGGGCGTGATGCTCTTCGGCGAAGCCGATTAAATCCTGGATCTGGATGACTTCGCCGTCATCGGTGCGCACCAATCCGTTGTAGCGCCCAAACATCTGGTGCACTTCGCTGAAGATCACCTTCAGATCGGTCTGCGCCACCCGCTCGGTGAATGGGGTGAAATCCAGCGCCAGCCGCCCCTGGTCGTCGCGGAATTTCCAGGGCTTCATGTAATCGGATGGATCATAGTCCCAGCTCACGCGATCCAGCTTGTGCACCTGCCCGTTCAGCACCAGGCAATCCTCTGTCGCCGCCGAGGTGTCCCCGAAGCCTGTCCCCAGGTTCAACCCCACTGTGCGCCCATCTGGCAGGAAGCCCGAGGCGCTGGCCCAATTCCAGAAGCTGCTGTAAGCCCAGACGCCTCGCCCCCAATCCAGCGATCCGATGGCGCGGCGCGGCTCTAACCTTTCGTAGAAATCGCCGTAGCGCAGCTCGCCTTCGGCGGGCATGCAGTTGATCTTGCGGTTATAGTAGAAGCGCTTCTGCTCGATGGGGATCACGATAGTCATCGATTGGTGCTCTGCCGGGCACTGCAGGCGGATATCTGCCTGGATGCCGCGCCCCTGATGGAAGCCCGGCCAATCCACCTGGATGTGGCGGTAATCCGCTCCCACGCTGAAGCGTAGCTCGACCCCCTTGCCGCTAAAAGACGAATCGCCTTGGGTGCTATTGCGCGGCAGCCGCGCACCCCGCGCCAGCGGGACCACCAGCCCCTCTTCGTGCAGCTTGCCGGTGGAGAAATCGATTGTGTAAACAAAGATGTTGCCCGCGTAGCCCAGGTCGGCGATGGTAGCGGAGAAGAAGCGCTGTGGCGTAAATACCGCATAATAATCCCAGCGCTTGATGCGAAAGCGCTGCAGCGGCCGGGCAGGCCAGGGATAAAAAGCTGCCCGCTCCAGGTTGCAGTCCAGCAAGGGCTGGCGCGACCAGCCGATTTGAGTCAACTTTCCCGTGGGGTCGAGCAGAGGACCGGGTTGTTTCAGTTCGGTTTGCATGGGTTAAGTGTATCTCAAACCAGGAGGGCGGTCAATCGCATGAAAAATCCGCCGCAAATTTGGTATGATTATTGGGGGAGGGTGCATTAGCAGGGTCAGATGGTTAGAAAATTGGCGGAGGCGACCATGAATTTTCAGTCCTATGCTTACGGCAAGAACCACTGGCTGCTCGAGCCAGATCTCGAGTATATCCTGAAGCGCTACTGGCCGGGTTTCGCCGAATGTGAGCCAAGGCTTGAGGCCTTTGGCGCGCTGGCTGGTGGGCGGGCCTATCAGGTGGCCGACTGGGTGGACCGCGCCGCCCCGCCTGAACTGGTGATGCATGACCTGGATGGGCGGCGCGTCGACCGCGCTCGCCTCGACCCGTCCCACGCCGAGCTGCTTGCCGAGCTGGCGGCGATCAACCGTCCGCCGTACGAGGGTGGCTCGTGGCACGAACACTTTGCCCTGGGCTACCTGCTGGCTGACCCGGGATTGTACTGCACCTTGATCGTCACCAACCAGACCGCTTACGCCATCTACAAATACGCGCCGGAACACGCAGATTGGTTGGAGAAGTTGTTCAGCGGTCAGGCCTGGGGCGCCACCTGGATGACCGAGACGCAAGGCGGTAGCGACCTGGGGGCCAACAATACCATCGCCTTATCCGAGGGCGCTGCTTGGCGGCTGTACGGCGAGGACAAGTATTTCGCCAGCAACGCCGGGCTGGCCGATCTGGCCATCATCACCGCTCGCCCGCAGGGCGCCCCAGCCGGCCCCAAGGGGCTGGCGCTGTTCCTGGTGCCGCGCCTGGACGACGCTGGGCGGCTCAACTACCGGGTGCGCCGTTTCAAGCGCAAGAGCGCCACCCGCGCCGTGCCCAGCGGCGAGGTCGAGTTCAACGGCAGCCTGGCGTATCTGGTCGGCCAGGCCGAATTAGGCATCTACTACACTCTGGAAAACCTGACCGTCTCTCGCCTGGCCAATGCTGTTGGGGCCATGGGGCTGGCGCGCAAGGCCCATCTGGAAGCGCTTTTCCGGGCACAGGCCCGCTCCGCGTTTGGCAAGCCGCTGGTCGAGCACCCGCTGGTGCGCCTGGACCTGACCGACATGGCGGTGCGCACCGCCGGGGGGCTGGCCCTGGCTTTCCACGCCATCCATCACTTCGATCAGGCGTGGGGCGAGCGACCGCCTTACTCCGCCGCCTATCATTATGCCCGCTTCCTATCGCACCTGACCAAGAACCGCACCGCCGATCACGCCGCCAGGGTCACCCAATTTGCCATGGAACTTTTCGGCGGCCTGGGTTTCCTGGAAGATTACGCCGTCTCGCGCTTGCATCGCGAGGCGCTGGTGACGGCCATCTGGGAGGGGACGAGCAATATCCAGGCTTTGGATCTGCTCGAGGCCATGCACAAGAAAGGCGCTCATGAGCCTTTCCTGGATGAGATGATCCCCTTATTGGAGCGCGCCGGCACGCCCGCTGCAGGTTTAGCCCGCCGCGAGATCGAAGCTACACTGGGTCTGCTGGGACGCCTGGCCGCGCCGGAGGCCCAATGGCATGCCAAGCACGCTCTGGCGCGCCTGGCCGACGCTGCGCAGGTGGCCCTGCTGTATGCGTTGGCCGAGGGCGGTGGAGAACGCTACGCCAAGCTGGCCCAGCTTTATGCCGCCCGCTTTCTCTCGGGTGAGAACTATCCTGACTGGGCCATGCAAGATGAGCAGGTCTGGTGGTTGATCTAGAATCACAGTGACTGTAACTTGTTCTCATCGGTCGGGCCATCGAAGCCAAAGAAATTCTGAATACAGCGCGTGACCCAGCTGATCCAACCAAACCAGATCCGAAGTATTTCAGCATTGGGCAGGTCTACACGGTCCAAGTTGAAGAGTATCTCAAAGGCGACGGACTGAACACTCTCTACATCATCCAGCACCGTGGTTTCTTGGTACTCGAAGACGAGAAAATTCCAGGCGTGGGAGAGCTTGAAAAGGCGCAGAAAGAGTCCGGGGTCGAGCCGCTGGATCTCCATCGGAAATACCTCATGTTTCTCAGGGCGTCAACCCATGTTTACCAGGGGTACGAAGGAGAAAGCCTGTATGTGGGAGTTGCACATCCGTGGCTGTTTGTTTTTGCGGACTCCAACTGTGTGCAGATCGAAGATTCGCTCGAGGCCCTTTCGAGCTATTTCCCTCCGCAGCCGTATGCAACCCTGCACACGCAGATCGAGGCGGCGATAGCTGGACGAGAGCAGGCCGGTGAGGCTGTTCACCCACCTCCCTCCGATAGTCAGCTTTGCCCTGCGAAGGGATCGCCGCCTTACCCATAAAGAAAAACAGGTGCATTGCATTTAAAAAATGCAATGCACCCGAACCTTCTTACTTGCTCGGCAAATTCAATCTGCCGCGACCGGCAACCCCAGCTCCAATCCGGCCGCCTGGCGCAGCGCCTCGGCTTTGTCCGTGCGCTCCCAGGGCAGATCCAGGTCGTCGCGCCCGAAGTGTCCATAAGCTGCCACCTGGCGATAGATCGGGCGGCGCAGGTCGAGGTCGCGAATGATCGCCCCTGGCCGCAGGTCGAAGTGCTGGTCGATCAGGCGGGCGATCTTCTCATCCGGGATCACGCCAGTGCCGAAGGTCTCCACGTTGACACTTAGCGGGTGCGCCACGCCGATGGCATAGGCCACCTGGATTTCGCAGCGCTGCGCCAGCCCGGCGGCGACGATGTTCTTCGCCACCCAGCGGGCGGCGTAGGCCGCCGAGCGGTCCACCTTGGTGGGATCCTTGCCGCTGAACGCCCCGCCGCCGTGGCGACCCATCCCGCCGTACGAATCGACGATGATCTTACGCCCGGTTACCCCGGCGTCGCCCTGCGGCCCGCCGATCACGAAGCGCCCGGTCGGATTGATATAGATCTTCAACCGATCATCTACCATCTCGGGCGGCAGCACCGGCAGGATGACATGTTGGATCAGCGCCTGGCGGATTTGCTCCTGCGAGATGTCGGGGGCGTGCTGCGCGCTCACCAGCACCGTGTCCACCCGCTTGGGACGCCCGTAGCTATACTCGACGGTTACCTGCGTCTTGCCGTCGGGGCGCAGCCAGGGCAGGGTGCCGTCCTTGCGCACCTGGCTCAATCGGCGCGCCATCTTATGCGCCAGGTAGATGGGCATCGGCATCAACGCCGGGGTCTCGTCGCAGGCGTAGCCGAACATCATCCCCTGGTCGCCAGCGCCGATCGCCTCAACCTCTGCCTCGCTCATCTCGCCGCTCTTGGCCTCCAGCGCCTTGTTGACGCCCATGGCGATATCGCCAGACTGCTTGGCAATCGCCACCAACACGCCGCAGATGTTGCCGTCCAGGCCTTTGTCGCTCGAGTCGTAACCAATTTCGATGATCACCCGTCGCACCAGTTCGTCAAAGTTGACCTGAGCGCGGGTGGTGATCTCGCCCAGCAGCAGCACAAAGCCGGTCTTGGCTGCCGCCTCGCAGGCGACGCGCGAGGTCGGATCCTGCTCCAGACAGGCATCCACCACTGCGTCGCTGATCTGATCGCAAATCTTATCGGGGTGGCCTTCAGTCACCGATTCCGAGGTGAACATCAGGCTGGGGGATTTCATGAACGTCGTACTCATTAAGGTTAACCTCCGTGATAAAAGTTTTGCCCCTTCGGATAACACGAAAGGGCAAAACAAAAACAAACATGTTTGATCGCCCTCTCATCTTCCAGAACATCCGTCTGCCGGAATTGGCACCTTCCGTCGGAAAAATTCTCCGCACAGGGTTGCCGAGGCTTCACAGGGCCGGTCCCTCCACCTCTCTGGATAAGAGCGCCGATTAGGGGCTATTGAGTTGGTTTGCGAATGATACCATGAGAAAAGGCGGCTGTCAAATATGCGTTCGCCGCGCTCAACCCAGGCACGGCCTGCTCAGACCCATAGCCAGGTGATCAGATAATAGCCGATCACCCCCGCCCACAGCCAGGAGTCGATGCGGTCGAACACGCCGCCATGACCGGGGAGCAGATCGCCTGAATCTTTCGCGCCCACCTGGCGCTTGATCATGCTCTCGCCCAGATCGCCCAGGATGGTCAGCGCAGCCAGCGCCAGCCCCAGCAACGCCCCGCGCGGCCAGGTGATTGAGCCGCCCGGCGCCGCCAGATATTGCATCAACGCGGCCAGCCCGGCGCCGCCGAGCGTGCCGGCGATGATGCCGCCGAGGTACCCTTCCCAGGATTTCTTGGGGCTGAGACGTCGAGTCATCTTGTGCCGCCCGATGCGAGAGCCGACCAGATACGCCATCGCGTCGGCCAGCCAGACCGCCGGCAGGATGACCAGCAGCCACCACAAGCCATCTGGCAGGTCGCGCACCGAGATCAGATACGCTCCCAGCCAGCCGATGTAGAACATCCCTGCCAGGGTGACCGAAAAATCGCTCGCCGCCTGGTTGCGGCCGCGCTCGTATGCCAGCAGGTGATAGGTCATCGCTGCCAGGATTAGCAGGCTAACCAGCCAGGGGGCGCTGGAAAAACCATCCATTGCCCGGCTAACAGCGATAGCCAGTGTCCCTGCTACCAGCAACGGAGTCGCCGGAGCCAGGCCCCCAACCTGAAACAGCCTGGAATATTCCCAGGCCGCCAGCGCCAGCGCTAACGTCACCAATCCTACATACGCCCAGCCGCCGATGACGATCAACGCCAATCCGACCGGCAGCAGGATCAGGGTGACAAGGACGCGCTTGACGAACATGCCGGTCGAAAGGGCCTTTGCTTTTTGGGTTATACGGTGGCGCTATCTTTGACCGGCGAGAGGCGCCCATAGCGCCGTTCGCGGTGGCTGTACTCTTCCAATGCCAGGCGCAGTTGTTCTTTATCGAAATCTGGCCAATACACCGGTGGGAAGATCCATTCCGAGTAGGCTCCTTGCCAGATCAGAAAGTTGCTGCCGCGCAGTTCCCCGGAGGTGCGGATGATCAAATCAGGGTCTGGCACACCCGCTGTGAACAGATATTGATTGACCAGTTCTACGGTCACTTCCTCTGGCTTCACCCCATCCCGGATCATGCATTGGATGGCGTTAACGATCTCATCCCGCCCGCCGTAGTTGAAGGCCACATTCAGCACCAGGCGGGTGTTCTCTCGGGTGTACTCCAAGGCGTGCAGCACCTTCTGGCGAAAGGCCGGATCCAGACGGTCCAGGCGGCCGATATGCCGCAATTGAACGCCCTGATCGTGTAGCTCTTGCAACTCACGATCGATCACGTCCTCGAAGATCTTCATCAGGCCCTGGACTTCCTCCTCTGGTCGCCCCCAGTTTTCAGTGGAGAAGGCGTAGATGGTGAGATATTGGATGCCAAACTCGATGCAGGCCTCGATCACCCGGCGCAGATTTTCCGTGCCGGCGCGGTGACCTGCCAGTCGCGGCAACCCTCGCGCCAGCGCCCAACGGCCGTTGCCATCCATAATGATCGCGATATGGGTAGGGATTACCTCGGGTAAATCACTTTTTTCTGTTTCGTCCATATTAACCCGTCCGAGCAGCGCTCAGACTTCCATAATCTCTTTCTCTTTACGCTCACCAATCGCATTGATTTCTGCAATATACCGATCTGTAATCTTTTGTAACTCCTCTTCGCCCTTTTTCAACTCATCTTCCGAGATCATTTTCTCTTCTTCGAACTCGCGCAGGTCTTTAATCATATCACGGCGCACATTGCGCACCGCCACGCGGCTCTCCTCCAGGCGGTGATGCACCAGCTTGACCAGATCGCGACGGCGCTCTTCGGTCAGCGGGGGCAGGTTGAGGCGGATTTGCCGGCCGTCGTTGTTGGGCGTCAGACCAAGGTCAGAAGCCAGGATGCTGCGCTCGATGGTCTTCAAGGTTGCCGGATCGAAAGGTTTGATCACCAGGCTGCGCGGTTCTGGCACGCTGATGCTGGCAAGTTGCACCAGCGGTGTGGGCATCCCATAGTATTCGACTGGCAGCTTTTCGACCAACGCCGGATGGGCGCGCCCGGTGCGTATGCCGGCCAGGTCTTCTTCGAGAGACTGGATCGCGCCCTTCATGCGCGTTTCAGCTTCTGCGTAGATTTCTTTCAGCATGCTTGCCTCCGCGAATGCGAATCGAATGCTCAGAGTACCCTATAGGATACCCGAAAATGTAAAGAGAGAAAAGGGGCAAATTCAGGCCGTGACCAGCGTGCCCACCGCTTCGCCGTAAAGCGCCAGGCGTAGCGCATCCCGGTTCCACAGGTTGAGCACCAGAATGGGCAGGTTGTTATCCATGCATAACGAGATCGCCGTGGCGTCCATCACTTCCAGCCGTCGGTTGAGCGTCTCGATGTAACTCAGACGTTCGAATCTTCTGGCGTTTGGGTTGGTCATGGGGTCTGAGTCATATACCCCATCCACTTTGGTGGCCTTGATCAGCACATCGGCGCCGATCTCCATGGCGCGCAGCGCAGCGGCGGTGTCGGTCGAGAAGTAGGGGTTGCCCGTGCCGCCCCCCAGGATGACCACACGGCCTTTCTCCAGATGGCGGATAGCGCGGCGGCGGATGTAGGGTTCTGCCACGGCATGCATTTCGATGGCCGATTGCACCCGGGTGACCAGCCCCATACGCTCCATGGCATCCATAAGCGCCAGAGCGTTCATCACCGTCGCCAGCATCCCCATGTAATCCGCTGTGGCGCGGTCCATGCCGCGATCCAGCCCGCTGCGGCCGCGCCACAGGTTGCCCGCGCCAATGACGATGGCCACATCCACACCAAGATCGTGCACATCTTTGACCCGCATGGCGATATCCTCCGCCCGCAATGGGTCGATCCCGAAACCATCTCGACCGCTCAAAGACTCCCCAGATAGTTTGAGCAAGATGCGCCGATATTTGATCGATTTTTCCATACCACACTCCTTGTCAGTAGAAAAAAGGCCAACCTTCCGGTTGGCCCTTCAGCGTCTATGCTGACTGGATGCTCTCACCTAATTCCCAGCGGGCGAAGCGCCGGATGATGATATTTTCGCCAATCGCGGCAATGTTTTGCAGCAGCAGCTTTTCGACCGTAATGTTCTCATCTCGGATGTAAGGCTGGCGCAGTAAGCAGACCTCGTCCTTGAACTTTTCGATGCGCCCTTCCACGATGCGCTCGATGATGGCTTCTGGTTTGCCCTCTTCACGCGCTCGGGCGCGGGCGATCTCGCGTTCGTGCTCGTAAACTTCCGCCGGGATATCTTCGGGGCGCAGGTAGCGCGGCGCTGCAGCTGCGATCTGCAGGGCGATTTCATGGGCAAAGGTGCGAAAGGCCTCCGAGCGGGCCACGAAGTCGGTCTCGCAGTTGACCTCCACCATCACGCCCACGCGCCCGTTGCCGTGTGAATACAGCTCGACGGTTCCCTCAGACGCTTCTCGATCCGAGCGCTTGGCAGCAGTAGCCAGTCCCTTTTCGCGCAAGAAATCTACTGCTTTATCGAAGTCGCCGTTAGCCTGTTCGAGAGCTTTTCGACAATCCAGGATTCCCGCTCCTGTGGCTTCGCGCAATTCCTTGATCTGTTCCGTGGTGATTGCCATAAGATTATTCCTCGTCTTCCGCTATCTCTTCGCTTTCGTCTTCATCGAATTCGAACTCCTCGATTTCGATAGCTTCTTCTTCAGCTTCATCGAAATCCTCCAGTTCCTCATCGATGATCTCTTCAATTTCCTCTTCCAGTTCCGGCACGCTCAACCGAGGAGCAATCTTGGCTAACGTAGCTGCGCCCAACAGATCTTCATCTGCGAGTTCGGGTTCTTCTGCCCCAGGCATCACCATGCGAGCCGGAGGCATCTCCTCTTCACCCATGTCTTTGCGCATGGCCTTGCCCTCGATTGCTGCATCGGCGATCTTGGCGACCAGCAACTTGATCGCCCGAATGGCGTCGTCGTTCGAGGGGATGACGTAATCGATGTTGCGCGGGTCGCAGTTGGTGTCCACCAGGGCAATGACGGGGATGTTGAGCAGGTTTGCCTCGTGAATGGCGGTCGCTTCCCGGCGGATGTCCACGACGAAGAGCAGCTCCGGTAGGCGGGTCATCTGGCGGATGCCGCCCAGCAACGTCTCCAGGCGCTCGATTTCCCGCGTCAGGATCAGCGCTTCTTTCTTGGTGATGCGTCCGAAATCGCCTTTATCGCGCATGCGCTCCAGGCGCTCCAGTTCATTGATGCGCGAACGGATGGTGCGCCAGTTGGTCAGCATGCCGCCCAGCCAGCGGGCGGTGACGTAAGGCATGCCCGCGCGGATCGCCTCGTCCTGGATAGTCTCCTGAGCCTGGCGCTTGGTGCCTACGAACAGGATCGTGCCGCCTTCAGCGACCGTATCGCGCACCACATTGTAGGCTGTTTGCAGGGCTTTGACCGTCTTTTGCAGGTCAATGATGTGGATACCGTTGCGCTCGGTGAAGATATAGGGCTTCATCGCCGGGTGCCACTTGTGGGTGCGATGCCCAAAGTGCACGCCGCTCTCGAGAAGCGCTTTCATAGAAATGATGGTCATGTGATATTCTCCTTTGCGTTAATCCTCCGCTTCCATCAACCCAGAACGGCGCCGGCGCAACGGCACGCTCCGTCTGGTCAGAAAGCGTGTGTGATATGGCCCGTAATCGGGCAACATTGCTCCCGCCCTGGGGCGGGAGCGCTGGCAAGTATATCACAAGGCTATCGGATTCGTCCAGAGTCGGCGAAAATTCGTCGTTTCCTGGGCTGGGGACCGCCAGGTGGTCAACTCATTACGGTTCCATAGGAGTGGCATGGATCGCAGGCGCTGAAGCCGGCGGCTCGCTGGCATATCCAAGCGCGGCGCGCAGCTTTAGCATCAAAGGATAAGTGATTGGGTCCCTGACCACTTTTTCTCCCCAGGAGGCCTCGCTGCGCAAATCGAACCATTTCACTTCGACGATGGCATAATGCTGCGACGACTCGAGTTCCGGTTCATAGCCGGGGCTTGCCTGCCCGGTCAACGGCTCGCAGAGATAAGTTTTATGATGGTGAGAGCCGTGATTGGTTTCCCAGTATTCATCCAGCAATAGCCGACGCACAGTCACTTCCAGGTTTGTCTCTTCTTTCATCTCCCGTGCCACGCAGGCCTCTTCGCTCTCGCCGTCCAGCCTGCCGCCACCGGGGATGATCCAATAGTCGCGCCCAGATGCGTGCTCCTGATGGCGGATCAGCAGCAGGTGGTGGTCCTTTACGATAGCGCCCTGGTAGCGCAGGCAGCGGGTGAAGGCTTCTTGTGCGCCCTGGGCTGGCGGCGCGTCTGCTTGCTCTTCCTGGCGCAGGACGATTACCCCGGTGACGATCAGCACGCCGCCGATCCATTGTGGGGTGGTGAAGCGCTCGCCCAGCAAGACGAAAGCCTGGGCAGCGGTCATCACCGGTTCCAGAGTGGCGATGATGTTGGCGACGCTGGCGGGCAGATATTTCAGGCTGACCGTGTAGAGCCCATAGCCTCCCACGGTCGGGCCAACTGCCAGGACGATCAGGATGAGCCAGCCGAGATAAGCGTCTCCCAGCCAAAGCAGATTCCCAGAGGCCACTCCTTGCGGCAGTAGCGGGGTCAGCCAGTTATACACGAGTAGGAAGACGGCGGCAAAACCAAAAGCATATAGCAACACTGTCCAGGGATCGATCGAGCGGCGCAAGGCTTCCTTGCCCATCAAACTATAGGAAGCAAAGGCCAGGCCAGAGAGCAGGCCGGTGATCACGCCCAGCGGGTTGAGTTGCCAGGATGCCGGGTCATAGGCCCCGGAAACGAATACGCACCCCAACAGGCTCAAGGTCACGGCCAGGACCTTGATGCGCCCCAGGCGCTCGCCGAACAGCCGCCAGCCCAGGACGGCGGTAAAGCCAGCAGAGCTATACGCCAGCACGGTCGAGACGGCCGCGCCGTTTAACGCCACCGAGATCGTCCACAGGGAATTGAACAGCGATAGGATCAGTCCATACAGTAGCATGAAGCGCACCTGGCCGCGCGGCAGCGCCAGTCGTGCGCGGTTGAACATCAGGAAGAACAGACCCAGAGTGAGCGCCAGCGTCAGATCGCGCCAGAAGGCCAGCACCAGGGCAGGCAAGTTGTAAGTCTCGGTCAGATAGCGGATGAAGATTGCAGTCGTGGACCACAGCACGGTGCCGGCGATGCAGATCAAATATCCGCGGGTGAGTCTGGAGGCTGGCTGTTGTTTCATCGAACTGATTTTCACGTTCGCCTTCTGCGCAATGGATGTCAAAAATTGTCCGACAATCTTACCATTAATACCACGAACATTGACAATACCTGAAGAACTTGTTAGATATTGCCTGATTTTCATCACTTGTGCTGGCGGAGATTTTGAGATAACCTCTACACTGGCGAGAGACCGTTCCGCCCTGTTTGAACCCAATCACCGAAGGAGATCGAGATGACGATTGTGCTGGATGGTTCTGGACTGACTGTAGATAAGCTGGTGCGCATCGCCCGGCATGGGGAGAAAGTCGAGTTGCATCCTGCCGCGTTGGAGCGGATCAAGATTTGTCGGGACATGCTGGAAGAGAAGCTGAAAGCCCGAGAGATCATGTACGGCACGAACACCGGCATTGGGGAGTTCTCGGAAATCGTCTTGACCGATGAGCAGGTCAAAGAGTTTCAGCGTTATTTGATCTACAATCATGCCGCCGGCATCGGCGACCCGGCGCCCATCGAGTATGTGCGCGGCGCGATGGCTGGCCGGATCAATGTCCATGCACATGGCAATTCCGGCTGTCGGCCGGAGATCACTTTGACGCTGGTGGAGATGCTCAACAAGGGCGTCACGCCGGTGGTCTGCCAGAAGGGTTCGGTCGGCGCGTGCGGAGACCTGGCGCCGATGTCGCAAATCGCCCTGTTGATGATGGGCGAAGGCGAGGCTTTTTACCAGGGCAAACGCCTGCCGGGGCGCGTGGCGATGGAAAAGGCAAGCATTCCCATCCCCGGCCTGCAAGCGCGCGATGGCCTGGCGACGATCAATGGCTCCAATTTGCTCACTGCCATGAGCGCCATCCACCTGTTCGATATGAACCGCTGGCTGAAGCAGGCGGAAATCGCCTGCGCCATGAGCCTGGAGGCGTTGCTGGCGAACATGAAACCTTACGACGTTCGTCTGCACCAGTTGCGCGGCTTTCCTGGGGCAATCCGCTCGGCGAAGGCGATCATGAAGTGCATCGAAGGCAGCGACCTGGTAACCGGCAAGCTGAAGACCAAAGTCCAGGACGCTTATTCGATGCGTTCCTCGCCGCAGGTGATCGGCGCAGCCCACGACGCGATTGCCTACGCCAGAAGCCAGGTGGAAATCGAACTGAACGGTGTCGGAGATAACCCCATCTGGCTGCCTGAATATCGGCTGACCCTCACCGGGGCGAATTTTCAGGGTAGCCCGGTCTCGCTGCCGATGGACATGGCCGGCGCGGCGATCACTATGGTGTGTGTGCTCTCCGAGCGGCGGTTGAATCGTTTGACCAACCCTGCCTTGAGTGTGGGGCTGCCAGCCTTTCTGACCAAAGGCGCCGGTATGTTCTCCGGAATGATGCTCAGCCAGTACACCGCCGATAGCCTGATCGTCGAACAGCGCATCCTTTCGATGCCTGCCAGCATCGGCTCGATCCCTGCGGCTGCCGATCAAGAGGATTTTGTATCCATGGGCATGAACACCGCCATCAAGAACGCCCAGATTATGGACAACGCCTATGGCGTCTTGGGGATCGAGTTCATGGCCGCGGCCCAGGCGTTGGATTTCCGCACCGCCAGCATCGAAGGTTTTACCCCTGGGCATGGCGTCGCCGCCGCGCGCCGGGTCATTCGCAAATATGTCGAACATCTAGATGAAGACCGGCCGTTATACCCAGACCATAACAAAATGAAAGATCTGGTGCGATCTTGCGAGATCCTGGATGAAGTAGAAAAGGTCGTCGGAGATTTGGGTTAAACCAGCGGAGCTGTCCGGATATCTCGCTGGACAGCCCCAATATGTAAATGGCGTCTGCGGCGGCGCTGCCGCCGTTTACGGTTTGCTCAGCGGGCGGGCTCCAGGCCAATGATCTGATTGAAACCGTTGAGCGTCAAAGTCCAACGGCTGCCGGGCTGGAACCGCCTGAATTCCTCCAGGTCGCTTACCGGGTATTCGTATTCTCCCTGATCCGTCTGAAAAACGACCAAGTAGCTCACCGTCTCCTCGCCCAGCCGTTGGTTGCTGGCAAGCTGGGGCTGGGGGAAGATGGGCGAAAAATCATTCCCCCGCTCGACCAGGCGGTTGACCACGCGCCATTCTTGCACCGTGTACTCACAGTAGGAGGCCAGCACCTCGAACTGGCAATCCTGCACGACCCTGCCCACGCCAGAGCCGGTGTCCACCGTGTAGGGGGTGCCGCAGACCTTATTGAACTTTTGGCCGGCTGGTTCTGAGTCCTGTACGAAACGCACTCGATCCACACAGTCACCGAGCTGGGCTTCCTGGGGGATTTGATCTCGCCAATCCTGACGTTCGACCGGCCCAAGCTCCTGGATGGCGATGCTGGTCTGCCAGGCGACGCCTTGGACGACGCCGGTCAAATCCTGGCGCGCCATCGAGCGGTTCAATAAATACACCCCGCCCGCGCACATGCAGATCAAAACCAGCGCCAGGACTGTATAGACGATCCAGTTGGGGCGGGCAGAGGGTTTTGCCCCCACAGGGGCGACGACGGGGGGCTGAGGCTGGGGCTGGCGCGCCAGCGGCGCGCCGCATTGGGCGCAGCGCAGCGCAGACTCGGGGTTCAGCGCGCCGCAGGTAGAACAAGGGACTTCTTTTGCCGGCTCAGCCCGATACGCCCCGACGACTTTTCCGGCCTCGCGGCGGACGCCTTCTTTCAGATCGGCGCCGCACTGTGAGCACACCGTTGCGTCGGCCGGGTTGCGCGCGCCGCAAAACGCGCAGTGGATGTCCGGCCCGGCTTCGGCGATCTTTTTCAGCGCCTCATCCTGGCTGACTTGCTGACCTTCGGTTTGCTCGAACTGAACCTCCTGAGGTTGGGGCGCTCCGCAGCCTGTGCAGGTCTTTTCCGTGCCCGGGTTGCGGGCGCCGCACTTTGGACAGGTCCATTCCAGCTTCACATACCCCAGAGTCTCTTGTGGCATATTACCTCCAATACGGAAACTGCGATCTCAAACCGAAGAACAGCTTATACCGAAGAAATTACACCCTTGTTCCACAGCGGGGGCAGAATTTGCTGTTCGGGCGCAGCGGCTCGCCGCACTGTTGGCAAAAGGTCGGTTGCTCGGGCGGCGGCTTGGCCGGCTCGAAGGCCAGGCCGCAGGAGGGACAGAACCTGGCCTCAGGCCGATGGGGACTGCCGCAGCGCGGGCAGGTAAGCTCGGCCATGCCCGGTTGTGGCCGGGCTGCGGGCCTGGCAGGCTGCTCTGGTGGGCGCGGGGGCGCAGGTGGAGGGGAAGCCTGTCTGGGCGGGGCCGGTCGGGGCGCAACCGGGCGGGGAGGGGACGGTCGCGGCGCTGCTGGCCTTGGGGCCTGCGCTGCAGCAGGTCTGGAGCGGCTCATGTACCAGACGCCGGCCAGTAAGAGGATGCCTCCCAGGCCGAGCATTCCGGGGATTAACACGCAGGCCAATATCCCCAGGATCAGCCCCAGCGAATCGGCGCCGCCGCTTGGGGCCTCGGGCGGCGCGATCAGCTGGCGCTCCGGCGTCGAAGTGGGCATCATGATCGGCGTGGGAACGATCGCCATCTCAGTCGGCGCCTGGGTCGGTGGGATCGCCTGGGTTGGTGGGATCACCTCGGCTTGGGTGGGGGTCGGCTCCGCGGCAGGCGGCGCCTGGGGCACTTCTCCCAGGTTCAAGCGGCCATAACCATAGCCGTTATCCGGACCGCCTGGACCCCGATCGATCGCCCGGCTGAGCAAGAAGTCAGTGACCTGCTGGGGGGTAAAGCTGGGAAATATCTGCAGCACCAGCGCCGCCGCGCCGGAGACATGTGGGGTTGACGCCGATGTGCCCACCCAGGTGGAGCCATACGCCGCGCTGCTCACGCCCGCCTGCGCCGATATCTCCGGCTTCAGCCGCCCGTCGCTGGTGGGGCCGCGCGAACTGTAATCTTCCAGCGCATCATCCGACCAGTTGACGGCTCCCACGGTCAGGCTCCTGCGTGCGTCCCCCGGCGTGGTCACGCTGTATTCGGGGGTGTAATATTCCATCTCGCCGTCCCACAGGAAAAAGTTCATCAACACCGGCCGATCAATCCGCGCCGCATAGAAGGCCACGGCATAGGGTCCGTCGTCGGTAAATTCATACACCATCCCTTCAGCAGCGGGAGAACCTGGGCCGTTCTGGGTGTTGGTGGATTTGGCGATCTCGTTCCCGTCGTTATCAAAGATGTATAGATCCAAATCTTGCGTGCCGTTCTGCCAGTCGTCCCAGTTCAATACCAGGATCGTTCGCCCGACGGGGATGAATCCCATCAGTTCGTCCCGCGGGCCGAATTCATGGTAGCCGTCGCCGTCGTTATCTTCAAAATAAGCGCGATAGTGCGTGTATCCGCGGTTTCCAGCAGAGTTCACCCACAGCACCCCCTGAGCCACGATCTGATCCACCATCACGGCATCGTCCCCGGTGCCATCCATCGGTCCATAGACAGATGAGCCGGAGTGGGAAATGATGCGCACGCCTTGCGAAATCAGCCAATCGATCGCCTGGCGTTGTTCGACATCCGTGTCGTAAGCGGCGAAGTAGAGCTCGGCGTCTGGGGCGATATCGTGGATGATCTCTGCTACAGCGGTGCCATGCACCGTCCCGGCCTGATCGGCATCCAGCCCTGCAATGAAAGAGCGCACGGTGACATTCGCCGGCAGATCGCTTCCCAGCAGCGAACGGTAGCTGTCAAAACCCCGGTCCAGAACCCCTACTTTCACGCCTTTGCCGGTGATCCCGGCGGCCTGCCAGACATCCGCGCCGATCACGCCGACCGACTCGGTCTCCACGCTGCCCACATCCTGGATACTGATCACCGGCAGGCGGATGCGCACGATGTGCTCCAGGCCGGTGATCCCCTCGAACAGTTCTTCCGGCCGATCCTCCTCCACCGCTTTGGCCAGCATCTCGATGGGTATGGCGATATCCATCAGGTTGCCGCTGACTGCGGTGACCTGGAAGCCTTTCGCCTCGAGTTCCCTGGCGAGCGGCTCGGTGTCTTCGGTGTCCAGTTCCAGGGTCAGGCGTAGATCCCCTCTAGCGTTCAGCAAGCCGCGCTTCTGCGCCAGTTCGTAAGCCGCTTCCCCGCCGCCTTGCTGATAAACCAGCATGAACTCTTTATAGACCGAGTCGAGCTTCTCGTCTTGCAGGATTTTTGCCAGCTCCGGATATTCTGCAGCCAGTTCGCTCAACGACGCTGGCGGGGAAGATTGCAGATTTTGATTGGCGCCAGAACCGCGCAGGCGCAAAAAATACCAGCCGCTTGCAATGGCGGCCAGCAGCATCAGCGCCGAAAGCGCGCCCAGCGTCAGCATCCCCCGGCGAGTCGTCGCCCATTGGAGCCACTCCCTGCCATCCCCTCTCAAAGGGCGGGTATTTCGCCGCAGGTTACCGGGCTGAGACGATCGCTCGGACTGTTGTTGTTCGTCTTGTGGGGACGGGTTGGCGTCCATAATTGACTGCTGCCTCCCTGATTCGATCAATATGATGCAAGGGCTTTCGTCAGGCGCTCGATTGTTCAGCCTGCGGTCTATGGGGCGGGCACCAGCCAGTAAGCGTTCCGATCTCCTTCAGCCGTCCAGCCGGTCAGGCCCGACGCCAGAGAACGAATCTCCCACCAAACCCATCGATCGGAGCACACTGGTCCGCCAATGATTTCCATCCGCTCGCCCGGCTGTAGCATCCCGATCACCTCGCTGCCAACGTTGGGTTGGCGGCGCAACCGGTTGGGAAGCGGTGGATTGAAGCTGACAAAGGCGATATCGCCCACATAAAGACGCGAAAAGTAAGTTCCTGTACACGGCATCCAGGTCGGTTTGGCTTCTGGCGTGAAGGTCGGGCTGGGCGGCGCGGTTGGAGGCAAAGCAGTAGCCGCAGGCAATGTGTTGGTCGGAACCGGGGTCAACGAGGGCAAAACCTGCTGGGTGGGCGTTGCGCTGGGCAGGGTGGTTTCGGTAGCGGCTAGCGCCATGGTGGTGGGAAATTCCACAACGAGCGTCGAAAAGACCTCTCCCCTCGAGGGGCTAAGTAAGTAGGATGCCAGCCCTATCCCTGCAATCACTCCGCCAATGGCGCAAAAAGCAATGAAAGCGATGATGCCTGCAATCAGGCAGCCTCTGCCTGGCCGGCCAGTCGAGCGGCCCGCTCGATCTCCCGATGAAATTGGGATATATTGGTTTGGCGAGGTGACGCCATCGTTGAAATCGGGATTGCTGTTTGCAGTCATGGGCAACTCCTTGAGTTTGTGCTCAACCGAGTGCATAACGCCGGGCGAATTTCCCCTGAGCCAAAACGCACCCTGACGCCCGGCCTGGCGGCGCTGGCTTGGATACTCAACATTTTACCATTGCTTTGCGCGCCACGTTGCCGTTGGCGAGAGCGGTCGAGTCATACCTGCCGGCCAGGTTTCACTGCGGCAGGGTCACTTTGACCCGCGAAACCCAGCCCAACCCGGAAAAGGATAGTTTTCCGAGTTCAGGCGGCAATTCCATAGATGCAAGCTGACAGATGGGTTGCTCCGCCCCATCCAGGAAGAGAGCTACGCCCTGCCCCTCGGTGAGGCGCAGCAAATAAGTATGGCTGGCGGCGCTGGCAATCGCTTGTTCACAGACCTCCCTGGTCGCCCGACCGTACAGCTTGATCTGCTTGAGGCGGATTTCCAATCGAAGGATACCTTCCTCGCGGTTTTCTGGCCCGCGATCGAAGGTTGTAGGGTCCCAGTCCAATATCAGCGCGGCCTGGGGGTATTTCTCATCCATCTGGGCGTCGAACTCGATCTCGACCCCAGGCGCATTTGAGAAGAAGAATTCCGGTCGGGTGGTCACGCCTGCCTGGCCGGGGTCGATTGCCTTAAGGTAAAGCCAGTTGTCTCCAAACCCGGAGCCGATCGTCGCTCGCGGCTCTCCCCAACTTACCCAGTGCTCTCGCAGGCTGCCATCGAACGGATCCTCGAATAGCACAACGCCAGGGGTAGGCAAGCTGGCCTGCGCTTCGGTGGGGATGATCTCCTGAGCGGGCGATTGTTCCGGGGATGGCGTGGGTTGCGCCGGGGAAGTCGGAGTAGGCGCAGGGCGGGTGGACGTGGCCGTCGGGGAGGCCGTCTCGGTAGGCGGCGCCTGGGTGGACGATTCCCGGGCCGGCTGTTCGGTGGGTTGCGTCGGAAGCGCCGCCAGCGGTGTCTGGCTGCCCAGCCATCCGAGTCGGCGTGCAGCAAAGTAGCCGGTGATTGCCAACAGACCGCATACCATCACTAACCCCAGCGCGGCAACCAGGTAAAGACCCTGGCGAGGCGCCTTCCTGGGGGCGCCTGACGCTGCGGTTTTCGTTTCGGGCGCAGGGACCGTTTGGGGGATCGCCCGAGAATCTGGCGGTGCAACCGGCGCATTCACCCGGAGCGTGTCCTGCGAGTCGGCGACGACCGTTTCAGCAGGCAGGGTATCCGCGTTAGGCGGCTCGATCGGTTTTCCGCAATAGTTGCAGAAGCGCGCTTGCGGGTGCACGGGCTTGCCGCAATTGGGGCAACGAGTTTCGCTTGGTTCTGGCGGGGCGGCCTCTATCCGGGCGGCTGGCGCGGCTGGGAGGGTGGCCCCGCAACTTCCACAAAATCTGGCGCCAGGGCGCACCGGTTTGCCGCAACTGGGGCAGGTCGAAATCGACATGTCATTGCCTCCGTGTAGCGAGGACCCGTTTCATCGTTTTTTCGCCGTCCGACCCGCCGCCCGCAAAAACAAGTTTTCAGTTGACCTTTTACTCCGACAACCGAACTGTTTTCCGGCTGGTCAGTATGATCGTCTTTTTTCCCTCGCTCGAAATCTGGCCAGATTGCTCCAAAAGGTCAGCTTCTTGCTGCATCTGAGCCGCCAGATCGGTTTCGCCCTGCGCAAGTAGCAGGGTCACCGCCTGGCGCAACTTGCGCGTGGCGCTGCCGATTTCGCCCATTTGCGCCTCATCCAGGGCCTGGGTTTGCAGCTTGAATGCCTGGACTTTCTCGACCACGTTCATCACCCGGCCGTTCAGGGGATTGAAGATCGCTGGGTCCGCCGAGTAAGTCAGGATCACATCCGCCGTCTGGCGTCCCGGACTCTGGCCGGGAGCAGTGTAGGAGACCTCCGCCTGCGCGATGCGCACCATCCCGGCAGGGCGTGGCGGCAGCATGATTTCGGCCAGGTAGGCTGCGCCCGCCTTTTCCAATTGCCCAACGGAGATCAGAATTGCGCGCCCCTGGATCACTTCTTTGCCCAGCTCGCGGATCAGCGGCGACACCTGCCACACCCGGCGCGCCTCCAGCCCTTGCACCATGCGCAAAGTCAGGTTGACATCGTCGGCGACGACTTGCATCGACTGATAAACTTCCTGGAAGATTTTATTGGCCTCTCGGGGGGTGGGGATGTAATCTGCTCGCCCGGTGTGTGAGCCTGGTTCGGCCAGCACGCTGCGGTCCGCCAGGTCGAAGAGGAATTCTTCGTTCCAGTCGCGTCCAAAGCCCAGGGCGATGATGGGGATGCCGCTCTCCCCGGCTTCATTTGCCAGCCAACGCGAGTCGTCTTCTTTATCG
The DNA here is from genome assembly GCA_964503145.1 of uncultured Anaerolinea sp. GTDB lineage: Bacteria > Chloroflexota > Anaerolineae > Anaerolineales > UBA4823 > RBG-16-57-11. Next base: position 84,154 of record CAZCYV010000010.1, on the reverse strand, counting down.
GTCGCCTCGCCGTCGGTGAGCAAGACGATGCGGTTGATGCGGTTCGGGCTGCGTTTCTGGTTAACCTGCTTCAGCGCCTCGCGCAGGCCGGGCGCCATGTTGGTGCTGCCAGCGTCTTTGATGCGCTCCACCTGGCGTTTCAGTTCGGCTTTGTTCGTTGCGGGCTGGGAGGGGGCGATCACGCGGGTTTTTGACTCGAAAGTAATGATGGAAATAATGTCATCTGGCTCGAGCTGATCGATGATGTTTTTGACAGCTTCTTTCATTGTGCGCAGCTTCTCGCCTGCCATTGAGCCGCTGTGGTCTAGCAATAAGGCAAAGTTCAGCGGCAGCCGGGTTTCCGCCAGCTTTTCTCCTGGCAGCAATTCGATCAGCAAATAGATCAGTTGCGGCTGCTCTAAAACTTGAACGCCCGCCCGATTACACAGACAAGATAACTTTAAGTCAGACATCTTCGCTCCCGACAGGCCTGTTGCGCAGTCCGGAAATTTCGGCTTAATTTTACCCTCATCTGGTCGAGTTTTCAGGGATGACTTTTGGTGATCTTGCGGGTTTCATAGCGCAGCTTTTTGGTCGCTTCGATGTCCAGACTGCCGTTGCTTTCCAGGTTGTCGGCCTGTTGGAGCATGGAGTTTGCCAGGGCGACCTCCCCCAAATCTAGCAGGCGGGTGGCTGCCTGGCGCAGGCGCACGGTGGCTGCGTCTCTGTCCTGGGGGTTGTCGCTCAGGGCTGCGCTTTGGGCGTGATCCAGGGCATAAGCGCCCATCTTGAACGCGCCGACTCTTTCGACGACATTCATCACGCGTTCTACCTGTTGCTCGGGAGCGCCTTCGGCCATTTCGATCAGGATGTCTTGTCGCACGTTCTGGCGCGCCAATGGAGCGGTGGGGTCTTCCCAGGTGAGCAACGCCTGGGCCAGGCGATATCCCCCAGCCTTCCAGGGCGGCACAATGAGCTCCAGCAGCAGCGAGACCGGCGCTCCTGGATCATAGTCCCCGAGCAGCAGGGCGTAACTGCCGTCCATGTTCGGACCGGGGTCGAACAGGCCCAATTCGGGCAAAACCCGGTAAACCTGGCGCAATTCCACTGCATGGGTGAGTTGTAGTTTGAGCTCCAGGTTGCGGTAAGTGATCCGCTGGACAGCGCCCAGTTCCTGCCGAAAGGCCTCGGCAATCTGGTCGGGGGTCTCGATGTAATAAGCTGCGCCGCTGGTTGCGTCGGCCAGAGGGATCAGCAAGTCTTCGTTGAACTCCGAACCAACGCCCATGGTGCTCAGCTTGACGCCAGCCCTGCGCGCCCGCTCTGCCCATTCGTAGCACTCGTTCACTTTCAGGGTATGCCCGTCGGTGAGCAGGATCATGCGCGCTGCATGACGGCCGCCGGCGCGGCGTTCGATCTCGGCCAGTCCCAATGCCATGCCATCGGCCATCTGAGTGTCATCGCCCAGGCGCAGGTGTTCCAGTTCGTGCGCCGCCAGGCGCAGGCGAGCGCGCTCTGTCCCAGGAACTGAGGGGATCATGCAATGCGCCCAACTGGCGAACGCGACCAGCGAGAAGAAATCGGCTGGCCTCAAATGCTCGCTGGCGACCCTCAACGCCTGGGCGACGTAGTCGATCCGACGAGGCAGATTTGTCAGTTGCTCGCCAGATATCGCCTTTACCTGATACGCCGGCACGCCATCGGTCATCACCTCCTGGATCTGGCCGGTCTTGACCAACTCGGAAAACTGCTGGTCTGAGACCAGGCGGATGCGCATCGATTCGCTGACGTCGATCACGAATGCGAGGTTAGCGGGCAGGGTTTCAGAGCCTTCGCCCCCGGTAATATCGACCAGCAAATAGACCAGGCGAGGGCCAGCGCTGACCGGCAACATCGGTGATGAGAGCGAGCAGGTCAAGTTCAGAGGCTGGGTCATTGGCACCGATCGATGGACAATCTTTCGAAGTGCCCCAAGGGGTCACGCTGCCCGGAGACAGGCCTGGATGACGCCGGCGGCCCCATGAGCGGCCTCTTCGGCCAAAGCCCAGCGCAGGCCCTGGCCGTAAAGATCCTGGCGCGCCAGCATGCGTTCCTGTCCATGCGCATATCCGTAAAACCCGAGCACACGATACGCCACCCACTCGGCAAAGCCTTCGTGGATCAGGCCTTCGCGCAAGGTGGGGGAATTCTCCCCCTGCCAGGCGTGTGCATATTCATGGGCGGCTACCTGTAGAAACAGCATGCGCGGCAGGCCAGTCTGAATGTAGATGCCGCGGCGGATGCCACGGCGCGCATACAGCCCCAACGTCCGTTCTGCTTCCAGGTCCAGGGTGTGATCTGGGTCGAAGGGCGGTGGGGCAACGCCCTCATGGAGCGGTGTGCTTTCTCGCTCGGAGGCGCGTTGCAGGCGGATGACCTCGCGCAACTGATTTCGATCCACCAGCGCCATGCCGGTGGGGATGTTGAGCGTCAACCCCAACTGTTCAGCAGTCAATGTCTTCATCTCATCGTATAAGGCATTTGCCGCTTCAGGGGCGTAAATCGCTGTCGCATGGCACTGACTGCAGATCTTCCGTCCATCCGAAAGCTGCCAGTGTTCATGACCTAGCGGCGCGCCGCAGGCATCGCACGGCGGGCGTTGGCGATAGCAGTCTCCGCAGAAAGGTCCCCGACCATCGAATTCGAAGTATTCCCCTTTCACCGGCTGGCCGCAGGCCAGGCAAAAACGCAATGCCTGGCTGCAGGTTTCGCAGACCCCGCCGGGCGAATCTGCCGCCATTGGCAGGCCGCACTCCTGGCAGTGCGGTTTGCCCTGATAGCACGCCTGGCAGACGGACATCGACATCTCTGGCGGCCAGAGTGCATGTCGCAGGACGATAGCCTGGCCTAAGATTTTCTGACCGCACAACTGACAATACACCACCAAATTCAACCCCGCTTTCTTCGCCGCTTTATCTCCGGCGCGTTTGCACAATTACCGTCAAGATAAACCAGACCAATCCCTGAAAGATCAAGATCGACCACACTGCCAGGATATGACTAGGGGAGTGCTGATAGTCGATCGGCAGGGCGACGTTTGTCCGGGAACAAACCGGCCTGCGGATCATCCCGCCGGCTTTCTCTTCGAATACTTCCACTCCAACACAGGCGAAACCTTCGCTGTTCAATTGATCGATATCGACGGTGGAGCCCAGGGCGTTCGTCGTCCAATACGAGATGGTGATCGAAGAAGCTGCCGGGCTGTTGATTTCGAATAACGCGCCTCCCAGAATGATTTGAACGAAGAGTTGCAACAGGATGGCGTACAACACGACATCCGTGTTCGGCACGATGGCCGATAGAAACAGGCCAAATGTAATGCTGGCCAGCACCCCGATATACAGCGTGATGAATAATTCCAGCGCGCCAAAATTCTTCAGCAGCGCGCCAGGAATATCCATGTTCACCACTCTGCTGATGATGAACAAGACGCTGGCCACCTGAAAAAGCCCGAAGATCCCCAACACCAACACTTTGGAGAACACGTAGGCCAACACGCTGAGATTTACCGCCCGTTCGCGGCGGAAGATGCTGCGCTCTTTGACGATTTCGTAGGCTGCGGCAAAGGTACCCCCCTGCGTTAACGCCAGCGCCAGCATGGTGACCAGGGTCTGGGCGTTCTCCACAGGGACGTAAGTGACCTCGGTTTCTTTATCCAGCTTGCCGCGTTCTGCAGGCGGTTTCCTTTCCCACTCGCGAATCTTCTGCGTCACCTGGCTCTCCAGGCTGTTGCGGATCTGCTCAGGCGTGCCTGGGCGGCCGGTGAAGTCGTTCTTGCTGCTGACCGCCATGAACAACAGGCCAATCAACGGCATCATCAGCAGCAAAATGAACAAGGTGCGCCAATCCAGGCGGATCAGGTCGATCTGTCTGCGAGCAAGAATCCAGCTTTGTCGCAGGCGAGAGTCTCTCGCCCGTCGCGACGGACGAGGCGCTGTCGCCGCTTTCCCGGTTGCGCTGCCGCGGTTTAGGTTTTTCTGGCGGTCGGCCACGTATCGCTCGAACTGGGGCGAGCGCTGGAAGTGCTCAGCCCATAAAGCGCCGGCCAGCACTTTGTCCGAAGCGCCGTTCTTGGGTGGGTAATAAGCCTCCAGCTCTGGCGGAGGCGGTTTGCCTTTATCTGGTTCGATTTCCTGCGCCAGCTTCAGGTAGATGTCGGAAAAACCGCGCACCCCGAAGAAGTGCAGCGCTTCGTTTGGCGGGCCATAGTAAGCCAGGCGGCCCTGAGCCAGGAACGCCACCTGGTCGCACTGTTCGATATTGGCGGTGGCATGCGTCACCAGGACGATGGTGCGCCCCTCATCGGCCAGGCGATTCAGGTCATACATCATCTTCTTTTCCAGGCCAGGATCGAGTCCAGAAGTCGGTTCATCCAGGAAAAACAGGGTTGGCCGGGCCAGAAGCTCGACGGCGATGCTGACGCGCTTGCGCTGGCCGCCGCTCAAAACCTTCACCGGCTTATCGGCGTGCTCGGTCAGTTCGACGGCTCGCAGAGCATCCTGGATGCGGGCTTGAATCTCCTCTGGGCGGGCGTCTGGCAGGCGCAGGCGGGCGGCGTATTCCAGCGCCAGCTTGACCGGCAGGTCGCGGTGAATGATATCGTCTTGCGGCACATACCCCATCTGGGTGCGGTACAAATCCAGCCTGGGGTAGAGCGGCTCGCCATCCACCAGGAGCTGACCGTGAGTGGCCGGCTCGTAACCGTTCATCGCTTTCAACAGGGTGCTCTTGCCCGCGCCGCTGCCTCCGACCAGCGCCACGAACTCGCCCGGATTGACCGTTAGCGATACCTCTTGAAGGATCATGGTGGTGCGCGCCCCGCGCTGCGGCACCTCGCGCCCCAAATGGATGGCGTCGATGCGGTGCCCCAGGCGCATGGACGGCGCCAGGCTGCGCTGCCTGGCATCGTACACCAATCGAAATGGCCCAATCTGGATGTGATCACCGCTCTTGAGCACCGCTTGGGTGATGCGTTGCCCATTGACGAAAGTGCCATTGGTGCTGTTCAGGTCTTTGATCACCAACTTACCGTCCTGCTGGATGATCTGCGCATGATGATAGGAGACGGTGGGGTGATTCAAATGCAGAAACGCTTTGGGATCGCGCCCGATCAGTATGTTGGCCTGGCTGGTCAGATCCAATTCCCCCAACGATAACGCCCGTCGCGCCTCTCCGGTAGCGCTCTGCAAGCCCAGGCTGACCCAGTTGCCGGTCAGATCGCCGATGCGCACCACGTCGCCAAAGCGGATTGGGTGCGGCGTCGCAGGCTGGATGCGCTGACCGTTGAGCTGGGTGCCGTTGGTGCTGTTCAGGTCGGTGATGCTCATCCCCAGAGGGGACACCAGGAGTCGAAGGTGGTGCCCCGAAACCGCCGGGTGGTTGATCACCACGTCGTTATCTGGAGCGCGGCCGATGGAAAATTCAGCCTTGTTCAGCGCATAGCGCTGGGTGTCGCCGCCCATCCAGCGCACGATGAGCCAATCTTGGGCTGGCATCTCATCCAATTGCAGGGTATGCGCCGAATCGACTGGCGGCAGGGCTGGCTCAGCCTGCTGACTCGTCTGCTCCGCCGGCGATGGCCCCGTCAGGTCATAGCCGCAGGAGGCGCAGAAGCGCGCGGTTGCGCGCACGGGCGCCTGGCAGCGTGGGCATTTGTTTTGCGCGCCGGGTTCCTGAGCAGCTTGCGGCTCAAGGGCTTGGCCGCATTGGATACAGAACTGCGCCTGTTCGGAGTTTCGAGCGCCGCACGAAGGACATTGAATGGAGCCCATTCGTTTCTCCACTAACGATGGTGGAACGATAGTTTCGAGACCACTACAATTGCGCCAAGAACGCTATGATTGTACCCTAAACCATGCCGCTGCGGGTATTACCGCAGCAGACGCTCTTTTCGCAAGGCCAGAGCTTAACGGGCGCAGCGAAATCCAATCGTATCCGATTGCAGGTCGGGATAATTCGACAGGCGGAATGTCACCCGCAAGGCGCGCAGCATACTGTACCAGGAACCCCCGCGCAGGACGCGAAACAGCCCCGTTGCCGGCCCGGGCGGATTGGAAGTGGGCGCAACCGGATAATAATCGGCGTCGTACCAGTCCGCCACCCACTCGGCGACGTTTCCGGCCATATCCAGCGCGCCGTAAGGGCTTGCGCCTGCGGGATAGCTCCCTGCGGGGCGCGTGTCCCCCACGCGGTTGTTGAAGTTCGCCAGCTCTGGGGTGGGCGAAGCCTCTCCCCACGGATAGGGCCGCCCATCGCTGCCCCTGGCAGCCTTCTCCCATTCGGCCTCGCTGGGCAGCCGCCGCCCGGCCCAGCGGCAGTACGCCTCGGCATCCTGCCAGGCGACATAGATCACCGGGTAGTTGCTGAAGCCGGGCCCATCGAAATACGCCGGGCGGCTCTTGGAGCGCGTTTCTTTGGGCGGCCGGCAGGCCCCCTGGCGGACGCAGCGCAAGTACATGGCGTTGGTCACCTCGGTCTGGTCGATCCAATATGCCGACAGATAAACCCGGCGCTGGGGCTTCTCTTCCTTGCCGGCATCTGGGTCTGCCTCCAACGAGCCCATCAGAAATTGACCGGATGGCACATAGACCTGAATCATGCCATCCACCTGGGAGACCTGTGTGGCGATGGGGGTCGCCGGGGCAGGCAGGGTCGCAGCCAACGGCGTTTCCTGGTCGTCGGTCGAGGCTGGAGGGATCAAGAGTGTCTGGCCAGCCTGAATCATGCCGCAATCCGGAGGCAAATTGTTCACGGTTGCAATGGCCCGTATCGACACCCCGAAAGCCTGGGCGATCTCCGAGCAGGTTTCCCCGGCGCGGACGACGTGTTCTCGAGGCTGTAGAGAGGCTTCAGAGGTGGGCGTGACCGTTAGCATTGGGCTGGCTGTGGCTGGCGCAGCGTGGATCGCTGCAATGGTGGACGACTCCAGCAGCGGCGCCGGAGTAGCTTCTGCAGCAATGGGTGGCTCGCGGCGCAAGATGGACACGACCAGCAACAAGACGATCGCCGAGAGACTCATTATGGCGGCGATCCAGACCCAGGGGAGCGCCGTCCGGCCGGGCAGGGGTGGCGGCGCGGGCGCGGCAGGGGGCGGCGCAGCCAGGCGATGAGGCCGCAGTGCAGGGCCGAGAGCAGCTTTGAAATCTGCAACGCTCTGAAAGCGCTGCGCCGGGTCCATCTTCAGGGCGCCCATCAACGCCGCGCTGGTGCGCAATGAGATCGCCGGGTTGCGCTGCCGGGGTAAGACCAGCGGGTCACGAACCACACGCTGGACGCTTTCCGGCGGTTCGACGCCGGTCAACAGGGTGTAGAGTGTGGCCCCCAGGGCATAAACATCGGTGCGAGCATCGGTGGCTCCCTTGCCGTACTGTTCATACGGCGAGAATCCCGGCGTGACAGCCTGGGCGCCCTGGGTGGTTTTTGAATTTGGGTCATAGACTTTGGCGATCCCAAAATCCACCAGCATGGCTTTGCCAGAGGGCGTGATGCGGATGTTGGCCGGTTTGATATCCCGATGGATGATAGGAGGCTTTTGGGAGTGCAGGTAGGTCAGGGCATCGCAAATCTGGCTGATCCAGGGCAGCACCTGGTCTTCGGGTAGCGGCGCTCCACGCGCTTCGAGCATCTCCTGCAGGTCTTGCCCCTCAACATAATCCATGACCAGGTATTGCCCCTGACCCTCAATGAAGTAATCGCTGACTCGAGGCAGGTTTGGATGGTTCAGGTTGGCCAGGATTTTGGCCTCAGTGAGGAATTGGCGCTGGACTTCGGGGGCAGCGACCAGGTTTTCTTTCAATGCGCAGGGGCGGCTGAGGGTCATGTCCCAGGCCTGGTACATCGTTCCGAAACCGCCCTGGGCGAGCAGTTTGACGATCCGATAGCGGTTGTGCAGAATTGCGCCTGGCTGAAAGGTCATTCTAAAGGGCTAACGCTCAGAAGATTTTGACGACCACGACCCCAATGTTGTCCTCGCCGCCGGAATTGTTGGCCGCCTCCACCAGCGACCGGCAGGCTTGCTCGGTGGATGGCGCCTCGAGGATGATCTGGGCCATCTTCTGCTCATCTCGCACCATTTCCCACAATCCGTCTGAGCATAAAAGCAGATAATCGCCTGGCTGGAGCATTTGCATAAAGGTATCTACGTGCAATTCCGGTTTGTACCCTAGAGAGCGATAGATTAAATTGCGCTGCGGATGGGTGTACACCTCTTCGGGTTTGATTTGCCCGGAAGTGACCAGATTGGCTACCAGAGAATGATCCTGGGTGATCTGCCGCAAGCGATGATCGCGCAGCAAATAGGTGCGGCTGTCGCCGACGTTGGCAATCACGGCGCGCTCCCCAGAGACCAGGGCCAGGGTCAGGGTCGTGCCGGCATCGCCGGCTTTTTGTGGCCGCTGTTGAGCGTACTCATAGACGACCAGATTGGCCCGCTCCACAGCTCGCCGCACCTGCCTTTCCAGCTTGCGCACATTGGAGAGGCGCGTCGAAGAACTGCCACGCAGCGCGGCATCCAACTCCGAGCGAGATAGCTCCTTGGTTCCGCGCGGGTCGAGCGGACAAAACAGGTTTCGCAATTCGCGTTTGATCGTCTCCAAAGCCCACTGGCTGGCGCAATCGCCGCCCAGATGGCCGCCGATGCCATCGCAAACCACGAATAGCCCCATGGCATCCCCCTCGGAGGTCATGAAGATCTGCGCCCAGGCGCGATCTTCGTCAACCGCGCGTTGTTTACCGGGGTCGTGCAAAGCAGCGGCGTCGAGCTTTAGCATGTCATCATCCTCGCAGCGACATTCACCCAACCACCTCCTCGAAATATTCCACAGCTAACAGCCCAAAGCGGATTTCATCTCCATTGGCAAGCGGATAGAGTTGGCCCGCTTGCAACCTTTCTCCGTTTAGGAAGGTATAGTTGGTGCTGTTCAGGTCGGAAATAAACAACCGATCTCCTCGAGAGATCAACCGGGCATGACGGCGAGAGACGCCGCTTTGATCGCCTTCATATGCTCCCAGATCGATCTCCGGGAAGACGCCCCGCACCGGATCGGCGCGCCCTATCAGCCATTCATGGCGATCCATGTCTAGCAAAATTGCAACATTTGAGGGACGGACGACCAATTTGATGGCTCGTTTCGGCTGCTCTGCGCTTGTAGCCGCCTGGACAGGTTTCCTCGGTATCACATCGTGTTCGACGCCGATCGACGCAATGCGGGCGCCGCAATTCGGGCAATAAGCATCTCCCGAATTGGTCGGAAAGCCACAGGAAGGGCACTGAACCAGTGGCTGGGGCGCGGCCACGGCTGCCTGGGAGCTTGAAACCGGCCTGGGCAGCGGCGGCGGCGCGCTGGGAACAGGCGCAAGCTGCACGCCGCACTTCTGGCAGAACAACTCACCGGGCAGATTCCGGAAACCACAGGATGAACAGATGCCGGGCGCGGTTTTGCCTACGGGCGCCGCCTCAGGCACGCCGGCATCTGTCGCGCCGCGGGCTGTATTCAAAGGGCGGCCGCAATGGTCGCAGAAGTTCGCCGTTGCGCGGACGACTGCGTGACATTCGGGGCAAATGCGCATCGCCTCAACCGGCAAAATACACTAAAGCCAGCTTTCCCAAGCGGATTTCATCGCCGGATTTCAGCGCCACCGGCTGATGCGCCGGGATGCGCTGCCGGTTGACAATTGTGCCATTCACGCTGTCCAGGTCTTCCAAATAGACCTGCCCGCTTCTCAAGATCAAGCGAGCATGACGACGGCCGACCCCTGCTTCATGACCGCCGTGCGGATCGAGGTCGATATCCGGGAAAATACCGCTGACGGGATCCTCACGCCCCAGGATGATCTCCAGCTTGTCCGGGGGGATGGGGATGGAAACCTGGGTATCTTGAATGACAAAACGTCCCGAGATCGCTTGCATCAGAGGTTGCGCACCGGTTGGCGCTCCTGGCGCGGGGTACCACTCAGGCGGAGTCGCAGGGGGCCTGGCGACCTGGGCAAGTTGGGCGCCGCAATTTTCGCAGAAGGCAGAGCCGGCGATGTTGACGTGTTGGCAGGTGGGACAAACGATGTCTTTCGCCGGGCTCATTGCGGCAGGAATAGCCGATTCTGGCGCGGTCGGCGGAGCAACCGTGCGCAAATCATATCCACAATGATCGCAGAAGACGGCGCCTGGCGGCGCAGGTGTGTTGCAGCTTGGACAGGTTATCATTGCCATGGATCAATCCTCCTTACTGTGAGATGACGGCCGGCTCGGGCCTCACCTACATTTCATCGATCTTGGACAGGCGCTTTGTAGCATAACGCATTTTTTGTGAAGCTGCCAGGTCAATCTGGCCGCCCTGCTCGAGTTGCTCAGCTTGCTGGCGGGTCTGTTGCGCCATTTCCAGTTCGCCAAGCTCCAGCAAGCGCGTCGCTGCGGCGCGCAGCTTTTGGGTGGCTTGGGCTGAATTTCCGGCTGCAGCCTCGTCTAAAGCCTGTGTCTGCAGCTTGTGGGCGATCACCCGCTCGATCAGGTTCATCATCCGCTGATTGAACTGGGCCGCCTGCGACGAATCCTGGATGAAATTCAGCACCACATCAACGGCGGTCTTTTGATCTGTAAGCCCGCTCCCTGGGACGTCATAGATGACATCGGCCTGAACCAAACGATAAGCCCCCACTGCCCTGGCAGGCAGCGCCAGATCCAACAAAATGGCCTGACCCAATCCACGCTGGATATCTCCCAGGAAGATCTGGATGTCATTTGCCCCGATGGAATGCTGGTCCAGGCGACTGATCAGAGGGGTGACGCGCCAGACCGCGCGCACAGACACGCCATGTACAAAACGCATCGTCAATCGAGCATGCGTGGCCACCGCCCCTTTCAGAGCAAAAAGCGTGTTTTCGAACGCTGCACCGACCTGCTCTGGCGCCTCGACCGGCATCCATTCGCCGCCTGAAAGCCGCGCCAGGTCCTCGAGCAGCTTAGGATCCCAGTTGCTCTCTTCGCCGACCCCCAGCCCCAAGACATGGATGGGAATCCCAGATGCGCCGCACTGCTCTGCCAACAGCCGGCAGTCCGCTGCGTCTTCCCAGGTCTGACCGTCGGTCAGCAGCAGCATGGTGCTGACGCGCTCCGGCTGGTCGTTGCGGCGCAACTCCTCCAGTCCCAGGCGCATGCCGGTGGACATGTGGGTTCCGCCGCGCTCCTCGATCGCATCGATCTCACGCTTGATCGCTTCGCGGTCGATCACCGGGCCGCCGGGGATCACCATATCCGCCGGACTGGCGTCATCGAAAATGATCACGGAGAGGATATCCTCTTGGCTCAGCCGATCTACCACTTGCTTGGCGGCTTCCTTCAGCGCTCGCAATTTAGATCCGGCCATCGAACCGCTGCGATCCAACACCAGGCACAGATTGACCGGCGGCGCGCCGATTCCAGGCTCCCGCAGCAGCGGCAGAACTTCGATCAACAGGTAGGCCTGCTGCGGCGTCGCCAGGGCCGGGTAGATCGGCCGATGGGGAGTCGCAATCAGGCTCAATTCTCCGCTCATTCGATGTCCTCAACTGCGCCTAGCATACTGCGTCCGAAAACCCATCAGGGTTGGATAACCTGGACGATGATCACAGAGATGTTGTCCTCACCGCCAGCGGCATTGGCCGCGCTGACCAGCGCATCACAGGCTGCCTGCGGCGACGGCGCCTCCATCACAATCTTCGCGATTGCCTGGTCGTCCACCATGCCGCTCAAGCCGTCGGAGCACAGCAGCAAGTGATCGCCAATGTTCAGCACATGGGTGGAAGTTTCCACTTCGATTTTGAGCTTATCACCGATCGTCCGATAGATCACGTTGCGCTGAGGGTGAAAGCGAGCTTCTTCCGGCGTGATTTGATGAGTTACGATCAGGCGTTCCACCAGAGAATGGTCGAGGGTCAACCGCTGAATGCCCTGAGCGTTGATCAGATAGGCGCGGCTATCTCCAATATGAGCGATATAAGCTTTGTTTCCTTCCATGACCGCAGCCACCAGGGTAGAACCCATATCAGAGCCTGATGACTGGCGCAGGGCATACACTTCTGCATTGGCGGCTTCGACCGCTTCTTGTAACCATTTTTGGCAATCGCCAGCGCTTCCCTGGGTCAATTGACAGTGGAGCAGCTCTTTAGTGGCTTTTTGAGCCATCGTATTGACGATCGTCCCGCTGGCAATTTCTCCCGCCGCGTGCCCTCCCATGCCATCGGCGATGATGAAGATGCCCAGCGGCTGGCTGACCGACTGCTGCATGCGGTTAAGCTCCAGGGTCAGCAGGCTGTCTTCGTTCAGGTTGCGCACCATGCCCACGTGTGTACGGCGTCCGATGCGATAATCGACATCGTGGGGGGCTTCTGATTCTTGCAGGGCATTCTCCAGAAGACCGGCCAGTTCGCCGGCATCCTCTACCCCGATGCCCGCGTAGTACGGCTCAAAGGCGCGGTTCATTGCAGGGGTGAGGTTCGGATCGCGCTCGAATTGCTTCTTTCCCGTCAGCCAATGGAAAACCAAAAGCGCCAGTGCGGTTGTGTCTGGTTTGCGGTCGAAAACGTAGCCGTCCGGGTGATGGCTGCAATGGGTGAAATTCGCCCATACCGGGTGCCCCTCGGCCATGCCGATATCGGTGGGCCTGATCTGTCCCTCGAATGTAACTCCATTGTCATGCAGGTAGTCCAATCCACGCGCCAATGCTGCGCCCCACCTCAATGCCTGCCGCGTATCCGGGGCGCCTTCGAAGGCGTTAACTCGGCTGACCACCACACAGTGACGCGGCTGCCCCGCCAGGCGTTCGACAAAAGCGGCCAGGGGAGAGCGCACGCTGCCGTGCGAAAGCCCCTTGGCTGCCGCCCGGACAATGTTTTCTGGGAGAGGCGTGTTGGATTCGATGACGATCAGGTTTTTGCCGCCCCGCTCTAACGTCGTGCCGCAATCGGTGCAAAATCTCTCCGGTGCGGCGCTGCGGGGTGGAAACACCGCCCCGCAGGCTGGATTGGGGCAAACCCTGATCTGTAAATCTTCCGGCACATCGAGTTGATGTACCTGGTAGCGGTGCTGGTGCTCGTTGCTGTAAATGACGGCTTCGAAAAGATAGTTATCGCCAAAGATCGCTCCACGAGGCCGGCGTTCGAAAGCCAAGCCCTCTGGCAGGGCGTGTGTGCCGGTGCGCTGCGCCGCCTCGGGCCGGCGTGTGGCCTGGGTGTTGGCAACCGACGTCGAATTGGGCGCCTCGAGTTCTGGAGAAGTGGCGTCGTCCTCTAACGGTCGAGTAACGGCAGCAGATACCTGCAATCGCGTGGCGCAGTTTTTGCAAAATTTCGCGCCGGTCCGGTTTTCGGTGTGGCAATTTGGGCAGATGATCATACGCTCACTCGATTGGGATCACCTAACCCGGATAGATAAAGCCGGTGTCTCGGAACACCAGGTTTGCCGTGCCCAGACCGATTCTGACTCCATCGAAAAGCACATTGCGCCGCGTCGGCTGACCACTGATGAACAGGCCGTTCAGAGAGTCCAGATCGATGATGCAGATATCCCTGGCTTTTTCGTCGTAATAAACCCGCGCATGGTGCGCCGACACCGTCTCGTTGGCGAGGACAATATCATTATCCGGCGCGCGGCCGATGGAGATTGGCAGCGTCGTAAAAATCCTGGTCTCCCCGTTCTCCAGGACGAACTTAAGCCCATAGACCTGCTCCGCTGTTTGGTCGGCCCCCTTCTGTGGGCTGGCGTCCCTGCCGGTATGTTGGTCGTCCTGACTGTCGTTTGGGGTCATGCTTGCGCCTGTCTGCAATCCCGATGGGCTACGACAACCCATCGATTTCCTGGAAGTGAGCCATGCGGTCATGGCTATTGGGTTATTATAATCTTGAGGGCATCCGGCAACAAGCCCATAACCCGTCTTGAGCGGACAAAATGCCTCTTTTTTGCCTGTTGGATGCCATACTGGCTACCGCAACAGCAAAAGCAGGCCAGAAGAGAGCAGCAATACGATGATCACCGCTTCGAACACGCCTTTGTTCATCCGGTAGAGCAACCGCTTGCCCATCCAGACGCCCAACGGCAGCAAGGGGGTCAGCCAGATGAGCTGTAATTGCAGTTTGAAGTCGAACAGACCGGCATAGAAATAATAGGGCACTTTGATCCAGTTCAAGATGGCAAAAAACAGCGCCGATGTGGCGATGAATGTCACTGGAGGCAAGCTTTGTAACAACAGGTAGATGGAGATGGGTGGGCCGCCTGCATGCGCCAGGGTCGAGGTGAAACCCGCCAACGAGCCGGCAAGTACGCCGTGCCAGGATTTTGGCCGGTAGGTGAGCATTCTTAAGATGCGCTGCTCAAGAAGGCGATAAACCACAAAGGTCAACACCAGTGCGCCCAGCCCTTTGCGCAACACGTTCAGCGGGAAACTGGTCAGCACGAATGTGGCCAGAGTGACGCCGACCGCTGCGCCGACAAACAATATCCATAAGTGGCGCACTTCCCAACGGCGCCAGTAAACGCTCAATGTGAAAACATCGCCCAGGATCAAGATCGGCAACATCAGGCCGACGGCCGTGTTCAATGGCATGACCAGCGCCAGCATAGGCGTAATCAAGAAGCCCAGTGTGCCTCCTAACCCGGCTTTGGACAAACCGGTTAGAAAACACGCCAGAGCTACTGCCAGATAGATCAGAGCTTGTTGTGGATCGATCGAAAGTGGGTGCATTAGGTATGACCTCTATGTGGTAGGATAAGGCTGACCAGATGGCATCTCCGATGAAATTGCAACGGCTCAAGTGGATTGGTTGGGCCAGCGCCTTGCTGGCCACTTTTGCGTTGAGCCTGACTGCGCCGGTTGGCCGCGCGGCGATCCTGTCTGGCTTAAACCCCACCACTCTGCAGGCCTTACGCTTCTCGCTGGCCTGGGTGCTGCTGGCCGGCACGTTGCACGCTGGACGCTCAAGCAATCGAGCCTCGCTCGCCATCCCGAAGCGGGGCTGGCTTTTGATGACCGGCGCTGGCTTAGCCAGCGGGATCGCCAGCCTGGCCTATTTCTGGGCGCTGGAGCGCATTCATGCTTCGATCGCCTCGATGCTGGTCTCGCTGTATCCGCTGGTGGTGCTGATCCTGCTGGCGCTGCGCGGTGAATTGCTCACCCGAATAAAGGCCTTGCGCCTGCTGTTGGGCCTGGGCGGAGTGTATCTGCTCCTGGGGCCAGGAGGGCAGATCGATGCGTTGGGAATCCTGTTTGCTTTCACCACTGCGGTCAGTTTTGCGGTCCAATTGGTCATCACTCAATGGTACTTGAATCGCTACCCCACCCGGCTGGTGGTGTATTACGTGATAGGGATCACTGCCTTTTTCATGCTGGCGATTTGGGGGCTTCAAGGCTTTCCCTGGAAAGCGCCTGGGCTGGGGGGCTGGCTGGCGATTGCAGCGTTGGCTATCCTCAACACCTACCTGTCGCGGCTGGCCATGTTTCGCGCCATTCGGGAGATCGGCAGCGGGCAGGTGGCACTGTTAGCACCGCTGGAGACCCTGCTTGCAGTGCTCTGGTCGGTTTTGTTCTTGAACGAAAGCCTGAGCGCTCCAGAACTGGCAGGCGGCGTGCTGATCCTTGCCAGCGCGCTGTTGGCGGCCTGGCCTGGGTCGCAGCTCAGCTAAGCTCATGCAAGACACGCTCCCAGACTTCCGGTTCGCGCAAATCGAACAGTTGCAGGATGGCGAATTCGATCTGCTGTATGCAACGGGTGCGCCAGATACCGCTCTCGATGAAATGCTGATGCTGCCGCTCGTCTCGGATGTCCATTTGAATGAGATCACGGCAATTGGTTGATTGGAACTTAGCCTGGAATTGATCCATGAGACAGGTAATGATCCGCCGGGCAATGCGCTTGGCAAGTTTGTGGTCGAGGATACGCTGTTCCGCCAGCATCCCCACGGCCAGCGCGGCGCCCGAGATAGCTCCACAGACGCTGCCGCTATAGGCCACGCCGCCGTTCAACGCCATCGCTGCTGATGAATTTGCCGGGTCTGGCAGGTTATAGGCCTCCTTCAAGGTGATATAAGTAGTCTCGGCACAGCCGTATAGGTTATCCTCTCGTAAAAAATACGAGCGGGCTCTTTCGATTGCATCCTGAGCAGTGTTCAAGGTAATTTTCCAGAAGTCAATGACAGGGAGGTGGAAGGCCGCTTTAGCCACCGGAAATCGCCGGGATAACGTCCACGCGGTCGCCGTCTTTCAGTGGTGTGTTCGCATCCACAATCATCGAGTTGACCGAGTACACCACCTCCATCGCAGGCAGATTAAGCAGCGGGAGAATGTCTGCGGCGCGGGCATCTGCAGGCAGTGAAAGGTTCAACGTTCCGCTATCTCCCGCCTGGACCAGGGTGCGCAGGATGGCGTGTAAATTTACCTGGATGACGATATTCTTATCGCTCATTGATGCCTCATGCAGTCAATAAGACCGGTCAAACGAAGGGATAATAACGGGCTGCTTCATCGTACATTGCCCAGATATTTTCGATGGGGATATCGGCGGTCAAATTATGGGTGCTGGCCAGGACGAAACCGCCGCCTTCGCCCAGGATGTCGATCAAACGTCGCACCTCACGCCGCACCTGATCGGGAGTGCCGTTGGGAAGCAAGTGTTGGGTATCCACACCGCCCCAAAAGGTGATCTCTCTGCCGTATTCACGTTTCAATCGAGCCGGGTCCATGTCTTTTGCCGATACCTGCACGGGCATCAGAATATCCATCCCAATCTCGATCAAGTCCGGCAGAATAGGCGTGGCATTCCCGCAAATGTGAAACATCACATATGCGCCGCGCGAGTGGGCGATCTCGAACAGGCGTGCGTACGCAGGTTTGAAATAACGCCTCCATAGCTCAGGGCGAATGAGCAGATTAAGTTGCCCTGCTGGATCTTCGCCGGTGTAGCAGATGTCGATCATTCCCGGCGCAGCATCCAAAACCCGCTGCCACATCTGGCAGTTCCAATCAGTGATCTTTTCTACCAGCGCTTCGATCACTTTAGGCTGGGTGATCAAATTGATCAGGAAGGTCTCGAAACCCATCAGTTCAGCAATGCGATCGAAGACCGGCGACCATCGCCGGGGGCAGATCACCGCATAATCCCGATACAGGTTTGCCATTTGCGGGATCGTAGAAAAATCGAACCACTCGATCTGAGGCCAGGGATAAGCCTCTACTTCGGCGACGCTGGTGATCTCCGCCAGTGGCCGGCGGAAGCGCTCGCTGTAGGTCTGGATGTACTCTGGTGTTCCCCAAATCCCCAGGCGATTGCCCTCCTGGTCCACACCCAATGGCGGACCAACATAAACAGGCTCGATCCATTGCGTGTCCAGTTTGAAAAATGGGTGCAAAGTCTCTACACCGTAGAGGTAGTAATGTTCTTTTAGTCGCCTCTCCATCTCGGGGACTATATAGCCATGCACCATGGTGAGCGGAATACGATCGCTCGGCTGATGGCTCAGGGCTGCCAGGACACGCTCTTTCGAGTTCATAACGGGATGCAACCAATCGGCAACGAATCCAGTTTTCTCACCGGTTTTTAAGCGAGACGTCTGCCAGGTTGGATGGATTCGTGACCAGGAATTTCGAAATCAGGTTCACCAGCTCCATGATGTGATCATGCATCGCATGCGATGCCTTCTCTGGGTCTCGCGAGCGCAGGGCCTCCAGGACGACATAATGACGTTGGGCAAGATAGACCAGGTCGCTGTACAGGCGAGCGGTGGAAACGGTGGTCCAGTAGGAAAACTGGAATATGCTCCAGTTGCGAATCAGGACGCTATTGCCTGAGGCTTCGATGATCTTTTGGTGAAAGGCGTAGTTGATCGCCGCCATTCGGCGCGAGTCGCCCGCTTCACTGGCGCGTAACATCTCTTCGATCAGTCGTTCCAGCTCCTCGAGTTGAGCATCGGTCAGCCTGGGTGTGGCCAGCTTGGCTCCCAGCGCTTCGAGCGCCGCGCGCACCGGGTAAATCTCCAACAGATCGGTGATCGACAGGTCTTTGACAAAAGTGCCGCTGAAGGGCTCCGATTCCAAAAAACCCATCCACTCCAGTTCACGTAGCGCCTCGCGCACTGCTCCCTGGCTGACGCCCAGTTGCTGCGCCACGCGCGTTTCAACGATCCGGTCGCCGGCGTTGAACTCGCCATTGAGAATGGCATCGACCAGATACTCACGTATCTGCTCGCGCAGCACAGTGCGATCCAGCGCCGGTTTCTTTTTCAGGTTGACTCCGTTGGCCCATTCACCACTGTCCATCTTGCCTCCACAAAACACCACCCCGCCCAGGCTTTTGGAGTCTGGCGGCTGCGCCAACGATGTGGGTCAGCGCAGACTCCGCAAGCCTGTCGAGCTGGTTCAGGTCATATCACCGAACGAGCAGCCAAATCTTCAGCGATATCACTCAAGCCCAAATTTTCCAACGTCTCGCGAGTTGGGATGCCGGTTTCGGTGTCCCAACCTTGCGCGGCATAGAAATAATATTTGAGCGGCTCCAGGATATCCATCACCTGGCCCTTTTTGGGGCCTTCTGGCAACGGCTCTTCCAGGAAGCGTCGGGGTAAGACATCGTCTTTGGAAGTCAGGCCCAGGCGCGAGTTGAAGGCGCGTTCCACGGTGCCCATCCGCGCCGAGGCGGTCTTGAGTTCCTCGCCGGTGATCTCGAAACTGGTCGCCGCGCCATACAGTTCTGGCACGATTTCCAGCACTTTCTTGAAAGTCACTTCAGCCGTCTCGGAATAAAAGGTATATGGGAACTTGCACAGACCCATCAGATCGGGGATGCCGACGATATCTTGCCAGAATTTCATCTTGGCCGCTGCTTCATCGACCGGCAGGACTTCCAGCCCATAAGCGCCATGCGCCGAGATGCGCAGGTGGTCGGCGCCGCGCGAGGCCACAGCATAGCGGAAGTTGTACACCTTCAGGGCGCGTGGATCGAAGGTGACCGCGTCCATGCCTTTGACATGGATGGCGTAATCCTCGGCGCCTTTGCCGATGAAGGCCGCCAATGGGCGGATGCCTTCTGCCACGCGA
Organism: uncultured Anaerolinea sp.; assembly: GCA_964503145.1. Lineage (GTDB taxonomy): Bacteria > Chloroflexota > Anaerolineae > Anaerolineales > UBA4823 > RBG-16-57-11. The sequence continues at coordinate 65,084 of CAZCYV010000010.1, read as the reverse complement.
TCACCGAAGCCCTTGCGATAAGCGATGCGATGGATCATCTCGACGATCGTGTGGTGATTGCCCCAGGAAAAGTCCAGGCCGTCGGTGTCTTCGGCGGTGATTGCCCCACGTTGCCAGGCTTCCATAAGGAAGCCGATGATGCCGCCGGTCGAGGCGGTGTCCAGGCCGTACAGGTTGCACAGTTCGTTGGCTTTGAGGATCGAGGCCAGGTTGTCGTTGCCGCATTTCGAGCCGAAAGAGCAGACGGTGAAATATTCCGGGCCGCCCACCTCGGTGCCAGCGTATTCGCCCTCATCCACCTTGGCATAGCGGTCGCAGCGGCAGGGGCAGGAGTAGCAGGCGGTTGGATCTTCCTCATAGCCAGACTTCTTGAACGCCACCCCATCGATTTTGTCGGCGCCTTCGAATACGCCGGTTTGCCAGTTGCGGGTGGCCAGGCCGCCGTAGGTGTTGTGCAAAGTGAGCAGCGAAGTCGTGCCGTAGGTCGCCAGTTCGCCGCCGCTCATCTGGTCGCTCAGCAGGATCTTGTTCAGGACGCCGGAGATCTCCTGAAAAGCCTTCTTGTCGAACAGCGGGACCGGGTGGGTGCCGCGCACCGGGATCGCCTTGAGATTCTTCGAGCCCATCACCGCCCCGACGCCGGTGCGCGCCGCCAGGTGATCCACGTCCACCACAAAGCCTGAGAAGCGCACCAGGTTTTCACCTGCCGGGCCGATGCAAGCCACTTTGATCTTCTCATCCCCGCCCAGCTCTTTGATCAGCGCCAGGCGGGTCTGTTGCGTGTCCAGCCCCCACAGATGGCTGGCATCGCGCAGTTCGGCTTCTCCATCCTTGATCCACAGATACACCGGGCGCTCCGCCCGGCCGCGGAAGATGATCAAATCGAAGCCAGCCCGCTTCAGTTCCGGCCCCCAATGCCCGCCGCCGTTGGCGTCGCCCAGGATGCCGGTCAAAGGCGAACGCGCGCCGACGACAAACCGACTGCCGGCGGGGGCGCGAGTGCCGGTGAGCGGACCGTTGGCGATGATCAACGGATTCTCCGGGCTCAGAGGATCGATCTCTGGCGTAATCAGCTCGTATTGCAGGCGGCTGGTGAAGCCGCGCCCACCGATATACTTGCGCGCGAACATCTCATCTAACGGCTTCTTTTGGATCACACCCGCCGTCAGATCGACATCTAACATCATTCCAGCGTAACCACCATGAAATGCCATACCGATTTTTTCTCCTTGCGTTTGGTTTTTCGGGGGTCCTGGCGACAAGCTGGTCTGGAAGACTTCGTCGTCGCCAGGACAGCCCATTCATACATTCAATTGGCCTCGTGGGGTGTCTAGCCGATGATCTCCACTACGCCCGTGTTACCATTGACGCGAATGCGCATGCCGGTCTTGATCTTCTCAGTGGCGACCGAGGTACCGACCACCGCCGGGATGCCGAATTCGCGCGAGACTACTGCCGGGTGCGCCAGCACGCCGCCCGCGTCGGTCACCAGGCCTTTGATCTTGGTGAAGACCACCACCCAGGCCGGGTTGGTCATCTTGCAAACCATGATTTCGCCCTTCTGCACCTGGTCGAATTCAGCCGGTGATTTGACGTAGCGGGCAATGCCTTCTACTACGCCTGGCGAAGCTGCCAGGCCGGTGATCACATCCGCCGGTTCCGCCGAGCGCTCGGCCGTCTTGGTAAACTTCTCGGGGAAGCCCCACAGGCTCTTATAGGGCTCGTCGTAGAGCGACCACTTGGTCACCGTGCCAACCCAATCGCGCGGGCGGATATTGCTGGCCGCCAGGTTCTCATCGCGGCGCTTCTGGGTCAGCGCTTTGGCGTCGAAGGCGGTTGGCACTGCGGCGATATGGCGCAGCTCGTCATAGGTCAGATACATGATATCCTCGGCGTCGTTCAGCACGCCGTTCTCGACCAGCTTACGCCCGATCGCCAGGAGCACCAGGCGCATGCGTGCATAGGTTCCCTGATCGAAGTAGAAGTGATGATCGGGGGTCATCGGAGCCATCTTCAGCGCCATATCCAGGGCTTCCTGCAGGCGGGGCTTGTCGGCGTCCTTGACCTTGGTGAACATCTCGGCAATGGCGGCGTTCTGCGAGTCTTTTACCTTTTGTAGATCGACCTCCACATCGTATCCAGACTCGAGATACCCCTTGACCGCTTCGATGATTGGGGCGTTGTTTTCCACCCACAGCGGGAAGATGTACTCATGGGTGTACATGGCCTTGAAGCCGAACTCTTTAGCCCACTCCTTGACCTTGCCCAAGAACTCCCTGCCCTTGTCGGTCTTGTTCAGCGCCGACAGGATTTCGGAAGCGGTCTCGCCCTGGAATGCCTGGCGCAAGGTCGCGTCGGCCTTAACCTGATCGCGCAGCGCGCACAGGCCGCGCACCGAATCCCAGTTGCGGTCATCGACGGAGACCAGGATCTTTCCGGTCAGGATCGGATCGGCGCCGCCTTCAACGACCTCGGCAAAGATGTTCTGGAAGTTCAGGAAGGAGGCGAATTGCGCCATGTTGATCAGCCAGTGAATGCGGAAATGGCGCTCCTGGATGTCCAGGGCATCCTCAAACAGCACCATCAGCTCTGGCAGCGAAGCGGTGTCATAGGGATAGGTGTCAAGAAACTCGAAGTTGCGCAGCACCTCGGGCACCAGGCGCTCTTTCCACCACTCATAAAACTTTGTGGCGTAAACTGGGAGCACCATGCCAAAGTACGGTCCCAGGCGTGCGATTTCCTCGTCGTCCTGAGGGACGATGGCGCTGTACACGTAATTGTTGATCTTCTTGGCGATCCAGTCGTAACCGAAAGGCAGACCAAAGCGCCGGTACATGTAGCGGCAGGTCAGCCACCAGCCGCCGATATCGAAGTACATCGGCGAAATCGGCTGGGGGCAATGCAGGTCATCGTAAAACCAGTGCAGGCTTTTTTCCTGCTCGTCTTTCCACTCGATGGGAAAGGTCTCATCGCCAAAGAAAGTCCCTAAAACGGTCATATCAGGCATGGCAGCAAACTCCTTTCTTGGTTTGGTCACTGAATCGAACGGTCCTGAATTCGTTCTTGGTCTCCGTAGATGCATCCGTCGAAATTCGCGTTTTGACCAGATTGGTGCAGGCTTAAGAATAGGCTGAATGGTCAGAATCTTTTATTGCTGAGCCTCCTTTTTGAACGGTAAATTTGCTGAAGTACGTTCCGCTCTTAGGCGCTGACTTGCGTCTTTCACTGCTTCGATAATTTTCACATAACTGCCACAGCGGCACAAATTCCCGGCCAGATACTCCTTTATCTGCTCCTCGTCGGGTTCGGGATTTTCGTTCAGCAAAGCCCTGGCGGTCAGGATCATGGCCGGGGTGCAGTAGCTGCATTGAAAAGCATTGTGGTCGATAAACGCCTGCTGGATCGGATGAAGGTTGCCATTCTGAGACATCCCTTCGATGGTTTGAATTTCACAGCCATCCACCTGGGGAGCCAGGAGCAGGCAGGTGCTGAGCGGTTTCCCGTCCACCAGCACGGTGCACGCCCCGCAGATGCCAATGCCGCAGGTCTCGCGCGCCCCGTGGAGTTTCAAATCGCGCCGCAAGACATCCAGCAATACGTCATGGGTTTGCACCTCCAGCGAGAGCGCCTCGCCGTTCAAGCGGATGTGAATGGTTTGCTTCAACTTGCCTTCCTTCTCTCTATCTGCCAGGGATGCGATCTTCGGCAGACAGTTTCAACTCAGCCTGCCCAGGGCGCGCAGCACTTTTTCCGGCGTGATGGGCAGCTCATACAGGCGAACGCCAACGGCGTTTGCCACGGCGTTGCCCACCGCCGCCGGGATTGCCGGCAACGCCGTCTCACCAACGCCGTGAGATACGGCGCCTGGGATTTCCAGCAGCTTCCCGCGCATCTCCAGCGGCATGTCCATCATCGAGGGGATCAGGTAATCCGACAGGTTCGAATTGATCGCCTGCCCCTGATCGAATACGATCTCTTCGAACAGCGCGCTGCCGACCCCGAAGATCATGTTCCCCTCGGTTTGCAGCTCCGCCAGCACGCGGTTGATCACCCTGCCCGCATAAACGCAGGAATAGCACTTCAGGATGTCCACCTTGCCGGTTTCGGGGTCGATCTCGACCTCGACGGCGCCAGCCCCCTGGTGCCAGTGGGATGAGGCCACGCCCATGCCTGTAGCTGCGTCCAGGCCGCCCGGGTTCTGATGCAGCCCATTTCCAACCAGGCAATCGATCCCCTGGCTTTGCAACAGCTCTGCGTAGGTCAAGCTTGCCTCGGGCGCTGCTGCATTCCCTGCCCCTGGATACACCCTGCCATCTTGCAGGCAGATGGCTTCAGGAGACACTCCAAAATGCGCCGCTGCCAGCTCGATTAACTTACAGCGCAGGTCTTCCGCCGCTTCGCGCACCGCGTTGCCCATCATATATGTCGAACGGCTGGAGGTCGTGCGGCTGTCGAAGGGCGTGAACTCGGTGTCCGGCAAAGTCACCTCGAAGGCATCGTAAGGCAGATCGAGCACTTCGCCGGCGATCTGAGCGATGATCGTGCGCGCTCCCTGGCCTAATTCCACGGTGCCGGTGTGCAGAAAAGCCCTTCCATCTGCGCTGAGCTCCACGGCCGCAGTGGACTTGCCCGGCGTCAGCATCCCTTTGATCAGCACGGCCAGGCCCTTCCCTCGTAGCTTGCCATCCGCAGTGACGCTGCGGACGCCAGATTTCCAATCGATGGCTTCCGCCGCGTCCCGCAGGCATGCTTCGAACTGCACGTCATCCAGGTGCTGCCCGGTGGCGAAGGTGTCGCCGTTGTGCAACAGGTTCTTCAGGCGGAACTCCAGCGGATCCATGCCGATGCGCTGGGCGGCCATATCCATGATCGCTTCCGAAGCGAAAGCGATCTGCGTCACTGCGTAACCCCGGTAGGCGCCGTTGCGCGGCAGGTTGGTATAAACGCAATGAGAATCGACCCAAACGTTCGGGATGTGATAGGGTCCCACAGATGCATAGCCGCCCTTCTGGGCCACGCCCGGTCCGGAGTCGGCATAGGCGCCGGTGTCATAGTAGGCGATGACTTTTTTGGCGGTGATGCGGCCATCGTTTTTGACGCCCAGGCTGATGGTGGCAACCATCGGATGGCGGTTGACCGCAGTGAAGGTTTCTGCCCGCGAGTACATGACTTTCACCGGACGGCCGGTCTTGCGCGCCAGAGCCACGGCTACCGGCTCGGCATGCATGAAGGTTTTGGCGCCGTATGCCCCGCCCAGCGTACGGATCAGCACGCGCACCCGCTCCTGGGGAAGCCCGAACATATGCGCCAGGGCATCTCGCACATTGAAGGGTGTCTGAGTGTTGGTGTAAACGGTCAACCCGTCTTCGTTGAAGTATGCGATGGAGCACTGCGGCTCCATCGGCACATGCGCCGCCGAGGGCACCCGGAAGGTGCCTTCTATCACGTGATCGGCTTCAGCAAAGCCTTTTTCTACATCGCCTACCCGCAGGGAGTAGCGATGTGGACAATTGGTACCCAACAGCGGGTTGATCCCGAAGTACGCCGCCGTTCCCAAAAAGTCATCGCCCAGTTCGTGCACCAGGGGCGCCCCGGGTTGCATGGCCTCCACCGGATCGAACACCGCCGGAAGCTCTTCGTATTCGACGTCGATATACAGCAGGGCTTCTTCGGCGGTCTCCGGATCCTCCGCTGCGACAGCCGCCACTGCATCGCCCACGTGGCAAACTTTATCGAGCGCCACGATGGGCTGGTCGGCCACCTGCGGCCCGTGGTAGGGATCGTTCACCAGCGGCGCGCCTTGAGCGCTGCCGACGAGATCCTCGCGAGTCAGCACGGCGATCACGCCGGGCAACTCCAGCGCCGGGCTGGCATCCAGGCGCGTGATGCGGGCGTGTGGGAAGGGGCTGCGCAGCACTTTGCCATGCAACATACCAGGCAACTCGATATCGATGACGTACTCGAGCTTGCCGGTTACTCGCTCGAGGGCGTCGATCATCGGCGGGGCGGTTCGCTTTTCTGGCGCACGGTTCAGTTCCATGCCGCACCCCCGTTCGGGTTCCTGTCCAGCGCCGCCTGGATAGCCCGCTTTACAAACACGCGCACCATGGCTTTGCGATATTCGCTGGAAGCGCGTAGGTCCTGCAGTGGATCGATCTCTGCTGCGTAGCGATCAGCGATCGCCTGGATCAAATCGTGGGTGAGTTGCTGATTGTGCGCCATCTGCAATGCCGGGTCGATTCGCTTTGGGGTATCGGCGACAGCGCCGACTACGACCTGCAGGTCCCGGCAGCGCCCGTCCGGCAGGAGTTGCGCCGCCACCGCCACCCCAATGCACGGGCGGTCTTCATGCGACCGCGTGCGGTACTTTAGATAGGCGCTGTGGATTTTCAACTCGGGTTTGGGCACCACGATATGCGTGACGATCTCGTCCGGCTGCAGGCTGGTGGCGTAGTGGCCGACGATGAAGTCGCTGACCGGTATGGCGCGCTGGCCGCGCGGGCTGACGGCGATCACTGTCGCTTGCAGCGCGGCCAGCGCGGCGGGCGGGTCCGAGGCATAGTCGGCGTCGCAAAGCACTCCGCCTACCGTCGCCTGGCAACGCACTCGCACGTTGGCCACTGTGGCGAAGGTCTCGCTCAACAGCGCAGAATGCTCTCGAACGAGGGGCGAAAGTTCCACTGTGCGGTGAGTGACCAGCGCGCCGATGCGCAGACTCCCATCAGGCAATTGTTCGATGCGATCCAATCCTGGGATGTCGCCCAAATAGATCAGCGCAGACGGCATCAACAGCCGCTGCTTGAGCACCAGCGAAACCCAGGTGCCGCCTGCTACCAGCTTGCCTTCATCGCCGTACTCGGCGAGCATCTGCAGGGCTTCGGGGATCGTCTTCGGACGCAGCCAGGTGATATCCAACATCTTTGCAGTCGTTCGAACTCCAGATTATTCGGCGGGTCAAGCCGGTACGCCGATCAAGTTTTGCGAAACAGGCGCTTGATGCTTGCCCATAAGTTGGCAAAGAAGGCGCGCACGACCACCCAAAAAGGATTGGATTTGGGGGCAGTCACCTCCGGCAGCGCCTCAGGGCGCTCGATACGCGCCCGCACACACGCCACGAACTCGTCTGTGAGCTGACGCGCGGTATCCAGGATCACCGCCTGCCCAAACTGGCCCAGGTGGCCGCGGATCGCAATATCGAACTTGTAATTGACTTCGGTCTGCCCATCTGCGGTTTCGCTCAGTTCGGACACAAATTCACCTGTGACCATGCTGGCGGTCTTGGCATCGCGGCCCTGCAGCCTGGCCTTTAGCAGATTTGGCGCCTGTTCTTCTGTTTTGACAACGTTGCCCTGAAAGGAAGTGCCGATCGGCCCTACCTTGACCGTCACTGTACCGTTATAGGTTTTGTCATCCGTCTGAGACACCTTCTCTACGCCGGGCATGCAGGCGCTCACCCGTTCGAGATCGACCAGGAAGCTCCACACCTGTTGGATCGGGGCCTGGATGGCAAACTTACCTTCGATGATCATCGCAATGTAATCTCCTGAGCCTGACCTTTTTGGCGCCCAGCGCTAACCCGCGGCGAGCAATTTTTCCACTTCGTCGAGCAAAATCTGCGGCGTGCGCGCCCGGATCAGGTGATAGGGTTTTGGCTGGCCGTCTTTGCCGGAAATGAACTCCTGAATGAACTCGGCGCGTTTGAGGCGCAACTCTTCGGTGTCCAGCAACGGCATCGGCAGGCCGGGCGCCAGCAAGATGTTCAGGCCCATGTAATTGATCAGACAGTGGAAACTCTGGTAGGCTTTCTCGTATTCGCCCAACTCGGTGACGCTGACATCGAAATGGCCATCGATATCCGGCAAGATGACCCGATCGATCCTGGTCGGCTCGGTGTAGAAAACGTTCAAATCGGGCAACTCCCCTCCGAAGAGTTTCTGCACCCCGACGTTCTGCGATGGCTTATCGGCGCGTTCGGTGCCCTTGGCGCGCTTGACCAGGAACACATCCCGGCTGCCAGCGATCACCAACTCTGTCTTGCGGTCGATGACGGTGGTCTCGGTGGCGATGAACGCCCCGCCGCGGCGTCGCGCTTCGATCTGCGCCATGGTCTTGCCGTTGTTGCTCTCGCCGCCCATGAACAGGATCGAGGTATCGCGATAGCGCACCGCGGAAGAGTGAAACAGGTAAACATCTTTCTCTTCCATGCGCCGGGCCAACAGGGTGACCAGGATCCTTTGCAGTTCGCCCTGCGCCCAATCGCCGGTGAGCCGCAGTTGATCGTCTTGAAAGCAGATGGTCTTGTGCGTTGCATCGCGGTCCCACACCAGGTCGACCTTGCTGGCGGTGATGGTGTGGCTGCGTTCGACTTTACCCAGGCGATAATCCAAAAAGGTGGTGTCGTCCAGCACCCATTCCATTGGCTCAGAGGTCTGGACGTCGATACGGATCAGGGCTGGCCCTGAAGTGATCTGTTCCTGATATTCCACGATTTACTCCTCATCGATCATTTTCAGCCGCAACCGACGCCCGCCTCACAGGGTCGTCACCGGGCGGCTCTGCAGCACATAAATCATATCGCCCTCGATGGCCCATTCCACATCTTGGGGACAACCAAAATGGCCCTCGATCAGGTTGCCCAGTTCCGCCAGGCGGTTGATCTCTTCAACGCTGAGCACCTGAGCCTGGGCTTTTTCGGGGGGCAACTCAACATGGCAGATGCCTACGCCGTTTTCCTGGCGCGTGATCATCACCGTCTTGCGCGAGACGAACTTGCTCACCAGTCGCCCATCCGTCTTGCTCACCACGTAGTTATCCGGCGTCACCAGGCCGGAAACCACCGCCTCGCCCAGGCCCCAGGCAGCCTCGATCATGACGTGGTCGCGCCGCCGCTGCACCGGGTCAACGGTGAACATCACCCCCGATTTATCCGGGTTGACCATGCGCTGCACCACCACCGCAATGCTGGTGTCTTTCAGGCTGCCTTTCTGACCGCGGTAGAAGATGGCGCGCGGCTTAAAAAATGAACTCCAGCAGGCGCGCACCTGGCGCAGCACGGTCTCGTCGCCGAACACATTCAGATAAGTCTCCTGTTGGCCGGCAAAGCTGGCCGCCTGCGAGTCTTCGGCTGCAGCGCTGGAGCGCACCGCGACGACGGCAACCCCGCCGTAATCGTCGCAAAGCCGCTGATAAGCCCTGACGATCATATCGTGGAGTTGCGGTGAGAGTTCGGTATTTTCGATCTTCTGGGTGATTTTCTCGGCAATGCGCTCCAGTTGAGCATTGTTTTCGATGTCCAACGCCTGCAGAGCGCGCTCGATCTCCGCATTCAGCCCGCTCTCGTCCAAAAACTGGCGGAATGCGCCGGTACAAACCACAAAACCCGGCGGCACCGGCATCCCCGCGCGGGCCATATCGCTCAGGCTGGCGCCTTTGCCGCCCGCTACCGACACATCGCCACGATCGATTTCGCCAAACCAGGCAATAAAAGAGTTCTCGGGACACGTCATAGTCGGACACCTCTGCCAGGGCAGGTCATATTGACCTGCCCCCATTTTGTTTTGTTAATGAATGACCTAGTCTTCGTAAATCGCAATCGCTCGGATTGGAGAGGCAGTTGTACCGACCCATTTGACCGGCAGCGCCGAGACCTTGAACCCGTAAGGACGGTCGAGCAACTTGTCCAGGTTCATCATGTTCTCGATGTGATAGTACTCGTGATCGATCATCACCCGATGGGATTCCCAGAACATCTTGTTTTCGAACATCGACCAGACCGGTCGGTCCCAGGTGATGGCATCGATGCCCATGACTTTGATGCCTTTCTCGATCATGTACAGCGTGGCATCGGCATCCACACCGCAGTGATTGCGCACATAATCGTCGCTTTCGTTGATCTTCCCGGCGCCAGTGTAGATCAGCACGATGTCCAGAGGCTTGAGGGTGTAGTTGATCTTTTTGCAAGCCTCTTCGATCTCGGGGGCCGAGATGCCCGATCCGAACTCTTTATGCGAAAAGTCCAGCACGACTCCATCGCTGTAGCAATACTCCAGCGGGATGCCCTCCGCCCCCGGGGCGTCTTTGCGCAGATGCTTGAGCGAGTCGATATGCGTGCCGACATGATCGCTCAAGGTGACCATGTAACTGGCGGTCAGCCAGTTCACGCCGTATTTTGCGGCGCCAATGCGCTCGGCGAACTCCTCCCAGCTCTCGTACATCAACAAAGCCGGGCGCACAATGCGTGGAAAAGTCACCATATTGTTGTGCACTGGCATGCTCAGATCAATGATTGTTCTACCCATGTTATCCTCCAAAAAAGATTCTTTTGAGTTTTTCTGGTCCGGGAGGCAGAGACACCAGGACCCTTGTCTATTGCGACGCTGTCACGCCGCCGTCCACCATCAGCACATGGCCGGTGACGAAATCGGCTGCGGGCGATGCCAGGTACAGGACCGCGCCGGCCACATCCAGCGGTTCGCCGACCCGCCCCAGCGGAATGCGTCCCACCAGGCTGTTGTAGAAGTCGCGGTCTTCCAGATAGTGTTTGACCAGTTCGGTGCGGATGAAGGTCGGCGCCACTGCGTTCACCGTGATCTGGTACTTGGCCCATTCTGTGGCGAGTTGTTTCACGAGCATGTTCATGCCGCCCTTGGTCACGCAGTATGCGACATAGCCACGGCGCAGGCCCAGAACGCTGCGCACGGATGAAATATGGATGTGCTTGCCGCCGCTCCCCTGTTGGATCATCTGCCGTCCAACCGCCTGGGAAAGCAGGAAAGCCCCGCGCAGATTGACGCTGTTGACCAGATCCCAGTCTTCGAGCAGATAATCTTCCGCAGGTTTTTCGATGTGCATGCCCACGCAGTTGACCAGGATATCCACATGACCAGCCAATTGAACCGTCTCATTGACCATTGCCGTAACGCTTTCCGGCTGGGTGATCTCGAAGCCGATGGCGTGAGAGGTGAAGCCCTGGCGGACGATGCCTTCGACGCATTCGCAGGCCTGCTCCTCACGATGATCAGCGATCACCACGGTGGCTCCTAACTGTGCCAGACCATAGGAGATGACTGAGCCGATGCCGCCGCAGCCGCCGGCGACGATCGCCACCTTGCCATCGAAGCGAAACAGTTTTTCGAAAGTCTCTATGAAGTTTTGCATTGATGATCTCTCCGGCAATCAGTTTGTTTATCGGCTTGGGCGCCGTCCGTAGATGGCGAGCAAGATGATCAGCACCAGCCCGAAGACCATTTGCTTCCCGCCTTCGCCCATGCGCATGGTGACCAGAAGCGCCGATAGGGTGGTCAGCAGGATTGCGCCGCCCGCCGCGCCGAGGTAACTGCCCGAGCCGCCCGCCAGCGAGATGCCGCCGATCACCGCCGCCGCCACGCTGGGCATCACATAAATCGAGCCCATGTCGATGTAGGGCAGGCCATTGTAGCCCAGCAACAGCATCCCTCCCAATCCCGAAATCGCGCCGCTGACCGCATAGGCCAGGGCACGAACGCGCCGGGCGCGCACGCCGGTCAGTTCAGCGGTGATCTCGTTCGCGCCGACGCCATAGAGCATCATCCCCGATTTGGTGCGGTTGAGCACGTAAAGGCTGATGGCGATCAGTACGATCCACACCAGGATTACGTTCGGCAGGCCGGGGATGGTCTGCCCGCCGCCGATGGTCTTCAGCAAGTCCGAGGCGCTGCCGCGAATGATAAACCCCTGGCTGTAGATGATTACCATGCCGTTGATCACGCTGGCCATGCCCAGCGTCATGATCAGGGGAGGAACGTTGAAAACCGCAATGCCCACGCCGTTGATCAGCCCCAAGAAGAAGCCGACGATCAAGACCGCGACCAGAGCCGGCAGCAAGTTCTCGTCTTTGCCGTTGATGATCACCGAGGACATCACCGCAGTGATGCTGGCGATGGCGCCAACCGAGAGATCGATGCCCTCGCCTCCGGCGATGATCACGATCGATTGAGCCAGCACCAGGACGCCCAATAGCGCCGAGACTTTCAGCAACATGATGATGTGCTTTGGCCCGGCGAAGCCCGGGGAGACGAATTCTCCAGCAATGATCAAGATCGCCGCGATGATAAAGGGGACAAGCGTACGGCTATAGTTGCGATAGAACTTCCTCCAGCGGGAAGTCAGATTTGCGGATGGGGCTTGAAGTGTGTTTTCCACAGCTATTCTCTCCTGCTCAGCATCCACTCGACACCTTTAAGTTGTTGCCAGGCCGCGGGCTTCTCGCCGACGGTAGATCACTGCCAGCGCCAGCGCCAGGATGATGATCGCGCCTTTGGTAAATTCCTGATATTCGCTGGGGATGTTGGCGAAGTAGATCAGGTTGATGACCATGTTCAAAATGATCGCGCCCAGGATTGCGCCGATGACGTTTCCGCTCCCGCCTTTGAGCGAGATGCCTCCCACCACCACCGCGGCCACAGAGGTCAGCGTGTACGAGAGGCCCAGGCGGGCGTCCCCAGAACCGGCCTGGAAAGATATGGCAAAAGCGCCTAGCAAGACGAAGAAGCTGCCCAGCATGTACGAGTATAGTTTAACCCGTCGGGTGTTCACCCCGTTGGCAAATGCGGCCTCTTCGTTGCTGCCCACGGCATAGATATACCGCCCAAGCGGCCGACGCTTGATAAACAGCCATAAGGCATACGCCAGAACGATCACGATCAGGGGCGTGGAAATCAGGAACCATTTCCAGCTAAACGCCCTGACCAGCCAGGTAGGGATCAGGCCGCCTGGAGAGGGCAAAATGAACAGCGCCATACCATACCAGATGGCAGAAGTGGCGAAGGTGGCGATCATTGGCGGCAGGTTCAAATATCCTGCGGTGAAGCCGTTGACGAAACCCATTCCCATCGCGGCAAGGAAGGCCACTCCAAACGCCGGCAGCACCGCCAGCCGACTCTCACCCGCATCGGCCATCATCACCGCCAGGATCACGTTGATTAGCGAAACCTGCTGACCGACAGAGAGGTCCAAGCCGCCGCCCAGGATGATGATTGCCTGGCCGATGCTGATCAGGATCAAGGGTGTGAAGGTCAACAGGTTGATGTTCAACACATCGACGGCAAAAAAGTTCTTCTGCAAAATGGCGTTCAGGATGATCACCGCGACCAGGATGATCACCGCGGGAAATTCCGGGTTTCGGGTGCTTTTCTTCAATCGTTCGCTGATGCTCATAGGACCTCTACTTCCCGGGTTTAGCTGCCGAGATGACCGTCTTTGCTGCTGGCCTGGTTCACCCTGGCTCTCAGCGAAGCGGCCACCAGATTGTCTTCGCTGATCTTCTCGCCCTGCAATTCCTCGACAACCTGACCTTCGAAGAGCACCAGGATACGATCGCAATGCTCCACCAACTCTTCGTTGTCGCTGGCGTAGAGCACCACTGAAGTGCCCCGGTTGGCCAGATCGCGCACCAGATCGTACAGTTCTTTTTTGGCCTGAACATCGACGCCTTTGGCCGGGTCGCTCAACAGCAGGATATTCGGCTGCAGCGGCAGCCATTTACCGACCACCACTTTCTGCTGGTTGCCGCCGCTCAAATTCTGCATTTCGGTCTCAATGGTTTCCGTCTGGATCGAGAGCGCATTGACCACTCGGTTGACTTCCTGGCGGTATTTGGGGAAGGGGATCACCCAATCGCCCTTCAGCCCAAAGCGAGCGTAGATCATGTTCATAAACAGGCTATGATTCAGGAACAAGCCTTCTTTTTGGCGGTCGCCCGGCACCAGGACGACTCCGTTGCGGATGGCATCCACCGGGTGATGGAATTTCACCGGCCGCCCATCGATGCGCAGCTCGCCTCGGTGGGCATGGATCATGCCTGAAAGCAACAGCAGCAACTCTTCTTGTCCCTGGCCTTGCAATCCGCCCACTCCCAGGATTTCACCTTTGTGCAAATCGAAACTGATATCCCTTAACAGCCCGGCCGAAAGATGCCTGACCTCCAGCCGTACTTCATCGAATCGCGCGCGCTGGCCGTTGCCATTTTGTTTTTCTTGATCTTCTTTTCCGGTGATTAATGCCACGATGCGATCTTCGTCTTTGCCATCCCGCTGGAAGTGGACTGTACCGACGTTGGCGCCGTTGCGGAAGACCACCACATGGTCGCAAATTTCCAGCACCTCTCCCAAGCGGTGTGAAATGAAGATGATCGTCGTTCCCTGCTTCTTCAACTCGCGCAGGATTTCGAAGAGTCGATTAACCTGCGTTTGCTCCAGAGCAGCGGTTGGCTCGTCCAGGATGAGTAACTGCCCTCCTTTGGAAAGAGCCTTGGCGATTTCGACCAGTTGCTGCTCGGCGGGGAGCAAAGTTTTTACTTTACGGTCCAGTTGCAATCCCGGACATAGCCGCTCGATCACCTCGGCGGCTTTTTTTCTAGCGGCATCATCGTCCAGGAAGCCCGCGCCGGTCTTGGGTTCGTGGCCGATGTTGATATTTTCCCACACTGTCAGGTCGGGGATCAGGCTCAGTTGCTGGTGCACCATCACGATGCCTTTACGCATTGCATCCATGGGCGACCTGAAATGCACCTTTTCACCGTTCACCAAGATTTCGCCGTCATCTAGGTGCAACAGGCCCATGATGATCTTGGAAAAGGTTGTTTTACCCGAGCCATTTGCGCCCAACAGGCCAACGATCTCGCCCTGATTGCAGGTGAATGTGCCATCAACCAAGGCCTTAACGCCGCCGAAAGACTTCTTGATCGACCGGGTCTCTAGGATATACACCAAGAACACTCCTCTGCATTTCTGGATGATGCGGGGGGTATGCAACTCCCCGCATCATCCAATCAATTAGCTATCGATGGACCCGCGGTTGCGGATCAGCGAATTTTTACTGGAACAGCGCCAGCACCTGCTCGTCGGTCAGCCACTCGTCGAGGAAGTAGGTTTCGGGCTTGCCTTCCATCTCCTTCAGGAATTGATCCAGCGCCTCATTGCCGCCGAACTTCGAGATCGGGTAGTAGAAGGTGTTGTTGGGGATCTCATCCAACTTGCAGCCGATGGCGACCAGGGCAGCGATCTTGATGGCAGAGCCGGAGATGCCGGGCGGGTTGGCCTGAGCGAAGCTCTGGAAGTCGGGCTGCTTGGCCAGTTGTTCCTTCCACATCTTCAGGTAGCCGGGGGTGGCTTCGCCGGTCATCGCCCGCACGGTGCGGTTGGCCGCCTGCAGGGCGCGCATCACGCCCATGGCCATCGAGTCTTCGACGAAGATGCCGTCCAGTTCGGGCACCGCTGCCAGCAGGTCGGTGGTGGCGGCCTGAGCCTTGGCCTGATCCCACATGCCGTAGATCTCCTGGACGATTTCGATGTCGGGATACTGGGCGAAGACATCCTTGGCGGCTTGCTTGCGGGCTTCCGCTGCCGGGTGTCCGGGCAGGCCGTCGATCAGCACCACCTTGCCCTTGCCGCCCAGGGCTTCAGCCAGCCACTCGGCGTAGCGCTTGCCCCAGGCGTAGTGATCCACGGTGACGTTGACGGCGTAGGGGTTGGTCACCGCCTGGTCGAACGAGATCACCGGGATGCCGGCGGCCTTGGCTTCGTCGATCACTGCGTTCAGGCCGGTGGCCGAGTTGGCGTTGACCATCAGCACATCCACCTTCTCGTTGACCATGTTGCGGAACTGCTGGATTTGCTGGTTGGTGTCGGCGCCGGCGTTCTGGATCTTGAGGACGCTGTCCTGGGCGATCCAGCCCTTCTGCTTCATCTCATCGAACACCTGCTGCGCCACGTTCAGGTCTTGCGTGCGCCAGTCGGTGCCGAAGTAGCCGTTGCTCAGGCCGATCACGATCTTCTTCCCCGGCTCGCCGCAGGCCAGCACCGCTGGGGCAGCTGGTTCAGCCGCAGCAGGCTGTTCCGGCGCCGCGGCTTCGTCCGCCACGCCGTTGAACAGCTTCAGCGCCTGCTCGTCGGTCAGCCACTCGTCGAGGAAGTAGGTTTCGGGCTTGCCTTCCATCTCCTTCAGGAATTGATCCAGCGCCTCATTGCCGCCGAACTTCGAGATCGGGTAGTAGAAGGTGTTGTTGGGGATCTCATCCAACTTGCAGCCGATGGCGACCAGGGCAGCGATCTTGATGGCAGAGCCGGAGATGCCGGGCGGGTTGGCCTGAGCGAAGCTCTGGAAGTCGGGCTGCTTGGCCAGTTGTTCCTTCCACATCTTCAGGTAGCCGGGGGTGGCTTCGCCGGTCATCGCCCGCACGGTGCGGTTGGCCGCCTGCAGGGCGCGCATCACGCCCATGGCCATCGAGTCTTCGACGAAGATGCCGTCCAGTTCGGGCACCGCTGCCAGCAGGTCGGTGGTGGCGGCCTGAGCCTTGGCCTGATCCCACATGCCGTAGATCTCCTGGACGATTTCGATGTCGGGATACTGGGCGAAGACATCCTTGGCGGCTTGCTTGCGGGCTTCCGCTGCCGGGTGTCCGGGCAGGCCGTCGATCAGCACCACCTTGCCCTTGCCGCCCAGGGCTTCAGCCAGCCACTCGGCGTAGCGCTTGCCCCAGGCGTAGTGATCCACGGTGACGTTGACGGCGTAGGGGTTGGTCACCGCCTGGTCGAACGAGATCACCGGGATGCCGGCGGCCTTGGCTTCGTCGATCACTGCGTTCAGGCCGGTGGCCGAGTTGGCGTTGACCATCAGCACATCCACCTTCTCGTTGACCATGTTGCGGAACTGCTGGATTTGCTGGTTGGTGTCGGCGCCGGCGTTCTGGATCTTGAGGACGCTGTCCTGGGCGATCCAGCCCTTCTGCTTCATCTCATCGAACACCTGCTGCGCCACGTTCAGGTCTTGCGTGCGCCAGTCGGTGCCGAAGTAGCCGTTGCTCAAGCCGATCACGATCTTCTTCCCCGGCTCGCCGCATGGCAGTACGGCGCCAGCAGCCGGGGCCTGGGTGACTGCTGGCGCCTCGGTTGCCGCAGGGGCCGGCGGTTGAGTCGGGGCCGGCGTCGCAGCCGGCGCGCAGCTCGCCAGCATGGTGCCCAAAAGGGTCACCAGCAACAGCCAACTCAGAAACTTGAAATTTTTATTCATGCTCTCCTCCGAATTGGTTCAAGTTGAAATAGTGTTCCTTGACAGAAGAACTTGCTTTGGATTGATCCGCAAGGCGGTTCTTGGGCTGCCGGGATCAATTTCTCGAGTTGCTTGCGTCGTTTTTGTCCCTGATCTGATGCACCTCCATGAGCGATTTTCGTATCGGATGAGAATGTCATTTTTTGATCGGTTCCTTATCGATCTCGCCTGCCCAGGCGGCCGCGCCGATGATCCCAGCGTTGATCCCCAACTGCGCTGGCACAATCTCGATGTGTTCTGTGGAAGTGATGAAGACGGTTTCTCTAACCGTGCGGCGAATAGGCTCGAAAAGCAGTTCGCCCGCCTGGGAAACGCCGCCGCCGATGACGATCCTGCTGGGTCCGATCATCACGATGACATTGGAAATGGCAATGCCCAGGTAATGTCCCACGCGCTGGTAGATCTCCTGAGCGATGGCATCACCGGCCAGCGCTGCCTGGTAAACAACCTGTGGTGTGATTTTGTTCAGGTCATAATCCACCATTTGACCAATGCGAGTGGTCAGGCCCTGGACGACCGCTTTAATGCCGGCAGCAGCGATTGCCGGGCCGGAGGCGTAAGTCTCCAGGCAGCCCCGGCTGCCGCAGCCACAACTCGGCCCGTCCACATCGATGACCTGATGTCCCAACTCGCCTGCCGTGCCGCCCATCTCCAGATGCAATTGACCGTTCACCACCAGGCCGCCGCCGACGCCCGTGCCCAGGGTGAAGCATGCCAGGGTGTTAACGCCGCGGCCGGCGCCATATTTCCACTCGCCGAAGGTCATAGCGCGCGCGTCGTTCAAGATGTGGGTGGGCAGACCAACCTGGCTTTCGATTTGCGCCTGTAAAGGCACGTTCAGCCAGTTTCCCGGCAGATTGGGCAAGAACAGCACCATCCCCCGCTCCCGGTCCAACTTGCCGGGGACGCCGATGCCGATGCCGCCCACTTCCCCCATTGGTGTCCCGCTCTTGGAGATCACCTGCTGGATCAATTGCGCCATGCGCGCGATGACGGCTTCATGCCCTTCGCGCGCCAGGGTGGGTACCTGGATCAGTTCGATGACCCGACCGTCGGCGATATCCACCACCGCCGCGCGCAGGTGGGTGCCTCCAAGATCGACCCCAACGAACCTGGTTGGATTGCTCATCGTCTCAGTTCACTCCGCATTGCGACTTGCCTTTGCGCCGCAACAGCGCCTAATGGATGTATGGACGCAGCACATCACGCGCAAGTAAGAAGCCCCTGACGACCAACTCTTCGGTCTTCTCGAAGGCGCGATCTTCGTGCTCGATGCTGACGACATAATCGTAGCCCGCGCCATACAAAGCGCTGATGAACTTGCCCCAATCGACATCGCCCAGGCCGGGCAGGCGCGGAATCTGCCAGCCCATCCCTAGCGACATCACCCCGCGCTGATAAAGCTGCTCGTGATCGATGCGCAGGTCTTTGGCGTGCACGTGGAACAAGCGGTCTTTGAATTCATAGACCACCCGCACGTAGTCGATGAATTGCCAGATCAGGTGCGATGGATCCAGGTTCAGACCGAAGTTGTCATCGGGGATGATCTCGAACATCTTACGCCAGACGGCAGGGGAGATCGCCAGGTTGTTGCCCCCCGGCCACTCGTCGTTCGAGAAGATCATCGGGCAGTTTTCGATGGCAATTTTGACGTTGTGTTGTGCAGCGAAGCGCACGATGGGCGGCCAGACTTTTTCGAATTCTGGCCAGTTGTCTTCCAGGGTTTTGGTCTTGTCGCGACCGACGAAAGTGCCCACCACCGGCACATCCAGCAACCCAGCGGCGACGATCACCTTTTTGAGATGGGAAACCACCGTCTCGCGATGTTCCGGGTTGGGATCCAACGGATTGGGGTAATATCCTAGCGACGAGATCTCCAGGTTGTATTTCTTTAGGATTGCTTTGACTTCTTTGGCTTTTTGGGCGTCGAAATCGGCCACGTCGATGTGGGTCACCCCGGCGTAGCGGCGCTCGGCTTTACCTACCGGCCAGCAGGCCAGTTCCAGCATCTCGAAGCCGTTTTCCGCTGCCCAGGCGGCCAGTTTTTCCAAGGACCATTTCGGGAAAGCAGCGCTCATTAGACCCAGTTTCATTTTCTCTCCTCCTGAGAAAATTAATAGATCACGTCAACCCAACGGCCTTCTTTTGAGCTGCGCAAGATCGCCTCGCCCAACACCAGCCGCTTATGCCCGTCTTCGAAGGTGGCGAAGTCCGCCGGAGCGGAATAGTCGCCCGCCTGGATATAGCGATACACCGAAGCGTAAAGCTGTTTGAAGGTATCTGGGAAACCTTCGTTGTGCCCGCCGGGATATGAGACGTAGGGGCGCACTTCTGGAGCCAGCAGCGATGGATCTTTCAACAAGATTTCGTTCGGCCGATCGCGGTGTCCAATCCATAGCTCGTTTGGCCGCTCGGAGTCCCAAGCCAGCGCCGACTTCGAGCCGTCGATTTCATAGGCCAGGCGGTTCTTACGTCCGGCGCTGACCTGGGAGACCGTCACGACGCCATGCGCCCCGTTCTGGTAGCGCAGCACGACCGTGGCGTAATCCTCGGTATGGATAGGTTGCTCCACATATTCGGTGGCTTTCTGCAGCTTTCCGCTGAAGGTATCGATGGGGGTGGTGGGTTTCTGGCGCACCGGCACAAAGGTCTTGAAATCGGCGAAGACCGCGACAACGTCCTGGCCGGTGATGAACTGAGTCAGGTCGAGCCAGTGTGAACCGATATCGGCTACAGCGCGCATCTCGCCGCCGAGTTCGGGCTCCAGCCGCCAGTTCCAATCGGTGGGCAGCAGCAGCCAATCCTGGAGATAAGAGCCGCGCACGATGTACACCTGCCCGAGCTCCCCAGACTGCACCATGGAACGCGCTTGCAACGACAGCGGGTAGAAGCGGATGTTGAAATTGACCGCGTTGACCAGCTTGCGCTCTTTGGCAATGCGCACCAGTTCGGCCGATTCGGCTGTGTTCATCGCCAGCGGCTTTTCGCATACCACGTGTTTGCCCGCCAGCAGGGCTGCCTTCGCCTGGGGGAAGTGTAGATGGTTAGGGGAGGTGATGTGGATCACATCCACCTGCGGATCTGCGGCCAGCGCTTCGAACGAGTCGTAGGCTTTCTCCAGGCGCAATTCTTGAGCCTTGGCCCGGGCGCGCTCTGGGCTGCTCTCGCTCAGTCCCAGCACCTGAATCCCCAGGCGCCGCAGCGCCTCCACGTGCGCCGGCCCGATGAATCCGGCCCCAACAACGCCGACTTTCAACGCTTTTTCTGTTCCTGAACTCATGAGTTGACTCCCTCCCGTCTGCGAAATTCATCCAGCATCGCTGCGGTTGCGGTGGCCCCGCAGCGCGTCGCTCCCGCGTCGATGACTTCCAGCAGGGCGTCCAGCGTGCGCACGCCGCCTGCCGCCTTGACCTGCACCTGCGGTCCGACGCTGGCGCGCATCAGCTTCAAATCGGCAATCGTCGCCCCGCCGGGAGCGAAACCGGTGGAGGTCTTCACAAAATCGGCCCCCGCCTCTTCCACCAGCCGACATCCCAGGACCTTTTGCTCATCCGTCAGGTAAGCGTTTTCCAGGATGACTTTGACGAGCACACTCTTGCCGCTTTGCCGCGCCGCCTGCACCACGGCGCGTATGTCCTCGCGCACGTAATCGGCATACCCTGAGCGCAGTTCCCCAATGTTGATCACCATATCCAGTTCGACAGCGCCGTTGGCAATGGCTTCTTTTGCCTCGAAAACCTTGGTCTCTGTCGTCTGACTGCCATGTGGGAACCCCACCACCGTGCCGACGGCGACATCTGAGCCGTGCAGCAATTCCGCTGCCAGCCGGACATGGTAGGGTTTCACGCACACCGAAGCGACGTTGTAGCGCTTCGCCAGCTCGCACCCGGCGATCACCTCCGCTTCAGTTAGTTCGGGCCGAAGCAATGAATGATCGATGGTTTTGGCAAGCTGTTGATAAGTGATTGTTTTGCTGTTTAACATAGCGACCAGATTTCTCCCGGAAAAATAAAGCACTGCCCGAGCGGCGGTACACCCGAGCAGTGTGGATACGTTAAGTGCTCCTGAGGATCCGAAGATGCGCCCAGACCCGCTGAGGAGTGCGGAACTTGATTATCTGGTGGTTGCTGAGCGGTTGCATCATGCCCACAGGTCGCGTTCTTAGAGGTTGTTTGGCTGTTGCGAAAAATCATTTGCGCACCCCTAATTATAATCGATAATATATTATCGATGGTAGTGACAAAAGTCATTTTATTAAATTTCTCGCCGATTCCTGCGAGTTCTGATATAATTTCACATAGCAAACCATCGGTTCATATTGCGAAACTCGACAGATGAGCAGACAGATGTTGTCTCCCGCTCGCGATAAACCCGCCCTGCAGCGCAAGATTTCTGGCGTCCAGTCTGTCTGGCGGGCGCTGGATTTGCTGGAAGTCTTTCCGGCTTACGGCCCTGAGCTTGGGCTGACGTCCATTGCCAGCCATCTGAAGATGAATAAAGCCACCGCCCATCGCCTGCTGGCGACCCTCGAAGCGCGCGGTTATGTGGAACGCACCCCAGATGGGCGCAAGTATCGCCTGGGCGTGCGCACCTTCGAACTGGGGGCATACTTTCAGAGCCAGGTGGATGTGCGTCGGCTGGCATTGCCCTTCCTGACCGAAATGGTGGAGCAGACGGGCGAGGCGGCTTTCCTGTGCATCCGCGATGGCGATGAGGCGCTATGCATCGAAAGGGTCGAGGCTGAACAGGTGGTCAACATCTTCAGCCTGCGCGTCGGAGGGCGCCAGCCGCTGCATTGCGGGGCTGCGCCGCGCGCCCTGCTCGCTGATTTTAACGATCAAGAGCTAGAGGCTTACGCCTTGCGCACCGGTTTGCCCAAACTCACCGAGAACACCCTATCCACGCTCGAACAGATTCGTCAGGATGTGCGCCAGACGCGCTCCCAAGGATACGTGGTCAGCCTCGAGGACGTCACCCCGGGTATCCGGGCTGTCGGCGCTCCGATACGTGATCATACCGGAAGAATCGTGGCGGCGATCAGCCTGAGCGGATTGGCGGCGCGCTTCGGATCTGAGCGCATTCCGGAACTGGCCCGCATATTGGTCGCCAATACGGAGCGCATCTCACGCCAGATCGGATATCGAGAGGAGTCACGCTTATGAAGGAGCTTTCCCCACAACGTCTCGCTGAACTCGAAGAAATAGCCGCCCGGGTGCGGGCGCGAGTATTGATCGCTGTGCACCATGCCGGCGGCGGCCATGTTGGCGGGCCGCTTTCCTGCACCGACCTGTTGGTGGCGCTGTACTTCCATATCCTCAACATCGATCCAACTCGCCCGGATTGGGAAGATCGCGACCGCTTCATCCTCTCCAAAGGCCATTCGACCATTGCGCTGTATGCGGTCATGGCCGAGCGCGGCTACTTCCCGTTGGAAGAACTGCTCACCTTCGATGCGATCGATTCGCGCCTGCAAGGCCACCCTGACATGACCAAAACACCCGGCATTGATATGTCCAGCGGCTCGTTGGGGCAGGGGCTTTCGCCGGGGATCGGCATGGCGCTGGGGGCGCGTTTGCTGAACAAATCCTTCCGCACCTATGTCATCCTTGGGGATGGCGAATCGCAAGAAGGTCAGATATGGGAGGCGGCTTTCATCGCCGCGCGCTACAAGTTGGATAACCTGACGGTTTTCCTGGATAACAATGGCCTGCAACAATATGGCTGGCAAAGACCCGGTCAACGCATGCTCAGACCGATCGAGAACCCGGCGCAGAAATGGCAGGCCTTCGGCTGGCATACGCTGGAGATCGATGGGCACGACATCGCGCAGATCGTCCAGGCGGTGGCACAGGCCCAGCAGGTGCGCGGCAAGCCTACCCTGATCATCGCCAATACGATCAAAGGCAAGGGAGTGAGCTTCATGGAAGACCAGTACGACTGGCACGCCCGCGTTCCCACCCAATCGGAGTTGGTTCAGGCGCTGGCCGAATTGGGTCAGAGCGAATTACTGGCAATGCTTCCGGCAGGAGGATGACATGGCAGCTACCAAGGCGCAACGCGTTGCTTTTGGCGAAACGCTGGTTGAAATCATGCGGCGCGACCCGCGGGTGTTGGTGCTGGACGGCGACCTGGCCAACTCCACCCGGGGGGATATCGTCGCCGCGGAATGCCCCGATCGCTTTTTTGAGATGGGCATCGCCGAGCAGAACATGGCCGGCGTGGCGGCGGGACTGGCAACCCTGGGCTTCATCCCTTTCATCAGCACCTTTGCCGCGTTTTCTGCCAAGCGCGACCTGGATCAAATCCGGATTGTGATCGCGCAGCCTAACTTACATGTGATCATCACTGGCGCTTACAGCGGCATCCAGACCGGCAAGACCGGCAAAACTCACCAGTCTGTTGAAGATATCACCATCTTCCGCGCCATGCCCAACATGACTGTGGTCGCGCCAGCCGATGATGTGGAAGTGCGCAAAGCCATGCACGCCCTGGTGGATGACCTGCAGGGGCCGGCATACCTGCGCCTGACGCGCGACCCCTACCACACGGTGTTCGATGAGAGCTATGCTTTCAAAATTGGGAAAGCCGTCACCCTGCGCGAAGGCGACGATGTGGCGCTGATCGGCACCGGCGAGCAAAGCGTGCGCTGTCTCGAAGCTGCCGAGCTGCTTGCCAACCAGGGCGTGAGCGCCTATGTCTTGCACGTGCCTACGATCAAGCCGCTGGACGAAGAGGCGATTCTGGCTGCTGCGAGACGCACGGGTCGCGTAGTGACCGCAGAGGATCACACCATCATTGGCGGATTGGGCGGCGCAGTGGCGGAGACGCTGGGTGAAAAATTCCCCACCTTAATGAAACGTATCGGCTGGCAGGATGTCTTTGGCGAATCGGCTCCAAATGAGCCGCTGTTGGAGAAATATGGTCTGACCCCACGGCACATTGCCCAGGCGGCGATGGCGCTGATCGAGAATTGAACCTGTTCTAGATTCGTGTAGCAGATTTTCATGGAGGTACCGTTGTCCACTCAAAACCATTTCTCCGTCTGGCGCGTCAATATGCGCACGAAGAGCTTTCAGCGCGAACCGGTGCCTGAAAGCTGGGAAAGGCTCGGCGGGCGGGCGCTATTGGCGCGCATCCTGCTCGATGAAGTTAATCCAACTTGTGATCCCCTCGGCCCCAACAACAAGCTGATCTTTGCCCCTGGGCTGTTGGTTGGTCATATGGTTTCCAGCACCGACCGCATCTCCATCGGCGCCAAAAGCCCGCTCACTGGAGGGATCAAAGAGAGCAACGCCGGTGGGCGGACAGGCTTGCAGCTCACTAACCTGGGCGTCAAGGCTTTGATCATCGAAGACCGACCTGAGGAAGACGGCTGGTGGATGTTGCACCTCTCTACCGAGGGCGTGCGCTTCGAAAGGGCGGATGAATTCGCCGGGTTGGGCGTCTATTCTGTCGCTCCACCACTGCTACAGCGATACGGCGACAAAGTTGCCATTGCGCTGATCGGTCCGGGCGGCGAGATGCGCCTGCGCGCGGCAGGCATTCAAAACCTGGACAAGGATCGCGTCCCCTCGCGCATCTCGGCGCGCGGTGGGATCGGCGCGGTGATGGGCAGCAAAAAGATCAAGGCCATTGTGATCGATGGCAGCAAAGGCTCCAAACCGCCCATCGTTGACCCCGAAGGGTTCAAGCGGGCGCAGAAAGAATTCACCCAGGCGCTGATGGCTCACCCGCAGACTGCAGTGTACCGCGATTTTGGCACGGCAGGGATCGTGATGATGTGTCAGGGTTTTGGCGCGCTCCCCACGCGTAACTTCTCCAGCGGTCAGTTCGAGGGCGCCGAAAACATCTCTGGCGAAGTGCTGCGCCAGACCTTGCTCAACCGGGGCGGGGATTGCGAAACCTCTCATGCGTGCATGGCGGGCTGCACCATCCGCAGTTCCAACGTCTTTGGCGACGTGGATGGCAAGGCCGTCGTCTCGCCGCTGGAATACGAGACGATCGGTCTGATGGGTTCCAACTTGGGCATCGATGACCTGGACACGATCGCTCGCCTGAATTACGAGACCAATGATATTGGCCTGGACACCATCGAGATCGGGGCGGCGCTGGGCGTGGCTGCCGAGGCGGGGCTGCTGCAGTTCGGCGATGGCGAGCGCGCTCTGGAGTTGATTCGCGAGATCCGCGCTGGCACGCCGCTGGGGCGCGTCCTGGGCAATGGCGCCGGGATCACCGGGCAGGTTTTTGGCGTCGAACGTGTGCCGGTGGTCAAGAATCAGGCGCTCTCGGCCTACGATCCGCGCACGATCAAAGGAACCGGCGTGACTTATGCCACTTCTCCACAGGGCGCGGATCATACTTGCGGGTTGACGATTCGCGCCAAGGTCAATCACCTCGATCCCAAGGGCCAGGCGGAGCTTTCGCGCGGCGTGCAGATCAACATGGCCGGCTACGACTCGTTGGGGGCGTGCATCTTTGCTGGCTTCGGTTACGCCGTCGCGCCGCAAACCATCCCGGCGATGATCCACGCCCGCTACGGCTGGGATGTACCCTCCGATTTTCTGCAGGTGCTGGGGCGCGAGGCGCTCAAGCTGGAGCGCGAGTTCAACCGCCGCGCCGGTTTCACCGCTGCGGATGACCGCCTGCCGGAGTGGATGACGCGCCAGCCCATTGCGCCAATGAACGCGGTTTTCGATGTCCCCGAGGAAGACCTGGACAACGTCTTCAACTGGTAACAGGGATTCGAGTCATGCCAGCGCCTAACGCCATGAACCCCACGACCGTGTCGTTGCCCTACGGCGAGCGCAGCCTTGCCGTTCAGGTGCCGGCCGGGCATTTGCTGGACGTGATCTTGCCCAGGACTGACACCATCCAGGTGCAGGATGAAGCCGAGATGATCCGCGCCGCGCTGGAGCACCCCATTGGCTCGCCGCGCCTGCGCGATCTGGTTCACCCAGGTCAGCGCATCGCCATCGTGACCAGCGATCTGACGCGCCCGTGTCCCTCAGAGCGGCTGCTGCCCTTCGTGCTGGAAG
The DNA here is from genome assembly GCA_964503145.1 of uncultured Anaerolinea sp. Lineage (GTDB taxonomy): Bacteria > Chloroflexota > Anaerolineae > Anaerolineales > UBA4823 > RBG-16-57-11. Next base: position 38,964 of record CAZCYV010000010.1, on the reverse strand, counting down.
AATTATCAGCCGCTGGAATCCCGGATGAAGATATATTCATTGTGCTGGGCCTGGGCTTGCATCGTCCGATGACCGAGGAGGAGATCAACCGCATCGTTTCGCCAGAGGTGCATCGTCGCATCCGGGTGTTGAACCACAATGCAGACGATGTGGTGCGCCTGGGGGTCACCTCGCGAGGCACACCGGTGGAGTTCTTCCGCCCGTTGGTGGAAGCCGATGTGCGCGTCTGTCTGGGCAACCTGGAGTTCCACTGGTTTGCCGGCTTTTCCGGCGGGGCAAAGGCGATCCTCCCAGGCTGCGCCTCACGGGCGACGGTGACGGCCAACCACGCGCTGATGGTGCGTCCCGGCGTCGGTGCCGGGCGTATCCAGGGCAACCCGCTGCGTGAGGATATCGAGGAGGGCGCGGCGTTGCTTGGGGTGCATTTTATCCTCAACGTAGTGGTGGATGGGCAGCATAACATCCTGAGCGCAGTGGCGGGCGATGTCACTGCTGCCCATCGGCGCGGCTGTGAAGTGATTGCCGCGCGGGGCAAGGTCAAAGTGTCGCGCAAGGCGGATATCGTCATCGCCAGCGCCGGCGGCTTCCCCAAGGATATCAACATGTACCAGGCGCACAAGGGGCTGGAAAACGCGGCCTACTTCGTGCGCGATGGCGGCATCTTGATCCTGGCGGCGGAGTGCCGCGAGGCGCTGGGCAACAAGACTTTCGAGCAGTGGATGTTCGCCGCCTCCTCCCCTCAGGAGATCCTGGAGCGCATCCAGAAGGAATTTGTCCTGGGTGGGCACAAAGCTGCCGGGATCGCCAACATCGAGCGTCGAGCACAGGTCTTCCTGGTTTCGGATATGCCCGATGATCTGGTTCGACGGTTGTTCATGACCCCGTTTGCCGATGTGCAAGAAGCGCTGCGGGCCGCGCTGCAGGAGTTAAGCCCAGAGAGCCAGGTGCTGGTGCTTCCCCAGGCCGGATCGATCATCCCGGATTTCGAAAGCTCAGCCTGATTTGCCGCAGGGCGGGAGCATCTCCCGCCCTTTTTGGTGACAATAGACCCGTTGGGGGATGACAGATGACATGCTGACAGGCCGGGCAGGAGGCTTATAATTCGGTTAAGCTATATCCGAATCGTGGACATTGGCGATGGAACCGATCAAGACATTGTGGGCCGAAGCAGACGAGCAGGGCAGGCTAATTTTGCCGCCCGAAGTGGCCGAAGCGATGGGCGTTCGGCCAGGGGCGCGCCTGCGCCTGGAGGAGAGCGAGCATCACATCCGGTTGCATCGGCCTGTCACTCATCTGAACAAGATTTATCTGGAGCCGACCAACGGCTGTAACCTGGAATGCCGCACCTGCATGCGCAACGCCTGGGAGGAGTCCATCGGGCGGATGAGCGAGGCGACCTTCCAGCGGTTTCTGGACAGTTTGAAGAAGCTTCCATCCATCTCGACGGTGTTCTTCGGCGGCTTGGGCGAGCCGCTCTACCACCCTCGCACCCCTGAGTGGATCGGCCAGATCAAACGGCTCGGCGCACGCGTAGAGTTGATCACCAACGGCACGCTGCTGAATGAGAAGACCTCGCGCCGGATCATCGAGGCCGGGCTGGATGTGCTATGGGTATCGCTGGATGGCGCCACGCCGGAGAGCTACGCCGATGTGCGCCTGGGGGCGGAGTTGCCGCAGGTGCTGGAGAACATCAAGCGTTTCCGGCGCATGCGTCGCGGCAGCCATGCGCCTACCCCGGCCATTGGCATTGCCTTTGTGGCGATGAAGCGCAACATCGCCGACCTGCCTGCGTTGCTGCGCCTGGGCAAACAGGTGGACGCCAAGTACTTCTCGGTCTCCAACGTCTTGCCATACACCGAAGAGTTCGTCGAGGAGAAGCTCTACGATCGCTCGATCAAGAACATCGCCTACCTGCCCTCGCCCTGGTTGCGCAAGTTGAGCCTGCCCAAGATGGACCTGGATGAATATACTTCTGAAGCCTTCCTGGCGGCCTTGAACAGCGGCTATAACGTGAATTTCGCCGGCAACAATCTGGGCGGGGCCAACGATGTGTGCATCTTCATCGAGAGCGGTGCCATCGCCGTCGGCTGGCAAGGGGATGTCAGCCCATGTCCGCCGCTCTTGCACACCCATGTCAGCTATCTGCACGGCAGGCCGCGCTTCAACCTGCGGCATGTGGTCGGGAATATCGCCGAGCAGGATTTGCTCGATATCTGGAACGATCCAGAGTATGAGGCTTACCGAACGCGAGTGCAGAGCTTTGCGTTTGCGCCCTGCACTTATTGCGGCGGCTGCGATATGTCCGAAGGAAACTTGGAGGACTGCTTCTCCCTGCCGCACCCGGCCTGCGGCGGTTGCCTGTGGGCGCAGGGCGTCATCCAGTGCCCATGAGAGATAGTTTCAATCCTAAATGCCTGCAGGATAAGCGTTCAGTTTACTTAACCCTCCGTTTATTGGCAATCGCCCGCTCATACAGCGCCTCGTACTGGCGGGCGCTCTTCTCCCACGAAAAATCCTGCGCCATTGCAGCCTGGATCATCTTCTGGATATGCTCCGGGCGGTCGAAATAGGTGCTCACTGCCCAGCCGACGGTGTAGTAGATCGCGCTGGCGCTGGGCTCGTAGAACTTGAAGCCCGTCCCTGCGCCGCTGGTCTCGTCGTACTGCTCCACGGTGTCGTCCAGGCCGCCGGTGGCGCGCACAATTGGCAACGTGCCGTATTTGAGCGAGTACATCTGGTTCAGGCCACACGGTTCGTAGATGGAAGGCATGATGAAGAAATCCGACCCGGCTTCGATCCAGTGCGAAAGCTCTTCGCTGAAGCCGATATAGCTGCCGATGCGTCCAGGATAGCGCGCCGGCAGCCCGCCATAGTAGCTTTCTAAGGCTTTGTCGCCTGAGCCCAGGATGACGAATTGAACCAACATGCTGGCCATCATCCCCTCGATGCTCTGCGCCAGCAAATCCAGCCCTTTCTGGGGCACCAACCGACTGACCACGCCGATCACCGGAATCTTCGGATCGACATCCAGCAAGAAACGCTTCTGCAACTCGCGCTTGCACACCGCTTTGCCGGATAGGTCTTTGGCAGAATAGCGCGCCGGGATCATCTTGTCTGTCGCCGGATCCCACTGGCTGTAATCGGCGCCGTTCAGGATGCCCACATAATCCTCTCCCCGGTTGTTCAGGTAGGGGGCCAGGCCGTATCCACCCTCTGGGGTGCGCGTCTCACGGGCGTAGGTCGGGCTGACCGTGTTGACCATATCGGCGTAATGGATGCCGCCCTTCAAGAAATTTATCCGGCCGTGGTCTTCGAATTTGTCGGGGGTGAAGTTGCTCCACTGCAAGCCCAGGTAATCATAGTCTCTGGCGTTGTACACCCCCTGATAGGCGATATTGTGGATAGTCAGGACGCTGGCTGCGCCGCCCAAAATCGGATCGTTCCAATGCCAGATTTTCAGGTAGGCTGGAGCTAAAGCGGTGTGCCAGTCGTGGGCGTGGACGATATCGGGAACGAAGCCGATATCGCGGCACAGTTGCAACCCTGCGCGGGTGAGGAATCCGAAGCGGCGAGGATTATCCTGGTAGTCGTTGAAATCGGCGTCGTGGTACAGCCCCCAACGATCGAAGTACTTGTTCATCTCGATGAAATACACCGGCACGCCGCGGTTGTCGGCGGTGTGCACTGCGCACCACTCCTCGACGGTCCCCATCCATACCCCAAGCGGACTCAGGTATGGGTGCAGCCCAAAGCGGTTATGATCGATGGTAGAGTATTTTGGCATCACCACGATGACTTCGTGCCCCAAGGAGCGCAATGCCCTGGGTAGCGCGCCGACCACGTCGGCCAGGCCACCGGTCTTGGCGTAGGGTGTGCATTCCGCGGAGATCATCACAATTTTCATCACACAGGGCCCTCCCTCAAGCTCATTTTAGCATACCTTGGCCCGTGATTGCCAGCCCATCTGTTTTCGCCTGACCGTCAATCCCCCATATACAACCATAGACCATTTCGGTATAATCGGAGCTTATTACTCTGTAACTTGCTTTGACCCCTGGAGGCGTATGACCTCAGCCGATAGCAGCTCCCCATTCTTGCATCCCACCCCTGAACGAAGGACTCCGCCGATACCACGTGGCAGCGTCCGTGAGTTGGTGCGGAATCCGCTCAAATATTTTCTCTCCATCACCCGTCAATACGGCGATATCATCTGCTATCGTCCGACGCCGGATACCGCCTACCTGATCAACCATCCTGAATACATCCACCATGTCCTGGTTGACAATGGGCGTAACTATAGTAAGGATACTTATTCAAACCAGGCGTTCAAGAAAGCGGTTGGGTCTAATCTGCTCAACTTCGAAGGCGAAGCCTGGCTACGGCGGCGCCGCTTGATGCAGCCTGCCTTTCACCATGCCCGTTTGGAGCAACTCGATGGGATGATCATCGATGCAGTCGATGAGGTGCTCGCTCGTTGGCAGGCGTTTTACGCGGCAGGGCAGACGATCGATGTGGCGCACGAAATGGCTGCCCTGACCATGTCCATCACTGCGCGAGCGCTGTTTGGCGTTGATTTGGGCGACGAGGTCCACACGCTGGGCAAACTCATCAACGGGGTGGCAGAACTCCTCGAAAAACCCCATCATCCCCAAATGCAGCAGGCCAGCATGCAGGTCTCGGCAGTCGTAGATCGCATTCTCCAGGAACGGCGCAGGGATTTCCACGATCGAGGCGACCTGCTCAGCGCTTTGATGACCGCCCAATCTGAAGATGATGGTGCAGAACTGGATGACCTCCAATTGCGCCATGAGGTGATGGGTTTGCTAATTGCCGGTTATGAAACCACCGCCAATGCGCTCACCTGGACTTTCTATCTGCTTTCCCAGAACCAATGGGCCGCCGAGCGCTTGCGCAACGAAGTTCGCCAGGTGATCGGCGGGCGCAAGCTCACCGCCGCCGATCTGCCTCACCTGCCGTATCTGCGCCTCGTTCTGGATGAGAGCCTGCGGTTATACCCTCCAGCGTGGATCATTGGCCGACGCGCCATCGCAGACGACGAAATTGGCGGCTATTATGTCCCCGCCGGCACGGTGATCGCAATCTGCATCTACACTTTGCATCGCCACCCCGCTTATTGGGAGGCGCCAGACGTCTTCGACCCTGAGCGGTTCACGCCTGAACGCTCGACTGGGCGTAACAAACATGTGTATATGCCCTTTAGCATTGGCCCACGCCAGTGCATTGGCAACACCTTCGCCATGCTGGAGGCGGGGCTGATCCTGGCTCGCATCGCTCAACATTTTGAGTTGCGCCTGTCGCCTGGGATTGAAATCCAACCCCAGGCGCTCTACGTGCTGCGGCCGAACCAAGCTGTGCTGATGCATCTGCATCCCTAGACCCTTGAGCGCCTGCTCATGACTTATTACTGATCAAGGTCAGACACGGGGCATTACTTTTGTTATAATACCGGACATGAAGTATCACATTTGGACTGAAGGTTGTCAGATGAACGTGGCCGACTCGCTGCGCGTGGCTTCGGCGCTGGAGCGCCTGGGCTATCAGCCCACCCGCCAGGCCGAGCAGGCCGACGTGATCGTGCTGAACACTTGCGTGGTGCGCCAAAGCGCCGAAGATAAAGCCTATGGGCGACTGAGTTCGTTGCGCCCGCTTAAAGCTGCCCGACCGGATCTGGTGATCAATCTGATGGGCTGTCTGGTCGGCGTCAAGGGCCATGATCGCCTCAAGGCGCGCTTCCCCTTTGTGGATGTGTTCTCCCCGCCCAGCGACCCCGGCCCGTTGATCGCTTATCTGACACAGGATGAAAGCCGCGCCATGGATCAGCAAGAGACTGCGCAGCGCTTCGCTGCCATGGATGGCGAGTTGATCTTGCCGTTGGACGAGCGCGGCAAGCTGGTGGCGACACATGTGCCGGTGGTGCTGGGTTGCTCGCACGCCTGCACTTTTTGCATCATCCCCTATCGCCGCGGTGTGGAGCGCAGCCGCCCGGTGGGTGAAATCATCGCCGAGATACGCGCCCTGGTGGCTCAGGGGGTCAAAGAAATCACCCTGCTGGGTCAGATTGTGGATCGTTACGGCAAGGATATCCCAGATGGGCCTAACCTGGCAGGGCTGCTGCGCCTCGCCAGCCAGGTGGATGGCCTGGAGCGTATTCGCTTCCTGACTTCTCACCCGAACTGGATGACCGATGAGTTGCTGGATGCTGTGGCTGAATTGCCCAAGGTGATGCCGCACATCGAGGTGCCGGTGCAGGCGGGCGACGACGCTGTGCTCGCCCTAATGCACCGCGGCTATACTGCCGATGATTACCGCCGCCTGGTCGAGCGCATCCGTCGGCGCATTCCGGGCGTCTCGATTGCCACTGACATTATCGTCGGCTTTCCTGGCGAGAGCGAGGCCCAGTTCCAGCGCACCTATGATTTGCTGGACGAACTGAAGCTGGATGTCGCCCATCTGGCGCGTTATTCGCCTCGTCCAGGCACTGTTGCCGAGCGGCGCATGCCCGATGATGTGCCGGAGAGGGAAAAATGGCGCCGCTTCCGCTTGTTGGAAGAACTGCAAGAGCGCATTGCCGCCGAGATCAACGCTCGCTATCTGGGCGAAACGGTGGAGGTGTTATTCGAGGAGAAGGTGCGCGGCCGCTGGCGCGGGCGCACTCGGACCAATAAGCTGGTCTTCGTCGAGTCGGACGAAAACCTGCGCGGCCAACTGCGCGACGTGGTCATCACCTGGACCGGCCCCTGGTCGATGCAGGCGACATTGGCAGGCCAGCCTCGTTTGGTTCAACCCCTGGCGCTGACTTCCATCGCTTCATAAATTGGATTGATAGATCTCCAGAGCGCGTTCGCCAGCGATAGCCTGGCGGGCGCGCTTTGCTCCATTTACACCAAATTTGTCTCCACAGGAAAAACTGCAGATTTTTTGTGACAAATGTCACTTGCGCCTTCCGTTGAAGCAGGGGATAATATATTCAATATTTCGAATATGCTAGCCCAGCGGTTGACCAACTCGCTGACGTCTTGCTTCATGGAGGTTTCTATGCTCAACATCAAAGTCCTTGGTCCCGGATGCGCCAATTGCAAGCGATTGGAACAGATCGCCCGTAAAGTTGTGGCTGATTTGCAGCTCAATGCGGAGATCGTCAAAGTCACCGATTATAATGCGATTATGCAGTACCCGATTCTCTCCACGCCAGGGTTGGTGGTCAATGAACGGGTCGTTTGTGCGGGTCGCATCCCCACTCCGGCAGAGGTGACCACCTGGCTGACCGCAGCGTTGGAGTCCTCGAACTGAAATCTTGATAAATCAGGGATACCAATATCCCTATTGGTTGGTTCAGATATTTACGTTCTTACTGCGCTTGTGCGCACAATCATCGTAGCACGCATCGCCCGGCATGCAGTGGCTTTCAGTTGAATTGGAGGTCGCGATGAAAGTGGAAATCCTGGGAACCGGCTGCTACAATTGCATCAAGCTGGAGGAGTTGCTCAATCAGGTTATCCTCGAGCTTGGGACCAGCGATGTGGAAATCGAGCGCGTCAGCGATGAACGGCGCATCCGCCATCACATGCCCCTGGACGAAATTCCCGGCTTGGTGATCGACGGACATCTGGTGTGCACCAACCGGATTCCCGAGCGCGAGGAATTGCTGCGCTGGTTTACACCTGTCCAGAAGTCTGCATGATCCCTAGATGAAGCGCTTCGCTTTGGAGCGCGACGTCCCGGTTCTGCACCCTTCAGGTTCATCGGCGCCTTGAAAAGCTTACGGTCGCCAGGGCGCTGGCCTATGGTTGCTGAAGAGGCCAGCGCCTTGACCGTTGGCTTTTACTCTCCGGACTGCAGCGGCGAGAGATGCATGATCAAAGTGTCCGGCGCTAACCAACAATACCGTGTCCAAAGATAAAAGCAAACGCTTGATTTGGCATTGCTAAAGGAGACGGGCCATGGAATATCTGTTATTCTCTCTCATAATATTTGCCTTGTCGTTCATCTCTGGGATGCTGGGGCTGGGTGTGGCCTTCATTTCCACCCCGGTTTTGGGCCTGTTTGGGTTCGACCTGAAAAACGTGATCATGCCCTGGAGCCTGCTATTGAACGGTCTTACCGCGACCAGCACTGCGATTGCTTTCGCTCGCTCGAAGATGGTGGATTGGCGCACAGCTATTCCATTGCTGGCAATTACGACATTGGTCGCACCGCTCGGAGTCTGGTTGTTGCGCTTTGTACCAACCGAGGTCGTATGGTGGATTTATGTGGGTGTATTGTTTTTTCTCGCCTACCGCATGGCCTTTCCTCCGAAGCAAGATGATTCTGTCAAGCTGGAGATTACAGATCGCACGCGAATCAAAGGCGGCCTGTTGAGCGCCGCCATTGGCATCTTTGCCGGCTTCCTTGGTGTAGGGCCGGGTTTCTTGATGATGCCGACCCTGGTCATGCTCGGCTATACGGCTCGGATTGCCGCAGCCACCAACAGTGTAATCGTCACCCTGCCATCATTCTCGGCCTTCATCGCCCACCTGCAGGATGCCCAGTTCGACTGGTTAATGATCAGCATAACCAGCGCCGCTGCAGTTATCGGCGCGTACCTGGGAGGCGCCTTCACTGCCAGGCGCGTCAAGAGTCGCACGCTCACCCGAATTTTTGCGATTGCGCTGGTTTTGCTGGCGATCCAGCGGATATCTATTCTGCTGGGCGCGTAATGAACTAACGCAGGCGATCGAAGCGCGGATCTTACTTCTTTTTGGAGAACCAATCTCGGCAACCTGGCGGGCCAACTCAATACATTGCTTTATCTTGAGCGTCTGCCGGGGAGGTTAATGATCGATAACCAATTGTTTGCATGGCATTAAACTTTGCATGAGTATAATGCCTCCACACGGTTAACGGTTGTGGAGGCATTGCGATGGCTAAGACCAAAGTTTTGTTCCTGTGCACCGGCAATTCGGCGCGCAGCCAGATGGCAGAGGCTTTTCTGCGTAAATACGGCGGCGAGAGCTTCGAAGCGCATAGTGCCGGCCTGGAGCCAAAAGGTTTGAATCCCTACACCATCCAGGTGATGGAGGAAATCGGAATTCCCCTGGATGGTCACACCTCCAAAGATTTGCGCACTTATCTGGGGTATGTGAATTTCGGCTATTTGATCACCGTCTGCGACCACGCCGAGAAAAACTGTCCGACAACTTTCCTGGGGATGAGCCAGCGCCTGCATTGGAGCTTCGAAGACCCAGCAGCCTTCGAAGGCACGCACGAGGAAAAGCTAGCCAAGTTCCGCCAGGTGCGCGACCAGATCCAGGAAAAAGTCCAGCAATGGCTGACGGAGGTTCACCAGTACTGAGATAACAGGGATAACCGAGCGACATTTTGCGGCGGTTTTCTTCTTGACAATTGCGGCTTATATCGTATAATTACGATATAAGCGTATTTTTGCGATGAAGAGATGACGATGGCCCGAGTTCAAGCTCCTGCGGTTTCTGCTGATAAGTTGCGTCTGGCGAAGATGCTCAAGGCTTTGGGCAATCCAATCCGCTTTCAGATTGTCGAAACGTTGGCGGAGCGTCGGATGTGCATCACCAGTGAAATCGTCGAGACCACGCCTCTGGCGCAGTCCACCGTGAGCCAGCACCTCAAGGTGCTCAGGGAAGCTGGCCTGATTATCGGAGAAATCGAAGGCCCCGCTACCTGCTATTGCCTGAATGTGGACAACATCCGCTGGCTGAAGGACCAGATCGGCGCCTGGCTCCCGACTTGCTGTTCGTGGGAAGATCAGTCATAGTGAAATCCTGTTGGAGGGAATTTCGCTTGTCTGATTATATCGTAAAAATACGATAAATCATTTGTCAGGGAGTTGTCAATATGAGTCTAACCGCTGCTGCTGCCCGATATTTTGAACAGATCGCTAACCAGTGGGACCAGATCCGCTCTGGCTACTTCACCGAGGCTGTGCGTCAGGCTGCCATCAAGAAGGCTTATCTGCGCGCGGATATGGAAGTCGCCGATGTGGGCGCGGGTACCGGCTTCATGGCCGCCGGTCTGGCGCCGCTGGTGCGCAAGGTCTACGCCTTCGATGGCTCGCCCGCCATGCTGGAGGTGGCGCGCCAGAACTTGAAGGATTTCGACAACATCGTTTTCCAGGAGGCCGAAGGGCTGTCATTGCCCCTGGCGGATGCCAGTCTGGACGCGGTTTTCGCCAATATGTACTTGCACCATTGCGAAGACCCCCTGGCGGCGATCTCCGAGATGGCGCGCTTGCTCCGCCCCGGCGGACGTCTGGTGATCACCGATATGGAGGCGCACTCCCACGAATGGATGCGCGACGAAATGGCGGACGTGTGGTTAGGTTTCGAGCGTTCGCAGGTGCGCCAGTGGTTCGAACAGGCCGGGCTGGTGAACGTCATTGTCGATTGCAGCGGCGAATCTTGTTGCGCCGAATCGAAGGGGGAGGCTGCGCCTTCTGAACAGCGAGTGGCGCAGATCAGTGTCTTTGTGGCCGTGGGCGCCAAGCGACTCAGCGGAGCGCAGGTCGCCGTCCGGGAGCATTACGGCGCCCTGGCCGAACTCGGGGGAAGCTGTTGCGGTTCGACCTCGGACGCGGCCAGCAGTTGCTGCGGCGATGGGGAGCTGATCTCGTTGGAATCCGTTTCAGATGCCGGGGTGACATTCGTTACAGGTTATACGCCTCAAGAATTGTCCCAGGTTCCTGCAGACGCCGCAGAGATCTCGCTTGGCTGCGGCAATCCCACGGCGTTTGCTTCGATGCAGCCTGGTCAGTTGGTATTGGACATCGGCAGTGGCGGGGGGATCGATGTCTTTCTGGCGGCGCAGAAGGTCGGCCCGAGCGGCAAAGCGATTGGCGTGGATATGACGCCCTCGATGCTGGAACGGGCGCAGCGCGCCGCCGCACAACATGGCCTGACCAATGTGGAGTTCCGCCTGGGGCAGGCCGACGCGCTCCCTGTCGAAGATGCCAGTGTGGATTGGATCATTTCCAACTGCGTGATCAACCTGACCGAAGACAAGGGGAAGGTTTTTCGAGAGGCCTATCGGGTCTTGAAAGATGGCGGTCGTCTGGCGATCAGCGACATGGTTACAGACGGTTCGTTTTCAGCTGCTGGGCGGCAGGCGGCAGAGCGATGGGGAGGATGCGTCTTCGGCGCGCTTCCCGAGCAGGAATACCTGGATTTAATCGCCCAGGCAGGTTTCACGGATTTAGAGGTCCGGCGCAGCACTGAAGCTGGCCGGGTAGATGGCGTGCACGTTTACAGCGCGCAGATATCAGCTCAAAAGCGGAGCCAATAGGATGCAGAAAAAGAAGGTATTGTTCTTATGCACTGGCAACTCATGCCGCTCTCAGATGGCCGAGGCCATTGTCAATGCTCGCCTGGGGGAGCAGTGGGAAGCGGTGAGCGCGGGTACGAAACCCGCCGGTTACGTCCATCCCAAGGCCATCCAGGTCTTGCAGGAAATCGGTATCGATCATCAAGGACGATCTAAAATGGCGGATGAGTACCGCAGCCTGCCGTTGGATTTGGTGGTCACCGTTTGCGACTCGGCGGCGGAGGAATGCCCGGTCTGGTTGGGGCCGGGTAAGCGCGCCCATCTGAGCTTTGAAGACCCGGCCAAGGCGACGGGCAGCGAGGAGCAGATTCTGAACGCCTTCCGCACAGTGCGCGATCAAATCGCCGAACAAATTCCAGCCCTCTTGCAGCGGTATAGCGAATAACCGTGCGCCAGAGCTGGTGCAGACCCGGTCAAGCCGAATGGCCTCGCTCGAGCGCTTCTTTTCTCAAGCGGCGTAAGAACGCCGGCGTATTCAGCCCGCGCTCCAACAGATAAACCATGTAGTGCTGCAAAATGGCTTCCATCTCGCGGTGGATGGCCGGACTGGGGCGGGCGCGGGCTGCTTCGTCGAATGTGCTACGTTGAAAATGGCGCAGATACCTCAGCGCGTCGAGCGAAATCGGCTGCGCGCCTTCGGTTTGTGGTCCACAACGTGGACAGAGCGCGCCGCCCAGCAGGGCGGAGAAATACTGATCTTCGGGTTGGATCTCTGCGCCGCAGCGAACACAGTGAAACAACTGAGGGCGAAAACCCGCCTGGTCCAGCAGACGGATTTCGTAGTAACGCACGACCAGATCCCGATCCTCGAAATGACATAATCTGGATAGCGTTTCGACCAGCAAGTGGTAAAGCAGCCGGTTTTCGCCCTCTTCATAGGTGAAGCGATCCAACAGTTCAACCACATAGGAAGCGTAGGTCGCTCCGGAAAGATCTTCGCGCAGCGGTAGGAACGCGTCGAGCGTATCCGCCTGGGTGATCAGAGGCAGTTCGCGCCCGCGCGCCAGGAGCAGGTTGACCCGCGTGAAGGGTTCCAGATGTCCGGCCTTGCGCGAACGGGGCTTGCGCACCCCTTTCGCCAGGGCGCGCAGCTTGCCCATCTCGAGCGTATATAGCCCGATGATGCGATCCGCTTCTCCCCAGTCGTTATGGCGCAAGACGATCGCCTCCAGGCGGTAAACGCGCAGCCGATGATCAGCCGGTTTGGGCAGAGTCATACTGGGATTATAACAAACTCATCGGAGCCCATGGCAAAGGGTTCGATTTTGCCGGCCAACAGCGTTGACGCAAACCGCCCCTTCTGGTAAAATCATGCCCGCCTGGGGCGTAGTACCCTTCGCCCCAGGTTATGCTGCGTATGCAGCAATAATCACAATCCTCATGAAAGGGCTTGACGAACATGAAAGTGCTTTTGATCAAGGACGTTTACAAACTGGGGCGCGCAGGCGATGTCAAAAAAGTGGCCGATGGCTATGGGCGCAACTTCTTGTTGCCCCAAGGATTGGCTGTGTTGGCAACCCCTGGCGCTTTAGCGCAGGCTGAGCGCATCCGCTCCCAGGCCGATGCCAAGCGGGCCGTTTTAAATAATGAGCTTGGCGGCGTGGCTGAAATCCTGTCCAAGTTGACCCTGGCTTTCCCCATGAAAGCGGGCGAAACCGGCAAGCTGTATGGCTCGATCACCCCTGCCATGATTGCAGAGGCGGTGAAGAAGCAGACCGGCATCGAAATTCAACGCCGACAGATGGACTTCGAACCTATTCGCGCCCTGGGCACCTATAAAGTCCACGTTCGCCTGACCGTTGACCTGGTCCCGGAGATCACGGTGATTGTGCATCGCGAAGGCGAGGTCGTCGAAGTGCCTCAGGAAGTCCAGGCGGAAGAGGTGGAGCCAGCAGAAACCGCAATCGCAACAGCGGACGCTGAAGATTAGGCGGCATCTGGCTCCATGTGACGCCGGTCTGGTCGCAAGAGAGGCAGCCAGAGAAAGGAGCTTAGCGGTGTGCGGCTCAATCAACTGCCTGTTTTGTCATCAGGCCGGCTGTACTTCTCAGCCATGACCACAACCGTTGGCCAGGAGCTCCGCCAGGCCCGCGAAGCGCGTTCACTCTCGATTGATCAGGCCTCTGTCGCCACACGCATTCGCCCACACTATTTACAGGCCCTAGAGTCGGGGGATTTTGGCGCATTGCCTTCTGTGGCCCAGGCACGCGGATTTTTGCGCGCCTACGCCGAATATCTTGGCCTGAACCCCGATCCGCTTCTGGTTGCATTGGAGGGCAAAGAACCGGCGCCAGCGGCGCCGGCGCAGGAAGCTGCGCCTGGCAACGGCACAGATGTCGAGCTGCCTCAGGAAGCGGCGACGATTTTTGCTGAGGTTGGAAGTCGCCTGCAGCGCCAGCGCGAGCTTTTGGGCCTTTCTCTGGAGGATGTAGAGCGCCACACCCACCTGCGGCGGCATTACCTGGTGGCGCTGGAAAGCGGTGATCTGGACGGCTTGCCTTCGCCTGTACAAGGGCGCGGGATGCTGAACAATTATGCTGCGTTCTTGGGCCTGAACCCAGATCCATTATTGCTGCGGTTTGCCGAAGGGTTGCAACTTCGCCTGGCAGCGCGTCAGGCTTCTCAGCCCAAGGCTCGCCCGGCGCCCAAGCGGCGTTCCTCATCTCTGCCTGCGCCGCTCCGGCGTATCCTTTCGGGGGACGTTCTGATCGGCGGCGGGCTGGCTGTTTTCCTGGTCGTGTTCGTCTTTTGGGGCGCAATCCGCATCTTTGCGACCCTCAACCAGCCGCAGGTCACGCCGACTGCGCCCTCGATTGTCGAGGTGCTGCTGGCCACCCCAACGCCCACCGCGACCGACACGCCGATACCCGTCACGCCTACCGCGCCGCTGCCCCAGCAGCTTTTTCCAACCCAGGCCCTGGCGACGGACCCGGTGACCGGCGCGCTCCTGTCGCCGCAGCCCATCAGCGGTGTGCAAGTATATATCAACGTTCGCCAGCGCGCCTGGATGCGGGTGTTGGTCGATGGACAGATCGAATTCGAAGGTCGGGTTGTCCCAGGAAGCGCTTATTCCTTCGCAGGAGAAACCAGCGTGGAAATCCAGACTGGTAATGGCGCGGCTTTGCAAGTGTTGTACAATGGAGTCGATCTGGGTACGTTGGGCGCATTTGGTCAGGTGGTGGATCGCATTTTCAGCTTGCAGGGCGAGGTGACGGCCACGCCAACGATCACGCCGACGGCTGGCCCAACTCAACCCTTCACGCCCACGCTGCCTGCCACCGTGACCCCACCTGCGCAGGTCACTGCGCCGGCTTTGCCATAGAATTGGAACGAATTTAGAGGTATGCATTGAATCCAAAATCTTTCTATTTGATCTCGCTCGGCTGCGCCAAGAACACGGTCGATTCTAGCTCGATGGCGCAACTCCTATCGCGGGCCGGTTACCGGCCGACGGAAAATCCCAACCGGGCGGGTGTCCTGATCGTGAACACCTGCGGCTTTATCGGCCCTGCCAGGCGGGAATCGCTGCAAGTGCTGGGAGAGCTGGCAGCCCAGAAACGCAAAGGCCAGCTTTTGATCGCGGCGGGCTGCCTGACCCAACGCTATGGCGTGGAAGTCGCTCGCCAGGTGCCCGGTCTGGACGGCATTCTAGGAACCCGTCGCTGGATGGATATCGTTGAGGTGGTTCACAAATTGCGGTCAAGTGGGCATCCCCAGCCGCTCTATCATCTTCCGGAGACCCCCACGGTTGGCAGCGATGAGCACGGGGTTCAGCGCGTCGTCAAGCAGGGAGGCAGCGCTTATCTCAAAATTGCCGATGGTTGTCGTCGCCCGTGCGCTTTCTGCGCTATCCCATTGATCAAAGGCACAGCAGTCAGCCGCCCGCTGGAGGCCATCCTTGAAGAAGCGCGCTCCTTGCAGTCGCTAGGGGTTCGCGAATTGAATCTGATCGCCCAAGATACGACGGATTATGGTCACGATCTGGGGATGAAGGACGGCCTGGCAATTTTGCTGGAGCAGTTGGTGCAGGCGGCCCCCGATATCGATTGGATTCGCATTTTATACGCTTTCCCCGGCTATGTGACCGACCGCTTGATCGAAGTGATGGCGAAGTACTCGCAGATTGTGCCCTACCTGGATATGCCGCTTCAGCACGCGCACCCGGCTACCCTGCGCCGGATGCGCCGCCCGGCCAATCTCGATTGGGTTTACCGGACGCTGGAGAAGATGCGTCAGGCCCTGCCAGATCTGGCCTTGCGCACCACGTTCATCGTCGGCTATCCAGGTGAAGACGAGAGCGAGTTTCAGGCGCTGCTCGACTTTGTGCGCGAAATCCGCTTCGACCGGGTGGGCGCCTTCCAGTTTTCCTTCGAGCCGGGCACTGCCAGCGAACCTTTGGGCGACCCGGTGCCTGCAGAGGTCAAACAGGCGCGCTATGAGCAGTTGATGGAATTGCAGGCCGCGATCTCGCTGGAGAAGAATCAGGCCTTTGTTGGCAAGACCCTGCAGGTTCTGACCGAAGGCCAGGGGGATGGTATCACTTTGGGGCGCACCTATCGCGACGCGCCCGAAATCGACGGCATGGTGATCATCGAGGCAGAGTTGCCGGTTGGCGAGATGGTCCCGGTGCAGATTACCGGCGCCATGACCTATGATCTCAGCGGGGTGGTGAATACCCAGCGTGTCGTCCAGAAAGTATTCTGAAGATTGATATTTGGGAGCCAGATAATGCTCGATCTCGATCATCCAGAAATCCAGTTTGCACTCAACGCCACGCGGCAAGCTGCTCTTCTGGTTCGCCAGGTGCAGCTCAAGCTGGTGTCTCCGGCCTTGACCAAAGACGACCGTTCGCCGGTCACGGTCGCAGATTTTGCGGCACAGGCTCTGGTCGGCCGATTATTGGCGCAAGCCTTTCCCAATGATTGGCTGGTTGCGGAGGAGGATTCGACAGCGCTGCGGCTCCCGGAGGCCTCTCAAACGCTTCAACAGGTTACTTCCTTCGTGCGCCGCAATTTGCCGACTGCCACGCCAGAAGCCGTATGCGCCTGGATCGATCATAAGCGCACCGATTCGGCAGCCCGGTTTTGGACCCTGGATCCGATCGACGGCACCAAGGGCTTCTTGCGCGGCGATCAATACGCAGTAGCCCTGGCTCTGGTGGTGGATGGCCGGGTGCGGGTCGGCGTGCTTGGCTGCCCAAATCTGAGCGAAGCTCAGCAGTCCGATTTGAACGGTCCAGGCTCGCTGGTCATCGCGGTGCGCGGCGAAGGCGCCTGGACGACGCCGCTGGTTTCGCCGGGCGACTTCAAGCCCCTGAGCGTTTCGACGCAGGCGGACCCAACCCAGGCGCGGTTGCTGCGCTCCTTCGAATCCGGCCACACCAACGTCAGCCAGATCGATATCTTCGCCCAGAGCCTGGGTATTCGGGCCGAACCGGTCTTGATGGACAGCCAGGCAAAATACGCCGTTCTGGCGGCGGGGAAGGGTGATCTGATGCTGCGGCTGCTTTCGCCTGCTCAACCCAACTACCGCGAAAAAATCTGGGATCAGGCCGCAGGCTCCCTGGTGCTGGAAGAAGCTGGCGGCCAGATCACCGACCTTGACGGCAAACCGCTGGATTTCACCACCGGCCGCTCGCTGCGCAATAACCGCGGCATCCTGGCTTCGAATCGCTTGCTGCACGCCGCGGCTTTACAGGCGCTGCGTCAGATCGGCGCATGAGTAATCCTTTGCCATAGTCACCGCTGGTTGCTCGATGAGGCGCGCGGATCGCATTGCTGCCCTGCTCAGTCTGATCGCCGTCATAGCCGCATATCGGGTGCATGACCGCGTCTTCGAGCGGATGGCGCATATCGAAGACGAAATGGCCTATGTCTGGCAGGCCCAGGCCATCGCCGGAGGGCGCTTGACTCTACCGTCGCCGCCATATCCCAAAAGCTTCCTGGTGCCCTTCGTGATCGACTATCAGGGTCAGCGCTTTGGCAAATACCCGCTGGGCTGGCCGGCGACGCTGGCGCTGGGGGAATACTTTGGAGTGCGCTTTTTGGTCAATCCTCTGCTGGCCGGATTTGGCGTCTGGTTGACCTATCTGCTAGGAAAGCGCCTGTTCGGAGAGACGGTGGGGCTGCTGGCCGCGTTGCTGACGTTGACCTCGCCCTTTTTCCTGCTCAATTCTGGCTCGCTGTTATCTCATCCATTGGGCCTGGTGCTGAGCGCCATGTTTGCGCTGGCTTGGTTAGAGGCCTTTTGCCAGCGAGACCCGCCGCACCCCTGGCTGGCGACTCTGGCGGCTGCAGCGTCGATGGGCCTGCTGGCGCTGTCTCGCCCTCTGACTGCGGTAAGCATTGCCCTGCCCTTTGGGCTGCACGGGGTGTATTTACTGTTTCGAGGCGATCAGAACGCGCGTCGACGGTTGATCGCCCTGGGTTTGATCGTTCTGGCGCTGTCGTCATTACATTTTCTCTGGCAGTATGCGGTGACCGGCGATCCATTGCTCAACCCTTACACCTTGTGGTGGCCTTACGATAAGATCGGCTTTGGGCCTGGTCATGGCCATTCCGAGCAGGGACACACCCTGAACCAGGCCTGGATCAACACCCGCTATAGCATTTACGTTGGGAATTACGATCTGTTCGGCTGGTTGAACTATTCCTGGATCTTCTTGCCCTTCGGGTTGATTGCCCTGCTGCGCGACCGCAACTGGCGAGCGATACTGCCGATGAGTGCATTTGTTAGCCTGTTCGTTCTCTACATGGCCTATTGGATTGGTTCGTCGTTGTTTGGCCCGCGCTATTATTACGAGGCGCTGTATAGCCTGACGTTGCTCAGCGCGGCTGGCATCGCCTGGCTGGCTGGCTGGCCCACTCGGCCGGGCCTGCCCTTCCCGAATTATCAAGGTTGGCGGCGCAACCGGGCGCTGGGCGTCACGGCGCTCCTGGCCTTGCTGCTGGCGACCAACCTGTTGTTCTATACGCCGGCCAGGCTATCGGGCATGGTCGGGCTGTACGGCGTGCGGCGCTCGCATCTGGAGCCTTTTCTTACCCCGGATGCTCAGAAGCTGACCCCGGCGTTGATTGTAGTGCATACCCAATCGCAGTGGATCGAATACGGTACCCTGTTGGAACTGCAAACGCCGTTTCTGGATACGCCCTTTATCTTTGTCATCTCGCGCGGCGCCCAGGTGGATGCAGAAGTTGCCCGCCATTTTCCAGATCGAAATGTCTATCATTACTATCCTGCCGATTCTCCCTTCACATTCTATACCGGGCCTCGGCCGCGGCAGTTGCCGTAAAAATCCTAGCAAAACCTTGCAACAGCATTTTTAAGTTTTTATGCCCTTCAAATTGACTTTCCCGCTCGAACAGGATAAACTACTGAAACAATTATGAACTGATGCCGGTTAACCGATTAAACAAAGGTCGGGAGGATGGCTTTATCCGAAACAGATCGCGCAAAAACAGAATCTCGCCAACGCTTCAGCCTGGCGACCCTCAAAGCGCGCATGTCCGGCTTACAGTTCAAGCTGATCGTCCCGTATGTGCTGTTGACGCTGATCATCGCTGCGATTGGCATCTTCGTGATCACCCGGCTGGTCACTTCTACGATTGTCGAACGCTTTGTCAACCAGCTTTATGAATCGGCGCGCGTTGCCTCGGATGCCATTGTTCGACATGAGCGCACCGCTCTGGAAATCTTGCGACAGGCGACCTACACCATAGGGGTAGAGGAAGCAATCCTGGCCAAAGACAGCGCGCGACTCGAAGAACTGCTCACCCCGCTGGCGGCCGTCCGTGGGGATATCGACTCGATTACAGTGATTGATGAGAACGGCGTTGAGTTGCTTACTTTGGGCAAAGACCCGTCAACGCTGCAGTTGATCAACAGTCGGGGGGTCGATTTCTCTTCGCTCGAACTAACTCAGAAAATCCTGACCGGAATATCCGATCGCCGCGGAGATAAGTACGTGGGTCTGGCGACGACCAGCTATGGCCCCACGTTGTTGACCGGCGCGCCAGTGTATAGCACCGATGACAAAACCGTCATCGGCGGTGTCATCGTCGGCACGCAACTGCAAAAGTTGCTCAACGAAATCAAAGCCCGAGAACTGGCTCTGGCAGACCTGGTCGTGTTCGACATCGATCGCCAAAACATCCTTGCCACGACGCTGGCCAGCCCGGATGAGGGCTTTGATACATTGATCAATCGGGTGCAACAGTTATCCCAGGCAGACCTGGATCAGCCGTTGAAATTTAAGTTATACAATCGCGACTTTCAAATGGCTTTGACAGAGTTGATCGTGCGCCAGGAAAGGGTGGGCTGGCTGGGCATCATCTTACCGAGCAGCTATGTCGTCGCTGCAGAGGCCACCAGCCGGGATATCTTCGTCATGGTCTTCGCCCTCGGCACCCTGGCAATGGTCGTGGTAGGGTACCTGATTTCGCAGAGCATCGCCCAGCCGATCTTGAAATTGCGTTCGCTCACCCAGGCGGTCGCGGCGGGCGACCTGAATCAGAGCAGCGGCCTGAACCGCGCCGACGAGATCGGCGAACTGGCCGAGGCTTTTGACATCATGACGCTCAAGCTGCGCGAGAGGACGGCCGAGGCCGCCCGGCTGTACGAAGAAGCGATCCAGCGCAACAAGGAACTGGCAGAGACCAATGAGCGCCTGCGCACCACCCAACTCCAATTGATCCAATCCGAAAAGCTGGCCGCGATCGGCCAGTTGACCGCCGGCATCGTCCATGATGTCAAAAACCCGCTCACCGTGATCAAAGGCGTTGCTGAACTCCTGCTCTACGAAGATCAGTTGAATTCGGAAATCAAGTCGGAGTTATCCTTGATCCGTGAGAGCGCTTTGAAAGCCAACACCATCGTCTCCGACCTGCTGAAGTTTTCGCGGCAATCTAAACCGGAGATGGGCGAGCAGGATATGCGCGAAACAATCGAGGCCGCTTTGCGGCTGACGGCATACCCGATCCGTAAAGCGCACGTACAGGTGATCAAGGAACTGCCTGAGCATTCGGTGGTGATGACCTATGACGCGCAGCAGATCGAACAAGTGCTGGTCAATATCATCTCCAACGCTGTTCAGGCGATGCCCGGCGGCGGGACATTACGCGTGAACTTGAGCCAGATGGATGGCATGGTGGTGATTGCTATTCAGGACACTGGTACGGGCATTTCGCCGGAACATCTGACCCGCATCTTTGATCCCTTCTTCACCACCAAACCGGAAGGCGAGGGCACTGGTCTGGGCCTGTCGGTCAGTTATGGCATTGTTTCCAATCATTCTGGTAGAATCGAGGTGGATAGCGAGGTCGGGAAGGGGAGCACGTTCAGGGTCTACCTCCCGATGCGGCATCCTGAGTTGGCGGAAGTGCAGACGTGAGCGACGAAAGGCAACGCATCCTGATCGTCGATGACGACGAAAATATTCTCTTCCTGTTGTCCAAAGCGCTGGAGCGCAGCGGCTACCAGGTGGAGACCGCGCTGGATGGGTTACAGGGTTTACAGGCCTTGCAGACCTCCCCGCCTTTTGCAGTGCTTCTCACCGACCTGATGATGCCGAATATGAGCGGGATGGACCTGCTGCGTCAGGCGCGGGAGATGGATCCGTACATCGAGATCATTGTCATCACCGCTGCGGGCAGCATCGAGACTGCCATTGCGGCGATGCGCGACGGGCATGCCTGGGATTATCTGCTCAAGCCGCTGGAATCGCTGCAGCAGTTGTCGGTGATTGTGGAGCGAGCCATTGCCCACCGCAGGCTGGTGATGGAGCGGGCTGCGCTACAGGCGCAAATCCAGGCCGAAGCTGAGCGCTTGAAAACGCTGGTGGATAGCGTTGGCGAAGCCATCCTGGCCGCCTCTGCCCAGGGGGTGATCACGGTGGCCAACCCGGCGGCGATGCGCCTGCTGGGCCGCGAGGACCTGGTTGGTGGGCAGGCGATGCAGGTGCTACCGCCGCGCCTGGTGAGCATCGTGGAGAACTGGAAGGTGGTCGGCGGTCGCTTTCCGGCAACCCTGGATTTGCAGTGGAGCGCAGACGCCTCGTACATGGTCAGTCTGACGCCTCTGCTCGAAGGCGGCGCCGACCAGCCGGGCTGGGTGATGGCGTTGCGCGATGTGACGGCCCTCAAACAGCAAGAAAAGCTCAAGACCCAGGCCATGGCGGAGGTGATTAACAAAATCCGCTTGCTGCTGGCCGAGGCGATGAACGCCCTGGTGGATCTCAACCTGCGCGTTCCGCAAGATGAGCGCGTTGCTTCCAGCGTTTTTCGCCTGAATAAAGTTTGGGAACGCCTCCAGTCTTGGGGCGATGAACTGCTCGCCGTAGCCCAGGTGGACTCTAGCCGCAGCCCGCGCCCGGCAATTGTCAACCTGGAGAAGCTGTTGCAGGCTTTGCCGGAGGATAACACGGTCAAACGCTATCAGCAGGGCGGCGGGCGGTTGACCGTGCGCCAGATCGATGCCCTGCCGGTGGTGCAAACTGACCCTGAGATGGTGACCCAGTTGCTCAATATCCTCCTCCGGCGGGCGATCATGCGCAGCCCTGCGCGTGGCGAAGTACGCGTGACGGCCCGCGCCCTGAGTGACCAGGTGTGGATTGAGATCAGCGACAGCGGCCCCCGCGCGGAGGACACCAATCCGATGCAGGCTTTCGATCAATCCGTACATCGTCTGACATCGGATGCAATGACCGCCCCGGGAAACCTTGGCCTTGAGTTGATGCGCGCCAGGTCGATCCTGGAACGCCTGGATGGACAGTTGTGGATCGGAGGCGAGGGGCCGCGAGGTAGCACGATCATGGTTTGCTTGCCGGCCAGGGCGACCTCGTCTGCTCCGGTTGCATAGGGTAAACGTCGTTCTGGACTGTCTACAAGGAGCGTACGATGTCGGGCGAGACTCTTCCAGTCGAGCCGAGCCAGGAGCAAATTACTCAAGAGCACCCCGATCGCTTTTGGGTGTTCTGGCTGATTGTGGCGCTGCTGGTGATCGCGACCCTGTTCTGCTCCGGACAACTGGCTTTGTGGTTTCCCTCCAGGATCGAGGCGGGAGACATGCGCTCGGGGCTAAAGGCAGACTATGGCCTGTGGGAATCGCTCGCTTTCAGGCCGCTCGATGAGGCGCTTCTCGAAGAACTGGTCAATGAGAACCCCGCTTTGTCCACTCAAGTCGTGGTCATCGGCAATTATTGGCCGACATCCGAGTTGCCTTATGCCCCCAGTGCGACGCCCAGCGCCACGCCCACTGCGGCGTCCCCTCCTTCGCCGGTTGCGCCTCCACCCACCCGGGTTCGCAGGCCAACGAATACACCGCAGGTCGTTTTTCCCACCCCTATCCAGCCTTCAGCGACCTCGATGATCCCTCAGGCCTCGCCGACCCCTACACGGCGCCCTGGCAACCCCCGCCCCACACGCACCGATTCGCCCACGCGTACGCCAACCGCGACGCGCACTCCCACCCGCACGGCAACAGCCACGCTCACGCCCACGAATACTGCCACTTTTACTCGGACCTTAACGCCATCGAGCACCTCGACCGCCACTCCGACGCGCACACCGACCCCGACTAATACGGCCACCTGGACCTTAACCCCGACAAACACTTCGACCGCTACGCTGACGCCAACCCCTACAGCCACCGCCACGCAGACCGACACACCTACCCCCACTGCCACTCACACCCATACCCCCACGCCGACGCATACATTCACCCCGACGCTCACTCCTACATTCACCTCTACCCCTACCCTTACTAATACCCCGATTCCCACGTCAATCAACACCGGCACGCCAGATGGCCTGTACTATAACATCCTGTGCGACTCCGGGGTGATCCTGGACCTGGGAGGGCCAACTCAAATTGGCACGCTGATCTTCTATGAATTTCTGAATCCGACCGGCTGCAATGGCGGCATCTGCCTGGACTGGGTGATCATCGATCTGAGCGATGCTGAGCCACACCCCTGGCCGACTCCCTGGCCTCGGCGTATCTTTTACTGGGGTGATAGCGACAGCACGAACAATGGCAGCGTTCCTCCAACTTATTTCCCGCCTGAGTTGCCCAATGCGGCTATCCCTCCGGCAGACCTGTACAACGGTTGGGGCATCCAAATCCACGTCAACGGAGTCTATCGCTACGTGCGCATCGCCGCGCCCCCGGGCTGCAGTGATCCAGCTCAGATTGATTCGATCGAGATCTGGGCGGCGACCATGACGCCCACCCCGCCCACCCTGCCCCCCTAACCTCGAACTTTCCACCGGTTGCTTGCCAGGTTTACTGTGACTTTTACGAGGCGCGTAAAATCTTTACGCGTTCTTTATGGATTTTTCTCCTGCCTGCGGATATGCTTACATGGGACATGACATGAATTGATATGGGGTGATACCCATCGCCGCCTTCTGACCAGGATGACCAACACTTACCGCGTCCTAATCATTGATGATGACTTTGCTCAAGCCGAGATGGTCGGCGAGTTCTTGCGCATCGCCGGTTATCGGGATATCGACCATGCGACCGACCTTCAGACAACCTGGCAGCGCCTCGGCGAACGCCCCTATGACATCATCTTATTGGATTATCGGCTGCCGGATGGCACCGGCCTGGAATTGCTGGATCAGTTGGCTCAGCGTGGGCATCAAATCCCGGTGGTCATGGTCACCGGCCAGGGGAATGAGCGCGTCGCGGTACAGGCCATTCAGCATGGCGCGGCTGATTATCTGCTCAAGAGCGGCGATTATCTGATCACCCTGCCTGCACTGATCCACAAGACAGTCCAGGCGCACCAGCTCAAACTCTCCATCCAGCGCACCCAGGAGCAGATTCGTTACCAGGCGACGCTGCTCAATAACGTGCGCGACGCCATCGTGGTTTGGGATTTGGCCGGTCAGATCACGTATTGGAATCCGGCTGCCGAGGCGCTCTTTGGCTACCCGGCCACAGAGCGCCTGGGACAACCTGTGGCCAGTGTTTACTTAGCGGCTTTCGACCCACCCGTCGCTGTACCGAAAGAAGGCGAAACTGTCAGCCCGCATGTCGTGCGCCAGTTCCAGGGCCGCGATGGCAAAACGATTTGGGTCAGTTCACGCGTCACCATTTTACGCGACGACGACCGTCCCGAGCGCTTGCTGGGTTACATGGATGTCTCTCATGATATCACCCGCCGCGTCCAGGCGGAACGGGCTTTGAGGGAAAGTGAAGCCCGCTATCGGGCGATTGTGGAAGATTATCAGACGGAGCTAATTTGCCGCTTCAAGCCCAATGGTACGCTTACTTTTGTCAATGAAGTCTATTGTCGTTACTTTGGCAAAAGTCGTGATGAACTGTTGGGGATGAATTTCCTGTATTTTGTCCCGGAAAATGAGCGCCCCCGGCTGATCCAACATTTAAGCGCCTTTAGCGCGGCCAAACCGGTGGGAACCCTGGAGCACCAAATTCACTTGCCTGGGGACGGCCTGCGCTGGCTGCAGCGCACCGACCGAGCGATTTTCGACGATCGGGGACGCATCTTCGAGTATCAATCCGTTGGTCGAGACATCACCGACCGCAAACGCCTGGAAGCTCAGATTCAGGCAGCCCAGGCGCATCTGGTGCACGCGGCGCGTATGGCTACCATCGGTGAAGTGGCTTCAGGCGTTGCTCATCAGATCTACAACCCGCTCACGACGATCATTGCCGATGCGCAGATCTTGTTGCGCCAGCTCCCCGCTCACCAGCCCGGGCGCGAATCGGCCGAAGCCATCGAGCAAGCCGGCTGGCGCCTGCAAAAAGTCGTCCAGCGCCTGATGGAGTTCTCTCGCCCGGCGACCGAGACGCTCAGCATGCTTTCGGTGAACGAGACCATCCAAAGCGCGCTCACTCTGGTGCACGCCAGCATCGAGTCGATCGGCGGACAGCTTGAGGCTCGCCTGAGCGATGGGCTGCCGCTCATCCGCGGCAACGCCCAACAACTGGAGAGCTTATGGGTCAATCTGTTGCTTTTGGCGCGCGACGCCATGGCGGCTCAGACGAACAATGAGCATCCCCCAAAAATTTGCGTGACCTCGCGCTCCGAACAGCTCTCAGAAGTGCTTGTGGAAATCCGGGACAATGGCTGCCCCATCCCTGCCGAACAACTGGCTACCATCTTCGAGCCTAACTTCGTCGGCCCCACCAGTGGGCGCGGCACAGGGATGGAACTGAGCATTTGTCGTGAGATCGTCCGTCAGCACGGAGGACAGATCACTGCGGAGAGCGCCGATGACCATGATACAATCATTCTTGTGTCTCTGCCTGCGGCGGCAGAATAGACGGAGGACCTATGCAACCGGCGAACATCCTGGTGATTGAAGATGATTACATCGTTGCCCGCACCATCGAACGGAGCCTGCGCAGCGATGACTTTCGCGTCACCCTCGCCAGCCGCGGCGAGAAGGGCCTGTACATGGCGCGCCAGAATCCTCCCGACCTGGTGATCCTGGATATCATCATGCCTGAAATGGACGGCTATCAGGTTTGCCGGGCGATGCGCGCCGACCCCGCCCTGGCTCATATCCCGATCCTGTTCCTGACGGCTAAAGTAAAAGCCCAGGATAAAATCGCCGGTTTCAACGCTGGCGCTGACGATTACCTGTGCAAGCCCTTCAATGTCAATGAGCTGATCCTGCGCGTGCAGGCGATCTTGCGGCGCACTCTCCCTCAGACCAGGCGCGATTCGCGGCAACATGAATCGCGCTCGCCTGCCGAACCGACGCCGCAAGCCTCACCCTATTGCCTGTCGCTCGGCGGCTTTGTGTTGGATACCCGCACCTTCGAACTGGATACTCCCAGCCGCGGAAGGGTGCGCCTGACCCCCTTGCAATATGATTTGCTCTACCATCTGATGACGCACCCCAATGAGGCCTTTTCACCCGCCCGTTTGCTGGATGAGGTGTGGGATTTTCCCAACGGCAAGGGCAGCCCGGACCTGGTGCGCGTTCACATCAAAACTTTGCGCGAGCGCATTGAAGAAGACCCTCGCGCCCCTGATTTCATCCGTACGATTCCAGGCCGGGGCTATACGGTCGGCTTGCAGCCAGCGACAGAAGCTTCGGCCCGGTAAGAATTTCATCGGATGGCTGAGATAAACTCCTCCTCTACAGAATCCCCTCCGCCGCCCGACGCCTCAGCGGCGCGCGCCGCTGAATCTCGCCGGGATGTGCAGGCAAGCGAGTCGCTGGTAAGTCTGCAGCTGGATTTGACCCGCTTGGGCTTCGAAGGCGACGCTGAGAAGTTGCAGACGCGGTTGGTGCGCGGTGTCAGCCAGTTGATGGATTGCGAGGTGGTGGCTCTGGCGCTCCTGAACGAGCCGCAGGATGGCTGGATTGTGTCTAAATCGTTGGGGCCAGAAACCGGCGACGCAGATTGGGCATATCAGGTCAATCCCTTTGAAAGTCAAAGCTTACTGGCGGAATGTCTGCGCAGCGGCAAGCCGCTGGTTGCCAACGATGGTAGCCGAAACCCGCGCTACCGCCCTGGGTGCGATGGACAGGGGGATTTAATTGTGCGCAACCTGCTTTGCGCTCCGCTGATCGTGGAGGATCGGCCTTTAGGTGTGATCAAGGCGATCAACAAGCGCTCTGGCGCGTTCGAGCCGGCCGATCAAGAACTGTTGAAGGTCGTTGCCTCCCAGGCCGCTCTGGCGATGAACGGCACCAGGTTGATGCAGCAGCTTAAGCTGACCAATGCCGACCTGGTGGCCGGGCGCTGGGAGTTGATCGGCTCGCGCAACACGCTGCGCGCCTTGTTCGACCATTTGCCGGCTGCGCTGTACACCATCGATGGCGATTACCGCCTGATGGCGATCAACCGAACTCGCACCCAACGAATGGGTCAAACGCCGCGCTCGCTGGTCGGATTGACGTGCTACCAGGCTCTGTTCAATCGAAATGAGCCTTGCCCGGAATGCCGTGTGCGGGAAACATTGGAGACCGGGCGACCCACCCAGCGCACCGAGCGCCGCGAAGTTGGCGACGATGTCTTCGAATGGGAGATCAACACCTACCCCATCCTGGATGACAATGAGCAAGTCATCCAGGCGGTGCTGATGGAACAGGATGTAACCGAGCGCCGCCGCCTGGAGGCCATTCTGACCCAATCCGAAAAACTGGCGGCGATCGGTCAGTTGGCTGCCGGCGTGGCGCATGAAATCAACAATCCGCTGACTGCGATCATCGCCAACGCTCAGATTCTGCACCGCGAACTGCCCGCAAACTCGGATTTGCAGGAATCGGTCGACCTGATCGCCCGCGCCGGCGCGCGTGCCACCCAGGTGGTGCGCAATCTGCTCGATTTCGCCCGCAAAGAGGAATACCATCTGGGCGTGACCAACCTCAACGAGACTCTGGAGCGCGCCCTGGAGCTGGTTCAACACGAAATCCTGGCGCGCGGCATCCACCTCGAATTCAATCCCGATCCTAATCTGGCCCCTATTCTGGCCAGCCAGGATCACTTGCAAAGCGTATGGCTGAATTTGCTGCTCAACGCGATCGATTCGCTGGACAAGACCCCGGCGGAGATACACATCGCCACCATGCGCCTGGGCGACGAGATCCACGTGCGGGTGTCGGATAACGGCAAAGGCATCCCCTCCGACCGCCTGACGCGCATCTTCGAGCCGTTTTACACCACTAAAGCCGCCGGCCGCGGCACCGGCCTGGGACTTTCGGTCAGCCATCGCATCATCCGCCAGCATGGCGGGCGCATTGCGGTGGAGAGCCAGGTGGGCGTCGGCAGCACCTTCACCGTCGTCTTGCCCGCCTCATAGAATGTCGTCGTTCGAGCGCCCTGGCCAGAATGGTTTCTCCGCCAGGGCGCTTTTTCGTTATAATCCCCACTGCATTCATCCGAGACGCCGATGCAAATTCACCCCTCGCTCGTTCCCTTCTTCACCCCGACAGGCATTGCCATCATTGGCGCTTCGCAAGATCCGACCAAGCTGGGCTACGGGCTGGCGCGCAACCTGGTACAGAGCAACTATCAGGGGGCGGTGCATTTCATCAACCCCAAGGGCGGCCGTTTGTTGGGCCGCCCAATGTATCCTTCGATCCTCGACGCCCCTGACCCGCTCGATCTGGCGATCTTACTCATCCCTGCGCCGGCCATCCCCCAGGCGCTGCAGGATTGCGGCCGGCGGGGGCTGAAGGCGGTCATCATCGGCTCGGGTGGGTTCCGCGAGACCGGTTCAGAAGGCGCCCGGCTTGAGGCCGAATGCCTGCGCATCGCCCGCTCCTTCGGCATGCGCCTGATCGGCCCCAACTGCATCGGTTTGTTGGATACCCATCTTCCGATGGACGCCACTTTTCTGCCTCCGCCGGGGCCACTGCCTGGAGATGTGGCGTTTATTTCACATTCCGGCGCCATCTGCGCGGCGGTGATCGACTGGGCGCGCGGCCAGAGCTTTGGCCTGTCTCGCCTGGTCAGCCTGGGCAACCAGGCCGACGTGAACGAAACCGATGTGCTCTCGCCAGTGGCGGCAGACCCGTTCACCCGGGTGCTGACCCTGTATCTCGAAGGCGTCAGCGATGGGCGGCGCTTCGTGGAGCAAGCCAGCCAGATCACTCGCCAAAAACCGATCATCGCCCTGAAGGTGGGGCGCTTTGCCAGCGGCCAGCGGGCTGTCGCCTCGCACACCGGCGCGCTGGCCGGCCAGGAAAACGCCTTCAATGCTGCCTTTCGCCGCGCCGGGGTGATCCGCGCCGAGACCAGCGAGGAGATGTTCGATTGGGCGCGCGCCCTGGCCTGGTGCCCGCCGCCGCGCGGCCGCCGTGTGGCGGTGCTGACCAACGCTGGCGGTCCCGGGGTGACCGCCGCCGACGCCTTAGAGGCCAACGGCATGCGCCTGGCGGAGCTGGGCCAGACCACTCGCGCCGCGCTGGCGGCGGCGCTGCCGCCAGCCGCCAGCCTGCACAACCCGGTGGACATGCTGGCATCGGCCTCGCCGGAGCAGTACGCCCACTGTCTGCGCATCCTGCTCGAGGATCCCGGCGTCGATGCGGTGATGCTGATCCTGCCGCCGCCGCCGATGTACACCGCCGGAGCGGTGGCCAAAGCGGTGATCCCGGTGATCCACAGCGCCGAGAAGCCGGTGGTGTTTGCCCTGATGGGCGAGCGCCTGATCCAGGAGGCAGTGGAGCATCTGCGCGCCGCGCGCGTCCCCGAATACCGCTTTCCGGAGCGGGCAGCTTCGGCGCTGGCTGTGCTGGCGCGGCGCGCCGAATACCTTGCCCGGGCCGCTCAATCGCCTTTGCCCTGCTGCGAAGGGGCGAAGGAACAGGCCAGGGAGATTTTAGCTGCTTATCTAGCTTCCCATCCCCAGGCGGAGGGCTTTTTGCCGGGGCAGGCTTTAGAGAAAATTTTGGCAGTTTATGGCCTGCGCACGCCTGATACCCGCCTGGCGACCTCGCCCGAGCAGGCGGTCGAGTTGGCGCGGCAGGTGGGTTTGCCGGTGGCGCTGAAAATCGCCTCGCCAGATATCCCGCACAAATCGGATGTCAACGGCGTGCTGCTCAACCTGCAAAACCCAGCCGAAGTCCAGCTAGGCTTTATCCAGATCATCGAAAGCGCCCGGCAGGCGCGGCCAGAAGCGCGGATCGACGGCGTCTACGTCCAGGCCATGACCCGCGGCGGCCAGGATGTGATCATCGGCGCGGTTCAGGACCAGCAGTTCGGCCCGTTGGTGATGTTCGGCTCCGGCGGCACCGAGGTGGAGGGGCTGAAAGATGTGGCCTTCGCCCTGGCGCCGATGACCGAAGAAGAAGGCGAGTTTTTGCTGGAGAGCACCTGGGCCGGGCGCAGGTTGAAGGGCTACCGTAACCTGCCGCCGGCGGACCGTGAGAGCGTTTTGGAGGCTTTGCGCCGCGTGGCGCAACTGGCGGCGGACTTCCCCGAACTGGCCGAGATCGAGATCAACCCCTTGCGGGTTTTGGGCGTTGGGCAGGGCGCGCTGGCCCTGGACGCCCGCGCCAGGCTGAAGACCTGAGGCAGATGATGGCTGAGCTTTGTTACCACCCCGATTTGCTGCAACGTTACCCCAACCTGTGCGGTGGAATGATCCTGGCAAGCGGAATGCACAACCGATCCACGCCGCCGGAGTTGCTACAGGCCTTCCTGGATGAGCAGCGCGCCGTGCTGGCGCGCCTGGGCAACAAACCGCTCAGCGAGATTCCCTCCCTGGCTGCCTGGCGCAGCGCCTTCCGCGCCTTCGGCGTCGAGCCGACCAAGTATCGCAGCGCGGCCGAGGCCCTGCTACGCCGCCTGACCAAGAAGGGCGACATCCCCAGCATCAACGCCCTGGTGGACGCTTACAACCTGGTCAGCATCCGCTATGCGGTGCCGATGGCGGCCTTCGACACCCGCTACCTGAATGGCTCGCTCACCATCCGCTTTGCCGACGGTTCGGAATGGTTCACCGCCCACGATGAGCCGGAAGCGGTACACCCCGAGCCGGGCGAGGTGATCTTCGTGGACGATACGGGGCTGATCTTCGCCCGCCGCTGGTGCTGGAAGCAGAGCCTGCAGAGCACCACCGGCCTTGACACCACGAATGCCATCATCACCGTCGAAGCGCATCACGCCGACGCCGAACGGGATGTGGCGCGCGCCATGAGCGATCTGATCGCCTTGCTGTCCGAATATATTGGGGGAAGCTACCAGGCGGCGATGTTGGGGCCGAGCCAGCCGTGTTTGTCTTTCTAAGCCGTCTGGCCGAATGCCTGACGAATTAGCCGTGCGAGCCTGCCGGTTTGCGCAGCGTCGAAAGCACGCTCATGAGCAGGTACAGGGCGACAAAGACCAGGTTCAGCGCGGTTAACCAAGCGGGGATATTGGGGTAGGTCAGCACCATTCCCAACCCGCTGGCGCCCCAGGCGTAGGCGATGGCCTGGTTGAGCCGGTAGTAGAACTTCGTCCGACTGGGGTAGATGAACTTGATGGGGATGAACTGCAGGGTCACGCAGACCAGGATGATCAGCAGGTTGACCCAGGGATTGAAACCCAACACCAGCAGATACAGCGCCAGGAAATTCCAATAGGATGGAAAGCCTTTGAAATAGTACTCCTGGGTGCGCGGGTCGGTCTTGGCCTCGGTCTGCGAAAACTGCAGCGCCGAGGTCAGGGCGATCAGGGCGGCAGCGGGCAGAACCAGACCCTGCGGCACCAGGCGGGCCTGGATTACCAGCAGCGCGCCGATGACGGTGTAATTGAGGTAGTCAACGATATTGTCCAGCAGCCCACCATCCACCTCTGGGGCGTATTCTTTGGTGTGGAAGCGGCGCGCCAGATGACCATCGAAGCCATCGACGAGCATTGCCAGCGTCACCCAGAGCAGGAGAAGCCGGTAGTGACCCTGCTGGATTGCCAGGATGGAGAGCAAACCCCAGGCCGCGCCGCTGGCGGTGAACAGGTGCACGCTCCAGGCGAGCGCTCTGCGCTGCGGCGTGATCGGAGGCAGCGTGTGAAGATCAGGTTGAGTCATCGCGTGTGTCTCGATCCGGAGCTAGGTGAGGTCAAGCTCCGCGCGCAGCAGGCCCACTTTCATCCATTGTCCATCGAACCAGCCCTCGGCCAGGGCCGCGTCTGATGGCGGTTCGGCGGCGTTCAACTCTAGCGCCAGGGTCTCGCCCATGATGTACTCGCGGTGGGCGCGGATGGCGCTGGCCAGATCGGGCGTGGTGGTCACAAACAGGCGGATGCGTTCGGCCACCTCCAGGTCGGCCTGTTTGCGCAGGTCTTGCACCCGACGCACAAACTCGCGCGCCAGCCCCTCGCGCGCCAGCGCCGGGGTCAACTCGGTGTGCAAGGCCGCCATGTAGGCGCCCTCGGCGGCGATGGCCAGCCCGGCATGAGCTTCGACGTGAACCTCCACTTCATCCGGCTGGACCTCATAACTCTGCCCGTCCACCTGCACCTGCACCGCCTGCCCCGCCAGCAGGGAACGGGCCGCCTGAGCGGGATCCAGTTCCTGGATGGCCTGGGCGAGCCTGGGAAACAGGCTTTTGTACTTCTGGCCGAGTTGTTTGGGCAGGGGTTTCAGACTATAGCTGATCGCTTCGTCCGCCGAGCGCAGCAGGCGCACGCGCTTGACGTTCAGTTCGTCCGCCAGCAGGTCGGCGTGCCGCTCCACGGCCTGGGCTTCGTCTGGACGGGCGACCGAGAAAGCCGCCTCTGTCAGTGGCTGGCGCACCTTGATCCCCGCTTTGTCTCGGGCGGCGTGCCCCAGTGAAGCCAGGCGCATCACCAGGCGCATCTCGTCGTTCAACGCCTCGTCGATCTGCCCCGGGTCGTAGCCGGGCCAGTCGGCCAGATGCACCGACTCGGGCGCGCTGGCGTCCACCGTGCGCACCAGGTTTTGGTGCAGCGCCTCCGCCAGGAAGGGCATGGTCGGGGCCAGCAGCTTGCTCAGCGTGACCAGCGTCTGATACAGGGTGTGGTAGGCCGATTCTTTGTCTGCGTCGGCGGCGCTCTTCCAGAAGCGGCGGCGCGAGCGGCGCAGGTACCACTTCGACAGATCGTCCACAAAGGCCTGGATCGGGCGGGTGGCGCCGGTCACGTCGTAGTTGTCCAGCGCCTCGGTCACCTGACGCACCAGGGCGTTCAACTCGGAGAGCAGCCAGCGGTCGAGGAGGTTGGAAGGTGGCGAAGCGCCCTCACCCCCGGCCCGAGAAGGCGGGGTCCATTTGTCCAGGTTGGCGTAGGTGACGAAGAAGGCGTAAACATTCCACAGCGTCAGGGTGAAGTTGCGCACCACCTCGCCCACCAGGTCGCTCGAGAAGCGCCGCTCCTGCCCCGGCGGCGAAGCGGTGTACAGATACCAGCGGAAGGCGTCGGCGCCGTGAGTGTTGAATACATCCCAGGGGTCGATGATGTTGCCGCGCGATTTGGACATCTTTTGCCCTTCGCCATCCAGCACCAGCCCCAGGCAGATCACGTTCTTGAAGGCCACACTGTCGAACAGCAGGGCAGCGATGGCGTGCAGTGCGTAGAACCAGCCGCGGGTTTGATCCACCGCCTCGCAGATGAAATCGGCGGGGAACTGAGCGCGGAACTGCTCGCGGTTCTCGTAGGGGAAGTGCCACTGCGCCACCGGCATGGCGCCGGAGTCGAACCACACGTCGATCAGCTCAGGCACACGCTGCATTGCCCCTTTGCACTCCGGGCAGGGGAAGGTGATCTGATCCACGAACGGACGGTGCAGGTCGAGGCCGGAAAGATCGCGGCCGGAGAGCTTCGAAAGCTCAGCCACCGAACCGACCGCCATCTGGCGGCGGCAGTTCGCACACTCCCAGATGGGCAACGGGGTGCCCCAGTAGCGCTCGCGCCCCAGCGCCCAATCCACGTTGTTCTCCAACCAGTTGCCGAAGCGCCCATTCTTGATGTGCGCCGGCACCCAGTTGATCTCCTGGTTGAGGCGCACCAGGCGCTCCTTGAACTGGCTGGTGCGGATGTACCAGGTGCTGCGGGCGTAATACAGCAACGGCGTGTCGCAGCGCCAGCAGAAGGGATAGGTGTGCGTGTAGCTTTCGGAGCGATAGAGCAGGCCGCGCGCCTCCAGGTCCTGGATGATCAGCGGGTCGGCGTCTTTGACGAACATGCCGCTCCACGGGCGCACCTCTGGGACAAAGGCGCCGTCTTCAGCGACGGTCATCAGCACCGGCAGGTCGAACTCCAGCGCCGCCTGCATGTCCTCGGCGCCGAAGGCCGGCGCGGTGTGCACCAGGCCGGTGCCCTCCTCCACCGTGACGTAATCCTGCAGCACCACGCGGTAGGCTGGCCGGTCGGGGGTCAGGAAGGTGTACAGCGGGTGGTAGCGCCGCCCCTTCAGCTTCTTGCCCTTGAACGAATCGACCACGCGCACGTGCTCCTCGCGGAAGACCTTCTCCAGCAGCGGCTGGGCCAGAATCAGCCGCTCGCGCCCGCCCTCGCGCAGCGGGCGCTCCACGACGACGTACTCCACCTCCGGGTGCGCCGCCACCGCCACGTTGCCCGGCAGCGTCCAGGGGGTGGTGGTCCACACCAGCAGCGAGGTGTTGGGCTCGTCCACCAGCGGCAGGCGCACGTACACCGAAGGGTCGGTAGCTTCGCTGTAGCCCAGCGCCACCTCGTGATCGGAGAGCGGCGTGCCGCAGCGCGGGCAGTAGGGCACCACTTTGTAGCCCTGGTAGAGCAGGCCGCGATCCCAGAAGGTCTTCAGGATCCACCAGACCGATTCGATGTACTCATTGGTATAGGTGACGTAGGCCTCGCTCATGTCCACCCAAAAGGCCAGGCGGTCGCTGAAGCGCTCCCACTCCTGAATGTACTCGAAGGCCGACTGACGGCACAAGGCGTTGAAACGGTCGATGCCATAGGCCTCGATCTGTCCCTTGCTGGTGAAGCCGAGCTTCTTCTCCACCCCGATCTCTACCGGCAGGCCGTGGGTATCCCAACCGCCGCGACGGATCACGTGGTAGCCGCGCATCAGCTTGTAGCGCGGGAAGACGTCCTTGAAGGCGCGCGACAGGGCGTGGTGCACGCCGGGCCGGCCGTTGGCGGTGGGCGGGCCTTCGTAGAAGACGTACTCGGCGCCGCCCTGCCTGGCTTCGCTGGACTTGGCGAAGATGCGGTGCAGCTTCCAGAAGTTGAGCGTCTGCTCTTCGAGGGCGACGGGGTTGAGCTTGGATGAGACGGGTCGGAACATGGGCGCCTGCAGCAGGGTGGGGTTGGAGGTCTTATTTTAACCGAAAACGCGCTGCTGGCCGCGTCGAATAAATTCGGCGCGGATACGGAAAATCGGCTGGAAACCGGTCTGTCTTCAAAGACGCCTGGATGCACCCGGCAAAGGTAGATCCTCTCTTCTCGTCTTTCAAGAGTCTGGTCCTCAGTTCTTGGAGTCCTTTACTGACTTACGAGTGTCACCCAACAGAATTACAAAGAACGCTTTGCATTATCGTTAACAAAGTCAGAACTTGACTTTTATATAATAGAACTACGAGTTTGGCAAGATTGGAATATGACAGCAGTATTTGAAGGGACATGAGCTGTCATAGTAAGGAATGCTCGAAATCGAAACTTTCAAACCAGACCTGAAAACGTCATTAACCGGGGCTAGCAAGGAAATCAAAAGAAAGGAAATCAAAATGAAATACTTGTTTCGTGTTTTTTTCTATGTAATGGTCTTGGTGATGATTGCTGCTCTAGTGGGAATATTTACGCCCGCTCCAGTTGCCAAGGCGTTTACATCTGATATCTTGCTGGCCCCATTGGCCGACGCTGATGGAGATGGGCTAGACGATTCAGTGGAAATCATGATTGGAACTGACCCTAATAATGTGGACAGCGATTGTGACTTCATTGATGATGGAACGGAAGTAGGCGACCCAGCATCGCCCACCAATACGGATGGCGATGGCGTCATAGATGCGCTGGAGAACAACCTGGCCAATAGTGATTACCCTGCTGACACAGTCAAAGATCATCAGGATGCCAGCACCAGCGTCCAGGCAACCTGTGGTCGCTTCAGGCCATTTGCAATTGCGAATAATGGCAGCGATACATCCACACTGGAGGTGCGCGTCACAGGAAGCGGTGTCACTGCAGTCAGCGTGCAGGCGCCCGCCACGATCAGCTTTCCCGGCCTTATCAAACTGGATGGGGTCGACATCACAGGCAATCAGAACATTGCCCTGTACGATGATGGCTCACATGGTGACCGACGCGCCGGAGACGGTGTTTGGACGCGCAATGGGTTCACCAGTAATTACGCCATTTCCGTCAGCTATTGGGCGCTTGACTTTAGCATATACAAGGTTGATGTTACAACTGGCGCCGGCACCACCCGCATCAACTGGTACGATCCTAATGCCGGCCCCTTCGATAACCTCAACCATTCCATCAAAATCGGGGTGGTCAAATCATCTGAAGTGCAAACACCGATCTCCATGGGGTCAGGCCACCAGGCAGTCAGCCACCTGCTGAATATTCTCAACCCGAAGGGGTCGCTCGACCCCAAGGATGCCTGGAACAGTGAAGCCCGCAAGCAAGCGGCAGCCAAAGCGGTCTACGCACTCCTGGGGGACGATTACGACTTTTTGTTTTTCTTTTCGGATGCTTTCCTGCCGGCCAGTTATACTGCCTTCTATTGGGGCGTGCAAAATGATGTTCAAAACATTGGACGAAGCCTCTATGACAATAGCCTGTCGTATGGAAGCAGCGGCAAACTCCAGGGTCTGATGTTCATGAACTTTGCCTCCAATGGGCCGACCTTGCATGAACTGATGCACCGCTGGGCAGCACCTGACCTGACTTCGCTAGGGTTTCACCAATGTATCGATACCAGCCACTGGGGCGTCAGCGGCGTAGGGAAAGGGCAATTGGGAGGTTTTGCTCTCCCGCTCGAAGACCTGGGGGGCGGCCTCTACCGGACGGCAAGCTTTGGTGTGAATGCCAACGGCGGCGACTCTGTGGCCTATGTCCCTCTCGAATTGTATCTTGCCGGGTTTTTGGATGCGGCCAGCGTTCCCGACATCACCATTCCCACCGGGGTGAACTGCTCTTCCAGGGTCACTTCTGGCGGTTATACCACCTTTCAGGCTACCGGCATCACAACAGTGACCATGGCCCAGATTATGGCGGCGCTGGGCGGCAGCCGCATTCCAGATGTGAGCGCTTCGCAGAAGAACTTCAAGGCAGCCATGGTGATCATCTCTCAGGAGACTCTCACACCTGCGGAGATGGCCTTCTACAATGCCTGGTCGAAAAACCTTGGCGCTGAGACCGGCACAGGCCAGCTCAAATCCTTCAAGGAGGCCACCGGCGGCGTCGCCAACCTGGATACCACCATCATCAAGCCGGGCGGGCCGGAAATCAACATTCGCTGGGTCAATGGCGGCCCCTCTATTGTCAATGGCGATTCCACCCCCTCCGCCGATGATGGCACGGAGTTTGGTGTAGTTAAGGTCAGCGGCCTGAGCCGCGACCGTGCCTTCCGCATCGAGAATTTGGGTGACGCCAGCCTGGCGCTGAGCGGTTCCCCATTGGTGAGCATCAGTGGCGCTCATGCAAGCGACTTCACCGTCATTGCCGCGCCAGATACACCGGTTGTCCCTGGCGGTTACACCGCTTTCACCATCCGTTTCGATCCGTCTGCAGAGGGGCTGCGCACCGCCACCATCAGCATTTCCAACAGCGACTCGGACGAAAATCCTTATACATTCAGCGTTCAGGGCACAGGTGGCGATCCCGTTTACTGTGCCTCGACACATTCCGCCTCGAGCGGCCCGTATGTCAGCAGGACGCAGTTGAATACCGGTGACCAGACTTCTGGCAGATCGGCCAATGGCTATGCAGACTATACTGGTTTCAACTTTACTAATCTCCAGCTAGGCAACAATTATCCGCTGCAGGTCACGGCGTACAGCCCCTGGCTGCCGGCTTCTCAACAATTCGTGAAGGTATGGGTGGACTTTAACCAGGACGGAGACTTCATCGATGACGGGGAGGAGTTCGACCTGGGGAGTTACACTTTCACAAGTTCTTACGTCTTTTCGGGTGTGGTATCCGTCCCGTCAGACATCTTCACCGGCACCACGCGCATGAGAGTCCTGGTGACCAATCTAAGTACGCAGACAGGTCCCTGCTCGGCATCTTACTACGGTGAGACCGAAGACTATACCGTGAACCTGGTTGTCCCCACGCCGCCCCCCGGCGCTTTCAACAAATCGGCCCCGGCCAACGGCGCGACGGGCATCTCCACTTCGCCGACGCTCTCGTGGGGCACCAGCAGCGGGGCGACTTCGTACGAGTACTGCTACGATACGACCAACAACGGCGCCTGTGACGGCTCATGGAGTTCGGTAGGGACGAACACCAGCGTTGGGCTTTCCGGCCTGAGCAACAACACCACTTACTATTGGCAGGTGCGGGCGGTCAACGCCGGCGATACGACCTACGCCAACAGCGGCGCCTGGTGGTCGTTCACCACTCAGGTCAGTGCGCCGGGCGCTTTCAGTAAATCGGCCCCGGCCGACGGTGCGACGGGCGTCTCCACTTCGCCGACGCTCTCGTGGGGCGCCAGCAGCGGGGCGACTTCGTATGAGTACTGCTACGACACGACCAACAACGGCGCCTGTGACGGCTCATGGACTTCGGCAGGGACGAACACCAGCGTTGGGCTCTCCGGCCTGAGCAACAACACCACCTACTACTGGCAGGTGCGGGCGGTCAACGCCGGCGGTACGACCTACGCCAACAGCGGCGCCTGGTGGTCGTTCACCACCGTGGTTGGCGCGCCCGGCGCTTTCAGCAAATCGGCCCCGGCCGACGGTGCGACGGGCGTCTCCACCTCGCCGACGCTCTCGTGGGGTGCCAGCAGCGGGGCGACTTCGTATGAGTACTGCTACGACACGACCAACAACGGCGCCTGTGACGGCTCATGGACTTCGGCAGGGACGAACACCAGCGTTGGGCTCTCCGGCCTGAGCAACAACACCACCTACTACTGGCAGGTGCGGGCGGTCAACGCCGGCGGTACGACCTACGCCAACAGCGGCGCCTGGTGGTCATTCACCACTGAGGCCGGTGTGCCGTCCAACAACGATGACTTTGACGCTCCTATTG
>CAZCYV010000009.1:0-134721 GCA_964503145.1 uncultured Anaerolinea sp. | reverse complement strand
AGGCCAAACAAATCGCCAAAGAACTGGGTAGCCGCGTTGTTATTAAATCGCAGGTGTTGGTTGGCGGCCGGGGCAAGGCAGGGGGCATCCGCCTGGCAAAAACGCCCGACGAGGCCGGCGAGCTGGCAGGGCAAATCCTTGCCATGGAGATCAAAGGCCTGCCGGTGCGCAAGGTGCTGGTGGACGAAGCTGCCAACATCGAAACCGAGATTTACCTGGGCATCACCAACGACCGGGCGGCGCGCAAACCGGTGATGATGGCCTCCTCCGCTGGCGGCGTAGAGATCGAAGAGGTAGCCCGCCTGACGCCGGAGAAGATCATCAAAGTGTATATCGACCCGCTGCTGGGCCTGCGTGACTACCAGGCGCGGGACATTGCCGCAGGCATCGACCTGCCTCGCGAGCACTGGCGGCAATTTGGCCAGATCGCCCGCGGCCTGTGGCAGGCCTACCTGGATTGCGACGCCACGCTGGCCGAGATCAATCCGCTGGTCATCACAGGCGATAACAAGTTGCTGGCCGTCGATGGCAAGATGCTGATCGACGACAATGCCCTGTATCGCCAGCAGGCTCTGGCGGAGATGCGCGATCTGGATGCCGAGGCCCCATCAGAGATCGAAGCCCGACGCTATGGGTTGTCCTTCATCAAGCTGGATGGCAACATCGGTTGCATGGTCAACGGCGCTGGCCTGGCAATGACTACCATGGACATCATCAAGCTTTTCGGTGGATCGCCGGCCAATTTCCTGGATATCGGCGGCGGCGCCAGCTCCGAGAAGGTCGCCGCGGCCCTGCGCATTATCCTGAGCGATCCAAACGTCAAAGCGGTAATGTACAACATTTTCGGCGGCATCACTCGCGGCGACGAGGTGGCCCGCGGCATTCTGGCCGCCCTGGCGGAAGTCAAGACCGATGTGCCGATGGTCATCCGCCTGGTGGGCACTAAGGCCGAAGAAGGCCGACGCATGCTCGCCGACGCCAACATGATCACCGCAGAAACCCTGGCCGACGCGGCCCAGAAGGCCGTCGCCGTAGCTACCGGAGGCAAGCCATGAGCATCCTGGTCAATAAGAACACCCGCTTGCTGGTTCAGGGCATCACCGGTAATGAAGGCCTGTTCCACACCCAACAAATGCTCGAATATGGCACCAACATCGTCGCAGGGGTCACCCCGGGCAAAGGCGGCGAGTGGGTGCTGGATAAAATCCCGGTATTCGATTCGGTCAGGGTAGCTGTCGAAGCCACCGGCGCCAACGCCAGCGTGATCTTTGTGCCGGCGCGTTTTGCCGCCGATGCCATGTACGAGGCTGCCGACGCCGGCATCCCCCTGATCGTGTGCATCACGGAAGGCATCCCGGTGCAGGATATGCTGCGCGTGCGCCATTATTTAGATCACAAAGGCGTGCGCCTGGTGGGTCCAAACTGCCCTGGCTTGCTCACTCCAGGCGAGTGCAAGGTGGGCATCATCCCTGGGAATATCGCCATCCCAGGCAAGATAGGTGTGGTCTCTCGTTCTGGTACGCTGACCTATGAAGTTCTTTATGCCCTCAAACTGAAGGGCATGGGAGTCAGCACCTGCGTGGGCATCGGCGGCGACCCGATCAATGGCACCAGCTTTATCGATTGCCTGAGCATGTTCAACGAGGACCCTCAGACGGACAAAGTGGTGCTGATCGGAGAAATCGGCGGCACCGACGAGGAGAAAGCTGCCGAGTTCATCCTCGATCACATGTCCAAACCGGTGGTTGGATTCATCGCCGGGCAGACGGCCCCTCCCGGCAAACGCATGGGACATGCCGGAGCGATCATCGAGGGCGGCTCCGGCACCGCTGCGGACAAAATCAAAGCCTTGACGGAGGCTGGCGTGCGCGTCGCCCGCCATCCAGAGGAAATACCCGATCTGCTGGTATAGAAAATCACGCTGGGGCTGTCCAGATGAGCGGACAGCCCCTATTTTGTTCCCTAGATTCACTCAGCTACGTTATTGCCCTTGAAAGCGCCAGCGCAGCGCGTTGGTGATGTAGTTCTCCCACATCGGGTACATCGTCTGATAGCTGAACGAATGGCTGCTGAAAGTTTGCAAGATCAATTGCCCGCCCATGCACACCGCCAGCACCCCATGGCTATCTTTGTAGGTGGCGTTTGTGCCGATCAAGAGCTGCGCGTCGCCATGGCCGGTCAATGTCATTAACGAACCCAGGTCGCCGCTCCACAGCCAGGTGTTCAGTCCTTTGGTGAAGCTCATGCCGCTATTGGGGGTGGTCAGCACCGGATGCGTGACCGGGGAGATCGGCCAGATCAGCACATCGTTGATCGTGCCAGAGTCGGTCGGGTAGTCGGTAACGTCTACACCACAGCGAGTCAGAATGGTGCTTACCGTGCCGCGCGAGATGGCATCCAGGTGCCAGGCTTCCATGATCACGGCAGATCCCTGGTTGAGCACGTCCATCAAGTATTCGAAGTATTCGCCGGAGACGTTGCCACGCGCTTCGATCGCCAGGATCACCAGATCCCAGGGTTCTCCACCCTTGGCGCCGCCCAGCAGATCGGTCTTCAGACGGCCCACTGCATTCCCATCCCACTTATAATTCAAGCCCATCATGTCCAACGTCTTCTTGACATATTGGGTCTGGCGAGGATCGACGACGATATCTTCGTAAACCAGGATCTTCGCCGTCTTCATTTGCTCCTTCAGGTTGCCGGAGGGCGGCGGTGGAGCGGTCGGATTGTCCTGCGGGGGCATCGTGGGGACAACCGGCGTCTGCATCATCACCGGCGATACCGGCTGCGCAGCCGCGGTCTGCGTCAACGCCAGGGCAGCCTGCGTGGCGTTGAAGTCCGGCGTCGGCGGCAGAGCCTGAGCCGTCTCCTGGGCAATTTGGGCGGCGATCTGGGCCTGTTGCGCGGTGACGGTAGCTTCAAGCCCCACGCTTTGCATGGCCATCATCGTCTGCTGGACGCTCAGCGCCGCCTGCGTCTGGACGAGCGCACTGTTATCTTCGCCCAGGCTGAGATTACAACCCAACATGGCAAACAACAGCGCAATAACTGCAATGATTAAAGCAATTTTGGGGGTCGTTTTGGATAATTTGGAACGAAATTGCACTTTCATTTCCGCCTCCTCTAGGAAAGTAACCAACTGCGAATAAGGCCTCCCCGCATCTCAAGCCAGCCTGGCACAATTATAGTACGGGCGGGCATACAAGAACCTAAAAAGTTCGTCAGTTACGAGCAAATGACCTTACATTTTCATCGGTTTTTTACGCCCCTCCTGAATGCGAAAGCTACAGTGCAACGTCCCCTTGCTATCTGGGGCCAGCTTGCTGATCTGTTCAACCGTGGCGTCGATCATTTCCTCCAACACATAGGCGTCCATGCGGCAGAGCTCTGGATGCCGCTGGATGATTGCCGCGTATGGACAGTGCCCCAGGATCACGCGCGGCGCGCCGCGCCAGGCCTCCCAACGAGCCTGATAATGCATCTCGTTCAACTGTTGTACTGCGTGGTACAACCGGGAGGTCATGCTTCGGCCGCTCTCAACCTGCGACGCATCGCTTGCCTGCAGCAAGCTCCCTGCCAGGGCGCGGATGAGCGAATCCAGTTCGGCGGGGTCGGCGCGCTTCTCAAGCAGCTCCAGCAGGGCGCTGGCGAGTTGAGCCAGATTATGCCCCAGGCTGTGTTCAGAAGGCATGTAGAGCTGCGCCGGGCGACCCTTGCCCTGGGGAGGGCGCTGTCCTGCCGGTTGCAGTAGGCCCCGCTGATACAAGATAGCCAGGTGATGACGGGCATTGGCCTGGGTCATCCGCAGCGCCCGGCTCAGATCCGCCGCAGTCACCGGGTAATGCGCCTGCACGTATTCCAGGACGCGCTGGCGAGAGGTCTTCATGAACGCATTATACCCCGCAGAGGCATAAACGCAAATGAATATTTGCGTTTATCATTCTTAAATACGCGTCGAAACGCGGTATAATAGGGCCATTATGCTCACCTGGGATGATTCATATGCGATTGCGCTGGCGCTTCGAGAGCAGCACCCACAGATCGATCTGGAGGCGGTCTCGCTCGAGATGATCTACCGCTGGACGCTGGCTTTACCGGAATTCGACGATGACCCTGCGCTGGCAAATGACGACATCCTGGAAGCGATCGTTCAGGAATGGCTTGAGGAGGCAAATCCATTATGACCGACATGAAGCGTGAAAATATCAATTCGACGAAGTATGACATCCCTCCAGAGTTACAGAATCAGGTCGCCATCACCACGTTGGACAAGATTTACAACTGGGGCCGACGTTCATCGGTTTGGCCGCTGATGTTTGGCCTGGCGTGTTGTGCGATCGAGATGATCTGCACCGCAGCCAGTCGCTACGACTTTGCTCGCTTTGGTATGGAGGTCATGCGCCCCAGCCCACGCCAGGCAGATTTGATGATCGTTTCTGGCACGGTCACCAAGAAGATGATCCCTCAAATCGTCCGCCTGTATAACCAGATGCCTGAGCCGAAATATGTCGTAGCGATGGGCGCCTGCGCTTCCGGCGGTGGACCATTCAAGGAAGGTTAT
This sequence comes from uncultured Anaerolinea sp., assembly GCA_964503145.1. Classification (GTDB taxonomy): domain Bacteria; phylum Chloroflexota; class Anaerolineae; order Anaerolineales; family UBA4823; genus RBG-16-57-11. Next base: position 130,160 of record CAZCYV010000009.1, on the reverse strand, counting down.
AACGTCGTCTCGGGCGTGGACCGCTACGTGCCGGTGGATGTGTACATCCCCGGCTGCCCTCCTACCCCCCAGGCGCTGCTGCACGGGTTGATCACCCTGCAGCGCAAGATCGACGCCCAATCGATCAAGACCGCTCGCTGGTACCGCAAAGAAGCGATCGACGCCATTCCCGTACCCGTGCTTGGCCCGGATGTGATCGACCCGCGCCAGATCGAAATCATCAAACAAAACACTTTGAAGCCCCCGGCCGATGAGCAGGCCGATGAGCAGGCCGCCGAGCCGCTGGCCGAGCAGGCCTGACCCTGGAGGTAAAGCATGAGCGAACAGACCGCTGCTCCCACAATCGAACTCACTCAGACCGATGAATTGCTGGCCCGATTTCCCGAGGCGGTAACTCCGGACACGCGCAAAGGCTACGAAGGCTACATCGTCAAAGCCGAAAACCTGATCGAAGTCGCCACTGCGCTGCGGGACGAATTCGGATACGATTATCTGGCCAATCTCTGCGGCGTGGACTATCTGCCGGAAGGCAAGATGGAGGTCGTTTACAACCTCTTCCGCACCACGGGCGGTCCAGGGCTGAGCCTGAAGGTGCAGACGCCGCGCGACAATGCCGTGGTGCCCTCTCTGGTGCCGGTTTACCCTGGGGCGGATTTTCAGGAGCGCGAGACCTGGGACCTGCTCGGCATCCGCTTCGAAGGCCATCCAGACCTGCGGCGCATCCTGATGTGGGAAGGCTTTCATGGTCACCCCCTGCGCAAAGACTGGCGCGAGCCATACTTCGAAGAAGAAGGCAAACCTTTCAAGAGCCGCTGGCCGGATGGTTATGTCTATCGCATCGAAGATAAGAATCCCTATGGCAATAATGTCGCCTATCCAGAAGGCTTCGACCCTGATACCTGGGAAGCGGAGAAAGACTCCTTGCTCTATGAAAGTCTAAAACGCTCGGTGCGCCAGTACAACACCGATCTGGACACCGAGGTGATCATGGTCAATATGGGGCCGCAGCACCCCTCCACCCACGGCGTGTTCCGCATCGCGGTCGCCCTGGATGGTGAAACCATCGTAGCGCTAAAGCCGGTGATGGGATATCTGCACCGCAACCATGAGAAGATCGGCGAGCGCAACACCTTCCTGCAAAACATGCCTTTTACCGATCGCCTGGATTACCTCTCCTCGATGAGCAACAACTTTGGCTACGCCCTGGCCGTCGAAAAATTGATGGGGATCAAGCCGCCCGAGCGCGCCGAATATTTGCGGGTGATCATGGCGGAGCTGACGCGAATCAGCAACCACGTCTTCGCCATCGGCATGTTCCTGAACGATCTCGGCGCCTATTTCACCCCATCGCTGTACGCCATCCAAGAACGAGAGCTGATCCTGGACGTCTTCGAGGCGGTCAGCGGTTCGCGCATGATGTGCAACTATTTCCGCTTCGGCGGCGTGGCGCGCGACTTGCCGGACGGTATGCAGGAGCAGATCCGCAAGCTGGTCTATGACCGCCTGCCTCGGCGCATCGATGAACTCGACCTGTACCTGACCAACAACGAGATCGTCCGTTCGCGCACCGAGGGCGTGGGGGTGCTCACGCCCGAGCAGGCCATCGCCTACTCGGAAGCCGGGCCTGTGCTGCGCGCCTCGGGCGTGCCCTACGACATCCGCCGCGCCGATCCTTACAGCATCTACGATCGCTTCGACTTCGACGTTGCAGTGCGCTATCACGGCGATACTTACGACCGCTACCTGATCCGCATCGACGAATGCCGCCAGAGCCTGCGCATCTTGCAACAGGCGATTCGCGATCTGCCCGGTGGACCGATTCAGGAAGGCAAGCCGCAGTATCAGGTGCGCGTCCCGGCGGGCGAAGCCTACGGCCGGGTCGAAGGACCAAAGGGAGAGTTAGGCTACTATGTCGTCTCGAACGGCAAAGCTAACCCCTGGCGCTACCACGTGCGCGCCCCTTCGTTCATCAACCTCAATGCTTACGAGTTGATGTGCGTGGGCAACAAAGTAGCTGATACGGTAGCCATTCTGGGCTCGATCGACATCGTTCTGGGCGAGACCGACCGCTAGGGCCAAAGCCCGCATCAGGAACACTACAGGGAGCTTGAGTTATGGATGGAATGGGTATCATCAAAGGGATGGGCGTGACCCTCAAACGCTTCATTGACACTTACATCGAAGATATCAAGTGGTTGGGCAGGCGTTATTACACCCGCGAGGGCATTGCCCGTCGCATGAGCGCAGACGGGCGGGGCATCTTCACCATCCAGTATCCGGAGGAAAAGCTGCCGGTACCGGAGGAATTTCGCTTCATCCCCTTCCTGCTCTACGAAGAGGGACCCAATGGCGAGATCAAAGAGCGCTGCACCTCCTGCGGCATCTGCGCCAAGGTCTGCCCGCCGCAGTGCATCTGGATCGTGCGCACCACCGACCCGAATACCGGCCGGCCGGTGCCCGAACCAAAAGCCTTCTTCATCGACGTGGATATTTGCATGAACTGCGGTTTCTGCGCCGAGTACTGTCCATTCGACGCGATCAAGATGGATCACGATTACGAATTATCGGTATATGATCGCCACGCCAAGAACATCTACGACAAGGATAAGTTGATGAAGCCTGTGTCCTATTACGCCAAAATTCGCCCGACCAATTACGCCCGCGAAGAAGCGGCGCGGGCCGAGGCCGAAGCTGCCAAGGCTGCCAAGAAGGCACAGGCTTGAGACACTGGAAGGAAAGAATGAGTGAAACTACGAAGGTAACCGAACAGGCGGTCCTGGCCGCCCTGAGCAAGGTGCAGGAACCAGAACTGCACAAAGACCTGGTCACCCTGAACATGATCCGCGATCTGCGCATCGAAGGAGATCAGGTGAGCTTCACCGTGGTTCTGACCACCCCGGCGTGTCCACTGCGCGGGCGCATCGAAAGCGAAGCGCGCGCTGCCGTGCTGGCAGTGCCTGGCGTAGGTTCGGTGACGGTCAAGCTGGAAGCCAATGTCCCCAGCGATGGTCGCGCTCGCGGCCTGCTGCAACTGCCCATTCGCAACGCCGTGGCGATCGCCTCTGGCAAAGGGGGAGTGGGCAAGAGCACTGTGGCGGTGAACATGGCGGTCGTCCTGGCGCAGAGCGGCGCCCGGGTGGGTTTGCTCGACGCCGATATCTACGGCCCAAACGTGCCCACCATGATGGGCCTGGACCGCCTGCCGCCCGTCCAGGGGGAAAAGCTCACCCCTGCCGAGGCCTATGGCGTCAAGCTGATGTCGATTGGCTTCCTGGTCAAGCCCAATCAACCGCTGATCTGGCGCGGACCGATGCTGCATTCCGCCATCCGCCAGTTCCTGACGGATGTGGATTGGGGAGAGCTGGACTACCTGATCGTCGATCTGCCGCCGGGCACCGGCGACGCCGCCCTCAGCCTGGCTCAATCCCTGCCGCTGAGCGGCGGGGTGATCGTCACCCTGCCTCAGCAGGTCTCGCTGGAGGATGCCCGTCGGGGGCTGGAAATGTTCCGTCAACTCGATGTGCCGGTCTTCGGCGTGATCGAGAACATGAGCTATCTGGAGTTGCCTGACGGCAGCCGCCTGGACGTTTTCGGCACCGGCGGCGGCGAACGCCTGGCGCGAGAGGCGGGTGTGCCCTTCCTGGGCGCCATCCCTATGGACCCGGCAGTGCGTGAAGGCGGCGACCTGGGTCAGCCGGTGACCATCTCCCGGCCGGAAACGCCCGTGGCTAAAGCTCTGCGCGAAATCACCGAAAACGTGGCGGCGCGCATCAGCGTGGCCGCAGTCCAGCAAAATAACTTTATCCCGATCAACATCGTTGGCTAAAGTGCGTTGAGTTGCGCCAGGAGAGACCATCTGGCGCAACTCGGCCCTTTTTGGATCGTTCATGAACCCTTTTATTGTTGGTATTCGATTTCAGAAATCCGGTAAGGTTTACCACTTCGACGCCTCTAGCAGCCCAGATATCGTCGTTGGCGATTTTGCCGTGGTCGAAACCAGCCGCGGTCGCCAGCTTGGTCAGGTGGTGCAGATCGTCGAGAACCCCTCCCCACCCCCAGAAGGCGCCTGGAAACCGATTCACCATCGGGCGACGCCGCGCGATCTGGTTTTGCGACAATTGTGGCAGAAAAAAGAGCTCGAGGCGACGATCAACTGCCGGGCCAAGCTGGCCGAGTTGAAGATCCCCGGGGTGAAGATCGTCACGGCTGAGTTTTCTTTCGACGGCTCACGCCTGTCGTTTCTGTACAGCACCGAATCGGAGAGCAAGGTTGACCTGCGCAAGTTGCAGTCCGCCATGCAGCGCCTGTACATCCGCTCGCGAGTGGAAATGCGTCAGATCGGGCCGCGAGACGTGGCCAAGCTGCTGGGCGGCATGGGCGCCTGCGGCATCGACAACCGCTGCTGTTCGATGTTCCTGACCGAGTTCAGCCCGATCTCGATCAAGATGGCCAAAGAGCAGGGGATTTCGCTCACCCCCACCGAGATCACCGGCATGTGCGGGCGGCTGCGGTGCTGCCTGATTTACGAATACGAACAATACGTCGAAGCGCGCAAGAACCTGCCCAAACGCAATAAGCGTGTGGTCACCCCCAGCGGCGAAGGCAAGGTGGTGGACGTTTACCCGCTGAAGCAGAGCGTCCTGGTCGAATTGGATAGCGGCACGCGGGTCGAGGTTCCGCACGCCAATGTTCAACCCTGGGACGAGTTGGAAGCCTTGCGCAAGAAGTCTCAGGAGCCTTGTGGATTTCACGAGGGAGGCGCCTGCACCTGCGGCAAACACGTCCCTGCGGCGCAGGCAATTGAGGCGGAAACACCCTTAGAGAGCGAAGAGGTGTTGCCTGTTCAGGATTCCCAGCTACCCTCGCCGGTCGTCGCCCCTCAACCTGAACGGCCACCTGTTCAGCCCGATATGAAAAGAACACGCAAAGCAAAACGCAAGAAAGGCAAGGGCGGCTCGCGACCCAATGCCGGCAAGACAGGCAACGCCGCACCCAAGATGGCCTCTCCAGGGAAAGCTTCGCCTTCAGGCAAACCCAAGAAAAAGCCGCCGCAAGCGGGCACACCGTCCGGAACCTAGTCGCTCCCCTGTCGAAATTAAATTCCTGTTCGACGCTCTGCAACGCCGCGCCATACCATGAAAGCGAAGGAAGGCGAACAAGCGAACATGAAAGAAATTGAAGGCTGGCAAACCCCTCAACGCATCCTGGTCATCCTGGCTCATCCGGATGACCCGGAGTTTTTCTGCGGCGCTACGCTGGCTCGCTGGACAGACGCCGGTCACACCGTGATCTACTGGCTGCTGACCTGCGGCGACAAAGGCGCCAACGACCCCGACACCGTCCCCGGCGAATTGTGCGGAGACCGCCGCCAAGAGCAAGCCGCTGCGGCCGCGGTGCTGGGCGTCCACGAAGTGCATTTCCTGGAACGTCCAGACGGCTACCTGGTGCCAGATCTGGCGCTGCGTAAAGAAGTCACCCGCATCATTCGCCTGGTGCGGCCAGATGTTCTGGTCACCTGCGACCCGCGCACCCTGATCGTCGGCGACAACCGCATCAACCACCCCGATCACCGCGCTGCCGGGCAGGTGACGCTGGATGCCGTCTTTCCGGCGGCTGGCAACCCGCTGTACTTTCCCGAATTGCTGCACGATGAAGGCCTGGAGCCGCACACACCCCGCGAGGTCTGGGTCTGCGGCACGCAGGATGCCAACGTGCTGCACGACGTGACCGATCTGTGGGAGCGCAAGATCCGCGCCATTCAACAACACAAGAGCCAGATCGGCGACCCGGAGAAGCTGGCCGAGCGCATGCGCAGCCGCCACACCGCCGACAGCACGCCAGAAAACCCGCGCTACGAAGAGGCCTTCCGGCGGATCATCTTCGCCTGAGCGCCCCCGGCTTTGGACAGGCAACATGCATTCTTGACCATCATCCCGGACGCTTTCCGGGCTTTTTCTTTCGGCTTTTGTGCCTATCCAAACCTGGGACCACGACTATCCCCATCGTCGCCTGGATCGATTGTAGCCCGGTGCTCGCCTCCGTCAAGGGCAGCTTCGCTGAACGCCCTCGACTGCGGCTAGCTCCAGCACGCTCAGGCGCTGTTCGGCAATTTTGATCTCTGGCGCTAATGACATCGTTCGTTCCTCCGACAATCGCTTTTACCTTAAGTTAGCCCGATTGCCCGGAACGATACTTGTTCATGCGGTTACCGCCGCTGGTTTTGAACTCAAAGTCGCTCTCTTCGTCCCCGCCTGTTCGATTAGCTACTTCGGGTAGCAACTTGGGTTAATTACACAGAGATGGGCGTTTTTGGCTTAAGCGGATTAGTCTGCCAGGTGAAAGCGTTCGCTAAGCGCAAAAGATGGTAAAATTATCCACAGGCACTGCTTGTTCGAACCACACGAAAGATTGATTCAACCCGAACTAAGCTCAAAGGGACCATCGGTGGAGCTGCGGTAGCGCGATTTCAGGCTCTCCTGGCGTTATTATTGTTATGACGGAATACCAGCCTGCTTTCCCAAGGGTCAAGCTTCACCGACCGCAAGTCATCCCCGGTTGGATCGCCCGCCCGCGCCTCCTGGAGCAGCTCGATCAGGTGCTCCGAAAGCCCGTCGCCCTGATCTCTGCCCCGGTCGGGTTTGGAAAGACCACCCTGTTGGCTCAATGGTTGGATCAATGTCCTCTACCCTACGCCTGGCTGCAATTGGACGAAACTGACCATCAGATCCCCGCATTTCTCTCCGGCATTGTGGTCGCGTTGCGCCAGCTCTTTCCGGAATGTCTGCAAAACACCGCCGATCTGCTGCACACCCAGTTGCCCGTGCCGCTGGCCACCTGGAAAAGCGCGCTGATCGGCGACCTGGAGCTGCTGGAAGCCACGCCCTTCATCCTGGCGCTGGACGATTATCAATTTGTTGGAAACCCCTCGATCGACTTATTGCTCACCGATCTGCTGCAATACGAGCAGTTACCCTTGCACTTGATCCTCTCCGCCCGGCGCAGACCCTCCCTGGCGTTCAGCCGGCTAAAAGTTCAAGGGAAGGTTGTGGAAATCAAAGCAGCCGACTTGCGCTTTACCGATGCCGAAGCCATGGCATATTTTCGGCATACAACTTCTGTTCCCTGGAGCGCCTCCGAAATAAATCAGCTTCAAGAAAAGACTGAAGGCTGGGCTGCTGGGCTGGCGTTGGCAGCAATCAGCATACGCGAAGCAGGCCAGGCACAAGAGTTTCTCACTCACCTAAAAACGCTGGACGGGGTGGTGATCGATTACCTGCTCGACCAGGCATTCAACAACCAAACAGACGAAATCCGGGAATTCCTGCTCAAAACGGCCACATTCAGCCAGTTTTGCACATCCATGTTGTGGGAGGTTTTCGATTTCAAGCAAAGCGAAAATGAGATTCAGACACTGCTGGAACAGCTCGAAGCCGCCCAACTCTTCTTGATACCACTGGACAACCAGCGCTTCTACTACCGTTATCATCACCTGTTCCGCCAGATGTTGCTATCGCGTCAGCGTTATCACGTCCCTCCCGATCAAATTGCGTTATATCATCGGCGCGCAGCCGCCTGGCTGATCCGCCAGGGGCAGACAGACGAAGCGCTGAACCAACTGACTGCTATACAGGACTGGGTAGGCGCCGCGCAAGTATTGGAGAGCCAGCTCTGCCCGCTGCTCAACGCTGAAGACTTCCTGGGAATCAAAAGCCGCCTCGAGTATTTTCCAGAAGATTTCATTGCCACACGCCCCGGGTTGTTGCTCATGAAAGCCTGGCTTGCACATTATGCCCTGCGGTATATCTTGATGCACTCGCTGACCGCCAAGATCCAGGTTATGTTGGATGCCGCCTTGCAGCGGAACCATCCTTCAGAAAACGGCGCACCCTTGCCCGGTTTCGAAATCCTTCCCCATAGCATTGTCCAGGCCCAGGTTTGGGAGCTGGAAAGCATCTACTATTATCTAATAAACCAGGGCGACCAGGCGATGTCGCTCGCCCGCCAGGCGGTGGATATGCTGCCGGAGACCTGGCTGTTTGCCCGCGGCAACGCCATAGTCTATCTGGGGCTGTCCATGTTCATGGAAGGGCAATATCACCAGACGGTCGATATGTTGTTGCAGCTTTACGAGCAACTGCAGGACCCAAGCAGTACGTACGGGGCTTGGCTATTGTTTTGCCTCAGTGTGGTACACCTGCTCCACGGAGAGCTGGAGCTCAGCCGTCAAACGGCAGAGCAAATGATACGAGCCGCCCTCGCCAACAACCTGCTGCTTATGCAGGGTTGGGGCTATTACCTGCTGGGAAGGATCTACCAGGAATGGAACCAGCTCGAGCTGGCAGCCAGTTACTATGAGCGGCTGGTGGATCAGCGCTTCACCTGGAACCTGTTCACCTCCCTGGAAAGCATCGCAAGCCATGTCCTCGTTCTACAGACCCTGGACCGTCACAAACAGGCCAAGGAATCGCTGGATTTGCTTCAACAGCTATATAGCGACCAAACCCCAGCATTGCCTCCTGCTGTGATGTCGTTGATCGCCTGGTTGGATCTGCAAAACGGAAACCGCGAAGAAGCGCGTCGTTGGGCTGAGTCGTTTAACGCCCCCGTTGCCGAGCAAGCGATCGTCTGGCATCACATTCCCCACATTTACAAAGCCAAAATCCTGATGGAAATAGGCGGACCTGAAACCGACCAGGCGGTCGATCAGCTCCTGGACGAAATTCAGGAACTGGCAGAGCGCACGCACAACAACTTGACGCTTCTGCGTGTGCTGGCGATGCGTGCGGTGTGGCTTGTCAGACAGGGGAAAAGCGCAGCGGCCTTACAAACCCTGGAGTGTGCTCTGCGCCTGGCCCGCACAGGCCGGTTTATTCGGACGTTCGTCGAACAGGGGCCGGACATGTTGGAGCTCTTGCGGACGATTTCCACACGTTTGAAGAATGTGGCAGGTCTGAGCGAGTACGTCGAAACGATCATCGCCGCATTTTTGACGCCAAAGGCCCCCCACCCGGCGCCTCCCAAACCTCCTGAGATCAAAACGCTGTTGACCGAGCGAGAGCTTGAAGTCCTGGAGTTATTGGCCGAGCGGCTGAGCATCAATGAAATCTCTGCCAGGCTGTGCATCTCCCCGAGCACAGTCCAGCAACACACCCATCACATCTATCGAAAATTGAATGTCGCCAACAAACGCCAGGCTGTTGCCAGCGCTGTGGAGCTGGGCATCCTCTCCCCAATCGCTAGCCCCGGGTTTTCTCATCTCTCAGACCAAATAGATCAAAAATAAAACATTATATTACATGACTGGCCGGGTGCAATCCGGTATGCTTGCGCGCGTACAAGGAGACATCTGTGCCGGATGATATCGAAGGTAAACGCCTGTTTGACCGCCCGGGGAACTACAAATTACGGGTTGTGGGAGAGCTGGACCCATGGTGGCTTGACCAGCTTGAAGAGTTGAAAATCTCGACCGGTGCCTGGGGGAATCATCAATTGGTGACGCAGATTCAAGGCTGGCTTGCCGATCAAACCGCGCTTTCCGAATTGCTCGACCTGCTGACCGATCTGGGCAGGGTGATCTTGACTGTGGAGCGCATTGAAACAGAAGCAGACATTGAGTAAAAATGATGGAAGAGCTGATTTCTACCCTTCCAAATTCAATGCGACCGCTAAATGCACCGCCTGCCTTTCACCCGCTGGCCAAGCCCAGCATACCATACAGACCAACGGCACATTGCTGGACGATGAGGGAGAATAACCCATTATGACGACAAAGTCCGAGAGATCAGCCAGCGTCTCCAGCGCTGTCAGGGCGTCCTGGCTGCCCATGCTCATCATTGCACTGGCGCAAATCCAGATGGGTTTTAACGTCAGTGCAATTCCGGTATCGATTGGCAAAATCGTCGAAGAATTCGACACCTCCCCCACGACGGTGGGAACCGCGCTGGTGGTTTACTCGCTAGCTGTCGCCAGCCTGGTCATGTTGGGCGCAAAGGTGAGCAAGCCGCTCGGAGCTCGCCTGGCCTTTCAAATTGGCGTCGCCGCGCATGGCCTGTCGATGGCGCTGATGGCGTTAAGCCCCAACACCACTATGATCTACCTCTCCCAGGCGCTTGCGGGTGTAGCCGCCGCCCTCATCGTGCCCACGCTGGTGGTGCTGATCGCCAACCACTACAAGGGCGCGCAGCAGGCGCAGTCTCTGGGTCTGTTGGGAGCGGCCCAGGCTGCGGCAGGCATCCTGGCTTTCCTGGTGGTTGGTGTCATCGGCACCCTGGTTGGCTGGCGGCCTTCGTTCTGGCTGATTACCGCCATTGCGGCGATCGTCTTCCTACTGAGCTTTCGCTTCAAGCCCGTCGAGCGCGACTACAGCGTCAAGATAGACTGGATTGGCGCGCTGCTGGCGGCTATCGCCATCACCCTGATCAGCCTGGGCTTCAACAACCTCAAAGCCTGGGGAATGTTGCTGGCATCCCCAGACGCGCCGGTCAGTTTTTTGGGCGTCTCGCCATCGCTGGTGATGATCCTGGTTGGGGTTATCTTTGGTCAGGGCTTCTTCGCCTGGTCGCACCGCCGCTACGCTCAGGGCAAATCGCCCTTGCTGGCCCCGGAGGTGCTGGATACGCCCCAAGAGCGCGCAGCCACCTATTGCCTGTTCATCATTGCAGCCCTTGGCCCGGCGATCAACTTTCTGATCCCATTGTATATCCAGATCGTCCAGGGAGGCACCAGCATGGAGACCTCGGTGACGGTCATCCCCTACTCGCTGGCGATCTTCTTTGGCACAGCGATGATCGTGCGCCTGTTCGACCGGCTGACTTCGCGTACCATCGGCCGCCTGGGTTTTTCCGTTGTCGGGGTTGGTCTGGTGCTATTGGCTTATGCGATCCAGAACGACTGGGGAAGCCCGTGGGTGATCTTCAGCCTGATTGTAATCGGGCTTGGGGAAGGCTCGTTGTTGACCCTGGTGTTCAATGTGCTGGTATCGGCCTCGCCCAAGAAGCTGGCTGGCGATGTGGGCGCGCTGCGCGGCACGGTCAACAACCTGGCCACAGGCCTGGGCACCGCCTTTGCCAGCGTGCTGGCGGTGAGTTTGCTCAGCATGATCATCTTGCAGAGCCTGGACAAGACGCCGATCTTGCCCAAGGAGGTGGTCGAAGAAAAACTCGAACTGGACAATATCGACTTCGTCAGCAACGAAGACCTGGACGATCTCCTGAAGGAAATCGACCTAACCCCCCAGCAAGAAGCCACTGCGGTGGAGATCAACGTGCAAGCGCGTCTGTTGGCCCTCAAGATCTCCTTCCTGGTCCTGGCGGGCGTCGCATTTTTAGCGATCATCCCATCGGGAGGGCTGCCGGACTACCTTGCCAAAGAGATACCGGCTGACAAGCTATAGCCGGGTTTGAGCGGCGTCCCAACGACGCCAGCCGAGCAAAGTATAGAGAAAAGGAAATAGGATGACAAATATCAGCGATTTGCCCCGCCAGTATGCCCACGCCGAGGCCGCGCGATTTCAACACGAACTGTTCGAGATGTTGCGTATCCCCAGCATTAGCGCCGATCCAGCCCATGCCGGCGATGTCCAGCGCATGGCCCAATGGCTGGTGGATCACATGCGCCACCTAGGTCTCGAAAACACAAATATCATGCCCACCGCCGGCCTCCCGGTGGCCTACGGGGAGTGGCTGGGCGCCGGGCCAGATAAGCCGACCGTCCTGGTTTACGGCCATTATGACGTGGTGCCGGCGCTGATGGAGGACGGCTGGGATACGCCGCCCTTCGAGCCGGTGGTCAAGGATGGCAAGGTCTATGCCCGCGGCGCCACGGATGACAAAGGGCAGCTTTTCATTCACATCAAAGCCCTCGAGTCTTACCTGAAAACCCAGGGAGGCGCGCCGGTCAACGTGAAAATCCTGCTGGAAGGCGAAGAAGAGATCTCCTCGCCCAACCTGACGCCGGTCATCCAGGCCAATCTGGACCTGCTCAAGGCCGACGTGTGCGTGATCAGCGACTCGTCGATGCGCACCATCGAAGAGCCGGCCATCACCCACAGCCTGCGCGGCATGACCTACATCGAGATCGAAGTCGAAGGCCCTAAGGAGGACCTGCACAGCGGGCTATGGGGCGGGGCGGCGCACAATCCCGCCCTGGCGCTGGTCGAAATCCTGGGCAAGCTCTACAACCCCGATCACACGATCGCCGTACCGGGTTTCTACGATGACGTCGTCCCGCTGACGCCAGCGGAACGCGAGATGATTGCCAAAACCGACCTGAGCGAGGAGCAGTACAAACAGGTGACAGGCGTCCCGGCAATCTGGGGCGATGCGAGGTACACCATCCGTGAGCGCATCTCCGCCCGCCCGACGCTGGATATCAACGGTATGTGGAGCGGCTGGACCGGGCCAGGCCCTAAGACGATCATCCCCCACAAAGCCGGCGCGAAGCTCAGCTCTCGCCTGGTTGGCAATCAGGAGCCGGACAAAATCTACGCCCTGCTGAAGAATTTTATCGAATCCATCACGCCGAAGACGGTGAAAGTCAGCGTCAGATTGCTGACCAAAGGCATGCCTGCTCTCATCCCCTTCGATCTGCCCGAAATGCAGGCGGCTGCTCGCGCCTATGAAAAAGCCTGGGGCCACGCGCCGCTCTTCACCCGCGGCGGCGGCAGCATTCCCGTGGTGGCCGACATTGCAAATTTGTTGAAAATCCCGGTGGTCATGATGGGCTATGGGCTGGATAGCGACGGCTTGCACTCGCCCAACGAGCACTACAGCCTGGAGATGTTCCAGCGGGGCATCGAAACCGCCATCGTCTATCTTGAGGAATTGGCGCAATTGCCGCGCTAATATCCTTGGTTCAGGTCAAGAAGATAAAGAGAGATTAAGGAGGCGTGCATGGAGATCAACGTACAAACCGGCGACGTTCTGCAAGCAGCCAGCGACCTGGCTGTGTTGGGCTGCTTCCAGGACGTTCCCCTACCGGCTGAAGTGGCTAACCTGCTCGAGCCGACTGATTTTGTCGGCCGGGCCAACCAGACACTGCTGCTCTACCCGCGCGGCGCATTAGCTCCTCGCCGCCTTCTGCTGGTTGGGTTGGGCAAAGGGGATAAAGCCTCCACAGAGACTATCCGCCGAGCAAGCGCGACTGCCATCAAAGAAGCCCAGAAACTGCAAATCAAAGCCGTTACGATCGCTGTCCACGGCGATTTGCCCCTCGATCCCGAGAAGATCGCTCAGGCATTTGCTGAAGGAGCCGAGCTTGGCAACTACCGCTTCTGGCGTTATCGTACTGGTTTATCTGAAGAGCAGACCTTGAAAGTCGAGCACGCCACGGTGTTTGCCCGCATCTCCCAGGAGATGGCACGCCTGGGTGTTGCCAATGGACAGAAGATCGCCCGCGGCGTGAACTTCGCCCGCGATCTGGTCAACGGACCGGGATACGCCATGCACCCGCCGGCGCTGGGCGACGAAGCGCTCAAGCTCGGGCAGCGGGTGGGGCTCAAGGTAACCGTATTGGATATGCCCCAATTGATCGAGCAAGGCTTTGGCGGCATCCTGGCCGTGGGCAAAGGTTCCGAACACGAGCCGCGTTTTATCGTGATGGAATACGGCGACGCCGGCGACGGCGTTCCAACCATCTGCCTGGTGGGCAAGGGGCTGACCTTCGACTCCGGCGGTTTGTCGCTCAAGCCGCCGGAGGCCATGGAGACCATGAAATCGGACATGGCCGGCGCGGCGGCGGTGTTCGGCGCTATGCAGGTATTGGCCGAGCTCAAGCTGCCGCTGCACGTGGTCGGGCTGGTCTCGGCGGCCGAGAACATGCCCAGCAGCGACGCCTACCGTCCTGGGGATATTGTGAAAACGCTGAGTGGCAAGACCATCGAAGTGCTCAACACCGACGCCGAGGGGCGCATCATCCTGTCGGACGCATTGTTCTACGCCCAGCGTTACGACCCGGACGCCATCGTGGAGCTTTCGACGCTGACCGGAGCGATCATCATCGCCCTGGGTTCACACGCCAGCGGCATGATGGGCACCGACCAGACGCTGCTGGACAAACTCAGCCGCGCCGGCGAAGTCAGCGGCGAGCGGGTGTGGCCCTTCCCGATGTGGGACGAATATCACCAGATGGTCAAGAGCGAGATCGCTGACCTGAAGAACCTGGCTGGGCGACCGGCCGGCTCGATCACCGCCGGGACCTTCCTGGCGGCTTTCGTGGGTGATTATCCCTTCGTGCACATCGACATCGCCGGCACGGCCTGGGCCGACCGGCCGGCCAAGCCATATGAAACGATCGGCGCAACAGGCGTGGGGGTGCGTTTGATCACCGAGTTCCTGCGCACTTACACCGAGTGACAGGTTTTTACAACGCTTATCATCGAATGGAGGGTGCCATGTCCGCTGCTAATGAGAAGAAAGGTTCCATGCTGGATGTCATCGAGAAACTGGGCAACAAAGTCCCCCATCCAGTGCTTATGTTTCTCTACCTGATCATCATCGTCATCGTGCTTTCGCACATCATGCACCTGTTGGGCGTGAGCGTTACCGAGCAGATCGCCGTGGAGGTGCCGAAACCCGTGGAGCTCGAATATTATGAGGATACGACGGCGCCCGGCGTCAAGTCCGCGGAAGAGTACCAGGATCCGCAATTCGAGATCGTCGAACGGACGGTGGCGATCCAAAGCCTCCTGACAGTGGAGGGCATCCGCTTCCTGTTCTCGTCCTTCGTCAGGAACTTCCAGGGCTTTGGTGTAGTCGCCGTCACCTTCATCGCCATGATGGGCGCTGGCGCGGCCGAGGGCGCCGGGATGATGTCGGCTTTGATCCGCAAGCTGGTGAAGGTGGCGCCGGTCAAGTTGATCAGCTTTATCATCGTGTTTGTCGGCGTGTTGTCGAGCGTCGCCTCGGACGCGGGGTATTTGATCCTGATACCACTGGGCGCAGTCGCCTTTCTGAGCTTACGCCGCCACCCGCTGGCCGGGATGGCGGCAGCCTTCGCCGGCGTCAGCGCTGTCTTTGGAGTCAATATCATCTTCACCCCCATCGACAGCATGCTGACCGAGATCACCAACGAGGCCATCGGCCTAGCCGGCGGCCAGGCGATCACCATGGCCGCCAATTTCTTCTTCTCCGTAGGGTCTTCCTTGATCATCGCCATTGTGGCTACGGTGATCACCGATCGGGTGGTTGAGCCGCGCCTGGGCAAGTATGTGCCCGAGAAGGCTCTGGGCGGTCAGGTGGAAGATACCTCGAGCGACGGCGAATTGACCGCGGCAGAATCACGCGGCTTGAAGTACGCTCTGTACGGCTTTCTGGCCGTCCTGGTGCTGATCCTTGTGCTGACCTTGCCCGCCGGCGCCCCGCTGCGCCGGCCGATCCCGGGCGAGGGCGGCTCACCGTTGATGGACAGTCTGCTGTTCATCATCACGCTGTTTTTCCTGGTGTCCGGCGTGTGCTACGGGGTGGGCGCGGGGACGGTGAAGAATGCCAATGACGTGATCAACGCCATCACCAAGACCTTTTCCGGGCTAGCGGGGCTGGTGTTCATGCTGCTGATGATCAGCCAGTTCATCGCCTACTTCAACTACACCAATATGCCCACCGTGGCGGCGATCAGCATGGCGGAGGCACTGGAGCGGGCTAATATTGGGTCGCTGCCCTTGCTGGTGGGGTTGATCGTGGTGATCATGCTCCTCAACATTATCATTCCGGGCGTAGTACCCAAATGGGCGATCTTCGCACCGGTGTTCATCCCGATCTTCACTCGCCTGGGCGTAGCCCCGCAAACCGTGCTGGCCGCCTACCGGATCGGCGACTCGCCCCTCAACGTGATCACGCCGCTGATGGTGTACCTGCCCTTCGTGGTCACCGTGGCGCAGCGCTACAAGAAGGAAGCCGGCCTGGGCACGGTCGTGGCGCTCATGCTGCCTTACACACTGGTGATCGCGATTGCCTGGATCTTGCTTTTCATCTTGTGGTTCATACTGGGTATCCCGCTCGGGCCCGGGTATCCGGTAAGCATGTAACGATAGGACGATTTGATGGGAGAGACTTTCGTTGCGCTAACGCCCTTTATCATCGGCAGTATGCTCGTGCCGTTGCATATCACGCTGGTGATCCTGCTACTCAGCAGCCCCTCACAGGGCCTGCCCAAAGCAATTTCACTGGTGGCCGGCATCACAACGACTC
This sequence comes from uncultured Anaerolinea sp., assembly GCA_964503145.1. GTDB lineage: Bacteria > Chloroflexota > Anaerolineae > Anaerolineales > UBA4823 > RBG-16-57-11. The sequence goes on along the minus strand of CAZCYV010000009.1, from coordinate 113,976 downwards.
GGCTATTGCAGGGATTCATTTTTGGCTTGATCCTGTCACCAAGTTCGAGCGGGGCCAGCGGTAAAAGCCCGGTGGTTTCCACGCTGCTCCTGGTCTTGGGCATTCTCTTGCTCATCGCGGCCTACAAGAAATGGCGCAACGAGGAGGACCCGGACGCTCCGCCCCCTAAGTGGATGAGCATGCTGGACACGCTGACGCCGCTCAAGGCGTTTGGGATGGGAGCAATCCTGATGTTGTTGGGTGCTAAGTTTTGGGTGTTTACCTTGGGCGCCATCGGAGTGATCGAGGAGGCCGCCCTAGGGCAGCCTTCCAGTGCCGCCTTGTTCGTGCTGTTCGTCCTTCTGGCTCAGTCTCTGCTCATACTGGCAATCCTAATCCGCGCCATCCTCCCCGAGCAGTCCAAGTCCATCTTGGGAGCTATCTCGTCCTGGCTGGTGCAAAACAATCGTCCAATTGTATTGGTTGTCTCGCTGGTTTTCGGCTTGTTGTTCTTGTTTCAGGGCGTCAGCGGGTTGATGGCGTAAAGCGCGGTTTTACGTTTCTGGTTCATTCGATTAAGTGCAAGACATGAAAATGTTCAAGGAGGCAAACAGAATGGGACCCATAGAGTACATTGTCGTCGAATTCCCCGGCAACCAATTCAAAGGGGAAATTGCCCCCGCGCTGGCGGAACTGGTCAACAATGGGACAATCCGCATCATCGATCTGGTGTTCATCAAGAAAGACGCCGATGGTCGGATCAAGACGTTCGAGCTCAGCGACTTGGCCCATGACGAAGCCGCCGTTTTCGAGGCCTTGGAGGGCGAGATCGACGGTCTTCTGAACGAAGAAGATATCTCCCTGGCTTCGGAGATGTTGCAATCCAATAGTTCTGCTGCGATCATGGTGTTCGAGAACGTCTGGGCCGCCCGGTTGAGCAACGCCATCATCCGCGCGAACGGCAGGCTGGTGGACAATGCTCGAATCCCGGCCGCGGTCGCAAAAGCCGCGCTGGAAGCTGCAGGCATCGTGGAGTAATATGGAAGGCAGGAGCAATTTCAAGGCATTCCATTCAAATCATTTCATTGACCGAAACGGTCGAACAAAAGGAGAGAAACTCGATGAGACGCAGAGCAACGGTATCCGTACGGCGGGGTCCTGGTCTGATCGGCACTGCGGCCAGGACCGCAGTGATCGCCGGCACAGCAACTGCCACGGTTAGCGCGGTCAGCGGCGCAGGCAAACAGAAAGCAGCTGCTCAGCAGCAGGCTTTACAACAGCAGCAACAACTGGCGGAGCTGCAAGCCCAGCAACAAGCCCTGGCGGCGCAGCAACAGGAACCGGCAGCGCCAGCCGCGGATAACTTCGACGAGCAACTGGTTAAGATCCAGAAGCTCTCTGTATTGAAGGATCAGGGTTTGATCACGGAGGAGGAGTTTCAAGCAAAGAAGAGGCAAATCCTGGGCATCTAGCGCACAGGCCAGGTGCTCGATGAGGCCACCTGCGCCATTCTCAATTCACATACACAAGGAGTGAACGAAATGTCAACCGATTCGAACGCATTGACCTTCGAGACCCACCGTGCGCCGTGGTGGTTGGGCCTAATCGATGGGATATTGAACATCCTTCTGGGAGTTCTTCTACTGACCGCTCCGGTCAAAACAGTGCTGGTGCTGGTGATCGTCTTGGGCTACTACTGGATCTTTACCGGCATCTTCACGCTGGTGTACATGTTCGTCGATCGGCAGGCGTGGGGGTGGAAGCTGTTTTCTGGCATCCTGAGCATCGTGGCCGGCTTCTACGTCCTGCGTTTCCCGCTGGTCAGCGCCATCGCCATTCCCATGATCGTGGTGCTGTTCCTGGGCATCCAGGGATTGATCGTCGGCGCTGTGTCCCTGGTGATGGCGTTCAAGGGCGGCGGCTGGGGCGCAGCGATCATGGGCATGTTGAGCCTGATCTTTGGCGGAGTGCTGGTCGCCAATTACACCAACCTGGCCAGCGTCGTCACCCTGATCTGGGTCGTCGCCATCATCTCGCTGGTGGGCGGCGTGTTGCAAGTTTTCCAGTCGCTCGCTCAGCGCAGGGAATAGCGCGCTAACCAACTACTTTGCGGCGTGCTGCTAGCCGTTAAGCCCACGGCCCCCCTAGGGAGAGCCTGCTGCTGTGGCGGGCGCCGCCCAATTCGTGAAGGCATAAGCCGCGCACGAAAGGAGAAAAACCATGTTCCTGCTGGATATTTTACTGATCGCTTCCGGGGTGTTTCTGCTGGTGTACGGCGGTCGGTTGTTTCGCTTTGCGCTGGCCGTGGGAGGGTTTGTGTTGGGTTTCCAACTGTCAATGTGGTTACTTTCATCTCAGCCATCGGCGACTCGCCTGCTGATCAGCCTGGTGGTGGGTGGGGTCGCTGCCTTAGCTGGCTACCTGCTGGTCAAAATGGTGCTCCATTTCGCCGGCGTGCTCCTGGGGGCTACGCTGGCGATGGTCGTCCTGTCGCTACTTCCTGTGCGCTTGCCAGATTTCCTGAGCCTCGTCGCCCTGATCGCCGGCGCCGGCTTGGTGGGTTTCTTTGGCAACCGCATGGGAGATTGGGTGATCATACTGGCCACCACGCTGTCCGGCGCGTATGCGATTCTGCTGGGCCTGACCCATCTCTTTCCGCAGACGTGGGGCGTTGGCCCAGACTACCTGTCCGCTCGCATCCCGTTCTCTGCGCCGATTTTCATGGTCTTCGTGACTTTCCTGATCACCGGAATCCTGGCGCAATTTGAGATCCGCAGGGTGCGGGGACGTTACGTCAATCTCAGGTAAACAATCCAATGCGTGGGCGTTTCTTAAGGCAACGGATCTTTTTCTTCAGCATGGTGGCCGTCCTGGCCATCCTGGCGCTGATCCTGGTGTGGCAATTCGTGCAGGCCATCTTGCTGGCGGTCGCTCTGGTGATCCTGTTGAAGCCGCTGTACAACTGGGTGTTGGCCAGAAGGTGGATCAACGGCAGCGAAATAAAGGCCACCGGGCTGACCATGCTCATCTTTATCCTGCTGATCGCCATTCCGGCAGTGGTGATCGTCGGCGGCGCCGTCAGTCAGGCGACCATACTGTTCAGCGGCCTGGATATCACCACCCTGGATCTTTCGCTGGGCGGGGTGAACGGCTGGCTAGAGCGGGTGATACGCTCGTTCACCTCGGGAAACGTGCACCTGGAAGAGATCCAGCTCGCCGAGACCATCGCCCAGGTCACCTCCTGGCTCGCCACCTGGCTGCGCGGCGTCCTGATCAGTCTGGGGCGTTCGCTACCGGGCATTTTCGTGAACGGGCTGGTGGTGCTGGTGATCATCTACGTCCTTCTGCCGCGCTACAAGCGCCCTGGCAAGCAGGACATTCTGGATATCGTGCCCTTCCCGCCAGAGATCACCCAGTTATTCATGGATAAGATCGACATCATGATCAAAGCCATGTTCAAGGGCAACTTCATCATCGCCATCGCCCAGGGCCTGACAATGGGCCTGATTCTATGGATCGCTGGCGTGCCCTTCGTCCTGTTCCTGACCCTGCTCTCAATGCTGCTATCGTTGGTGCCGCTGATTGGCGTCTCCCTGATAGCCTGGCCAGTGGGGCTCATCTTGATCGTCAACGGAAATGTGTGGCAAGGGATATTCGTGATCGTGGCCTTCCTGGTGATAGTGACCAACCTGGACACCCTCTTGCGGCATCGCTTGATCCCCAAGGGCGCACAGCTCAACCCGGCACTGGTCATTTTGAGCGTACTGGGCGGCCTGGGGGTGATGGGCATCATTGGCGCGCTGTATGGCCCGGTGGTGATGATCTTGCTGGTGACCAGCATCGATGTCTATACCAAATACTTACTACGATCCGACCTGGAAATCCTCGATCAGCAAGGTCGCATAGACTTGAAGGAATTGGGGTTGATCGCTGATGAGCAGCAGGCAGGCCAAAATATCGGCCAAATGGCCTTAACGGCGGTCAAAAACATTTCCGCTTATCTAAGAAAGGAGGCCGCGGAAGTGACACCGTCAAGCGACCCCGAGGCTGCCAACCGTTAGATTGTTCGTATGCCTGCTTTGGATCAGGGTTTTAAGTTCGAAAATCACAAGGAGATCTAAGAGTATGAAAGGTGCGTTAGGGATGAAAGAGACACGTATGATATGGTGGAGTAGCTTGATCGTGATATTTACCCTGCTGATGGCTGCCTGCCGACCGGCCCCGCCGCCCACAGAGCCGCCCGCTCCACCGACCCAGCCGCCCCCGGCGGCCACAGCTACCCCCGAGCCGGAGCCGACCGAAGAAGTCGCTCCCACGCCCCAGCCGACCGCCGATCTGGCGTCCCAATTAGTGGACAGGCTTTGGCTGCTGGTGGCTTTTGGGAATGCAGCCAACCCGGCTGTAGTAGAAGAAGGCACTGTCGTCACTGCGCTGTTTTCCTCCGATGGAACGCTCAGCGGATCGGGCGGCTGTAACAATTACACCACCGCCTACGAACTCGCCGGCGACCAACTCACCGTCAGCGGTCCGATTGCCTCGACAATGATGTTCTGCGAGCGCGGCATGAACCAGGAAGCCGCCGTGCTGGCGGCCCTGGAAGGCGCCCAACGGATTGCCTTCACCCCCGAAGGCCGGCTGGAGGTCTTCTACGCAGTGGGCGACGGTGCCGAGCGCAAGCTGGTCTTCGTCGCAGGGGAGACGCCCCTGGTGGACACGGTATGGGTGCTGGAAAGCATGGGCGATCCGAACAACCCCACTGAGGTCGAAAGCGGCGTGATCATCACAGCGATCTTCGGCGAGCAGGGCAATCTCAGCGGAACATCCGGATGTAACAATTACGTCGCCAGCTACACCCTGCAGGATAACCAGATTAAAATCGAGCAAGCGATCTCGACCATGATGGCCTGCACCCAGGGCATGGAACAAGAGGCGGCTTATCTAAAGGCCCTGTCAAGCGCCAAGACCTACCAGATCGAGGGCGCAAGGCTGAAAATAACCTACGATGGTGGGGTGCTGGTCTATACCTCGCGCAGCCTGACGCTGGAGAACACCCTGTGGACCCTGGTGACGATGAACGGGGTGCGCAACACCGTCGGCCTGGTGCCCACGACTGCCCTGTTCGACCCGGAGGCCAAGCCTGGGCAGGGAGCGGTCGGCGGGGTGGCGATGTGCAACAATTATCGCGGCGGCTACACCGTCGAAGAGGACCGCTTGACCGTCACAGAGCTGGCTTCGACCAAAGTGCGCTGCCCAGAGACCGTCATGCAGACCGAGGCGACCTATCTAGAGTTGCTGAGGGCCGCCCAAAGTTACCAGGTGTTTGGCCAGACCCTGATTATCACCTCCGAGAAAGGCCTGCTGACTTTTGTCGCCAACCGCGCTCCCCTGGAGGGCACAAACTGGCGGCTGACCGCCCTGGGTCCGGTGAGCAACCCACAGGCGCCGGTGGCCGGAGCGGATTTCACCGCCCAGTTCGTGCGCCAGCCGGGCGTCCCCTCGGGGCTGATCGTGGGCGGGACCGGCTGCAACGATTACAACGCCGTGTACGCCGCCAGCCTGAAAGAGATCAAGATCAATCTCCCCGCCCGGACGAACAACCCAGGCTGCCCCGCCGGGCTGCCTGAGCAGGAAATGCAGTATTACCTGGCGCTGGATAGCGCCCAAAGATATCGCATCCTGGGCGATACCTTGCAGATTTTCTACGGCGATGGCCAGATGCTCAACTACACCGCCTTCGTGCCCGAGGCGCCGCCCAGCGGCGGGCCGCTCACCGCCCTGAACGGCACCCGCTGGTGGCTGGTCTCGATGCGCAATATCCCCTTGCGGCCAGGCACCACCATCACCGCCGATTTTGCCATCAATCCGGATGGCGGCTCCGGCACCTTGCGCGGCACCGCCGGCTGCAACACTTACACGTCCCCCATCCTGAGCTATTTCCAGGTGGGGCCGGCGGTGACGACCAAGGTGTTCTGCGCCGAGCCGCCCGGTGTGATGGAGCAGGAATCGTCCTACCTGGCGATGCTGGAAACGGCCAACCGCATCTCACAAGTCAACAACCAGCTTGTGATCGGCACCCTTGGCGGCCTGCTGGTGTACTACAACCGGCCGGCGCCCGTCCTGCCGATCGAGCCGCCGCCTACCGAAACGCCAGAGCCGCCGGCTACTGTGACCCCTGAGCCGCCGTCCACTGTGACCCCTGAGCCGCTGCCCACTGTGACCCCTGAGCCGCCAACGCCGACGCCTGAGCCTGCCCCGCCCACAGCGGAGCCTATGCCGCCGATCGCCACGCTGCCAGCGGAGACACCGCCCCAGGCGGTGATCTCTGCCCCGGAACAGGGGCTGGCGGGCGAGGTGATCATCTTCGACGCCAGCGACTCAAGCCCGGCTGGCTGGCTGGCTGGCTATACCTGGAACTTCGGTGATGGCACCACCTCCGAGGGAGTCCTGGTCGAGCACGTCTTTGCCGCCCCAGGGGTCTATACGGTTACCCTGACCGTAGTGGACTTCTATGGCCAGACCTCAATGGATACGGTGACGATCACAATCCAGTAATTCGGAGGGCCTTGCTGCAATCTACCGGATAGTGAGTGGTCGCTTGTACCCTCTTGCAACGTGTACGGCGACCACTCCTTCCAGCTGACCATATCTCGCTCTTTCGAAGCGAGGGGATAAAAAGATGGGATACAACCAACCATTGGATTTGTTACCGATCTGGTCTGTTTATCTTCTAACGATGGCCTTCTTGTTCCTGTCTGCTGAAACAGGCTTCCGCCTGGGAAAGCTGATCCAGAAGCGCTGGCCGGATCAAGCTGAAGCAGGCGTTGGCGCAGTGGTTGGCGCCGCCTTGGCGCTATTGGGCTTCCTGCTGGCGTTTGTCACCAATATCGCGGTTGGGAATTTTAACCAGAGACGGCAATTGATCGTGGTCGAAGCCAACGCTATTGGCACCGCCTACCTGCGCGCCGGTTATCTGCCTGAGCCTTACGATGGTATGTCGCGCGAGCTCCTACGTGAATATGTCGATATGCGCCTCAAGGCGCTCGATCGGTCGGCTACGGCAATGGCGATTGCCCGATCGGAAGAGATCCATGATGAACTGTGGTTGGATGCGGAAGAAATTGTAAAAAAGATAGATGCTGGACCGACAATGGCCTTGTATCTCTCGGCTTTGAATCAAGTCATCGATCTGCACAGCGACCGCATCAACGCCGAGCTAGGCTGGCGCGTTCCGTCGATCATGATGCTGGGCCTCTACCTGGTGGCTTTTTTGACCATGGTACTGATCGGCGTGTACGACAGTTATCGGGAAAAGCACAATCTCCTGGCGTTGATCATGGTAGTGATAATTGTCTCGGTCGTCTTTTTGGTGATCGTCGATCTGGATCGCTCGAACGTCGGCTTGCTTCAGACCCCGCAGAAAGCCCTGATCGACCTGCAACAGAGGCTGAACCTGGCGCCATGAATAAAAATTGGCGCCGCTTTGGGAGTATGTAGCCATGGTGATGTTTATGTGAGGCAAGGAGGTATCGGTTTAACGGATGAACGGATGATCGCGTAACGAGCACCAACCAGGCACAACTAATGACATCAACTTTACTATTTGGAGAGAGAAATGACAACACTGACTGTACTCAAGTTCAACACCCCCGAGGGGGCTGCTCAGATGCTGGAAAAGATTCAATCCCTGCAGAAGATGGCGCTGATCAAGATCGTGGACGCCGCCATCGTCACCTGGCCTGCCGGCAAGAGCAAACCCAAGACCAAGCAACTGGTCAACCTGGCAGGGGTGGGCGCCATGCAGGGCGCCTTCTGGGGCATGCTCTTCGGCCTGATCTTCTTCGTGCCCTTTTTCGGCCTGGCTGTAGGCGCGGCGATAGGCGCCCTGAGCGGTAAGATGGCCGATTACGGCATCAGCGATGATTTCATCAAACAAACCCGTGAAAAGGTCACCGAGGGCACCTCGGCGCTGTTCTTGATGACCACCGACGCCGTGCAGGACAAGGTGCTCGCCGAGCTCAAGGGTTTCGAGTTCGAGCTGATCGCCTCCAATCTGACCAAGGAACAGGAAGAGCAGCTTATGGCCGCCTTTGCTGAGGAGTAATCGCCGGGGTGCTCCTTCGTCATCGGGGATTTACCGAGGGTCTATGCTTCGATCGCTGCGATGATCACTGGAAGATGAAGCAGCAGGGGTAACAGGGCAGTTGAAACCTGCCCTGTTATCCACCCGGCTAAAAACCGAAAAGGTGCAGAAGTAGAAGAGAAGAATTGGATATGAACAGCGCTGATCAAGAAACGATTGTGCTCACCACGCCCGCCAGCCAGTATTCCATCGCGCCAGGCGAGATATTGGAAATCCCTGTGACTCTCATTAATCGCGGCAGCACGCCAGACCAGTTGAGAATCGGCATCGAAGGGATACCGCTGGTCTGGGTGTCCACAGAGCAGCCGGTGGCATTGCTCCAACCTGGTGAGCAGCGACAGATCCTGCTGACGATCAGACCGCCAATGCCGCCGAACGTTCAGATCGGGCGATACACCCTGAAGCTTCAGGCGACCAGCACAATTGCCCCTTCCCAGACCGCTCAGGCGCAGGTCGCCCTGACGGTGGCAGGTCTCGAAGTCAAAGGGCGCATCGGCGTCCTGCTGAATGGCGTGCAATACGCGGTCACGGCAGGCGAAAAGCTGGAAATCCCGGTGGTATTGATCAACCAGGGTTTCGCCGCAGATGCCCTCAGGCTGACCGCCGAGGGCGCGCCGTCGGGATGGGTCAGCGCCCCCGAATCGATGATCAGGTTGCAGCCAGGCGAAATACGCGACGCACGGTTGATTGTCCAGCCGCCGCGCGACCCCAGCGCACGCGCTGGCAGATATCCGTTTCGCATCCTGGTCGCCAGCCAGGAGGCCCCCGATCAAACCATCACCATCGACTGCACGCTGACCGTCGCAGCGTTCATTGCGTTCGAGAGCGCCCTCGAAGCGGCCCAGCCAGACCAAAACCTGCCGGCGAAGGTGTGGATCCATAATCTCTCGAATATTCCGACGACCTTCCGGGTCAACTGGGACAGCCCGCAGGATTCGCTGCGCTTCGAGCCAAACGAGCCTCAGCAGATCAATGCGCCGAGCGGTGAGGCCGTGGAACTGGAATATCGCGCCCGGCCCGCCCGCCGTCCGTTGTTCGGAGGCGAAAAGGGCTATCCTTACACGGTCAATGTGCAGGTCGCCGGTCAGCCACCCCAAACGCTCGACGGGACTTTGATCGTCAGAGGGCTGATCCCAACTTGGACATTGGTTTCTGGGATCGTCGTGCTGGCGTTGCTATGCCTGTACGCGACCTGGTCCTTGTGGCTGGGCGACGCTGTAAGAGGCCCATCTCTCACTGAGACTCCGATAGCGAGCAGCACAGCGACCGTGCTGGCGCCTACGGCAACGCAATCGCAGATTGATCAGCGCCCGCTGCTGATCGAGCGTAACTGGTATCTGGTGGCTTATAACGATGCGCGCAGCAGCGCAGGCGTTCAGGAAGCGCACACCCTGTTCAATCCGAATGGCACTTTGGTCGGTTATACTGGCTGCAAAGACCTGAGCGCCAACTATCAAACCAACTTCAATCAGATCAGCATCACCAACCTCAATCTTGGCCCCGGCGCCTGTCCTGACCCCGCCTTACAGCAACAAGAAGCGGCGATGATTGCGATCCTGCGCTCCGCTCGCAGCTATTTTGTGGCCGATACCGCGTTGCAGATTGCCGGCGATGCTGGCTTCCTGAACTACTCGCTCTACCCGTTGGATCGCTCCGAAGCGGTCACCCCGCCGCAGGCCGTCATCCAGATGATGCCCCAAGCGCAGGTCGGCCAGGTGGTCGTGTTCGATGGCTCGGCCTCCAGCGGGCAGGCGCCGCTGGTCTCCTGGAGCTGGGATTTCGGCGACGGGACGACTGCCAGCGGGGTCGTCGTCCAACACACTTACCGCAACCCGGGCGCATACAACGTTCGCCTGGCGGTGACCGACCAGCGCGGTCAAACTGGATCGAACGCCGGGCAGATCCATATCTTGCCCTTGCCCACACCCACCGCCGCGCCGCCCACCGCAACGCCACCGCCGCCACCGCCGCCTCCGCAGCCGACCTACACGCCCGTACCCACGCCCGAGCAGCCGACCGCGACCCCGGAACCGCCGCCCCCTTCGCTGCCGCCGCAAGCCAACATAGCCGGTCCGGGACAGGGTTTCATCGGCGAGCCGGTCGAGTTCGACGCTTCCGCCTCCCAGCCGGGGAGCAGCCCGATTGTCTCCTTTAGCTGGAGCCTGGGCAACGGCGTGAATCTGCCGGCCTCGCCGGATTCCAGCATCTCGGCGATCTACGATCGCGCCGGCGATTACGAAGTCGCCGTTTTTGTCACCGATGCGGACGGCCTGAGCAGCTACGCCACGACCCGCATTACGATAGATGCGCGCCTGGAAACCGATGTCTGGACGCTATCGACGATCAACACCCAGCCACTGGCGCCCGGCACGGCCATTACGCTGCAATTCAAGGCGGGCGAGCTGGCCGGATTTGCAGGCTGCAATGCGTATCACGGAGACTACACGGCCACTGCAAATGAGGATGGCACGTACACGATTGCCATCGGGCGACTTCGCAGCGGCCGACTCCGTTGCCCCCAAGATATCATGGAGCAGGAGCAGGAATATTTGGCTGCGCTGCAACAGGCGAACGTGGCGATGATTCGGGAAAACACCATCACCCTGAACTCCCCAAGCGGCAGCCTGGTCTTCTATTTGATCGAAGCCAGATGAAAGAGAAGACTTTCCGTCTGCGGCGCATGCTTAGCTCCAAAAACAGTTTCCTGGAAAGCCTGATCGACCCAATCGATGGGCTGTCCGAGACGATATTCAGCATCCTGATCTTTCTGACATTTACACTGGCCTTCAAACTGTTCTGGATTTCTGATACGCTCGAACAGCCCATCTCCTCCAACATCGTCGATGAGCTGTTGAAAGGCGCGCTGGGTGCAATTTTGGCCTGGGGCATCATCGACGGGATCATGTACGCCCTGCTTTCCTTGTTCGAGCGCGGCGAGAGACATCGCCTGCTGAAAGACATTCAGGCGGCCGGGACAGAACAAGAGGCGGTGGACGTCATCGCCGGGGACATGGACTACTTGCTCGAGCCGATTACCGGCGAAAACGAACGCCAGGCGCTGTATCGCAGCATTCTCGTCCATCTGCGGGACAGCCAGCCGCGCAGCATCGGCTTCAAGAGCGAGGATTTCACCGGCGCGTTGGGGCATGTGCTGGTGGCGGTCGTTGCCGTGATCCCTTCGTTCATGCCACTTTTGGCGCTGCGACACAACTACGAGTTGGCCATTCGCCTCTCGATCCTCGCGTCGTTCCTGATGCTCTTCATCGCGGGATTCCATTGGGGAAGATACACCGGGGCAAACCCGTGGAAGACCGGCTTGCTGTTGATGTCGGTAGCGATGGCTCTGACGCTGGTCGCTATCCCGCTGGGAGGTTAATCCGACTACGGACCGCTGCGCGCAGGAGGATATTGGTGCCCGAATTCATTAGAAAGTCCCTCATCCTTGTAGCCCTTGCGCTCATCCTGGGGAGTTGTTCACCTGCGGCTGTGAACCCGCTCCAGGCGCCAACCGCCACGCCATTCGCTGCGCCGCTTCGCGAAACCATCCAACCGACGCCCACGGCTGTGACCATCGAGACGAGAAGCCCGCCGGTCGCGGTGGAATACAATTTGGGCGAGACGACGATAACCCAGTCGCTGTTTCCGAAAGACAGCCGTTTCCACAACATGCCGGTGCGCTTGAATGGCCTGATCGCTGTGCCAAGCGGAAAGGATGCTCCGTACCCGGTGGTCGTCATCCTGCACGGGAACCATCTTGGCTGCCCTTTTACAGAAGAAGACATGCTGGACCGCTGGCCGTGTGATCCCGAGGTGGAACAGCCCAATTATCGAGGTTTCGATTACCTAGTGCGCAGGCTGGCCGATCAGGGCTACGTGGCGCTATCGCTCAATATCAATGCAGAGTACACACTTGGGTTTGGCGAGCCGATTCCGAATGAACGCCTGGATCAATTGGTCGATCTGCATCTGAAGGCACTGGCTGAGGCATCGAGCGGAGGCTTGAATAATTTTGGGGTAGAGCTGAAAGGTCGCACCGATTTGAGCCGGCTGGCTTTTATCGGCCACTCGCAGGGCGGCGAAGGTGCTTTTTGGCTGATCCAAAATGCGAGGCTGGACTCACTGGACGCCTATGCAAAACATGGATATGGCCCGGTATCTGGCCTTTTGCTGGTTGCGCCGTCGGCAAATATCGGTGGAGCTGGCGGAGCACGTCTCCCGTTGGCTGTGATCTTGCCAGCTTGCGATGACGACGTATTTCTTCAGGAAGGTCAGCTCTTTTATGAGATTACCCGCCTCGACCCAGAGCAGAACGCTTGGGCTTCGTCCATCTGGCTGGAACATGCCAACCATAATTCCTTCAACGAGATCCTGCACAATGAAGCCGCAGCGCGCCCAGAACGACCGGATTGCGAACCGCTGCTCGAACCAGAGACGCAGCGCGACTTCCTCAGCAGCTATGCGCTAGATTTCCTGGAGACGATCTTCAGCCAGGATACCGGGTTGGAGGGCGCAGCAGTCTCCCGGCTGGGAATGGATTTGAGCGCGCCGGCGCCGGGCGAGTTATACGGCTTGCCCTCCAGGGTAGCCGCCCTGGCGTCAAAACCAAACCGACTGCCGTTGCTGCTGCCGGCAAGCGATAAAGAGCTGGAAACCAACCTCGCCGGGGGAAGTGTGAGCGCCGTTGCTGTCACAGCCTTCTATTGTGAAGCAGGCTATTACACTCCGATGGTGAAACCGGGCAGCGAGCCGTGTAAACGCGTCAACCTGACCATTCCCGGCAATCCGGCGATGCTCGTTCTCTCCTGGTCGCAAGCAGGTGGGGAGTTGCGCTTTTCGCTGCCGCAGGCAGGCGACCTGAACCAGTTCACCGCTGTGAGCCTGCGCGCTGCGGTCGATCCGCTCTCACCGCTCAATAATCCAGACAGCTTTCAGGCGTTTTCGGTTCGCCTGACGGATGACCAAGGCAACTCTGCGACAGTGCAGACCAGGCAAAAGGAGCCTGCACTGCAATTCCCGCAAGGCGAGTTGCAGGATAACGAACCCTTTGAGGGCGGTTTGTTCACCGGTCGCGTCCCGTTGACATCGATCCGGTTGCTTCTGCGTGATTTCACCGGCGTCGATCTGTCTGCGATTCAGGAGGTCGCAGTGTTGTTTGACCAGTCGCCAAGCGGCTCACTCTTCATCAGCGATATTGAGATCGTGAAATAGGATGAGCGTCTTACCCAACATGTACTCTTAAGTATCATCCCGGACATTCGCTAAGCTCCGGCGGTGTGAATCGCCGCACAACAACAGCCAATTAAAAAGGCAGCTTTTGCCTCGTAGCAGTCTGCCACCTCCCTTGAGTAGGCGTGTCCATGACTACCAGCAGATCGACGTTGCTTTCCGGACGCGGCTGGTTATGATCGTAGCAGCCAAACAGGATGATGCGTTGAGGCTTAAACCGAGCGGCAATCTGACCTATCACGCTCAGGATCGTCACGTTGTGTGTGCACTTACGCCGGTCAACCGTGGCTACGTTTGTCGCTGCATGCATCGCTATCTCCCCTCCCCCATTATACCAATACCTTCAACCAGGCAGCGCGCAAATGTTCAGGCATCGAATCCGGTGCGGTAGAGCTGGGCATAGACGCCGCCCAGGGCGAGCAGTTCGGGGTGCGCGCCCTGCTCGACGATGCGCCCGTCTTCGATAACCACGATGCGGTCGGCGTTGACCACGGTGGACAGGCGGTGGGCGATGACGAAAGAGGTGCGCCCTTTGAGCAGCTTCTCCAGCGCCTTCTGGATCAGGCGCTCGGTCTGGGTGTCCACGCTGGAAGTGGCTTCGTCGAGGATCAGGATGCGCGGGTCGGCCAGCAGGGCGCGGGCGAAGGAGATGAGCTGGCGCTGCCCCACCGAGAGCACCACGCCGCCCTCCTCCACCGGCGTATCGTAGCCGTGGCGCAGCTTCACGATGAAATCATGCGCGCCCACCGCCCGGGCGGCGGCTTCGACCTCGGCGTCGCTGGCCTCCAGGCGGCCGAAGCGGATGTTCTCGGCCACCGTGCCGGAGAACAGGAAGGGATCTTGCAGCACGATGCCCATCTGGCGCCGCAGGCTGGCCTGGGTGACCCGGCGCAGGTCGTAGCCGTCGATGGTGATGCGCCCCTGGGTGGGGTCGTGGAAGCGGCTGACCAGCTTGACCAGGGTGGACTTGCCGGCGCCGGTCTTGCCCACCAGCGCCACGGTCGTCCCGGCGGGGACCACCAGATTGATGCCATCCAGCACCAGCGTGGGGTCGTCGCTGTAGTGGAAAGAGACGTTCTCGAAGCGCACCTCGCCGCGGATGGGCGGCAGTTCGATCGCATCGGGGGCGTCCTGGACTTCGGCAGGGGTGTCCAGCAGGGCGAAGATGCGCTCGCCGCCGGCCATGGTGGATTGGAAGGAGTCGTAGCGCTGGCTCAGGTCGCGGATCGGCTCGAAGAAGCGCTCGATGTACAACACGAAGGCCACCAGCACGCCGGGGGTGATGGCGCCGCCGGAGGCCGCCTCGCCGCCCAAGACCGCCCGCCCACCCAGCCAGATCACCAGGGCGACGGCCACCGCGCCCAGGAAATCGATCGCCGCGGGGAAGGAGGCCGCCACACGAGCGGCCTGCAGGTTGGTGTCCAGGTTATTGCGGTTCACCTGGTCGCGGAAATAGGCGTAGTTGTGCGCCTGGCGTGAGAAAGCCTGCACCACGCGCACCCCGTTGATGTTCTCCGCCAGCACCGAGTTCACCCAGCTAATCGCCTGGCGCACGCGGCGGTAGTTCTCGCGGGCGCGGCGGCGGAAGGCGACGGTGATCAGCGCCATCACCGGCAGCACGGTGAAGGTGAGCAGCGACAGGCGCAGGTTCAGGCTGAGCATGGCGATCAGGATGCCGATCAGGGTGAACAAATCGCGGGCGATGGCCAGCATGGCCCAGATGATGAACTCGCGCAGCACGCCGACGTCGTTGATCACCCGGGTGATCACCCGGCCGACGCTGAAGCGGCTATAGAAGCTCAGCGAGAGCGATTGCAGATGCTCGAAAAGCTGCGCCCGCAGGTCGTAGATGATCGACTGCCCCATGCGCACCATGATGTTGACCCGCAGGAAGATCGACAGCCACTGCACGCAGATCGCCAGCAGGTAGAGCAGCACGGTGCGCCGCAACGCTGCGGGGTCGCCGGCGTCGATGCCCGAGTCGATGGCCATCTTCACCAGGTACGGCCCGGCGACGGCGGCAGCCGAGTTAAACATCATCAATACCAGCGAGACCAGCAACTGCGCCGTGTAGGGGCGGAAGTAAGCCGCCAGGCGGCGCACGACCTGCGGATCGTAGCCTTTGAGCAGCGTTTCTTCGACGGGTGGAGCAACCTGCGCCATGCTAGGTGACCAGCCTTTCCTGCTGCCGAAGCTGCAACTCGTAAATCTCGCGGTACAGCCCACCCTGGGCCAGCAATTCCTGGTGCGTCCCGCGCTCCACAATGCGCCCGTCCTGCATCACCAGGATCAGGTCGGCGCGGCGCACGGTGGACAGGCGCTGGGCGATGACGAAAGTGGTGCGGCCTTCCATCAGCTTCTCCAGCGCCTGCTGGATCAGGCGCTCGGTCTCGGTGTCCACGCTGGAGGTGGAGTCGTCCAGGATGAGGATGCGCGGGTCCATCAGCAGGGCGCGGGCGATGGCCACCCGCTGGCGCTGGCCGCCAGAGAGGGTGACGCCGCGCTCGCCGACCACGGTCTGGTAGCCGTCGGGAAGCTGGGTGATGAACTCGTGCGCCTGGGCGGCGCGGGCAGCGGCTTCGATCTCCTCCTGGGCAGCGTCGGGCCGCCCGTAGGCGATGTTCTCGGCGATCGTGGTGGAGAAGAGCAGCGAGGTTTGCAGCACGATGCCGATGCGGCGGCGCAGGGCGATCAGGTCCATCTGGCGCACGTCCACCCCGTCCACCCGCACCACCCCCTGGCTGGGGTCGTAGAAGCGGGGGATCAGGTTGACCAGCGAGGTCTTGCCCGAACCGGTGGGGCCGATCAAGGCGACCACCTGATTCGGCTCCACGCACAGGTCGATCCCCTCCAGCGCGGGGATGGTCTGGTCGGGGTAATGCAGGCTGACGTGCTCGAACTCGACCCGCCCTTGCAGGTTGGGCAGAGCGATCGCCGCCGGCGGGCTGGTGATCTCTGGCTGCAGATCCAGGATTTCGAAGCTGCGCTGCAGTCCGGCGACGGCTTCGCCGGCGGCGTTGACCAGCCAGGTGAGTTGCTGCGCCGGCGCCGCCAGCAGCAGCAGATAGCCGTTGAAGGCTACCATCTCGCCGACGGTCATCTCGCCGCGCAACACCATGTTGCCGCCAAACCACAGGATCAGGATCGTGCCGCTGGCCACCAGGAAATGGGTGGTGGGCATCACCCGCGAGAAGATGCTGACCACCTTGATCCGCGCCTTATACAGGGTGCGATTCTTGACCGCGAAGCGGTCGATCTCGTAGGGCTCGCGGGCGAAAGCGCGCACCACCTGCACGCCGGTGACGTTTTCCTGCACCTGCGATGATAGATCGCCCAGGGCGATGTCCACCTTCATGAAGTAATCGCCCACGCGCCGGCCAAAGGCGGTGGTGATCCCCACCAGCGGGATCATCGGCAGCAGGGCGATGGCCGCCAGGCGCGGCGACTGCCAGAAGAGCAGGCCAATGATGCCCAGCATGAGCAGCCCCAGGCGGATCAACTCGATCAGGCCGAAGCCGGTGAAGCGCTCCACGGCGCGCACGTCTTCGATGCAACGGCTGATCAACTGCCCGGTTTGGGTGTGGTCATGGAAGCTGAAGGGCAGATGCTGGATGTGATCGTACAGCCGGTTGCGCAGGTCGTAGCCGATGTGGCTGGCGAGCCATTCGCCCAGATAACGCTGGGCGTAGATCAGCGCCGCGCGCAGCGCGCCGATGCCCAGGATCGCCAGCGCCGCCCCGGCCAGGAAACGCCGATCCCCCTGCATCAGGCCCACGTCGATCACCTGGCGGATGATCGCCGGCACCAGCAACAGCAGACCGGCCAGCGCCAGGGTGACGCCCAGCGCCAGGACAGCCTGCAAGCGGTAAGGCCTCAGGAAAGGCCCCAGGCGCAGCAGGGTTCTCATGCAGGGATCTCGAAGGCCACCTGGCGTGCGTCGACGATATGGCGCTCGATCTCGAGCGAGCCGGCCGCTTCCTCGGGGCTGGCGGCGGATTCGGGCAGCGAGGCGTAGTACAGCGTCGCCTGCAAGGTGCAGGCGCCGGGGGCAGCGTCGCGCACGTGCATCACCAGCTCCATCTTGCGGGTCATGCTCTCGATGATGCTCACGCTGGAGACCTCGCGGCCATCCCGATCGAACAAGGCCAGCTCGGCGTTGGGCCGCCGCTGAAAGGGATCGACCTCCAGATAGACGCGCAGGCGCTTCCCCTCGGGGGAAACTTCCACGTTCAACTCACGGATGCGCACCTCGTCGGGCGGCAAGGGTACTTCCGATGGATCGGCAAAGAAGATGTCCATAAAACTCCGGGGTCATTCAGGGATATTGAGGATGTGTGCTTCGCTCCACGCCCCTTAGGGGTCGTCATTCGTCGAAAAGGTAGGTGGCCTCGGCGTAGTAGCGCACCCCTTTATGCGCCAGGCGCTGTTGAATCCAGCGGTGCAGGGCCTGGTTCTTGTCCTGCAACGGCTTGTCTGCCGCCAGTTCCTCCAGGGGATAGTCCAGGTGCAGGGCGCGAGGCGAGATCGTGAAGCGGGTGACGCCCGCCGGCAGCAGGTAGCCCCGCCCTGCCAGGCGCAGCAGATCGTCGATCTCGAAGCTGGGGAAGATCACCAGGCCACAGAAGGAGGGGTAGATTTCGAGCAACTGGCGGGCGTCGCGCAGGCTGGTGCGGTCGAAGCGCGCCCGGTCTTTGTAGCTGTCCACCAGCTCATTCAGCAGGTGGACGCGCGCCTCCAGGTCAGAGGCGGGGGCGCAGACGGCGTAGGAGCGGCCGCGGGCGCTGACCACCTGCGCCAGCCCACACTCCTGCTCCAGGTTCGGCTGAACGTCAGCAACCTGCAAGGGCGCCAGGCGCAGGCCAGGGATGCGGCGCAGATGGTTCATGAAGCGAGCGGCGTTCATCTCCCAGACGACATGGTTCCAGGTCTGCAAGGTCAGGCCCGGATCATCCGGCTGCACCACCTGCACCAGAGCGTGCGGGAAGCCCATCTGGCGCAGGGCGGTGACGCGATTGGCGCCATCCAGCACCATGTAACACCCACTGCCATCGCCCAGCGGCGAGACGATCGGCGGATTGCGGAACACACCGCTGGCGCGGATGCGCAGGATCAAGGGATAGGCGCGCTGGTCGTCGTGCCGCTCGTGGATGAGCAGACACTCGACCGGCAGGAAGGTGAGCGTGGGAAAATCGGGCATACCATCAGGTTCGCCTCCGGCGCATTCAGGACGCAGCACGTTTGGGTTGTTTTTCCGCCGCTGCGCCGGTGGGCAGAATTGAAATAGAGGGGCTGCGGGATGCAGGCAGCATCCAACAGCCCCTCTATTGTAACTTAAAACTGGCTACATCCCGGCCATGAAGGCCAGGCCGACGGTGCCGGGGCCGGCGTGGGTGCCCACCACCGGGCTGACCTCGGAGAAAATGCTCTCGATAGCGTCGAAGCGTTTGCCGCCCATCTCCAGCAACTTCTGGGCTTCTTCGGGCGCCTGGGCGTGGAGCGTGGCCAGGCGCACCGGCGTGCGGCCGGCGATGCGCTCCTGCACCAGGTCCAGCAGGCGATCCAAAGATTTCTGGCGCGTGCGCACGCGCTCGACCGCTTCGACGCGCCCGTTGACCACTTCCAGGATGGGCTTGATGTTCAAGGCTGTGCCCAGGAAGCGGCTGCCGCCGCCGATGCGCCCGCCGCGATGCAGGAATTCCAGCGTATCCACAGCGAAGACCACGCCGGTGTGCTTGCGGGCCTCTTCGGCCAGCGCCTTGCACTCGGCCAGCGTGGCGCCCTCGGCAGCAGCGCGGGCGACGCTGAGCACCTGGAAGCCCATCGCCATGGCGGTGGTGTACGAATCGACGATCTCGATCGGCGCGCCGGGGAAGTTTTCGCGCGCCTGGATCGCCGAGGCGATGGTGCCGGAGAGCTTCTCGGAGATCAAGATGGCCAGCACCTGATAATCCTGTTCCAGCAGGTTGCTAAAGATCTTATGGAAGGTACCGGGCGTGGCCTGGGAGGTGGAGGGCATGATCCTGGCCGTCTTCAGGCGAGTGTAGAACTCATCGGGCTGAATGTCCACGCCGTCTTGAAAAGTCTCCTCGCCCCAGATCAAGATTTGGGGAGCAACGCTGATATCGTATTGGCGGATATACTCTGGGGGGATATAAGAAGTGCTATCGGTCACCAGGGCAACTTTGGGCATATGGTTTCCTCCGGGCGGAATTGCGGATTTCGATTGATCTTATCGTTCCAAACACAGAACACTTCTACAAGGGAATAGTTACGCCCGGCACCCTGAACGGAGCGTTCTCTGCGCAGCCGAAAGGCGCCGGACCTCGGCTGTGCGTATGCTCCGGCTGCGCTCGGCATAAGCGCAGACATGCCAGATGCCGCCGTTGACTGCGAGCGTTTCATCTAATATGGTTTGTTAAAAACCTTGACCGAACGCGGCTTACAGGCTAAAATTCAGTTTCGTGTTTGAGAACTTGACCCAACGCCTGGAAGATGTCTTCAACGGCCTGCGTCGACGCGGCAAGCTGTCCGAGTCGGATGTCGACGCGGCGATGCGCGAGGTGCGCCTGGCGCTGCTGGAAGCCGACGTCAATTACGGCGTGGTAAAGGATTTCGTCGGGCGGGTGCGCGAGCGCGCCGTGGGGCAGGAGGTCTCGAAGGCGCTCAACCCGGGCCAGCAGGTGGTGAAGATCGTCCACGAGGAACTGATCCAGACGCTCGGCCCGGCGGAGCGGCTGAACCTGAGCGGGCCGCGACCGCGCACCCTGATGCTGGTGGGGCTGCAAGGCTCGGGCAAGACCACCGCCGCCGGCAAGCTGGCGCGGTTGCTGCGCTCACAGGGCGAGCGGGTGATGCTGGTGGCGTGCGACCCCTACCGTCCGGCGGCCGTGCGCCAGTTGGAGACGCTGGGCGAGCGCCTCAACGTGCCCGTGGTGTACGAGCCAGGGGTGAAGCCGCCCGATCTGGCGCGTCGGGCGGTGGAGCAGGCGCAAAAAGGCGGCTACAGCGTGGTCATCCTGGACACCGCCGGCCGCTCCCAGCTCGACCAGGCGCTGATGGACGAGCTGCGCGCCATCCAGAGCAAGGTCAACCCGGCAGAAGTGCTGCTGGTGGTGGACTCGATGATCGGCCAGGAGGCGGTGAACATCGCCAAAGGCTTCCGTGAAGTGGTGCCGCTCACCGGACTGTTTCTGACCAAGATCGAAGGCGACGCCCGCGGCGGCGCGGCGATCTCGATCCGCTCGGTGACCGGCGTGCCGATCAAGTTCCTGGGCACCGGCGAAGCGCTGGACGCCATCGAGGCCTACGATCCCCAGCGCCTGGCCGGGCGCATCCTGGGGATGGGCGACATCCTGGGCCTGATCGAGCGCGCCGAGGCCGCCTACGACGAAAAGGTGGCCCGCGAGCAGGCCGAGAAGATGATGTCCGGCGAATTCACCCTGCAGGATTTCGCCGACCAGTTGCGCCAGTTGCGCAAGATGGGCCCCCTGGGGCAGATCCTGGAGATGCTCCCTGGCGGCCTGGGGCAGATGGCGCGGCAGATCTCGCCGCAAGACGCCGAGAGGCAACTCAAGCTGACCGAGGCGATCATCAACTCGATGACCCGCGAGGAACGCCGTCGGCCGGACATCCTGAACGCTTCGCGCCGTCGGCGCATCGCCCGCGGTTCGGGCACCGAAGTGCAAGACGTGAACCGCATGCTGAAGCAGTTCCGCGAGGCGCAGAAGCTGTTCAAGACCCTGAAGAAATCTGGCATGCGCGGGTTGCCGCGGATGTTTGGATGATCGGACTAAATTTCGTGAACTCAGTTTCGTAAGGAGATCAGTTTCATGGTACGTTTAAGACTACGCAGAACGGGATTAAAGGGGCAGCCCAGCTACCGCATCGTAGCGGCGGACAAAGAAGCCCAGCGAGATGGGCGTTTCCTGGAAATCCTGGGCATGTACAACCCGCGCACCGAACCGGCGACGATCCAGATCAAAGAGGATCGCGTGTTCGACTGGCTGAGCAAAGGCGCCCAGCCCAGCGAATCGGTAGTGAAGATCTTCCGCAGCGCCGGCACCCTCGAACGTTACGAGCGCTTCAAGAAGGGTGAAGACCTGCAGACCCTGCTGGCCGAGGCCAGCGCAGCCGAGGCGGCGCGCAACGTCAACCCCAAAACCGAACGCACCGCCCGGAAATAGACACCCCGAGCGGCGAAGCTGATCCAGAGCCCGGACACGGGCTTTCTTGGGAGGTGAGCTGTGCAAGAGCTGGTAGAATTCATCGCCCGCTCCCTGGTGGATGACCCGACCCAGGTCCGCGTCACCCAGTACCGCCGCGGGGCGCAGGTGATCCTGAGCCTGCAGGTGGCCAAAGAGGATATGGGGCGGATCATTGGCAAGAGCGGGCGCGTCGCCGGGGCGATTCGCACCCTGCTGCGCGTGGCCGCCGCCCAGGAAGGCAAGCGCGTCACCCTGGATATCGTCGAGCCGGATTGATCGCCGCTGCGGCTCCGTGAGCACACCCAGAGTGAATAAAAACAGGTCAATGGAGCAGGGAGCAGGCTCGCCGCCGGTCGGTGAGCCTGAATTCTTGGTGGTCGGCAAGCTGCGCCATCCGCACGGGGTGCGCGGCGAAATGCTGCTGGAGGTGATCACCGACTTCCCGGAGCGCCTGGCGCGCGGGGTGAGCGTGTATGTCGGCGAGCAGCGCCAACGCCTGCGCATCCGCAGCCGCCGGACGCACGGCAAGGGGCTGTTGCTGGCCTTCGAGGGCTACGACACCCCTGAAGCGGTGGGCGCGCTGCGCAACGCCCTGGTGTACGTCACCGCCGCCGACCGCCCCCCTTTGCCCGAGGGAGAGTACTATCACCACCAGTTGTTGGGGCTGCGCGTGGTCAGCGACGAAGGCCAGGAGCTGGGAACGGTTCACGAAATCCTGAGCACCGCGGCCAATGACGTGTACGTAGTGCGCGGCGAGGGCGGCGAAATCCTGCTGCCCGCCATCCAGTCGGTCATCCAGGAGATCGACCTGGAAAACCGGCTGATCCGCGCCCACCTGCTGCCTGGATTGATCTGACCCCATCCAAACCAGACTCACATGCAAGACGAAACCCTGCGCTACTGGATTGCCTTCAACCTGGTGCGCGGCATCGGCTCCGCCAGGATGCGCGCCCTGCTGGCGTATTTCGGCGACGCGCAGACCGCCTGGGAGGCGACGCCGGAGGAGCTGGAGGCCGCCGGGCTGAGCGCCCGGCTGGTTGAAGGCGTGGTGAAGGCGCGCCAGGAGGGCGTGGATGAGCAAATGTGGGAGGCCGTTCAGCGTCAGGACATCCGCGTGCTGACCTGGGAGGACCCCGCCTACCCGCGCCGCCTGAAGGAGATCGACCAGCCGCCGCCGGTGCTGTACCTGCGCGGCGAGATCAGCGAAGCGGATCAGTGGTGCATCGCCATCGTGGGGACGCGACGGGCGACGGCCTACGGCCGCCAGGTGGCCGGCGAGCTGGCGGCAGCCCTGGCGCAGCGCGGCGTCAGCGTGGTGAGCGGGCTGGCGCGGGGCATCGACGCCGCCGCGCACCAGGCGGCGCTGAAAGCCGGGGGCAGGACGCTGGCGGTGCTGGGCAACGGCGTGGATATCGTCTATCCGCCCGAACATCGCCGCCTGGCGGAGCAACTATGCCAGCAGGGGGCGCTGGTGAGCGATTACCCGCCCGGCACGCCGCCCGAAGCGGTCAATTTCCCGCCGCGCAACCGTATCATCTCTGGCCTGTCGCAGGCGGTGGTGGTGGTCGAAGCCGGGGAGAGCAGCGGCGCGCTGATCACGGCCAACTTTGCCAGCGAGCAGGGGCGGCCGGTGTTCGCCGTGCCGGGGAGCATCTATGCCCCACAGAGCAAGGGCACCAACCGCCTGATCGCCGAAGGGGCGCAAATCTTCTTGAATGTGTCCGACCTGCTGACGCGGCTCGGCCTGAACCAGGTGAGCCAGCAGCAAGCAGCGCGCGCCGTCCTGCCAGGGGACGCCACCGAGGCTAAGCTATACGCAATCCTGGGGCACGAACCGGTGCATGTGGACGAAATCCGCGCCCGGGCGGAAATGTCCATCGAGCAGGTCTCGGCGGCGCTGACGCTGATGGAGCTGAAGGGGCTGGTGCGCCAGGTGGGCGGGATGAACTATGTGGCGGTCTTCGAACCAAAGGCCGACTACTCGACCTAGGAGGTATCTCAGTGGAAGCTTACTGTGTGAAATGCAAAACCAAGCGCGAAATCGTCGATCCTCAGGCGGTGTTCACCCAGAGCGGGGCGCCGGCCACCCGCGGCGCCTGCCCGGTCTGCGGCACGACCCTGTTCCGCATGGGGCGCACCGAAGCGCATGAAGGGCTGACGCCGCCTAGCCCGGACGAGCGCGGCAAGAAACGCTCCGGCAAGCTGGTGATCGTCGAATCGCCGGCCAAGGCGCGCACCGTGGGGCGCTTCCTGGGCAAGGATTACACGGTCAAAGCCTCGGTGGGACATGTGCGCGATCTGCTGCGCTCGCAGCTATCGGTGGATGTGGACAACGATTTCGCCCCCAAATACCGCGTGCCGAATGAAAAGCGCGCCGTGGTGAAAGAGATCAAGAGCCTGGCCGACCAGGCCGCCGAGGTTTACCTGGCCACCGACCCCGACCGCGAAGGCGAGGCGATTGCCTGGCACCTGATGGAATCGGCGCGCATCGACCCCAAGGTGACCCGGCGGGTGGTCTTCCACGAGATCACCGAGCCGGCGATTGCCGAGGCCTTCTCGCATTCGCGGGGCATCGATATGGCGCTGGTGGATGCGCAGCAGGCGCGGCGGGTGCTCGACCGCCTGGTGGGCTACAACCTCAGCCCGCTGCTGTGGCGCAAGGTACGCAGCCGCCTGTCGGCGGGGCGGGTGCAATCGGTGGCGCTGCGGCTGGTCGTCGAGCGCGAGCGCGAAATCGAGGCCTTCACACCGCAAGAATACTGGACCATCGCCGCCGAGTTCCGCCCCGAAAACGGTCGCCCCCCGGCCGAGCAGCAGACGTTCATCGCCCGCCTGGCGAAGATCAACGACGCCGACCCGGTGCTGGAGAGCGAGGAGGCGGTGCGCCCGATCCTGGAGGAGCTGGAGGCCGCCAGCTATACTATCGCCAGGATCAAGCGCGGCGAGCGGCGGCGTAATCCCGCCGCCCCATTCATCACCAGCACCCTGCAGCAGGAGGCCTCGCGCCGCCTGGGTTACACCGCCCGGCGCACGATGGCCCTGGCGCAGCAACTCTACGAAGGCATCGACATCGGCCAGGGCGGCGCAGTGGGCCTGATCACCTATATGCGCACCGACTCGACCAACGTGGCCGAGCTGGCGCAGGCCGAAGCGCGCCAGTTCATCGGCGAGCGCTACGGGGCCAAATTCGTCCCCGAGACGCCGCCGAAGTACAAGACCAAAGCTGTGGGCGCGCAGGAAGCCCACGAAGCCATCCGCCCTACCTCGGTGCTGCGCCAGCCGGAGGCCTTGAAAGAGCACCTCAACCGCGACCAGTTCCGGCTGTATCAGCTCATCTGGCAGCGCTTCGTCGCTTCGCAGATGGCGCCGGCGGTGTATGATACGCTCTCGGTGGAGGTGGCCGGCGTACACGGCGCCAACACCTATCTGTTCCGCGCTTCGGGTTCGGTAGTGGTCTTCCCCGGCTTCCTGATCGTGTACGAGGAGGCCCGCGATGAGGATCAGAAGGGCGAGGAAGAGGAGACGGCGCGCATCCCCGCCGAACTGAGCGAAGGCCAGGCGCAGAAACTGGAGCGGCTGCTGCCCGAACAGCATTTTACCCAGCCGCCGCCGCGCTATTCGGAAGCCACGCTGGTGCGCGCCCTGGAGGAATACGGCATCGGCCGCCCGTCCACTTACGCGCCGATCCTGGGGACGCTGCAGCAGCGCGGCTATGTGGTGCGGGATGGCAAGCGCCTGACGCCCACCGAGACCGGCGTACTGGTCAACGACCTGCTCATCGAGCACTTCCCGGACATCCTGGACGTGGGCTTCACCGCGCAGATGGAGGCCGAGTTGGACCGCATCGCCGCCGGCGAACTAGACTGGGTGAAGGTGATACGCGAGTTCTACCAGCCCTTCTCCCAAAAGGTGGTTGCGGCCGAGGAGAAAATGCCCGAGCACAACGTTGGCCCGGAGCCGATCGGACGGGAGTGCCCGGAGTGCGGCCACGAGCTGGTGATCCGCTGGGGGCGCTATGGCAAGTTCATTAGTTGCAGCAACTTCCCCGATTGCCGTTACACCGAAGCCTGGCTGGAGAAGATCGGCGTGACCTGCCCCAAGGATGGCGGCGAGATCGTCATCCGCAAGACGCGCAAAGGGCGCGTCTTCTATGGCTGCGCTAATTACCCCGATTGTGATTTCACCTCCTGGAAGCAGCCCTTGCCGCGCCCCTGCCCGGAATGCGGCGGCTTGCTGGTGATCGCCGACAAGCAGAACGCCCAGTGCCTGCAATGCGAGGAGCGGTTCCCGCTGGATCAGGTGGTGGTGGACGAAATGGCCGACGCCGCGTGAGCGATTTGGATAATCGGCATGAGTCTTGCACCCGATGAGATGTAGCCAGCATGGCGACAGCCCCAGCGGCCAGTAAAAAAAGAGCGCCGCGAAAGGCCAATCTGAAAAAATAGTTGCATTTTTTGCCACTATGGTCTAAAATTAGAACAGATAGGCGATATCCATACGGAGGCTCCGCCCGCTGGCCAACTCATCGCCAGACAGGCGATCAGATTGCGGAACAGGAATCAGAATCCAACAGGGAGTGAAACGATGAACATTCGGCAATTGTTCAAAAACCCCACGGCGATGCTCATCGCCGGTCTGGTGATCGGAACGTTGTTCGGCCTGGTCATCCTGGGCTGGTGGCTGTGGCCAGTGGAGTGGGTCGATGCGACACCCGCCGCCCTGAGCCCGGAGTGGCAGGATAAGTTCCTGCGCATGTCCATCGAATTATACAGCTTGAACGGCGACGCGGCTACCGCCCAGGAGCGCTTCGCCGCGCTGGGCGAGGCGGGGTCAGAGGCGCTGGGGCGAGTGATGCAAAATCCGGCGCCCTTGAGCGACGATGCCATCGCCTCCTTCAACACCAACGTGGTGGCGCTAACCCCGCAGCCGGCCAAGGCGCAGGGGCTGAACTGGCTCTACCTGTTGATCGGGGTGGTCTGCCTGATCCTGCTGGTGGTGATCGTCCTGGGGGCGGTCTTCCTGCTGCGCGGGCGCGCCCCACGGACGGAGAGCCTGGGGCCGACCCCGGCGATGCAGGCGGCGGAGGCGCGCAAGGCCGCCCGCATGACGGATTACACGGTGGATACCGAGCAGGCGCCGCCGGTGGCGCAGTTCCTGGCATCTTACAAGCTGGGCGATGACCTGTTCGACGACTCCTTCAGCATCGACGCCCCCAACGGTGAATTCCTGGGCGAGTGTGGGGTGAGCATTTCGGAGACCCTGGGCGTGGGCGACCCAAAGAAGGTGACCGCCTTCGAGGTCTGGCTGTTCGACAAGAACGACATCCAGACGGTGACCAAAGTGTTGATGAGCGAGCACGCCTACACCGATGGCGCCATCAGCCAGCGGCTGCGCGCCAAAGGCGAGCTGGAGCTGGCTGCGCCGGACAAGGAATTCGTGCTGGAGACCCAGACGCTGACCATGGTGGCGCGGGTGGTCAACATGGCCTATGACGAGAAAAGCCCCCTGCCGCCAAAGAGCGTCTTCGATAACCTGTTGCTGGAGCTGGCAGTCTGGCAGAAATAAACCCCAACGGGGGTTGAACAAAAAACTGGCGACCTTCGGGCCGCCAGTTTTTGCATTCAACACTCCATGGAATTCTTCCCCCGAACCCTCATTCGATCTTGATGATCTTCAGGCGCACCTGGCCGCCGGGGGTGTCGGCGACGACCACATCCCCTGGGCGCGCCCCCATCAGGGCGCGGCCGATGGGCGATTCGTTGGAGATGCGCCCGTTGCGCGGGTCGGCTTCTTTGGCGCCGACAATATAGTAGGTCTCAGGATCATAGTCTTCTTCCTGGACGGTGACGGTGGCGCCGACCTCCACCTGCTCGCGCCGTCCGGCGCCGGCCTCGATGATGATGGCGTTTTTCAGCAGATATTCCAGCTCCTGGATGCGCCCCTCCAGAAAGGCCTGGTCTTCCTTGGCCTTGTGATAATCGGCGTTCTCGGAAAGGTCGCCCTGCGAAACAGCGGCGCGCAGGCGCCTGGCCATGGCTTCGCGCTCTGGGCCTTTCAACTGAGCTAACTCGGCGCGCAGGCGTTCTGCGCCCTCGGCAGTCAAATATATCGGCTCACCCATCAACCAACCTCCTTAGATACAGTGCCGTTCGATCAGGGCTTGATCAGCGGATCGAACAGCTTCTGATGTTCTTCGATAGCGTAACGATCGGTCATCCCGGCAATATAATCGCAGATGACGCGCTCCAGGCCAAAGACCTCCGCCTGCTGCTGGAACTGGCGTGGCAGGATTTCCGGCTCGGCGCGGAAAGCGTTGAACAGATCGGTGATGATGCGCTCCGACTTGACCTGCATGCGCACCACCCGCGGGTGGCGGTAGAGCCTGGCGTAGAGGAAATCCTTGAGCTGGCGGTTGCGGCGGTGCATGTCTTCGCTGTAGCTGATGATGTTATAGGGCAGGCTCTGCAGCTCCTCCACCGAGCGGACGCGGCTTTCGCGCAGGCGCTCGTGGGTGGTGTGCACCAGGTCGCTGACCTCCATGCCGATCAGGCGGCGGATCAGGCGGTGGCGCGCCAGGTCGTCCAGAACAGCCGATTCCAGGCCGACGCTCTCGACCAGGATCTCCCACAAGGTGACGCCCTCGAGCATCGCCGGGGTGAGCATGCCCGAGCGCAGGCCGTCGTCCAGGTCGTGGGCGGTGTAGGCCAGTTCGTCGGCGACGTTGGCGATCTGCGCCTCCAGGTGGCCGCGCAGCTCCGGGTTGTACTGGCTGGCGTCGGCGACATCGTATTCTGATTCGTGCTTGACGATGCCCTCGCGCAATTCCCAGGTCAGGTTCAGGCCGGGGAAATCGGGATAGCGCCGCTCCAGGATGGTGACGATGCGCAAGGATTGCTTGTTGTGGTCGAAGCCGCCGTAGTCCTTCATCAGGCGCGCCAGGGCCACTTCTCCGGCGTGGCCGAAGGCGCTGTGGCCCAGGTCGTGCGCCAGGCAGATGGCTTCCACCAGGTCTTCGTTGGCGCCCAGGGCGCGGGCGATGGTGCGCCCAAGCTGCGAGACCTCCAGGGTGTGCGTCAGGCGCGTGCGGTAGTAATCACCCTCGTAGTTGATGAACACCTGGGTCTTGTATTCCAGGCGGCGGAAGGCGGTGGTATGCAGGATGCGGTCGCGGTCGCGCTGAAAGGCCGTGCGGTACTCCGGCTCGTCTTCCGGGTATTCACGGCCCTTGGAGCGGCGACTGTGGCAGGCGTATGGCGCCAGGCTCTGTTCTTCGATTTCTTCGAGCTGGGCGCGGTCGAAAAACATGGTCTATGTGCCTTCTTCCCAGGAGTTGAGATAGGCCACCTGCTCGGGGGTGAGCGTGTCGATCTGCACGCCCATCGCCTCCAGCTTCAGGCGGGCGATCTGGCGGTCGATCTCCGCCGGCACGCTGTAAACTTTCTTCTCCAGCTTATCGGCGTTCTTGACCAGGTATTCCAGGCTGAGCGCTTGATTGGCGAAGGACATGTCCATCACGCTGGCGGGGTGGCCTTCGGCGGCGGCCAGGTTGATCAGGCGCCCCTCACCCAACAGGTTGATGCGCCGTCCGTCGGCGAGCTGATATTGCTCCACGAAGGGGCGCACCAGGCGCTTGTCGCTGGCCAGCGCCTCCAGGGCGGGGATGTTGATCTCCACGTTGAAATGGCCGGAGTTGGCGACGATCGCCCCGTCTTTCATCACCTCGAAGTGCTGGCGATCGATGACGTTGATGTCGCCGGTGACGGTGACGAAGATATCGCCGATGCGGGCGGCCTCGATCATCGGCATGACGCGGAAACCATCCATCACGGCTTCCAGGGCGGGCAAGGGATCGACCTCGGTGACGATGACGTTGGCCCCCATGCCGCGGGCGCGCATCGCCAGGCCGCGGCCGCACCAGCCATAGCCGGCGATGACAAAGTTTTTGCCCGCCAGCAAGATATTGGTGGCGCGCACGATGCCATCGATGGTGGATTGGCCGGTGCCGTAGCGGTTGTCGAAGAAGTGTTTGGTCATGGCGTCGTTGACGGCGATGACCGGAAAGGCCAACGCCCCGTCGGCAGCCATGGCGCGCAGGCGGATCACGCCGGTGGTGGTCTCCTCGGTGCCGCCGATCACCTGGGGCAGCAGGTCGCGGCGCTCCTTATGCAGCGTGCTGACCAGGTCGGCGCCGTCGTCCATGGTGATGTGGGGCTGGTGCTCCAGGGCAGCGCGGATGTGGCGGTAGTAAACGACGTTGTCTTCGCCCTTGATGGCAAAGGTGGGGATTTCGAAGTGCGATACCAGCGAAGCGGCGACATCATCCTGGGTCGAGAGCGGGTTGGAGGCGGTGAGCACCACATCGGCGCCACCCAGATGCAGCGTGTGCATCAGGTTGGCGGTCTCGGTGGTGACGTGCAGGCAGGCGGAGATGCGTACGCCGCTCAGCGGGCGCTCTTTGGTGAAGCGCTCGCGGATCAGGCGCAGGACGGGCATCTCGCGCTCGGCCCATTCGATGCGCCGGCGGCCGCCCTCGGCCAGTTTGATGTCGCGTATGTCGTGTTTTTCCATGCTATCTCTCCAAAAACCAAAAATATTGTCGGCTAAGGCGACTCGTTTTCGAGCAGCACATCCAGCTTGCCGCCGTCGTCGAAGAAAGAGCGGAAGCGCTCGGCGAACTCCTGACGGCTGTAGGAATGCCCCTGCGGGCCGGGCTGCTCCAGGCAGTAGGTCGCCGCCAGGGCGCCTATCTGCCCGCAGGTGACCAGGTCCAGGTTGTAACACAGGCCAGTCAGAAAGCCGCCGCGGAAGGCGTCGCCCACGCCGGTGGGATCGATGATGCGCTGCGGCGGGAAGGCGGGGATGGTGTAGCAATCCTGGCTGGTGTAGATGCAAGAGCCGCGCTCGCCGCAGGTGACCACGATCTGGGCGTCGGGCCGTTCGGCCAGGAACTGCTCCACACGCAGCCCGGTCATCTTCTGGATCAGGGCGAACTCGTACTCGTTGACAAATAGCGCCCGGGCGCCCTCGATGCCGCGCCAGAGTTGTTCGCCGGTGAGGCGCACGATCTGCTGGCTGGGGTCGTAGATGTAGGGCAGGCCTAGCTCACGGCACTCTTCGACGTACAGTTGCATCGCCGCCGGGTCGTTGGGCGAGATCACCACCAGGTCGGGGGCGGCGTCTTCCAGCTCGCGCAGCGAAAGCTCTGCGGCGTAACCCATCGCCCCGGGGTAGAAGCTGGCGATCTGAGCGTTGGCGCGGTCGGTGTTGACGAAGAACGAGGCGGTGAACACGCCGGGGATCACCCGCGCGCCGGAGGTATCCACGCCCTTGGATTCGAGCCAGGCGCGGTATTCCTCAAAGTCCTCGCCCACCGCAGCCCACAGCCGCGGGCGCTGGCCAAGCAGCGCCAGGGTGTAGGCGATGTTAGGGGCCACGCCGCCGCGCAGGCGGGTCATCGACTCGACCAGAAACGACAGGCTGATCGTATCCAGCCGGTCGGGCAGGATATGCTCCCGGAAATAGCCGGGGAATTTCATCAGATAGTCATAGGCGACAGAGCCAGTCAGCAGGATGTCCATAGCCGAACCACGAAAAGCTATTTTACCCCAATTTACCGCTGACTGCTCGGGGCAAATTCTCGGAAAACGGGGGAAAGACCACGCCGTTCTCGGTGACGATGGCCGAGATCAAGCGGGCCGGGGTGACATCAAAGGCGGGGTTGCGGGCGGCGGCGCCGGGCGGGGCGACCGGCTGGCCGGCGGCCTGCAGATCGAGCACTTCCGCCGGGCTGCGCTCTTCGATGGGAATCTGGTCGCCGGAGGCCAGGGAGAGGTCGATGGTGGAGGTGGGCACGACGGCGTAGGCCGGGACGGCGTTATCGTGGGCGGCCAGGGCGAGCATATAGGTGCCGATCTTGTTGGCCACATCGCCGTTGGCCGCCACGCGGTCGGCGCCGAAGAACACCTTCTGCGCCCTGCCGGTGCGCAGGAAGTAGCCCGCAGCGCCATCGACGATGATCTCGTAAGAGATGCCATAGCGGCTCAGCTCCCAGGCGGTCAGGCGGGCGCCTTGCAGGCGCGGGCGGGTCTCGTCCACCAGCACATGCACGCGCTTGCCCTGCTCGTGCGCCATACGGATCACCCCCAGAGCGGTACCCCAATCCACGGCGGCCAGAGCGCCGGTGTTGCAGTGGTGAATCACGGTGTCGCCATCGGCAATCAGGTCGGCGCCGTGGCGGGCCATGGCCAGGTTGATGGCCACATCTTCGTCGGCGATGCGCTGGGCTTCATCCAGCACCGCTTCCCGCAGGCCGTCGGGCGCGCCGGAGTAGGCTGCGGCGCGCTGCAACACCCGCCGCAGCGCCCAGGACAGGTTGACCGCGGTGGGGCGCGCCGCCTGCAAGACGGCGGCAGCCTGCTCCAGGTCGGCGCGCAACCCGGCCAGGCTGTAGGCGGATGAGTTGCGCGCCGCCAGCGCCAGGCCAAAGGCAGCGGCAGCGCCGATGGCCGGCGCGCCGCGCACCACCATGTCGCGGATGGCGGCGGCCACCTGGCGATAATCGGTGTACTCGACCTGGCGAAATTCGCCCGGCAAGAGCCGCTGATCGATCATCACCAGCGTATTGTGCGTTGAAACCCATTCGAGCGTGCGCATGGACTTAGCGAATTGAGTTTAACATGCAAGGGCGTGGTTGTCAAAGAGTCTTTGTTCGAGAAACATTGGAGGGAAACGGGGCAATCGAGTGATCGAACCCGAGTCCGTCGTTGACAGGGAATTTCTCTAATGTATAATTAATGCAGCTCAAGGTCTGCGCTGCTGCGCAAGTCTCAAGCGGCTGTCCAATCCTTGTCTGTCACCGGACATCACGCTGGCATTCCACCAACTGCATCAACCGAATATCACTCGTTTCTCCGAATATCACTCGTTTTTTTCAAGGAAGGAGGGCCGTTCCCGCTGATCACGAATAGAATGACGGTCGATTCAGAGCTGTCTGCGGTCATTCGTTAGCATTTAGGAGAAAATTCCATGTTCAGCCTGTTTTCCCGATACAGCAAAGTCTTTATGCGCCTGGGGTTGATCCCGGCGCTGTTGCTGCTCAGCACGTTTGGGAGCGCCAGCGGGCTGCCCGCCAAGGGCGCGCCGTTCGTGTTCATGGTGCGCCTGACCGAGCAAGCCGCCCAGGGAATCGCCGGGCTGGGGCTGCAAGTGCCCGTCAACGGCCGGCTGTATGTGATCGTGAGCCAGGACGACGACAGCGAGCCGCGCGAGCAGATCGACGTGACCGGCGCGCCCTTCTGGGGCAAAAACGTGTTTGGCTTCTCCCCGCAAAAGCCGATCCTGCTCAAGGATCGCGATCCCGAGGTGATCGGCTATCCGCTGGCGCAACTGGCCGAACTGCCTGCAAGGGAGTACTCCGTGCAAGCCTTCCTGACGGTGTACACCACCTTCCAGCGGGCGGATGGCTTCACGGTCTATATGCACCAGGACGCCGGCGACGGCCAATGGCAGTGGGAATCGCCCGGCAACGCCTACAGCCAGGTGCAGCGCCTGTACATCGACCCCAACCGCGGTGGGCGGTTCACCCTCGACCTGACCGAGGTCATCCAGCCGGATGAGCCGCTGCAGCCGGGCGAGGTGCTGCAACAGGGCAACCCGCGCGACACCGATTGGGTCAAATACATTAAGATCCAGAGCCAGGTGCTGTCCGAGTTTTGGGGACAGCCGATGTACATCGGGGCCAACATCCTGCTGC
The DNA here is from genome assembly GCA_964503145.1 of uncultured Anaerolinea sp. GTDB lineage: Bacteria > Chloroflexota > Anaerolineae > Anaerolineales > UBA4823 > RBG-16-57-11. The sequence goes on along the minus strand of CAZCYV010000009.1, from coordinate 80,675 downwards.
CCAAGGGCTACAACGAGAACCCCGACCAGTACTACCCGGTGATCTACCAGCAGGGGCACTTCCCCGGCGGCAGCGCGCCGCTCGGCTTCCGCGTGGGCAATTCCTTCTACAACTTCTGGAATTCGGAGAGCGCGCCGCGCTTCATCGCCGTGACCATCCGCGATGCCAACCCCTACTACGACACCTCGTACTCGGTCGATTCGGCCAACGTGGGGCCGTACGGTCAGGCGATTATGAACGAGTTGATCCCTTACATTGAGGAGCACTTCCGCATCATCCGCGAGCCGTGGGCGCGGGTGGTGGCTGGGGGCTCTACCGGCGGCTGGGAGGCGCTGGCGATGAAGGTGTTCCACCCCGATTTCTTCGGCGGCACCTGGGCATGGTGTCCCGACGCAGTGGACTTCCATTACCACCAACTGGTGAACGTGTACGAGGACGAAAACGCCTATTACACCTTCTACGATTGGATCAAGGTGGAGCGCCCCAGCGCCCGCGATCCGGACGGCAACCTGCGCTTCACGATCAAGCAGGAGAACAACTGGGAGCTGGCGATGGGCACTAACGACCGCTCCGGCGGACAGTGGGACATCTGGGAAGCGGTGTATAGCCCGTTGGGGCCGGATGGATATCCGTTGCCGGTGTGGGATCCGCTCAGCGGGGCGATCGACCATTCGGTGGCCGAGTACTGGAAGCAGCACTACGACCTGAACTACTACATTCAGCAGAATTGGGCGACGCTGGCGCCGCTGCTGGATGGGCAGCTCACGGTGACCAACGGGATGATGGACACGTACTATCTGAACGAGGCCACCTACCTGTTGTGGGAGTTCGTCAAGTCGGCCAACCCGCCGGCGAACATCCAGTTCGATTTCGGCTTCCGCAAGCCGCACTGCTGGCGCGGCGCCAGCCCGAGCAACCCGGATCAGAATCTGAGCATGAGCGAGTTCGTGCAGATCGCCGGGGAGTGGGTGGAAGCGCACAGGCCGTAGAGGACGCTCAGGTGCAACGCACTTGCGAAGTGCGTTGCACCTTCTCAGCGCATGGATAGGCAGGCGGGGACAACCCCGCCTGTTTGTTTGACGTGCTATAATCTTGCATAGGACGTAGAAGCAGATATGCTTGATTTGAAGTGATAATGGATTGGACCGCCAGGAGGCCGCAGATGTTGATGCGTCATAACCGTGATGAAGTGATCGAACGCGCCGTCCGGGAGTTCGAGTTGCTGGATAGGCTGGTGGCGGGGCTATCGGCGGAGGAGTGGGAACGGCCCTTGCCCCGCCCGGAGACGAAGGATCCTTGGACGGTGAAGGATGCGCTGGCGCACATCACGCATTGGAAGGCAGGGGTGGCGCGCAGGGCCCGGGGGGAGCGCCCGCCGGCCGAGGAGCGTGGGCTGAACGAGACGGAGAGCAACCGTCTGGTTTATCTGCGCTGGCGCGAGCGTTCGCCGCAGGAAGTGCTGGCCTGGCACCGGCAGGTGCAGGAGGAACTGCTGGCAACGCTGAGGGCGGCGCCGGAGGAGTGGTTCAGCGGCCGGGAGCGCAACCCGGAGTGGCCGTATGACCTGGACGGGCACTCGGCCTATCACCGGGTTAGGGACATCGAACAGGCGCTGGCCGGCGCTGAGCGGCGCTGAGCGCGCAATTCTTTTATTGTGGAGCTGCCATCGTCGTTTGATCCGTCTTGCCCGATTGGACCAGGCTACACAGCCGGGATATTGCACACCTCCGCTGGCGGCTGGCGGGGTGATTCTCGGCCGTTCGGGGCGATAGCAAGCGCGCCGGTTACGCCGCCTCTCCTTCCAGCGCCCGCAGGTATTCCTCATCGAAGGCCGCCAGCAGCGCCTCGCCAGGGGCGTAGGGCGAGGGGGCGTAGGCGCGCGAGCTGACCCCTTGCTGTGAAAGCTCGCACACGCGCCAGTCCTGGCGGTTGGTCATATCCCAAAAGCCGGCTGCGTCATCGGGATTGAAGCCGGGCTGGCCCTGCTGGGCGGGGTCGAAGAGCCACTCGCAGACGATGCGCGTGCGGTCGGGCGCCTGGGGCCACAGGGTGTGCGCCATGACGTAATCGGGGTGCAGGCTGAGCAGCAGGTTGGGAAAGATCGAGTAATAATACACGCGGGCGTGGTCTTCGGCAGCGACCCCCGGCAACGGCGGGGCGCAGGCGCGGCCGCTCAACGTCAGGCTGCCGTACTGCTCGTTCAACTCCATGTAGCCGCCCAGGAAGGGGCCGCGGTACAGATCGTTGCGCCCGCTGCGATAGGGCGAGCGCGCCGCAAGGTCAGGATGGATCAGCGGGCAGTGGTAGCATTCGGAATAATTCTGGACGATCAGCTTCCAGTTGGCGCGCACGTCGTACTCCTGGCGGCGCAGGGCGCGCAGGCCGGGCAGCCCCCAGGCGGAAAACTTCTCCGCCAGCGGGGCAAAATCGCTCTCAAAGGGCGCCGCCTGCGGCTGCAGGTTGACGAACAGGAAGCCTTCCCACTCCGCCAGGGCGGCGGGGTGCAGGCCGTGATCCTCTTTGCGGAAACCGGGCGCTTCGTCCATCAGCGGCGCGCCGATCAGCCGCCCGTCCAGGGCGTAGGTCCAGGCGTGATAGGGGCATTGGATGCTGTTGGCGGTGCGCGTTTCCGGCGAATCGCACAAGCGCGTGCCGCGATGGCGGCAAACGTTGAAGAACGCCCGCGCTTTGCCGTCGGCGGCGCGGGTCAGGATCAGGCTTTCGACGCCGATTTCCACCTGGGTGTACTGGCCAGGGCGCTCGATCAGGGCGCTTCGTCCGGCGCAGAGCCAGCGGCGGCCGTAAATGCGTTCCATTTCTTGGGCAAAGATGCCGGGGTCGGTGTAATAGCGGCCGGGCAGGGTGCATGCCCCTGCCTGGAAGACCTGGGGAGCCGGGAGATAAATCGCCTCGTTCATCGCAACTCCTTCAAATCTTGCAATACGGCCTGGGCAGCCAGGAAGCCCGGCGCGCCGGTGACGCCGCCGCCAGGGTGCGCCCCAGAGCCGCCCAGGTACAACCCCGTCAGGGGGGTGCGGTAGCGCGCCCAGCCGGGAAGCGGGCGCATGAAAAAGAACTGATCCAGCCCCATTTGGCCGTGATAGGGATCGCCGTCCGGCAGGCTGTATTCCTCGGCGTAATCCTGCGGGGTGATCACTTCGCAATTCTCGATGGACGACCGCAGGCCGGGCGCCAACGTTTCGAGCAGCGAGATGACCTGCTCTGCCAGCGGCAGGCGGAGCTGCTCCCAGCTCCCCTGTCGGGGTTCGGCAGGGACGAAGGCGATATCCACGCTCAGCAGGTGTTTGCCGGCGGGCGCCAGAGAGGGGTCTAACACCGTCGGGATCAACAGGTCGAGCGCCGGCGCAGACGGCAATTGCCCATATTTCGCCGCGTCGGCGGCGCGTTCCAGCGTTTCCAGGTCGCAGGCGGTGAGCAGATGCCCTCCCAGCGCGGCCTTCTCGCCCTCAGGAGGCCCCGCCGCAAAGGCGCGGAAGCGCGGCAGGCCGGCGGTGGTCAACAGCAGGCGCGCCAGGCTGGGCTGGAAGCGCAGCAGGCGCACATCGCGGACGAAACGCACTTCCAGGTGTTGCGGCCCGACCAGATCGAGGAAGGTGCGCCGCGGGTCGGCGTTCGAGATCACCGCCCGCGCAAAGACCTCGAGGCCATCCTCCAGCGCCACGCCGACGGCGCGGCCTTCGCGCACCAGCACCTGCGCCGCTCCCAGGCCGGTCACGATTTCAGCGCCGTGGCTGCGGGCGGCGGCGGCCAGCGCCTGGGAGAGCGCCCCGCTGCCCCCCTGTACGAAGCGGCTGGAGACAAACTCGCCCGCCCGCCCGCCGAGGGCATGGTAGAGCAGCAGAAAGGTCGTACCGGGGGCCTTAGGCCCCAGGCGCGCCCCGCGCAGGCCAAGCGCGGCCAGCGAAGCCTTGAGCGCCGGCAGTTCGAACCATTCAGCCAGCCAGTCCTCAGCCGCCATCGGCAGCGCCCGCAACAAATCCATCATTCTGCGCCGCCCCAGCCGCCGCAGCCCCAGCGCCGGCCCGAACCAGGGGGCGAGTTCATCCAGGCGCGCCCCCGGCAGGTTCGGCGGCGCGGTCAGCAAAAACGGCCGCAGGGCGCGGCGGGCGGCCTCCAGCCAGGCCAGGAAATCGGCGTAACGCCGCGCGTCGGCGGACGAGAAGCGGGCGATCTCCTGCTGCGCTCGCTGCGGATCGCGCCACAGCGTCAATGACCCGCCATCTGGCAGCAGCGTCACGCACTGCGCCGGGCTTTCCAGGAAACGCAGGCCGTAGCTTTCCAGTTGTAGCTGGCGGATGATTTCAGGCCGGAACAGGCCGACATCGCCGGCGCCGGTGTTCACCTGGAAGCCGGGGAAGACCTCCTCCGTGGCCGCCGCGCCCCCCAGCACCCGCCGGCGTTCGACCACCAGCGGCTTCAACCCGGCCTGCGCCAGGCTTGCCGCGGCGGTCAGCCCGTTGTGTCCGCCGCCGATGATGATCACATCGAAACGGTTTTGCGCCATCATCTCAGTTCCAATCCTTCAAAATGGCGAGCGCCGCCAGCCTACCCGGCGCGCCGGTGATCCCTCCGCCCGGATGTGAGGCCGAGCCGCACTGATAATAGCCGCGCACCGGCGTCTTGTATTGCGCCAGCCCGGGCGCCGGGCGCAGGAAGAAGAGCTGCGAAAGGCTGAGCTCGCCCTGGAAGATGTTGCCCTCCGTCAGGCCGGTGCGGCGCTCGATATCGAGCGGGGTGAGCACCTGTTTGCCGACGATCAGCGAACGCAGGTTGGGGAAATATTCGCTCAGGGTGTCGATCACCGCCTCGCCGAAAGCTTCGCGCTGTTCGTCCCACGTCCCCTGGCGCAGGTGGTAGGGGGCGTATTGCACGAAGCACGACATCACATGCTTGCCGGGCGGAGCCATGTCAGGGTCGATCATCGAGGGCAGAATGATGTCGATGTAAGGGCGGGGGGAGAAAGCGCCGTATTTGGCGTGATCGTAGGCCTGTTCGATGTATTTCACGCTGGGGCTGATCGAGATCGCCCCGGCCAGGTGCCGCCCACGGCCGGGCCAGCAGGCCAGCTCCGGCAGGCCATCCAGCGCCAGGTTGACCTTGCCGGAGGAGCCGCGGTAGAGATAGCGGCGCACGTCGGCGAGCGTCTCCGGCGGCAGCCAGCGCGGCTCGATAAAGCGCTCGAAGGTCTGGCGCGGGTCGAGGCTGGAGACGATGCGCCGGGCATGGATTTCGTCACCGTTGGCCAGCGCCACGCCGTAGGCGCGCCCGTCGCGCACCAGCACCTGGGCGACCTCCGCCTCGGTGCGGATCTCGACGCCCAGGGCGCGCGCCGCGCTGGCGATCGCCGCGGCGATGGCCCCCGTGCCGCCCTTGGCGAAACCCCAGGCGCGGAATACGCCGTCGATCTCGCCCATATAGTGATGCAGCAGGACATAGGCGGTGCCGGGCGAGCGCGGGCCTAAGAAGGTACCGATGATCCCGCTGGCCGAGAGCGTCCCCCGCAGCGGCTCGGATTCGAACCAGCGCTCCACGAAGTCGGCTGCGCTCATCGTCATCAGCCGCGCCAGGGTGTGGAACTGCTCGGCGGGCAGGTTCAGGTATTCCCGCGCCAGCCGCGCCAGCCCCAGCAGGTCGGCGGGGTGAAAGCTGGCCGGGTCCGGCGGGATGATCCCCAGGACGGTCTTGACCGCTTTGGCCATGAAATACATCGTGCGGCTGTAATCGGCGTAGGCGTCGGCATCGCGCGGCGAAAAGCGGGCAATGGACTGATAGGTGCGGTAGTGATCGCCGTCGCGGAAGAGAAAACCGCCCTCTGGGGTGGGCGAGAGGGTGCTTTCCAGCGGCAGCACCGTCAGCCCGTGGGCGGGCAGGTTCAGTTCACGCACGATTTCGGGGCGCAGCAGGCTGACGACGTAGGAGAAAACGGTGAATTTGAAGCCCGGGACGATCTCCTCGGTCGCCGTGGCCCCGCCCAGCAGCGGGCGGCGTTCCAGGAGCAGCACCCTTTTGCCAGCCCTGGCCAGATAGGCGGCGTTGACCAGGCCGTTATGCCCGCCGCCGATCACAATGGCGTCGTAATCCTGCACTTTCGTTTTCCTTTCTGCTCAATCCCGTTTGCGCGGCGGGTTAAAGAACGGCAGCGGCGTCGGGCGCGCCCGCGCCCGGCGGCGGACATGCTCCACGGTCACTTCGAATTCCAGCTCCGCGCCGGCAGTAGCCGCCTGCGGTTTGAGGATCGCCAGGGCGATATATTTCTTGAGCAGCGGCGAAAAGGTGTGGCTGGTGGCGTAACCGACCTGGCGCCGCCCCTGATAGATCGGCGCGGCCTGGCGCGAGGCGCGCCCGGCGACCTGAGGGGCCAGCCCGACCGCGGCATAGAGGGCGCTCAGGGCCTGCCAGTCCACCTCCACGCCGGTCAAGACCCATTCCGGGATGCGCTGCGCTTCCGCCAGCAGCGCCCGGCGGCCGATGAAGTGCGGCTTGTCCAGCGCCACCGCCCAGCCCAGCCCCAGCTCGTAGGGCGAAGATTTCTGCTCCTCGATCAGCGCCAGGCGGGAGGAGATGTAATCCACCTGGAGCATGATCAGACCGGCTTCGATGCGGGCGATGTCGAGGGCGGCGATGCCGGCGGGCAGCGCCCCATAGCCTTCGCCGGCGGCGAGCAGCCGCTCCCAGAGGGCGGGGGCGGCTTCCGGCGCCAGCCAAAGCTCGTAACCCAGGTCGCCGGTGTAGCCGGTGCGGGAGATGGTCAGCGGGAATTCGCCGCCGGAGGCGCGAAAACTACCCCGCGTCAGGCGGTAATAGCGCAGCCCGTCCAGGTCGGCGCCCTGCACCACTTCTTTGAGCAGTTGGCGGCTGAGCGGCCCCTGTACGGCGACCGCCGCCAGCTCCGCCGAGCGATCGCGGATGCGCACCTCCAGGCCATAGGCGGCGTCCTGCAGCCAGGCCAGGCAGGGTTCTGCCGAGGTGAGCAGGAATTCGTCGTCTGCCAGGCGGTGCAGTGTGCCGTCGTCGATCACCTGGCCGTCGTCGTCGCACCAGGGGGTGTAGATCACCTGGCCGACGGCGCAGCGGCTGAGGTCGCGGGTGACGATACGGTTCAGCGCCGCCAGCGCCTGCGGACCGCGAAAGGAATACTTGAACAGCGGCGAGACGTCGATCAGCGCCGCGGCGTTGCGGATGGCGAAATATTCGCGCTCGTGGCCGGGCTCGTAAACCGCCGCGGCCAGGTAACCGGCCCAATTGCGCCATTCATGGCTTTCCATGGCGGCGGCCTGGCGGGGGTGAAAGGGAGTGGGCAGGGGCATCGGCGCTCCAACAAAGGATGGATTACGGCTGGCGGGAGCTCCCCCAGCAGACGAGGGAATTGTAACTAATATGGCCTGAAATGTCAATTAACGATGGATCATAAACCGCAAACGCGGGGCGGTTGACCAGCGCCGCGCTCCGTGTTAAACTAAATCTTTGCGATGCGGCGATGTTTGAGCTTCCTGGGGTTTTGCCTGGCGGCGCTGGCCTGTCTGTGGGCGGCGCCAGCGCGCGCTTTCCAGGCGCAGGCGACGGCCAGCCCGACGCCGCCGGCGAGCGCTCCTGAGACAGCGCCGCATTCGGCCGCCATACTGTCGCCGCTCCCGGGCCAGGCGCTGCAGGGCGCCGTGCCGATCGTGGTGGACACGCCGGTCGAGGGCTTCGAAGCGCTCGAACTAACCTTTGCTTATGCCAGTGACCCGACCGGCACCTGGTTCCCGATCTTTCAGGGCAGCCAGCCGGTTACGGGCCAGGCGCTGACGCAGTGGGACACCAGCCAGATCAGCGACGGGGTGTACACCCTGCGGCTGACCATCAGACTGGCTGATGGATCGCAGCAGACCGCTCTGGCGGCCGGGTTGCGGGTGCGCAACTACACGGCAATCGAAAGCGATACGCCAACCCCGGTCACCCCCAGCCCCACCCCGCTGCCGCAGGACACGCCGATCCCCAGCGCTACGCCCGCCCCGACAGGAACTCCGCGCCCGCCGACTTCCACGCCGCTGCCGCCCAACCCCGCCATCCTGAGCCGGGCGCAGGTGCTGAGCAGCATGCTCCAGGGCGGGCTTGCGGTGGTCGGGATCTTTGCGCTGGCGAGCCTGTACGGGATGCTGCGACGGTTGAGGCGGCCGCCCGATTGAAGCGCGAAAAAAATGGTCGAGGACAATTTCCCTTATCTGATCGTCGGGCTGGGAAACCCTGGCCCGCATTACCGCTACAACCGCCACAACATCGGCTTCATGCTGGCAGACCGGCTGGCCGAGCGCCTGGGGGTGAAGTTCTCGCGCCTGGAGTCCAAAGCGCTGGTGACCAAGGGCGAACACCAGGGGCGGCGGATCGTGCTGGCAAAGCCGCAAACGTTCATGAATCTGTCCGGCCAGGCGGTGGGAGCGTTGGTGCGCTTTTACAAAGTCCCGCTGAGCAACCTGCTGATCGCCTACGACGACGTGGACCTGCCGCTGGGCACACTCAGGCTGCGCCCGGGCGGAGGTTCGGCAGGGCAAAAAGGGATGGCCTCGATCATCGAGCGGCTGGGAACCCAGGAATTCCCCCGCTTACGGTTGGGGATTGGCCGGCCGCCGGGGCGGATGGACGCCGCAGACTACGTGCTGCAAGATTTTTCGGCCGGCGAAAGGGAACTCCTGGGGCCGGTCCTGGATCGGGCGGCCGAAGCGGCGCTGGTCTTCGTCGTCGAGGGGCTGGAGGCGGCGATGAACCGTTATAACGGAGCGGTGTAGAGCATGACTTTGGACGCGCTGCTAGAAGAACTGCTTCCGCCCGCCCGGGCGCTGCTCGAGGCGCTTCAGGCGCGCCGGGCGATCCCTGCGCTGGGGCTGCGCCGCTCGGCGCGCCTGCCGATGCTGGCCGCCTTGCAGCGGGCGGCGAACCAGCCAATATTGCTGATCACCGACCGCGCCGACCATGCCCTGACGCTGATGGAGGAACTCGGCCTGTGGGCGCCGGAGGCGCGCCGGCTGCCATTCCCAGAGCCAACGCCGCTCTTCTATGAACCGGCGGCCTGGGGCGAGTCCACCCGACAAGACCGGCTGGCAGCCCTGACAGCGCTGGCTACCTACCACATCCCCGGCGCGCCTCAGCCATCCCGGCCGCCCTTGCTGGTGGCGCCAGCGCGCGCCGTGATGACCCGCACCCTGCCGCGGCGAGATTTTCTCAAGGCCTCGCGCACGCTGAAGGTGGGACAGACCTCGACACTGGACGACCTGGCGCGCGCCTGCCTCATGCTGGGCTATGAAAGCGCCAACATCGTCATCGCGCCGGGGCAATTCGCCCGGCGGGGTGGGTTGTTGGATCTGTGGCCTCCGGCGGAGGCGCAACCGCTGCGGCTGGAATTTTTCGGCGACGAAATCGAGACCATCCGCCGTTTCGATCCTGCCACCCAGCGCACCGTCAAGTCAACCGATGTAGGACCGCTGCAACGCCTGCTGATCACCCCGGCGCGCGAGTTTCTGACCAACCCGCAGGCGAACCTCGAACAAGCAGGAGATTACAACTCGGAGTTCTACATCCCCGTGCTGCACCCGATGCCCGCCAGCCTGCTGGATTACCTGCCGCGCCAGGCGTTGGTGGTGCTGGACGACCGCCAGGCGCTCGCAGACGCCATCACCGAAGTGGAGGAGCAGGCGGTAGCGATGCGTCAGGACTCTATCCGCGAGGGCACGCTTCCGGCGGATTTCCCGATCCCATATCTGACGCTGGAGGAAATTCAGGAGGCGTTGAGCGCCCACGCCACGCTGGACCTGGGGCATGGAAGCGCAACCGAAGTGGAAGGAGTGCCGCCTGCAGAGATACAGGTGGATCTGGCCGAACGCTTTTCGGCCGGGCCGCGCTTCGCCGGGCGGCTGAAACCAGTGATGGAGTTCATCCGCGAGCGCCTGACTGCGCAGGAGCGAGTCGTGATCGTCTCGCGGCAGGCAGCGCGCCTGCGCGAACTTTGGCAGGAGCAGAGGACTCCGGCCGATCTGGCGCCGCTGGATTTCATCGAGGGCAGCCTGAGCGAGGGCTGGTCCTACAAAGCTCCAGACGGCCGCCAATTTCACCTGCTCACCGACGGCGAAATCTTCGGCTGGCGACGTCCTGAGCCGCGTCAGCGCGCCCGACCCGCGGCCGAAGCGCCGGAGGCGGGTTACAGCGACCTGCAGATCCAGGATTACGTCGTCCACGTCGATCATGGCATCGGGCGCTACCTGGGGCTGGTGCGCCGCGCCATCGACGGCGTCGAGCGGGAATACCTGTGCGTGGAATACGCCGACGAGGCGCAGCTTTTCGTCCCCATCCATCAGGCAGACCGGCTGACGCGCTACGTCGGGCCAGACAACCGTCCGCCCACGCTGAGCCGCCTGGGAAGCCCGGAGTGGAAGAGCGTCAAATCCCACGTCAAAGAAGCCGTGAAGGAGGTGGCCGAAGACCTGCTGGAATTGTACGCCAGGCGCAGCATGGTGGAGGGCTACGCGTTTGCGGAGGACAACGCCTGGCAGCAGGAGTTGGAGGCCAGCTTCCCGTACATCGAAACCGAAGACCAGGTGCGGGTGATCGCCGAGGTCAAGCGCGACATGCAATCGAAACGTCCGATGGACCGCCTGATCTGCGGCGATGTGGGCTATGGCAAGACGGAGGTGGCGCTGCGGGCGGCGTTCAAAGCAGTGCTGGACGGCAAGCAGACCGCCATTCTGGTGCCCACCACGGTGCTGGCGCAGCAACATTACAACACCTTCAGCCAGCGGCTGGCGGCTTTCCCGGTGACGGTGGAGATGCTCTCGCGCTTCCGCACGCCGCAGCAACAGCGGGAGATCCTCACGCGCCTGGAGAAGGGTCAGGTGGACATCGTCATCGGCACTCATCGCCTGCTCTCCTCGGATGTGAAATTCAAGGATTTGGGGTTGCTGATCATCGATGAAGAGCAACGCTTCGGCGTGACGCACAAAGAAGCGTTGAAAAAGATGCGCACCGAAGTGGACGTGCTCACCCTGACCGCCACGCCCATCCCACGCACCCTGTACATGGCCCTCAGCGGGGTGCGCGATATTTCGACCATCAACACGCCGCCAGAAGAGCGCCTGCCGATTGTGACCCACGTCGGCCCGTATTCGCCCAAGCTGGTCAAACAGGCGATCCTGCGCGAGCTGGAGCGCGGCGGGCAGATCTTCTTCGTCCATAACCGGGTGCAAACGATCGAAGCGATGCTCTCCCATCTCAGGCAACTGGTGCCCGAAGCGCGCATCGCCGTGGCGCACGGACAGATGGCGGAAAGCGAGCTGGCGAAGCGCATGGAGCAGTTCTCGCATGGGGAAGTGGATATCCTGCTGTGCACCTCGATCATCGAGTCCGGGCTGGACATCCCCAACGCCAACACGCTGATCGTGGACCGTGCGGACACCTTTGGCCTGGCGCAGCTTTACCAGTTGCGCGGGCGGGTGGGGCGCGGGGCGCAGCGCGCCTACGCCTACTTCTTCCGCCACAATCGCAAATCGCCGACTTACGAGGGGCGTCAGCGGCTGGAGACGATCGCCGAGAACACCCAACTCGGCGCCGGCTTTTCGATCGCCATGCGCGACCTGGAGATCCGCGGCACCGGCGACATCCTGGGGACGCGCCAGCACGGGCACATCGCTGCGGTAGGCTTTCACCTGTACACCGCGCTGCTGGCGGAGGCCGTGCGCCGCCTGCGCAAAGAGCAAGGGCTGCCGGCGGCGCCGATGCCCTCGACGCTCAACCTGCAACTCACCCCGGTCAACGTCGAATTGCCCCTGCCGGTGGCAATCCCCTCAGATTACGTGGCTGACAAGAACGTGCGCCTGGGGTTGTATCGGCGCATGGCGGACATGCGCTCGCCAGCAGAGCTGGATGCGCTGGCGGAGGAATTCAAAGATCGCTTCGGCCCGCCGCCAGAGCCGGTGAAGAACCTGCTGTATCAGCTCAAGATCAAGCTGCTGGCGGAGCGCGCCGGGCTGGCTTCGATCGTCGTGGAAGGCAAGCAAATCGTGCTGCGCTACCCAGAGGGCATGATGCCTGCGAATCTCCCCGATCTGGGGCCGTCGGTGCGGGTGGGCAAAGCGGCGCTGTGGCTGGGGTTCAACGAGGCGTTGGATTGGATGGAAACGCTTTACGAAGTCTTGAATAAACTCCAGGTCGAAGCGGCGCTCCCCGCTGAGCGGGTCGGCGAGGCGGTCGCCTGAGCCGCAAAGGCAGGCTACAGCAGATGTTGCCTCAAGGCGTGCCGTATTCCAAGCGCATCTTCGATCTGACTCTGACCGCCATCGGGTTAGTGCTGCTGTCGCCTATCTTGTTGCTGATCGCGCTGGCGGTGCGGCTGGCGCACGGCTCGCCGGTGCTGTTCACCCAATTGCGACCGGGTCGTTTTGGCAAGCCTTTCTACATCTACAAATTCCGCACGATGACCGAGGCGCGCGATGCGCAGGGGAAGCTCCTGCCAGACGCCGAACGGCTCACCCGTTTGGGGCGCTTCCTGCGGGCCAGCAGCCTGGACGAACTGCCTGAACTGTTCAACGTGCTGCGCGGCGAGATGAGCCTGGTGGGGCCGCGCCCGCTGCTGATGCAGTATTTGGGGCGCTACTCGCCGGAGCAGGCCCGCCGCCACGCCGTGCTGCCGGGGATCACCGGCTGGGCGCAGGTGAACGGGCGCAACGCCCTGACCTGGGAAGACAAATTCCGGCTGGATGTGTGGTACGTGGACCACTGGTCCTTCTGGCTGGATCTGCGCATCCTGGGGATGACTTTGTGGAAGGTGATCAAGCGGGAAGGGATCAGCCAGCCGGGGCACGCCACCGCGGAGGAATTCATGGGCAATGAGATCGAGGAACAGGGATGAGTGAGACTTTCACCGATACATCAGCGGTGCGCGCCTTCTGGCAGGCTTTCCGCCAGGCGCACCCAGAAATCGAAGCGGAGACGCCCTTCGAGGCGTGGTTCTTTGGCGATTCGAGAGAACTGGCGGATAAGCTGGCCGAGCTGGTCGTAATGGGCAAGAAGACCGCTACCGCCTCGCTGTTGTGGGAGTACGAAGCGGAGGGCGAGGCGTTGCCCCAGGTGGGGGGCTACAGCGTGGTCATCCGCTTTGATGGGGAGCCGCAATGCGTCATCCAGACCAGCGAAGTGCGCATCCTGCCGTATGATGAGGTGGGTGCAGATTTTGCAGCCGACGAGGGCGAAGGCGACCTGTCGTTAGGGTACTGGCGAGAGGCGCACTGGCAGTTTTTCTCCCGCGTCTGCGCCAAAATCGGACGCCAGCCGCAGGTAAAGATGCCGGTGGTGTGCGAGCGCTTCCGGTTAATCTATACCGGGAGATAAGCCACATGCCATCCGCAGAAGAATTTTACGCCGGGCTGTACCGCATCCGCCGCTTCGAAGAAACGGTGCTGGAGAACTTCCCCAAGGGGGTGTTCTTCGGCACCACCCACACTTATCTGGGGCAGGAAGCCGACGCCGTCGGCGTGCTGCACGCTTTGCAAGCCGATGACATCGTGTTCAGCAACCATCGCTGCCACGGTCACTTCCTGGCCTATGGCGGCGAACCGCGCGCCTTGTTTGCCGAGCTGATGGGCAAAGCCAGCGGGGTGTGCGGCGGGCGCGGCGGCTCGCAGCACTTGCACTGGCGCAACTTCTATTCCAACGGCGTGCAGGGCGGCATCGCGCCGGTGGCCCTGGGCATGGCGCTGGCGGAAAAGCTCAAAGGCAACCGCTCGGCGACGGTGGCCTTCCTGGGAGATGGCACACTGGGCGAGGGCGTGGTGTACGAGACGCTGAACATGGCCTCCTTGTGGCGGGCGCCTGTCCTGTTCGTCGTCGAAAACAACCACATCGCCCAGACCACCCCGATCGAACTGGCGCTGGCGGGCAGCCTGCTGGGCCGCTTCCAGGCTTTCAGCATCCCCGCATGGGAGTTGCTCAGCAGCGATGTGGAGGAAATCGCCGGCGTCGCCGGGCCGCTGCTGGAAGAAGTGCGCCAGGAGCAGTCGCCCTGCGCCCTGATTCTGCACACTTGCCGTTTCGGGCCGCATTCCAAGGGCGACGATACCCGGCCGCCAGAGGAAATCGAGCGGCTGCGCCGCGAGCGCGACCCGCTGCAAATCCAGGCTGCGCGGCTGGATGCCGATGCTCGTCTGTCTATCGAAGCCCAGATCGACGCCGAAATTCGGCGCGCCTTCCAGCTTGCCCTGGCCGACCCCTACCCGCTCCCCGAACAGGCAAACACCTGACCTATGACCACTGTCCTCGAATCCCTCAACGCTGCTCTGCACCAGGCTTTCTCCCAAGACGAGCGGGTGATCCTGTTGGGCGAAGATGTGCTCGATCCCTACGGCGGGGCGTTCAAGGTGACGCGTGGGCTATCGCAGGCTTACCCCAAACGGGTGTTGACCACGCCCATCTCCGAGGCCGGCATCGTCGGCGTGGCGACGGGGATGGCGCTACGCGGCCTGCGCCCGGTGGTGGAGATCATGTTCGGCGACTTCCTGACCCTGGCCGCCGACCAGGTGATCAACCACGCGGCCAAGTTCCGTTACATGTACAACGAGCAGGTGCGCGCGCCGTTGGTGATCCGCACGCCGATGGGCGGGCGGCGCGGCTACGGCCCCACCCACAGTCAGACCCTGGAAAAGCACTTCCTGGGAACGCCAGGGTTGCAGGTGCTGGCGCCGTGCGCTGTCGGCCAGCCAGGAAAGTTGCTGTTGCAAGCCATCTTGGAAGGACAAGACCCGACGCTGTTTGTGGAGAACAAATTGCTCTATTTGCTGCCGGTGCTGGACGATTCGACCAATGAGGAATTGGAGATCGAGACCCTGTCCAGAGCAGGCTCCTTTGCGCCGTCCTACAGGCTCAGGCTGCGCGGCGCTCCGCCGGCCTCGCTCACGCTGGCCGCCTATGGCTATATGGTCGAACTGGCAAGGCAGGCGCTGCTGCGGCTGGCATACGAAGATGAAATCTTCGTCGAACTGATCGCCCTCACCCGGCTTGCGCCGTTCGAACTGGATGCGCTTTGGGATTCGGTAGCCCAGACCGGCCGTCTGGTCACCGTCGAGGAGGGCGCTTTCACCCTGGGCTGGGGGGCCGAGGTGATCGCCCAGGCGGCGGAGGTATTCGGGCCGCGCCTGCGGGCCGCCCGGCGGGTGGCAGCCCTGGATTTGCCCGTGCCGGCCAGCGGGCCTTTGGAGCAAGCGACGCTGCCCTCCACAGAGCGCATTCTGGAAGTTTGCCGTGAACTCTCTCGGCGTTAAGAGCCCCGCAATCGGGGATATAATTGGCTGCTGACGGTGTTTTTATCCATATTTCGTACCTGAGGACTTAACCATGACCAGCACGACTCCATCTTCTTCCCCCCAGCTCTTTCATTGCCCAACTTGTGGAGCCTCTTTACCGGTGCCAGATGACGATCCCTCTGTGCGCTGCGAGTACTGCGGCAGCAACGTGCTGGTCCCGCCAGAGTATCGCAAGCAGAAAGGCCCCGACCCCCGCACAGGGCAGGCAGCCGTGGTCATCCAACTCTCCGGCGCAGCGGAGGCGCAAACCGGCGAAGCCTACGAAGCGGCCCAACGCAGCCATCGTTCCATCGCTGCGATCATCGGAGGGCTGGTGCTTTTCTTCCTGGTGATCGGGATCGTCGTCTCCGTGCTGGCCGCAGCCGGAGCGTTCACCACTGCAGCCGTCATCAGCCAATCCATCAGCCAGCAGGCCGCTACTCTGCCGGCGGTGGTCACGGAGAGCGCGCTGCCGCAGCTCATCACTCCCAGCCCCATCCCAGATTACAGCTTCGTCATGCAATTCGGCGCCAAGGGCGGCGGGCCAGGGCAGTTCGACGATGCGCGCCATCTGGCGCTTGATCTGAATGGCAACATCTACACCGCCGAATATCAGGACGGGCGTTTGCAGCGCTTCGACGCAGACGGCAAGTTCCAGAGGCTGATCCAGGTCGAACCCGACGATTCCGACCTGATCACCATCTCGGACATGGCAAGCGATTATCAGGGGCGGCTGCTCGTCGCGCGCCGCGGAGACATCCTGATCTACAACGCTGCAGATGGGACGCTGCTCCAAAAGATCATGCGCCAATTCCCAGAGACCTGGTATGGCGCCGTAGCGGTCGACCCGGCCAACATGATCTACGCCCTGCACATCGCTGCCGGCGAGCTGGATTTGATCAAGATCAGCCCCGATGGACAGGTGCTGTGGCGCAAAGCGCAGATTACCGAAGGTTTGGTCAAGAAGAGCGAGGTCTCGCGGGTGAGCCGACTGGCGGTGGATGGACTGGGCAACATCTACCTGCTCGACGAGAGCCAAAACCAGGTGTATCAATTCGACTCACAGGGCAATTTCGTGGATCGCTTCGGCAGCAAAGGCGATGGCCCCGGGCTGCTGGATAGCCCGGCCGATCTGACGGTGGATGGACAGGGACGCCTCTACATCCTCGACCAGGACGGGATCGAAGTCTTCGACAACACAGGGCGACACATCAAACTAATCCCCGACGACTATCAGGGACACGCCTTCGATATCAAGCTGGATTTACAAGGATATGTGTATCTCATTACCAATGCACCGCAGGTGTACAAGTTGAGCCTGGATTTGGGAGAATAGGAACTGAAATATGCCCACTCCGGTCACCATCCCCTTGCTCAACCCCAACGAGCCGGAAGCGCTGCTGGCGGCGCTGCACGTCCAGGAAGGTCAATATGTGACGGCGGACGAACCGCTTTGCACCCTGGAGACGACCAAATCGACCGCCGACCTGCTCGCCGAGGCAGAGGGCTTCGTCGTCGGTCTGCGCAGCCAGCCGGGGCAAACGGTGCGCGCGGGAGAGGTGCTGTGTTACCTCGCGGAACAGCCCGACTGGCAGCCGCCTGCCATCGAAGCGCAGACGCCTGCAGGGGCCCAGACAGCCGATGGCCACGAAAACCTTCCAGCCGGGTTGCGCATCACTCGCCCGGCCCTGGCGCTGGCGCGACAACTGGGCGTGCCGCTCGAGCTTTTACCCACCGACCGGCTGGTTACAGAAAGCGTTGTGCGCAGCTTGCAACCCAGGTCGGCCGCAGATCTAGAGTTGGCCGCCCCCACCAGCGCCTTCGACGCCCAGGCGATCGTGGTATATGGCGGCGGCGGGCATGGCAAGACGCTGGTCGATCTGCTGCGGCGACTGAACACCTACCGGATCGTCGGCATCGTCGATGACGGCATCCCGGCAGGGACGGTCATCATGGGTCTGCCCGTCTTGGGCGGGGCGGAGGCCTTGCCGGAGCTTTATCAGCAAGGCGTGCGCCTGGCCGTGAACGCCGTCGGCGGGATCGGCAACCTGGCAAGCCGCGTTCGGGTGTTTCAGCGGCTGGCGGAAGCGGGCTTCGTCTGCCCGGCGCTGGCGCATCCGAGCGCGGTGGTGGAGGCCAGCGCCGTGCTCGCTCCGGGCGTGCAGGTCTTTGCCCAGGCTTACGTGGGCAGCGAGGCCCGGGTGGGCTTCGGCAGCATCGTCAATACCGGGGCGATCGTGTCGCACGACTGCGTGCTTGGCGATTATGTGAACCTTTCGCCGGGGGCGATCCTGGCAGGGGAGGTGCAGGTGGGCTCCGGGGCGCTGGTGGGGATGGGCGCCACGGTCAACCTGCAGGTCAAGATCGGCACGGGGGCGCGCATCGGCAACGGGGCAACGGTCAAGGCCGACGTGCCCGAGAAAAGCATCGTCAAAGCAGGAAGCATCTGGCCCGAAAAGCCCCCAAATGGGCGCTGACGCCCGAACAATCCATCTCGATCATTCAACCATCCCCAGAAGGAGAAACGATTGACTCCTGAGTATTCCGTCCCGATGTCTTCCCCCGACCTGAGCGACGCCGAGCGTGAGGCGGTGGCGGCGGTTTTGCGCACGCCGAACCTGAGCATGGGCGGCGAGATCCAGGCCTTCGAAGCGGCCTTCCGCCAGCACACCGGCTGGCGGCACGCCATCGGGGTCAATTCGGGGACCGCCGGGCTGCACCTGTGCGTGCGAGCAGCGGGCGTGGCCGAAGATGACCTGGTCATCACCACACCGTTTTCCTTCGTCTCCTCGACCAATGTGTTGCTGTTCGAGCGCGCCGTGCCGGTTTTCGTCGATGTCGATCCGCTCACCGGCAACATCGACCCACAAAGCGTCCGACAGGCGGCAGCAGACCTGACCAACGGGGCCGCCTCGGCGCAACGCTGGCTGCCGCGCAAAGGTTATCAGGGCCAGGGCAGATTGAAGGCGATCTTGCCGGTGGATGTGTTCGGCCAGCCGGCCGATTACGACCCGATCTGCGCCACCGCCCAGGAATACGGCCTCAAGGTGATCGAAGACGCCTGCGAAGCGCTGGGCGCGGAGTACAAGAAGCGCAAAACGGGCACGCTGGGGGATATGGGAGTGTACGCCTTCTATCCCAATAAGCAGATCACCACCGGCGAAGGTGGGATGATCGTCACCGATGACGATGCGGCCGCCGACTTGATGCGCGCGCTGCGCAACCAGGGCCGCGCCCCCGGCGATACCTGGTTGCAACACACTCACCTGGGCTACAACTATCGCATGGACGAAATGAGCGCTGCGCTGGGCAGGGTGCAGATGGCCCGCCTGGATGAGCTTTTGGCGCGGCGCGAGCAGGTCGCACGATGGTACCGGGAACGCCTTGCCGAGATCCCCGGCGTCGAGCCGCCGCAGATCGCCCCTACCACCACGCGCGTTTCGTGGTTCGTCTATGTGGTGCGCCTGGCCCCCGGCATAGATCGCGATCGCCTGGCCAGCGCCCTGGCCGAGCAGGGAATCCCGGCGCGCCCGTATTTCATCCCCATCCACCTGCAGCCCTATATGGTCGAGCGCTTCGGCTATCGGCAGGGTGATTTTCCCATTACCGAAGACCTGGGGCGGCGCGGGCTGGCATTGCCGTTCTCCAGCGTGATGCGCGAAGAGCAAGTCGACCGGGTATGCCGTGCGTTGGCCGCCGTCTTATAAAATTTCCTAAAAGTTCAGGAGGCAATTCGATGAACGTCGCCATGTGGCGTAAAGCTCTGCGGGTGATCCCTCATGTCAGCAAAGAAGAGTGGGAACAACTGGATGTGATCTCGAAGTGGCTCATCTCCACCCGCGCCGCGGTGTTGATCATGACCTTTCTCTCCGGCGCAATCGCCGGCATCCTGGCGATCCAGAGCCGGCAGTTCAACTTCTGGTATTGGTTCCTGATGACCCTCGGGCTGATCATGGCGCATGCCGCCAACAACCTGCTCAACGACTACACCGATTACACCCGCGGCGTGGATCAGGACAACTACTATCGCGCCCAATATGGCCCGCAGCCGTTGGTGCATGGGCTGATGACCAAACGCCAACTCCTGACTTACGCCGCAGTCACCGGGCTGATCGCCCTGGCCTGCGGGGCGATCCTGGTGTACGCCCGCGGCGGGCTGACGTTGCTCTTGCTTGGGCTGGGCGCGTTCTTCGTGCTGTTCTACACCTGGCCGCTCAAGTACATCGCCTTAGGAGAAATTGCCGTGCTGATCGTCTGGGGCCCGCTGATGATCGGCGGCGGCTACTACGTGATCACCGGCAACTGGGACTGGAACGTGGTCATTGCCGGGCTACCCTACGCGCTGGGAGTCACCGGGGTGATTTTCGGCAAGCACATCGACAAGTTCGAGATGGACAAAGCCAGGCGCATTCATACGCTGCCGGTGTTATTGGGGGAAAAGACCTCGCGCGTGGTCGTCGTGGGAATGCTGGTTCTGCAATATCTCTTTACGATCTACCTGGTGATCACCCGCTTCTTCACGCCGGTCCTGCTGATCGTGCTGGCGGCGCTGCGCGCCTTCGCCAGAGTGTACCCGATCTTCCGCGCCCCCAAGCCCAGCGAAAAGCCAGCCGATTTCCCGGATGTCTGGCCGAATTATTTCGTCGCTGCGGCGTTCTACCACAACCGCGAATTTGGTATTCTGTATCTGCTCGGCTTGATCGTGGATACCGTAGTGAAGATGTTGTTTTAAGCGATGAACAGCGGCCGCGTAGGCCGCTGTTCATCGCTTTTGCCAGGCTTTTTCAGCGCACTTATTCGAAGACCAGCTCCTCCCGCCCGGCGAGCTTATCTTGAATGCGCTCGACGACGATATCCAGATGGCGCGACTTATGGACGAAGTCCAGATCATCGGTGCGGATGGTCAACACCGGGCAGACATCGAAGCTGCGCAGCCAGTCCTCGTAGAACGATTCGAGCAAGGTCAGATATTCCAGGGTGATGCCGCCTTCGATCGCCCGGCCGCGGCGACGGATGCGCTCGATGAGCACCCTGGCGGGCGCGTGCAGGTAGATGAGCAGGTCCGGAGGCGGCAACTTGGCCACGATCAGATCAAAGACCGTTCGATAAGCCAGATAGTCGCGCTCGCTCAGGTTGCCCATATGATGCAAGGCGCGCGCGAAGATGTAAGCGTCCTCATAGATGCTGCGATCCAGGATAGCAGACTGGGGGGAATTGGCCAGTTCCAGATACTGACGGGCGCGGTGACCCAGGAAAAAGATCTGCAAATGAAAGGACCAGGAGCGCATGTCGGCGTAGAAATCGGGCAGGTAGGGGTTATCCGCCACTGACTCGAAGGCAGTCTGCCAGCCCAGGCGCCCGCCCAACAGTTCGGTCAGAGACGTCTTCCCAGCGCCGATGTTGCCGGCCAGGACGATGATGTGTTTGGCCATGGTTGGACCTCACGTTCAGGCAGGATGAATTGCGCGCTAACTATAACATAGCGACCAGGTTTGTTCAAGCGCAGAGAAGGGGTATAATACAAAGCATGAAATACGCCAAGGAAACGCTCTCCCTGTTAAGAGAGATCTACCAGGGCTGGGTACAAGCGAATGGCTTCATGCTGGCAGCGGCTCTTTCATTTTACACAACCTTCTCGATGGCGCCGCTGCTGTTTATTGCAGTCTCTGTCACAGGGATGATCTTCAGCGAGAAAGCAGTAACGGAGCGGCTGGTCGATGAAGTGGCAACCGTCGTCAGCCCCCAGACGGCGCTTGCTCTGCGCACCGTAATCGAGAATGGAAACTTTCCCAAAGGCAGCGGACTGGCAGCCTCGATGGGAGTGATGCTCACACTGATCGGCGCATCAATGGTCTTCGTGCATATGAAAAAGGCAATCAACATTTTGTGGGGGATTGCGCCGCACCCCAAGCACGGGATATTCGTTATTCTTCGCACCCACTTTCTGTCTTTCATGATGGTGTTTGTAGTGATCGTGATCCTGCTGGCGCTGATGGTGGCCAGCACGCTGGTGGTGTCGATCAACCAGTTCCTACAATTCTTGCCCCCGTCGCTGGTGAAGGAGTTGCCCGAAGCCGATTTCGGCCTGGCTTTCCTGGGCTTTCTGATGCTGTTCGCGATCATCTTCAAAATGCTGCCGGACGCTCAAACTGCCTGGCGGGATGTTTTGATCGGCGCAGCAACGACTTCGCTGCTGTTCACGATCGGCGGTTTTCTGTTCGGGGTGTATCTGGGAAATGTGGGGGTGTTCAGCGCGTATGGAGCGACCGGCTCGGTGATCCTGATCCTGGTGTGGGTCAATTTTTCGATGAACATTGTCCTGTTCGGGGCCAAGCTCACCCAGGTACTGGCCAACCGTTACGGCTCACAGGTCGTGCCTTCCAAGAGAGCCGCGCGCATCCTGCATCGCCTGGATATCGAACGCGATACCCGGCCGCGCCTGCCGCACCAATCCTCCGATTGACGAAGTTCCAAGCTCTCAGCGCGCTGGCGCTCGGCGCCGAGCGGCCAGCGCGCTTCCGATGCACGCAGCTTAATCAGCACTCGCTATATCCACAGGCATAGCACTTGCGACAGCCTTCTTCATTAACGACTGAGGCCTGTCCACACTCCGGGCATAGATCGCCGATCTTGTGCGTCTGAGATGCCCAGCCGGCGTCTGCCTCAGCGTCCGATAGCCGCGCGCTTTCTTGCAGCATGTTGAAGCCATTGCCGTCAGCAGCGGCATCTTCATCGCCGTCTTGAGCCTCGTCATCCTCCTGGGCGTTCGAGTTTTCCAGGTATTCGGCCAATGCCTGCGCTACGCCATCGGGCAGAGAACGCACCCGGTTGGGGCCAAAGCCCAGCGAACGCCCACCGCCAATGCCGGAAAGCTGGCGCCAGACTTCCTTCAAGCGCTCGCGTGGGGCCACCGGCGACGCCAGGCGCAAGATATAGGAGATCAGACGGCCAATCGCTTCGGAGACCGCAGCAGTGTCCGAGCCAGCCTTGGAAGTGTTGACGAAGACTTCGAAAGGCTGCCCGCCGCCATTCTCGTTCACGGTGACGAAAGCCTTGCCCAGCGGGGTCTCCACGCTGATCGTGTGGCCGCGCAGGCGTCGTGGGCGCGGTTTCTTTTTGTCATGCCAGATGGTCAATTGCTTCGGCTCAGATGGGAGAGCAGGGGCAGGCTCGACGATCTCGCCCTTCTGGCGGGCGGTGGCTTTGGTCTCCAGGACGACCTTCTGGCGCGAGCCGGTGACGTAAACCGTGATCCCCTTGCAGCCCAACTCCCAGGCGAGCTGGTAAGCCGTGGCCACATCGGCCTCGGTGGCACTCTCAGGGAAGTTGACCGTCTTGCTCAGGCTGTTATCTACAAAGGCTTGCAGCGCCGCCTGCAGCCGCACATGCTCCTCGGCGGTGATATCCTGCGAGACGACAAAGACCTGCCGGATTGCCTGGGGCACTTCTTCCAGGCCCTGGCAGGTGCCTTTTTCCATCACATGGTCAACGATCGTCTGGCGCGTCTGCGGGTCGATGCCGGCTTCAAGCAAGGCCTTCTCAAACGCCGGGCTGGCGTAGGTGAGCTTCAGGTCCTTGCCGTTATCGTTCACGTGGCGGATATAGGCCAGGGCAAAGACCGGCTCGCAGCCGTAGCCTTCACAGCCAGCCACCGTGGCAATCGTCCCTGTGGGGGCGATGGTGGTCTGAGCGGCGTTACGGATGCCGTGTCGGCGGATGCCATCCAGGATCGAGCCCCAATCCACCGCCGGTCGCCCCCAATCGCGGGTGTAAGGCAGCAGGGGCCGAGGCGGCTGCCAACGTAGGTTCTGGGGGTCATACAGGCTGCCCTGGATGGCAGGGAAAGGCCCGCGCTTTTCGGCCAGAGCGATGCTGGTCTTCATGCAGTGGTAACGGATGAACTCCATCACCTGGGAGGCGAATTCCTGGCCCTCAGGCGAACCATAGCGCACCCCGGCGTGGTACATCAGGTCGGCCAGCCCCATGATGCCCAGCCCAATGCGCCGGGCGCGGAGTGCAGCCTGGGCAAGCTGCGGCACCGCCGGCACGTAGGCGTTGGCTTCCACCACATCATCCAGGAAAATCGTCGATAGCTCGACGCTTTGGCGCAGCTTTTCCCAATCCACCGCGCCGTTCGGGCCAAAATGCTGCGCCAGGTTGACCGAGCCCAGGCAGCAATTTTCGTATGGACCTAAAAATTGTTCGCCGCAATTATGCGCCACGAAGCCATTAGCGATCAGGCTATTGGTCTGCGGCTGGGATAAATCATACACATCGGCGCGACCTGCCGGGCGGATATGCTTTACTACATCCGTGAAACGCTCGGTGTTCGACCGGCGTTTCTTTGCCGAGATGAACGCCTGAAGACGAGCTTGCTTTTCGACGTCGGCAAAACCGATCAACTCGGCAAAGCGATCGCGGTTTGCTTTGCCGATAACCAGTTCATATTGTGGGCGGTAAGCATATTCTGCCTGGTCGCCTTTCCCATCGGGCATGGCTTTGCGGCCAGCCGGGCGGCGGTGGTAAACGTGGGATAGGATGCCGAAATTGCTCAGCAGGATCTGTACATCCTGGAGCAGCCCTTTTGAGCTGCTGGCGAGGCGAATGGTGCAATCTCCCTTGCGCCGGTTGACCTGAACCGTCCCATCGGCGCTGAACAGACCTTGCAGGAAGCCAACCACCGCCGGGCGCGGCGCAATCCAGATGGCCTCTGGCAGGCGTTTTTCCGGCGCGCGCACGGGCTGTACGCCAAGTGAGCGGAAAAACTCGTAGGGCAAGCGGCCATAGGTGAGCTGGAGCAACTCGCCGCGCACGTGAACATGGCCGGGGCCAAACCACTCGGCCAAAGGCTGATGGATCATTTCGAACATTTCCGGGCTGGAGAAAACCATCCCGACTGGGCTATTGCTGGTTTCCGAAAGCCAGCCGTCCCCCACCAGCCAGCCCAGCACCAGGCCAAGCTCATGCGACCAGCGGGTGGGGAGATTGGCGTACAACTGCTGGAAATCCGCCCGTTGTACCAGATGATCGGTGGCTCGATCGCCGGAGAGCGCCATTGCCGCCATCTTCTCTGCCACCGCTTCGAAGTTGGGGAGGCGGGTTTCTCGACTCCATGGGCCTTCGCCGCTCTGAAGAAGCAGGGTATCCCCAGGGCGCAGGTGTTCGAGAGGCACATAGCCATTGGGCGTCAAGAAGCGGTGATCGGCGGTGGCCGTAACCTGATAGCCCATACGGGTAGTGATGGTAAACACCGGCGCATCCCGGCGAGTCAGCCAGGCGGGAGAGGCCGGACGTAGAGCAACGCCCGGTTGGGCGTTCGGCATTCCCTGCGCCTGGGCACGGTTATCGGCGGCGATATAGCCGTCCAGGCCCGCCTGGGCCAGCTCGGCGATGGTCAGCAGGCCAAATTCAGTTGGAATGCGGGTCTGACCGACGAAACACGGATTGGTAGCTTCCAACTGGTACAGATGCGGCACGGGATTGGAACGGTTGGCGGTATCCAAAAAGAGCACGCCCGGCTCGCCGTTGTGGTGCGCCTGGCGCACGATCTTATCGAACAGTTCTCGGGCGCGCACGGTCTTATACACTTTAATGGGAATGCCCGCGGCCTCAGCCTGCTCCAGAGTGCCATTGAAGCCGCGATAAGCCTCGGCATCCAGATCCGGGAAGCGCAGATCCCAGTCGGCGTTGTTGCGAACCGCCTCCATGAAAGCATCCGTGATGCCCACAGAGATGTTGAAATTGGTGATGGCATTCTCATCGGTCTTGCAGGTGACGAATTCTTCGATATCGGGGTGATCGACGCGCAGCACAGCCATGTTGGCGCCCCTGCGCGTGCCACCCTGGGCGATCTCCCCGAAGGCTTTGTCATAGACGCGCAAAAAACCGACCGGGCCGGTGGCCTGGCCGGCGGAGGATTTGACCAGGGCGCCCTTGGGGCGCAGGCGGGAGAAGGAAAAACCGTTGCCGCCGCCGGTTTGCTGGATCAGGGCCGCATCGCGCAGGGTCTGGAAGATGCCGGCGGGATCGCGGCCCATGTCGTCGCTGATGGGCAGGACGAAGCAGGCGGCGAGTTGACCCAGCGGCGTCCCGGCGCCGGTGAAAGTGGGAGAGTTGGGAAAGAAACGCTTGGAGGTGAGCAGTTCGTAAAACTGGCGGGCGCGGGGCAGCACCTGCTCGCCCCAGGCGGCCTCACAGGCGGCGACATGGTAGGCCACGCGCCAGAACATTTCTTCGACGGTCTCCACAGGCTGGCCGTCCTTGCCGCGGCGCACATAGCGACGAACCAACACCTGGCGGGCGTTGTCCGTCAGCGAGACCGGCGGCAGGTCGGCGGGCAGGGGCGGAGTGGGCAGCAAACCGTTGCGCTCTTCGGAAGCGTTTACTTGTTTCAACATCTCATTCTCTCCCTCGGATTCTAAGAATAGTAATCGAACTTCCAGACAAACATCGATGCCGCAGCCAGCCTCCCCCGCAAGGCCGTGGCATTGGATGCGCTTAGCCTTCGAGCAGGCGATCGATTTCGCTGCGGATGGATTTCAGGTCGTCTAATCCCAGATAGACGATAGCGTAGCGAATATAGGCGATTTGATCCAGCTCTTTTAGCCCGGCGATGACCATATCCCCCACCACTCGCGAAGAAACTTCGGCGCGGCCCATGGCCTGCAGGGTCGATTCGATCTCGCCGACCAGGCGTTCGATATCGGCGGCGGAGACGGGGCGCTTGGCGCAGGAGATGCGGATGCCGCGGATCAGCTTTTCGCGGTCGAACTCCTCGCGCGTGCCATCCTGCTTGATGATCAGCGGCGTGGCCAGGATCGGGCGCTCATAGGTGCTGAAGCGCTGGCCGCAGCCCTCGCACTCACGGCGGCGGCGCACACCGCCTCGAGTATCATGCGAGGTGTCGATCACTTTCGAGTTCGGATTCTTACAGTATGGACAGCGCATGCAGTCTCATCAATAGAACAAATGTAGCCGCCATATATGGGGGTATATATATCTTAGACCCATATATCTAGGCAAGGTGACGTGCATTCTAGCACAGGTTCGGGTTTATGGCAAGGGGAGAGAGTACCGAAAATTCCTTAAAGTTTTCCGGCTATTCGAAACCAGTGTTGAGCCTGGCGCGATGTGCGCCAGGCTCAACGTCTCTGCCGCCCGCTTCACCATGCGAAGGCAGATATGGGGAAGCATGCGCCGACCGGGCGCCGGGCAAGCAGACAGGATGCGGTCACCGGGAGGAGAAAACCGGCAATCCTTTGCGTTTGTATTCATCCCCTGGCAAGAGCAGCACTGCCAGGGAGGCCAGCAAACCGCCCCGTCTAGCGGTTGGTGCGGTTGCGCAAGAAGGTCGGGATATCCAGATCTTCGGTGTTGAAGGAGCGCGGCTGGAATTCCCGAGGGGCCGGGCGCGCCGGTTGCGGCTCGGCGGGCAGATCGATGGGAGTCGGGCGCGACTCGCTCGGTGCGGACTCCATGATCCGACGCGGCACGCCCGTGCGTTCAAAACCCGTAGCGATCACCGTAATGCGCACTGCATCCTTCATGCCGGGATCGATCACCGCGCCGAAGATCAGGTTAACATCCGGATGCGCGGTCTCCTTGATGATCGCCGCGGCCTGATTGACCTCGAACAGGGTCAGATCGGGGCCGCCGGTGACGTTGAACAGGATGCCACGCGCGCCGTCGATGGTGATGTCCAGCAACTGGCTGGAAATGGCCTGCTCGGCAGCGATGCGCGCCGCGTCCTCGCCTTTGGCGGTGCCGACGGCCATCAGCGCCGCGCCGCCTTCGGACATGATCGTGCGCACATCGGCGAAGTCCAGGTTGATCAGGCCAGGGACGGTGATCAGTTCGGAGATGCCCTGCACACCCTGGCGCAGCACGTCATCCGCCATGCGGAAAGCCGCCTGCAGGTTGGCGCGCTTGTCCACAATCTGCAGCAAGCGATCGTTGGGGATAACGATCAGGGTGTCGGCCTGCTCCTTGAGCCGGGTGATGCCCGTTTCGGCGGCCTGAATGCGGCGCGAGCCTTCGAAGGTGAACGGTCGGGTGACCACGCCAATGGTCAGCGCGCCGACCTCCTTGGCAATCTGCGCCACCACAGCGGCGCCGCCGGTGCCGGTTCCGCCGCCCATGCCAGCGGTGATGAAGACCATGTCCGAGCCTTTCAGGACGCCGTACAGCTCCTCTGCGGACTCCTCGGTGGCTTTGCGGCCCACCTCAGGGTCGCCGCCGGAGCCCAGGCCGCGGGTGAGCTTTTCGCCCACGCGCACCCGGGTCGACGCCTTGGAGAGCATCAGCGCCTGAGCGTCGGTGTTGATGGCAACGAAATCGACGCCCTGCAGGCCCTCATCGATCATGCGGTCAACGGCGTTGCAACCGCCGCCGCCTACGCCCACCACTTTGATGCGGGCGAAGGACTCGACCTGGTTGGGTAAAGGATTGGTGTGTGTTGACATTGGTTCCTCCTCCATAACATAAAAACTCGACGGATGCATTGCTCTTTCTACCTTTGACGGCGGCCTGTCTCCATTTGAACAGCCGATCAGGGCAGTAGCCGTTTGAGCCAGTTGCGGACACCTTCCCAGTCCGGCCCGCTGCCCTGGGTGCTGGCGCGCAGGCGGCGCTTGCCGCCTTGCGGCGCCACCTCGCTCATTAAAGTTGCCCAGCGCAGCAAACCCACGCTGGTCGAGAACGCCGGCGATTCCAGCCGGTCGGTCATACCTACCAATCGCTCGGGCTGGGCGATGCGCACCGGCACCCCCAGCACCCGGCTGGCGACCGTGCGAATGCCCGGCAAGAGGCTGGTGCCGCCGGTGAGCACCATCCCCGCCGGCAACAACCCATCGTAGCCCGAACGCTTGATCTCCTGGACGACCATGCCGAAGATCTCTTCGACGCGGGCGTGGATGATGTGCACTAACTCCTGATGCCCGATCTGAACGACATCGTCTTCGCCAAACGGGCGGATGTTGAAGTACTGCGCCGGGTCGATCTCTTCAGGGTTGGCGTGGCCATGTTGCAACTTGATCTCCTCGGCCTGAGAGTTCGGCAGGTGCAACACCTGGGCGATGTCCGAGGTGATGTGGTTGCCGCCAATGGCCAGCACGGCGGTGTGCCAGACATCCCCATCTACGTAGATGGCCATATCGGTGGTGCCGCCGCCCACATCGCAGACCACCACACCCATCTGGCGCTCGGTCTCGTTCAGCACCACCTCGGCGGAGGCCAACGGGTTGAGCACAAACTGGGCCACCTCGACCCCGGCCGCGCTGATGCACTGGCGCAGGTTTTCGACCGAGGCGGCCGTAGCCGTGATGATGTGCGTCTCGACCTCCAGGCGATAGCCATGCATGCCGATGGGCATGCGGATTCCGTCCTGACCATCCACATCGAAGCTGCGCTGAATGACATGGACGATCTCCCGGTTGTGGGGGATGGCTACGGCGCGGGCGGCGTCAACCGCGCGGGCGACGTCGTCATGGTCGATCACCCGGCCGGCCACGCCTACCACGCCGCGGCTGTTCACCGAGGAGACGTTCGAACCCGCCAGGCTGACCAGGGCGGAAAGGATCTCCACCCCGGAGGTGCGCTCGGCTTTATCGACCGAGCGGGCGACGGCCTGCGCCGCGGCCTCCAGATCGACGACAACGCCCTTGCGCAGCCCTTGTGAAGGCTCGATCCCAACGCCCAGGATGCGCAACTGCCCCTGGACTTCCTCCCGGGCGACCAGGGTGCAGATCTTGGTCGTGCCAACATCGATTCCAATCAATAGCTGGTCTTCCATAGGCAATTACTCCGATGGCTCCAGTTGATAATAAGGTACGTGGAGATATTCCACGCTGATCACGCTCGGCTTTGCGCCGGCGGCTTTCACCTGATCTAATATCGCCCGATATACCTGCAGCCTGGCCTCGATCTGAGGCGGTTCACCGGGGGGAAGATGTCCAAAATACACCTTCCAGCCCCGACGATCCAGCCAGCCAAATCCATGCGCCGGCTCATAGATGACCTGGGCGCCATTCGGGGCCTGGTCGATGATCTGCAATAACGCAGCGACGGTCTCTGGCGCCAGGAACGGCGTCGCTTCGCCCTCCAGCGGCAGACCCAACTTCAGGCCGTCGGCCAGCACCTTCTCGATGTCCACCGGCCTGTCGATCGCCATCGTCGCCGGATCCATTGCGCCGGGCAGCGGCGGAGGATCCCCGGCAGCCTCGATCACCGGATAGGCGCTCAGCGCCGCCTCATCCCGCGCCGGGAAGGTCATCCCCTGCGCATCCACCAGTTTCGAGGCCCCGTCCTGGCGCCAGATCAACACCGGCACGCGTTCGGTCACCGTGATCACCAGGGTGTTGGGCAGTTCGATCTGGGCCGCAACCTGGGAAAATTCCGGGAAAGCCTCGAGCAACTCGTTCTGGATTTGGCCGGCATCCAGGGTGAACACGGGCTGACCCTGCAAGGCCAGCGCCCTGTTGACATCCGCACGGGTGAGGCGCTGAAGGCCGCTGACTTTGGCCTCCTTTACTTGAAAGTCAGGCGCTGTCCAGAAATAGTACAGGATGCCCAACAAGAAAGCAAGCAAGAGAAACGAAGCCGAGCGCCAGCCCAGGCCCAGGCGTGGCAGCGTGGGCAGGCGCATCTCTGCACCCGGCGCGCTCAGGCTCACATTGTACAGCCGGCGGGCCTTATATCCTCGCTGGGCGGCGGATGACGAGGTGCGGGCGGCGAAACCCCGCGCCATCACCGGCGGCGCGCCCACCGCCGCGCTTGCGCGGCGGCCAGGCGCAGAACGACCCATGATGCCACCCAGCAGAGAGGAGGAACGTTGGCGGCGTTCTTTTTGTCGGGCAGCATGAGATTGCGCCGTGCGGCGGCGGCGGATCTCATCCGTGCGGCGCGATGGGGCTGCCCTGCCCCGCTCGTGTGTGTTGTTGGCTTTCATCTCATCTCGCCTGCTCATAGTCAAGACTCCCTGTGGAAGCGCCGTTCGGTTCGATCGCGCTCGGCTTTGCGCTCCAGAGCCAGTTGTATCAATCGGTCGATCAACGCCGGATAAGACAATCCACTGTGCTCCCACAGTTTGGGATACATGCTGATCTGAGTAAAACCTGGGATGGTGTTCAGTTCACCCAGGTACAGTTCTTCCAAGCCATTGTCGCCCTGGCTGAGCAAGAAATCCACTCTGGCCATGCCGGCGCAATCGATGGCGCGATAAGCCTGGATCGCCAGGGATTGGATGCGCCGCGACAATTCACCGGAGATCGGCGCAGGGATGAGCAGTTCCGATGCGCCATCGAGATACTTCGATTCGTACGAATAAAACTCTCGACTGGGCAAGATTTCGCCCGGCGCGGAGGCCAACGGCGCATCGTTGCCCAGAACGCTCACCTCGATCTCTCGGGGGTGTTCCAATCCTCGCTCGACCAACACGCGGCGATCGAAACGCGCGGCTTCGTACAGACCCTCGACCACGTCCGACGGGGTCATGCAGCGGGTGACGCCCACGGAAGAACCCAGGTTGGCGGGCTTGATGAACAACGGGAAATCGGATAATTTGAGCGCCCGATCGACGACCGCCTGAACGTCAGCCTGAATCTCGGCGCGGGAGGCAACGATCCAATCCACCACCGGGATACCGTTGGCGCGCATCACCGTCTTGAACAGCGCTTTATCCATGCCGAGAGCAGAGCCAAGCACGCCTGCGCCGACATAAGCCAGATCGGCCAGTTCGAACAGGCCTTGAATCGCCCCATCCTCGCCGAACGTGCCATGCAGCACCGGAAAGACGACGTCCAGATCGGTCAGGTGTTGCAGCAGTTCGCCCGGCGCGGCCGGGCTCAGCGTGTGCAGGCCTGGATGAGTCGGATCTGGCAAAAGGGCGGCCTGGGAAAGCAATCCCAGATCGCCAGATTGCAAAGCATCCAAAGCCCGATCGCCGACCAGCCAGGCGCCCTCGTGGCTGATGCCAATCTGAGTGACGATGTACTTATCGGGGTCGAAGGCGGCCAGCACAGAGCGCGCCGACATCAGGGAAACCTCATGCTCCCCTGAACGACCGCCAAAAATCACCCCAACCCGCAACTTCTCACCCATTCGCATCACCATTCACCGATCAGTTCGATCTCCAGTTCGAGGGCAACGCCGAACTTGCGCAGCACCGTCTCTTGCGCCAGTTCGATCAACGCACGGATGTCCCTGGCGCTGGCATTGCCCAAATTGATGAAAAAGTTCGCGTGCACCGGGCTGATCTGCGCATCGCCCACGCGGGCGCCTTTCAGGCCGGCGGCCTCGATCAAACGGCCAGCGTAATCGCCGGGTGGGTTTTTGAACATCGAACCCATGCTGGCCCCCGGCGGCTGAGTGCGCTTGCGGTAGGCCACAAACTCATCGATCCTGGCCTGCACCTGCTCCGGCGCCGAGCGCTCTAAGCGTAACTGCGCCGCCAGGACAACCGCAGAGGGCCGACTTCGGCCTGTCCTGCCCTGGCGTTTCAAGACGCTGCTGCGATAGGCATATTCCAGTTTCTCCACCGGCCATACCTGAAGCTCAGGCTTGTCTTGCCGCCTGTCATCGGGAAGGTGCAAGATTTCGGCCAGGATCAAGTTCCCCGCCATGTCGCCGCCATGCGCCCCGGCGTTGCCAACCACGGCGCCGCCCAGCGTCCCCGGGATGCCGGCCGCCCATTCCAGCCCTGCCAAGCCACGCTGCGCCGCCTGGCGCGCCAGCAAGCCAAAGTTAACTCCCGACTCGGCCCAAACCGTCGGCGGCTCGGCCTGCTCATCGAAGCGAACCTGCCGGGCGCGGTTCAGGATCACCAGGCCGCGCACCCCGGCGTCGCTGATCAGGACATTCGAGCCGCCGCCCAGGACGATAAAAGGCCAATCTTGCTCCCAGGCCAACAGAACCGCATCCATCAACTCCTGCGAGTTCTCGACTTCCAACAACGCATCGGCAGGTCCGCCCAGGCGCGCAGCGGTGAGCCGCGCCAGGGGCGCCTGCTCTTGCAGGCGGCTGCCGAAGTTCGTGCGCAACAGATGCAGGTCCAACACGTGTAGGCCCAGGGCGATCATGCCATCATGTCTCTTTCAACACCTTGATCAGACGCAGGATTAACTCTTGCGAGATGGGCAGCGAAGCGTGCTCCGAAAGCTCATCCGCCTCAATTTCGGGCAGGTGATCTGCGGGGCGCTTTTTCGCTTTCGGGCGACGCGCCTGCAGCTTCAGGGGTGAAAGCAGTTGCGCATCGGATTCGAAGGTGCGTTTTTCTTCAGCCATGCTTTTCTCCGTTTTTTAGACCTTCCAGCTTCCCGACAACCGCCGAGACAACTCGACTGTGATCTGATCGGCGTCCCCAGCCGAAAGCACCAGAAGCGCATCCCCCGGCTGCACCTGCCGGGCGAGCTGATCCACAGCGTCCTTCAGGGTGACCGCAAACAGGACCGGCTTACCGGCGTTCTCGCTGCGCCGGGCAATGGCATCGGCCACCAGGCGAGCAGAAAAGCCATCCGCCGGGGCAACCTCGCGGGCCGGGAAAACCTCGGTCACCAGGACGCCATCCGCCCCGTCGAAAGCCGCAGCGAATTGATCGAACAGGGTGCGAGTGCGGGAATAGGTGTGCGGCTGCCAGACTGCCCAGAGGCGGCGATCGGGATAGCGCATGCGCGCCGCCGCCAGCGTCGCCCGGATTTCCGTGGGGTGGTGCGCATAATCGTCGATCAGGATCACGCCATTGTATTCGCCGCGAATTTCAAAGCGCCGCCCAGCGCCGCGGAACCGGCGCAAAGCCTGCGCCGCTCGATCGACGGGCAGACCCAGGCGATCGATTACGCATAGCGCAGCCAGCGCGTTGCGCACATTGTGCTCGCCCGGCACTTGCAGGTCAACCCCGGCCGCAATGACATCACCCTGGCGCAGGACGTCGAAGGTCAGGCCGCCCAGGGCGTTCGGCTCTAGCCTGACCGCGCAATAGTCATACGCCTCAGCGCCCGACCCGTAAGACACGGCCTGCAATCCGATCTGGCGCGCTTCCTCCAGCAATCGGGCCGCGCCGTGGTCTTCCCCACAGGCAATCAACACGCCATCGTCTTGCATCCCCAGGGCGAACTGCCGAAAGGCGAGATAAAAATCTTCGGGCGTCGGATAGCAGTCGGGGTGGTCGTGTTCGATGTTGGTCACCACCGCCAGATATGGGCGGATGCCCAGGAACATGCGGTCATACTCGTCTGCTTCGATGACGAAAAACTGCCCCTGTCCGGCGTGCGCATTTGCGCCCAGGTCGGCCGAGACGCCGCCGATAACATACGACGGATCAGCGCCCAGAGCGGTGAGCGCCCAGGCGATCATCGCCGTGGTGGTGGTCTTGCCGTGCGTCCCGGCAATGGCCACGGGCAATTGGCCGGCGATCAACTCTTGCAAGAAGTCCGCCCGTTTGAGCACCGGGATGCCCGCTGCGCGCGCCGCTTGCACTTCCACGTTCTCATCGGTGACCGCGGAAGAGCGCACCACCCGGTCTGCCCCCCGGATGTTCTCCGCCCGGTGCCCGTAATCGATGCGCACGCCGCTCTCCTGCAAGTGCCGGGTGAGGGGCGTCTCCTGACGATCCGAGCCGCTCACCTGGTAACCTCGCTCGAGCAGGACTGTGGCGATGGCGGAAAGGCCGCTGCCTCCGATACCGATCAAGTGGATGTGCTCCATTTCAGACAAAATAAACGATTACGAAAATAAAAATCACCACCACTGCAAAGAAAACAGTCCATGGTGAATCCAGCCAGTTAGGAGGCAGGATATTCAAGACTCGCTGAGTCGCATCGGCAAGACCTCCCGTCGGCTTGGTAATGAAATCACCGATGAGCGGATAGTTCGCGGCCTGCGAATAATACCAGGCGGTCCCGATGACGAAATATCCGCTGAGGATGCCCATGATGAAGCCAAGGATCCAGCTTCCAACAAAGGCGCTTTTCTCGGTGGCTTTCGAAATGCGCGGCACTTTCGGCGACTTATAGCCGAAGAGCACCAGGCCAAACAAAATGCCTATGCGGATCCAATACCAGACCGTAGCATTCTTGATCAATTGATCCAGCTTGAGTACAACTTCCAGGAGGGTTATCGTAGCTAACGCCAGGATGACGCTGGCAATGACCAGGACTTCCTTCGCCCAACCGCGCGAGGCGCCGATAATCCCAAAAAAGATCAGGAAGATCACGAAGACCATCACCAGAGCAATCATGGCATCCTTCCTTCAGGGTGGGCAATGTTGCTGGAGGTGTCCCATCGTCTTACATCCAGATATTCCAATAACAACGAGGCAATGGTATGCGCCGCCAGAGGTTGGGCCAGCGAACGCATCGTCTGCTGCATGCGCGCTCTCTGCTGCGGATCGCGCATGAGTTGGCGCACCAACGGCAACAACTGCGTCGGAAGCTCCTGATCTGCCAGGATTTGGGCTGCGCCGCGGCGGGCCAGGTACTGGGCGTTGACATGCTGATAGCGCCAGGCATATGGATAGGGTATCAGGATCGCCGGCAGGCCGTAGGCAGGCAACTCGCCCAGCGTGGAGGCGCCCGCCCGGCACACAACCAGGTCGGCGGCAGCAAAAGCCGCCCCCATTTCGTCGTGCAGATAAGCGTAAGGGCGATAGCGCGCCACGAGCAGCGACGCAGTTCCGGTGGTCGCCAACTTTGCGGCCAGCCGATTCCGGCTGTCTTGCACTGCTGGCCAATCTAATGCGCCGGTGATATGCACCACCTGCATCTCGCTCAGCAGGTCTGGCAAGATCGCCATCAAGGCGGTGTTGATCGAACGAGCGCCCTTGCTGCCGCCAAAAACCAGCAAAGTGGGTAGGTCCGGCGATAGTTGGAGCGCCTCCTGGGCCGCTTTGCGCTCCCAGGCCACCAGATCGGAGCGCAACGGGTAACCCGTCACGGTCACGGCAGCGGACTTTGAGAAGTATCGCCGCGATTCTTCCGTGGTGACCGCAATGCGGCGAGCAAAACGAGACAGCGTTTTCAGCGCCAGGCCCGGCTCGATATCCGGCACATACACCACTGAGGGAAGTTTACGGCCCGCCAACGCCATCGGCACAGCGACAAAACCTCCGGTGAAGAACAACGCCTGCGGTTGAAAGCGGCGCAGGATTGTTCGGGCCGCGAAGTAGCCGCGGCCGGTCGCCAGCAGATTTGGCAGAAAGCGCATCCCTACGCCGTGCAACTGACCGGCTGGGATCTCGGCGTAATCAACACCCGCTCGCTTCACCAGTTCTGCCTCCATGCCTCCAACGCTGCCGACCCACAAAACCTGTAAATCCCTCGGCTCAGCGCACTGGATTGCGG
The DNA here is from genome assembly GCA_964503145.1 of uncultured Anaerolinea sp. Lineage (GTDB taxonomy): Bacteria > Chloroflexota > Anaerolineae > Anaerolineales > UBA4823 > RBG-16-57-11. Next base: position 45,025 of record CAZCYV010000009.1, on the reverse strand, counting down.
CCCGCAGCGCCTGAAGCACGGCCAGCGCCGGATACACTCCGCCGCCGGTCCCGCCCGCGCAGATTAACAACCGCATGGAGTAATCTGCCATTGTCCTCTTTTCGCTTCTCCGATAACCGAGAAATATTCATCAAGGTTCCAATCGCGGCCATGGTGACGACCAGGTTAGAGCCTCCTGCGCTGATCAGCGGCAGCGCATTGCCAGCGAAGGGCAAGAGGTTGACCATCACGGCCATATTAATGAAAGCCTCCCAGGCGATCCACAGGCTGAGGCCGGCCGCCATCAGCGCGCCCATCTGATCCGGCGCCCGCCGCGAGATCGTCAGACCACGCCAGAGCAGCGTGATGTACAGGCCGACCAGCCCCAGAGCGCCAAGCACGCCGGTTTCCTCGCCGACCACTGCAAAAATGCTATCCGTCGGCGGGACCGGCAGGCCGGTCAGCTTGGTCTCGGCCTTTCCCAGGCCGACTCCAAACCAGCCGCCCTTGACGAAGGCTTCGAACGCCCGGCGGACATGATAGGAACCCTGGGTGGGGTCCTTCACGCCGGCCAGATAATCGGCGATGCGCTGGCTGCCTGTAGGGCTGATCTGCACCACGAGCCAGCCCACCACCAGGGTGACGATCAACAGCAAGCCGATCTGGCGCAAATCGCCGCCCGCCAGGAAGAACATCAACCCTCCCAGCACGACAATGGTGACGGTGGCGCTCAAGTCGGGTTGAATGATGATCAACCCACCTACGATGCCCAGGATCAACGCCAGGGGGATCAGACCAAAGCTCAGATTGTTCAACTGCTTTTGCCTGGCGTACAGCCATACAGAAAGGTAGATGACGATCATGGCTTTGGCCAATTCGGATGGCTGAACCGAGCCGCGGTAGATAGTGCGCGTGGCGTTGTTCAGCACTTCGTTGATGAACAACACGCCCAACAAGAGAAAGATCGTCACGCCCATAGCCGGGACAGCGAAATGCCGCCAATAGTGATAGTCAATGAAGGTCAGCGTGATGGCGATACAGGCGCCGATCGCCATCCAGATGACCTGGCGGGTGAAAATCGTGGTCGGATCGCCATACCAGCTCAGAGAATAATCATAGCTGGCCGAATAGACCATGATCAGGCCAAAAATCATCAAGGTGATGACCGCCAGCAACAAGGGGACATCGATCTTTAGCTGAGCGACGCGGCTGCTTCGCGACGAAACGGCTTTTACCCGCGCATTGGGGTGAGCCACGGCTGACGGCAGGCGCACATCCCCGATCAAAATGCTGGGATAGCGCCGCCGATCGGCGCGTGAACTCGTTCTTATGGTAGATTTTTCACCCACTGAACGAAACATTCTCCTCGCTCCTCGAAATCCTTAAACTCATCGAAGCTGGTGCCGCCGGGCGATAAAAGCACCACATCTCCTGGCTGAACCAGTTGGGCAGCCGCCTGAACAGCGTCTCGCAGCCCTTGACATCGGGTGATCGATTGCAGAGTCTGCCCCGCATCTGCGGGGGTCTGCTGCATGGCTTGCAAAATGATCTCGGACGCCTCGCCAAACACGATCAGGTGATCGACGCGGCGGCGTACCAGCGCGGCAAATTCCTGCCAGGGCAAATTTTTATCTCGCCCGCCCGCCAGAAGGATCAACGGCTCTTCAAAGGAACGAATAGCGGCCATGGCGCGCTCGGGGGCAGTAGCAATCGAATCGTTGTACCAATCCGCGCCACCCCAACTTCGGACGAACTCCAATCGATGGGGGACGCCAGTAAAACCCACCACGCCAGCCCGCATCGCCTCCGCAGGCAGATCGGCGGCCGCGGCAATGGCGCAGGCGGCCATCACGTTGAGCAGATTATGCGCGCCGCGCAGGGCCACTTCCCGCGAGCTGACCAGCAGCTTTGCACCTTCGCCCGGCTTGCGGCGCAAGTAAACCGCTTCGCCATACAGGAAGACGCCCGATTGATCCGGAGCCAGTTCAGAGAAACCAAAAGAGGTCAATTCGCCGCGCGCCATTGGCGCCAGCGACCATGCGCCGGGGTCATCGCGGCCGAGCACGGCGCAATCTTCCGGAGACTGAAACTGCAAGATGCGCGCCTTGGCAGCCAGGTACGCCTGCATCGTCCCATGGCGGTCCAGGTGATTCGGTGTAACGTTCAACACCGCCGCCACCTGAGGCGAGTGGTTCATCAGCTCCAACTGAAAACTGGAAAGCTCCACGACGCACAAATCATCCGGCTGCATCTGGTCCACCACAGAAATCAGCGGCGTGCCGATGTTGCCGCCCACCCAAACCCGACGATAGGCCGTCGGATAGCCCTCGATGGCCGCCTGGGCGATGCGCCCCACCAGCGTGGTGGTGGTCGTCTTGCCTGCCGAACCGGTGATCCCGATCACTTTGCAGGGGACGACCTGCAGGAAAATCTGCGAATCGTTGGAGAGGGGAATGCCGCGTCGTTGCGCTTCGACCGCCAGCGGAATCTCCGGCGAGACGCCACCCGAAAGGCACAGCAGATCGGCGCCATCCAGCAGGTACAATGGATGATCGCCGCATACCCACCTGGCCCGATCGGCCTGCGGAGATAGATTCGCCAACGTCAGCCGGGCAGAGGCCATATCGTCCAGCGGGCGTTTGTCGGTCAGCGTCACCTCAGCGCCCTGGGCAAGCAGGTAGCCAGCCAGCGCCAGCCCCTGGCGGGCCGCGCCGACGATCACTACGTGTTTATCCTTCCATGCTTGCGCCATTTGCTCCTCGTCCGAATCTGAACAAACTCTCAAACCAGCGCCAACGAAACGCCGATCATGGCAAACAGCAGGGTGATCAGCCAAAAGCGTTGCACCACCTGGGTTTCGCTCCAACCCGAAAGCTCAAAGTGATGGTGCAAAGGCGCCATTTTGAACAGCCGCTTGCCGCCAGTCCATTTGAAGTAAGCAACCTGCAAAACCACGCTCAGAACCACGCTCACCGGGATGATTGCGATCAGGGGGATCAGGATCCAATGGCCGGTCATGAAGGCGACCACTGCCAGAGTCGCCCCCAGCGCCAATGAGCCGGTATCGCCCATGATCAGCATGGCCGGATGGACATTGAACCATAGGAACCCAAAGATAGCGCCCACCAGGGTGAAGCAAAAGCGCGCCAGGAAGACCTGGCCTTGAAGTAGGGCGATGCCGCCATAGGTGGCAAAAGCGGTCGCCGAGATCAGGCCAGCCAGGCCATCCAGCCCATCGGTGAGATTGATCGCATTCGACATCGAAACGATCACAAAAGCGGCGATGGGCACATACCAGATGCCCAGGCTCAACTCCAGCGGGATCCCCGGCAGGAATAGCTCCGGGGCTTCGAGTACATATTGAAGCGCCAGGGCGATCATGATCGAGAAGATCACTTGAAAGAGAAATTTTGTGCGCCCGCTCAGGCCTTTCGCCTGGCGCTCGACGCGCAATCCAAGCCAGTCGTCCACCGCCCCCAGCCCGGCAAACATCACCAGAGTCGCCATAGGCAGCAGAACAGATCGCCCCAGCAGGGTGACCCCAATCAGGGAACCGGCGTTCAACAGAATGGTGATCAAGAGCACAGGAAGGATGAACATCACCCCGCCCATGGTGGGGGTGCCAAGCTTGGTAAAGTGCCGCTCTGGGCCTTCCACGCGGATGGCCTTGCCGACCTTTAGATAGCGCAACACCCGGATCAGCGGCGGCCCCCAGATCACCGTGAGCATGAAACTAAAGCCGGCCAGCGCCACCGCCATCGAAGACTGCATCATCGGCCCGACTCCAATGCCGCCACGATCTGCTCCATCCGCATACCACGCGATCCTTTGACCAATACGACGTCACCTTCTTTCAAACGATCCTTCAGGAATTCAATTGCTTCCTCAGTGCTTGCTAACTCAGTGATGAGGCGGGGTGAAAGCCCAGCGCGGCGCGCCGCTGCCGCGATGATTCGGGCGCGTTCGCCAACGGTGATCAACTCATTCGCCACTCCCGCAGCGCGTGCGCCGACCATTTCATGGCCCCGGCGCTCATACTGGCCCAGTTCCAGCATATCGCCCAAAACTGCCACCCGTCGGCCTTCGATTTCACTGAGCAAGTTCAACGCCGCCAGGGTGGATTCCGGCGAGGCGTTATAGGTATCATCCAGGATGAGAGCGCCGGTTTCGGTCTTTACGGCTACCAGGCGCAATTGGGCATGCTCCGAACGCAACCCACTGACGATCTCCTGCCAGGTCAGACCCTCCACCAGGCCAACCGCCGCGGCGCGCAGCACGGTATGCACGGAGTGCCGTCCAATCAGCGGAACGCGCAGATGAAGCACTTCGTGGCGGTAATGCAAGCGAAAGCGGATCCCATCCAGACCCAGCCCTTCGACGTTGTCTGCCCACAGGTCGGCGGCCGGATCCATCCCATAAAAGAAGACCCTGGCGCGCGTCTTGGAAGCCATCTCACGCACCCAGGGGTCGTCGTAATTGAGAATCGCCACGCCATCTGGAGGCGGCGGCAAGGCTTCCACCAGTTCCGCCTTGCCGCGGGCGATTTCGGCCTGGGTGCCGGCGCGCTCGGCGTGCACCGTGCCCACATTGGTGATCACACCCACTTGCGGCAGCGCCAGATCGCATAAAAATGCGATCTCTCCCGGCACATAGAAGCCCATCTCCAGCACCGCGCGCTCGTGTCCTTCGCCCAGCGAGAGCAGAGTCAAGGGCAAGCCAATTTCATTGTTCAAGTTGCCCGGGTTTTTCAAGGTGTGGTAACGTTGGTCCAATACCTCAGCGACCAACTCCTTGGTGGTCGATTTTCCAACACTGCCGGTAATGCCGATCACTCGCAAATCTGGCTGGCGTTGGGCTAAAACACGCCGCCAATGGCGCGCCACCTGTTGCAACGCAGTCAGTGTATTATCGACGCGGATGCACAACTGCGCCTCTTTGGCGGCCTGCTCTGGCAGGGTGCGTTCTGCGCGCAGGTCCAGCACCGGGAAACGGCCGGGCACATCCTTCTGCACCAAAGCCACGCTGGCGCCGCGCTCAAAGGCCTGCGCCACATAGTCATGCCCATCGGTCCGCTCGCCCGGCAGGGCAATGAACAGGCTGCCGGGGATCACCTGGCGAGAGTCGATCACGGCCTCGGTGATAATCTGAGGCGGCCAATCCGGGCGCACACCAATCAAAGCTTCAATGATATCCACAAGCGTTAGCATACACGTTGATCGCCGTCAGCCTGCAACAGACACCTGTACCAATTTCCAAGATCGCGATCCTTACTGCTGACTTCCCTGGGATGAGGTCAAACGCCGCCGAACGTCATCCGGGGGGATGTTCAATAATACCACCAGTTTTTCGACTGCCCGGCGGAAGACCGGCGCGGCAACCACCGACCCCCAGGGAGACGACTGGGGCTTTTCCAGCCAGACGTACACCAGAAATTGAGGATCGTCCACCGGTCCCCAACCCACGAAGGAAGCGTTGGTGGCATTGGAGGTATAGCCGAACGGGGTCGGAATTTCGGCGGTGCCGGTCTTGCCCGCCACCCGATAGCCCTCCACCAGCGCATCCGACGACTCGGTCTCCAGGGAAACCGCCAACATCTCGGTCAACGTCCTGGCAGTTTCGGGTTTGATCGGCAAACCCAGCACCCGCTGTTCGATGTTGTGCTGATAGCCGCCGTTGATCACCGAACGGACGATCTGCGGCGCCATCATCACGCCGCCGTTAGCAATCGCCGAAACCGCAGTCGCCATCTGGATCGGTGTGGCTGCGACACCCTGACCAAACGAGTTTGTGCCCAAATCAGCAGCATACCAGTCATTATCGCCAGGCACTTTTAGTCGGCCTGGCGACTCGCCGGCAAGATCCACGCCGGTCAGGTGACCGATCCCAAAGGCCTGCAGGTAACGATAGAGATCGTTCGGGCCGATTTGGGTCGCCACCCACGCCAGGCAGACGTTCAAGGAATGCCGCAGACAACCGGTCATATCCTGTGGACCCCAGGCGCCCATGTTCCAGTTATAGATCAGCGCGCCGCCCACCTCGATCGCTCCAGTGTCAACGAAGACGGTATCTGGAGTCACTGCGCCGGAATCCAGCCCGGCGGCCATGGTCAAGACTTTGAAGACCGAACCAGGTTCGTAAGCCTGGCTCACCACCCGGTTGAAGGGCGTATCCTTGGGATAGATGTCGCCATAGCGCCAAAATTCATTCAAATCCATGCGCGGCGTGGTGGCCATCGCCAACACTTCGCCGGTCTTTGGACGCATAACCACAATGGTGCCGGAGGCAGAGCCGCTCTCAGCCACCGCCTGATCCACCAGCTCTTCCATGGCGCGCTGGACTTCTCGATCAATGCTCAGCACCAGGCTGGCGCCCGCAGGGACCTCGGGGATTTCCTGGACTCGATTCGGGTCCAATGGCACCAGCACCGTCTTGGGTTTTCCTGCCAGCAATTCATTGAAGCGCTCCTCGACCCCAAAATAGCCGCGGTTTTCCCGGCTGACGAAGCCGAGCACGTTCGAAGCCAGGGACTTCTCAGGGTAGATCCGCCCCAAATGTGGGTGAAAGACCAGACCGCGCAGGCTGGGCAGGTTGTCCCCCCTGCCGCCAGCATAGGCGTCTCGCATCTGCTCGATCAATATGGAGAGCTTATCGATCTCTTCTTGGGGCACGTTGTCGGCCAGGACGGCATAAACTGCCGTGTCGGACGGTTTCAGGCTGGCCCTGGCAAAAGCATCGGCGTAATCCACATCCAGGATCGTCGCGACGGTTTGGGCGATCGTCTGCGGGTTTTCCACGAATTGCAATTCGACGCCTACCTCGTAAACCGTGCGGTTTCCAGCCAGCAAATTTCCCCAACGGTCGTAGAGCAGGCCTCGCGCTGGCACGAGTGTCTTTTTTAAACTCGACCAGCCCTGGCTTTCGATCAGGATCTTCTCGGATTGGCGGGGGTCGATCTGGATGCGAAACACCTGCAAAACGATCAACAGCGGCAGGACGCAGAAAATGGCCCCAACGAATGAGTAACGCCAGGAATATTCTCTTTGATTCATTGCCTGACCTCGGTTAAGGCGGACGAGATGCTGCTCAGGCGCCGCCTGGCCCAATCGAAGAGCGACTCGGTGTACTGTTCGGGCAAGACGGGCGCGCTGACCAATTTGCGCTCAGCGTTCGGCGCCAGCACCACCGGCAAGCGGGCGGTATAGCCAGGGATCAGGAGATAAACCGTCTGTTCCGGCGGCAACGGCGCAAAGCCCAATTTCTGCGCTCTGGCTTGCATCTCGCTATAAGACAAAATCATGGCAAGCTGAGATTGCAGATCCTCGATCTCACGATCCAGCGCTTCGATCTCTTGCTGCATGGATTGGATATCGCGCCCCACCGCCGCAGCCTTGGCGCTGACGTTTAGATAAATCCCGGCGATTAAAGCAATCGAAACCAGGATCAACGAGAACAGCCCCACGAGTTGCAACTGTTTTCGCCAGGGGGCCTGGGCATAGGTCTGTGCGAGGGTTTCCAGATGGTTCATTGTCCGGTCGATCTTCTTCAAGCCTATGGATTACCTAAAGACAACATGCAACAACTGTGCCAGATTACCGGCCTGATCCGCTGCCCACATCCGAGTTCATAGGGTCGGAAACACGCTCCGCCACTCGCAACCGCGCACTGCGCGAGCGTGGGTTTTGCGCCACTTCCTCCGCGTCCGGTGTGATGGGGCGCCGGGTCAGCTCGATCAGGGTCGCCTTGTGTCCACAAGTGCACACCGGTTGACGCGGTGGACACAGGCAATCTTGGCTTTCACGCCGGAAGAACTGCTTGACGATACGATCCTCCAGCGAATGAAACGAGATCACCGCCAACCTGCCGCCCGGAGCCAGAGCCGCAACGGCCTGCGGCAGAACGCTCTCCACAGCCTCCAGCTCGCGATTCACCGCGATGCGCAGCGCCTGGAAGGTGCGCGTGGCGGGATGGATCGAAGGCTTCGGCCCTGTTTTCTTGCGGGGCGCGCCACTCACATCGGCCACGATCGCCGCCAGCTCGGCAGTGGTATGCACCGGCCGGGCCTGAACGATGGCACGAGCAATCTGCCGGGCGCGCTTTTCTTCGCCGTAACGAAAGAGCAACTGAGCCAATTCCTGCTCCGATAGCTCATTGACCAGGTCGGCGGCCCGCAGCGGCGCACGCGTGTCGAAGCGCATGTCCAGCGGAGCGTCGTGCTGAAAAGAAAAACCCCGTTGCGGCGTATCCAACTGCATCGAGGAGACGCCCAAATCCAACAGGATGCCGTGCACACGCTCCCACCCGACCGCCCGTAGCTGCTCTTGCAGGGTGGCGTACGACGCCTGACGCAGGATCACCCGCTCGCCAAACGGCGCAAGCCGGGCGCGTGCGATCTCCAGCGCCTGCGCATCCAGCTCCAAGCCCAACAACTTACCATCCGGGGCGCTGGCCTCCAGGATGCCCCAGGCGTGTCCTGCTGCGCCCAGGGTGCAATCCACGTAAAGACCAGCTGGGGAAGGCCGTAATGCGTGTATAATCTGGTGGTAAAGAACAGGACGGTGCAAAGAACCGTCTTCCATTTCGGGTTTTCCTCGAGAACAAAACCCGTTTATCCGGAGGTGAGATCCAAACCAGCAAACCGCTGGGCAATCGTTTGAGCATCTTGCAACTGGTCTTCTTGCGCCATCCAGGCTTCTGGCGACCAGATTTCGAAATATACCCCTGCGCCTACCAACACCACGTTGGTGTCCAGGCCGGCTGCCTGGCGCAGGAACTGTGGGATCAGGATGCGCCCCGCTCGATCGAATACCAGCCGGTCGGCTGTGGAGAAAATCAAACGCCGCAACAGGCGTTTGTCGGGATCGGTGATACTCAGCTGGTTGATGTTTTGACTGAGCTTCTCAAAGACGGCAGAGGGCAAGACCATCAGGTTTGGATCAAAGCCCCGCATCACATATGCGCCGTCGGGAAGCAAAAGCTCACGGTAACGCGCCGGGATCGTCAGCCGTCCTTTATCATCCAGGTTGTGGTAGAACCGACCAAAGAACATACGTTCTAACTCTCCAATTAAAGGCAAAACGCCGGTATACCGGCGCTGATCGCCACTTTCTCCCACTTTCTCCCACAGACACCCACAGTATATACGAAATCAGTCCGAATTGCAAGTGTTTTCTCATCCAAAAACCATAAATTAATGGACTTTTTTGCAATTTTTTACAACCCACAAATCCTGTTTCAAGACCGACAAACTTCGCACAACTCACCCTACAAGAGGCTTGCATGACCCACTCATTTCAAAATCACTTTGTCGGCGTCGATACCCTGGTGCCAACCCTGGACGGCGCAATGGTCAGGTACATCAACCTGGACAACGCTGCGTCCACCCCTCCACTCAAAGCTGTGCAGCAGGCGGTGAACGCTTTCCTGCCCTGTTACAGCAGCGTACACCGTGGAACGGGGTTCAAGAGCCAACTTTCCACGCACGCCTATGAACGGGCGCGGCAGATTGTGTTGGCCTTTCTCGGCGCCGACCCAGGCGAACACGTGTGCATCTTTGGCAAGAACACCACCGAAGCGATCAACAAACTGGCGCATCGTTTTCCGTTCAGAGCCGAAAAAGACGTCGTTATCACCAGCGGGATGGAGCACCACTCCAATGATCTGCCCTGGCGCAAGGTGGCGCACACCGTGCATGTCGGATTGACGCCGGACGGCAGGCTCGACGAGGCGGACTTCGACGCGCAGCTCGAGGCGTATGGCGAGCGGGTGGCGCTGGTGGCGATCACCGGCGCCAGCAATGTGACCGGCTTCCTCAACCCTATCCATCGCCTGGCCGAAAAGGCGCACGCCATTGGCGCGCAGATTCTGGTGGACTGCGCACAACTGGCGCCGCATCGCTCGATCGATATGAAGCCCTTAGAAGATCCATCGCACCTGGATTATGTGGCGATCTCGGCCCACAAGATGTACGCCCCCTTCGGAACCGGCGCGCTGGTCGGGCGAAGGGAGACGTTTGAACAAGGCGATCCAGACCAGCGCGGCGGCGGCACTGTGGAAATCGTCACCCTGGAGGATGTGGTTTGGGCCGGGCCGCCAGACCGTGACGAGGCCGGCAGTCCGAACACTGTTGGGGCTGTGGCTTTGGCGGCGGCCATCGAGCAGCTAACAGCCATTGGCATGGATGTCGTAGCTCAGCACGAGGCGGAGCTGACCAAATATGCTTTGCAGCGATTGAAGGATGTCCCCCAGGCGCTGATCTACGGCGATACCGATCCCGCCAACGCCGCCAGCCGCCTGGGCGTCATCCCCCTGGCGCTTAAGGAGGTCACACACTTCAAGGCCGCAGCTATCTTAGGCTACGAGTTTGGGATTGGGGTGCGCAGCGGCTGTTTTTGCGCCCACCCTTATATTCTCCACTTGCTGAAGCTCTCGCCGGAACAGGCCAGACAGGTGCGCGAACGCATGCTGGCCGGCGACAAATCGGATATGCCCGGACTGATCCGGGCGTCTTTCGGCCTGTACAACTCCTTCGAAGATATCGATCGTTTCGCCGAGGCGCTGGAGAAAATCGGGCGAGGCGAATACAAAGGGACTTACCGCCAGGATATCGCCAGCGGCGAATATCACCCCGATGGATGGCAACCGGATTTCGAACGCTATTTCGACTTCCAACCGCTCTAAGGGGATAAACCGGTGATCCAAAGGGGCTGCCCGAAGATCGAGCAGCCCCACTTTTGCCGATCAGATGGCGCCGCTTTCCAAAGCCTCCAGCAGGCCTTGCACAGAGCGAGCGATCATTTGATACACCCTTTCGTAATCCTCTTTGCTCTGTTGATAAGGATCAGGCACAGAAGCAAACTTGCCCCCTTGGGGATCGAACTCGCGCAACAGATGTAACTTTTCTCGTTGCTCGCCGGTGCTTGCCATGGTATTCAAAAAAGCCCAGTTCTCGCGATCCATCGCCAGGATCAAGTCACAGGTCTCCAGCTCTGCGCGTTGAAACTGACGGGCAAAACCCTGGTACTTCACCCCGTGGCGGCTGGCAATCCGCACCAGATTTTCATCGTAAGGGAAACCGACATATCGGCCACTGGTACCGCCAGAACTTGCCTCATAGCGGCCATCGGCCCCGATCAACCGCGCCTGGTGACGAAAGAGATGCTCCGCCAACGGGCTGCGCCCGATGTTTCCTAAACATACGAAGCAGATGCGTCTGGGGCGAGTCACCGGTCACCTCCTCCTCCAAGCTATGCCCGGCTCAAGGCGTCCATGACCGCGACCGCAGCGATATTGACGATGTCTTTGACCTCATCTCCTGTTTGCAAGACATGCACCGGAGCGCCCATCCCCAACAGGATCGGCCCAATGGCCTGGGCGTTGCCCAGTCTGGCCAGCAGCTTATAAGCGATGTTTGCCGCCTCGAGCGATGGGAACACCAGCACGTTGGCGTCTTTCACCTGGCTGAACGGATAGCGCTCTTCCACAATCTCTGGCACAACCGCCGTATCCGCCTGCATCTCGCCATCCACGGCTAAATCGGGGCGTCTGCGCTGGATGATTTCTACGGCGGCGCGCACTTTTTCCGAGAGTGGGTGGCGGGTGCTGCCAAAGTTCGAGAAAGACAGCAAGGCCACCCGCGGCTCCAGCCCGAGTTGGCGAGCGAAGTCCGCCGCCAGGATGGCGATCTCGGCCAGGTCTTCTGAACTGGGGTCGATGTTCACTGTGGCATCGGTGAAGAGATAGGTGCGCTCTCCAACCACCATGACATATACCCCGGCGGCCAGGCGCGCCCCCGCGCGGGTGTGATGGATTTGCAGCGCCGGACGGATGACATCCGGGTAGTCATGGGTCAGGCCAGAGACGAAGGCATCCGCATCGCCCATCTTGACCATCATCGGGCCTAGAATATTGGGCTGGCGCACCAGGCGGCGGGCATCTTGCAGGGTAACCCCCTTGCGGCGGCGTATCTCATAGAACGCCCGAGCGTATTCTTCGAGGCGCGGGAAATTCTCCGGATCGACGATCTCGACGCAACATTCCAGCCCCAGACGCTCCAGCTCCTTGCCAATGACTTCTGCGCGACCGATCAGGTAGGGCAGCCCGATCTTCTCATCGACGATCTGTGCAGCAGCGCGCAAGATCTTCGATTCTTCACCTTCGGCGAAGACGATGCGCTTCTGAGGAACGCTGCTTTGCGCTTTATGCAGGATATAATGCCGCACCTGCTCGCCCTTGCCCAGGCGGATGGCCAGTTGCTCACGGTATTCATCCAGGTCGATGTGCGCTCGCGCCACCCCGCTTTCCATGGCAGCCCTGGCGACCGCCGGCGATTCCCACAGGATCACCCGCGGGTCGAGCGGCTTCGGGATAATGTACTCCGGCCCAAACTTCAAGCTCTCCAGGCCATAGGCGCGCAACACACTATCTGGAACATCCTCCTTGGTCAGCGCCGAAAGAGCCTTTGCAGCGGCGATTTTCATCTCATCGTTGATCGCCCGAGCGCGCACATCCAGGGCGCCGCGGAAGATAAACGGGAAGCCCAACACGTTGTTGATCTGGTTGGGATAATCCGAGCGGCCGGTGGCAACGATCGCATCCGGGCGCACCTCGCGGGCCAGTTCATAACGGATCTCCGGATCCGGGTTGGCCATGGCAAAGATCAACGGTCTTTCCGCCATGGTCTTCACCATTTCTGGCGTGAGGATATCGGCGGCCGAAAGGCCATAGAAGACGTCGGCCCCACGCACGGCGTCCGCCAGGGTGCGAGCATCTGTGTCAGCAGCCAGGCGTTCTTTGTAGGGGTTCATCCCCTCGCTTCGCCCCCGATAAACCACGCCGCGGGTGTCCACCAGCAGGATGTTCTCACGTTTGGCGCCCAGGCGAATCGCCAGCTCGGCGCACGAGATGGCCGAAGCGCCGGCCCCAGAAATGGCGATCTTGATCTCGTCGAGGCGCTTGCCGACCAACTCCAGGCCATTCAACAAGGCCGCGCCAGAGATGATCGCCGTGCCATGCTGATCATCATGAAAGACGGGGATATCCAGCATCGACTTGAGCGTCTCTTCGATGTGGAAACATTCGGGCGCCTTGATGTCCTCCAGGTTGATCCCGCCAAAGGTCGGCGCAATCGCCGCCACCACCTGGATCAGCAACTCAGGGTCATGCGTGTTGACCTCGATGTCGAAGACATCCACATCGGCAAATTTCTTGAACAATACGCCCTTGCCTTCCATCACCGGCTTGCTCGCCAGGGCGCCGCGATCTCCCAGGCCGAGAATGGCCGTGCCGTTCGAGACCACCGCGACTAGGTTACCTTTGGAAGTGTATTCGTAGGCCAGATCCGGGTTTTTGGCGATCTCCAACACGGGTATGGCGACGCCAGGCGAATAAGCCAGAGAAAGATCGAATTGCGTTTCCATCGGCTTGGTAGGCACAATGGCGACCTTGCCCGGCTTGCCTCCCAGACGGTGATATTCCAGGGCATCTTCAGGTGTAATTTTGCGCATATTAACCTTCTTCAGCATTGGGGTATGGGGTTGCCCCCCATTTTACCTCACCTTGTCACAAAACCAAGAGTCATGTAAACTCAGATCGAACGGGACCTGCTGTCATGAGCGAATGGGAAAGCAACGATCTTCCAGCGCATCCGCCGCTACAGGCTCTACCGCCCATTCCCAGCGGTTCGCTGCAACTGGATATCGCCCTGGGGGGAGAAGGCATTGCAGCGGGACAATTCGTCGAGATCAGCGGCGACATCTCTACCGGTAAGACCACCCTGTGCCAGCACATCGTCGCCCAGGCGCAGCGGCTGGGCAGGGCGTGCGCCTGGATCGACGCCGATCAAAGCTTCAACCCGAGGTATGCTGAAAGATGCGGCGTAGATCTTAGCCGGTTGTATTATTCCAGCCCAGCCAACGCCGAACAGGCCTGCGGCATCCTGGAAGCGGTGGGCGGAACAGTAGAAGGCGCGGTGGTGGTGTTGGATTCGGTCAATGCGCTCGTCTCACGAGACGAGTTCGACCTGCCTGTTGGCTTCATCGCTCCGACGAATCCCGATCAGCAAACCAGCGAAAAAACGCTCTCATGGACCCTGAGCAGACTGGCGCCCAAAATCCTCAAAAGCCAGGCGATCATCCTGTTTACCGGTCAACCGCAAAGACAGATCAGCGAAGCTTATCATCAACTCTCATCGAACCTGGCGCGCCTGGCGCTCAAACTGCGCGCCAGTCTGCGCCTCAAGCTGCACGAGGTCGGCCTGATCTGGCAAAATGAAGTCGTTATCGGGCAGAGAGTGCAAGCGGTCGTGCTAAAGAACAAAAATATCGCTTCCCATCATCTTGTAGAGTTTGATATAATATATGATCAAGGAATTAATCATAGCGGCGAGGTCTTTGACTTAGCTTTACAGTTGGATCTGATCCACCCACGCGGCGAGGAGTACGTTTTCCGTGGCCTGCGGCTTGGGAGTGGACGACAGCAGGCGATTGCCTCGCTGGAGCATCAGTTGCTGATCCAGCCTATTGAGCAGGTCATTCGCCGAAAGCTGCTGAGAACCTTACCTGATGTCAAGACATAGCACTCCTTGCTAAATTGTTCTCGGCGGCCATCAAGTGACCAGGCAATGCCTCGAAGGGGCATTGTTTAGCGAAAATAGATCTCAGGGCAACGATTGTAATGGTGCGGGGTCAGTTCTTCATTGTACGACGAGTGAACTGGCTGAGGAATAACCAATCCATGATTCAGAAATGAACGCATCACAATCAATGCATCGGGCGAGCGGCAAAAGGTTACAAGCGATACACGGCGTGGACGCTATCCGGGGATAGCAACACGTCTGAGCTTTCGAATTTTGCGCCGTGAAAAACTGAGATCCGGAAAGAGAGCAGGGACACTGGCGGCCGCGTTCTGTCTGGCAAGGAGCGCGGCTGGTTGTTTTAAGACGGGATGAACTATAAGATTACAGCTCTGACCCTGCAAAAGCGCAACCGCCAACGGGTGAACGTGTTCCTGGATGGCGAATATGCCTTTGGTCTGGCGCGCATCGTAGCCGCCTGGCTGGAAGTTGGGCAAGAACTCAGCGATGAGAAGATCGCCCAGTTGCGCGCCCAGGACGAACAGGAAACAGCCTATCAACGGGCGCTCAAACTGGTTCAACACCGGCCACGCAGCGAAAGCGAAATTCGCCAGCTTTTGAGACGCAAGGCTGTGCCCGAAGAACGCATCACAGAGGTCGTCGAACGGTTAAGGCAGAACGGCTTAATCGATGACGCCGCTTTTGCTCAAGCCTGGGTGGAAAACCGCGCCGAATTCCGCCCCCGCAGCCGTCGAGCGCTGGCGTATGAACTCAGCCGCCGTGGGATCGATGAACAGACGATCGAACAGTCGCTGCGTGAAATCGACGACGAGGCGATGGCTTACCAGGCAGCCCAACGCCCGGCGCGCAGATACAAAGACCTGGAATGGAACGATTTTCGCCAGAAGATGTATCGCTATCTGGCGCAACGTGGGTTCAACTACCAGGCCAGCGCTCAAGCCATCGCCAGGGTCTGGCAAGAAATCCACGGTGAAGCACCTATACCAGAAGAAGAGGTGTTCTGATGACTATTTGGACCTTTATCTTGATCGAGATAGTCGCCCTGCCGATTCTGTTGTTGATCGGCGGGGTCATCGGCTATTACTACAAACAAAGCCAGTACGAAAAGCTACAACTCCAGCAAAAGATCGAAGCGGAGCGCATCCTGGAAGAGGCCAAAGAACAGGCGCGGCTGATCGAAATCCAGGCGCGGGATCAGGCGCTGGAGATTATCCAAAAGGCCGAAGGCGATATCGAACGGCGACGCAACGAGATCAATAGAGAAGAAGATCGTCTGCAAAAACGCCGTGAAGAACTGGACATCCGCCTGGATCGGCTGGAGAAACGCGAGCAGGCGCTGAACAAGCGCCAAAGCCTGATCGACAAGCGAGCCAACGAGATCGATCGCCTGTACGAGCAGCAAACCGAGGAACTCCAGCGAATCTCGCAGATGAGCATCGATGAGGCCCGAGCGGTCCTGCTGCAGGAGGTCGAAAAAGACGCCCGCGCCGACATGGCGCGCATCATCCGCCAGATCGAACTGGAAGCTCGCGAAGAAGGCGAGGCGCGCGCCCGCAAGCTGATCGCCGCAGCCATTCAGCGCGTGGCATCGGAGCATGTCGTCGAAGTGACGACATCGGTGGTGGAGATCCCCTCTGACGAGATGAAGGGGCGCATCATCGGCCGAAACGGGCGCAACATTCACGCCTTCGAGCAGGCGGCCGGGGTGGATGTCATCGTGGACGATACCCCCGAAGCCGTGACAATTTCCTGCTTCGACCCTGTGCGCCGAGAGATCGCCCGCCGCGCCCTGGCAAAACTGATCCAGGATGGTCGGATTCACCCGGCGCACATCGAGAAGGTGCTCAAGAACGAGCAGAAAGAAGTCGAGCGAGCGATCATCGAAGCCGGCGAGCAGGCCGTCTATGAGGCGGGCGTGCCCGGCATGCACCCCGAGATCATCAAGATCCTGGGGAGATTGAAGTACCGAACCTCCTATGGACAGAACCAACTGGCGCATGCCGTGGAGACGGCCAAACTGGCGGCGGTGATTGCAGCCGAACTCGGGGCGGATGTCGAAGCCGCCCGCGCCGGGGCTTTGTTGCATGACCTGGGCAAAGCGATCGACTACAACATGGAAGGGACGCACGCCCAGCTCGGGGCAGAGATCGCCAAACGCTACGGCATGCCGCCCAAAGTAGTGAACGCCATCGCCTCACACCACCACGAGGTGGAACAGGAATCGGTGGAAGCGGCGATCGTCGAGGCTGCGGATGCGATTTCCGGGGCCCGTCCTGGGGCCCGGCGCGAAAGCCTGGAGCAGTATATCAAGCGCGTGCGCGCCCTGGAAGAAATCGCCAATTCGCACAAGGGCGTGACCCAAAGCTATGCCCTGCAGGCCGGCCGTGAGATCCGCATCTTCGTCAAGCCGGAGGAGGTCGATGACCTGGCATCGATCCAGATGGCGCGGGATATCGCCAAGTCCATCGAAGAGAGCATGCAGTATCCCGGGCAGATCAAAGTCACCGTAATCCGCGAGACTCGAGCAGTGGATTACGCCAAATAAGCTATTCCTGGGCAGGCTCTCCCGCTGGGAGAGCCTGTTGCTTCCCCATCGCATCTAAGAGCTGAGCGATGCGCGCCAGATACAACGTGCGGATCTTCTGGCGCGGCTCGCCCTGAGCGGCGACGTCCTCCAGGCCGTGGACAATGCTCATCAGCATCTCAGCCTGCGCCTCGGCGCGCCCCATTTCTTCATAGACCATGCGCTGCGATTCGCCATAAGCGCGCACAATCGAGGCATTGCCCTTCCAGCGCGCCTGCCAGGTGTTCACGCGTTGCTCGGATACCTGCTTTTCTGGCGTCTCAAAATGGCCGATATCAATCCACAGCAACTCGGCGCCCTTTTCTAAGAACCGGGCGCGCCCGGCGTCGCTGAAGAATTGCTGGCGTATCTCGCCGCGGGGGTCTTCGCCGCCGAGGATTGGCGCAGTCAGACGATCCACCAGGTTTTGGCGGATGTAATCGGCGACCAGCGACTCCACCACCGAATTCACCCCAGTATGCCATTCGCCCAGGCCCGAAGGGCCCAGACTCTGGCTATACACCGCCCGAATGACAGCCTGCTCTGAATAGGGGTAAGGGTTCTCCGGAGTGCGCCCCAGGCCGTCTTCGGCAGGAAGACCGGTATCCAATCGGTAGCGATAACGAATATCTCGCGCGATCACCTCGATGCCATCCCGAGAGGTCGCCGCGACTTTCTCGATATGAGCAGAACGCTCCTCCAGGCTCAACACTTCCTTCACCCACTCCAATCGGCTGATAAAATGTCGGCCTGCGCTCAACACGCGCAACCTGCCGTCCAGTCCCTCCAGCAAGACCGCGTTTCCAGGGTAAATGTGCAGATACCCCGGTCCACCGATGGCCTGGATCAGATTAAGCTCGCCCATGCTGTCGATTTGGACTTTGCCATCTGCAATTACCATGACAGGTAATTCGATATGGAAGAGCGACGCCAACAGGTATCGCCAGGCGCTGCGCAAACTGGCCAGGGAGTACGCCATACGCACATACCGCGCCCCGGCCGCCAGCAAAAACAGCACAATCGCCGGAGGTAACAGCCAATAGCGCCAGTCCGGACCAGGCAAAGTGCTCAACGGGAAGAGCACCACGTTGAGCAAAACGAACACGCAGAGCGCCCCGAGCAAGATCAACAGCCACACCCTGGAGATCACCTGGGGCGATAGCAGGTCAACAAACACGTTGGTGCTACGTTTCTGCATGGGCTTCATCCTGTTGCTGGGAGCCATCCGCAGCAGGCAACAGCCGCCCCTCTTGAGCAGGCGGCGGCTCATCTCCGGCCGGCAACAACCACATGCGCAGGCTTTTCATCACCTGGATAGTGTCGATGGGCAGCAACTGGCGCGTGGATGGGTCGGCGGCGATATCTTCCAGGGCCTGAAAGATGCGCAGCGTGAGCGCCTCTTCAGGATAAGCCGAGGTATTCAGGATGGTCGAAAGTCTGTTGATCATCTCGCGTTGCTTCTCGGCGCGAGCGCGGTTCTTGATCCGCACCGCCTCCAGATCCAGATCGGCTTTGATCAGGTCGGCCTCCTTCTGCCAGCGAGCGCGCCAGTTCTCCAATCGCTGCTGCTTGATCTGAGGATCGGTGGGCACCAACTCGGAGAAACCGGCATGCAAGACTTTGATCCCTCGATCGCGCAACACTTTCGGGGCGCGCAAAGCCTGCACAGGCGAGATATAAAACCTGTTTTGATCCAACCGCTGACCCTCGGCGGGCAGTTGCCCATCCCTGCGATGAACGAACTGATAGGATATCACTCCCTGGTAGCGCACTTTGCGCGCAAAGGCGGGTTTGAAATCGGTTTGTAGCGGAAATCGGGATGGATCGTCCGGCAGGTAGAGCGAGTCGTATGAATGCAAGGCGATCATGTCATGAAAGATCTCAGTAGCCACCAGCGCCGGCAGGCTGGTCCAGTCATCCAGCTTGCTTTCGGTGGCATGGCGCGCCTGGGAGTACACCGCGGCGAAAATGCGTTTTTCGTCGATCGGATAAGGGGGATGTTCGCAGACCTGTTCCAATGGCTCCAAAGTCGCGCTGGACGGATGACGCGACAGGTATTTCGTGGCAAAGCGGTGGATCTCCTGCCGGTCAACCTCATCCAGTTCGTCCGAAAATGATTTGATCTTGCGCGTCTTAGGATCCACATTGAGCACGCGCAGGTTTTCGGGTTTCGGCAATCCCACATAAGCCACTTTGATGATTTGGGGCGGCTGACCCAGAGAGAACACCGCGACCACGTTGGTTTTCACTTCGATGCCATCGCTGGTGTAAGCCAGGACGCCCGGATTGACACGCACCTGATTGCGCAGGCTGACCACGCCGCGCAATTTTTCGTTCCGGCGGATGAAGTTCAGACCCGGGCCGCCCACCCGCGCAATCGGACGCCCCTGGCCGGCCGATCTTGGGGTTTGGAGGGGGGCCGCAGGAGCAACGGGCGTGGAAGTTTGACGCTCCAGGACAATGGCGCTGCTCAGATCGACGATCGCCGCGCCGCCGCCCACTTTTTGCCACAGCAGCGACTCGCGCAGCAGTTGTCCCTCACGCACCCTGAGCAGAGGCGGGCGGCGACCGGTGACGAAGCGCGTAAACAGGCGCATCGCCTCCCAGCGCTCGGCTGCATTTCGCACCGGCAGCGCCGCCCCACCGATCAAATAGACGATCAACAAGGAGAAGAGCAAGGCGCCGGCAAGGTTAAACGCAATGAACAACGCCTGGAAGAGCAAGTCATCGGCTGGCGGCAGGTTGGCAACAGGTTGATCTCGCAACAGCTTCGGCGCGGCCAGGAGCAACCGCCAGAGCAGGCCGATCTCGTAACGAAACAGAAAAAGGATGGCAAGGATAAGCGCCGCCTTGACCAGAGTCAGCCAACAACCTGAGTTCCTGCGCAAACCGCCGACGGATTTCATACTATTTTGATCTTTCAGGTATCTTATTCAATAACGTTGGTTGTGTCAAGGCATACACCGCGATCGACCTCTCACAAACCAGGCGACGCTGATCCATCGTTCAGGAAAGAAAAGGATTCTCCAGGCGCTCCTGCCCGACCGTGGTTTCCGGGCCATGCCCAGAAAGCAAGCGCGTCTCGTCTGGCAGAGTCAAGATCTGAGTCTGAATGCTGTGCATCAAAGTTTTATAGCTGCCGCCGGGCAGATCGGTGCGCCCTATGCCGCCCATGAAGATGACATCCCCGCAGAAAGCGAGTTTTTCTTCCGGGGAATAAAACACGACATGACCGGCGGTATGGCCAGGGGCATGGCGGACCTCGAAGACAAACCTGCCGACATGCAGGGTCTGTCCGTGCGCCAGGGCAATTGTGGGGCGTGGGCCAGGATCGATGCGCATGCCAAAGAACGGCGCGCCGCCCTGCGCCTCCCACAACGGCAAATCCGCCGGGTGCAGGGCCACTGCGGGCGGCGGCTGCACCTGCGCAGCGATGCCAGCGGCGCCAGCGATGTGGTCAAAATGGGCATGGGTCAACCAGATAGCGGTCAGGCGCCAGCCGCGGCGCCGGACCTCTGCGGCGAGGACGTGCCCATCCCAGGCAGGGTCGATGACCACCGCCTCTTTCGTCTGTGTATCCGCCACGATATAGGTGTTGGTTTCCACAGGGCCAAGAATTGTCGAGACAATTTCGAGCATCACAATACTCCGGATCTTCTTGGGATATGACGCCAGAGGTAGAGCGCCACGCCATCCAGGCCAAGCGCCATCCCCATCGCCGCGCCGGCGCTCCCCAGGGCGCGCCCCCAGGGGCCGCTCAGCCCCAGAAAGCTGATCGTTCGAACCTGGATGCGTTGGGCGGTGAGCAGACGCCGTAGCTCCGACTCACCTGCGGTTGGGACGAAGCGTAAGTGCAACCACACGGTTCCCTCCGCTTCGCCAGCGCGGTTGGGCAGGAGTTCCCATATAAAGGTCACAGGCTGGCCTGGCAAGAGCGCCTGGCTGATCTGCCCTGGCGGCGTGTGCGCAATGGCTGGAAGCTCCAGGCGCGCCTCTGCCAGCGCGAAATACTCGCCGCCGGCTTCAGAAGAGACTTGTGGGGATGCGCCTTCTTGCAATGCAGGGCTGAACGTCAGGCGAAGCCAGGCCAGTTCTCCCGTGCGCATTTGCAGCGGCCATTCCAAAAGCAGCGTTCGCGGCGCCGAAATGGCGGTCAGGTTGGCGAGCGTCTGGCCAGCGGGAAGGTCTTCGGGGCGCATCTCCGCCGGTGAAATCATCAGAGTGCGCGTTTGCACCGGCAAAGGCCATAGGCTCCAGGTCAGCGCGACGAGCGAGACAGCCAGGAGAAGCAAGCCCAATACCCGGCGAATGGCGGTCCAATTCACAAGGGTATTATAAGCGCGAAAAGACAGGAAAAGCGTCAGGTGGAAAACCTGACGCTCGATCTTGGTTTTTCACCGAAAACATGCTACACTCAATTTGAGTCAGGATCAAACAAGCATCTCATCACCCCTCATGGAGACTTTTATATGGCGATTCACGATCCAGAGCCGTTCCGCATCAAGATGGTAGAACCCATCCGCCTGATCAGCCGAGCCGAGCGCGAGCGGGCCATCCGGGAGGCGGGCTATAATATCTTCGCCCTGCGCGCCGAAGATGTGTTCATTGACCTGCTGACCGACTCGGGCACCGGCTCGATGAGTCAGGAGCAATGGGCGGCGATCATGCGCGGCGACGAATCTTACGCCGGGGCGCGTTCGTTCGAACGGTTGGCGGAAGCAATGCATGAGATTTTCGGCTTCCGCTATTTTGTCCCCACCCATCAAGGCCGGGCCGCCGAGAACATCCTGGCGGCGCTCTACGTCAAACCTGGGCAGTATGTGCCTTCCAATATGCATTTCGACACCACCGAAGCCAACATCCGCGCTCGCGGCGGGCGCCCCACCAACCTGGTGATCGAGGCCGCCAGCGAACCGACCAACCGTCATCCCTTCAAGGGCAACATGGACATCGCCAGGCTACGCGCCTTCATCGAGCAGGTCGGGCCGGAAAATGTGCCGCTGGGGATGATCACCATCACCAACAACGCCGGCGGCGGGCAGCCCGTCTCGCTGGAAAACCTGCGCCAGGTGGCCGAGGTATATCATCATTACGGCATTCCCTTCTTCATCGACGCCTGCCGTTTCGCCGAAAACGCTTACTTCATCAAGCTGCGCGAGCCAGGCTATGCCCACAAGAGCACCCTGGAGATCGCCCGAGAGATCTTCGCTCTGGCGGATGGAGCGACGATGAGCGCCAAGAAAGACGCCATCGTCAATATTGGCGGCTTCCTGGCGATGAACGACCAGGGGCTCTACCAGCGGGCGTGCAATGAACTGATCTTGCGCGAGGGCTTTCCCACTTATGGCGGACTGGCAGGGCGCGATCTGGATGCCATGGCAATAGGCCTGTACGAAGGACTGGATGAGAGCTACCTGGCTTACCGATTAGGGCAGACTGCCTATCTGGCCGAGCGGCTGCTCGAGGAAAATATCCCAATCGTTGAACCGCCAGGAGGGCACGCAGTCTATCTGGATGCCGGACGACTGCTCGCTCACATTCCACCAGGCGAATTTCCAGGGTTGGCGCTCTCGGTCGAATTGTATCTAGAGGGCGGCATTCGCGCCTGCGAGATCGGATCGGTGATGTTTGCCCATCCCGATCCCGAGACAGGCCAGATGGTGCACCCTAAGCTGGAGCTGGTGCGCCTGGCAATCCCCCGCCGGGTTTACACCCAGAGCCACCTGGATTATGTCGTCAGGACAATCCGCGCCATCGCCGACCGCCGCGAGTCGCTGCGCGGCTACCGCTTTACTTACGCCCCGGAATTGCTGCGCCATTTTACGGCGCGCTTCGCCCCCCTGGAGGAACGCGTGGCAATCTCATCAGTGCAGGGATGAGGAGGCAAGATGAAAACGGTTCGTAACCTGCTCAACGAGAAAGGCGCCCAGGTATGGTCAGCGCCGCCCGAAACGCCGGTTTTCGAGGCGCTGCGCCTGATGGCTGACAAAGACATTGGCGCGCTGGTGGTGATGGATGGCTCACAAATCGCCGGAATCTTCACCGAACGAGATTACGCCCGCAAAATTGTGCTCAAAGGCAAAACCTCGCGCGATACCCCGATCTCCGAGATCATGACCACGCCGGTCGTCACGGTCACCCCCAGACAGAGCCTGCTGGAGTGCATGGCCCTGATGTCGCGCAAGCGCATTCGCTACCTGCCGGTGGTCGAAGACGGCCGGATCGTCGGCATCATCTCAATCGGGGACGTGCTGAACGCCATCATCGCTGAACAGGACGAAGCCTTGCTGCGCATGGAGCGAGCGGCGCAGGGCGAGACCGATTTGCTCGCTTGAGATCATGGCTGCGTCACACCCCACACAGCCCATATACCCAAAACTGTCCCTGCTCGCTTCGCCCCACTGGGACGACTATGCGCTGCTGGACAGCGGCAATGGCGCCAAGCTGGAGCGTTTCGGACCTTACACATTCGTGCGCCCCGAGCATCAGGCCATCTGGCGTCCGGCCCTGCCCCAGGAGCGCTGGCGTGCCGCTCATGCCACTTTCCGGCCTACTGGCGAAGAAAGCGGCGGGCGATGGGAATTCCACCTGCCGGTCAAGACTCCCTGGAAGATGAGCTACAAGGGGTTGAGCTTCCTGGCCTTCACGGCCAACTCGCGCCACATGGGCGTCTTCCCAGAGCAGGCCGCCCACTGGGACTGGATGAGCGCGCTGATCAAGGAGCGTTCCCGCCAAAGCTCGGCGCCAATCCGAGTGCTGAACCTGTTTGGCTACACCGGCCTGGCCACCCTGGCGGCGGCCCAGGCCGGAGCGCAGGTCACCCACGTGGACGCTTCTAAAAAATCCATCCTGCTGGCGCGCGAAAATCAGAGCCTCTCTGGCCTGAGCGACCGCCCGATCCGCTGGCTGGTGGACGACGCATACAAGTTCGTGCGTCGCGAGGTGCGCCGCGGCTCGCAGTATGAAGGCATCGTGCTCGACCCACCCAAGTTCGGCCGCGGTCCACAGGGTCAGGTGTGGGAGTTGTTCGAATCGCTGCCCGAACTGCTGGAAAATTGCCGGGCGATCTTGAGCCCCCAACCCTTGTTCGTCATTCTGACGGCTTACGCCATCCGCGCTTCGGCGCTTTCCGCCTACTATGCAGTCCAAGAAATGACAGCCGGTCTCTCTGGGGAGATCGAAACCGGGGAACTGACGTTGATCGAGAACAGCGCCGGCCGGCTGCTTTCGACAGCGATCTTCGCCCGCTGGAGCGCCAAAGAAAGGTAACCTAAACCCATGAAACTATCCACCCTGGTAACGGTCAACGGTATTCTGTTCATCGCCTTTGGCATTGCCTTTGCGCTGTATGGGCCGTTGATGATGGCCTTTTTCGATGTGCCAGAGTTGAGCATCGACAGCACAACCTACTGGCACCTGGCGGCGTTTGCGCGCATGTTCGGGGCAGCGCTGTTCGGATATGGATTTCTGCTCTGGTCGTTGCGGGGCGCGGTCGAAGCGCTACCTGGCAAAACCCGCAACAGCGTGGCAGCGGCCTTGCTTCTAAGCAATCTGTTGGCAACAGTGGTATCTCTGACTCAACAGTCCTCGATCTGGTATAACGCGGCGGGCTGGGTCGCCAGCGGGGTATTTGCTGCGCTTACACTGGCTTACACCGCGATGTTGTTCACCGGGCGATCAAAAACTGGCGAGGTGGTATGAGATCAGGGTCGCCAACATCGTTTAGTTCACATCCGTTGGATATGCGGAGGTCGATCAGAAAACAACTTTATGTTGAACAAACTGAAACACCTGATCATCGGAAGTCCCCTGCCCACCTACCAACTTGCTGAAAAGAGACTGAACAAAATCCGCG
Source organism: uncultured Anaerolinea sp. (assembly GCA_964503145.1). Taxonomy (GTDB): domain Bacteria; phylum Chloroflexota; class Anaerolineae; order Anaerolineales; family UBA4823; genus RBG-16-57-11. The sequence continues at coordinate 20,038 of CAZCYV010000009.1, read as the reverse complement.
CCCTGGCGGCCTTTTCGCCCGATGCGCTGTCTTCCATTGCGTACGCCAACCAGGAGATTTACCTGGGATTGGTGGTAGCCGGCAGCGCCGGGCTGGCTCTGGCCTGGCCGATCGGCCTGGCGATTACCGCCCTGCTGGTGATCGCCGCCACCGCCACGATGCTCATCCTGGCGGTGGCGGCGAATACCAGCTTTGCCGGATTCCCGCGCCTGGCAGCGATCCTGGCAAGAGATGGATACTTACCCCGGCAACTGACCAGCCTGGGTGATCGTCTGGTCTTTGCAAACGGGATTGTTGCGTTATCTCTCGCCACCGGCCTCTTGATCATCGTCTTCGAAGGCGCCAGCCATGCTTTGGTGCCGCTCTTTGCCGTCGGCGTGTTCCTGGCGTACACACTGTCGCAGGTCGGGATGGTCATCCACTGGAAGCGCGACCACCAGAGCCACTGGCAACTCAAGGCGTTAATCAATGGCGTAGGAGGCCTGACCACCGCGGTTACGTTAGTGGTCGTCGGCTATAGCAAGTTCCTCGAAGGCGCCTGGATCACGATCGTTCTGATTCCGCTGATTGTGCATATCTTCCGCAGTATCAACAACCACTACCGCAACGTGAGTAAGCAGCTTTCCCTGCACGGCCTGCCGCCTTCGCTGCGACCGTATCCTGCGCCGCGGGTGGTCATCCCGATTTCAAGCGTGCATCGCGGGGTCATCGATGCCGTTGATTTCGCACGGGGTATCTCGAAGGATGTCACGGCGGTGTAGATCGAGCTTGAGCCTGGTAGCGCTGAGCGGGTGAAAAAAGATTGGATGCGCTGGTTTCCAGATATCCCTCTGGAAGTGCGCCCCTCGCCTTACCGCTCCGTCATCGGGCCAATGCTCGAATTCCTGGACGAGACAGACGCCAAGCATCACGATGGGCAACTGGCAGCAGTGGTGTTGCCCGAATTCGTCCCGGCCAAATGGTGGCATGGCTTACTGCACAATCAAACCACCTGGCTCATTAAAGTGGCCTTGCTGTACCGGCGCCGAGAGCTGGGCTACCAACGCGTGATCATCGACGTGCCCTATCACTTGCGCAGGTGAGTCAGGCCTTCTTTGCCTGCTGCCACAAGGCTTCCATCTCCTCCAGGGTTAAATCGGTCAGGGAGCGGCCTTGCTGGCGAGCGATGCGTTCAATGTAAGCAAAGCGCTGACGAAAGCGGGCGTTGGCCTCGCGCAGAGCGCTCTCCGGCTCCACTTTGTACCAGCGCGCCAGGTTAGCCACGGCGAAGAGCAGGTCGCCGATCTCCATCGCCCGTTCTTCGCCCGCAGCGGCCTGACGCACCTCGTGTAGCTCTTCTACCAGCTTATCCAGCACACCCTGCACATCTGGCCAATCGAAGCCCACCCGGGCTGCGCGCTTCTGATACTGCTCCGCCTGCGCCAGGGCCGGCAGCGCCAACGGCACCCCATCCAGCAAGCTGGCCTCGGACTTGCCATTCTCGACGCGCTCCTGGGCCTTCAAGCGCTCCCAGTTCTGCAGCAGGTGCTGCTCATCCCGGATCTCCACATCGCCAAAGACATGGGGGTGGCGGCGGACGATCTTTTCATGGATGCCGCTCAGCACGTCCGCGATGGTGAATTCGCCTTCATCAGAAGCGATCTGCGTGTGCAGAAGGAGCAATAAGAGCAAATCGCCCAGCTCTTCACGCATGCCCTCGACATCGCCGGCATCCATCGCCGCCAGCGCCTCGTAAGTCTCCTGAAGCAGGTCCTCGCGCAGGCTGCGATGCGTCTGCTCACGATCCCAAGGACAGCCATCCGGGGCGCGCAGGTGCGCCACCACCTCCAGGAAAGCCTCGAAGGAGGTCTGAGGGGCCAATGGCGGCAGGTACAGGGCGGTCAACAAACCTATGTGACTGCTGCGGTCGATCTCGTATAAAGCGAGTTCTTCGGCCACCTGCTGTGGCGTGCCGGCAGCGTGCACCAGCCTGACCGGATGCTCATCCGGATACAGGCTCATCAAGGTCAGTTTGACATCTGCCGCCACCATCCTGGAATGAATCTGAGCGATCAAAGCCGGCGCGCCTGTAGGAAAAGGCGGCACATGGCTGGCGGCAAGCTGCAACGCGTCTATCAGAGTGAGATGCGGGAAGGGGTCGAGCCCCAGGGCAGTGAAGACAGGCTCGAGAAAACTCAGACCTTCGACGACCCGCACCGACATCCCCTGGGATCGGGCCCGGCGCGCAATCTCGGGCGCAGTGGCCTCGGCCACGAAGGGATGCCCCGGCACGGCATAGATCACCCCGCCGGGGCGGCGTCCAAGCTCTAACACCTGCTGAACGATTTGCTCATAGACCTGCTCGAATGTCTCGGCGCTCTCATAGAGGTCGTCGAAAGAGTGCAACCGCAAGTGAGACGGCAGGCTGGCCACTACAGGATGCTGGCGCGTGCGCAAATAGATCTCCGCGGCGCTTTCAAGCGCTTCCCAGGCCTGTCGAGTGAGCAGGCCGGGATCGCCGGGGCCTAAGCCAAGAAGGGTGATTTGCGACTCTGTGATCATCGTTAAAACAAAACGTAATGCGTCCGGCGTGATGCTCCAGATGGTCTTTTGCGCATCACGCAGTCCACATTACGTCGGAAGGATTTCCTTGCTGAGAATATTCCCGAGGCGGAATTAGCGCTTGGTGTAGGTCGGGGCCTTGCGGGCGCGCTTGAGGCCGGGTTTCTTGCGCTCTTTGATGCGCGCATCACGCGTCAGGAAGCCGCCCTTGCGCATCGTGGGGCGCAGGTCGGGGTTCATCTTGATCAGGGCGCGGGCGACGCCGAGTTGAACGGCAGACCTCTGCCCGGTAACCCCGCCGCCTTTTACCACCACGGTGACATCCAGGCTCTCCAGGTTTTCGCCTGCGGTTTGCAACGGCGCCAGGATGGCCTGCATATCGCCCAGGCGAGGGAAGTACGCCTCCAATGGCTTCTCGTTCACGATGAACTTTCCCGAGCCGCTCATCACCCGCACACGGGCGGTGGCTTCCTTGCGACGACCAATGCCTTCGTAGTACTGAACTGCCATATTTCTACTCCTTACCCATCAGCGCCAAAGGCTTCGGATTCTGCGCTTCATGGGGGTGCTGCGGGCCTTTATAGGCCTTGAGTTTCTTGATCAACTGGCGACCGAACTTATTGTGCGGCAACATCCCCCAAACGGCGCTGCGGATGACCCGATCGGGGTGGCGTTCGAGTTGATCGCGCAGGCTGGTCTCCTTCAAACCGCTCGGATAGATCGAGTGGCGATAGTAGAACTTCTCCTGCAGCTTTTTCCCGGTGACCTGCACCTTTTCGCTATTCACCACGATGACGTAATCGCCGGTATCCATACCGGGGGTGAAATTGGGCTTGTGCTTGCCCAACAGGATGGCGGCAATCTGGGTCGCTAAGCGCCCCAAATTTTGGCCGCTGGCATCCACCAGATACCACTCCTGCGAGATCTCGGCTGCTTTCGGTATATATGTTTTGTCCACGCTTATCCTCTCCACTTACCGGCGGGGCGTCCAACGCCTGCGCCGTACCTCAGGATATGATTGTCATTTTCAAGTCATCTCGCCCGGTTGTCGCTGAAAATGACTTCTACCAGCGTCAACCCATGTGGCGGGGCCAGGCTTTTCACCAGCGACTTCGAACCGCTTTCCAGGCATTCACGCACCGTCTCGGGTTCGAACAACCCCTGTCCAATCGCCACCAGAAAGCCGGTCAGCCGGCGCACCATCCGATAAAGGAAGGCGTTGGCGACGATCTCGAAGCACAGTTCGTCCGGTGGGACGGCAAGCCACTCTGCAGAAGTGACCGTGCGCACCGTGCTGCCGCCGGCTCGGGGCGGGGTGCCGAAGGCAGCAAAGTCGTGCGTCCCGCATAGATAGGCCGAGGCCTCTTTCAGCCGCTCAAGCTCCACCGGCGGCCACACCCGCCAGGCGTAGCGCTCCCGCAGCGGGTCGCGCACCGGCCGGCAAAACAGGCGGTAGCGGTAGCGCCGCGCCTGCGCCGCATAACGCGGGTGAAAATCGTCGGCGGTCGGAGTCAGGGATTGCGCGGCGACATCTGCCGGCAAATGCGCATTCAATGCTGCAAGAAGCGCCTCAGGCGAATGCGCCCAATCCAGATCGAAGGCAATCACCTGGCCCGCGGCATGCACGCCGGTGTCGGTGCGCCCGGAAGCCAGGATGGCGTTTCCCTGCCAGCCCAACTGCCTGAGCGCAGCCTCCACCACTGCCTGCACTGTCCGCCGATCTGAACCACGCCTCTGACGCTGAAAACCGAAGAAACCAGCGCCGTCGTAGGCGAGAACAACCTGGTAACGTGCCATGTCCGGTTGCCAGCCAACCAGCCAGCCGGACTCTAGTCTTCCACCAACTCCAAAATGACCATCTCGGCCGCATCGCCGTGGCGCTGACCGAGCTTGATCATGCGCGTGTAGCCACCCGGACGATCCTCGTAGCGCTTGGCCAGATCATCGAACAGCTTTCTGACCGTCGCCGCATCGCTCAAACGGGCAGCGGCCAGGCGGCGCGCATGAACCATCTGCGCATCGCCAGCCGCATTGCCGCGCTTCGCCAGGGTGATCAGGCGTTCGGCCTGGCCGCGCACGGCTTCGGCCTTGGCGCGGGTGGTCTGGATGCGCTCGTGCTCGAACAACTGCTTGATCAGGATGCGCCGCAGAGCTTTTCGCTCATCCTTGTCACGACTAAGTTTGTATCCAGCTACTCTGTGTCGCATGACTTACTACTCCAATTCTTTCTCGCTGCCATCTTTGAGATAGCCCTTCTCGCGCATTTTCTGGCGCAATTCGTCCAGGCTCTTTTCGCCGAAGTTGCGGATGGACATCACGGCTTCATCGCCCTTTTCGAGCAACTCCAGCACCTCGCCGACGGTCGTAATGCCGGTGCGTTTGAGCGAATTGAAAACACGCACCGATAGATCCAGGTTTTCGATGGGAGTCTCGATCATCTCGCTGGTCAGGCGGCTGCCTTCTTCCTCTTCCAGAGAGATCGCAGCCAGGGATTCTTCGCTGATGCCGGCGATATGGCGTAGATGGTCGATGATCAGCTTGGCGCTGGTGCTCAGGGCTTGCTCTGGCCCCATCGTGCCATCTGTCCAAATCTCCAGGATCAACTTATCATAGTTGGTGCTCTGACCCACGCGAGCATAACCGACGTCCCAATTCACCCGGCGCACCGGGCTGAAAATGGCATCCACAGGCAACTCGCCAATCGGCAGGCGCCCAATGCGGTCATCTGCGGGCGAATAGCCTCGGCCGGTCTCGACGGTCATCTCGATTTCCAGATGAGCGTTATCGTCATCCACCGTGAACAGATACAGATCGGGGTTGACGATCTCCACTTCCGGCGGGGTAACGATATCCCCGGCAGTAACCACACCGCTGCCGCGCACCTCGAGATGCAGCCGGGCGGTGTCCACATCGTAGAGCTTCATCCGCAGTTGCTTGATCTGCAGCATCACCCGAATCACGTCTTCGCGCACACCCGGTATATCGCTGAACTCATGCTGCACGTCAGCAATGCGGATGGAGGTGACTGCCGCGCCCTCAAGAGAGGACAGCAACACCCGGCGAAGGGCATTGCCCAGCGTGATGCCATAACCGCGCTCCAGCGGACTGATAATGAATTTGCCGTAATTGCGCGCTTCAGCTCCTCGCTCAATTTTTGGCGTTACCATATTACTTAAACCGATCACGGTTCACCTCATCCCTGTGTTTACAGGCTGGCGCGTTGGCGCACCCATTCAGCACACCAACGCAGCCGCTTTCACTTTCTTACTCCGGGTTATCGCGAGTAGTACTCGACGATGAGTTGCTCTTGCAAGTTGCTATCGATCTCCGACCGCTCCGGCATGCGGATCACCGAGCCAGAAAGGGATTTCAATTCCCGGCTCAGCCAGGGCGGTACGGTTCGATCCTCGGCCACGGCGGGGAGATTCTTGAAGAAGGGACGGCTGCGCGAACCCTCGCGCACGGCAATCACATCGCCCTGGGAAACGAGCATGGAGGGCACATCCGTGCGCCGGCCGTTCACGGTGAAATGGCCATGCGTGACCAACAAGCGCGCCTGAGCGCGACTATCCGCAAAGCCCAGCCGGTAAACCACATTATCCAGGCGCGACTCGAGAATCTGCAGCAGATTCAAACCCGTCAGGCCGCGGCGACTGAGGGCAACTTGATAGTAGCGGCGGAACTGGCGTTCCAGAATGCCGTAAGAGCGGCGCGCTTTCTGCTTGGCGCGCAACTGGCGGTTATAGTCCGAATCGCGGCGACGGCGAAACTGAGCGCCCTTGCCATGTTGACCCGGCGCATAGCCGCGCCGCTCGAAGGAACACTTCGGGCTGAAGCAGCGCTCGCCCTTCAGAAACAGTTTCTCGCCCTCTCGCCGGCACAATTTGCAAACTGGCCCACGATACTTCGACATACGATAACTTCCTTATCCTTCCTGATACAATCTGTGTCTGCTATCCACCTCGTTGGAGGGGCTTCGCACAAGAAATTTACACGCGGCGTTTCTTCGGCGGCCGACAGCCATTGTGCGGCACCGGTGTCACATCAGCGATCGAGGTCACCCGCAGACCCAAGGCCTGAACTGCACGAATGGCAGATTCGCGACCCGGGCCTGGGCCTTTGACGAACAGTGCCACCTCTTGCAAGCCCATCGCCATGGCGGCTTTGATCGCCTGCTCGGCAGCCAACCGGGCTGCAAATGGCGTGCTCTTGCGCGAGCCTTTGAACCCCGCCGAGCCGGCGCTGCCCCAGGCGACCGTATTGCCCTGGTGGTCCGTGACGGTGACAATGGTGTTGTTGAACGTCGCATTGATGTGAACCTGTCCCGAGGACAGCGTCCGCTTTACTTTCTTTACGCCGCCCTTGCGGCGCGTTGCACGTACACTTTGAGCCATAGTACCTCGCTATCTCGTTGATCCGGGGTCAACACGATGCGGTGTAAACCCTGTCCTCTCACTGCCGCCCAGACAGCCGCAGGGTGGAAGGAACCCAATCCGGGCGAGCAGGATGAAACCAATCTTATTTCTTGGCGCCGCGGCGGCGACCACGGCCGGCAACCGTCTTCTTCGGACCCTTGCGCGTGCGGGCGTTGGTGCGCGTGCGCTGACCGCGAACCGGCAGGTTGCGCCGATGCCGCAGGCCGCGATAGCTGCCAATCTCGATCAGGCGCTTGATATTGAGTTGCACCTCGCGCCGCAGATCGCCTTCGACCTTGTAATTCTGCGTGATGTAGTCGCGCAATAAGGCGACCTCAGCGTCGGTCAAGTCCTTGACGCGTTTGTTTGGATCGACTTTGGTGGCCGCCAGCACCTGTTGCGCCCGAGGCAGCCCGATGCCGTAGAGATAGGTTAAACCTACCTCGACCCGTTTATTGCGTGGAAGATCAACACCTTCGATGCGTGCCATATCTGCCTATCCCTGTCGCTGTTTGTGCTTTGGGTTGGTGCAAATTACATACAAGATGCCTTTGCGTCGAACCAGCTTGCAGTTCGCGCAGCGCTTTTTGACTGATGCCGTGACTCTCATAAATTCGTTCTCCTTCATCAGCGGTCCGGATCGGCCTTTTCCCAAAGCCATCCAGCCGAAGTTTCCATTATACTGACATCAACCTGTTTCGTCCAGACTCAATTTCTCCTGCTTCATGGCAAAGTCAGGATCCATGGCCCGTCCTCGGTGACGGCCACCGTATGCTCAAAATGAGCCGTGAGCGAACCGTCTGCCGAGACGACCGTCCACTGGTCGGGCAACACACGGGTGCGCGGGGTTCCCACCAGCACCATCGGCTCCAAGGCAATGGTCATCCCCGGGCGCAACACCACCCCGCGACCCGGAGTGCCGTAATTGGGCACCTGGGGGCCTTCATGCATCTGCTGCCCAACGCCGTGCCCGGTGTACTCACGCGTCACGTACAAGCCGTTGCTCTCCACGTAACGCTGGATGGCCGCCGAGACATCGCCGGTGCGGTTGCCTGGTCGCATCTGAGCAATGCCCACTTCCAGAGCGTGTTGCGTCACCTCGATCAGGTGCCTGGCCTGCTCCGAGATTTCGCCCACGCCCACAGTGAAAGCTGCGTCGCCAACAAAGCCATCCAACAGCGTGCCGCAGTCCACCGAGACGATATCGCCCTCCTTCAAGCGTCGCTTGGAAGGAAAGCCGTGCACCAATTCCTCGTTGATGCTGACGCACAACGTGGCCGGAAACGGATACGCGCCAGGATAACCCTTGAACACCGGGATGCCGCCGTGCTTGCGGATGACCTCTTCGGCGGCCGCGTCCAGGTCGGCGGTGACCACACCAGGGCGAATCATTTCCCTGACGGTAGCCAACGCCAACGCGTTCACGCGGCCTGCTTCGCGCATCAGGGCGAGCTCGGCCTGGCTTTTGATGACGATGTTCCGCTCCCAGCTCATGTCCAGTCTATACTCTTTTCGACAACGCCGCCAACAAATCGCCGGTCACCTTTTCGATGGGTTGCGCGCCATCGATCTCGACGAGCTGGCCGGCTTTTTGGTAGTAGTCGATCAAGGGAGCAGTCTGCTCGAAGTACACCCGAATGCGATTGATCACAGTCTCAGCTTTATCATCGTCTCGCTGATACAGCTCCGATCCATCGTGATCGCAAACGCCCGCCTGCCGGGGAGGGTTGTACTTCTCATGAAAAACGTGCCCCTGGGCGCGGCAAGTCCATCGGCCGGTCAGCCGCTCGATCAACACCTGCTCTGGCACTTTGATGTATGGCACCGCGTTGACCCTGCCCTGCAAGCCTTTCAGCATCTCATCCAGGGCTTGCGCCTGGGCGGGCGTGCGTGGAAAACCATCCAGCAAGGCGCCGGAGGCGCAATCTGGCCGAGACAGGCGATCACGGATCATGGCAATTGTCAGATCATCGGGAACCAATTCGCCGCGATCCATGTAACCTTTAGCCAGCTTGCCTAGCTCGGTCTGATCCTTCAGGTTTTCGCGGAAGATATCGCCCGAAGAGATGTGCGGCAGACCCAGAGTTTTGGCGACGATCTGGGCCTGGGTGCCTTTGCCGGCGCCCGGCGGTCCGAGAAGCACGATATAAGTCGGCATGCTCATTTTCCCTGGATGCAAACCGCGCTACTTGATCAACAGGGCGTCATCGTAGCCGTGCAGCTTGAGCTCGGCCTGGATGTTAAAGAACGTATCGCGCACCACACCCACAACGATCAGCAAACCCGCCGAAGACACCAGCAGGAAGTTGCTGGCCTGGCTCGATCCAAATGCCGGGATCAACAGGCTGACCAGCCAGGGCAACACGGCAACGATGCCCAGGAAAAGCGCGCCGGGCAGCGTGATGCGCGAGAGCACCTTGTTAAGGTATTTCTGAGTGGGCGCGCCGCGGCTGACGCCAGGGATCTGGGCACCGACGCGCTTCAGGTTCTCACCGTAATTCTGTTGTGCAAACAGAACGTTGGTGTAGAAGAACGTGAAGGCCACGACCATCAAGAAATACATGATCCAATAGAAATCGCTCTGCCCGCCGAACAGGTTTTGGGTGGAGGCAGCCACACTCCGAACCGTCGCGTTCTGCGAATTAGCGAAAAAGCTGGCCACGATCGCCGGGAAAGTGAGCAACGACTGAGCGAAGATCAGCGGGATCATGCCGGCCATGTTCACCATCAACGGCAGGGTGCCTTTGACCGGCATCGACATGCGGTTGCCCACCCGGCGACCGGGGTACATCACCGGCACATTGCGCCGCCCTTGCTGGACGAAGACGATGGCGAAGATGACCAACACGGTGATCAACAAGGTCAAGCTGAACATCCACCAGCGATTCTGCTCATCGGCCAGAATGGCGCCAAAGTTCGCCGGAATGCGCGAGACGATGCCGGCGAAGATGATCAAAGATAGACCCTGGTTGCGGATGCCAAATTCCGAGATCAACTCGCCCAGCCAGATGGCGAACATCGTCCCGGCGGTCATGCTCAGGATGATCGCCAGAGAGCTGGTGATCGAGCCAGGGACGAACCCAAAGTCGCTGATGATCGGCACGCCACCCGAAAGGCTGTTGAAGATGTTGATCTGTCCAATAGCCTGCAAAGCGGCCATCGGCACAGCCAGGATGTAAGTCCATTTCTCCATCCACTTTTGGCCTTCTCGAGGGTCCTCTTGCATTCGACGCTGCAAAGCGGGGACGATGGGCACCAAGAGTTGCAGGATGATTTGAGCCGTGATGTAAGGATACACGCCCATCGCCAGCACGGAAAAGTTCGATACCGTGCCGCCGGAAAGCAGGTCCAGCAACCCGACCAGCGTGCCGCCGGCGCCGCCGCCCGCCATGATGTTTGCGATGGCGGTCTTATCCACCCCTGGCACCGGCACATGCGCCGCCAGGCGATAGATTGATAGCAAGAGCAGCGTGACCAGCAGTTTGCGGCGGATGTCCTGCGAAGTCCACAAGTAACGCCAGGAAGACCACTTCATCTAATGGCTCCTTTGTAAGATCATCACTCGATCAAATCGACCTGACCGCCCGCGGCCAGAATCTTGGCCTGTGCGCCTCGGCTGACGCGATGGACGCGCACTTTGAGCGCAACGCCGATTTCGCCGCGCCCCAGGATGACCACCGGGTTGCGCGGATCTCGCAGCAAGCGGGCCTGCTCCAGGCTCTCAGGAGTCACTTCACTATCCGCAGCAAACTTTTCGGCCAACTGGTCGAGGTTCACCTCGTTGTACTCAATCCGGTTGAGCGGGGTAAAACCCTTACCACGCACAAACGGCAGGCGGCGGAAGAATGGCAGATTGCCGCCCTGATGATACAGTCGGGTCCCCCCGCCGGAGCGCGCGCCCTGGCCTTTGGTGCCGCGGCCAGCGGTTTTGCCCTGGCCGGCCGCGATCCCCCGGCCCACACGCTTACGGGGTTTTTTCGACCCTTCTTGGGGTTTAAGATCGTTGAGTTTCATGCGCTTACCTATGATTGTTCTTCAATCTCAACCAGATGGGCGACCAACGCCAGCATGCCGCGCAGCGTTGGCGTATCCACCTGTTCGACGGTCTGGTGCATGCGGCGAAGGCCCAACGCTCGGACGGTAGCCTTATGGCGCTTGGAGTAACCGATAGGGCTGCGCACCAAGGTGATGCGCACGGTCTTCTCTTCGGCAGATGGTTTCTCAGCCATTTTTCCTCCGATCCCAAAACGGCGTCACATCCTTGGGCGATTTGCCGCGCTGCGCCGCTTCGATTTCCGGCGATTTGAGCTGATCCAACGCCAACATAGTCGCCGAGACCACGTTCAAGATATTGCTGCTGCCCAACGACTTGGTCAGGATGTCCGAAATCCCGGCAGCTTCCAGCACTGCGCGCACACCGCCGCCAGCGATCACGCCCGTACCAGGCGAGGCCGGCTTGAGCAACACCTTCGATCCGGACACTTTGCCAATCACCTCGTGGGGGATGGTGGTCTTGTAAGTGTGCACCTTGTGCATGTTCTTGCGGGCGCGTTCCGAGGCTTTCCGCATGGCGTCGGGAACGGCGTTCGCTTTCCCAATGCCCACCCCAACGCTGCCGCGGTTATCGCCGACGACAACAGTCACGCGGAAGTTGAAACGGCGACCGCCTTTTACCACTTTCGCCACACGCGCGATATCTACAACGCGCTCGTCAAGCTCTGTGGGTGTGTACTCAGAATATTCGAAGTCCGACATACGTTTCTCCTCGGTCGAGGTGAGAGACCGCAGAGGGCTGGCGCTCGGCCAACGTCAGCGGTCTCACCTGGCTCGACTAGAATTCCAAACCACCTTCACGGGCTGCATCGGCCAGGGCCTTCACACGCCCAATGTAGCGAAAGCCGCCACGGTCGAACACCACCTTCTGGATGCCCTTGCTACGGGCGCGCTCGGCAACGGTCTTGCCCACCAGGCGCGCCTGTTCGACCTTCTTCAGACCGTCCAGCTTGGGCCGCAACTCGTGGTCGATGCTGGAAGCAGACACCAGGGTATGCCCGGTCTGATCATCGATCACCTGGGCGTAAATCTGCGCGGTGCTGCGAAATACGCTCAGCCGAGGCCGTTCCGGTGTGCCGATTATTTTTTTACGAACACGCGCATGTCGTCTCAGGCGCGCTTCAGCTCTTGACGCATTATTGCTCATCTTTACACCTTACCCGCTTTACCTGCCTTGCGGCGGATCTTCTCTTCCAAGTATTTGATGCCCTTGCCCTGATATGGTTCCGGCGGGCGAACTTTGCGGATATCGGCAGCCACCTGGCCCACCAACTGCTTGTCGTAGCCCATAACCTTGATTTGCCGGGTCTTCGCATCGGCATCGAATGAAATGCCTTCCGGCGGCTCGATCACCACGGGGTGAGAATAACCGACATATAAGACCAGGTTTTTGCCCTGCATTTCTGCGCGATACCCCACGCCATTCACTTCGAGGATTCTCTCGAAGCCGGCGCTGACGCCAACCACCATATTATTGATCAATGCGCGGGTCATCCCGTGCAGGGAGCGATCAGTGCGCGCATCTGTGGCGCGAGATACTTCCAACACGCCTTCCTTGAGCGTGATCTGCATCGAAGGCGGGAAGGTCTGGCGCATCTCGCCTTTGGGCCCTTTGACGTGTACGCTCGTACCCTCGATGTTGACCTCCACACCTTTGGGCAAAACTACTGGTAAGCGACCAATTCGGGACATTCCAGCCTCCTTACCAGATCTTGCACAGCACCTCGCCGCCAACACCCAGCTGGCGGGCGCGCTGTCCAGTCATCACGCCTTTCGGCGTGGACAAAATGGCGATGCCCATCCCTGAGAGCACCCAGGGGATCTCCTGCTTGCCGGTGTACACGCGGCGGCCCGGACGGCTCACCCGCTCCAGGCCGGTGATCACCGGACGGCGTTCGCGCCGCTCACCGACGTATTTCAAGTGAATCCGCAAGACCTTCGAACCAGCCACCTTGCCATCCACGACTTCGTACCCGCTGATATACCCTTCTTCCTGCAAGATGCGGGCAATGTTCTCCTTGATCTTGGAGCTGGGCAAAGCCACCAGGGCATGACCCGCGCTGATCGCATTCCGAATGCGGGTCAACATATCGCTAATTGGATCGTTCACACTCATCTCAATACCCTCCACCCGGCTACCAGGAAGATTTCACCACACCGGGCAGTTTGCCCTGTAAGGCCAGTTCGCGGAAGCAAATCCGACACAGGCCAAAGCGGCGTATGTAACCACGCGGGCGTCCACATATCTTGCATCGATTGCGCACGCGGATCGGGTATTTCCGCCGTGTTTCCCGGATCATCATACATGTCTTGGCCATCGATTAACCTTCCTTTTTGAACGGCATACCCAGCAATCTCAATAGCTGTCTGCCGTGATCGTCGTTCCTTGCAGTGGTGACAATCGTCACTTCCAGGCCTCTGAGTTTGTCGATCTTGTCGTACTCGATCTCCGGGAACACCAACTGCTCACGAAAGCCCAGGGTGTAGTTCCCGCGACCATCGAACGAATCGGCGGAGACGCCGCGAAAATCGCGCACGCGCGGCAGCGCCACATTCATCATCCGATCCAAGAAAGACCACATGCGGTCCCCGCGCAGAGTGACTTTCACACCGATCGCCCGCCCCTCGCGCAGCTTGAAGTTGGCGATGGACTTGCGCGCCTTGGTCACAATCGGCTTTTGCCCGGTGATCGCCGTCAGATCGACCACCGCCGCGTCCAGAGCCTTGGCGTTGTCCAGGGCTTCGCCCAGACCGATGTTCACCACGACCTTCTCGATGCGCGGCACTTCCATGATATTGCTCAAACCGAGCGTCTTCATCAAGGCCGGAACGACCTCTTTCTGATAGCGTTCTTTTAGCACATGGCTCATAATATTGCTCCCAACGCAGCGGCTAATTGAACTGTGCGTTGCATTTCTTGCAAACCCGCAGCGCGCCTTCTTCTTTGCGCAGGACGCCCACGCGGGTCGGCTCGCCGCACTGCGGACAAACCAGCATCACATTCGAGATCGAAATTGGCCCTTCGAACTCGATAATGCCCGGGTTAAGCGTCCGGCCCTGGGTCTGCACCTGCTTCTGGTGCTTCTTGCGGATGTTGACGCCCTGCACGACCACGCGGCGCTCTTCCGGCAAGACCTTGATCACCTGGCCGCGCTTACCCTTGTCCTCCAGCCGACCGCTGATAACCTCAACAGTATCACCTTTTCGAATCTTTACTTTCACGGCTCTCGCTCCTGCGTTTGAAACGCTTCTCCCTGGCCTCAGAGCACCTCTGGCGCCAAAGAGACGATCTTCATAAAACCCTTTTCGCGCAACTCGCGAGCCACCGGGCCAAAGATACGGGTGCCTTTGGGATTCTTGCCATCGGTATCCAGGATGACCGCGGCATTGTCATCGAAACGGATCGATGAGCCATCTTCACGGCGCCATTCTTTGGCGCAGCGAACGATCACGGCGCGCACAATGTCGCTTTTCTTGACCGCGCCTTGCGGAGCGGCAGATTTCACCGTTGCAACTACCACATCGCCGACACGACCATAGCGCCGGGTCGAACCACCCATGATATGGATCACCAGCAACTCACGCGCGCCGGTGTTATCGGCGACTTTCACTCGCGTCTCTTGCTGAATCATGCCGCACCCTCCGGTATCGAGGAAATCGCTTCCAGCGTGGTATCGCCAGCGCCGACTTCTCGGCGCAGGATAGTCTCCACCACCCAACGCTTGTGCCGGGAGATCGGGCGGCTCTCCACGATTTGCACCGTGTCGCCGACCTTGCACCCCAACTCATCATGCGCCATGAAGCGCCGGCGGCTATGCACCACCTTCTTGTAGAGCTTGTGGCGGTAAGTGTGCGAAACCTCCACGACCACCGTCTTTTGCATCTTATCGCTGGTGACCACACCTACCATGCGACGTCGAGTGTTCATCTTTCACCTCCCAATGCCGCTTGCTTCTCGCGCTCGGCAATAATCGTCATCAGGCGAGCGATCTGGCGGCGGGTCAGGCGCAGACGAGTGAAGTCGGTCAATTCACCAGTCGCTTGCCGAAACCGCAGATTCATCAACTCTTCTCGAGCATCGTTCAGTTGCTTGCGCAACTCGTCCAGAGAGGCCCCACGTAGCTTTTGGTTCTTCTGGCTCATGCTTCGCCTCCTTGGGTTGCAGCGGGAACGGCATCGTGTCGCCCGACGATCTTGGTCTTGATCGAAAATTTGTACTGAGCCAGGCGCAATGCTTCACGGGCCACTTCATCAGGCAAACCGCCGCCGATTTCGAACATCACCCGGCCTGGGCGCACAACCGCTACCCAATACTCCACATTGCCCTTACCTTTACCCATACGGGTTTCGGCCGGTTTGCGGGTGATCGGCTTGTCGGGGAAGATGCGGATCCAGAGCTTGCCGCGCCGACGCATGGCGCGAACGATGGCGCGCCGCGCCGCCTCGATCTGGCGGGCAGATACCCAGCCTGGCTCCAGGGCCTTAAGGCCATAATCACCGAAGACAATATCAGCGCCGCGAAAAGATTTGCCTTTCATGCGGCCGCGCATTTGCTTGCGCCATTTAACACGCTTTGGCATTAACATGATGACACCTTCTTACTCACTGACATAGACGCCCTCGGTAGCCTCGGGCTTTTCTTCCAACTCCGGAAGCACTTCGCCTCGATAGATCCACACCTTCACCCCGATGCGCCCATAGGTCGTCAGCGCTTCGGCGCGGGAGTAGTCGATATCGGCGCGCAACGTCTGGCGGGGCACTCGCCCCTCGCGCATGTTGACCGTGCGCGCCATCTCGGCCCCGCTCAGGCGACCGGATACTTCGACGCGAATGCCTTGCCCGCCCTGGCGAGCGGCTTGCTGAATGGCGCGCTTCATCGCTCGTTGATAGCTGATGCGGCGCTCGAGCTGCTCGGCGATATTCTGAGCCACCAGATAAGCGTCCAGGTCAGGGGATTTGATCTCTTTGATTTCCAGGTCGATCTTCTTGCCGACCACGCTCTCCAGGCTCTGGCGGATCTTCTTGACGTTTTCGCCCTTGCGGCCAATCAGGATGCCCGGTTTGGCGGTGTGCACGATCACTTTCACCTTGCCCGGGAAGCGCTCGATATCTACTCGCGACACCCCGGCTTTCGGGGCCTCGGCGCGCACCAAATCCCGCAGGTGAAAATCCTGGTGCAAATTCTGGACATATTCATTGCCCTCGGCGTACCAGCGGCCTTCCCAGGTCTTGTTGATCTTCAGGCGAAAACCAATTGGATTTACTTTGCGTCCCATACAATCTCCTTCGGTGCAGAACACCGCCTCACGATTCCCGCTCGCGCAGGATGACCGTCACGTGCGCCGAACGCCGCAGCCAGGGCTTGAACCGCCCACGAGCGCCAAACCGACGCCATTTGCGCGTGGGGGCCTCATCGGCAAAAATGCGGTAGATGTACAAATCGTCCCGGCTGACCCCGAAATTTTCCTCGCCGTTCGCCATCGCCGAAGCGATGATCTTCGAGACAGGGTGAGCCGCGCGGTTGGGGGTGAACTTCAGCAGCGAAAGCGCTTCTACAACATCCTTGCCGCGCACCAGATCGACCACCTGACGCACTTTTTGAGCAGAAACCGGGACATAACGACCCTTTGCGAGAATATCCGTAGGCATGTCGTCCTATCCTCTCTTCGATTTCTTCTCAGCAACATGGCCGCGGAACAGGCGCGTCGGGGCAAATTCGCCCAGCTTATGTCCGACCATGTTCTCTGTGATGTAGATCGGCACATGTCTGCGACCGTCATGAACAGCGATCGTGTGGCCTACCATCTGAGGGAAGATGGTGCTATCGCGGCTCCAGGTGCGGATGACCTTCTTTTCGCCGCGTTCATTCATAGCTTCGATTCTCTGCAACAACTTCGAATCGATGAAAGGACCTTTTTTCAACGAACGTCCCATAGTTCTTTCTCCGGTCTAGCGTTTCTTACCACGCCGGCGGACAATATACTTGTCCGTCTTTTTATTGCGGCGAGTCTTATAGCCCAGGGTGGGTTTACCCCAGGGGCTCTTCGGGCTGGGCATACCGATCGGCTGCCGACCCTCACCACCACCATGCGGGTGATCGCGCGGGGTCATGGCGGTGCCGCGCACCGTCGGGCGGATGCCCATATGGCGCTTGCGGCCAGCCTTGCCCAGCTTGATGTTGCTGTGGTCCAGGTTGCCCACCTGACCAATGGTGGCATAGCAGCTCTGACGCACCAGGCGAACTTCACCGGAGGGCATGCGAATCTGGGCGTAATCGCCCTCCTTCGCCAGGAGTTGAGCCGCTCCGCCTGCGGCGCGCACCAGTTGCCCGCCGCGTCCTTCTTTCAGCTCCACGTTGTGCACCAAAGTGCCTACGGGGATGTTCGCAATGGGCAAACTGTTCCCCGGTCGAACCTCAGATTGAGGGCCAGAAACAACCGTATCGCCAACCCGCAAATCCTGAGGGGCGATAATGTAGCGTTTCTCGCCATCTGCGTAATACAACAAGGCCAGGCGAGCAGTGCGGTTTGGATCGTATTCGATCGCGGCAACGCGCGCCGGAATACCGTGCTTGTCACGCTTGTAATCTACCAGGCGCATCTGGCGCCGATTGCCGCCGCCGCGGTGACGCACCGTCACACGGCCATACATGTTGCGGCCGCCGCTCTTTCGCAGCGGGCGAACCAGGGAGCGCTCCGGCTCGCTTTTGGTGATTTCCTCGAAGCTGTAGCCCGTCATCCCGCGCTGACCAGGAGTTACGGGTTTGAATTTCTTGACACCCATTATTTCACTCCTTCGAATGCTGCAATCGTATCGCCAGGCGCCAGGGTGACAATCGCTTTCTTGTAACTGCCGCGACGTTGAGACGTGCGCCGGTTGCGCAAATTGCGCTTGCGCTTGGCGGGGACATTGACCATATTGACTCGGGTGACCGTCACATCGAACAGTTTCTCAATCGCATCTTTCACCAGGGTCTTGGTCGCATCGGGGCTGACCTCGAACACATACTGATGCAACTGGCTGTTCTGGTAATTGGTCTTCTCGGTAATCAGCGGGCGACGCAGCACGTCATAGTAACTCGTCATGACTACCTCCACTAACCCTGCGCAACCTTTTCGGTCGCCAGGAGAGATTCCAAAATCGACAATGCCGGCATCGGCAAGATCAACCGGTCGTAGTTCAACAGGTCCCGGATGTTGAGGTAATTCACCAGCAACGTCTTGGCATCGGGCAGGTTGTTCGTCGAGAGGATCACCCGCCGGTAATCATCGTTCTTTTCCGGGATCAGAATCAAAGCGCTGGCATCGCCCACCAGTCGGTCCAGCGCCTGGGCCATCAAGCGTGTTTTGATCTCTGGCAGGGCCAACGCATCCAAAACAACCACGCTCTTTTCCGCAGCTTTGGCCGAGAGCGCCGAGCGGATGGCGGCCTGGCGCATTTTGCGCGGCATCGACTGGCTGTAATCGCGCGGTTTAGGCGTATGCACCTTGCCGCCGCCGACCCATTGAGGCGCGCGAGTAGAACCCTGGCGGGCGCGGCCGGTGCCTTTTTGCCGCCACGGCTTGCGACCGCCGCCAGAGACTTCGCTGCGACCTTTGGTCTTGTGCGTACCCAGGCGGGCATTGGCCATCTGGCGCACAAATGCCTGGTGCATCAGATCGACATTAATCGGGGCCTCGAAGATAGCCGATGGCAGTTCCACCGTGCTCACCTTCTGGCCTTCCATGTTCAAGACATCTACTTCCATGTCACTTTCGGTTGTTACACCGCCTCCATATCGGTCTGGCGCACGCTGCTACTGCTTGCGCGCCTCGTTGATCAATAACAGGCCGCCTTTGGCCCCAGGCACTGCACCGCGCACGCCCAACAAGTTGCGTTCCACATCTACCAGCACGACGCGCAGATTCTGGACGGTAACCCGCTCGTTGCCCATGTGGCCAGGGCCGCGAGCGCCTTTGTAAACTCGCCCTGGCGTGGTACCCGAGCCGCGCGAACCCGGGGCGCGGTTCCTGTCTGACTGGCCGTGCGTCTTAGGGCCACCGCGGAAGTGATAACGCTTCACACCGCCCTGGAAGCCCTTCCCTTTGCTGGTCCCGACGACATCCACCATATCGCCCACCGAGAACAGCGAGACGTCCAGCTTCTCGCCTTCCGTCAGTCCTGCGTCTTTGACGCGGAACTCGCGCAAAAAGCGCAACGGAGGGAGATTGTTGCGCTTGAGGTGCCCGAGTTGACCACCCGTAAGGCGCTTAGGCTTGACTTCTTCGAAACCCAGTTGTACGGCAGCGTAACCGTCGTGATCCACCGAGCGCACCTGGGTTACATAGCATGGCCCAGCTTCGATCAATGTCACCGGAATAACCGCACCGGTATCGTCGAAAATCTGGGTCATGCCGACTTTCTTGCCAATCAGCCCTTTTAACATAATCTCTGTTGTCTCCTTACTCAATAGTTTCGGGACTGTCAGCCTGGGCTTGGCTGCATCATCCCTGTCCACAACGCAGTCAACCGGTCTGCCGAGGAGCGCTGGTTTGTTTGCCCACGCACAGAGCCGTTCTTGCGCTGTCTATTTACTTTTCAAACGTTCACAACTCTAGCGCCGCACGTCGGGCGTCTTCGCAGAGCGCCTGACGCAGGCCGCAATCCAACTAGATCTTGATTTCGATATCCACACCCGCCGGAAGGTTCAAACGCATCAGCATGTCGATGGTTTTTGAATCGGGATCCAAAACGTCAATGAGGCGGTTGTGGGTGCGGATCTCGAAGTGCTCGTGCGAGTCTTTGTCGATGAAAGTCGAGCGCCGTATTGTAAACCGTTCTATCCGGGTTGGCAAGGGT
This sequence comes from uncultured Anaerolinea sp., assembly GCA_964503145.1. Taxonomy (GTDB): domain Bacteria; phylum Chloroflexota; class Anaerolineae; order Anaerolineales; family UBA4823; genus RBG-16-57-11. The sequence continues at coordinate 191 of CAZCYV010000009.1, read as the reverse complement.
ACCGGGCCAACTACTCGTGCGCCAGTTCGCTCTGCGGTCTCGACGATGCGCTTGGCGGACTGGTCCAACACGCGGTGATCGTAGGCTTTAAGGCGAATGCGTATTTTCTGCTTAGCCATCATTGTCAAATGCTCCAGCCTAATCCAGGATCTTGGTGATCACGCCGGCGCCGACGGTCAGACCGCCTTCGC
>CAZCYV010000008.1:0-150322 GCA_964503145.1 uncultured Anaerolinea sp. | reverse complement strand
CCCGTCTCCACCTGGGCAACCCGGCCTGGCACCCTGGCATGGAGTGGATTGTGATACAGGGCGTCGAAGAATCGTTCTACGAACGCTTCCCCTCCAGCGATGCGGCTTACAAGAAGCGTATCATCGACATTGGCGTTGGCATCGGCAACGACCTGTGGGCAATGTCTGCCAACGGCGGGCAATTCGTCAAACTGACCGATGTTTGGGCTGAAAGCGGCTTTGCGGGCGGCGTACTGCACGCTCATTTTTCACATGATGGCGCCATGCTCGCCTGGACACAGCGTATTGGGAATCGTAACAAACAATTTGGCGGCGAATGGGTCATCAAAGTAGCTGATTTTATTCTGGAAAACCATCTGCCCCGCCTGGAAAACGTCCGCACCTATCAACCCGCTGCAAGTGCGGGCGTGTACGAAGTTCACTCCTTTTCCCCCGACGACGCCAGATTGCTGTATTCAACCAATGCCGATGGGCAAACCGAGTACGGCTATGATATCTACGTTCTCGACCTTGCCACCGGCAAATCCACCCCGCTGACCAAAACAACCCGCGAATGGGACGAGCACGCCCACTACTCCCCGAATGGTGATTGCATCGTTTGGATGAGTTCAAGGAATGCCGGCTCGACCAGTAAACTGCTCAAGACAGAATTATGGCTCATGTCTGCAGATGGCAGCGGGCAAACGCAATTGACCGCTTTCAACGACTCGGCCAGCCCCCTGTATCTCCGCACAGCCTATGGCGCTATCCCTGGCGATAGTTCCTGGTCGCCCGATGGAATGCGCCTGCTCGTCTATGTCATCATCAATCAAAGCGAACAAACCGAGTATTCCATGCCAGGTAAGATTATCCTGCTTTCCCTTTCGGAGAGTCAACGATGAGAAAACGCCTTCTGCTGATTTCGATAATTGTGTGGATGACGACCCTCGCCTGCCGCTTGAGCGCATCCCCCCCGAACCCCGGCCTGCCCGCCGCGCCCCCAGCCTCCTCCACGCCCCCGGCGGAGTTCACGCCGCAGGTCACACAGGTCGGTGACCCGGCGGTCAACTATGCCAACGTGGAGTTTACCGCCGATAACCGATATATGGTCTGGTTCGAGATGACGGACAGCCGCGGCAACGGCGTCGTCTGGCATTGCGGCGTGGACCCCGAAACCGGCGACCTGATTCCCCCCGACGGCAAGGGCTTCCGCGCCTTCGAAAGCACCATCTTCGGGCGCGCCAACCCCGGCCTGGACGCGGATGGCGCCTATTACGTCGGCATGGACCGGGCGGGGACGCTGCTCCTCGTCCGCCCAACCAGCCCCACGTCGGCGGAGATGCGGGAGTTATCCACTCCGCCCGACCTGACGCGGCGCGCCATCTATCCCACCATCCTGCCGGAGCAGAAAGGCGGTTTCGTCTTCTGGATCAAGAACGAAGCCGTGCCGGGCGGCGGCACCAGCCGCGCCAACGACTGGTTCGAGTTGCAATACATTTCGCTGGATGACCCCGCCCAGGTCAACGTCGTCGAGCGGCAGGAACGCCCCCAGCGCGGCTTTGCGCCGATGGATTCGGCCTTTGCCCGCTGGATGAAGAACAAGTCCGCCCTGACCTATGGCTTCGAAGACGAAAACGGCATCGTCCAGGTGCGGATGCTCGACCTGACCCAGCCCAACCCCGCGCCCCAAGCCGTGACGAACGACCCCGGCGACAAGGTGGACCCCTATTCGTGGTTCTACAACGGGCAGGAGATTCTGCTCCCCGGCATGGAAGCTGAAGCGCGCACGCACGTCTACGTCCGGGGGGCGGGTGAAACCGCCTTTCGCCTGGCAGAGATCGTTGCCCCGCCCGCCTCGGCGCTGGCGCATCCCGCCCTGGCGCAATCCAATGAGCCGATTGTCTTCGATGGGCATGCTTACACGACCTACCAGGTCAACGAAGCCGGAACGAGTTTTTGGGACGTGACCTTTGCCAAAGCCGGGGAAATCTGGCTTGCGACGCTATTCGAATCGCCGCAGCGCCAGTGGCTGCTGACCGACTCACTCACCGCCAAAGCCGAACCGGAGCCGCTGGTGGGTGCCTGGCGCGTGTGGGTGTTCTACAATGTCATCGAAGGCGACAACCCGTTGAATGCCGTCTGGCATCTCTACCGCGCCGAGACGCCGATTCGGTAAAACTACCAAAAATCCTCAGCCTCTTCTTGCTTCTCACCATCCTTGTGTGCGGGTTGACCACGCGGGACTCCACGCCTACGCCTGCTTCACCGACTCCAGCATCTTCCGGAGCTGTCGGCCGTGTTTTTCCTGTTGTGTCATCTCGTGCGTCGCAGTGGGCGGCTGATGCGCGGGGCGTTGGGCGCCTGGAAATTGGTGACAAAGCTGCTGAAATTTCGGAACGCGTGTGCTATAATTTCTGTTGGGGTGTTTTGTGGTCATTTTAGGACTTACGCGGTTGGCAAGCACCGAGTAAACTTAGGAACGTGAACCGGCCCAAGTGTGATAGACTTGACTACATTCACTTTCTGATAGCGGCGCAGAAAGTGTTCAGCAATATGGAAGCCGCCCGCTCGCATCCTGAAGCCGAAACGAATGGCCCAGCGCACAATGCCTACACTTTGGATGGGGATGCGTTTTGGTGAGAAGTACAAGGCTGCATGCAGCTTACCAGCGGTGTTCTGGTAATCGATGATAGTACGCTGGACAGACCGTACGCCGGAGCGATGGATCTGGTCACCCAGCATTGGTCGGGAAAATATCTCGGTATCTCTTGGTTTGAAACCAAAACATCAATTATCCGTGAAGCAGTTCGAGCTTATCTGGCCAATCCACTTTACTTTTGGAGAGCCCAACTGCGTCACTCCTATTTGGTTAAACCCATCGTTAGGCGGCGATATTCTCGCCGTGTATGAGTGAACATATTGAACGGCTTGTCGCCGCTCGATGAAGTTGTGCTCTTCTGTATTCAGGTCAGCCAATCTCGGCCGCTCTGAATATTTTCTTGGGCTCGCTGTTTCTCCCCGATGTAACGTAAAAAGGGACTCTCATGGCGAAAAAAACTGTTGGCACGGTCTATCCTCTATCCGCCCTCCGGACGATGGTGCTGTACTCCCAGCGCCTCACGACGCTTAATGAGGCCTCGCCTACCCCGAGCCTCGACACAATGGTCGATCTGGTGACGGCGCTCGGCTACGTGCAGATTGATACGCTGAACGTGGTCAACCGCGCTCATTACGTCACCCTGTGGGCGCGACTTGGATCGTATGACATTGACGATTTCCACAAGCTGATCTATACCGCTGATCGGCGCGCGCTCTACGAGGGTTGGGGGCATGCCGCCAGCATTATCCCGCTGGAGCACTATCGCTATCACAGGTGGCGGATGGATCAGCGCTACAGCTTCAACCCTGGCTATCGCGAGTGGCTGAGCAAAGATGGCAATCGTGAGCTGGTCGCTCAAGTGCTGGCGCGCATTCGATCCGAGGGCGGGTTACGCGTGGGGGACTTTAAGCATGATGGCCCCCAGCGCGGCGTGTGGTATGACTGGAAGCCTCCGAAGGTAGCGCTGGAAGTGCTATTCGCCTGGGGGGATCTGATGGTGGCAGATCGCGTAAATTTCCAGCGCGTGTACGATGTGAAGGAGCGGGTGCTGCCAAGGTGGGTCGATACCACGCCTGTTCCCGCCGAAGCAGCACGTCGCTTCTGCCTGGAGCAAGCGGCGAAGGCGCTTGGCGTGTTCGAGCTGCGTCATCTCACCTTATATGCTTACATGAGGGCTACGCCTGTCAGATCGGAGGTCGAGGCGTTATTGAAAGACGGCGTGCTGGTCGAGGTCGAGGGCGAGTCGATGCAGGGCATCAAAAAGTGGATGGTGCATCGCGATAACTTGCTGCTGCTTCAGCGCGCCGCCGATGGCGAAATCAGCGCCCAGCGCACTACCTTTCTCGCCCCCTTCGATTCGCTGTTTTGGGCCTGGGGGCGTGATCAAAAGCTGTGGGGATTCAAGCATCTTTTGGAGTGTTACAAGCCCGCCAAGGATCGTGTCTATGGTTATTTCAGCCTTCCGATCCTGCATAAGGATCGGCTGGTGGGGCGTTTTGACCCGAAGCTGGATCGCAAATCAAATGTGCTGCATCTGAATGCCCTCTATCTGGAGCCAGACATTGAGCTGGATGACGAGCTCATCGCCGGGGTCGCGGCTGCTATGCGAGACTTCCTCTCGTGGCACGGCGGACAGAGTCTCGAGATCAAGATGAGCGATCCCGCAGCGTTCGGCGAAAAACTTAAGAGCGCCCTGTAGAAGTAATTAGAATTGGTGTACGTAATCCACATGCCATATCAGCATGCCCTGACGGAAGTGAAATGCGCTTTGGGTCGCCCCTGGTGTGAGATGATTATATGCCCGCAGTTGGCACGGCGGCTTATGCAGTTGGTAGGCTGTGCTCTGCGAACGCGGCCACATGATTGAGGTCAATCTTGAGATGTTCAAGCTGATCGTCTGCGCCGTTGTCTCTATCGTGATCCTGGCTGCACGGCTGGCAGCCTCATGGCTTCTTCCGTTTCTTCGCTTTTAAAGGTATACTGGTTTTGATCGGGTTGAACCTGGTACGCTGGTTCAGCGATCTGCTATCTTCGTTTTGAATTGTATCCTGGTTGTTGTTTCTGGGGTCATACTTAGCAGCGGAGAGCTTCTGGTTGCTTTGTCGAGAAGGGAGGTCACAGAGGCAGTTGGAGAACATGCTCAGATTGGCGACGATAGGGGTTTGCAAGGTCATCCGCCTGACCTGCGCCTTGCGTCGAGATAGGTGATTGTGGCGTGAAAGGGCCTCGTCCATCCCGACGCTGCCACTGAGCCTCGCTGCTATGTGGCTCACCTCGACATCTAAACCTAAACAGGATTGCAAATGCAGATTACGGTTTTTGCGGCAGGATCCAGAGGCGATGTTCAGCCCTGTGTGGTGTTGAGCAGGGAATTGCAACGCGCAGGTTACAACGTGCGCCTGGCTGCTCCGCAGGATTTTTCCGGCTTCGCTCAGGAGCACGGCGTGGTTTTCCATCCTTTGCGGGGTGATGTCCAACAGATTATGGCGGGCGAAACCGGGCGGGAGTTCATCGATCATGACATTGTGGATGGCGCTCCAGCAGCCCGCTTCGCCCAACGGCTGAAGGAGCTGATCGAGAGCGGCTATGGCCTTCACGAAGGAGCGCATCGCTCGACCAGTGCTAACGGCTGATCGACTTCGCCTTCCTTGCTGATAGATGATGCGTGCGCTGAGGTGTGGGGCAATTTTGTGATTGCATTCGATCAGAGGCTACGGTGATTGGAACGTTGAAACAACGTGCTCATGCGCTCAAGCGAGAAGCGTACGCGTTATACATCGCGGCTCGCGATCCGCGAGTCCCGTGGTATGCCAGGTTCTTCATGGGCCTTGTGCTGGCGCACACTTTCAGCCCGATAGATTTGATTCCCGACTTTATTCCCGTGCTCGGATATCTTGATGACTTAATCGTGACTCCTTTGGGGATTGCGCTGGCACTGAAGATGATCCCCGCCGAAGTGATGACCGAGGCTCGCGGACAGGCCGAGATGCTCTTGCAGCAAGGAAGACCGATCAGCCGGGCCGGGGCGATCATGGTTATCATGATCTGGTTGGCTATTATTGCAGTTGTCGTCTGGTCGATTGCGCGCGCCACCATGGGCTAGGCGCTGGCCGCCAGGCGACCAAAAGACATGGAAAGTTGCTTGGGCAACGCCGTTGAAATCAAAACAGGAGGTTCAAAATGAATGCATCGAAGTCCATCATCATTGCTGCCCTAAGCCTGGCGATCACGCTGACTCTGTTCTGGACGACGGGCTTGATCGACAACAGATCAGCCTGGGCTTCCGCCAGCGCCGTCGCTCCTCTGCTCCCCACTGCCGAAAAAACTGACGCTCCAGGTCGCTCGAAAGACATTTTCTTGAGGCCTGCCAACCCGAGATCGGCGCCCGCGCAGACCAGCGTTACGCCTCTGAGCGCCACCGACATCCTGAATGGGGATTTCGAAAGCGGCCCGGATGGCTCCTGGACAGAATATTCCTATAAAGGCTGGCCGATCATTGTACCTCAGGAAGATCTCTATCCCTCTATCACCCCTCATAGCGGCAACTGGGTGGCATGGTTGGGCGGCGACGACGACGAAACCGCCTATATCTCGCAGACTGTTGCCCTCCCGGCCGAGGTTTCCATGCTAAGTTTCTGGCATTGGATTGATTCGGATGATGCTTGTGGGTACGATTTCGCCTGGGTTAAGATCAACGGCGCCAATTTGTTGGAGTTCAACCTGTGCGACCAATACAACACGGAAGGCTGGGTCCAAATCACCGTTAACATCGCAGCTTATGCCGGCACAACGGCCATCTTGCAATTTCGCGTCGAAACCGACGAGTCGCAATTCAGTAATTACTTTGTCGATGATGTGGTCCTGCTAAACAGGCCACCTAGCGATCACTTAACTTACTTGCCGCTCGTCCTCAAGAACTTCTGGTCTGGTTATTTCGACGATTTCAGCAACCCCAATAGCGGTTGGTGCGTCGAGGAAACCGCCGATGTCAAAATGGGATATCTGAATGGGGAGTTTCAGCTCTTGCTCAAGCGGCCGAATATAGGCTACATGTGTGTGCCCGACAACTTAATTGTGCCAACGAGCAGTTACAGCGTCGAAGTCGATGCACGCATGGTCTCGGGTAACTCGGGTTCATACGGCCTGGCATTTGGGATCCGTTGGGGGCAGGGCACACGCCAGAACTATGTCGTGTCAGTTGAGCCTTACACTCAGTACTATCGTATCCAGAGGAGAAACATGGATGGCAGCTGGACCACTCTAGTAGATTGGACCTATAGCGAGTTGATCAATCCAGACGCACAGGCCAATCATCTGCGGATTGACCGATGGGGAACGAATATCTGGTTTTCGATCAATGATCTCTTTGTCACGATGGTTTCGGATGATACGATCGTCGGCACCGGTCTGCAAGCTGGCGTGGGAGTCAACAGCTACGGCAATGTGCCTGTAGATGTGCGATTCGATAATTTTAAAGCTTCACAGCCATAAACTGCGTTGGATGGCTCAGTTGCAGGCTGCGGATGGCCTGGGACACCGCCTGGGCGGTGGCGTCGCAGAAACTTTGACCATCCTCCAGCGCAGAGTGGGCATCGTAATAGCCGCCTTTGCCATTGTGCGCCATGGGTCCGGTGCTCTGTAGGCTGATCTTGCCATTGTGCAGGGCCTGGTTCCACGCCGACTGGACCATGACCGGCCAGCGCCCAAACCACAGATACGCCGCAACCGCCTGTAGCGGATCCTTATCGCCGTAGAGGTGGCGCAGATGCTCCACAAAACGGATGCCGGGGTCGTCGGTCAGAAAGCCGCCCACAGTAACGATATACACCGGCGTCTCGATAATCTGTTTCAAATAGGGGGCGGCGCCCACCGAGACCTGCCCGCCGCCGCTGTAGCCGATCAAGAAGACCGGCTTCCTCGAGCCGATGGGATAGCCGTGGCGCGCCAGGCTGCGGGCTATCTCCTCCGCCACCCCCAGGCTGTAGATCGGCCCGTAGCGCGGATCGGAGGAGACCAGCACCTGCATGGCGTTGCGGATGTTGATCGAGAGCAACGCCAGCGGGTGGTTCGGATTTTGGAGCTGCATCTCACGCACCTTTTTCCACAACGAGGCGAGGGCGCGTTCGCCGGTCAGCGGGTTGTTGGTCACTGAGTAGGGGAAAACATCGATAATTACCTCGGCCTCTGGCATGGCCGCTTGCAACCCCTGGATGAAATCCTGCTCATCGGGGGCTAGCTTGTCGGTGCCGGCCATGCCGATGCCCGAAAGATAGACCAGGTAATAATCCTTAAGTTCCTTGGGGCGTAAGCGGCGGCTCTTTTGCTCCAGGTCGGCCCGTTTCGAGGGTGAATGACTGCCTTTCGACCAACCCGCCCACCAGCCAAGCGACTCCAGCGGCGAGAGCACCGATACGATGATCAGCAAGAGCAACCCGATGCCAAGAAGGGTGAAAATCTCAGCAGCCAGCCAGCTAAGCACGCTCGCCTCCGCTTGGTGGCTCTGTTGTCGGGTCGGGTCCGCCGGCCGAGGCGTAGATTCGGTACACTTCCTGGTAAATATCGTCGTCGGTCTTCTTCCCGCTGGCTAAGGAGCGCGAGAGGTTCTCAGTGGCGGGCGTCAAAGGCCAGCTTAGCAGCGAATCCAGGAACAAGACGGTGAACCAGGCGATCAAAGCGCCGATCAGGGCGCTCAGAAAGGGCGCATTGAATGCGCCGCGAAAAGCCACCACCAGCACCAGGAAGACGTACACTTTCAACCCACGCTCGATCCACACGCCCAGATAGGGCATCAGCACCAGCGCCCCCAGCCAGTACGGCGCATAAGCCAGGGGTATGGTGCGCAGGACCTCGCCCAATGCCAGATCGGCATCCGGCCGAATGAAACGCATGATCAGCCATACGAGGACTCCCATCACCAACACGTTCAGGATGAACTCCAGAGTGGAGGCAAGAATTCGCACCACGAAACCGGCTGGCCGCACCTGGTTGGCGAACAGCACGATGCTCTGCCCTAAAATGCGCATCAGCCCGGCGACCAGCAGTACGCCGAGGCTGATGCCAGTAATTGCCTCTGCCCCGCGCATGGCGCTGAATACTTGCGGGTCGAGCCTTAGCACCTGACCGACCACGCGAAGGAGTGTGTCGAAGTAAGCTATCATTAAGCAGTCCTTGTCTTTATAACAAAGCTAACCTGACAGAGCACAACGGCAAGGCGCGGCGGGCTGATCACGACGCTATCCTGCCAGTCTGTTGGAGGATGCACTCGATGAGCAGCCTGTAAACAGTTTCGGTGTCCAGTCCGGGTGTTCCAGGGGTGATGATATCGTGAGGTAGTTTCAGATCACGTTCAAAGTGAAAAGTGTACAGGCTCGTCTGGCTATTGTGCGCTTTCCAGTCGGCGAGAACCTTGTATAACTCTGTGTTATTGACTCCAGGTTCGTGATCGTTGATCACCAGGACGATTTTCCCAGCGGCTGGATGGGCGGCGCGCGCTTGCTGTCGCACCAAAACGCCGAGTCTGAGCACTTCGCTCATTGCACGCACGGAATAACCCGGGTAAGAGTAATCAACAGCGTAGGGATTGTCCGCTTTATTGCGTGGGTCCCACCACATATAAAAATCAGGGATGCGATTGAACAACCAGGCAAAGGGGCGGGTGATAATTGAAGGGATGAAGCTCACCCCTAACATGGCTGCGATCGGCATCGCGATATCGATGTCGGAGCGGTTTTGCGCCAGCCAGGCCGCCACCGTCCCACCCCCAGAGATCCCGGCGACCAGAACACGCTGGCCTAACCCGCGGGCGATATCCACAGCCTGGTCCCCGTAGTCGGCCAGTTTTTCTGCGCTCAGGAGCGCCAGGTGATTGCCAACTCGATTGCTTAGACCGTGGTAAGGCTGCCGCGGTATGTAAACGTTGAAGCCCAGATCGAACAACCGGCGGCCCAACTCCTGGAACTGTTCCGGACAATTGGAAAAGCCGTGCAGGATAACCACTGCCCATTCGGTCGGAGCGCCATGGGTCATCGCCCGTGGCAGGCAAATCTCGCGCACATTGTCTTCCCGGTCATGCTCTCGGATAGCTTCAACGCGCTCCAGGGCCTCTGCAAAACTGGTAATGGGGTTAGGGTTGCAGATGATCGTCATTGTGAGATGCTGGAATGAACTTGTGCGGTAGTATAGCACATCTGCTCAAGTTGTAGTTCCTTGCTTCGAGCCAAAAAGTGTCGCATATACGCGGGTAAACAATGCTCCGAGAAGGAAGATTTGCGCCAGATAATAGATGCCGACTAATAAAACAGCTAAGGTCCCGGCGGCGTCCAATGCGGTGTTCAAGCGGGCGCTGGACAGATAGAAACCGAACGCTAAACCTCCCAGGGTCATCAAGACTGCGGCGATCAATGCGCCAAACCAGACGTCGCTCCAGGCAATTTTGGTGTTGGGCAAGATTTTATAGATTATTCCAAAGGTGATGGCTGCCACCAGGGTGAAGCCTAAGATAGCGTAGGCCGAAGAGAATCCCGCCAGGGGAATTAAGGATGACAACCAGGTGAAAAACAAGCCCGCTACGGCTACCAGCACCAGCAGCAACCCAAGTCCAATCACGGCAGCGAAGGCGAAGAGTTGCTGGCGGAAAAAAAAACTGATTTTGTTGCTTGGCGGCGGAGTCTTCCAAATCGAATTAAGCACAAACTGGAGCTGGTAGAACAACCCGGCGGCAGCAAATAGCAGCGCCAGGGAACTGACCAGCGATGTCAGGGTCGAACCTGAAGAGGTCGTTTCCATCAGCTTAATCACGGATGCCTGAAGGTGCTCAGATAACTCAGGGCCAACGATGATAGCCAGTCGTCCGAAGAGGCGATCCATGAGCGCAGCCTGGTTGACGAAGAATCCGGCGATGGTGAAGGCGATGAAAATCGCTGGAGCCAGCGAGAAGACCCCATAGTAGGCCAGGGCGGCCGCCATCTGGCTGGGCCGCTCGGTGATCCAAATGTTGTAGATCTCGCGCAGGAGATCGATCAAATCTGCCGTTTTTTTCATGTTGCTCCAGATCATTGCTCCAGCATGGCGTAAAGCATCACTCCTGCCGCCGCTCCCAGATTCAGCGAGGTGGCGCGCCCGCGCATCGGCAGGCGGATGACCAGTTCGCAAATTTGCATCTGCTCCTGGGTCAGCCCTTCTCGTTCGCTGCCAAGCAGCAGGATGCGCGGCCAGGCATATGAGGAGACCTGGCGATAATCGAGCGCGGCATGCGCCGAAGTGCCGTACACATGATAGCCATGCCGCTGCGACCAGGCGGCGAAATCGGCAAAGGAGGCCTCGGCGACTTTTAGCCAGAAGAGCGTTCCCATGCTGGCGCGCACTGCGCCTGGGGAAAACGGATCGGCGCTGCTTTCCAATAGCAGCAGCCCGCTGGCGCCGACTGCATCGATGGTGCGCAAAATCGTCCCCAGATTTCCCGGATCTTGCGGCGAGACCAATGCCACGCCCCAGGGGAAATTCTGTGGATTGAGGTCCGACAATGCGCACTCCTGCTGGCGCACCAAGGCGATCAGCCCCTGGGGGTTTTCTTTATCGGCCAGGGCGGCGAACACCTCGGGCGTGGCGGGATAGCAAGGCACGCCGGATTGCGCTTGCGCCTGGATGAGTTCGCCGGCGAAGGCGCTGGTGAGTAGATCGGGGGCATAGAAGATCGAATCGATTTCGGCGCCGGCCTGGATGGCCTCCCCGACCGGGCGGATCCCCTCGACGATAAACAGGCCGCTTTCCTGGCGCGCCTTCTTGTGGCGCAGGGCGCGCGCCAGCCTGATCTTGGGATTATTCCGGCTTGAGATCAGCGTCATAGGTGAGATGACTGGGCGCGCCGCGGCACCCAGGCCAGGACAGTGGTGCCCTCGCCGATCGCAGAGGTGATCTCCACGTCGCCGCCTACTTTACGAGCGCGCGCCTGCATGTTCGACAGGCCGTGTCCCAGGCTCATCTGCACCTTGGAGAGATCAAAGCCCCGCCCGTCGTCGGAGATCTCCAGAATCACCCGGTCGCGCGAAGTCCAGAGATGGATCTCCGCGTGGCGCGCCCGGGCGTGTCGGGCAATGTTGGCCAGCGCTTCCTGGCAGATATGAAACAACGCCGTGGAGTTCTGGGCCGGGAAATCCACCAGGCCGTCCTCGGGGCCCACCAGGATGGCGGTGGTGGAACTGTTAGCCTGAAACTCCTCCACCAGCCGCTGTAAACCTTGCTTCAAATCGTCGCCGTGGAACTGGCGCGGTCGCAAATCGAGGATATAGGAGCGAATATCCTTGATGATGGCGTTCAGCCCGGAGAGCGACTCTTCGATCTTCTGCCTGGCGAGCGTCGGGTTTTCTTCAATCGCAATGCGGGCGTAATCCAGCGCCAGCCCGACTCCATAGATTGATTGGATGATACCGTCATGCAGATCCATGCCGATGCGCTCGCGCTCCTCCAGCACCGCCAGGCGGCGCGATTGGCGATTCAAGCGCGTATTCTCGATGCTCATCCCTGCCCAGGCGCCGATCGCCTTGAGCAGGTTGAGCTCGCGATCGTCCAGAGAGCGATCTCGCCGGGTGGCGGCAGCCATCACCCCAACCACTTTGCCACCCGAACTCAATGGGATGCAAGCAATCGAGCGAAAGCCAGCGTCCAACACTTCCGGCCGCAGATAGCGCATCTCTTCGCGCAGGTTGGTGCTCACCAGCATCTTGCCGGTGGCGGCCACCATGCCCACAAAGCCCTGACCGACGCGGAAACGCTCCAGGTGCGAAAACCGGTCTTCGAAATCGCCGCGATGCAGCGCCAGACGCAACTCCTGTTCGTCCTCTTCGCGCAGGAAGATCTCGCCAGCCTCCACCCCCAGGTAATCCATCACCAGGTTGAGCGTCTTTTCCAGGATCTCCTCGATGTTGCGCGAGCTGGTCAGGGCTGCGGCGACATCGTTCAACAGCTTCAGATCTTCGTTGCTCTGGCACAGCTCCCGATCGCGACGGATCAACTCGCTGTACAGACGGGCGTTCGAGATCGCCACCGCAGCGTAAGCCGCCAGGGTCTCGATCACCCGCTCGTCCTGGCCGGTGAACTCGTGGTAGTTGATTTTATCGGTCAGGTAGAGCTGCCCCAGGAGCTTGTCCCCGGAGAGGATCGGCACGCCCAGGAACGAATGCATCTCTGGGTGGCCGGGCGGGAAGCCCACGCTGCGGGGGTCGGCGCTGATCTCAGGGATGCGTACGGTGCGCCGCTCCTGGCGCATGATGCCCAAAAGCCCCCGGCCAATTGGCGGGTGCGGAATGCGGCCGATCTCTTCTTTGGACATCCCAACGGGTATGAATTGCTCCAGTTCCCCCTGGTCGTTCACCACGCCCAGCGCCGCGTAGCGCGCCCCCGCCTGCTCGCGCGCCATCTCCACGATGCGTTCGAGCAGGGTTTCCAGCGATAGATTGCTTACCAATTCCAGGCTGGCCCGATGCAGGGCGGCCAGCCGATCTTCGAGTTGCTCCCGAGTTAATAACACCATTCGAACCACCTCATCGCAAATCTATTTTACCGGAGTTTGATAGTTTTTGCCAGTTTCGAGCGCATATAACTGCTTCCAGTTGTTTCTCTCACCAATTTTGTACACCGAAAGCTGGAGAGATTATGGGAAAACCACCCGGCTCGCGCATCCCGGGCTTTTACAATCTGAGTCTGGAAGAGCGCCTGGAAGAACTGGCCAGGCGCGCTGAACTGTCCGCCGAAGAGATCGCCAGCTTGAGCGGCGCGATGGGGCTCACTCGCGAGCAGGCTGATCATATGATCGAGAACGTGATCGGCTTGTATGCCCTGCCGTTGGGCATTGGGCTGAATTTCCTGATCAATGGGCGCGAGGTGCTGGTCCCCATGGCGATCGAGGAACCTTCGGTAGTGGCTGGCGCCTCGTTCATGGCGAAGCTGGCCCGAGAGGGGGGCGGCTTTCACGCCCATACCACCCCGCCAGAAATGATCGCCCAGATGCAATTGCTGGATGTGGCCGATTTAGCCACCGCCCGCCTGGCGATCCTGGAGCAAAAAGATTCCCTGCTGGCCGAGGCCGCGGAGATCGATCCTGTGCTCAAGCAATTGGGTGGCGGGCCGCGCGATCTGGAAGTCAGGCAGATCGCCGATTCGCCAATCGGGCCGTTCCTGGTGGTTCATTTGATCTATGATGTGCGGGACGCGATGGGTGCCAACGCGCTGAACACTGCCGCCGAGCGCCTGGCGCCGCGCCTGGCGGCGCTGACCGGCGGCCGGGTTCACCTGCGCATCCTCTCCAACCTGGCAGACCGCCGGCTGGCGCGGGCGCGTTGCACCATCCCCCTGCATGCCCTGGCCTTCGAGGGTTACACTGCCGAGGAGGTGCGCGATGGGATTATCGCCGCCTGGGCGTTTGCGGCTGCGGATCCCTATCGGGCGGCGACGCATAACAAAGGCATCATGAACGGGGTGGATGCGGTCGTGATCGCCACCGGCAACGATTGGCGCGCCGTCGAAGCCGGCGCGCACGCCTACGCGACGCGGAATGGGCGCTACACTTCGCTCAGCGCCTGGGGGAAGGATGCCGACGGGAACCTGGTCGGCGCGCTGGAGATGCCCCTGGCGGTTGGCATTGTCGGCGGGGCGACGCGCGTCCATCCCGCAGCGCGCGCGGCGCTCAAGCTGATGGGCGTGACAACTGCCGGCCAGCTTGCCGAGATCATCGTTTCGGTGGGCCTGGCGCAAAACCTGGCGGCGCTGCGCGCTCTGGCGACCGAGGGCATCCAGCGCGGCCATATGAGCCTGCACGCCCGTCAGGTGGCAATCGCCGCCGGGGCGGAGGGCGAGATGATCGAGCGATTGGCGCAACAGCTTGTGGCGGAGAAAACGGTGCGCATTGACCGCGCGGTGGCTATTCTTGAGGGCTGGAAGAAGGCCAGTTTGTGAACATTATATGGACAATATCTTGACAAAACTTGATGATTTTGCTACAATGCAGATCGTGATTTCCAGGAATTGCAGGGAGCGACATGAACCAACCTTCAGATGACTCGATTTTGTTGAAACCCAGCCGAGCGGTTGGGATTTCAGGCTATGGGGCCTACGTGCCGCGTTATCGGCTGCCCGCCAGTGAAGTCGCCCGCGTCTGGACCGACGGCCAGGGCGGTTTGCCGATCAAGGAAAAGTCTGTGCCGGGTCTGGATGAGGATGTCGCGACGATGTCGATCGAAGCGGCGCGCAACGCGCTCAGCCGGGCAGGCATCCCTCCAACCGAGATCCGCGCCGTCTGGGTTGGGTCTGAATCTCACCCTTACGCGGTCAAGCCCACCTCCACGCTGGTCGCCGAGGCCATCGGCGCGGTGCCCAACGTTCAAGCGGCAGACTGGCAGTTCGCTTGCAAAGCCGGGACAGAAGCCATGGTAGCGGCCATCGGTTTTGTTGGCTCGGGCATGGCCAATTACGCCCTGGCCATCGGCATGGACACCGCCCAGGGCCGCCCAGGCGACGCCCTGGAATATACGGCCGGCGCAGGAGGCGCGGCCTTCATCCTTGGCCCGGCGGAGGACTCGCTGGCGGTGATCGATGCAACTTACTCCTATGTCACCGACACGCCGGACTTCTGGCGGCGCGCCTACGCCAAATATCCCGAACATGGGCAGCGCTTTACCGGCGAGCCAGCTTACTTCAAGCACATCACCGAAGCCGGGCAGGCGATGCTGGACGCCACCCACACCCGGCCAGAAGACTATCGCTTTGCCGTCTTCCACCAGCCGAACACCAAGTTCCCGCAGCGCGTGGCGGAGATGCTCGGCTTCAAGAAAGAGCAGATTGCCACGGGTTTGCTCGTTCCGGTGATCGGCAACACCTATGCTGGCGCAGCCATCATTGGACTGACCGCCATTCTGGATGTGGCTGAACCGGGGGATCGCATTTTCATGGTCTCCTTTGGTTCCGGCGCCGGTTCGGATGCTTTTGTGCTCACCGTTACGGAGGCGATCCGCGATCGTCGGGATCGCGCCCCGCGCACCCAGGATTACATCGCCCGCCGTACGGTGATCGATTACGCCACCTATGCCCGCTACCGCGGCAAGATCACGATGAAGTAGAGGCATCTATGACGGAAGTGGTGATCGCTGGCATCGGCCAGACCGCTGTGGAAGAACATTGGGATAAGTCGCTGCGCGAGTTGGGCTTTGCGGCCATCGAAGCGGCGACGCTGGACGCCGGCGGTCTGCGTCCCCAGGCGCTGTTCGTGGGCAACATGCTCGCTCCGCAGCTTTCACGGCAGGCGCATCTGGGGGCGCTGCTGGCAGACTTCGCCGGATTGACCGGCATCGAGGCCTATACCCTGGAAGCTGGCGGCGCTTCGGGCGGCGCTGCCTTGCGCGCTGGCTATATGGCAGTGGCTTCGGGTCAGGTGGAAGTGGCCCTGGTAGTCGGCGTGGAGAAGTTCTCAGATGTGATTGGATCGGCGGTGGATGCCGCACTGGCGACCATCAGCGATAGCGATTACGAGGCCGTTCAAGGCCTGACGCCTACCGCTCAGGCGGCGCTGCTGATGCGCCGCTATATGCACGAGCACGAGACGCCGCGC
This sequence comes from uncultured Anaerolinea sp., assembly GCA_964503145.1. Classification (GTDB taxonomy): domain Bacteria; phylum Chloroflexota; class Anaerolineae; order Anaerolineales; family UBA4823; genus RBG-16-57-11. The sequence goes on along the minus strand of CAZCYV010000008.1, from coordinate 134,147 downwards.
GAAGCCTTTGCCGGCTTTCCACTGGTCGCCCATGCCAATGGCGTGGGCAATCCGAACGCCATGTTCCGCAAGGCGATCAGCCTGGAGGCTTACAATCGCGCCGGCATGGTCAGCGATCTGCTGAACATGTTCGATGTCGCCCCCTACGCCGATGGCGCCGCGGCGCTGGTGCTTACCCGGCCCAAGCTGCTGCCGCCCGGTTATCCGCACCGCCTGGTGCGCATCGCCGGCTCGAGCATGGCCACCGACGCCCTGGCGCTGCACGACCGGCCGGATCCGCTGGCCTTTGAGGCGGCGCGCATTTCGGTGGAACGCGCCTGCCAGAAGGCGCGCATTACCCCGCTGCAGGTGGATTTATTCGAGCTGCATGATGCCTTTTCGATCTACGCTGTGCTCTCGCTGGAGGCGGCGGGCTTTGCCGGGCGCGGCGGCGGCTGGAAGCTGGCCCAAAATGGGGCTGCGCCCGCCGAGATCAGCCTGAGCGGCTCCATGCCGATCAGCACCATGGGCGGGATGAAGGCGCGTGGCAACCCTGGCGGGGCGGCTGGCGTCTATCAGGCGGTGGAGGCGGCTCTGCAGTTGCGCGGAGAAGCTGGCCCCAACCAGATTCCCGACGCGCATCGGGCGCTGATCCAGTGCCTGGGCGGCCCGGCGTCCGCAGCGGTGGCTCACGTGCTGGAGGCGCTGGACTAACAGGGTCGCCTTTCGAGCTTGTTTGGCGAGTTGATAGTTCTTGATAGCCCCGCAACACTAGAATCGCTCCTGTAATCATTGGTAATGATCGTGTAGAAGGAGAACACAACTATGGAAATCTCACGACACTGGCGCCTGCGCAAGCAACGTTACGCTCTGGTGGGTGAAGTCTGCCCTCACTGCGAGGCCAAACTCTTCCCGCCGCGCGATGTGTGCCCGGAATGCGGCAAAGAAGCCAAGACGCTGTTCCATTTCAGCGGCCGAGGCGAGGTGTATTCCTACACCACCGTTTATGAGCCTCCCGCCGGTTATGAAGAATACGCACCTTACACTGTGGCGCTGGTCAAGCTGGAGGAAGGCCCGATCGTCACCGCTCAATTAACCGACCTGGGCGACCAGCCGGTGCAGATCGGCGCGCCGGTCGAGATGGTCACCCGCAGGCTACGCCAGGATGGCGACGAGCGCGGGATGATCGTGTATGGCTATAAGTTTCGACCGGTGCTAGAGCGGCAAGCCGCTTAGCCTGGCTCTGCTTTCAGGTTTCAAAACTCTTCCGTTTTGCCGGAAGAGTTTTGTTTTAACCATGCTACTGCCGAGATGATTGTGCTGGGATATTCCATGGAAAGCACGCTGGAAAGCACACTCGGAGTTGCGTCGGTTCATACCCTCTGCTCCGCAGGGTTCGAATTTTCCTTGACACCGATCTCTCGTAGGATATAATTTGCCATAATATCAGTCTGTTTAGTCCAGTTTTGCGCTGGATGGGATTGCGAAGGGAACAGGGTCGGTGATCATGAGAAGTCGTCACATAATGTTGATGTGTCTTGGAACGACATTGTTTGCCGTCATGCTGGCCTGTAGCTTCACCGCGCGGGAATCTGGAGATGAGATCGAGGCGACTGCGCGGTCGCTCGGCACATCCATCGTCAGCAATGCCACAGTTGCCGCCAGGATTCTGGCCACGCGCCAGGCGGAGCAGGCGCAGCCCGACGCAACCGAGACTGCCCCCGTGGCTCAATCTACCCAGGAAGTCATGCCGACGGTCGCTGTGGCCGAGATCGGTGCGACCGAGACCGAGATCGCGCCCATCCGCGCAGAACTTTCGCTGTATGGCGTGGACCCGCAGCAGGGAGAGCTGGGATGGATTCACCCACCCCTGCGTCTGGAAGTGGACGAGTACCATGGCTCGAAGTTCGAGACCGCCTTCCCGCTGACGGTGGTCTATGACTTCGTCCTATCGTCGGACATCACCTGGGACACGGAGTACGGAGGTTCGGGCTGTGGTTTTGTATTCCGCTCGGACGGCAAAAAGGAGGCCCCCAGCCAGTATATGGTGGTAGCCTCGCGCCTGACCAATGGGCGTGTCTTCTTTGCCGTGATGTCCCAGGGCCAGTTGGTGGTTGCAAAGGACTTCTACGCCAACGGCATCGACCCGCAGTTCGACGCCAGCAATGGCGCCACCAACCGTCTGACCGTGGTCGGCCAGGGTTCGATCTTCACGATCTACTCCAATGGCACGAAACTTGGCGAAGCCGATCCAAACGCCCCGCTGCCGCCGCTTGCTCTGCCCGATCCGCCCATTCGGCCGGCTTTGCTGATTGATCCGGCGATAGCGGCCGCCTACCGGCAGGCGCTCGCCGAATATCACCAGCTGGTCAATCAGTTGAAGCAAGAATACAATGAGCGATTGAGGCTATGGCAGACGCTGGATAAGGACTTCGAGCGCGGCTTTGTCGCCCTGGGCGTAGTTGCCCAGTCCGGCCGCACGCAGTGTGAGTTCGACAACGCCTGGTTGTGGCTGATGGGAGGAGAATAGCTGCCTGCGGGCTGAGTTTACGGCTTCTCCAGACCGTGGGCGTTGAGCAGCGCCTCGTCGTTCATCAGCGCCTCTGTCGGCCCGTCAGCGACAATGCGCCCTTCGTCCATGATCACCATACGGGGGAAAATCTCGCGCACCATCAGCATGTCATGGGAAGAAACCAGCATGGTAATGTCCAGTTCGTCCAGCAGGCGGATTAACGAGCGGCGGGCGCGCGGGTCCAGCCCGGCGGTCGGCTCATCCAGCACCAACACTTCTGGCCTCATCGAAAGCACAGTGGCGATGGCGATGCGCTTCTTCTCCCCCATGCTCAGATGGTGTGAAACACGATTGGCATAGCCGCTCATATGCACCACCGCCAGGGCTTCCTCCACCCGCTGGCGCACCTGATCTATCGGCAGCCCCTGATAAAGCGGCCCGAAGGCGACATCTTCATACACTGTCGGGGAAAAGAGCTGGTCATCCGGGTTTTGGAATACCAGGCCGACACGGGCGCGCACCTTGCCGTAGTTGGGCTTGATCACCGGCAAGCCCGCCACGCATACTGCGCCGCTTTGGCCCTCCAGGATGCCATTCAGGTGCAAAATCAGAGTGGACTTGCCCGCGCCATTGGGTCCGACCAGGGCGACCTTCTCGCACGGTTTGATGTGCAACGAGACGCCGTTCAAGGCCTTGTGGCCATCGGGATAGGAAAATGTCAGGTTATCGATTTCAATCGAGTGATGCATCGCTGTTCCAAATCTCAACCCCAGAAGATCAACGCGAAAACCAGCAGAGAAACGAAGATGGCTAAAGCACCGATCAGCACCATCCAGTCGGCAGGACGCAACCTGGGCAGCGGCGCTGTCCGCACCTCGCCATCGTAGCCCCGCGCCAGCATCGCCATGTAGATGCGGTCGCTGCGCTCGAAGGCGCGCAAGAACAGATTGCCCGCCATTCCCCCGGCGACGCGCGCTCGCCAGAACACGCTGCCGCCGGTCTTCAAACCGGGCTGATCGGCCTCGCCGCTGCGCGCAGTCCGCGCCCGGATCAGGCGCAAGGCTTCATCTGCAAAGACGAACAGATAGCGCCACATCAGGCCGAAAATTGCCACCAGCAGGCGCGGCACACGCACCGCGCGCATGGCGACCAGCAGGTCGGGAAAAGTGGTGCTAGCAGCCAGCACAATCGCAACTTGCACCGAAATCCAGGATTTCAAGGCGATGCTCATGAACCGTTCCAGGCCTGGGATGGTCACTGTGAGGGTCCACGGGCCGATGGGCAGGCTGAACAGGGCTGCTCCTTTGACGGTGAAGATCACCGGCAGGGCAGCCAGCACGAATGGTAGAGCTAAAACGGCTCTTCGCAAAACGAATCCCACTCCCAACTCGGAGAGCACTGCCACCGAAATCGCCAGCGCAAAGAGCAAAATGTACGCTGGCCAGGCACCAATGGGCGTCAGCGCAGTGGTGAAGATGAGCGCCACTGCCAGGACGAACTTGACCCGCGGGTCAAGTTCGTGGATGGCGCTGCGCCTGGCCTGGTACGGATCGAGGAAGTGGATATGCATAGATCAGCTTTGGGCGGCCTTGCGGTTTCGCCTCGAATAAGCCACGGCGACTGCGATGCCAAACACGATCAGCGTGCCAATGATCCCCGCCAGGATCGTTGCCAGAGCCTCGTTGGAGACCCCGGGCAGTACGTAATCGGGAATGATCTGATAGACCGGTTCCTGGGCTGCATCTAGGAAACCGCGCTGTTCGGCGACCCATTCCAGGCCATCTGGATAGGCAGAAGCAAGCGGCGAGGCGATCGCCAGAACAACGGCGATGACCAGGCCGACCACCCACAGGGCTGCGCTGCCGGTCTGCCGGCCCGAGTCAGCCTTGACCAGATCGGGTCGGGTGGCGTAAATCAACGCCAGAGCGCCAGCCGTGATCAGGCCTTCGCCAATCCCGATCAACGCGTGGATGCCGGCCATGGCTGGGATGGCGATATTTGCTGGCGAGGTGCCCGAGAGGGCCAGTTGCAGGGCAACCGCCAGGGCGGCGATGAAGATCGAAGCCCAGGCAGCCAGGAAGCCGCCCAGAAAAACGCCCCAACTCTTCTCGCCCGCCAGGCGTCGAATGGTGGGATAGACGAAATAAGACACCGCCACACCGATCACGCCCATATTGAAGATGTTGGCACCCAACACCAACAGACCGCCATCTTGAAAGATCAGCGCCTGGACGCTCACCACGGTGGTCATCACCAGAATCGCCGCCCAGGGGCCGAGCAAGATGGTCGCCAGGGCGGCGCCCATCAGATGGCCGGAAGTGCCGCCTACCACGGTGAAGTTGAGCATCTGCCCGGCGAAGATCGCTGCAGCCAAGACGCCCATCAGCGGTACCTGGCGCTCGCCTAAATCTTCGTTGACGCGCCTCAAAGAATAGGCGATAGCGGCGATGCTCAGAATCCACAAGATGACCGAGACAAAAACGGACAAAAAGCCATCGGGAATGTGCATCGGCTCGGGGGAAAACAGTGGCATTGCAAGCATTGGATCCTCCTTTCAGGGTGTTGAAAGAGCTGAAATTTTCAATGCGATGATTTGCTCTGGCAGGCTGGGCACAGGCCAAAAAAGGTGAGATGAACGCTGTCGATTTGAAAACCTGTGCTGGCCTGAAACTGCTGATAGAGCGAGCGCAACTCGGTGTGATCGATCTCGCGAGTCGCGCCACACAGCCGGCAGATCAGATGATGATGCTCGTGACCCGCAATTTCATACACTAATTGCCCGCTGCCAACATGCGCAGCAAGCACCAGCCCCTGCTCGGCAAGAAAGTTCAATGTGCGGTAAACCGTCGCCTCTGTCATGCCGGGGAGCATCTTCTGGGCGCGATCAAAGACTTCTTGAGGCGTCAGGTGCTTGCCGGCGTTTTCCAGGATGTTCAGAATCGCCAGGCGTTGGGGCGTCAGGCGATAGCCCTGCGAACGAAGTCTGCTTATTTGAGAGTCGCGCATAAGAATCCTGGTTATTGCAAAAGCTTGCAATAACAATTATATACCCGATATCTAAATCTGAAGGATCGATTTGCGTTAAGCTTTGTTAATTGTGGGAAGCGGACGGGTGGGAACAAAGGAAAAGCGAGACCGTGATTTTCGCCACCGTCTCGCTTGATCAACCTGCAATTGGTGTGCGGACTAGCCCGGGATATACAGCCTTTGCCCCGGCCGGATCAGGTTTGGGTTGGGGCCGATAGTGGTGCGGTTGGATTGCCAGATGGCATCTACGGTGGTGCCAAAGCGAGCGGCGATGCCGCTCAGCGTGTCGCCAGACTGGACCACATAGCACGCTGCGCCGGAACGAAGGTCGGTACGTACGTTCATCGTCATCTCCTTAGAGCAAATCGTCCAAAGCAGCAGCGGATTAGCCGCACCAGCCGCTGCGATCGGGATAGGTGTAGCTGCCGCCCACGACCGGTGGAGCCACGGGCGCGACCGGGTTGGCGATATTTGCCTGACAATTGCGCACTTTGGCTTCCATCTCCAAAGCCTTTTGCATATACCACTGCGCTTCGGGGCTGCAGCCCCTGGCGCCTGCACATAGAGAGGTCTTGATTTTCATCGGTAGTTGCTCCTTTATCTCGCTCACGACGCTCAGGCGCAGCCAAGCTGCTGGGCGAGATCTTTCCAATAGTTGAGCTCGCGTCGCCAATAGCCGATTCCAAGCTCGCAATCCGCATCTGCGCCGGCGCGCAGGTCGCTGCGCACGGCCAGTTGCGGTGTGGGCTGGCCGATTTCCGCCGCCCCGCTCTCGATTTCTGAAACGTCCTTCATCCTGGCAATCTCCTGTATGTGATTCGATCCTTCTCTTCGACATTGGCCCTGGCGCCGTACTCAACCCGCGGTGTTCAGCGCCAGGAAAATCATGCTGCCATTTATCTTACCAACAAAATGCCGCAGGTTGCAATCGGCGGAATGACGTAATGTGGGATTTCCGCACGACAAGATGTTCAGTTCAAATGGGGCAAAAACTTCTTCTGCAACCGATCTTTGGGTTGGAAGCCGGTCAACCGCTCGACAGGCTTGCCCCCTTTGAACAAGATCAGCGTGGGTACGCCCATCACGGAGTACTCCATCGCCAGTTGGGGGTTGTCATCCACGTCCAGCTTGACCACTTTCACTTTGCCAGCCCACTCGTCCGCCAGTTGCCTGACGACCGGGTCGAGCATTTTGCATGGCTGACACCACACCGCAGTGAAATCGACCAGCACCGGGGTGCTGGCGTCGAGGACTTCGATCTGAAAAGTGGCTTCGCTCAACTTCGGGATATCGACCATCGTTTCACTCCATATTGTCAAATTATCGAATTGAAATATCAACCGCCGGACATGGTAACAAGCCCGACCAGAAAAGTCAAGGGCGTTGACGACGCCGAATGAGCGTGATAGAATGCTCGTGCAAATCACCGGGCGTGTAGCTCAATGGCAGAGCAGTGGCCTTTTAAGCCATTGGTTGAAGGTTCGAGTCCTTCCACGCTCACTGACAGACCGCTTGCGGATCATCCCAGGCGGTGTTTTTTAATATGACAAAAGGGTGACATCTGTCACTGACAGCGGGGAGATCGGCGTATTACAATTATTGCAAGTCGTTTGCAATAAAGGTGCGAGCTTTCTTAAATCAACTTCTACTCAGTTGAGGTATGGATACGCTGATCAATCTTGCAACTCAGCGCCTGCACACCCAGGGCGGTCGGATGACCTCCCAACGGCGCATGATCCTGGAAGCGCTCAACGACCTGGGTAGTCATCCAACGGCCGAGGAAATCTTCGCGGTGGTCAATCAACGCGACCCGACGGTCAATCTCTCGACGGTTTACCGCACGCTGCGCTGGTTGGAGCAGGAAGGCCTGGTCAGCGCCCGGCGTTTCGATGAGGGGCGGCGCCAGGAGCGCTTCGACGCCGTCTTGCCTGCCGAACATCATCACTTTCAGTGCACCGTTTGCAAAGCTGTGATCGAATTTGACCATCCGTCGATCCGGGCGATCAAGAGCCAGTTTGCGGCATCATCTGGCTGCCGGGTCGAGTCTGCCTCGGTGATGTTGTACGGCATTTGCCCGGATTGTCTCAAACTCCAGGCTCAGGCCTGAAGAACGAATAGAGGATTTTTGCACTGATGCCATGTCATCGCTCATCGAATCCTGAGACTTTTGCTGGCGTGGGCAGCATCGCCCTGGTGGGGCATCCAAACGTCGGCAAATCGGTGATTTTCCAACGCCTTACCGGGCAGCGGGTGGTGGTTTCCAATTATCCGGGGACTACGGTCGAGGTCGCGCGCGGCGCAGCCCGAACTTTGCCCGGCATGACCCTGATCGATACCCCTGGCGTGATCACTTTCCCGCCCCGCTCGGAAGACGAACTGGTGACTGCGCGCCTGCTGCTGAACGAGCCAGTGCAGGCTATCCTGCAGGTCGGCGACGCCAAGAACCTGCGACGCACGCTGCTGCTCACGCTGCAACTGGCGGAGATGGGCCTGCCGCTGGTGCTGGCTTTGAACATGATGGATGAAGCCCAGGCCAGGGGCGTGGCGCTGGATATCCAACAGCTCTCTCAGGCGCTCGGCATTCCGATTGTACCGACGACAGCGACTCGCGGCGACGGCGTCAACCAGTTAACCGAGACTTTGCGTGCGGCCAGGCCGTGCGCCTTTCGCATGCAATATCCCGCCGAAATCGAAGCCGCGCTGGACGATTTCCAGGCGCTTGTGCAAGCAGACATCGCGAGCACTCTACCGATTCAGGCGCGCGCTTTGGGGCTGCTCTGGCTGAGCGGCGATGCCGTTGTCGAAGATTGGCTGCGCAGACGGTTGGACTCGGCCCAGTTTTCGCGCCTTGAGCATCAGCGCAGCCTCGTCCAGGAGTCCAGCCCCGTAAGCCTTGCCGCGCTTATCCAGCAAGCGCGCCTGGAATTCGTCGAGCGGCTGGCGGACGCGGTGCTTCTTTCTGCAGGCGAGGGCAGCCGCGGCTGGAGCGTCTATCTCGGCACGTTGACCACCCATCCGGTCTGGGGGTGGGCTTTCCTGGCCGCGGTGCTGTACGCCATCTACTGGTTCGTGGGGGTGTTTGGGGCAGGAACCCTGGTCGGCCTGCTGGAGGAGCAGTTGTTTGGTCAGATGGTCAACCCCTGGGTCGTTGGGCTGGTGCAGCGTGTTGTTGCCATATCCTGGGTGGAGGAATTGCTGGTTGGCCCCTATGGCCTGTGGACGATGGGCATGACCTACGCCATAGCGCTCATCCTGCCGATTGTGACGACGTTCTTTCTGGCTTTTGGCATCCTGGAGGATTCGGGATATCTGCCGCGCCTGGCTGCGCTGAGCAACCGCATCTTCAAGGCGTTGGGCTTGAACGGCAAAGCCGTGCTGCCGATGGTGTTGGGGCTGGGGTGTGTCACGATGGCTATGCTGACGACACGGGTGTTGGAAAGCAGGCGGGAGCGTCTGCTGGTGACCCTGTTGCTGGCGCTGGCAGTGCCCTGCTCGGCCCAATTGGGCGTGGTGATGGGGATGCTGGCCGGGATCTCTTTCGGCGCTGCGCTGATCTGGGGTGGCGTGATCCTACTTGTTTTGTTGGCGGTGGGCTGGCTGGCGGCGCGGCTTTCCCCCGGAGAGCGCACCATGCTGGTCGTGGAGCTGCCGCCTCTGCGCCTGCCGCAGGCTTCCAATGTGCTGATCAAAACGCTGGCCCGACTGGAATGGTACGTCAAGGAAGTGGTACCGTTGTTTCTGCTCGGCGCAGCGCTGATGTTCCTGATGGATAAGACCGGCGCGCTGGCCTGGATGGTGCGTGCTGGAGAGCCGTTGATGACCGGATGGTTGGGTCTGCCTACAGAGGCCAGCGCCGCCTTCGTGATGGGCTTCTTGCGCCGGGATTTCGGCGCCACCGGCCTGTTTCTGATGGCTTCTCATGGACAGTTGAACGAACTCCAGGTGCTGGTTTCGATGGTGACGATTACCCTCTTTATCCCTTGCGTCGCCAGCGTGATGATGATCGCTAAGGAGCGTGGCGCCCGGACGGCTTTGGGCATGGTCGCTTTTATCATCCCTCTGGCGCTGTTCGTCGGCGGGCTGCTCAACCGGTTGCTGCTGTTCATCGGATGGGGAGGATAGCCGTGGAAATGATGACCTGTACGATGTGCGGACATCGCTTCGATCCTACTAAACACACAGCCTGTCGCTCGTGCCCATTGCAGCGGGGCTGCCAGCTCACCTGTTGCCCGGTGTGCGGATTTGAAATGGTTAACCCTGAGCGCTCAATCCTGGCGCGGTTGGTCAAACGCGTGATCTCTCCTGGAAAAGAAGTGTACATTCCCGATACATCGCAGAGGAGCTGAGGAAATGTGGCGTTTTGGACGCAGATACCATAGGAAACGCAAACGCTGTCGGCGCTGCACGGGCCGTCAGGAAACCCTGGCCGATGTGCTGCCTGGCGAGGCGGTGCGATTACTGGGCTTTGCACCGGAATTGCCGCCCGAACGTTGGGGGCATTTACAGGCCTATGGGCTGGCGCCAGGGCGTTGCGTGCGCGTCTTGCAACGCACCCCGATCACGGTGGTGCAGGTTGAACACAGCGAGATCGCTCTGGAGGATGAGCTGGCCTGCCAGATTTGCGTGGCGAACAATTCAAGGAATTGAGCCTGGCTGCGAACGGCTCGCCAGGCAGGGCAGGAACCCGAGTCTACCAATGCGCCAGGTTGATCGCTGTGGACGTCCAACCTGGCGCTTTTGGCGTCTGGATTGTTTTTTCGCTAGCCTTTCACCGATCCGGCCAGCAGGCCGCGGATAAAGAAGCGGCCGAGCAGAATGTAGATCATCAGCGTGGGGATGGCGGCGATCAGTGCGCCGGCCATGACCATGTTCCATTCCTTGATCTGGCTGCCGGACAGGTTGCGCAGCGCTACCGTGATCGGTTGGAGCTCTGGCTTTTGCAGAACGGTGACCGCGAACAGGAATTCATTCCAGATATTGGTGAATTGCCAGATGATCACCACCACGAAGCCGGGCAACGAAAGAGGAAAGAGCACTCTCCAATAGATGCCGAGGATGCCGGCGCCATCGATGTTGGCAGCCTCGACCAGGTCCGTTGGCACTTCGGCGTAGTAATTGCGGAAAATGAGCGTGGTGATCGGGATGCCGTAGATCACGTGCACCAGGATCAATCCCCAGAGCGTTCCGCCCAGGCCAAGCCACGAGAGCGTCTGCGTCATTGGGATCAAGATGCTCTGGTAAGGGATGAACATGCCAAATAGCAACAAAGGGAAGACGACGTTTGCGCCGGGGAACTTCCACTTCGAGAGCACATAGCCGTTTAGCGAGCCCAGGAAGGATGAGATGATGGTTGCAGGAACGGTCAGGTAGAAGCTGTTGAGCAGATTGCCCGAAAGCCCGCGTAGGCCCTTACCAGGGATGCCAGACCAGGCAGCTTTGAAGCTCTCCAGGTTCAGACCGGCTGGCAGGCTCCACATCTTAGAAAGATCTTGCACTTCGGCAAAGGTCTTGAACGAACTGGCCAACATGACGTACACAGGCAACAAGAAGAGCGCTGCGAAGAGCAGCATGAGGATGTAAATCCCGATGCGAGACGGGTCAATAGTTCGCTTTCTCATAGCTCCACCTCACGTCGCAGGCTGTAGGCCAGATAAGGCACGATGACCATGGCGACCATAATCAGCATCACCATAGAAATGGCGGCGCCTTGGGCGTAATGGTTGCCCTGGAAGGTGGTCTCGAACATGAAGATGCCCGGCACATCGGTAACGAAGGCTGGCCCTTTGCCGGTCATCGTGTAAATCAGGTCGAAGATTTTCAGGGAAATATGTCCCAGGACGATCAGTGCGCTGAGGGTGATAGGCGCCAGGATGGGCAGAATTACGTGGCGATAGATTTGCACTTCTGTAGCGCCGTCCACGCGGGCCGCCTCGCGCAACTCCTCTGGGATGCCCCGCAACCCGGCCAGGTACATCGCCATGGTGTAGCCGATGAGCTGCCAGGAGGCGGCGATGATCACCGGGATCAGGGCAACATGGAACGGCCCCCAGGAGGTCGTGTCGGTGTACCATTTCCATTTGAGATTGCCTAACCCGACGATTTCCAGCAACGCATTGATGCCCCGCGGGCGCGAGGCCGTCCCTGGGGCGAAGATCCATTGCCACACCACGCCGGTAACCACGAAAGAAAGCGCCATTGGAAAGAGATAGATCGTGCGGAAGAGGCCTTCGCCCTTGACTTTCTGGTCCAACAGGATCGCCAGCAACAGGCCGATGCCCACACAAATCAGCAGGAAAAACAGGGTGAAGAACAAAGTATTCCACAGATCGATGGTGAAGCGTTGGGCAGAAACGCCCCCGGCTTTGGTGAAGAGCAGACGGTAATTCTCCAGCCCATTCCAGGCATAATTCGGCTCGACGCCGTCCCATTTGGAAAGGGAGACCCACCCCGTCCAGGCGATGAAGCCGTACACAAATATGCCGATCAAGACAATCGAGGGAAGTATCAGCAGAAATGAAATCCAGCGATCGCGTCCTCGGGACATGGGCAGCCTCCTTGTTGTGCGGATTGTTCCTATTTTACTCAATAATTCCCATGTGTAACGATCAGAATGGGAGAATTGACAGATTGGCGCCGCCTCAAGCTGACGCGAGTATAATTGCGCTCATGGAACACCAACCCCTGGAGTTTCTAGTTGGGGGGAAGTTGCAAGAGCATGGTCTGCGCCTGGCGGTGGCGGAGTCGTGCACGGGTGGTTTGATCGGCCATCGCATCACCAATGTGGCCGGGTCTTCTGCCTATTTCCTTGGCGGGGTGATGGCGTACGCAAATGAGGCGAAAATGCGCCTGTTGGGTGTGCGCCAGGAAACGCTGGAACGATACGGCGCGGTCAGCCGGGAAACGGTTTTGGAGATGGCGCGCGGCGTGCGTCTGGCGCTGGGAGCGGAGATCAGCGTCTCCGTGAGCGGTATTGCTGGGCCGGGCGGCGGGACGCCCGAAAAGCCGGTTGGCGCCACCTGGATCGGCCTGAGCGCTCCTGACGACGAGCAGGCCTGGTTTTACTTGTTCCAGGGCGAACGTATTCGGATCAAGGAGCAGGCCGCCGAGCAGGCGCTGCGCCGCCTGCTGGAGTATCTCGATGGAGCCGGTTGAAGTCGTCGCCCGTTTCGACACCCAAGGCGGGGTTATTCCTTTGAGCTTTACCTGGCAAGGCCAGACCTATCAGGTGGACTCGATTGGGCGGCGCTGGCAAGATGCGCGCGGCGAACACATTCTGGTGATGATCCCTGGAGAGCGGGTGTGCGAGTTGATTTTTAGCCCCTCAGAAAGACGCTGGCATGTTCGATTTCTCTCGATGAGCGCCGCAGCCGCCTGATGGAAGAGGAAAATATTTAGATAAATTTTCGTGCAAAATTCTAAAAAGCTGATAAGATTGTGTTGATCCGATATTAAGGTTCCACTCAACTTCAATTATTCAAGGAGGCCGTCATGGAGTTTGGAAAAGCTTTCACCTTCGCATTCGAGGATAAGGACTGGCTGAAGAAGATCGGCATCGCCGGGTTGGTGATGCTGATCCCCTTAATTGGCCAGCTCATTGTGGGCGGTTGGGCGTTGGAAATCACCCGTCGGGTGATCCAACGTGAACCCGAAACGCTGCCAGACTGGGGCGCGTTCGGCGAATATCTGATGAGGGGCCTCAAGATGTTCGTGATCAGCCTGGTGTATGCGCTGCCGCTTATCTTGCTCTCCATCTGCGCCAATTTGCCTGTCATGTTCGCGCAGAACGGCGGCGATGATACTATGATGACTCTCATCAGCGTGATCTCCATCTGCGTGAGCTGCATCTCGGCGATCTATGGTATTGCGCTGGCCATCGTCCTGCCCGCCGCTTTGGCCAAGTTCGTCGTCACCAACGAGATCGGCGCAGCCTTCCGCTTCGGCGAGGTCTTCGCCCTGGTGCGCGCTGCTCCTGCGGCCTACCTGCTTGTTTTGCTGGGCAGCATTGTGGCTGGCTTGATCGCTTCGCTGGGTGTGATCCTGTGCTTCATCGGCGTCATCTTCACCGCAGCCCTGGCTTACGCCATCCAGGGTCACCTGTGGGGGCAGGCTTACAACGCGGCCGTGGAAGCAAAAGGCTTCTAGGAGAACCACAAGCCCTACAGGCAATTTGGAATGATAAGACAGGCCAGGAGGTGATGACCTTCCTGGCCTGTCTGTGCAGATGCATCTGACGATCGATCAGCGAGCCGATCGAGTCGCCCGGTGATTAACCCAGGCGAGCGCGTTCCTCGGCTGCGACGCTTGGTTCCAACTTGCGGAACAGTGGCGCCGGCGGCTGGAGCGCCTGCCCGGCGGGGAGCTGGCTGGGACGCCATTGCACTCCTGCCGGGCCGGGACGGTAGCGCAGCACGGTGTGTTCGCCCAGTCCGTCCTGGACGATTTCCGTGTACTGGCTGCCGAACAGCGGCTCGGTGTAGCCCAGATAGCGGTGCAGTCGCTCGCTGGAGAAGGGGATGAACGGCGCAAACAACACCTTCAACGAGTCGATGGCGCGCAAGGCAGCATAGACCGACCTGGCCGCCGCGGCTTTGTCGGTCTTGATCTCGAACCAGGGCGCAGTCCTATCGAGATATTTGTTGACCTCTGCCGCCAGGCGCAACGCTTCGCCCAGCGCCGCCCGCAGGTGTACCGCCTCCAGGTGTTCGCCCACGCTCTGAAATCCGGCTTCCACCGTGGCGATGATCTCTTGATCTTCGGGACGCAATTCCCCCGGCTCGGGCACGCGGCCCTCCCAATGTTTGTATGCAAAGGAGAGCACCCGGTTGGCCAGGTTGCCCCAGGTCGCCACCAGTTCGTCATTGTTGCGGCGCACGAAATCGTCCCAGTCCCAATCGGTGTCTTTGGTTTCCGGCATGTTGACCGTCAGGTAGTAACGCAACGGGTCGGGATCATAGCGGCTCAGGAAATCCAGTCCCCAAACAGCCCAATTGCGACTGCCGGAGATCTTCCGGCCCTCCAGGTTCATGAATTCGTTCGCGGGTATGTCGTAGGGCAGGGTAAGGCGGCAGCCTTCGCGACCCTCGAACAGCTTGCCAAACGCCTCGCCTGCGCCGATCAACTGCCCCGGCCAGATCACCGCATGGAAGGGGATGTTATCCTTCCCGATGAAGTAATATGCCCGTGCATCCGGGTTGTACCACCAGTCGTGCCAGTCATCTGGCCGACCATTTAGTTTCGCCAGCTCGATGGAGGCCGATAGGTAGCCGATCACCGCCTCGAACCACACATAGAGACATTTCCCCTGCCAGCCTTCTACCGGCACCGGGATGCCCCAATCCAGGTCGCGCGTGATGGGCCTGCCGCGCAGGCCTTCGGTCAGGATTTGACCCAGGGATTGGCGCAGCACATTGGGACGAAAATATCCTTCGCGCTGGCGCAGGAACTCGACGATCGCCGGCTCCAGGGCGCCCAGGTCGAGGTAATAATGCTCGGTCTCGCGCAGTTCCGGGGTTGTGCCGTCGATCTTGGAGCGCGGGTCGATCAACTGAGTGGCATCGAGCAGGCTGCCGCAACCATCGCACTGATCGCCGCGGGCGTTGGGGTAACCGCAGATGTAGCAGGTCCCTTCGATGTAACGATCGGGCAGGAAGCGCCCCTGCGAAGGGGCGAACCACTGCTTTTGCCGCTCGCTATACAGGTAGTTGTTCGCCAGCAGCGCCAGGAAGATGTCTTGCGAGACCTTAAAATGGTTCTCGGTATGCGTGCTGGTGAACAGGTCGTACGTCAGCCCTAGCTTTTGATACAACTCCAGGAAAGTGGCGTGGTAGCGTTCATAAACTTTCAGCGGGGTCGTCCCCTCGGCGTCGGCGCGCACCGTGACCGGCGTGCCATGGGCGTCGGAGCCGGAGACCATTGCGACTCGGTTGCCCGCCAGTCGGTGATAACGGGCGAAAATATCCGCCGGCAGATAAGAGCCGGTCAGATTGCCGACATGGATTTGCGAATTGGCGTAAGGCCAGGCCACAGCCACAAGAATGTTTTCGGACATGATGGACCTCCGATCAAATCAGCAAATGGAAAGGGCTGCCCTCGCCAGGACAGCCCTCGGATGATCTTAGAAAACGCTTGCTCTCTTCCTACAGGGCTGGCTGCCCGAACTCAGGCGCGCGGGTATCCGCCATGCTGCACATCATGGCCATCGAGTAGCGGATAGCGACGTAGCGCGAGTCTACAAGCGTCATTGGCAGAATGCCTTTCTCTTCTTCGCTAACTTAACCCAAGTTTAATGAGACCTGTTACATTTGTCAAGGATCGAAAACAACCGCGAAGTTTGGTTCGTCGAGTATTGTTTTGGCAGAGTCAGACGCTCAGCGTTTTTTTTTTTGGGGGTTAGCTGTAGTCCCGCAGCAGTCGCGCCCGAGAAGGCTGGCGCAGACGGCGCAGCGCTTTGGATTCGATTTGACGGATGCGCTCGCGGGTCAGGCCAAACTTCTGTCCCACCTCTTCGAGGGTGTAAGCACGGTCCTGCCCCAGGCCGAAGCGCAGGCGCAGGATGCGCGCCTCGCGCGGCGTCAGGGTCGCCAGGACTTCGTCCAGGCGCTCGCGCAGCATGTTCTCGTAGGTGATCTGCGCCGGGCTGGGCGAAGTGATGTCTTCGACGTACATCCCTAATTCGTTATCTTCCTCACCACCGATTGGGCTTTCCAGGGAGATGGGCTGTTGGGTCACCTGGAGCAGCCAGAGCAATTTGCTGCTGTCCAGGTCGAGTTGTTCGGCCAGTTCTTCAGGGGTTGGAGCGCGTCCGATCTTCTGTTCCAGCTCTCGCGAGGCCTTTTGCACCATGCGCAGGCGGTCCACCATATGCACCGGCACGCGGATGGTGCGGCCCTGATCGGCGATGGCGCGCACGATCCCCTGGCGTATCCACCAGGTGGCATAGGTGGAAAAGCGAAAGCCGCGCTGGTACTCATATTTCTCGACCGCTTTCATCAGCCCCAAGTTGCCCTCCTGGATCAGATCCAGGAAAGGAAGGCCGCGGCCAAGGTAACGGCGCGCAATGCTGACCACCAGCCGGGTATTGGCTTTGATCAGCGCCTCGCGCGCCAAGCGCCCATCCTGGATCAGTGCCTCCAGTTCCTGGCGGCGCTCCAGACCGTTGCCATTTGGGTTCAACCGGGAAAGTTCGCGCTTGGCCTGTCGGGCGTTCGAGATGCGCTTCGCCAGACCTAATTCCTCCTCCAAAGAGAGCAAAGGGGTAACGGCCATCTCCTTCAGGTAAAGGCTGACGGTGTCGTCGCTGGCGACGTGCTCGATTGCCAGGAGCGCTTCGGGGTCATCTGAAGCTGGCCCTCCTTCGATCTCATCCGCCTTCGTCTGATCCAACACTTCGATGCCTCGCAGGTGCAGCGCAACGATCAGACGGCTAAGCTGTTGAGGATCAGCAGCGATCTTTGGGCAAATTTCCAGGATATCTTCGTGGGTGAGCCAACCTTGCAAATCGGCGTGCTCAGATAAAAGCTGCAGCGCCAGGTTGATCGACTTCCCTTCGCCCGACTGTGCCACTAATGACCCTCCTGCATAAGATTTGGGCGAGCAAAAGACGCTAGTACAGAGTTTGTCACATTAATAAATGACCGGTTCGATCACTCGAAATTAATGGTCAACTTGCCAGCGCCGGGTTCGGTAGATTCATCCCCGTGATGGCAGGTCGTTTCGTTCTGGTTTTCTCCGCAGATCGGACACAATCCTTTGCAATTCGGCCGGCACAGCGGTTTGATCGGTACGGCCAGCAGCATCTCGTCCCGCACGATCGGGGCCAGATCGATTTTACCATTCTCGGGCAGGATTAGCCCCGATTCGGTGACCGAGGCCTGGGTGAACGCGTACAGATCCGAAAACTCGACTTCGAGAAGCTGCTGAAACTCACTCAAACAGCGCACACATTCTGCAGCGATGCTGGCTTGCAGTTTCGCCTGAACCAGGAGACCTTGACTGGTGCGGGTGACGCGCACCACGCCGATCAGATCGCTCAGATACAGGTCGGGAGGCAACCGTATCGCCGGGATTTCGAACGGGAAATCCCGGCTATAGCCCACCGTCTGATGAATGATAAATCCAACGTTAAGGCGCAAAACATCGTGCGAAATGTACATAAATCGATTATAACATGGCCTGGATAGAACGCATATCATCTGGTACTGGAACAGGAGAGAAAATGTCCAAAATCCTGGTGGCGACGCTCAACATGGGGAAGCTGAAAGAAATCCAGGCCCTGCTGGCAGATTTGCCCATCGAACTGATCACGCCCGCGGATCTGAACCTGGAAATGGTCGTCGAGGAAACCGGAAACAGCTATGCAGAGAATGCCGGGTTGAAAGCGGTCGCTTTTGCCAAAGCCTCTGGGTTGATCAGCCTGGCAGATGACTCGGGGCTGGAAGTCGATGCGCTGGATGGTCTGCCGGGGTTGCATTCCGCTCGTTTTGCTCCCTGGAGTGGGGCGTCTGACGCTGACCGGCGCGCCCTGCTTTTGGAAAAGTTGCGGCTCAAGGACCGCCCTTGGACGGCTCGTTTCCGCTGTGTTGTCGCACTGGCGACTCCAACGGGTGAAGTGCAATTCGCTGAAGGGATTTGCCCCGGCGAGATCATCCCGGAAGAGCGCGGCGAAAGCGGGTTTGGTTATGATCCGATTTTCCTGATCCCGGAATTGGGCAAGACGATGGCCGAACTGGACATGGAGGAGAAGAACAAGCTGAGCCACCGCGGACGTGCTGTGCGCGCCGCCCATATAATATTGAGGCAGATGCTGAAAAACCTATAAATTTTGTATGGAGTCCTTGCCAAGCCGATGTTTTGAGTTATGATAGGTAACATGCAAGATAACAGTCCGTGGCCCCTGGCAGATTGGATTGCTCTTGGTGTGCGCTGGGCCTTCATTGCCGGCACGAGCATGTGGCTAGCCTATCAAAACGGCCTGGACTCAAGGATGCTATTTCTGCTCTTTAGCATGCTGGTCATCAATCTGGCGGCTACGGTGCTCACCGCAATAGACCAGACAATGATGGCTTTGCGGATGTTCTATTTCCTGTGTGATCTTGTCTTTGCACAACTGGTTCTTTTTCTGGGGAACAGCCAGTTCAATCTGACCTGGCTGGGGCTGCTTCCCGCGGCTACCGCTGCCCTTTATTTTCAGTGGATTGGCGCAATCCTCTCGGTTCTGCTCAATATTTTGGTTCAGGCTTTTCTGATTTACCGCTATCATCCGGAAGATTTGTTGCTTTATCTCGGCGTTATGCTCCCTGTTTACCTTTTGGTTGGCTTACCCTTTGCGATGGTTGGTGAAAGGGTGATGCGCAAGGTTAAGACAGGCGCTGAAAGCAGTCCCCGCCTTTCCAGCGCTGCCCTGCGCAAAGAACGCGAAAGCCGCAAGCTGATTTATGATTTGATTTCGGCCCTGAGCGCCACCCTGAATTACCAACGCGTTTTGGAAACTTCTTTGGATTTGAGCGCCGACACGCTCAAAGAGTTGGATGCGCCGCAGGTGGATCAGTTATTCAGCGCGGTATTGCTTTTTTCTGGGGAAGATCATCGCACGCCGACTCTGCAAATCGCTACGGCGCGCCGCTTGCTCCCCAGCGATCGCGGCCTGCAACTCCCCGGCACCAGCGGCTTGTTGGCTCAGGCAATCGATGAGGGGACGCCCATCTTATCGCGAAACTTAAGCGCAGATGTCGAGCTCAACCGCCTGGCCTCGCTGCGCGATTGCCGCTCGGCGTTTTGCCTGCCGCTGCGCGCGGGGTTGGACGCTTACGGAATTCTGCTCTTTGCGCACCCCAATGTGGACTTCTTCACCCCCGATCGGCGGGAGGTTTTAGAGATCGTCGCCAAGCAATCGGTGATTGCGATCCAAAACGCGCGGCTCTATCAGGATTTGGAGCAAGAAAAGAACCGCATGATGGAAATCCAGGAGGAATCGCGTAAGAAGCTGGCCCGCGACCTGCACGATGGCCCCACGCAATCGGTCTCTGCGATTGCTATGCGGGTCAATTTTGCCCGCCGCTTGATGGAACGAGACTTGAAAGCCGCTTCCGAGGAGTTGTACAAGATCGAAGAGTTGGCGCGCCGGACGACCAAAGAAATCCGCCATATGCTCTTCACTCTGCGCCCGCTGGTGCTCGAGTCGCAGGGGCTGGTTGCCACGCTCGAGTCGATGGCCGAGAAGATGAAAGAGACCTTCAACCAGAACGTGATTATCCAGGCCGATCCCAGGGTGGTAGATGCGCTCGAATCGAGCAAGCAAGCCGTGGTATTCTATATCGCCGAAGAGGCGGTCAATAATGCCCGCAAACACGCCCAGGCCAAGCAAATCTGGGTGCGGCTCAAGATGCTGCGCGAAGGGTTGAGCCTGCTAGAAGTCGAAGACGACGGCGTAGGCTTTGATGTTAACTCCATAGGTAATTCCTATGATACTCGCGGCAGCCTGGGGATGATCAATTTGCGTGAGCGCACCGAGTTGGTGAACGGCGTGCTGCGGATCGATTCGGCCCCCGGACGCGGAACGCGGGTGCAGGTGGTCATTCCACTGACCGAAGAGGCCGCTGACCGCATTCGCCGCGGCCTCTAGCGCGCCGCAATTCGCAATTCCCATTTGTTCCAGTTGGTCGAATTCCCGTCATGCCAAGCGCTGCAGAAATATACTACCACGTGAACGAGGGCGGGGGCGAGGGCCTGACGCCGCCAATCGTCCTGATCCATGGCGCAGGCGGCACACATCTCTTTTGGCCATCGGAAGTGCGCCGGTTGCCAGGTTATCGGGTCTATGCCCCCGATCTGCCCGGGCATGGCAAGTCAGCCGGGCGAGGCATGCAATCGATCGGCGCCTACGCTCAGGCGTTGCTCGACTGGCTGGATGCCGTGGACTTGCATAGCGTGGTGCTCGTTGGCCATTCAATGGGCAGCGCTGTGGCGCTTTCGTTGGCCCTGGATTATCCAGGGCGGGTATTAGGGTTGGGGTTAATTGGGGCGGGCGCCCGGCTGCGCGTTGCTCCACAGATCTTGGAGCAGCTTTCCAACCCGGCCACTTTCTCGGCGGCGGTAGCGATGGTGATCAGCCGTTCGTTCAGCCCCAGCTCTCCCAGGCGTCTGATCGAACTGGCCTCCAAGCGCATGGAGGAGACGCGCGCCAGTGTGCTTTACGGCGACTTCCTGGCATGTGATGCTTTCGATGTCAGGGATCACCTGGGGGAGGTGCGTCAACCCACCCTGGTGGTGTGCGGCGCGGATGACCAAATGACGCCGGTGCGCTACGCCCAGTTTTTGGCGAACGGCATACCCCACGCCGTGCTGAAGGTTATCCCAGACGCCGGGCACATGGTTATGTTGGAGCACCCTCGGACAGTAGCTTCGGTCATTGGCGAGTTTGTTGGGGGGATACCTTATTATTGAGGCGAGTGCGTAAGCAGGGGATAAATAACTTGTATCTGTGCAAACGTGGTTGATCTCAACAGCCGAGAATATGATAAAATTTTTGCATATAAAATCCCTCGACTTTGTGTCGTTTATTTATGAGGGTGGTTCATCGCAATTTATCTGGGCGAGAAGAATGACCTATGACTGAAGTACGGCAGTATATTTTATTATTTCGAAAATGGCTGTGGTTGCTCATTTTGGGCGCGATCCTGGGCGGTGGTATTGGCTACCTGATCAGCCTTTATCAGCCGACAGTTTACGAGACGACCACCAAGATCATGGTCAGTCGTTCGCTGGACCAGGAAGGCCAGACTTATTATTTCTTCAATGAAATTCAACTGGCGAAGACCTATGCCCAGTTGATCAACACAGGTCCGATTTTGCAGGCATTGAGCAATCGTTTGGGTTATGAGGTCAGCAAGAGTCAGGTCGATGTAAAACAGATCGCCGAGTCGCTGCTTTTGGAAATCACCGTTCGGGACAATGACCCGCAGCAAGCGGCGCAGATCGCCAATTCGCTGGTGGATGTTTTTATCGAATACAATGAGAACCTGCAATCCAGCCGCTATCAGGCTTCCGAGGAAAGCCTTAGGAGTCAGATTGCTCAGGTCGAAGGGCAGGTCAACGATCTGCAGGCAGAGATGTCTCAGATCTCCCAGCAGACCCTCGAAACCCAAAAGCAGCAGGTCTCGGAGCGCATTCGGCAAATCGAAGAGCAACTGGCCGCTTCCGAAGACCAGATCATCCAGATCGAGAAAGAATTGCAGAGTTTTTTCCCTGCGCCGCTGGTCACCAACACGCCCGCCCCTTATTGGCGGCAGCCCACCTCGACGCCTGCGCCTCTGCCGACGCCGACGCTATCTCCCGAAGATGAGGTCAAGTACAAAGAGTTGCAACTGCGCCTGGATCAGTTGAACGACCTGCGCAACCTGTACAAGGGCGTCTATGCAAACCTGCTTGTGCTGGATACACAATCGGAAAAGGCAGACCCGGCCATGCGCCAGCAGCAGTTGCAAACGACGCTGGCGTTGTACCAGCAAATTTACACCAACCTGCTCAGCAGTTATGAGAATGTGCGCCTGGCGCGCCTGCGCAGCACGCCAAACGTCGTCCAGATCGAGACAGCTCCAATCCCAGAAAAACCCATACAGCCTCAACCCGCGCGCAACGTCTTGTTGGGCTCGTTCGTCGGTTTCATCTTGATGGCGATGGTGGCATTCACCGTCGAATTCATGGACGATACGATCAAGACCCCTGAGGATGTGACGCATTACCTGCGCGTTCCGGTGATAGGATTGATCGGCGAAATGGAACACCGACGGGGCCGGAATGGCGCGCGTGGCGCAAACGTGTATGTCAGCGACAACCCGCTTTCTCCTATCACGGAAGCCTTTCGCACGCTGCGCGCGAACCTGGATTTTGCCAGCGTAGATAAACCGGTCAAGTCCTTGCTGGTCACCAGCACCGGGCCAGGCGAAGGCAAGAGCACGGTCGCAGTAAACCTGGCGGCGGTGATGGCGCAAGGCGAGCGTAAAGTGATCCTGGTGGACACCGACCTGCGCCGTCCGTCAGTGCATCGCTTTTTGGGCATTGCCAATCGTAGAGGGCTGAGCGACCTGTTCCGAGATCAGACCAGGCTGGCCAACGTGATCGCCTCGTGGGGCGATCCCCCAATCGCGGTGATCACCAGCGGAGGTCTGCCGCCCAACCCGACCGAGTTGCTCGAATCGGAAAAGATGACCCGCATCCTGGCGGAACTCAAAGAGAAGTCCGATATCGTCATCCTCGATTCTCCGCCGACGATCGTGGCCGACCCGATTGCGATGTCGGCTAAGATAGACGGCGTCTTGCTGGTGGTTGAGCCGGGAAAGACCAAGATCGGCGCTGCACAGGTGTTGATGGAACACATGAACCGCGCCGGCGCGCGCGTTTTGGGTGTGGTGCTCAACCCCATTACACGAAAACGGATGCATTACTACAGCAAGTACCAATACTATACGACCTATTATTACACGCGCACCTACGATCGCTATTTCAGCAAGAACGGCGCCAATAAGCGTTCCCGCGCCGGCAACGGCGCAGGCCAGCAAGAAAAACAAAGCAAAGAGAAGACCTCCGCCCCTGAGGAGTAATTGACGGACTCGGCGTTGGACCTGCAAGAAGAAACCGATCGTCCATCGTTGTTCCGCCGCATTTGCAGGCTGCTGGCTTCGGTTGAGCTGTGGGTGGTAGGGGGAATGGTGGTGGTCAGCATCGCTGATCCTCAATTTTTGTTGGCCGCAGTGATCACTGCGGCTCTTTTTTGGCCGCTGCGACGGTTGGCTTTTGGTCGCTGGAGTCTGCACACGCCTGGCGATTTGCCGATTGTGCTGCTCCTGTTCATGGCCGTCCTCAGTTGGTGGATGACGCCGCTGCCGCAAGTTACCACGCCGCAGGTGTACCGCTTGTTGAGCGGCGTTGCGCTCTACTACGCCATCGTAAATACGAGCATGACGCGTCAGGGCCTGCGCCGGCTGGTATGGCTGATCAGTCTGAGTGGACTGGCGTTGAGCCTCCTCGCCCCGCTCAGCGTCGATTGGCCGCTGGGCAAATTGCCTTTGATCCCGGCGGAGATCTATCAGCGCTTTGCCGTTCTGGTCGCCGACTCGGTCCACCCCAACGTGATTGCAGGCATCCTGGCGTTATTCCTGCAGGTTCCGCTGGCCTGGATCCTTTTCTGTTGGCGGGAGCTGCGGGGGTTCGAATGGGCGCTTGGCGCCCTATCGCTCGTTGGTATGAGCGGCGTGCTGTTGCTCTCTCTATCGCGCGGCGCGTGGACGGCAGTCGCTCTAGCCGTGATGGCGCTGGTGGTCTTGCGCTGGCGTTGGGGCTGGGTATTGGTGGTGCTGTCCTTGATTGCGGCATCTGCGGCCATCTATTGGTTTGGGACAGCGCGCGTGTTGGACGTCCTGATCGCCAGCAAGACGGTGGGCAGCTTGAACGCTCGTCTGGAAATTTGGGGCCGGGCGATAGACATGATCCTGGATTTTCCTTTTACCGGCATCGGGCTGGGCATATTCCATCCACTAGCCGACCGGCTCTACCCGTTTTTGATGTTCCAACCAGGTCATGTTTTCCATGCGCATAACCTTTTCCTGCAAATTGCGGTCGATCTGGGCGTTCCAGGCCTGCTGGCCTGGGCATGGACTTTTCTGATCGCAACGCTGAGCGCCGGTAAGGTTTATCACGGCGGCGGCAAGCGCCAGGATCCTTTTTTGAAAGCTCTGGGAGCAGGCTTGCTTGCCAGCCAGATTGCCCTGCTCGTGCATGGGATGACCGATGCAGTCACCTGGGGCATGGTGCGCCCGGCGCCGCTGGTGTGGGCGCTTTGGAGTATCGCGGTTGCCGCCTCGCTATACCTGGGCAATTCACAAGCGGCAGGCCAGAGAAACGCTCAGTTGACGGCCTCGGCGCCCTGAGCAGGGTTTCAATCCTCGGTTGCGGCTGGCTCGACCGGGAGCGGCTGGGCGACATTCTGCCTCAAGGCGCGGGGGTAAAGCAGCAGCACTGGCGAAAGCATCAATCCAGAAGTGATCAATGCGGCTTGCACCGAGAGCCAATTGCCGATCAGGCCTACAGCCGGCCCTCCGGCGACCTGGCCGATGGCGTCCACCTGGCTGCTCATCGACAGCACCGTGGCGCGCACCTGCGAGTCCAGACGCTGATTGACCCAGGCGGTATATAGCGGGCCGACCACGTTGCGCGCCATAGAGATCAACCAGATAGCGATCACCGCTGCCAACAGCGTCTTTGCCAGGGCGAAGCTCAACAAGCTGATCACCAGCACCCCAGATATCGCCCAGGAGGCGCGAGCCACCGCAGCATGTTGCTCAGTCTGCACCTTGCGCTGCGCCAGCTCGGCCGCGCCCACGGAGAGCAGCATCCCAACCGCCCGGATCAGACCGATCCAGACCACTGGTTGAAAGCGATCCCCCAGAGGGAAAGCGAACTGGTCGAGAAGGTGCTTGGTCCACCCTGGATCGGCAGGCTGATCTTCAGGCTACCCAAGAGAACACCCAGCCCGATGCCGGCCAGCGAGGCGATCTGGTCGATCTGATTGGCGCATAGAGCGGATAGGCATGCCACCCTTTTTTCACAAGGCGGGTTTCCTCTTATGCCAGTCTGTGGCTTGTTCATAGGCATATGCTGCGCGCAGCAACCGGGCCTCTCCCCAGGGCGGAGCAATGATCTGCAGGCCAATGGGCAGGCCTTCAGATGTGAAACCGCACGGCAGCGAGAGCGCTGGCAGGCCGGTCAAGTTGAACGGCGCGGTATAACGGGTCAGCAAGCGCGCCAGTTCCAGGGCGTCTGGGCCTTCGATTGGCGGGGCGGTCACCGGTGTGGTGGGCATCAATAAGACATCATAACGCTCGAAGAAGCGCGCAAATTGTCGACGCAGCAGGCTCTGGGTGCGCCGCGCCAGGATGTAATCTTTCACAGCCAGGGAAGCGCCATTCCTGAGGCGCTGAAGCACATCAGCGCCAAAATCGCCCGGGTTCTCCAGCAAGCGTGTCTCATGGAAAACCGCCGCGTCGCTGACCACCATCATCCCGTTTGCCAGCGCAGCCTGATATAGGTCTGGGAAGGGTGTCGCCTCCACGTGCGCTCCGAGTGTTTCGAAAGCCTGCGCTGCCCGCCTGACTGCCTGCAAGATTTCGGGCTGGGTTGGGCTGAAATATTCGTCGTCTGCCAGGGCGATCCGCCAGCCACGTACGCCCATCTGGATCTCTTCCAGGTAATCCTCCACCTCAATATCTGTGGAGTACGCGTCCAGCGGGTCGTAGCCTGCAATGACCTGTAGCAGCATCGCCGCGTCCTGCACCTCTCGTGCCATAGGCCCGGCGTGATCCAGGTTCCAACTCAGCGGGATCACGCCGCGCAGGCTGACCCGGCCGCGAGTCGGTTTCAAACCGACGACGCCGCACAGGGCGGCCGGCACGCGGATCGATCCGCCGGTGTCGCTACCCAGCGCGCCCAGGCACAGGCGGGCTGCAAGGGCTGCCGCCGAGCCGCCGGATGAACCGCCTACAACCCGCTCCAGCGCCCAGGGGTTTCGGCAGGCTCCGAAGTGCGGGTTCACGTTGGTCAGCCCCAGGGCGATTTCATGCAGGTTGTTTTTGCCGAGCAAGATTGCCCCGGCAGCCTTCAACTTCAGTACAACGGCGCTGTCTTCTGCGGGGATGTAATCGCTGAAATGCTTGGATCCCGCAGTGGTGCGCACGCCTTGGGTCTCATAGAGGTCCTTAAGCGCCAGAGGCAGGCCGTGCAGCAGGCCGAGGGGCTCTCCAGATTGCGTCTCGCCGCGATGCAATTCGGCCTCTGCCTGGCGAGCGCGCTGCATCGCCTGCTCGGCGGTGACGGTGATGTAGCTGTTGATTTTTGAATCCAGCCGCTGGATGCGTTCAAGATGCGCCTGGGTCAGTTCGACCGGGGAGATCTGGCGCTTGCGGATCAACTCGGCCGCCTGTGCCAGACTCAGATTGGTCAGCTCATCAGCGTTCATTGGCGGCTCCCATTGAGCAGGTATTCCAGCTCCTGGCGCGCCTGCTGCGGGTTCTCGAAGTGGATGGCGTGCAGGTTCACGGCTTGCGCCCCAACAACGTTGCGCCGAAGATCGTCGATGAATACTGCCGCTTCGGGCGCCACCCCCAACCGTTCCAGCGCCAGACGATAGATGCGCGGGTCCGGCTTGACCAGCCCTACCTCCGCCGAGATGATCATCTCGTCGAAGGCATCGGCAAACTGCCAGATATCTGTCACCACCCGCCTGAGGTCAGAGAACGCGTTGCTCAACAATCCGGTCTTGTAGCGCTTACGCAGTTGGCGGATGTATTCCACCAACTCAGTATCCAGTTGATCGCCGCCCCAAAACGCCTCCTGGAACTCACGCATCTCCGTTGTGGTCAAGCCGAGCTTGTGACGCAGGTTCTCCCAATGCTGATCGGCGCTGATTTCGCCGAGCTGGGCGCGATCGCCCGAGTCGCCGGAGAAGACGAAGCCTTCGATCTCGTCCAGCGACATGCCATAACGCTGGGCCAGCCCCTGACGCGGCGCATAATCCTCGGTGCGCAACAGCACACCGCCCAGATCCCAGATCACTGCTTGAATGCCCATATCTACTCTCCTTCGGCAAAAATCACCCAGATAAAATCAAACCGATTTTACCCGCATGCAGGCCATTACACAACGAAGCGACATGTATGGGGCGCGCACTGGTCGGCCGTTCTCCATTCGATGTAAAAACGGATCGCCTAGCGACGCCAGACCCCGTAAGATCAGTTAAGCCGCCTGAGCGCCCAATGCCTGCTCTGGGCGCAACTCCTTCTCGAAGAGGCTCCGCTGGCGCGCAGGGTCGGGGCGCATGCCGGCTTTGGAAAAGAGACGCAAGGCGATGGGGTTATATTCCGGGATGATGGCCTCCAGGCGGTGTAGGTTCAACTCTTCGAAGGCAAAGCGCAGCATCAACGATTGCTTCTTCTTTCCTTGGGGTTGAATGATGGGTCAGGTGAACCCGGCCCATCGCTCAGGGTGTCACTTTCTCTTCCACGATCAGCGGTTTGCTCAACTGCCTGGTGAAGCTCGGGTGCGATTTGGTCGGATATAGACAATCACTGTTTACTGACTGATGCCAGTTCACTTGATTGTTCAAGGCAAAGATCCTGCCACCTTCCATTTCCGCAACTCTGTCGCAGACGCTTTCCAGTTCCTGCCCATCTTGAGCGGTCAACAGAACTGTGATGCCATGCTGGTCGCGCAGCCCATGCACAATCTGCCATACTTCGCGTTTGGCCTGCGCGTTCAGGCCGCGAGCAGGTTCATCCAGCAACAACAGGCGCGGGCGAGAGAGCAGCGCGCGGGCAACGCCCACCGTTTGCAATCTGTCCCCGGAGAGGACTTCCATAGGCGCATGGATCTCGCGCTGTTCCAGGCCCAGGCGAGCCAGCATCTCCACCACACGCCCGGGAGCGTCCGATTCGCCCGGTCCATAGGGTTGCAACCCGTGCAGTAAATTTTCCAGCGGGGAGAGCTGCTTGAAGAAGCTGGCCTCGACCGAAACCCGATTGATCAGCCGTTGCACCTGGGCAGGTTGGCGGACCGTGTCATAGCCAAACACTCGGATTGCGCCTTCGTCTGGTTGCAACAGGGTAGCGATCAAGCGGATGAGGGTGGTTTTACCGGATCCACTTGGCCCCACCAGCCCGAAGATCTCGCCTTCGCAGATGGACAACGAGACATGGTCAACCGCTGCCAGACTCTGCGATGGAGCGGGAGTGTACGGCTTTGGGGTGCGCAGCGCTGCCCGGCTCGAGAACGCAAATCCAGGTAGGTTGAAGTATTTGGTTGTCTCGTGTAAGGTTACTGCCGTAGTCATCGCAGACTTCCAATCCAGGGCCAGGCCCTAAATCAACACCAGCCACAGAACAGGTCCGTGGCTGGTGTGTACCGGCAGGCTGGGGTGAACAGGTCACATGAATAAAAACAGCCACGGTCGTTGGAGTGCACCCGTGGCTGTCGATCGTTTAGGACGTTTTCCTACCGAGCAACAGGCGCACTCCGAAAAGGCAAAGCTGCATCGCCGCTGGCGGCGGCAGAGCAGAACATGCAATATGTAATCACTTTCCGATCCATGAAATGCGCCTTTCCTTTCTAAAAGTTAAGCTTTCGTTAAGCGAAGGGGAGTCTATCACGACCAGGCGAGGTCTGTCAAGGCCCAATTTCGACGCCCGCAGGCACAATTAGCACCAGACTGGGAAGTCTAACGCGATAGCGTGTAGGTGTCGATCACTTCGCCCTTGCGAGTGATGAACTGAAAGATCATGCTGGTCTCGTCCGCCGTGACGAGCATCGCCCCATAGTCATCGTTGTAACGCGCCTGCGAACGGGGGTCTGTTCGAATGAAAGAGTAGATCGGGCCGCCGCCCAGGCCATTGATGAAATAAGGAATGCCATCCACTATCAGCCGCTCGTACACATGATCGTGCCCGGCAAGCACTGCTGAGGCGCCCCACTCTGCAAAAGGCCAGATCATCCAATCCACCGGGCCGTGGTAGCCAGAAGAATAGGGTGGATGATGGAAATAAACGATCTTCCAGGGCGATTTGGATGTGGAAAGCCTCTCCTGCAACCACTGTGCTTGAGGTGAAATCCTGGACACGCCGTCGGGCTCGCGCGAGTCGCTGCTCACGGCGAAGAAATGCACCGGCCCCCAGACGAAATCGTAATAGCGCTCATTGCCGGGTAGCGTGAAATAGTCGAAGTACGCTTGCGCCCCGGCGGTGTCCCAATCATGGTTGCCCAGGGTGGGGAAAAAGCGGTTTTGTTCGGCGCTAGGCCCAAATGCGCCTCTATAAGGGTGGATGAACTCTTGATAAAAGCGCCCGATGCGATCGTCGATAGTTTCAGCCGCGCCGCTAGGATAGTTGTTGTCGCCTACGGTGATAATGAACTCCGGGCGCCAGCTCTTCACCAGGTCGGCGACGTCTTGTTCAGCCTGGTTGCCCTCGCCGTAATCCCCGATCACAGCAAAGCGCAGCGCTGCCGGGGTGGGGCTGGGCTGCGGCGTGGGGGTGGTCATGGGAGTGGCCGACGGCAGAGCCTCGGTGGCGGCCGAGACAATCGTTGGTTCAGGGAAAGGCGTTTGAGCGGCCGGTAGGCTTTGCTCTGCCTGAGTTGGAGACATCGTCGCCGGGTTGGGTGGCGTCGCAGCGGTGCAGGCCGATAGCAGACTCAGCACAAAAGCCAGTAAGGTCAGCGCAATCCAAACGCGTTTTGATCTTTTCATCAGCATCTGTTCTTCCATTGGCTCATGGTTAGGGCGTGTATAGCCATCCGGCGTAAAAAGCTTCCAGCGAGCGCCCCGCAGCGTCCTCGAAGGCCATTAGCAGATCGTCAGGGGTAGCAATGCCGTATTTATTATCCTGATAGTAACGTCGCAAAGCATCGAAGAAGGCCTGATCACCGATCTCCTGGCGCAGTTCGTGGAAGAAGTATGCGGCCTTGATGTACGCTACATTGCTATACATACTTGGGTCATTCAGCCCCTCGAAATACTCCATGCTGGCGGTAATCTGGCCGTCTTTGCCGCTCGATTTCATCCGTTCGTAGCGCTGCTGCCAGAAATCGACCATGCCCTGAGCGATCAGAGGCGAGGGGCCAAATTCGTAATACAGGCTGGAGGAATAAGTGGTCAACCCCTCATCCAGCCAGGGGGAATCGAAGACATCATTCCCCACCACGCTGTACCACCATTGATGTGCCACCTCGTGGGCGATGGTGATCCCGAAGTCTGCCTCATCTGGCGTCTCGTACATTGTGTCGGCGATCAGGATCACGCCGGGAAATTCGACGCCCAGGGCGTTGCGCATCGGCGCGTCCACCATGTCCAGCTCGGTGAAGGGATAGGCGCCCAGTTTCTGGTTGTACACCTGCAGCGCGCCGGCAGCGATGTCCAATGCCTGTTGCGATGCACTTTCACGCCCTGGCAGAGCGTAGGCGTGGATGGTCACGCCATCGATTTCCTGGCTGCGTTCCTGGAAGCTTGCACTGGCGATGATGAAGAAGTCCCGCGTCGGGCCGCTTTCCCATTGGGTGCAGCTTGCGTCACTTTGAGTTTGCTGGTCCATCAAGATGCCGGTGGCCACCAACACCAGGTCGGCAGGGGCGCACACCTGCACGGTGTACAGCGCGGTATCGCTGTAGACCGAATCGCCCATTGTAGAGACCGGATCCAGATTCCAGCCCTGCTCGTCGTAAACCGATAGGATGGGATACCAGCCAGAAAGCGCCAGCACGCCCTGGCTGAGATTATAAATACCAAACCCCGCCGGCTCGATGTTGCTGCCGAAATCGAGGGGTACCAGGCCCGAAAAGAATATTTCGATTTCCGTGGCCTCTCCAGGCGGCAGACTTTCGGGGAGATCAATTTTCAGCACCGAGTCTTGCAAGGAAAGCTCGGTTGAGGCAGGCTCTCCATCGAGCAGCGCCTGGGTGACGCTCAACGAGCCGTTGCCGTAGCTTCTCTGCCCGTTGGGCAGCAGACGGAAATAGAGTTCGCTGAGGGCAATCTCCTCCCGGTTGACGTAATCGATTCGAGCGCGGCCATCGAAGCTGCGCAGTGAGGGATCGATTTGCAACGCGAGGATGTAACGCGTAAGTTTGCCGAGCGCTCCAAGGTCCTGCCGGGCTGCGGGAAGCAACGCCAGCGCCGGGTCGCCTGGGGCAGGCAGCGCCAGGGGTTGGCCTGGCGCTTCGGTCACCAACGCAGGAATTTCCTGGGTGGACTGGATGGGCGGTTCAGCGACGACCGGTGTAGCAGTGAACGTGGCAGCGGCCTGTTGGGTAGCGCTAGGGCCTGCCAGCAACTTGCATCCCATCGCAGCAAATAACAGCGCTGCGCCGAACAGGGCAAGGCCGGCCCGGCTTGCCAGAAGCTGGCTACTTCGCTGCAAGTACATACACCACGCCTGCCTGGTCTACCAGATAGACCTCGCCGTTTTCGTCTTGCCCGAAGGAGGTGATGCGGCCCACTGGGCCGAAAAGCATCTGACTTTGCCAGGCGCCCTGGGCGTCCTGCACCAGCCCCCACACCAGACCGCTGCAGTAATCGCCGAACAGGTAGATCCCTTGCCAGGCGGGCAGACGGCTGCCGCGATAGACCACGCCTCCGGTCACCGAGCAGCCCATATCATGGCGATACTCGGCCACGGGCGGGATCAACTGCAAACCCGTGGGCGGCGTGCCCTCGTAAGGCGATGTGCCCTCATAGAAGGCCCAGCCGAAGTTCGCTCCACCCGGCGCGCCAGCCGGCAAGAAGTCGATCTCCTCGATCTGATTCTGACCTACATCCCCAATGTACAGGTCGCCGGTTAGCCGGTCGAATGAGAGCCGCCAGGGGTTGCGCAACCCATAGGCCCAGATCTCTGGACGGCCTCCGTCATTGGCAAAGGGATTGTCCACAGGGATGGCGTAAGGCTCGCCGCTATCGACATCCAGGCGCAGGATTTTGCCCAACAGCGTGTTCAGCGATTGGCCATTCCCCTGGGGATCGCCCGCTGAGCCGCCATCGCCCAGTCCCAGATAGAGATAACCATCCGGCCCAAAGGCCACCGCTCCGCCATTATGATTGGGATAGGGCTGGGGAACGCTCAGCAGTCGATATTCGGAGTCAGGGGCGGCGCGATTGGGATCGCTCGACGAGACCTGAAAACGGGCGATCACCGTGTTGCCATTGAGATCGGTGTAATTGACGTAGAAAAAGCCATTCTCTGCATAACGCGGGTGGAAGGCCAGGCCAAGCAATCCCTGCTCATTGGCGCGGCTGCCGACGCGATCGGTGATGTCCAGGTAAGGTACAGATAGAAGCTGCCCATCCTGCACGATCCGCACCCTGCCGGCCTGCTCGACGATAAAAAGTCGGCCTGTACCATCCCCGGCTGTGACAAGATCCAGCGGTTTCTGCAGCCCGGCTACGAGGGGCTGCCAGGTATAAGCCTGCGGATTAGGGAAGCCGTGTGGTTCGATGTCCAGGATCACCGACGTTTCGGTAGGGGTGGCGTTGGGAGGCGGTTCGGCGGTTGCCGTCGGTGAGGGGGGCGGCGAGGTCGGCAGCGCAGCAGTGGGCGTCGCTGTTGGCGCGGATAGCTGCACTGGTGCGGGCGTGGTCGACGTCGCTTCGGGCGTGGGAGAGGGCGCGGGCGTCACTGGCGCGCCGCTGCACCCGGCAATTAGCAGGGCTAACAATAACAGTAAGGATCGTTTTCTCATACTTATATCGTCTTATACCGTCTCTTCGATTCGAATGTTCCATCAGGAATCCAGACCTGCGACCCCCCGCTTGGGCCAGGGCTTTCAAGCGCAGATTATTCCTTCTTCTCCCGAAATTCTCCTTCGATCACCTCGCCTGTTCCAGGATCTGCATCGAACCATTCCCCGGGCAACGCTTGATTGCGCAGCGCGGCCATGTGTTCTTGGACGATCTCGGGAGGGCAAAGCTCTACGAACAGGTAGGTCCCCAGCCAAACCACTGCCACATCATCCAGGGGGCCAATCGCCAGGTCAGGAATGATGAAATACAGCGCCGATCCGATAGGCAGCAGTTTCAGGAAGGGACTGATACGATGATCGCCCAGCAGGCGAAAGATCAGCTTGATACGCAGGGCCAGGTTGTTGAAAACGCCGCCCTCAGAGGGGATAATTTTTCGTTCCTTTTTCTCAGACATCCGTCCTCCAAGCTGGCTTGCAGTACCTACGGGTAAGCAAGGACCGATGACATTATACTATGGACGAGAAACCCGTTCCCAGGTTCCCCAAAGGGACTGAGAACGGGTTTCATTAGAAAGCGTTAATACGAATTCGGTGTGTTGTGGAGGTCGCGTTACACGCTAAGCAGCATTTGCACGGGAGACGACCGCGGCAAAGGCTTGCGGGTCGCGCACAGCCAGATCAGCCAGCATCTTGCGGTTGAGCAGGATCTGATTATCCTTCATGGCATGGATCAGGCGGCTGTAGGTGGTGCCGTTCAGCCGGGCTGCGGCGTTGATGCGAGCGATCCATAGGCGGCGCAGGTCGCGCTTGCGCTGCCGTCGGTCGCGATAGGCATACCATAAACTCTTGAGCATCGCCTCATTGGCGCGCCGGAACAGACGGTGCCGGGTGCCAAATTGACCTTTGGTGATCTTCAGCACCTTCTTGTGATGCTGACGGCGATAGGGTCCAGTCTTTACACGAGCCATAATTTTCTCTCCTGCATACCCCTGGGCGCCGGCAGCCCTTCATCTGCCTGTTTGGTGCACCCAACGGTTGCAACACAATATAGGATAGGTATCGATCTTTAGATCGAGCAATCGATTCGAGTCCGCGTCTCCCTGTCGACCGCTTTGGTCGTGGAGGCGGAAGACGGACTCGCAACGGCCCCTCCGATCAGTCTGCCTTCTTCATGTACGGGGCAAGGCGGTGGACGCGCTTAACGATCCCGCGCCCTTTGACCGGGATCATTTCCTGGAACAGGGCTTTGACGCGCTTGGGCGTGCGGCGGCGCAGGTGGCTTTTGCCGATCTTGGTGCGCATCAGTTTGCCTGATCCGGTGACCCGAAAGCGCTTCGAAGTAGCTTTATGGGTCTTGATCTTGTATTTTCCATCTGGTTGCTTGCGTGGCACGGTCGAACTCCTCTCATCACACAAAATTCCGCGGAGCTTGCCGACATCCGCGGAGGTCAAACCACTCGTGACAGCGAAAAGATATCAGCGCAATCGATTTATTTCTTTTTCGACGCCTTTCCTGGGGCGAGGACCATCAGCATGGTGCGCCCTTCCAGCGCTGGCGCCTGCTCCACGATCCCTACATCCGAGAGCGCCTCGGCCACTTCCTTCAAATCCGTCAGGGCGATGTCCAGGTAGTCGATCTCTCGACCGCGAAAGCGGATACGTACTTTGACTTTGTTCCCGTCCATCAGCCAGCGGCGCGCATCGCGGATTTTGAATTCTCGATGGTGCTCGTTGGTCTTGGGTCGCAGGCGAATTTCTTTGACTTCGATCTTGGTTTGCGCTTTTCGGGCCTCGCGCTCCTTTTTCGCTCGCTCGTAAACGAACTTTCCGAAGTCCATCACCCGGCAAACCGGCGGATCAGCAGCGGGGGCTACTTCGACCAGGTCTAGTTCGGCTTCTCTGGCGATGCGTTGGGCCTCTTCAATAGAGACCACGCCGATGTTTTCGCCGTTGGCACCGATCAGGCGGACCTGAGGAACACGAATGGCGTCATTTACTCGATAATTTAATGCGCTGATCTTACACTCCTGTTTTCTTAATGCGACAAATTAACTGATTTCAACTCAGCCCAGGCATCATACCAAAAAACGTGCGAATCGTCAACGGCCCGCGGCAAAATCTCAAAAATCATCCTGTTGAGGTCTGGGGTACTGACGCCCCAGACCTCAACTTCTGACTCAAACGCCATCCCGGATGTCCTGGCGGGCGCGAGCCAGAAAATCTTCGATAGAGATTGGCCCTGGGTTTTCTCCCGAACGCAGGCGCAACGCTACCTGGTTTTGGGCCACTTCCTGATCCCCGACCACCAGCATGTAGGGGATCTTCTGCTTCTGAGCGTCGCGAATCTTGGCGTTCATGCGCTCGTTGCGGTCATCCACTTCGACGCGCAACCCGGCCTTCTTCAAACGCTCTGCGACTTCGTGAATATAGGGCAGGTGGCGGTCTGCAATCGGGATCAAGACCGCCTGCACCGGCGCTAGCCAGACCGGAAACGCGCCAGCAAAGTGCTCGATGAGCACGGCCATGAAGCGCTCCGTCGTCCCGGTAACGGCGCGATGCAACACGACGGGGGTATGCTCCTGGCCATCTTCGCCCACATACGTCAGGCCCAATCGGGCGGGCTGGATGAAATCCACCTGGATGGTGGAGAGTTGCCACTCTCGTCCCAGCACATCCCGCGCCAGGAAATCCGCCTTTGGCCCGTAGAACGCCGCCTCGCCGGTGGCTTCGAAGTAATCCACCTGGTTCTCGTCCAGCGACTTCCGCAGCGCGGCTTCTGCCTTTGCCCATTTCTCGTCGTCCTGCACATATTTGCCGCCCTCGCCGCGCAGCGAAAGACGCACTTTGTAATCCGTGAAGCGATAGCGCCCTAACACTTCCTGGATCAGATGCAGCGAGCGGGTGAACTCGCTGCCGATCTGTTCCTCGGTGCAAAACGTGTGACAGTCGTCCTGCGTCAGGGCGCGCACCCGCGTCAAGCCGGTCAATTCTCCCGTCTTCTCGTAGCGGTAGAGTGTGGCAAACTCGGCGAAGCGCAATGGCAGCTCGCGATAGGAGTGCCGCCCCATCTCCTTGTAAAGGGTCATATGGCTGGGGCAGTTCATCGGCTTCAGCCGATAAACCACGTTTTCATCCACCATGGGTGGGAACATCGACTCCTTGTAATTGTCGTAGTGCCCCGATTTACGATATAGATCTTCTTTGACCATATGACCGGTCCAGACGTGCTGGTAGCCATAACGCGTCTGCGTTTCGCGCACATATCCTTCCATCAGGTAGCGCAGCATCTCGCCCTTAGGGGTAAACAGGGGCAAACCGGGGCCGATATCTTCGGAGAAGTAGAACAACCCCAGTTCCTTGCCCAGCTTGCGATGATCACGCTTCTTGGCCTCCTCCAGCCGCCAGAGGTATTCTTCCAGCTCCTGCGGTGAGTGCCATGCGGTTCCGTAGATGCGCTGAAGCATCGGGTTCTTCTCATCGCCGCGCCAGTAGGCCCCGGCGACGCTCATCAGCTTGACCGCCGCGGGGTTGATCTGGCGCGTGTTCTCCACATGCGGCCCGCGACATAGATCGACGAAATTGGCGTGTCGATAGATCGAGATTTCGGCCTTCTCTTTCAGCGGGTTGCCGTACTCGTCATAGCCGCCCTTTTCCAGCCCTTCGATCAACTCCAGCTTATAGGGCTGGTCCTTGAAGATCTGACGCGCTTCTTCTGCCGAAACGACCTTTTTCTCGAAGGGATGATTCCCGGTGATGATCCTGCGCATCCGCCTTTCGATCTCCGCCAGATCCTCCGGCGTCAGCGTGCGGGGCAGTTCGAAATCGTAGTAGAAGCCATCTTCGATCGGCGGACCGATGGTGTATTTGGCTTCCGGGAACAATTCCAGCACAGCCTGCGCCATCACATGCGCCGCCGAATGGCGTATGCGATACAGGTCGCTTTCCTCATAGGGGACGTTACGTTGTTCTGGCATTTTGCACTCCTTTTCTGCACGCAATAAAAAGCTCTCGCCCGTTCTGGGGCGAGAGCAGATATCTGGCTCACGCGGTTCCACCCAGTTTCGCTCCTCGGGAGGAGCATCTTGGGCGACCGATAACGGGGTCAACCGTTCGCCCTACTGCGGGGTCAGCCCGGTTCGGGGTCATGCTCGCGGGTGGTTTTCGCCTGGCCGTTTCCGAAAGAGACTCTCAGTCGCTGATCTCTTCTCCCTGGCGGGCCTGAGACAGGCTACTCGTCCCGGTCATCGCAGTTCCTGGACGTTCGATTGTGTGGGCGGAATAGGGCTCGAACCTACGACCTCTGCGATGTCAACGCAGTGCTCTAACCAACTGAGCTATCCGCCCGGACAGACACAAATTATACTCAGACTGGGTTGAATCGGCAAGGTGTAACTTTTGAGCGTAAAAAGGCTGGACTGAGCCAATCCGGCCTTTTAATTCTGAACTGCCTGGATCGCAGCTTGCACAACGATCTCCTGCTGCTCCGCCGTGAGATCGGGGTAGAGCGGCAGGGTCACTTCGCGCTCGGCCGCCTGTTCGGTGATCGGCAGCCTTTCCACTGGATAGCGCTGTCGGTAATAGCTGAAGCGGTGGATCGGGGGATAATGGATGCTGGTCTGCACCCCGGCAGAGCGCAACCGATCCATGAACTGCTTGCGATCCGCTTTTTCGGGGAGCAAGACCGGGAAGAGATGGCATGCGGGTTCAACCCCGGTTTGTTGACTCCAATCGCAAAATGGCAAGCCGAAGTCACTCTCGCGCAACGCCAGCCAGTATCGTTGTGTCAACGCCTTACGGCGGGCGTTGTTGGTCTGAAGCTTATCAAGCTGTGCCAGCCCAAGCGCAGAGCGGATTTCATCGATGCGATAGTTGTATCCCAGCTCGGTAACGTCATAGCTGTAAGCGTGGCCCTGGTGGCGGTCCCAGGTCAGGCTGGTCATGCCGTGGGAGCGCAGCAGGCGGGCTTTTTGGGCAATGTCTTCGCGGTTGGTCACCAGCATTCCCCCTTCGCCGGTGGAGAGGTTTTTATTCGAGAAGAAGCTGAAGCAGCCAACATCTCCCCATGCGCCCAGGGGGCGGCGATTTAATGCAGCGCCGGGCGCATGGGCGCTATCTTCGATGACTGCCAGGCCATAATGGCTGGCGATTTCTGTGATCTGCTGCATGCGGCAGGGGTAGCCGGCGTAATGCATCACGATCACCGCACGGGTCCGCGGCGTCGCCAGGCGCTCGATCTCTGCCGGGTCAATGGTCAGCTCGTCCAGGCTGAGGATGTCGGCGAAGCGCACCTGCGCGCCAGTGTACAGCACCGCGTTGGCAGTGGCCACGAACGACAGTGAGGGGACGATGACTTCGTCCTGTGGCCCAATCCCCAATGCCAGACACGCCAGATGCAGCGCCACGGTGGCGTTCGAAACCGCCACGGCATACCTGGCGCCAACTGTTGCAGCAAAGCGGCGCTCGAACTCCTGCGTCACAGCGCCCATTGTCAACCAGCGGCTTTCCAGCACCGCCAGGACCGCTTGCTTCTCCTCCTCGCCGTAATCCAGATCGGCCAGCGGGACGCGCCACTGCATCGGTCAGTCTCCCGGCAGGATCAGCGGGCGAAGCGCCTCGAACTCCTGGACTGCCTGTTCGTAATCATCGGCGCGCCCCAGGTCTTGCCAGTAGCCATCGAAGCGGTAGCCTTTCACTCGCTCTCCGCTTCGGATCAGTTTGAGCACCAGGTCGGGAAAATCGAGGTACTGGTTATAGGGAATATATTGCAAGACGCGTGGCTCGAAAACGTATATGCCCATGCTGACAAAAAAATCGTAGGTCGGCTTTTCGATGTAGCCGGTGAGGTCGTCCGAGCCGTTAAACTGCAGGACGCCCAGATCGACTTTGATCTGGCGAGCGTGGGTGGCGATGGTGGCGATTGCGCCGGAAGCCCGGTGCGCCTCGACTAATTGCCTCAGATTTAGTGTCGTCAGCACATCGCCATTGGCCACTAAAAAGGTGTCTTTCAGTTGTTCACCCACCAACGAGAGCGGGCCGGCTGTGCCCAGCGGTTGATCTTCGATGCTGTAGTCGATGCGCAGCCCCAAACGCTCGCCGTCCTGAAAGAACGCCCGCAGCAATTGTTCCAGGTGTCCAACGGTCAGGATCACCTCTGTCACGCCTGCCCGTTTCATCTGCAGCAGCAGGATTTCCAGGATGGGCATGTCGCCGATGGGCATCAACGGCTTGGGCAAGATTTTGGTATATGGCGCCAGGCGCGTGCCCTTTCCACCAGCCAGGATGATTGCTTTCATGTTCTACCTCAACCATTGCAAGGAATGAAGAAACCGATCAAATCTTCTGTGAAGATAGCTCAGACTTGATAATCTGTGGTGTGATAACGATGCAGATTGGCGCGTATCCAGTCGATCGTCTGCAGGAGCCCCTGGCGCAAGCCGACGCGCGGCTGCCAGCCCAGGCGCTCGAAAGCGCGGCGGTTATCGGAGAGCAGCTGCTGCACTTCGCTCTTTTCGGGGCGCAACCGCTCCGGCTCGATGGTGATGCTCACCTTTCGGCCGATCAGTTCGATAATCTGCTGCGCCAGGTCGCCGATGCGCACCTCCATCCCGCAGCCCAGGTTGAAGGTTTCGCCCTCCACGCCGGGCGTTTGGGCGACGCGTAAGAAGCCATCTACCGTGTCGGAGACGTAAGTTAGGTCGCGCCGGGCGTCCAGGTTGCCCAGGCGGATCGTATCCTGGGTCAGTGCCTGGAGGATGATCGTCGGGATGACCGCGCGGGCCGATTGGCGCGGCCCATAGGTGTTAAAGGGCCGCAGCGTGACAACTGGCAGATCGAAGGAGCGGTAGAAGCTTTCCGCCAGCTTATCCGCGCCGATCTTGCTGGCCGAGTACGGGGATTGTCCCTGCAAGGGGTGGCTTTCATCGATGGGCACCCGCTGGGCCGTGCCATAGACCTCGCTGGTGGAAGTATGCACGAGCCGCTTGATCCTGCTCTGGCGCGCCGCCAGCAGCACGTTCAAGGTGCCGATCACATTGGTCTCCACGACTTCGGCTGGGTGGACATAGGAATAGGGGATGGCGATCAGCGCGCCCAGGTGAAAGACATGGGAAACGCCATCCATAGCCTGTTGGACGGCGGGCAGGTCACGCAGGTCTCCGGCCACGATCTCGACCTGCGCCAGCGTTTCAGCAGGCAGCAGGGAGAGCAGCCCCGGATCGCCGCGCGAGTTGTAGCGCACGAATGCGCGCACCCGTGCGCCTTGCGAAACCAGGGTCTCGACCAGATGGCTGGCGATGAACCCACCCGCGCCGGTGACCAGCACCGGCGCCCCCTGCCAGAAGTGATCTGCCACCCTCAACGCTCCTGTTTCGCCAGGTTCGCTGCTACCTGGACTGAGACATCCCCGCGCAGCTGGGCGCGCAGCTCATGGATTTGACCGCGTAACGCTTCCAGATCGCCGCCGCTGGCGGTTTCTTCGAGCTGCGCCAACCAACTATCCACTTTGATTGGCGATATTTTAACCAAACACAGATTGCACGGCAGGCGGCCTGTCTGGTCGGTTTCCAAGAGTCCGTAAGATTGAAGCCCAGGTTTTTCAGGCAAATCTTTTGGTTGATTTGCCAAACTGCTCAGCGCCGCGGGGATATTGGGAAAAAGCACCACTCGCGCCTGGGTTGAACTGCAGATGTCCAGCAGCTCTCGGCGTTCGCCTGGGTTGATATTGTGAATAGCGAAGATGATGATTCCGATGTCTTGTTGGGCGACGATTTCAGGAATCTGGGTTCGAGAGCCGAGCACCTGGGTGCCCTGGATGCGCGTGTCCTGCTTGTGCAGGTCATCATCCACAAAGCCGACAACGCGAAAGGTGTTGGCATAGCGCCCCTGGCTGAGTATCCAGGCGGCAAAGCGACCGGTCTCGCCGCCGCCGATGATCAAAACCCGCTCCTGAGCTGCGGGGACGGCGTTTCTCCAGCCCACCCAGCGGGCGGCCAGGCCGGTGATCAACCGGGTGCGATAGCGCACGGAAACAAAGCCCAAAAGCGCCAGCAGGGATGCGATCAGGATCAGACCGCTGGGCAAGAGAGGGCGCGTCAGCCAGTCGGGCAGTTTTCCGCCATAAAGGAGTGCAACCAACTGAATGGGATAGAAGTAATTGAATAGAACCGCCAGCGCCGTCGCCAGGGCAGCTCCGGGCAGCAGGTCGAGCGCGTCGCTGGCGGCCGCGCGCGACCAGTCGATGCGATTCACGCCTAGCGCGGCGTTGGTCAGGCTGAACAAGATGGCGAAGCTCAGCGCCAGGATGAACGCAGGCATCCAGCCGACGTTCAATGGCCCGAGCGAGCGCCAGAACAGACCCGTGGCCCCCATGGCCGCCAGGGTGATCAGGGTGTCCGCCAGGAACCAGCTCATATGCCGCTGCACTAGGCGGGTGACCGGCCCGATAAACAATTTCCCCTCTGGTGGTGCATATTCTTTCACCTGCGGCAGCAGCACTAGAGCCGTCCAGAACAAGATATCCAGGTCGCCCCAAATGGAGCGATAACGCACGTAGAGCTGATCCAGGCGCAGCTTGCTGGGCAGGATTTCATCCAGGTAAATATCCATGACCCGATCGGCGGCCAGCCGGCTCTCTTCATCGTGGTAGAGCACAGACGCCGGACTGGTGATCCCCGGGCGAACCGACAAGATCTCTGCGCGCACCTCCTGCGGCCACGCGGCCACGATGTCTGGATCCTCGGGGCGCGGGCCTACGAAGCTCATCTCCCCTTTGAGGACGTTCCACAGTTGCGGCAGCTCGTTCAGCTTGGTGGCACGCAGCCAGCGGCCGAAGGGCGTCACCCGCGGGTCATCTCGGGCGGTGACCCGCGGCCCCTGGTAGCTCTGCGGGGTCTCGTACATGGTGCGGAACTTCAGGATGTGGAAGGTCTTTCCGTTGCGCCCGACCCTCTGGCCGCGGTAAAACACCGGCCCCGGCGAATCGCGCCGGATGCGCAGGATCAGATACAGGAAAATCGGGGAAAGCAGCAGCAGCCCCATACCGGCAAACAAGATGTCGAACATCCGTTTGAGCCGGTCATCCAATTGCCGAAGTCGGCCGCGGCGCGCCGCTGGCCGATAGATGGTGCTGGGATAAGGAATTGTCGATTGAGCCATGAAAAGGCTCCTATGAAAGCGCTTCTATGAATGATGCAGGAATCGAGCCTGCTAAGATTAGGAACACATTATAAACCGTTTATTGACCTTGTTCCAAAATCGGGTCTGCTGGCTTGTGAATTGCCGCCAGAAAATGGGTGTTCAAAATCCTGGCTTTCTCCAACATCAGGCAGAACTGCCAGGAGATGGGCGCCAGGCGGCGGACGAGCGGCGGCGCCAGGGTGATGCGCTTGAATTCATAGCGGCAGCCAGGAAAGAGCTGGCGCACCTCCTGCGGTCGGATGCCACGCGTTTGAGGGTTCAGTGGGTTCACCCAGAAGTCGTACCACACAATCACTCCACCAGGGCGCAGGACGCGCAGCATCTCTGCAGCGATACTCTGCCTGATCCGATCATCCAGGATCGACGAAAAGACCGTGAATTGTAGCTCCAGATCGAACGCGCAGCTCGGGTAGGGCAGAGATTGTCCGTCGGCGCAGGCCAAGGATAGATGCGGTAAGCGCTGGCGCGCAACTTGTAATCGGTCCAGGAGCAAGTCACAGCCGAATAACTGCGCTGGGCTTGCGCCGTAGCTTAGCAGCTCATGCAGAACCCCACCCTGGCCGCACCCGACCTCCAGAATCCGATAACTGCTCAGCGGTTCATAACCCCAACGCCGCAGCAGCGCCAGCAAAGCGCGCTGTCGTCCCTGCCAGATGAACAGATCGCCTGGGCTGTAGAGCGAATAGCGGTCGCTGCCGGCAAGCCGCTGTTCCCGCGCGGCGTATTCGGCGCGCAGGCGTTCCAGGTCAGCCGTTGGCGTTGTCTGGCTCGATTTTGGCTTTGGCATCCGGCTTTGTCCAGGCCTGGCGATCTCCCCAGCGGTGGGCGAACCGCGCCAGGCCCACCAGAAAACCTGACCCATAGCTCAGGTGCAGGGCGGCGTAGATCAGCGGGAGCGCCGGCAGATATTGCCAGCCGCGACGCGCCGCCGTCCAGAAGGAGGCGGTCAGGTTCGCCAGCAGATAGGCTCCAACCAGGAAGCCCAGCAGCAAGCGGCCTGGTGGGTAGAACGCCCCCAGCACAGTCGATGCGATTATCCCGCCCACCAGGGCAGGCGGGATGAACTGGCGCAGGCGCATCTGGCGGGGGTGTTTTTGAAACACGCGCACTTTCCAATAGCCATATTGGTAATACTGCCGCCACAATGCAAATAAAGACGAGCGATTGTAATAAGTTGATCGAATGGCGGGATTACAGACAATTTTTCCACCACTCTTTAATAGCCTGTAGCTAAATTCATCATCTTGGTTTCGCACCATCTCATTGTCAAATCCGCCAATTATATTAAACAAATTCCTCCAACACACACCCAAATATACTGTATCGACATATTCCTCTTTACTAGCATAGTGAAAACGGGAACCCCCGACCCCAAAGGGTGTACTGGTCGCAAACGATATCGCTTTTGCAAGGTTACTTTTTCCTTCAGCACGCATCGGGCCTCCAACCAGATCCGCCCCAGTTCGCTTAAGCGTCTCCACTGCTGCAGATACGTAATCCGGCGCGATCTCGCAATGCCCATCCACGCGCACGATGATTTCGCCCCGCGCCTGAGCCAGCGCCAGATTGAGGCCGGTGGAGACGATCTTGCCTGGGTTGTCGATCAACCGAATCTGCGGGAAGCGCGCCTGGAGTTCACCGATCATCTGGCGCGTCCCGTCGGTGGAGCCGCCGTCCGCCACGATTACCTCGATGCGCTCGGCAGGATAATCCTGCGCCAGCACCGCCTGCAGGCTGCGGCGGATGTGGGCCGCCTCGTTTCGCACCGGCATGAGAACACTCACAAAGGGGGGCGAATCGCTGGTTTCCATGTCTAACCGATTGGAATCCAGCGATCCAGCGCCGCTTGAATGCCAGGGAAACGAACGATTCCTGCCGGGATGAGTGTGATCAGCAGGCCCATCGCCGGCGTCATGTAGCGCAAGATCGACAGCACCGCAATAGTCATGGCCCAGAAATATAGCGCCAGCAATGCGATAAAAACCAGATAGCGCCTTTGTGCCCCGCCGTTCTGCCAGGCGCTCAGGCTGCCCCAGGCGATTGCAATCAGATAGGCACATTGAATGAGGGCGTTGATCGGCTCCAGCCGGCCGCTCTCGGTGCCGTACCAGCTTCGCGCGGCTTTCAGCCCCAGCAACTGCCAGGCGCCTAGCGGATTCTGTGCGGCTTCCTCGATCAAAATCCGCGTCGCCCCTGCCAGGCTAGCCCTGGCCGCTTCGGGGCTGCGCTCGAAGAGATCGCGCATCAGGCTCCTGGCGCTGGCAGGGATGCGGCTGGCAGGTTGATAATCGTCATCTACGGCGAAGGTCAGCCCATCCCACAGGCTGGGCGCGCCGCCTGTGCTCAACGGGATCACCTGTTGGGTCTGGCGGTACATGGCGATCTCCCACGGCAGAGCGACGATCAGGAAGCCTGCCACGATCGCCGCGGCCCCAGATAGACGCCTGGACATGCTCCGGCCGGGCCAGAGCAGGAAGAAAGCAGCATACAGACCAGCCGACCCGATGGCGATGGGGCGGATCAAGGCCGCCGCCCCGGCCAGCAAGCCCCCCATCAGGGCTTCGC
Source organism: uncultured Anaerolinea sp. (assembly GCA_964503145.1). Taxonomy (GTDB): domain Bacteria; phylum Chloroflexota; class Anaerolineae; order Anaerolineales; family UBA4823; genus RBG-16-57-11. Next base: position 89,602 of record CAZCYV010000008.1, on the reverse strand, counting down.
CTCGGCGCGGGGAGGCTGCGTTCAGGCAACGCCATATCAGGAACGCGCTGGCGAAGAACAAAACCATGAACGGAATCTCGCTATTGGGCTGCTTGGTCAGCCACAGGTTGAAAGGATAGGTCATCCACAGCAGGGCGCTGGCGAACCCCAGGCGCAGGTCAAAAACCCGGCTCGCCAGCAGGAAGAGCAGCGTGGAAGACAACCCCGAGCACAGCAGGATGAACCCGCCCAAGACCGTCTCCTGGGGGAGGTCCAGCAGTTCTGCCAGAGCGAAAACGCCGGCCAGCAACAGCGGATAGCCGGGCGGGTAGCGGGTTGCCAGCTCGCCATCCGCCAGCGTGATGCCCTGCCCTGCCAGCAGCCGCTGCGCCACGGGCGCGTAGAAGTAAAGATAATCGCTGCTTTCATTGCTGCGCCAGCTCACTGGCAGCGCAGCCCAAAAGGCGGCGGTGACCAGGATCGATAGGGCGAAGACGACCAGGGCGATTTTAACTCGGTTTGACATCTTCGGCGGCGTGGCGGGGGCGGCGAGGGCGATTATGGCTGCCCCTGGAGCAGTTTTTCGAGTCTTTCGGCGCGCTCCCACGCTCCGGAGAAATGAGACATACGATAATAGCGTATGGCGGCGTGAAAATCGCCCATCTTCTCGGCCGTCCCCCCGGCTCGTAGGCAACCGTTTGCCCCAGCGTCGCCCGTTTTGCAGGCCATGAGATAGGCCTCCAGCGCCCCCGACAGGTCTTCCACCTCCGTCAACAGGTCTCCCACATAGGTCCAGCGGCGGCTGTCTCCAGGATCGATTGCCAGGCCGCGGCGGTAATATTCCAGCGCTTCTTGCGGTTGATCAGCCGAGACCAGCCCTGCCACCCAGAACCAGCCCTCGGCGTTGTTCGGTTGGGCGGCGTTGACCTGGCGGGCGAAATCCAGATCATCGGCAAAAAGCGCCGCTAGCAGTTCGACGCGTTGTGGATTGCACCGGATGGCGCGCTGCCAGGAGGCGTTCAGGGTCGGGCGGGGCTCCCCCTGGTGCTCCAGGAATCCCAGCAGCCAGCTTGCCCGGCAGTCTTCGGCCAGGGCGGAAAACCGGCTGGCATCGGGCAGCGGCGCGCCGGCCAGTAAGCCGCGCGCGGTTTGCAGCGCCAGGCGGTTGCGCAGGAAGACAGAAGCGGCAGTTTTCCAAAACGGGAGTGCCAGTACTGCTGCAATGAGCAGCGTACATAACAGCAGAATAATCTTCTTTTGCTTCATGCTTTTAGCGGGTCAAGGCCAGTTTCTCTTCATCCGATAAACGGCAAATCACCGCTCGGAATTTGCCGTTTTTTTCTCTCGGAATCTCGTTCACTTCCTCCAAAATTACTTCGATTGGCCCCATGCGCGCCTGGATGCGTTCGATCATCGAGCGCCCGGCAGAGGGTGAATAGTCTTGCGCTGGGACATAACGAATTCGGACGCGCCCCAGCGCTTCCTGGATGATCTGCGCTTCGCGGATGGGTAAGTGCGCCTTAAAAGCGGTATCCAATCTGCCGATGCGGCGACGGTCTGGCGTGTACAGGATGTCATCTACGCGGCCTTCGATTGAATGGATCAGAGGCAAGCCGCGCCCGCATGTGCAAAGCGGCGATTCCCTGGGCAGACAGCCGCGGTCCCCGGTTTTGTAGCGAATCAAGGGCATGTCGGTATTTAGCAACCCCGTGCAGACCAGCTCACCACACATTCCTGAGTTTTGATCCGGATCGCTTTCGAGAATCTCGACAATGCCCACCTCAGGCCACAAATGGAGAACCCCTTCGGGACACTCGCTTGCTGCTGCAACGATTTCCGCTAATCCATAAGTTTCTCGGAGCGGACATTGGAAGGCTGCTTCAATGGTTGATCGCTGATAATCAAAAACCGGTTCAGCATTTGTGACCACAACAGCCATCTGAAGATCCTTGCGCCCCATTCGTAAAACTTCCTGAGCCAGTGCATAAAGAGAAGAAGTGTATCCCCACAAGTATCTGACACGATATTGGATCAGGGCATCCAGATACGAAGGAATCAGATCGGGCGCCAGATGGTATGAAGACATATACAATTGTTTCAGCGCAGCATTCCACACCCAAAAAGGGGGACGACGTTGATTTACCGGCGTTACGAGCTGACCGCCTAATATTGCCCAGCGGTCAAGACGAGAGACGCCATGCCATCTGCGACAACGTGCTTCAAATAGTGCATACCATTCCTGAACCGTCGCCCGGCTCCACCATAGGTCAAGCGATTTTCCGGTCGTTCCGCTGGTATGTTCGTGAAACATGCGCCGAACATTGCAATCCTGAGCGACAAATTCCAACGGGCGCTGGCGTACAGCTTCTTTCTCCAGCGTAGGCCAATTTTCAAGATACTCCCATGAGGTTCTATCGTGATTACGCCGGCGTCTGGCCCAGGCCTCGCGATAGTATGGCACCTGTTTGACCGCGCGGTGCAACAGGTGGGCCAACCGATCTTCCTGCCATGCTTTCCATTGGCTTGGGCTCCATGTCTCGCGCTCAAGCGCTTGCTCCACGGCCTTTTCGTGATCTGGGCCATAGCGCCAGGCGCGCAAATAATAGCCCCGCGCGCTGGCAATGATTTGGCGCAGAAAATAGGGGGAACGATGATAGAGATTCAGGCCGATGCTCATCATGTCAGGTTTAGAGGGAGAAAAGCATCTCTTCCCACCTCGCTCGGACTTTCTCCCAGGAGCAGCTTTCGGCAAGCTCGCGCCCGGCCAGCGCCAGGCGCTCCGCCAGCCCAGGCTCGCTGAGCAGGCGCTTCACCGCATCCGCCATGGCCTGGTCGTCGTCGTCGGGCGTCAGCAGGCCGTTCACCCCGTCCGTAACCAGATCCGGCAGCCCGCCGACGCGAGTGGCGACGACCGGCAGCCCCAGGGCAGCCATTTCGATCACCGTCACCGGCATGTTGTCGATGCGATTGGTGTTGAGATAGATGTCCTGCTGGCTGGCGACCTGGACCTTGGCCGCCTGGTCCAGGAAACCGGCGAAAGACACGTGCGCCGTCAGGCCGTCGCCTTCGGCCATGCGCTTCACGCCGTCCAGAGAGATGTCAGCGGCACCAGCCATGACCAGATGGACATCGGGATATTCCCGGCGCAGCCGGGCGACGACGCGCAGCGCCATTTCTGGATTGTAGATCGGGTGGAAGGTGCGCATCCACAACAGGCGCGGCGCCGGGCGGGCGCGGCGCTTGAAGGGGTAGCGCGGCAAATCGATGTGATTGGGGATCACCTGCACCGGCAGCCCCAGCCAGGCCAGCTCGCGCGCCAGGAACGGCGAGGGGGCCACCAGCCGATCGGCGCGGCGCAACACCCGGCGGACCCAGGCAGGATGGCGGCGGGCGAATTCGGGCAGGTTGCCGCCGTGCAGGACGGCCACCAGCTTCTGGCCCAGCGCCTTCGCCAGCGCGCTGGCCAGGTCGGCGACCAGGAAGCTGCGCCCGCTGTACACCTGCAGCATTTGCACGTCAATCTGGCCGCGCTGCGCCCAGAGCGTCCAGGCGATATCCGCCAGGCGCGCCAGGCGGCTGGCGCGCGCCGAGGCGCTGAGCACGCGGTATCCGGCGCGGGCAAACGCCTGCGCCAGGTTTTCGCCCTGGGTCGGGATCCTTCCCGGCGCGCTGCCGGTCAGCGGGCCGACAAAGCACAGGCGCGGAGAAGGCTGCGCGACGGTCATGAGCGCAACGAGATGCCCCAATGGGAGTGAAACATGGCTTTCAGGGAAGCGACGTAGGCCTCGTAGGTGAAGCGCTGGGCGGCCTGCTGGCCGCGCTGCGACTCGGCCTGCCAGCGCTCCGGGCGCTCCAGGTAACCCAGGATTTCGTCCACGTATCGCTCGATCGCCTGGGCGGGCAAGGCAGCCCCGCAGCCGATCTCGCCCAGAGTTTGGGGGATGCTGGAGATATCGCTGGCCAGCGGCAGCGCGCCGTAGGCCATCGCCTCGCTCAACACCTTGGGCCAGCCTTCGCTACTGCGGGAAGGGTGGAGCAGAAAATGCGCTTGCGCATAGAAGGAGCTGACTTCCGGCCGGGGCAGGAAGCCGTGAAAGCAGGTTTGCGCCTCGACCCCCAGGCGGCGCGCCTGCTCTTCGAAGCTTTTCCGCTCTGCTCCGTCCCCGATGACGTCGAAGCGCAAAGCGATGCCGCGCTCTTTGACCTGCGCCACAATTTGCAGCGCCTGCCCCAGGCCTTTGGCGCTTTCAGCGCGGCCGACGAACAAAAAGCGCACCGGCTGCTTCAGCGTCCTGGCAGCAGCCAGGCGCTGCGCTTGCTCGACCTCGGCCTGGGTCAGGCAGGGGTTGACCAGGCTGTGGACATGAGCTGGCTGGTCTGGCCAGCGACCGTTGATCGTCACCGGCCCCCGCCCCCAGTTTTTCGCCAGCAGCCAGCGCTGCAGGCGGTACGCCGGCGCTTCGCCGCCCGCCGGCGGCCGCCAGTTGCCGGCGTACTTGAACCAGCGGTAACGCGGCCTGGCGGAGAAGCCCAGCGCCAGCAGCGCCAGCAGGCTGATGTTGGCCGGGCAGCGCACCTGAACGATATCGGCGCCCCGCATCTGTCGCCGCATCTCGCCCAGGTAGGCCGGAGCCAGCTTCAAGACGCCGGCTTTGTCCCGCAGCCGCTCGCCGCCGGATGGGGGCAGCAGAATTGGGCGGATGTTTTCGGAGGCATAGGGCAGCGAGCTGGGGGGCGGCGCGCCCGGGTGCAGGATCGCCAGGTGGGTCAGCTCATCGAAAGGCCCCGCCAGGTGGTCCAGCTCCCGCACCGTCGAGCCCCAGCCCACGATCTGATCTCCCCGGCGGTAATGCGGCGTATGCGAGATGACCAACAGCTTCATTTTTTTACGGGCGGCCTCGAAAGGCTGGGGGTGGCGCTGGTTCACCCCAGCCCCAGGATTTCTCGCAAGAGTTGATCGTAGCGCGCGGCGCGGCTGCTCCAGGTCTGCTCGCTCAACGCTCGCTGGCGCGCTTGCCCCCCCAGCCGGGCGCGCAGGTCGTCGTCGCCCAGCAGGCGCAAGACTGCCTGGGCGGTCGCCTGGGGGTCATTCTCCGGCACCAGCAGGCCGGTTTGCTCAGCGATCACCGCCTCGGCCAGCCCCGATTCACCGCTGACCACGGCGGGCTTGCCACACAGGGCGGCTTCGATGACGGCGATGCCGTAGCCTTCGGCGTCGCCATTCGCCGAGCGGCGGCTGGTCATGATGAACAGGTCGCAGGCGTTGTAGGCCGCTACCAGGGTGGCCTGATCCACCCGCCCCAGGAAGTGGACCTGCGAGCGGACGCCAAGCTCCTGAGCCAGGCGCTCGAGCTTATCCTGAATCTGCGGCAGGCCGACCATCACGTAATGCACGTTGGGGCGGGCGGCCAGGATGGCGGGTAGGGCGCGGATGACGATTTCTTGCCCTTTGCGCTCGGAGAGGCTGCCGACGGTGAGCAGGATCTGCGCCTCCTCCAGGCCCCACTCTCGGCGCAGCGCCTGGGGAAGCGCTGCATCCAGCGGGCGGAAGGCGCACTCATCGGCGCCGTTGGTGATCACTTCCACCCGGCGGGGGCGCGCGCCCAGCGCCAGCATGCGGCCGCGGGCGTAATCGCTGACGCAGACGACCGCCTGCGGCTGGCTGTAGGCCCAGCGGCTGATCAGGCGTTGCCAGCGCACCGGCGTGCCGAACTCGATCCCGCCGTGAGCGATCGCTGCCCACGGACGGCGGGAGGACCCGGCGTAAAGCGCCGCCAGCCACACCGCCCGGGCGCCGCTGGCCAGCAGGATATCCGGCCCGAACTCCCGACTCAGCCGCGCCAGATCGCGCAGCCGGCCCGCGCCCTCCAGCGCCGCGCTGCGCCGGTGCTGCTGGCGCACGATGCGGAAAGACTGCGCCGCGCCCCAGCGCCGGATCTCATCCTCGGCCGCATAGTCCTGCGGGGAGAGCGCCGCCACCCGCCAGCCCAGATCGCTCAGCCCGCGCGCCAGGTGGTACGCCTGCGTACCGATGCCGCCAGGGCCGGGAGGGAATTCGGTGGAGATGAACAGCAGCTTTGGCTCGTTCAAGTGTCTGCTTGCTGAGCCACTCTTTCCAGAGTGTTCATGATCATTGCGTCCGGTCTCAGATAACGGGCGTAGCGGGCAGGAATGAGCCTTATCGGCTCACCCGGCGTGGAAAGCTGGGTTTGGGCAAGTCAAGCCCGGGAACCGCAGTTGCCTGGTCTTCTTCTGCAGCCGCCAGAGCCTCTTTCAGATCTGCGCACACGATAGCGCCGCTCAGGCCGAACAGCAGGGCGGGCGCCGCCAGGCGCAGCGCCATGTAAGCCATGCTGGCGAAGGTCCACACCACAAATGCGGCCACCAGGCCCTGCTGGGCTCGGGAAGCCGCCTGGCGCAAGTTGTGCGCCGCCATCGAGATCAATAGCACAATGGCTGCCAGGCCAAAAACGCCGTGCTCGGCCAGCATGCGGGTGAACTCATTGTGGGAGGCAATGTTTATCGCCATGCCCCCAAGTATTCGGTAGGATGAAGCCATCCCCGGACCAACCCCAAAGATTGGATTCTTCAGCCAGACCTGAAATTCCTCCTGCATCAGTTCGATCCGCCCGGTGGTGCTTAGATCGCTGAAGCGGGCTGAAAGGCCACCGGCGGTGAATTGGTCGAGCAGAGGAGCGAAGAAATATACCGTAAAGAAAAACATCAGCGCGGCAAAGACGATTGTGAACCTCAACCGCGGCTCGCGAAAGATGAAGAACAGCGCCGCCAGGGCGCCCAGGCCGAACAGGTAGATCCCCCCGCGCGCCAGTGTCAGCGCCGCCTGGGCCAGGAACGCCACCAGCGTGAAGAAAAGGAGCAGCCGCATGGTCGGCCCAGCCTTCAGAACCACCAGGTACAAAAGCGCCAGCAGCGCCCCCAGCCCCAGAGTCGCCGAGACCTGGTTGGGGCCATATCCGCCGCTGGCAGCTACGCTGGCCTCGCCGGCCAGGAAGGATTCCAGCGGCGCGCTCAAAGCACCGCTCAGCGCCAGGGCAAAGATGCCATACGCTGGCGCGATGTAAGCAATGACCAATCGCCTCATCTGAGCTGTATCGATGGATAGGCCATTGAAATACCAGGCGCAGGCCGACAGCGCCAGCGCGCCGGAGAGATAAAAACTGACTTCGTCTCGGGTTTGTTCCAGGCTGAGCGAGGTCAGGGTAATGGCAACGGACGGCAGCAGCAATACAAAGAACCACAGTGCCCTTCCCGGGCGAGGCATCGGTTGCCGGGTCAGGATCGCCAGCCCGGCGATGGCGGCACTGGCGTATTTGCTGTATTCCCAAAAGACCCCCGCCTCGGTCATCCGCCACAGCACCTCCGCGCCGGCGATATAGGCGAGGACGTAGGCCGCTCGCGGGGAGTTGCGCCCGCCGAGGGCGACCATGACCCCAACCACGCCCACCAGCAGCGCATGGGCGGTGGAAAGGATGGGATACTGCCTCATTAGAAAAGCCAGCGGAATGTGCGCCAGGGCGAACAGGATCCAGCCGTTTCCCAGCACCAGGCCGGGTTGAAACTGCGTACGCTCACGAAGTGAAACATCGCTCTCCAAGGCTACCTCTCTTCGGTGTTTTCCAGTTGGGGGATCTGCGGATAGCGCCCCAGCATCCGACGGGCCTGGCGATCCCGGCGCCACAGGGTGAACAGGGTATCGGGAAGCAGGAGCAGGCTGACGGCGATCTTGACCAGGCGCCGGCCCCAGCCGCCATGCAGGCTGAAGGTGCCGAGCACATTCAGCCACAGCATCTCGCGCAACTGGCGCGGGCTGAAATAGCGCCGCGCCAGGTAAAGCTCTGTGACGCTGGACAGATGGCGCTGAGTCAGTCGTTCCCGACTGCTGGCGTAGGTCACCACCCGCGCCTTGTGTGTCCGCAGCCCGCCGCTGGGCGCGTGGTGGTGGATCACCGCTGCGGCCGGATCGAGCAGCATCAGCGCGCCGCTCAGGTACACGCGCATCCCCAGGTCGCCGTCGGCGCGGGCGCCGTGCTCGAAAGCAAGGTCAAACAGACCGGTCTTAAGTAGTATTTGCTTTTGAATAATCGTTATCCCGGCTGGAAAAACATCGCTCACGCGAATACTAGAGGTATCGACAAGCGGCTTGATATAGGTTTCATATGCCATGCCAGAGACCACCTGAGCTCCATGTCGCGCAATGGCGGCCAAAAAGTTCTCTACGAGCATCTCGCCTATTTCCACGTCATCATCTAAGAGGAGGATAAATTCTCCTTTAGCCGATCTAAGCCCGGCGTTGCGCGACGAGCATTGCCCGGGCTGGTCGCGATAGATCCAGCGCAGCGGCAGATCGCCGAACTCTTCCGCCAGCCCCGGCTGCCGCCGGAGGGGGTCGGTCTGATCCACCACGATGATCTCGGCAGGCCGGACGGTTTGCCGGCGTAGCTGCGCCAGCAGGGTGCGCAGATAAGGATAACGTTCCAGGGTGGGGATCAAGACCGAAATGCGCCCTGGAGCTTGCGCCGCGGCCCCGGCGACATCCGGCGCCGCCGTGTCCCGCCGGTAAGGCCGGGGGGGCGGTGGGGCTGGAACCCGGCGCAGGCGCTGCCAGGCTTTGAGCGCCGCGCCGGGCGCGGCGTATCCGCTCAGCGCAGCGCGCAGCAGCGCCCACAGCGCCCATTTGCGCCCGTAAGCATACAGGGCGAAGCGCAGCTCATCCTCCAGCGGCATCGTGACCGGCATCCTGTCCGGCGGCGCTGTCAGCAGCCCGGCCAGGTGCCGGGCGACCACCCCGTGGCGGATGCAGCGGTGGCCCCACTCCAGCGCTGCGGCTTCCAGGGTGTGGAATTCCGGCCGGATGAAGCCCATCTGTTCGAGCACCTGGCGCCGCGCCAGGCAGGCGCGCAGCGAGACCCGCCAGGAGGTGGCCTCGATCGCCGGGTCGGGGTCGCGGTTGAGCATCCAGGTCGGGGCAATGAAGTCGATCACCCCCGGCAGCCCGCCCATCCCCAGGCGCAGCCCGGCGTGCCACACATCGCCCGGCCGCGATAATGCGTCTACAATGGCAGCCGGATCTGGCGCGCCCAGGCTGGCGTCCCAGAAAAGCCAGGCGTCAGCCTGGCTCTGCGCCAGCGCTTGAGAACTGCGCCTGGCGACATCCTCAGGCAAGGGCGGAATGCTCAAGACAGGCCCGACTGTCCAACTGATCTCGGCTGGCGAATATCCCAACCAGACTAACCCCACCTGCAACATGCTATAACACACCTGTGAAAGACTATAACTGGAAACCCTGGATCATACCACTGGTGGAGATCAAGCCCAGTAATTCCTGGCCAGAATAATACCGCTCTTGCCAGGCTGATATGCGTTGAGTCTTTTCTCGTAAAAAATCTTGATCGTATATGGAGTTGAGTACCAAATCAGGCATTCGTTGTAGAAAATCTGTTTGACGCACCCATTTATCGTGATTCACCCAACCGAAACGCTGCCCTCTATACATGCCCTGTGTCATTTTTTGCCTGCGCACCGCATTCCGGTCGGAGATTGCCCGATAAGCTCGCGCAAGCCACAAAATCAGATCAGGATATTTTAGAGGAAGCGGTATATTCGCCGTTGGGAGTCGGGCAAACTGTCCATAATGGCGTCTTGCCAGGCGCAGATAGATGCCATGGTCAACCTTTTGTTCAGGATCCAGGTTGGAGCAACGCCGGTAGAATGTATGATGCAGGGTTGGCAAAGCGATCGGCAGTTGAGTGAATTGAGTAAATTCCTGTCGGCAAAAATCACGGGTATAGTGCTCTAACCAGTAACGCTCTACAAGTTGTTGGATGGTCGCTGGCTCATTGGAGAGCAAGCGCTTGATCTCTGCTGCGATTTCATCGCCGATTAATTCGACAGCCTGATTATAGTAAGGCAACCAGCTTGGTTGCAGGTAACTTCGATGCGATTTAAAAGCCTTCATCGAAAAATTACGAATGCTGTCGATGGCCATCGCAATATTTCCTGAGCTTACTGGCCAGCTAAAATCAATGGGTAGCCCAAACGATCGGCGCATTGCCATCTTGAAGCGACTACGCTCATCCCACTTGCTGCCAAACACGAAGAATGCATGACCTCCAAGGAATATCTCCCCGCCAAAGCCGGTTGACGCCGATAAGGCTCCTCGTTGGCGCATTATCTGTGCGCAACTCTCCATGTGAGGAAAGCTGGCCCATTCTGCGCGGTCAATCAGTCGATCTATACGTTCCTTCGACGGACCGGTATCCTGAACTGGGGTATATCGAACGCTTTCTGCGCCTGCCAGTTGGGCCACTCGTTGAGCAATGCCAACCTCGCGATTGTCTTCGTCACCCACGGTAACTGCTACCAGCGGTTTCTGAAAATGGTGCAGTCCAACCAACACTAACCTGGAATCAACCCCACCGCTGAGCATGATTCCGTACTTCCCCTCGGGTCGGGTCACCTGGCGGGCGCCGTCGAGATAATCTGCCCACAGCGCATCGGCGGCTTCATCGGGAGAGCGGTAATGATCAATGGCGCTGTAGATCTTGCGCGGCTGGCTAAAGCGCAGCCGTTGCCTGGCCTGCGAATAATGCAGGCATTCGCCCGGCTTCAGCCGGTAAACGTTCCGATAAAGCGTCCTTGGGCCAATCGTATAGTGCAGCGCAGTGGCCTGGATCACTCCGATGGGGTCCAGCTCCGTTTGCATGGCCCTGGCCAGCGGACGGCTATAGCTGCTGAAAACCAGGCCGCCGCCGTATTGTGCGTAGTAGAGCGGCAGCAAACCGGAGGGATCGCCGGTCAACCACACTTCTCGTCGCGTCAGGTCGAATGCTGCCAGTGAGAACACGCCACCCCACTCGTCGGGCAAATCCAGCTCCCCTTGCGCGCTCAAGCGCAACCCGGCTTCGGTGATCGCCTCTCGGGCGGAAGGCTCATCCAGCGGAAAGCCTGCGCCGGTCCAGATGTAGCCTGACAAAGCGTACAGCCGTTGCGCTTCTGCTTCATACACCACCTGGACGGCGGGGAAGTAGCCCGCCGGCTGGCCAGCGGCGACACCCGCCTGGCGCTCAGCCAGCTCACAGGCCTGCAGAGTGCGCTCCGGCCACACGCTTCGAAAATGCGCCTGCAGGGCATGAAAGCAGGCCAGTTCCCCACCCAGTTGTCCAAAGAATACGCTCATTCGCCCAGCTCCTGATACAATCGCTCGAAGGCCGCGGTCTGCTGCTCCAGCCGGAAGCAGCGCAGCACACGCTCCCGCCCGGCCCGGCCCATGCGCCGGCGCAGCGCAGGATCGCCGGCCAGCACAGCCAGCTTCTCGGCGAGCGCCCATGGGTCGCGCCGCGAGACGACGAAGCCGCTCTCGCCATCGGCCACGTTTTCGGGCAGCCCGTCCGCATCCGAGCACACCACCGGCAACTCCATCGCCTGAGCTTCGATCACCGCGTTGCAAAAGCCTTCGGAGACCGCGGCGTGCAGAAAGACATCCGCCCAATCCATCTGCGCCTTGACCGCCTGCCGCGGCTGCGCCCCAAGCAGTTTGACCACCCCTTCCAAATCGAGCTGATGGCGGGCGAACGCCACAGCCTCCAGGTACTCGCCGCCGCCCAGGATATGGTATTCGCAAGGGATTCCCCGATCGAGCAGCAGGCGGATCGCCTGGAGCGAATACTCATACCCCTTTTTCCATTCCAATCGTCCGACGCTCAGGATGCGCAACGGGCGCTGCGCGCCATCGGCCCGCTCGGCCGGGCTGAATTGATCCACATCGATCGCCGGTGGGATCAGGGCGCGGCGCTTCTCGGCCGGGCAGCCGCGGCGTTGAGCGCGCCGCCACAGGTCCTCCCCTAGCAGATGGATTGCATCGGCCTGCTGCCACACCGGCGCGTAGTAATCCGGCTGATCCAGGCCCACATAGTTCAGGTCATAACCGCGGAAGCTGACCACCACCCGGCAGCCCAAAAGCTCTTTGAGATACATGCGCTCCGGCGCCAGGCTGCCGAACTCGAAGTGCAGCACGTCCGGGCGCAGCACGATCAGCCCGGCATCCAGGTACAGGCGGCGCAGCACGTCCATCCCGAAGCGCCGCCAGCCCCGCCGCAGATAGCGCGCCGTCCGCCCCGGCGCGCCCGCCAGGCAGCGCAGCAAAGCCAGCGGCAGCAACAGCGCCGCCAGCCAGCGCGGGCGGTCGGGCCACTGCGGGTGCACCCGGCGCCGCAAATCCGGCTTCCCGTGCAGCTCAGGGAAATTCTCCCAGGCGGCGGCGTCGAGCTGCGCACAGGCCACATGCACGTCCCAGCCGCGCCCCAACAAGCCCAGGAATTGGTTAACCATAAAGGTTTCGGACAGCTTGGGGAAGGCCGGCGCCGCCAGCACCAGGCGCGGCGAGGGGCTGATTTTACTCATAGGCTGTTGAATAACTCCACAAACTGCGCCACCTGAGCGGGCAGGCTGAAATCCCGCAGCACCCGCCCCCGGCCCGCCGCGCCCAGACGGGCGCGCAGCGCTGGGTCGCGCCACAGCCGCTCCAGCGCCTCCGCCAGCGCCGCCGGGTCGCGCGGCGGCGTCAGCAGCCCCTCCACGCCGTCGCGGATCGCCTCGCCCATCCCGCCGACGTCGGTGGTCACCACCGGCAGCCCGCAGGCCATCGCCTCCAGCGCGGCGTTGGAGAGGCCCTCGCTCAGGCTGGAGAGCAGGAAGGCGTCTGCCTGTTGCAGGCGCTGGCGCACCGTTTCGGGCGGCAGCCGGCCCGCCAGCCGGGCGCAATCCTGCAACCCCAGATCATCGATCGTGTACAGCAGGCGCTGGCGCTCCGGCCCGCTGCCGATGATCTCGAAATCGACCGGGACGCCCCGGTCTTTCAACCGGCGCATTGCCATCAGGGCGTACTCGTACCCTTTGCGCCAGATCAGTGATCCCGTTGTGACGATATGAAAGCTTCGAGCCTCTCGCTCCCCGGCCGCGAGGGGCGTGAAGAACTCGACATCCACCGCCGGATAAATGACCCTGGCCTTTCGGGGATCCAGCCCGTAACCGGCCGCTTCCCGCAAAATGGCGTGTGACACGCAGTGCACCGCCTCGGCTTTCTCGAACGTCTGCCGCAGGCCGTGGCGCAGCGCGCCGCGCTGCGGGTTGTGCGGGGCGACGTTAATCTGCGAGCCGCGGCAACTGATCACCGCCGGCATGCCCAGGTCGAACAGCGGCAGGTATTCGATCGCCGCCGAATTCCACGGGAAGTAGATCACATCCCAGCGCCGCCCGGCGAAGGGCAGCAAACGCTGCCACTCGGCCAGGCGCTCGCGCCGGCTTTTTAGCCGGCGGAGCTGGGACGAAAGTGTGCGCAGGTCCTTGCCGCCGCGCCGCGCCGCCCCGGCCGCCTGGGTGAAGAGGTGCAACGCCCTCTCGACCGCCGGCCGCTCCCAGGAGGGGGTAAACAGCCAGCGCAGGTTTGGCTGCGAAAGCCATTCCCCGGCGGGTTTTCGCGCCGCCGCCAGCGTCACCTGGATCCCGGCCTGCGCCAGCCCCTGGAGCAGGCGCGCAATAAAGGTCTCCGGCGGCCAGGCAGCCCCCACCACCAGCAAGCGCAGCCCGCCAGGGTCAGCCATAGCGCTCCAGCCAGGCGGAAAAGGTGAGCAGCATCGCCAGCGTATAGCCGCGCCTGGGGTCCAGCGGCGGGCGGTAGAACGCCTCCAAAAGCTCTGCCAACAAATTGGGCGCGATGAATTCGTGCAGGCGCAGGCCGGGGCGCAGCAGCCAGCGCTGCAAGCCGCGCCGCCCCGATTCGCACAGGAACTGCACCTCCCAGTTGCGCTCGATCACCTTTTGGCCGGAAATCAGGCGCCAGGCCTTCTTCAGCGCCCGCCGCGGCAGCAGCCAGGTGTTGAAGTGCCGGTACGTGAACAGGTCGGCGTCATAGACCTGCCAGGGGAGGCGCGCCAGGTCGGGGCTGTAACGTTTCAGGTAGTCGATCTGCAGCCGCCGCCCGGCGACGTACTCCGAAGGCACCGTGCAAAAGAAATCCGCCAGCCGCGCGTCGTAAAACACCAGCCGCGGCGCCGCCGCCGATTGGAAGACGCGGATCGGGCTTAAGCTCCAGCGGAAGGACCACTGCTCGGTCTTGAACGCTTTGAGGCGGAAATCCGGGTCGGCGATCTGCGCCAGCGGCCTCAGCTCCTCCCGCACCATGCTGTGCAGCAGCTCCGCCGGGGTCGTCCCTGGCAACTGCGGCGCGGCCAGGCGCTCCAGCAGCCAGTCGCCGCCGCGTTTGCGCATCTTTGCCAGGGCGTATTGCTGGATGGCGGCATCGTCCAGCCCCTGCGCCGGCTTCCCCGCCAGCCCCATATCGTCCAGCCAGACGTCGCCCCACAGCGCGGCGATCAGGCTTTCGGCCTGGGCGGCGATCTCATCGCGCACAAACGTTTGCCGCGCCAGGGTGATCTCCTGGAAGCCCTCCGTCCAGGCCAGGATCTGCTCCAGGCGCTCGAACAAATATGGCCGGATGGTGTAGGCCTGGAAGGGCAGCCCGCGGGCGCTCGCCACCCGGCGGGCGATGCGCGTTTCGACCGAGTCATCCGTGTAGCCGTATGAGTACGCCCACAGGGACAGTCCAGCCGGGCGCTGGCGCTCAGGGCGGGTGATGGCGGCCACGGTCGAGCGTGAATCCAGCCCGCCCGAGACCGGCACGGCTACCCGCCCCTCACCGCTAGCCTCATCCAGCACCTGGTGAAGGAGCTGGGCAAACTGCGCCAGCGTGTCGTCATACGAGCGGCGGTAGTCGGGCGCGTGCCACCATTCCCAGGCGCGCTCCTGCAGGATCACCCGGCCGCGCTCATCCAGCACGTAATGCGAGGCCGGCCGCAGGATGCGCACGCCTTCAAAATAAGTGCGATCCTGAGGGAAGAAGCCAAAGCCGAAGAAGCCCGCCAGCGCTTCCCAATCCAGGGAGCGCTGCGACGCCGCCGCAGCCACAGCCGGGGAAAACGTGCCCAGCGCCGCCCGCCGTCCGCTGCTGGCGTGGTAGGCGTGCAGGGTGGCGAAGCGGTCGGTCCAGGCGTGCCATTGGCGCTCGGCGGGGTCCCAGGCCAGCATCAGGTAGCGCCCATGAAATGCGGCCGCCTGCCGCGCCAGGGATTCGAGCCGGGGCGGCGGGTGGTCGCCGGGGCGGAATTCCCCCAGGATGCAGGCCTTCCAGCCGCCGCTCTCGACGGTTTGCAGTGGAAAGCCTTTCCAGTCGGCGCAGGGGGCGCAGCTCCAAAGCTGCCACCCCTCCCCCTGAGCCTGGATGCCCCACGGCGCGGCCGGGAAGCGGGGCGGGAGGCGAGGGATGTCCTCACCGAAGGTGATCAGCAAATCGCCGGTGAAAGCTGTGCCTGCATCCATGCGCGCCTAATCGCGGCCTAAGATTTCCTGGTAAAGCGCCTGGTGATCTGCCACCTCGCGCTCGATGGTGTAGCGCTCTTCCACCCGCCTGCGGGCGGCCTGCCCAAAGCCCTGGCGCAGCGCCGGGTCCTGCGCCAGGGCGCTCAGCGCTGCGCTCAGCGCCGCCGGGTCTTCGGGCGGCACGAGCAGCCCGCTTTGCTGGTGAACCAGCAGATCGCGCGCCCCAGGGATGTCTGTGGCGATGCAGGCTACCCCGCAGGCCATCGCCTCCAGCAGCGCCACCGGGCAGCCCTCCATGCGCCAGCGCCCCCAGGTGGGCAGGACGAAGATATCCGCCTCGGCCAGCAAGGCCGGCACGTCTCCCACCCCGCCCAGGAAATGCACCCGCCCTTCCAGGCGCAGCTCCGCGGTCATCTGCTGCAGCCGCGCGGCGTAGTCTTCATCCAGCGCCTTTCCGGCGATCCACAGGCGCAGGCCGGGGGTCTGCGCCAGCGCCTGCAGCAGGGTGGGATGTCCCTTCACCGGCACCAGATGCGCCACACAGGCGGCCACCACCTCGCCGGGGGCGATGCCCAGCCGCTCTCTGAGCCGTAGATTGGCCGGCGCAGCCGGGCGAAAGCGGGTCGTATCCACGCCGCGCGGGATCAGGCGCGCCTTGCGGCGGAACCAGGGCGCGGCGAAAAACTCCCGCAGCATGTCCTGGTTCTGCGCCGCCACGCCCGCTGCCAGCCAGGTGCGCAGCGTCCAGGCGCGGCGATGCCAGTTCATGTTCTTCTTGGTATAGACCCACGCCCGCGCCCCCGCCAGGCGGGCGATGATCGGCTCGGTGTAATCGTCGGCGTAGTGGAAGGAATGCCACAGGGCGAAGCGGTAGGGGCGGAACGCCTGGGCTGCCTTCCACGCCCGCGGCAGCAGGCGGTGATAGGGCTGCGCCGGCACGGTGAACGGCGCTTCGATGAACGGGATGCCCAGCCGCTCGACCTCTCGATCCAGGTCGCCGCCCTTTTTCATCACGCACACCGCCGGGGCGAAGCGCTCGCGATCCAGCCGCTGGATGATGTTCAGCATCGCCTGTCCGGAGCCGGCGGTGATGAAGTTAGGGATGGTGAACAGGATCGGCGTCGGGTTCATTGCAGGCTGCGCGCCCACCATTGCAGCGCCAGCAGCGTCCACAGGCCCCACTTGTGGTCGCGCTGACCATCCAGGTGCTCCTGCCAGTAAGCGCGCAGCCCCTGGCGGTCGAAGACGCCGCTCGGGTACAGCTCGCCGCCGAACAGGGTATCTTCGGCCAGCGGGCGCAGCGGCCCGCGCAGCCAGTCGCCCAGCGGCACGGCAAAGCCGCGCTTCGCCTCGGGGATGATCTCTGCGGGGACGTGGCGGGCCAGCAGCTCGCGCAATACCGCCTTGCGCCGCCCGTCGCGCAGGCACTCGAACGGATCGATGCGCAGGCTGACCTCGATCACCTGGCGATCCAGCAGCGGGGCGCGCACTTCCAGGCTGTGGTACATGGAAGCCATGTCCACCTTCTTCAGCCCCCGCTGCAGTTGGCCGTAGAACTCTACATAGCGCGAATAGTTCGCCAGGTGGCGCAGCCCCTGGTACCTGTCGCTGCGGTACAGCCTGAAATCTCGCGGCAGGCCCGGCAGGCCCGGGGCAAAGCGCCGCAGGTCGGCTTCCTTGAGCCGGCAGTTGACCTCCAGGTAGTAAGCCCCCGGCGAGCGGTGCACCACCACATCGGAGCGGCGCCTCCCCAGGCCGGCCTTGCCGACGGCGTACAGCCCCAGCCGCGCCGGCCAGGGCCAGCGGAAATCGGCTCCGTCGCGCAGCAGCGAAAGCGGGCGTTCATAGCCGAAGAACAGCTCGTCGCCGCCATCGCCGCTCAAAGCCACTGTGACCTCCGGACGGGCGTAGCGGCTGACCAGCAGCGTCGGCAGGATGGAGAAATCCCCCAGCGGCTCGTATTGCGCCGCCATCACCTGGTCGATCGCCGCCAGCGCTTCTTCGCCGCTGACCGGGTAAAGGCGGTGGTCCACCCCCAGGCGCTGGGCGTAGGCGCTGGCCTCGGGCGACTCGTCCTGCCCCCAGCCGGGGTTGCCGATGGTAAAGGCTTTCAATTCGGGGCCGGTCTGCGCCCTGGCGACCGCCGTTACCAGCGGCGAATCTACTCCGCCGGAGAGGAACACCCCCAGCGGCACATCGGCGATGCGCTGGCGCTGCACCGCCTCTTCCAGCGCCCCGGCCAGCGCCTCCAGCGCCCGCTCGCCGCGCAGGTCCGGTTCGGGGTGGCGCGGCAGGCGCCACCAGGCGCGCCGCTCCAAGCGCCCGTCCGGGTGGGCGATCAGAAAATGGCCCGGCTCCAGTTGGAAGGTGTTCTCCAGCAGGCTATACGGCGGCGGGATGTGGTGCAGGCGCAAGTACAGGCGCAGCACGTCCAGCCGCGCCGCCCCCGGCTCGCCCCACGGCGTGTGGCGCAGCACGTCGAGCTGTGAGGCAAAGGCGAGGCCCTTGCCTGCCGGATGGACGAAGTAATACAGCGGCTTGATCCCGGCGTGGTCGCGCGCCAGCACCAGCCGGCGGCTGGGCAGGTGATACCAGGCCAGGGCGAACATCCCGTTCAGGCGCCCCAGCGCCTCCAGCCCCCAGCGGTTGAGCGCTTCCAGCAGCGCCTCGGTGTCCGAATGGGAGCGAAAGCGCACGCCCTGCCCTTCCAGCTCGCGGCGCAGCTCGAGGAAGTTGTAGATCTCGCCGTTGAGCACGATCACCGAGCGCCCGTCGGCGGAGACCATCGGCTGGCGCCCCGCCGGCGTGGGGTCGATCACCGCCAGGCGGCGGAAGCCCAGCGCTAGGTGACCGGCAGGGTCGCTCCAGGCGCCCTGGTCATCCGGGCCGCGGCGCTGCATGCGGGCGGTCATGGTTTGAATGGCGCGGGCGTACTCCGCCTGCCCGGCTGCCTGATCGGTGGTGAAGATGCCGCAGATGCCGCACATTTTAGACTAGAGATGCTAAGGTCATTTTCCAAGTCGGTCGATACCTTAAATGCCGACCACTGCGGTACATAGAAATAACCATCCTTGGTAAGATTCTGTTACTTCTACAACCTTAACAGCTTTAGAATAATTTAAATAGAGAATAGTGGGTTAACATCGCACATATATTATGAATAACGGTTAACAAAAATCCACTTAAAAGCACTTTTAATAATGACTGTGAGACCGTTTCTATATGGTGAAGGAACACACCTACAATGATTGCAACAAAAGGAAAAACGTGCAACACATATGAGGCTTTAATCGTATCTCCCTCTTCCATACTAGGATACATTATTAGAAACCAAAAATAACCTAAAAGCATAGTACTTATCGTAAGTAGTAAGAAGGCAAATATTCCTCTATGGCTTTGAACTATTATTAATTCGCTACGTCCTCTTAATACTCCAATCGTCACCATTAAGAAGGAAATCAAAGCCAAGACCGATGGGTATAATGATACAAAGTTAACACGTCCGAGATATGCTCGAATTGTCTGATAGTTAGTATCCAACCAAGATGGAAACTCCCCGACAGATAACATATTATTGAGAGAACTACCATTAACAAACTTAGAAGTCCTTATGTCTTTACCATAAACGATAAAATAACCCCAATAGTCTCCCCAGACATCCGAGTAAAAAATTGGCAAGAGCTGATTGGAAAAGTTAGGCCTTACCGGTTCGGAGAATAACAGCTTTGGACTTAACCCTAGATAGAATTGTAAAGGCTGATTACGCAATGAAAAATGGCTAGCGGATTCCCTATTAAAAGCAGTTACAGATCCGTATCTAAAAAATAGCGAAGCATAAAACCATCCACTGACTAAAAAAATTAGCGCTAAACAAATGCAGGCTGTCTTTGCTATCGAATATCGCCACTCGTGTAAACGAATCCACTGAAAAGCAAACAATAAGAGCATTGAAGGAAATAATAAAACACCCCATTGCCGAGATAATGCACACAATCCCATTGAAACGCCTAAGATTGTACTGTTGAGAGTTGTGAATTGCTTTCTTATAAACACCAACAAGGTGTAGTAAAGTACAACCATCGCGAAAAAGGCAACATAAGGTTCGCCTCTAACGAAGGCAAAGGTCTTGTAATATACAGGAAGTATTCCTAAAAATGCAAGTGCTCCGAATTTGAGAGTTGGTTTATCACAAAGTAATTGGCATGACTTAACCAAGCAATAGGTCAATCCAATTGATAGAAAAACGTTCAGTAATTGCGCTAATTTTGCTGCCCAAACCAACTTAATGTGAGTTATAAAAATTATTAAGGCAGGAATTAAATAAGGCAATGGTGGTGAGAAAAACTCGTCTGTATCGGCAGGTGTTACCAGGCTCATTTTTGATAGAGAATTGATGTAATTAAGATGTGCACCAGCATCATACCCAATCCGTGGGTCATGCAGACCAGCATTTATTAATACTAGGCCGTTAATCCCTAAAAAAACCAGTAACAATCCAATATCAAATCTCTCTCCAGATTTGAAGGGCTCAAGCAACATTGAAAACCATTTATTTGCTTTATTCATTACTTATGAGAATTCCCTAATCTTCACGAAAAAATTCGAAATTTACAACAGATTTGTTTTTGAAACAACCTGTAGTTCAAACCCTGAAATTAATCTTACATTGAGAGGCGGCGCCTAAACGGGTTGAAAAAGGCATCCAACATTGAAATCAAATCATCCAACAGTCCTCTGAAAATAAACTTGGAGCTAGGTAAAATACGCCATCCAAAACGATATGGTTTATTTTTCGCCTACAAAGTGCGACAATCGAAATTTGTTACGAACGAAATGCAAACAATCGCCTGGTTGATATACCTAAACGCGGCGAAAAAGAATCGATCAATGTAAGTAAATCCTCTAAAATGCGGCGAAAAATAATCGCGAGCAAAACAAAATATGTCACACCACCAAGAATAACCAGGATAGCTAATTCGACAATGTTAGATAAATCAAATCGCGCTAGGACAATCCTAAACAATGCTACGACTACACCCATGCAGCAAGCAGCCATAAAAGCTGGCGCTGTTTGGCGTAGAACTGCCCCAAGATCGCTACCCGCTAATTTAGCGCTAGCATTCAGTTGCATCAAACCAAAGACGGTTCGGGCTACTGTAACCCCCACAGCCACTCCAACAATTCCATAGATACTGCCGATGAAGAGACAGGTTAAATAAAAGGGCACAAATGCCAGGCCGAATTTCATCGGAATATCCGGCCGTTTGGCTGCATAAAAGATCGCATTGGCAGGCGACCCGATCGCATATCGTAATGCGTAGATGATTAAGATTCGCAACGGTGTGATCGAAGCCTCCCACTGTGGCCCATAGATCGTCAAGATAAACAGGTCCGCAATAACAAATAAGCCGATCAGCAACGGGAAGCTGGCTGCAGACAAGAGGCGCACCATCTTGTAGAGTGCAGATTTCATCCGGTCGATGTTCTGCGCGAGCGAGGAATACGCCGGAAGGGCAACGCTTGAAATTGGCGAAACCAGGTTTCGGTGCACCATGTTCGCAGAAACCCATGCCATATTGTAGAGTCCCAGACTCTGAACCCCTAAAGTCTTACCAATGACCAGCGTGTCCCCTTCTGCTCCAATAGCGGTTGCCAGTGAACCCACAATAATTTTTGCGGAATAGTTAAAAACCCCACTCCATTCGGAGATGTAAAGATGTAGTTTGGGCCTCCAACGGGCGGCGTACATGAAGCATACCAGGCGTAACGGCTCTAACAAGACTCCAGGAATGACTAAGCTCAGCGCGCCCCAACCGGTTAAAGCCAGAACAACGCTTATCAATGATGATGCGATTTCAATCACCGAATCAATCATTACTAACGCTTTGTAGCGCAGGTCTTTTCGCACCAAAGAGTAGGGCACAGTTGTGACCTGTGCCATCAGATAGCGCAAAGCTAATAGGATCAAGATGATACTCAGACCCGGTTCAACATAAAATCTGGTAATCCATGGCAGGGCCAATAATCCTATCAGAACGACCCCACTGGAAAATACCAGGTTCAACCAGAAGGCTGCATGAACTCTCTTTTCTTTTCCTTCTTGGTTATCTGATATGATAAATTCACCTATACCCCCTTCGGAGAGGATCACAATGAACCGTAACAGAACCTGTGCCAACGCCACCAGCCCAAAATCGGCCGGTGTAAGCTGGCGCGCCAAAATTGCCATCACCCCCAGGTTGATCAGGCTGGTGACGATATTGCGCCCGTAAATCCAAGCCCCACTATGGACGACTTTGTCTCCCAGTGATTTTTCTTGTTTTATGTCAGAGGAATCGTTCAAGGCTGAAAGCGGTTTCTGCTTGCTATTTAGATTCTTGGTAAAACTTAAGACTTCTTTTTCCCAACCATGACAAGATGCAAGCCCAGCCCCATGCGTAAGCGCAATGATTTCATAAAGTTGCTCAGACCTAACGACTGCGCTAAATTTTTGATTCGCACTGAGCTAAAGAGCCGGTAGATCCCTTTCGAGCCAAATGCGGGGATAATCGATCGTATAGAAATAATTTCAAAATAAGACTCGGCAAGTTTTCGGAGTTCTATTGCGTTCAACAAGTTTTCAACCGGCTGGCCTGACCAGGATTCCCTTTGCTCTCTGGGCATTGCTTCGAATGTTTTTGCGTTTGGGGTGGTCAAGATTAAATGACCTTCTGGGCGCAATAATTCAAAAGCCAGTTGCAAATACGCATCCTGAGCATCAAAGTGCTCGATAACCTCTTGACTGATAACCAGATCGTATTGACCAAATCTGTTGTGATCCCAATTTCGCAAGTCTGCTTGAATGAACTTTACATGAGGGTATTTCTGTCTGGCTGCTTCTATAGCTACATCAGATAAATCTACCCCAACAGTTGGCCCAATTTGAGCCAAGATAGAAGTGAACCAACCTGTGCCGCACCCCAGATCGATAATTCTGGGCTGAAACAAGGAAAGTGCTCTTATAGATTCCAGGATAGCAATACATCGCTCAAGCTTTAATGAGTTGATGAAATCAGCGTGTTGCCAACGCTCATTGTAGTAACTTTTGTGATCGTCCAATATGGAACCGTTGCTCATAAACTTTATGGTAACGAACCCGGCTTGCCAGATAATCCAAGAAATGAGGGGTTAAATTTTTATACCGTGTCTGTACATCCATGCGCCACTGTACACCTGCTTGGTCGCCAGAGACTGTTGGTCAGGACCGGCCGAGTCGTCCAAATTGCTGCCCTAACCCCCCACCCACCAATCGCTGAGCGCGTTCTCCCTGGCCGCCAGCGCCGCTATCCCCTCTTCGCTGCGCACCACGCGCCAGAACTGCCAG
The DNA here is from genome assembly GCA_964503145.1 of uncultured Anaerolinea sp. Classification (GTDB taxonomy): domain Bacteria; phylum Chloroflexota; class Anaerolineae; order Anaerolineales; family UBA4823; genus RBG-16-57-11. The sequence goes on along the minus strand of CAZCYV010000008.1, from coordinate 66,867 downwards.
CCGTAGCGCCGCGCCAGGTCCTTCAGCCGCACCAGATAGTACCAGTACACCTTCTTCGAGCCGGGTTCCAGCGAGTATTTCGCCGCTACATACTCTGGATAAGGGAACAAGGCGTCGAAGAGCGCGGCGGCCTTGGCGCGCAAAGGGCGGCTGCGGCGCAGGCGCGCCAGGTCGGGGTGCAGCTCCGGCGGCGCCAGGCGCAGGCTCAGCGCCCGCTCCTGCGCCAGGGCGTCGAGCTGCGCCGTGAAATCGTCCGGGCGCAGCCGCTCCAGCACCTCCTGCGGCACAGGCGCATTCAGCAGCGCCCGTGCCAGGTGCAGCGCCAGGAACAGGCTCTTGCGGCAGCCCCAGGCCGCGGCGCGGCTTTGCGCTTGCGCCCAATCCATCTGCTCCCCGGCTGCCGACGTCAGCGCGGCGACATCGTACAGCCGCTTCAGCCCCTCCCTCAGCTCGTGCTGCTGCAGGTGCAGGCTCAGGTGCAGCAGCAGATCCTCCGGCGAGAGCACCAGCGCCGGCGCGCCGCCCACCTCCACAGGCTGCGCTCTGGCCCACAGCCCCTCCAGGTCCACCTTTGGCCGGCTGCCCGGCTCGACGATGTGCCAGTGCAGCTCCACCGGCGCCTTTCCCGGCTGGCACAGGGGCGGGATATGCTGGTGCCGGCGCAGCTCGCGGCTGAGCTTGAATTCCCGCAGGTAGTCATAGCCCAACCCGCGCAAGGCTTCGGCGGCGCGGGGCAGGTGCTCCTGGCGCAGGAGCAGGTCGATATCCGCCATCGGGCGCAGGGCTGCCTCGGGGTAAACCCATTTCGCCAGGTGCAGCCCCTTGAGCAGGATCACCGGCGCAGCCTCCGCCGCCAGGCGGCGCAGGATTTCGGCCAGGTGGCGATACAGCAGCAGGCTGCGGCCCATGCCGCCCACGAAGCTGGCGTGCAACGCCTGCCAGTCGGCCGGCGGCAGGTTGATCTGCTCGGCCAGTTTCCTGACCTGCCAGAACAAGAGCGCCACCACGTCGTAGCGGCGCGCCTGCTCGATCGCCGCCTGCCAGTCGGCGGCGCTCAGCGCCTGGAGGCTGGCCAGCTTCTGCGCTTCCGGCTCCAGGCGGAGGCAGGTCAGCAGCGGTTCGGCCTGAGTTGAGGCGCTGATGGATGAGACACTCATGGATGAGACGCTCATAGGAGGTGAAATCATACTGGCGCGCTCCGCCCTTCCAACCGAATGGGCGTGCGCAAAGAGTGCGATACTGCGCGCTGCAAAGGTTATGCCTGAGCGCAGCGCGCCAGAATCACCGGATAGCGGACGCGGCAGGAAACCCTGGACAAGCGCCGGAATGTCTCAGGCGGCCTTTTCGGCTGCCTGGGCGTACACCGGCGTGATCCAGTGGCGGTATTTGGGATGCCGTCCGTAAACAACCTGTTCAAAAAGTTGACGCAGTTGCCCGGTGACCGGGCCCATTTCACCCGAACCGATGGGGCGGTGATCCACCCGAGTAACCGCCGTGATCTGGGCAGCGGTGCCGGTCATGAAGAATTCGTCGCACAGATAGACCTCGGTGCGGTCGATGGGGCGCTCGACCACCGTCATGCCCAATTCCTGGCGCAGCAATTCGATCACCGTGCGGCGGGTGATGCCTTCCAGGATGTTCTCGGTGATCGGCGGCGTGACCACCACGCCGTCGCGCAGCATAAAGATGTTCATCGCGCTGCCTTCCGAAACGTGCCCCTCCTGGGTGAGCACCAGCGCCTCGTCGAACCCTGCCAGCGCGGCGTCCGTCTTGATAAAGGCGGAGTTGGCGTAGGCGCCGCTGATCTTGCCCCTGGCCGGGATCATGTTGTCGTCCACCCGCCGCCAGGCGGAGAAGGTGACATGGGCGTTGGTGTCGTTGGCCACGTAGCGCTCGAAGGGCACCGCCACGATGGAGAGTTCGTCGCGCAGGTTGTGCAGGCGCACGCCGATCGATTCATCGGCCTTGAACGCCAGGGGGCGGATGTACACGTTGCACCGGTAGCCCTCAGCGCGCAGCAACGCGACGGTCAGATCGGTCAGCTCCTGCGGCGTATATTCCAGCTCGATCATGATCAGTCGGCTGGAGTTCAAAAAGCGCTGGAAGTGGTCCAGCGGCCGAAAAATGTTCAACTCTTCGTCTTCAGCGTTCCAATAAGCGCGCATTCCACCAAACGCGGCCGTGCCGTAGTTCAGCGCGTGCGTCAAGACGCCGACTTTCGCCTCGGCATAGGGCACGATTTTGCCACCAAAGAACGCAAATTTCGGAAGGTCCATGCTGATGCCACCTCCTTTTGGCTGCTCGGTTGTTAAGATATATAGCGACTGCAAGATTATAACACCCGGAAACGCCGCTCGCCTGCTGGCGGCGGTGGCTGCGCAGGGTGTCGAAAATTGCTGATTGCGAGTATACTCGGAATATCCCGCGCCAGGCCTAAGGCGGGCATAAAATTAATCAAAGTGAAAGGAGAAAACTGGATGAAGCGAGCGGTCAGCATCAGTATTGGCTCATCCAGTCGCAACAAAACCGTGGTGGTGGAGTTGCTGGGGGAGAAGGTGTCCATCGAGCGCATCGGCACCGACGGCGACATGGAAAAGGCCGCCCAGCTCTACAAAGAACTGGACGGCAAGGTGGACGCCTTTGGGGTGGGCGGCGCCGATTTGGGGCTGCAGGTGGATGACAAATGGTACCCGCTGTATTCGGTGCATCCGATGGTGCGCTTTGTCAGGCAGACGCCCGTCGTCGATGGCGCCGGGCTGAAGAACACCCTGGAGAATCAGCTTGCGCCGTTCATCGACCGCTGCATCGGCGATTACGTGAATCGGCTGGGTAAAAAGGTGTTGATGACCGGCGGCGCCGACCGCTGGGGCATGTCGAAGTCCTTCCTCGATGCCGGGTATGAATGCGTGTTCGGCGACCTGATGTTCGGGTTGGGGCTGCCGATCCCGGTGCGCTCTGAAAAGAGCCTCAAGCGGCTGGCGGCGCTGCTGATGCCCGTGGTCGGACGGCTGCCATTCGAATGGGTCTATCCGACCGGCGAAAAGCAGGAGAAGCGCGTCCCCAAATGGGAGTCCTATTATCAGTGGGCTACGGTGATCGCTGGCGATTGCCATTACATCAAGCGCCACATGCCCGAGCGCCTGGAAGGCAAGGTCATCGCCACCAACACCACCACCCCGGCAGATGTGGAGACCTTTCGCCAGGCCGGGGTGAAGTACCTGGTCACCAGCACGCCGGTGCTGGATGGTCGCTCCTTCGGCACGAACATGATGGAGGCGGCGCTGATTGCCGTCTCGGGCAAGCGGCGCAAACTTTCCAAAGAAGAGTTGCTCGAATTGCTGGAGCGCCTGGGTTTCGAACCGCAACTCCAGCAGTTGAATGACTGACAACAGGGAGTGGTCGAGCGATGGATGCGATTGTGATCGCGGGCGGCGTTCCGGGGCCGGATGAGCCCCTGTACCCTTACACCCAGGGCGCGCCGAAGGCCCTGCTGGATGTGGCGGGCAAGCCGATGGCGCAGTGGGTGCTGGACGCGCTGGACGGGGCGCAAACCATCGAGCGGGTGGTGGTCATTGGGCTGGAGGCGAGCAGCGGGATTCACAGCGCCAAGATCGCCGCGTTCACCCCCAGCGAAGGCAGTATCCTGCAGAACATCCGCTGCGGCGTCAGGAAAGTGTTGGAAATCAATCCGGTTGCAGATCATGTGGCAGTGGTCTCGGCGGATATCCCTGCCATCTTGCCGGAGCACGTCGATTGGGTGGTGCGCACGGCCATGCAGACCGATGAAGACGTGTATTACAACGTGATCACCCGCCAGGTGATGGAGGCGCGCTTCCCCGGCTCGAAGCGCTCCTACACCCGCCTGAAAGACGTCGAGGTGTGCGGCGGCGACCTGAACGTGGTGCGCGCCATGACCGTCACCGGCAACGACGAACTGTGGGAGCGCATCATCGCCGCCCGCAAGAACGTGTTCAAGCAGGCGGCGCTGTTGGGCTACGACACGCTCTTGCTCCTGCTGCTGCGGCGGATCAGCCTGGAGGGAGCGATCGAGCGCGTTACCCGGCGGGTGAAGCTGACCGGTCGGGCGCTGCTTTGCCCGTACGCCGAGATCGGCATGGATGTGGATAAGCCGCACCAGTTGGAATTATTGCGTGCGGATCTCGCCCGCCGGGCTGTCCGGCCGGCTGCGTAGCCCTCGGCCATCGATGCTTCGAAGTATCCTCGAGCAAGATGCCCGTCTGACGCACAAGCTGCGCGTGGCGGAAAAGCCCGGCCCGCTGCGCACGCTAGGGATCGTGCTGGCGCATTCGGGGGATTCCTGGTTCTGGCTGCTGGTGCTGATCCCGCTGGCCTGGCTGGGAGATGAATTCTGGTCTTCGCGGGCGCTGGTGTGGATCTTTGCCATCGTGATCACCGCGGCGGCGGTCTTTGTGATTAAGCTGACCGTGCGCCGCCGCCGACCGGAGGGCGATTGGGGGCAGGTGTACCGCAAGACCGACCCGCATTCCTTCCCTTCAGGACATGCGGCGCGCGCCGTCTTGCTGGCTGTGCTGGCGATCGGCCTGGGGCCAGCCTGGCTGGGTGCCTTGCTGGCGATCTGGGCGCCGCTGGTGATGCTGGCGCGGGTGGCGATGGGGGTGCACTACCTCTCGGATGTGCTGGCGGGGGCGCTGTTGGGCGGGGTGGTGGGATTGCTCCTGCTCGGTCTCAACCCGCTTCTTTTAGCGCCTGTTTGAAGCCCTCGATCGCTTCCACCGGCGTCGGATCCACCCCGTAAGCCATCGCCAGGTAAAACGCCACGTAATCGCCGTAGTGCAGGCAAGTCCACTGCTGCGCCAGCGGGGTGTCTCCGCGGGCGTCGATGAAATCGGTGCCCAAACCCTCGAGCATCATGATCTGGCGGGTCAGGTCGCTGCGCAGGCGGTTGCGCGGGTGGTCGAAGGTGCTGCGCAAGAACAGGATCATCACCTGGCTCAGATGGGCTTCGGGGTTCAGCACGCCCGCCAGGGTGTTGTGATCCGCCTCTGGCAGCAGGTCGAACTGCGCCCAGGCCTTGGCCAGCTCGTTGATCTGCCCCTTCCAGCGTCGCGCCACCGGCGCCAGCAGCCCTGAGCCGATCACGACGACCCAGCGTCCCATCAACTGCCCGGCAATGCGCTTGGCCTGGTTCTTGACCGCCGGCACGGCGGCGCGCAGGCTCTCTTGCTGGGCGCGCATCGCCTGCACCGCCGAAGCCAGCTCCTCGGAGGGATCGGGCAGCAGACTCAGCCGCGCCAGCGCAGCTAGCAGTAAGCCGAAAGAGTAGCCCACTGCGGCGCGTGGCTGGCCGGGGTGCTCGAAACGCCACACCGGCGTCCCGGCGGCTGCGGCGGCTTCCGCGAGCTGACCGCCGGTAGTGACCGCCAGGCAGCGGCAGCCTCTGGCCTGCGCTGCGGACAAGGAGGAAAGCGTCTCTTCGGTGTTGCCGGAATGCGATGAGGCGATTACCAGGGTGGCGGGGCCGGCGGCCCAGGCGGGCAGGTCATAATCGCGATGCACGATGATCGGCGCCCGGCAGCGATCCAGCGCATACGCCGCCAGCAGATCGGCGCCGATGGCCGACCCCCCCAGCCCACAGATCACCACCTGGCGAATATCGGACCACTGCGGCAGGTCGTACTGTTGCCCCAGCCTCCAGGCTGTTTCCAGTTGCTCGGGCAGGGCGTCGATCTCCGCCAGCATGTTCTGGCGGTCCAGTCGGGAAAAGGCGCTCGTGTCGTCCAGGTTCATCGTCATCCTCCATGGATCAAGCGGTATCCTTGGGTTCCTGCATCTCTGTGATCAGCCGGTAAAGCTCACGCCGCGGCCAGCCGCTTTGGGCGGCCAGGTCGGCTGCCAGTTGCGCCGGCGCTGCGCCGGAGGCCAGACGCTGGCGCAGCGCGGCCTGTACTTGCTCCTGCGTCCAGATCTCGGCGCTGGTCTTGCCGGCCACCACCAGGGTGATCTCGCCGCGCGGCGGCTGAGACGAGAAATGCGCCAGGGCCTGGCTGATCGCCCCGCGGTAGATCTCCTCGTGCAGCTTGGTCAGCTCGCGCGCCACGGCGATGCGGCGGTCGCCCAGAACAGTTTGCATATCCTGCAAGGCCTGGGTCAGGCGATGGGGGGCTTCCAGGAAGATCAGCGTATAGCTCAAATCCGAGACCTGCTTCAGCAGTTGGCGGCGCTCTGCAGCCTTGCGCGGCAGATAGCCCAGGTAAAGGAACGCGTCCGTCGGCAAGCCGGAGGCGACCAGCGCGGCCAGCGGCGCGCTGGGGCCGGGGATGGGGCTGACCGCGTGACCGGCGTCCAACACGGCTCGCACCAGCTCGTATCCCGGGTCGTTCAAAGCCGGGGTGCCCGCATCCGATACCAGCGCCACATCGCCGCGCTCCAGCGCTTCGAGGATCTGGTCGACCCGCGTCAGCTTGTTGTGCTCGTGATAGCTGATCAGCGGCGTCTGGATGTGATAATGCTCCAGGAGCTTGCGCGTATGCCGGGTATCCTCGGCCGCGATCAGGCTGACGCGCCCCAGGATGCTCACCGCCCGATGGGTGATATCTTGCAGGTTCCCGATGGGGGTGGCGACCAGGTATAGCGTTCCCACGGCCTCTACGGATTGGACCAGGTCTGGTACTGGATCGAGAGCGCGCCGGTGTTCGAGTCGATTGCCATCAGGCGCACCCAACCGTACAACCCCTGATCCGTGCGGTAGCAGACGTAAGTGCCGGGGCTTTGTTGACGCAGCCGTATCGGGTTGGTGACGAAGGCGGCTCCCTGGCAGGCGGCGAAGGACGGTGTGCTGGCGCCGTGGACCGCCACCAGCGCGCCGCCCAGCGGGGACAGAAGTAGTCGTTCCCCTTCGACCACGTAGGTCAGGTCTTCGCCCGCGCCCGGGTTGATCTGGCCGGTGTCCAGGTTGATGCGGTCGTTGATCAGCATGGAGGTGCTGCCGCTGACCAAAACGCCGGGGGAGGGCGTTTCGTTCGAAGGATAGGGAGTGCCGCCAGTGGGAGTGACCGAGGGCGTGACCGTTGAGCCGGTGACGACGATGCGCACCCAGAAGGGGGAACTGCCTCCGGGGCCGATGCCAAACCAGGCGCCTTCTTTGTTGCGCAGCTTCCAGTTGCCCTGGTAGGTGCCCGCGGCGGCGGGCGCGGTCAGATCCACTGAAATATCCACGCTCTGCCCGGGCGCGACGTTGGAGGGCATCGGCACGCTGGCTGGCGCGCCCATCGCTTCGCCGGAAAAGACGGCTATGGAGTAGTCTCGCGTCCAGGTGCAGGTGCCGGTGTTCACCAGCCGCCAGGTTTTGGTGAAGATTTGCCCGGGGCGCATCTGGGTATCGTCCGGGACGGTGACATCGATCGGCACCCCCGGCGCGGCCTGGTCGCATAGCCTGGTCTGGGTGGTGGGAGCGCTGGTAGAGGCAAGCGTTGGCGTGGCCATGGTGGGCAGACCGGTGGGGGGCGTAACCGGGGTCGCGGTTGGCGTCGGCGTCGCGGTAGCCGGTGGAGTCAGGGTGGCCGCCTCGGTCAGGCGCGCGGCGACCGTCTCGAAAGCCTGGGTGGCATTGGCTTCGGAGTCCGCCTCGGCGCGAGGCAGGTTGCAGCCCGCCAGGGCGGTCGCCAGCAACACATATACAGTGATGAGTCTGGAGAAGTTTTTCTTCATAAATTTTCTTCTTTAGGCAACACGGCTTTCAGGCGCAAGGCCAGCGTGCGCCGCGGCAGCAAAACGCGCCGACCACAGCGCAAGCATTCCAGGCCAATGTCGGCGCCCAGCCGGTAAATTTTCCATTCGTAGCTGCCGCAGGGGTGCGGCTTGCGCAGACGGACGGTGTCCTCCAGCTTCAATTCGGGAAGCATAGAGCGCATTATATCACGCTGTGGGCGGCAGCCCTTTGCGCGACCCAGGATGGTATAATACTTTGTCAGGAGATTGGTATGCTGCAAAACCTCGATCCATCCACGCTGATTGCTTCTATCGTCGTCTTATTGGTAGCCTTCCCGCTGCACGAGTTTGCCCACGCCTGGACCGCCACGAGATTCGGTGATAACACTCCCCGCATGCATGGTCGCCTGACGCTCAATCCGCTGGCCCATCTGGATCCGATGGGCTCGCTTTTGCTGTTGTTCGCCGGCTTCGGTTGGGCCAAGCCGGTGCCGGTCAACCCTTACGCGCTGGAAAGGCGCTCACCGGCGGCGATGATGTGGGTCTCTCTGGCCGGGCCGTTGACCAACTTTCTGCTGGCGATCCTGGCGGCCATCCCGTTTCGTTTGGGGCTGGTATCGGCTGCCGAGGGGCTTGCGCCGAGCGCAGGTCTGTTGCCCAGCATCGACAAGATCATGGTATGGTTCATCTATATCAACCTGCTCTTGACGCTGTTCAACTTGATCCCCCTGGCGCCATTGGACGGCGAAAAGATTGCGAGCTACTTCCTGCCGCCGAACGTCGGCAGGTTTATGGACACCATCCGCCCTTATGGGCCGATGATCTTGCTGTTGCTGGTCTTTGGCGGGTCGCTGCTGGGTCTGGATCTGCTGGGACGCGTCCTGGGACCGCCGCTCGTCTTTCTCTTCGGTTTGCTGGTCGGCTGAGGGAAGCTGTGCGCCTGTTGTATCGGGTTCGCCAGTTCTGGCATGCGCTGACGGCTACGCCAGCGCCGGAAGACCTGGATCTGGCGCGCCGGTTGCTTTCGCCGTCGCAAATGGAATTGTTCCTGAAGTTGCAACCTGGTGAACAGGCGCACAGCCTGCGCATCTGCCGCCGGCTCTACGAACAGAACCCTCAGGCGAAGGATTTGTTGGTTGCAGCGTTGTTGCACGATGTGGGGAAAGCGCCCTATCCACTGCGCCCCTGGGAAAGGGCCTGGATCGTGGTCGCCAAAGCGCTCCTGCCGACGAAGGCAGCGGAGTGGGGTCAGGCGGAGCCGCGCGGCTGGAAGCGCCCCTTCGTGATCGCCGAGCAACATCCCGCCTGGGGCGCAGAGATGGCTGCCCGCCTGGGCGCATCGCCGACCACGGTCAGCCTGATTCGCCGCCATCAGCAGCCCATCGGCGCACATCAGTCACTGGATTTCACACTTGCTTCAATCGAAGATCAGCTTCTTTATCGGTTACAACAATTGGATAACGAAAGTTGAGGTTTAGCATGTCCATACAGATATCGATCATTGGGCTGGGACAGATTGGGACATCCATTGGCCTGGCTTTGAAAGACAAAAAAGATTTATTGTTGCGCGTGGGGCACGATATCGACATCGAGGTCGCTCGCCAGGCGGAGAAAATGGGCGCGATCGATCGCGTGGATATCAATCTGCCGCATTCGGTGGAGGGGGCCGATCTGGTTATCCTATCGCTGCCCGTCGACCAGATGCGCGAGACGCTGCGTATCATTGCGCCCGATTTGCGCGAGAACTGCGTGGTGATGGATACCGGCCCGGCGAAAGAGGCCCTGGCCGGCTGGGCGGCGGAGTTGCTGCCGCAAGGCCGTCACTACGTGGGGTTGACCCCGGTGCTCAACCCGGCTTATTTGCACGATGTTGACCTGGGGATCAAAGCCGCCCATGCGGATCTTTTTCGAGGCGGCCTGATGGCCATTGTTGCGCCGGCGCACACCGACTCTGCGGCGATCAAGCTGGCGGCGGACATGACTCGCCTGTTGGGGGCGGCGCCGCTCTTTGCCGACCCGCTGGAGGTGGACGGCCTGATGGCGGCCACTCATCTGTTGCCTCAACTGATGGCCGCAGCGCTGTTGAACGCCACCGTTGATCAGCCGGGCTGGCGGGAGGGGCGTAAGTTCGCCGGGCGCGCCTATGCCGAATCGACCGCCTCGATGGTCTTGCCCGAAGATGCGCACAGCCTGACGGCTACTGCGCTGCTCAATCGGGATAACACCTTGCGCGTTTTGGATAGCGCCATCGCCGCGCTTTCTGCCATCCGCAACGACATCGAAAGACAGGACGAAGCCGCTCTGGACGAGCGCCTGAAGCGGGCGCGCAGCAGCCGCGAGGCTTGGTGGAAGGGACGCCAATCCAGGGAATGGATCAACGATAATGCCCCAAGCGTGGACATGCCCGATATGCCCGGGATGTTCGGTCGCTTGTTTGGCATCGGCAAAAAGCCAAAACCCCGAAAATAAAGTTCAAGACGAGGGCTCGAAATGACCAACAAACTGGAATGGATCGAAAAAGAGTTGCAAGGCCTGAAGGAGGCCGGACTGTACAACCGCATCCGCACGCTCAGTTCGCCGCAAGGCGCCTGGCTGGTGGTGGACGGAAAACGCGTGCTGAATTTCTGCTCCAACAACTATCTGGGCCTGGCCAACCACCCGCGCATCTTGCAGGCGGCGCGGCAGGCCATGGAGCGCTACGGTCTGGGCCCGGCGGCGGTGCGCTCGATCGCCGGGACGATGGACCTGCATGTAGAGCTGGAACGCCGCATGGCCGCTTTCAAGGGCGTCGAGGCCGCCATTACCTTCCAATCTGGTTTCAACGCCAACATCGCTGCCATCCCGGCGCTGGTGGGCAAGGACGATGCCATCTTCTCGGATGAGCTTAACCATGCCAGCATCATCGATGGCTGCCGCCTGTCGGGCGGTAAGATCATCCGCTACGCCCACTGTGACCCCGATGATCTGGAGCGAGCGCTCAAGGAAAACCGCGCTCAATATCCCAAGGCCATTGTAATCACCGATGGCGTCTTCAGCATGGATGGCGATATTGCGCCCCTGGATAAGATCTACGAAGTCGTGCAGAACTATGATGCCATCCTGATGGTGGACGACGCCCATGGCGAAGGTGTGCTCGGCCGGGGCGGGCGCGGCATCGTCGACCACTTCGATCTGCATGGCAAGGTGGATGTCGAAGTGGGGACGATGTCCAAGGCGTTTGGCGTGGTGGGGGGTGTGGTCGCCGGCAATCCGGTGGTGGTGGAATGGCTACGCCAGCGCGGCCGTCCCTTCCTGTTTTCCTCGGCCATGACCGTCCCCGACACCGCCGCCTGCCTGGCAGCGCTGGATTTGCTGGAGGAGTCGACCGAGTTGGTGGATCGGCTGTGGGAAAATACCCGCTATTTCAAATCTGAGATGGAGAGGTTGGGCTTCGACACCGGCAACAGCAGCACCCCTATCACTCCGGTGATGCTGGGAGAGGCGCCGCTGGCGCAGGAGTTCAGTCGCGAATTGTTCGAAAACGGCGTCTTTGCGATGGCCATTGGTTTCCCCACCGTGCCACGCGGCAAGGCGCGCATCCGGGTGATGATCTCCGCCTCCCATTCCAGGGAGGACCTGGATCAAGGCCTGGAGGCCTTTGGCAAGGTCGGCCGCAAGCTGGGCGTGATCCCGGCCTAGCCGGCGGCCTAAATTTCTATAAAAGGATCGAACGACGGGTTTGTGCCTGCCCACAGGCAGCTCGCCCGCCCGTCGAGGTTGCAATTCAGGCCGTTGGAGCAGCGATGCGCCAGGATGCGCGGCTCATCGGGGAGCAGGTCGGCCGGATAGACGATCTCGGCTTCCAGCGCGACCTCCTGACCGACATGATGACAGTAGCAAATGCGAATGGGTTGCCATGTCTGTGTGGCCATTCAAACCTCCAAGAGTCTGCCTGTAATAGTCCAATTATAACCTGCCTCCCGCCCGCATGTCAGGTGTCGGTTGTCACCCAAAAAGTTGACAAACTTCGTCTTTTATGCGGAATTGGGGATGACTTGACACCTGGCATCCATCACGTATAATGGTCTCTGACTTTGAACCAACTGGAGTTCTCAAGAGGTATGTATCAAGGCCTGAATGCAAATCGAGAGGAGGTGGTTCCTACAGTCGAAAAAATGTGTTTCTCACTCGTTCCATACGGTTCCAATTTATCAAATTGTCCCTACTTGAGGAGGAGGACGATGAAACGAAATACCCTGTATAACCTTGCAGCAGTGGTGTTGCTGCTCAGCCTGGTTTTGGGCGCCTGCGCCCAGCCCACGGCAGCCCCGACCCAGCCGCCCGCCCCGGCGGCTACCGAGCCCCCCGCTCCGGCAGCTACCGAACCGGCGGCTACCGAACCCCCCGCTCCGCCTGCTGAGCTGAAGACCTTCATCTTCGGCCGCGGCGGCGATTCGGTGGGCTTGGATCTGGCCATCGTAACCGATGGCGAGTCCACCCGTGTTGCGGGTCAGATCCTGGAGACATTGTACGCCTTCAAGCCCGGCACCACTGAGCCGGCCCCGGCTCTGGCCGAGGAATGCACCCCCAACGCGGACGCCACCGAGTGGACTTGCAAGCTGCGCCAGGGCGTCAAGTTCCACGATGGCACCGATTTCAACGCCGACGCCGTGATCTTCAACTTCGAGCGCTGGCGCTTCACTACCAACCCGTATCACTTCGCCAGTCAGGTCTTCGAGTACTATGAAGCGATGTGGGGCGGCTTCGATGATGCCAGCATGATCACTGCGGTCGAGAAGGTCGATGATTACACGATCAAGTTCGTGCTCAGCGCTCCCATGGCGCCCTTCCTGGCCAACCTGTCGATGGACTTCTTCGCCATCTCCAGCCCAGCGGCGATCGAAAAGTATGGTGAGGATTACGGAACCCCCGCTGCGGGCGCTGTCGGCACTGGCCCGTTTGTGTTCAAAGAGTGGGTCGAGGGTGACCATATCACCGTAACCGCCAATGAGAACTACTGGCGCGGTCGCCCCACCCTGGATCAGATCATCTGGCGTGTGATCCCGGATGACTCGGCGCGCTTCCTGGCGCTGAAGGCTGGCGAGATCCACGGCATGGAGCAGGCAACAGTGGAAGACCTGAAGGCAGCGGCAGCTGATCCGACCTTCCAGATCTTGACCCGACCGCCTCTGAACACCGCCTACCTGGCTTTCAACTACAAGATCAAAGAGTTCCAGGATATCAAAGTGCGCCAGGCGGTTGCCCACGCAATCAACAAGCAGGGTCTGGTGGAAAACTTCTATGGCGATTACGGCCAGGTGGCCAAGACCTTGATCCCGCCCTCGATGTGGGGCTACAACGATGCCATTCAGGATTGGGAATATGATCCTGAAAAGTCCAAGACGCTGCTGGCCGAGGCGGGCTTCCCGGATGGCCTGAGTGAGGTGACTGTCGCTGAGGATATCCTCGATGCAGACAACAATGTGGTCTTCAAGGCCGGCGATAAGCTACCGCTGCGCCTGTACTACATGCCGGTGACCCGCTTCTACATGCCGGCGCCCAAGGAAATTGGCGAGGCTGTGGCTGCAGATCTGGCCAAGGCTGGCATCAACGTCGAGCTGTACCTGGAAGGCGACTGGGCGACTTATCTGGGCGCCCGCCGTGAAGGTCGGCTGGCTGGCCTGTACTTCTTGGGCTGGGGCGGCGATAACGGTGACCCGGACAACTTCACCGGCTACTTCTTCGGCGGCGCTTCTGAGCCCATTCGGCGTGAGGGTTGGTATGTCAATCCTCCGCTGGCTGAGCTGCTCCAAAAGGCGTTGATCACCCCGAGCCAGGAAGCCCGCGAGCCCATGTACAAGGAAGCCGAACAGATGCTGCACGATGATGTCGCCCGCATCTGGCTGGCGCACAACGCCACCCCCATCATCTTGTTGGCAACCGTTCAGGGCTACCAGCCCCAGGCGGTTGATGCGGACAACTACGACAAGATCGTCATCAACCCGTAAGGCTCTAGCCCGGCTGTAAAGCCGGTTCACCGAGTGTGACTTGTTTTTGCACAGGGGGATGGGCTTTGTTCCATCCCCCTGCGCCTGTCGAAAGGAGGTAGCGTTGGCCCGTTACATCCTGCGCCGCATTATAACGGTCATCCCAACGCTGATAGGCGTTACTTTTGTCGTGTTTATGTTCCAGCGCCTGATCCCTGGCGATCCGGCGGTGGCCATGTTAGGCGAGCACGCCACGCAAGAGAATGTGGCGCGCATCCGCGAGCAGTTCGGCCTTAACCGTCCGGCGTTTCTGGATCGCGAAGCTCTTAGGCAAGGCGATTTAGCCGGATTTTTCGATACCCAATACTTTCGCTACATGGGCCGTTTGGTGCGCCTGGATCTGGGCAATTCCATCCACCGCCGCATTCCGGTCGCCGAGACGCTCAGGATTCGCTTCCCGGCCACCATGGAGCTGGCATTGTTTGCGATGCTGATTGCAATTCTGATTGGTATTCCGGCGGGCATTGCCTCGGCTGCGCGGCGCAACTCTGCGCTGGATGCCACCACGATGATTGGCTCGCTCATCGGCGTTTCGATGCCGATTTTCTGGTTGGGCTTGATGGAAATCATGCTCTTTGCAGTGATCCTTCAGTGGCTCCCGGCGGGCGGCCGTCTGGATGCCAACATTAAGCTGGAGTATGTCACCAACTATGTCTTGATCGATAGCCTGATCACCGGGAATATCGAAGCTTTTCTCAATGGCCTGGAGCATCTGCTCCTGCCAGGCATCGCCCTGGCGACGATCCCCATGGCGATCATCGCCCGTATGACCCGTTCGAGTATGCTGGACGTGCTGCAAGAGGATTATGTGCGCACTGCCCATGCCAAGGGGTTGACGGAGCGCGTGGTGCTTTTCCGCCACGCACTCAAAAATGCTTTCCTGCCGGTGATCACGGTGATCGGCCTGCAGTTGGGCGCCCTGCTCTCCGGCGCCGTGCTGACCGAGACGATCTTTTCCTGGCCCGGCATTGGCAAATGGGTGTATGACGCCATCTTGGGGCGCGATTATCCCATCGTGCAGGGCGGGACTTTGCTGATCGCGGTGGTGTACGTGGTCGCCAATCTGCTGGTGGATATTTCCTATTCGTTCCTGGATCCTCGCATCCATTACGATTGAGGTGGCCTATGGCGCAAATTACCGTTGAAGATTTAGAGGTCGTCGATTTTGCTGTACGGGAGCACCGCTCTCTGTGGAAAGACGCCTGGCGCCGCCTGATCTCCAGCCGCACCGCCCAGCTGGGCTTGCTCATCGTAGCCGTTTTTGTGCTTTCCTCGACCCTGGCGCACTATTTTTGGGACTATAACCCCAAGACCGACCTGGATTATTCGCAAAAGCTGATGGCTCCAAACCTGTTTCCTACCGAAGACCAGCCGGAAGTCCACATCTTCGGAACGGATAAACTGGGCCGGGATATCTTCCGCCGCGTGGTGCACGGCGGCTGGAACTCGATGCGGGTCGGCCTGGTGGCGGTGACCATCTCTTTGGTTATCGGGGTCTTTTTGGGCCTGATCGCCGGCTTTTATGAGGGGATGGGTATCACCACGCTGGAACAAGTCTTGCTGATGGGGCTGATTGGCCTGTTCCTGGGCATGTTGCCGGCGTGGATCGCCATACAACCTTTTCAGATCTTCTTGTTTGCCGCCCTGGGGGTGGCTAGCGCGTTGTTGCCCAACCTTCCGCTTGGTAAGCTGGCTCGTGTTGGAGTGTTCGCTCTGCTGGGATTGCTGGCCGGCGGCATCCCTGGCTTGCTGGTTGCTCCCCTGGTTGGGCTGGTTTGTGGCGTATTGGGACTGTTCATCGGCGCCATACTCGGCGCTGAACTGGGCGGTAAAGTGCTCTCGGATATCATCATGCGGGCGATGGATATCATCTTGTCCTTCCCCGGCTACCTTTTGGCCATTGCCATCGTTGCTTTCCTGGGCCCTGGCCTGGAGAAGGGCATGATCGCCATCGGCATCGTCGGCATCCCGGTCTATGCCCGCCTCACCCGCTCGGCGGTGCTCTCTGTGGCGCAGAAGGAATACATTCTGGCTTCGCAGGCTGTCGGCGAGGGCCATGGGCGGATCATCTTCCGCCACGTTTTCCCGAACATCCTCTCCCCGATCATCGTTCAAGGCACGATGGGCCTGGCGTCTGCGATCTTGTACGGCGCAGCGCTGGGATTCCTGGGGTTGGGCGCCATCCCGCCTGAGCCTGAATGGGGCGCCATGCTGGGCGATAGCTACAAATTCTTGACCAGCGGCGCCTGGTGGGCAGTTCTCTTTCCTGGCCTGGCAATCATGCTTTGCGTGCTGGGCTTCAACCTGCTTGGCGATGGCCTGCGCGATGCTCTCGATCCCAAGCTGCGAGTTTAGGATGCTCGGTTCGCGGGGTAATTCACCTTCGTGAGAACTATATGGAAACATTGCTGCAGATCAAAAATCTAACCACGAGATTTCACACCGAAGATGGGACCGTGCACGCCGTCAACGGTATCTCCTATAGTCTCAAAGCTGGCGAGGTGCTGGGAGTGGTGGGCGAAAGCGGTTGCGGCAAGAGCGTGCATGCCCTGTCGATTATGCGCCTGATCCCCTGCCCGCCGGGTGAGATCGCCGCTGGCGAAGTCTGGTTCGAAGGCCGCGATTTGCTC
This sequence comes from uncultured Anaerolinea sp., assembly GCA_964503145.1. Classification (GTDB taxonomy): domain Bacteria; phylum Chloroflexota; class Anaerolineae; order Anaerolineales; family UBA4823; genus RBG-16-57-11. The sequence goes on along the minus strand of CAZCYV010000008.1, from coordinate 50,522 downwards.
AAACTGAGCGATGCAGAGATGCGCCAGGTGCGCGGCCGCGATATCGCCATGGTCTTCCAGGACCCAATGACCTCGCTCAACCCGGTTTACACCGTAGGATTCCAGATTGTCGAGGCGCTGGTGCTGCACAAGCAGATGGATACGGCCCAGGCGCGCGAGCGCGCGGCTGAGTTGCTCAACATGGTGGGCATCCCCGGCGCAAAGCAGCGCCTGGATAACTATCCGCACCAGTTTTCCGGCGGCATGCGCCAGCGCGCCATGATCGCCATGGCGCTCTCCTGTGAGCCTAAGCTGCTCATCGCCGACGAACCGACCACCGCGCTGGATGTGACGATCCAGGCGCAGATCGTCGAACTGGTCAAACATCTGCAGGAAGAATTGGGCATGGCCGTGATGTGGATCACGCATGACCTGGGCGTTGTGGCTGAGCTTGCGCAGACCATCAATGTGATGTACGCTGGTTATATTGTCGAGCGCGGCGATGTGCGGGATATCTACAAGCGCACCCGCCATCCCTATACATTGGGCCTGTTAGGCTCCCTGCCCCGCCTGGATGAAGCCCCCGGCACCAAGCTGGTCTCGATCCCAGGGCTGCCTCCAGATTTGATCGCCTTGCCAAAGGGTTGCCCCTTCTTCGCCCGCTGCATTTATCGCGTCGATCAGTGCCGTGAGGAAAATCCTCCGCTCATGCAGGCGGATGGGCTGGATCACCAGGTGGCCTGCTGGCGCTGGGAGGAGATCGCTGGGAGGACCTCTCGATGAACACTGAGCAAAGACCCCCCACGACCGAGAAAAAGCCCCTGATGCAGGTTCGGCATCTTAAGAAATACTTCCCGATTCATCGCGGCATTGTGATCCAGCGACACGTCGGCAATGTGAAGGCCGTGGATGATGTCAGCTTCGATATCTATGAAGGCGAGACTTTAGGACTGGTGGGGGAGACCGGCTGCGGTAAAACCACCGTCGGCCGCACCATCTTGCGCCTGTATGAGCCAACCGCCGGACAGATCATTTTCGAAGACAAAGACATCACCACGATGCGCGAGAGCGACTTACGCCGCACCCGGGCGCGCATGCAGATGATCTTCCAGGACCCCTATGCTTCGCTTAACCCGCGCATGACCGTCGGCTCGATCATTTCGGCGCCGCTCGAGGTGCACGGTATCGAAACGGGCAAGCAAAGGCGCGAACGCGTCCAGGAGTTGCTGCGCATGGTTGGGCTGAACCCCGACTTCGTTAACCGCTACCCGCACGAGTTCTCCGGCGGTCAGCGTCAGCGTATCGGGATTGCGCGCGCCCTGGCGGTCAACCCGGCGCTGATCGTGTGCGACGAGCCGATTTCCTCGCTGGATGTTTCCATCCAGGCACAAGTGGTCAATTTGTTGGAAGAATTGCAGGATCAGCTCGGCCTGACTTATTTGTTCATCGCCCACGACCTGTCCATGGTGCGCCATATCAGCGATCGTATGGCCGTGATGTACCTGGGCAAGATCGTCGAGCTGGCGGATCGAGATGAGATCTACACCTGTACCCTGCATCCCTATACTCAGGCGCTGATGTCTGCTGTGCCGGTGCCAGACCCCGATGTGGCCAAGTCGCGGCGGCGGGTGATCCTGCAAGGCGACATTCCCAGCCCGGCAAACCCGCCGGTGGGCTGCAACTTCAACACCCGTTGTCCGATTGCTCAGGAAATTTGTTTCCGAGATGATCCGGAATATCGGGAGATCAAGCCCAGGCATTGGGTGGCCTGCCATTTCGCGGAACAATTCTTGCCGTCCGCTTCGTAGCCGATGTTGCGTCTGGATACGGTGAAATGGGCAGCGCTGGCGCTGCTTGGTTGCATTCTGGCTGCTGGCTGCACCTCATTTTGGGGCGGCGGGAATCGGCAGGCTCGGCCCTCGCCCGGCGCTGCACAGGCGCAGGAGACGGCCCGGCCTGCTTTGGCAGAGTCTGACCCAACCCCGGCGTCTGAGTTCACCCCCGAACCGACGGAAGTCTTTCTCCCTCTGGAGGTCAGCGCCGCAGATTGCAGCTACGGCGGCCAGATCCGATCCATTCGAGCACTCGATCCATATACAGTTCAATTTACCCTCTGCGCCCCTGATTCTGCTTTCCTGAGCAAGATCGCCTTCCCGGCTTTTGCAATCTATCCCCGTGAATGGCTGGAATCCATCAGCGACCTCGACCCTACCCGGCCTCCTCTTTCCAATCCTCCCGGCAGCGGCCCCTATCAATTGGCTGAGTGGCAGCCGGGCCAGACGCTGGTGTTTCGGGCCTTTGAAAATTACTTCCAGCCCGACAGGCCGATGATCCCTACGTTGATCTTTCGCTGGAGCCTGGACTCGGGACAGCGCCTGGTGGAACTTCAGGCGGGCACAGTTCAAGGCATCGACAACGTCGCCGGCTTAGATTACTCGGCGGTTCAATCCGACCCGGCGTTGACGTTGGTGCCGCGAGCGCCGCTCAGCGTGCTTTATTTAGGGATGAACAACACTCACCCGCCGTTCGACGACCCCAAGGTACGCCAGGCGCTCGCCATGGGCGTCGATCGCGCTGCGCTGGTGGCAGAGAGCCTGCCCGCAGGTTTCCAGGTGGCTGAATATTTCACCCCTTGCGCCATCCCTGACGCTTGCGAGGGCGAAGCCTGGTACGACTTCGACCCGCTTCAGGCGCGCCAGTTGCTGGAGCAAGCAGGCTATCCTGGCGGCTTTGTCGCCGAGCTAGCCTACCGCGATGTCGTGCGCGGCTATCTGCCGCAACCCGGCAGAGTGGCTGCAGCCTTGCGCGCGCAACTGCGGGAAAATTTGGGCGTCAGCCTGCGCTTGCGTTCGATGGATGAATCTGAATTTCTGGCACAAGTGGACGCTGGAGCGCTGCCCGGCCTTTACCTCTTGGGTTGGGGAGCGGATTACCCAGACCCTGAAAATTTCCTGGATACGCACTTTGGTCTGAAGGCGACTTTGCAATTTGGCGATCCTTTTGCGGACCTGGTTGAACTGATCCAGCAGGCTCGATCTCAGGTCGACCCGCAAGCGCGCCGCGCGGCCTATGCCGCGGTCAACACGGCCTTGCGTCAGCACGCGCCAATGGTCCCGTTGGCGCACGGCGGCTGGATCCAGGCGGACAGCCTGGCGGTGGCTTATGCGTCCAGGGTGCGCGGCGGACACGCTAGCCCGTTGAGCCTGGAGGATTTCTCTGTGCTGTCGATTGATGGTGAAACCTCTTTCACCTGGATGCAAGAAGATGAACCTCGTTCGCTCTATTGCGGCGCCGCGCAAGAGATCGCCTCCCTGCGCGCTTGCAGTCAGCTTGCGCAAGCGCTTTACCGTTACGCGCCTGGCAGCGCAGCCGTCGAGCCTGCCCTGGCGACCTCTTGTCAGCCTGAGGGCGATTTGCAGACCTGGACCTGCGCCCTGTGCCAGGGAGTGTCGTTTCATGATAACTCCTCCCTGGATGCGAACGATGTGGTAGCGTCTTTTGCGTTCCAGTGGGACGCAACCAACCCGCCTCACCCCGGCGACTCGGCGCCTTTCGTGTATTTCAAAGAATTCTGGGGGGCTTTCTTGAACCAGACTGCGCCCTGACAGAGCCGCTCATAAACGCCTGCAGGGGGGACTACCCCAGCGCGCTGCCCACCCTTTGACATTCTGCGCTCCCCAGAATACAATGTGCTCGAAAACCTGTTACAATGATTGATGTGGAGGAGTCATGGGCGCCTGGTCTGGCAAATTTGTCATCGGCCTGACTGGCAACATCGGCACGGGTAAGAGCGTGGTGCGCAAGATGCTGGAGCACCTGGGCGCGTATGGCATCGACGCCGACGCCCTGGCGAATCGCGCCATCGCCAAAGGAGCGCCGGCCTATCAGCCGGTGGTCGATCTCTTTGGAAAATGGATCTTGGCTCCAGACCAGCAGATCGACCGGGCGAAACTGGGGCGATTGGTGTTCTCCAATCCGGATGCCCTGGAAAGCCTCGAAAAGATTGTGCATCCTTTTGTGGGGCAGGCGCTAGATATCTTAATCCGCCGCTCCCAGCAAGATGTGGTGGTGGTCGAAGCGATCAAGCTGATCGAGGCCGGGTTGGCGGAGAAATGCGATTCGCTTTGGGTGACTTACGCGCCGCAAGAGCAGCAAATTGCCCGCCTGGTGCAGAAGCGCGGCATGACCGAAGCGGCTGCCCTGCAGAGGATCCAGGCGCAGCCGCCGCAAGAGGAAAAAATCAACGTCGCCAATGTCGTGATTCGCAACGACGGGACTTTTGAGAACACCTGGACGCAGGTGGTGCTGGCCTGGAACAGATTGTTTCCATCGGCTGAAGTCGAGCCCATCGAGGCAGTGGAGCCTGTGGCAGGTGAAGTGTACATCCATCGCGCCCGGCCGCGTGAAGCCCAGGACATCGCTGTGTTGATCACCCAATTGAGCGGCGGCAGCCGCAAGCCCACCCGCAATGATATCATGGCTGCATTTGGCGAGAAGGCTTTCTTGCTCTTGCGCATTAATGGTCGCCCATTGGGGATGGTGGGCTGGAAGGTCGAGAACCTGGTTGCCCGAACCGATGATGTCTTCATCGATCGTAGCCTGGATTTTATCGGCGCGCTGAGCAAATTGTTGGAAGAGGTCGAGCGCGTTTCACGCGAGCTGCAATGCGAAGCCTCCCTCTTGTTCCTGCCGCTCGAATATCTCACCTATGAAGCCGATTTGCAGTCGCTAGGATATCAGCGGCGTACGATCCAGAGCCTTGGCGTGCGCGCCTGGGAAGAGGCCGCAATGGAGTCCATGCCGCCGGGTTCGGTGATGTTTTTCAAGCAATTACGCCAGGACAGAGTGTTGAGGCCTGTCTGATAGAAAGTTGAAGAGCAGTTACCTGTGTCGGAGTTCATCAACAACCTGATTGCCAATCTGGTCTTTATCTTCCAGCGCCTGAACTGGCTGAGCGTGGTGGATATCTTGCTGGTCACCGCGGTGTTCTTCGGCATCTTGCAGTTCTTGCGCGGCACTCAGGCTTTCATGTTGTTGAGGGGAGTTCTGTTGCTGATCGCCCTGGTCGGCATCCTGACGACGCTGGAAGTGCTGCCGGCGTTTTCCTGGTTAGTGCGTACCACGTTGCCGGCGCTGCTGTTTTCCATCCCGGTCATTTTCGCGCCGGAAATCCGTCATGCCCTGGAACGCCTGGGGCGCGCTGGCGTGAGCCAGCCCGATGAACGCACGGCGGCGCAGATGCAGGACACCATTGGCAGCGTTGTCACCGCCGCCATACGTCTCTCAGAGCGACAGCATGGCGCGTTGATCGTGCTGCAACGCCGCGATAGCCTGGAGGAATACATCCGCACCGGGGTGAAAATGGACGCGCGGGTGAGCGCGCAGTTGCTGATGCAGGTTTTTTATCCCAACACGCCGCTGCATGATGGCGCAGTGGTGATCTCTGGAAGGAAGCTGGCAGCGGCGGCTTGCGTGATGCCCCTGTCTTCCAGCGGCGTTCTGGCGCACTCGCCAGATCGCCAGATGGGTTTGCGCCATCGGGCCGCGCTGGGGATTTCGGAGGTCAGCGACGCGGTGGCGGTGGTCGTTTCCGAGGAAACCGGGGCGATTTCCGTCGTGCAGGGCGGCAGGATGATCCGCCGGCTGGATGCTGACCGCCTGGAAAACATCCTGCGCGCCTTCTTCAAGCCTCCGCGCCGGATGGGCGTCTTGCATTCGATCAGCTATTACCTGGCCGGCGGTCGGGGTGAGAGCCCAGAGGAGTACTGATGCGTTCGCTGCTTGTCTGGCTGACGAACAACCTGGGCGCGCTGTTGCTGGCTTTCATCCTGGCCCTGGTGGTCTGGGTATCGGCAGTAGTTACTGCGGACCCTAATGAGCAGCACACTTCGCGCCCGCTCGATATTCAAATCATCGGCCAGGATCCAAATTTGCTGCTGGTGAATGAAATCCCTCGCCAGGCCCGCCTGACCCTGGAAGCGCCGCGTTCGATCTGGAACAAGCTGAACAGTGATCCGACCTTGATGAAAGCCTGGATTGATCTTTCGGGCCTGGGGGCAGGCGAACATGAAGTCGAAGTCAAAAGCAGCGTAAACGCCAGTCCCGTGCGGCATGTACAAATCGATCCGGAGCATATCTTTCTGATCCTTGAACCGTTGCTCCAACGCACAATCAGGGTAGAGCCGCTTGTTGTTGGCAGCTTGCCTTTCGGCTACCAGCGAGGAGATCTGACCATTGAACCCGAGCAGGTGTCGATTTCTGGTCCGGAGTCGCAGGTCGATCGTGTCGCTACGGCGCGGGTCTCTCTGAATATCAGCGGAGCTACCGAGCCGATCAACCAAAGATATCGGGTTGAACTGCTGGATGAAAATGGGTCGCCGGTGACGAATGTAGAAGTTATGCCCAGCGAGGTTGCTGTAAACTTGCCCATTCGCCTCTTGGGCGGATTCAAAAACGTTGCAGTCAAGGTGGTCACTAAGGGTCAGGTCGCCGATGGTTACCGCTTGACCAGCATTTCGGTCTCCCCTCCCACCGTGACGCTGTTCTCGGATGACCCGGATCTCATTGACCAGATCCCGGGTTTTGTCGAGACGCTGCCGGTGGACCTGACGGGCCTGAGTGATGATGTGGAGATCTCTATCGGGTTGAACCTGCCCAGAAACGTCACCCTGGTGCGAGAACCGAGCGTGCTGGTACAGGTGGGTGTCGCGGCGATCGAGGGCAGCCTGACCCTTACCGTCCCAGTCGAGGCGGTTGGTCTGTCGCCGGGATTGCAGGTGGATATCTCTCCCGCCACTGTGGATGTGATCGTCTCAGGACCTCTGAACATACTGGATCAGTTGACGCCCGCGAACTTCCGCGCAATTGTCGATCTGACCGATTTGCCCGAAGGGGTTTATCAGCGCCAGGTGGTGGTTGACTTAAAACCGGAAGAAGTGCGCGTACAAACCACCCTGCCCGAGAGTGTAGAAGTGACGATTGAGCTGGCTCCAACCTCGCTTCCCGGCGAAACGCCTCCGGCGACCGGGGTTCCGGGTGTCACACCTTTGCTCACGCCAACACCCTCGGCGCGGCCTTAAGGATTGAAGATGTCGAAACCCGTTGTTGCCCTGGTTGGCAGACCCAACGTAGGGAAAAGTACCCTGTTCAACCGCCTGACAGGCGAACGTCTGGCGGTCGTGGATGAGACCCCTGGAACGACCAGAGATCGGATTGTATCCGAAGCGGAATGGAACGGGGTCAACTTTACCATTGTAGATACCGGCGGAATCGATCCCACGCAGGCCAGCGCTGGCCGCCAGCCGCTCTCGATCGGATCGGCAGAATTTATCGAGCAAATCCGCTATCAGGCCGAGCTGGCCATCGATGAGGCGGACGCAGTCCTTTTTCTAACCGATGCGGAGAGCGGCGTCACACCTGCTGACCAGGAGGTGGCGCAAATCCTGCGCCAGCGTCAGCGCCTGGAGAAAGGTCGGCTGACCCCGCCGGTGTTGCTGGTCGTCAATAAAGCCGATAGCCCTGCCCGTCGCGCTCAGGCCTTACAGTTCTATGAATTGGGGATGGGTGAACCTTATCCGATCTCAGCGTTGCATGGCACCGGCACGGGCGATCTTCTGGATGCGCTGGTGGCCGAGCTGGCGGTTCACAGGCCGGAGGAGCAGCCCGAAGAGCCTGATACCGTCAAGATCGCCATCGTGGGCAAACCCAATGCAGGCAAATCCAGCCTGCTCAACCGTTTGCTGGGTGAAGAACGAGCGATCGTCAGCCCAATCCCGGGGACCACTCGTGACGCAATCGATACTCAGATGACCTTTGGGGAAGTGCCTATTACGCTGATCGATACTGCCGGCATCCGTAAGCGCGGCAAGATCATGCCCGGCGTGGAGAAGTATAGCGTGCTGCGCTCGCTTCGGGCGATCGAGCGCGCCGATGTGGTGCTCCTGGTCATCGATGCGATCAGCGGGATTACCGCCCAAGACACGCACATTGCAGGCTTTATTCTAGATGCCTGGAAGAGCGCTATTGTCCTGGTCAATAAATGGGACGCCGTCGAAAAGAACGCCTTCACGATGGAGGATTACACTCAGAAGATCCGTCACGAGTTGAATTTTATGGATTTTGTGCCGGTGTTGTTCATCTCCGCCAAGACCGGTCAGCGCGTCGAACGTGTGTTACCTCTGGCGCTGCAGGTGCAAGAAGAACGGCTGGTACGCCTATCTACTTCCCAGCTCAATCAAATCCTGCAAAAAGCTCAGGATCAGTTTTCTCCATCTTCGCGTTCTGGCCGGCAGTTCAAAATCTATTACGCCACCCAGGTGCGCAGCGATCCGCCGACTTTTTTGCTCTACGTCAACGATCCAAAGCTGGCGCACTTCAGCTATCTGCGCTACCTGGAAAACCGCCTGCGTGAGAGCTACCCGTTTTTAGGGACGCCTATTCGTCTGGTGCTTCGGCCGCGACGCTAGAAGGGGATATGAAAGCACTCTAATCATTTGGGTCTTGTAGCGCTATCCAAGCGGTTTTATAATCCTGTTCACAAACATGGAAAATCAATTCTTCGAAGGTCAGCCTTTAGATACCGATACACAGCCTGCTGCAGAGCAAAAGCGCGGCTCAGGCTTTTGGCGGTTTTTGCTGGATATCGTGGAAACGGTCGTCCTCTCGGCCGTGCTGTTTATCGGCATCAACGCCGTCTCCGCCCGAATCCGCGTGGACGGTTTCAGCATGGAGCCGACGCTGCACAACGGCGAGTTCGTCATCGTTAATAAGCTGGCTTACAAGTTCGGCGAGCCGAAGCATGGCGATGTGATCGTTTTCCGCTATCCGCGTGATCCGGAGCAGGAATACATCAAACGCATCATCGGGTTGCCGGGCGACCGGATTCGCATTGTCAATGGCGAAGTTTACGTCAACGACGAACTGATCGATGAGCCTTATATCGCTGCTGCGCCGCGTTACCAGAGCGAATGGCGTGTGCCCGAAGGTTCGCTATTTGTGCTGGGTGACAATCGCAATAACTCATCCGACTCGCACAATTGGGGGCCGGTGCCGATGGAATACGTGATCGGCAAAGCCCTGTTTGTTTACTGGCCTCCCGAATCCTGGGGGCTTATCGGTAAACCTTTGGTGGCTAACGCCGCGCCCTGAAAGGAACGACATGCAATCTTTGGCCGAACTGATCGACATGGCGGATGCCTATGAGCAGGCGCTGCCCCCGGCGCCCCCTTTGCCGCAGCCTCCTGTAGGGGCGGAAATCGCCGGGTGGATCGATCACACCTTGCTGAAGCCAGAAGCCACCGCTGAGCAGATCAAGAAGCTGTGCGATGAGGCGCGCCAATACGGCTTTGCCAGCGTGTGCGTCAATCCCGCCTTCACTTCGCTGGCGGCTGGTCTGCTATCTGGAACGAGCGTCAAGGTGTGTACGGTGGTCGGCTTCCCGCTTGGCGCGACCCTGCCCACTTACAAAGCCCTGGAGGCGCTCTCCTGTCTCAGCGCAGGCGCTGTGGAGTTGGATATGGTCATCCACATTGGCGCTCTCAAAGGCGGCGCCTATGGGCAGGTGTTAAATGATATAATTGCGGTAACGCAGGTGGCGCACAACCAGCGCGCAATCGTCAAGGTGATCTTGGAAATGGCTTTGCTTTCGAGGCGGGAGAAGATTATTGCCTGCCTGATCAGCAAAGCAGCCGGGGCGGATTTCGTGAAGACCTCTACAGGCTTTGGCCCCGGCGGGGCGACGGTGGAAGATGTCGATCTGATGTTTCGGCTGGTTGGGCCGACGGTGCAGGTGAAAGCCGCTGGCGGTATCCGCGACCTGCAGACCGCTCAAGCGATGATCGCCGCTGGGGCCACTCGTCTGGGTTCCAGCTCTGGAGTTCAAATTGTCCAAGAAGCCAGCGCCTGATCGGGGCCCTTTTGATCATATGAACGCCGATGGCGAATCCAACGCCAGACCTTATCAGGGTTTGTGCCCGGAATGCCAGACAGGCGTTTTGCGCCTGGAGTTCTTGACCTACTTCACCTGGCTGAATGACGAGTTGGTCACGGTGCCGAATTTTCCTGCCTGGGTGTGCGATGTGTGTGGTCGGCGCGAATACGATGCCCGCGCTGTGGCCCGACTTAACACCTTGCTGAGTCATGAGGTAGGCCGCCGTCCAATCCCGCGCCGCAAGCCCGGCGCTGGCCGGGCGGATCGCCCCCACACCTAAGTTTTTATTCCAGCCAGCCCAGCCGGGCCAGCAGGGGGCGCGCCCAGAACAGCGCAACCAGCGACTTGGAGTCGTTCAGTTGCTTCGACTCGGCCAGGTAGATCGCTTGCCTGGCTTCGATTTTTTCCACGCTCAGAGCTTCGCTTTCGTCTCCAGGCAGCGGCGCAGGGTAGAGATCGGTCGCCAGGTACACGTGCATGTATTCGGTGGAGTAGCCTGGGGCCAGATAGAATCCACCAATCCTTTCCATGCGCTTTGCCCCCATACCGATTTCTTCTCGCAACTCTCGCAGCGCGCACACCTCCACCTGCTCATCTGGCTCAGCCACGCCGGCGGGCAACTCGAGCAGTTCCTTACCCGCCGCGTGCCGGTACTGGCGGATAAACCAGATCATGCCCTCTTCATCCACGGGCAAAATGGTGACTGCGTCTCGATGATCGACGATATCCAGTCGCACCCGACGGCCATCAGGATAGCGCACCTGATCCTGGCGCACATTGAAAACCCGCCCCTCGAAGACCGTTTGACTGTGTTCTGTCTCGAAAGTCATCCAATTTCCTCCAAAGCTAGAATAAGTTGATTGCTGTTGTGTATAAATCAAAGGAGTAGCCCTGAAACCTTTTCTGGCTACTCCTCTTGAGAACCAAGAGCTGCTTCACAGCGGGTGAAGCGTAACGTTTCGGTCGTTGGTCAGGGTATGTTCAGAACCTGGCCTGGCGACAGCCGATAGGGCGGAGTCAATCCATTGACATAGGCGATTGCGTCCGGATCGACGTCGCCATAGGCGCAGGCGATGGTGTAGATCGTTTCTCCGCCAAGCACGGTGTGGGTCGTTGGGTGTGGCCGGAGCGCCCGGTTGCCCGGGAAGGGATTGCCCGACTGGGGAATGCGCAGCACCATCCCGGCGTAATACACCGAGTAGCTGCTCAGGCCGTTTACGCGTAGCAATTCAGCCGGATCGACGTTGAAACGGCGGGCGATGCAGAAGGGGAATTCGCCGCGCTGCAGGGTGTATGTCGCCGGCACGACCAGCGGCGGCGGCTGCGGCAACGGCGTGACCTGTGTGGGCGGCGGAGGCGGCTCAGCCGGCTGGGTTGGAGCCATGGGCGTTTCCTGCGCGCTCGGGGTCCCCTCCGTAGCTGGCACGCCTGGAGTGCTGATCACCCCTCCAGGCCCCATCGCTGTCTGTGTGGCAAACAGGAAGATCTGATTCATGACATCGGTGGCGTCGGTTGGCAGGCCCTCTGCCGGACCCTGTGTGGTCCTTGTGGCGTTCGGATTCGGGATCGACCGCACGCACGCCAGACTCACGATCAGCAACAAGGCAGCGAGCAGATATGGATAAGCGCGAGTGGTCTTCATCTCTGTCTCCTTATTACGATTATGACCCTCCTGGTTTGCCTGAATACCCGGAAGGGTGGTCTGGCCAGACAAATCAGGGACCGCCATTTTTCTTGCAATGATACTAGCACAATCCGCTTGAAGCGTCAAGTTATTTGCACAATTATCTCGCGTTGCAATCTTCATACCAGGGTTGACACGGGCATTTCCTGGATTATAATTCTTCCAAGATTGATCCAATTGCTTGGAATTATCCCGGCAGCCCGGTAAAGCCAATCCGGGTGTTTTTCCGTGTTTAACTGAGTTTTGTCAGGAGTGATCATGGTCGCCAGTCATTGGGTTGGAAAAACCCTGGGGGAGCGGTATCGCATCGAGCGGTTGCTTGGGCAAGGGGGGATGTCGGCCGTTTACAAGGCGGTGGATCCAAATCTGCGTCGGGAAGTAGCCGTAAAAATCATCCACTCTCATTTGTCCGATAACCCTGAGTTCGTCCGCCGTTTCGAGGAAGAGGCGGCGGCGGTTGCGCAGTTGCGCCATCCCAACATCGTCCAGGTCTATGATTTCAACCACGATCACGGGACGTATTATATGGTCATGGAATTTGTGACCGGCGAGACTTTGCAGGAGCGGTTGCGGCGCCTGAATGCCAATGGGATTCGTCTGCCTTATGCCGAAGCCATCCGTTACATCTTGCACATTACCGAAGCCGTAGATTACGCCCATCGGCGCAATATGATCCATCGGGATATCAAGCCCGCCAACATCATGTTGGATCTGAACGGCCAGGCGATCTTAATGGATTTTGGCATTGCGAAAATCGTGGGAGGCCAACAGCATACTGCGACCGGCGCAGTGATCGGTACTGCCCTGTATATGTCGCCAGAACAGGTTCGCGGCGATCGTATTGATCAGCGCTCTGATATCTATTCGATCGGCGTCACCCTTTTCGAGATGGTCCATGGCCGTCCCCCTTTCGAGGCCGACTCGAATATGAGCCTGATGATGATGCACATGAATGATCCGGTGCCAGACTTGCGTCAGTTGCAACCCGACATCCCGGAGCCTTTGGTGCGGGTGGTCGAGAAATGCCTGGAAAAGGACCCCAATCGGCGCTACCAATCCGCTGCCGAGATGGCCGGGGCGCTCAAAAAAGTGCTCGCCGAGTTGCAAGGGCTTGCCGCTGGCGCTTCCACCTCGGGGGTTGTTCAGGTGCATTCTTCGACCATTCGCCAGTCCTCGATGCATCAGATGGAGGCCAGCGGGTCTTCAGCAGTTCCTTTGGGAACTGACCCCAAGCTTTTTCCTGGCACCACTGCAACAGGCGCGCCGAGTACCGGCAGCCTGGCAGCAGCGCCCCAACGTCGTAAATGGCTGGCGGCGGGAGGCTGCGCCGCTGCCCTGGTGATCGTGGTTTGCCTGGCGGCCAGTGCAGCCGTGATCGCCGCTCAGCTATGGGGCGGCAGCGGTAGTTCCCAGGCAGCCGCGCTGGCGTTGGTGGAAACTCAGACGGTGGTGGCGCAGACGCGCAACGCGCTATCGACGGTGGTCGGCGCGGCGACGCAAACCGCGGGAATGGTCCAGATTTTGCCCACTTTTACCTCCACACCGACTCCGCTACCCCCAACCTTCACGCCGCCGCCCACGCGCACTCTGGACCCCAATCAGCCCACGCCGATACCGCCGGGGACGCCCTATGTGCTCATCGTGAACGTTACCCTGGATGGCGAAAATTACGTCGTCAATTACGAGACCCTGGCGTTCGTCGAGTCGATGGCCGGACGGCACATCCATTTCTTTTTCAACACCACCAGCATCGAAGACGCCGGGCTTCCAGGCAAGGGACCATATTTGATGTTTGTAGGCCCGCGCCCCTTCCGCGAAGCCACGATCTATGATCGCCCGCCAGATGCGACGCAGATTTGCGCCGCAGTGGCCAACCCGGATCACACGATAATCCCTGGCAGCGGCAATTGCTTTGATTTGCCGGCGCCCGAGGCTGGCGCTCCCACGCCAACCGGGGTTCGACCGACCCCCAAGCCCACTCGGGAAAAAGACGACTCGGGTGGGGGCTACTATCCCTGATAGATCGCCTGCCTCAGTCGCTCTAAACCTTCCTGGAGTAACCCGCGTGGGCAGCCGAAGTTCAGGCGCACGAATCCCTGGCCCCCGCGGCCGAACTTTGCGCCATCGTTCAACGCCACCCTTCCCCGGCTCAGGCAGATCTGGTAGGGGTCATCCGAAAGGCTCGAGGCGCGGCAGTCCAACCACGCCAGATATGTCGCCTGTGGCAGCCCCATCTTGATTTCGGGCATGTGCTGCCGCACATATTCGTAGAGGTAATTTCGGTTCCCTTCCAGGTATTGCAGCAACTGATCCAACCATTCCTGGCCTTCCTGATAGGCGACCTGGGCGGCCAGCAGTCCAAGCCCGTTTACCCAGGGCACCAATCCCTTGCGGCTCTCCAGATAGCGCTTGCGCAGTTCTCGATTGGGGATGATCGCAAAGGAGCATTGCAGGCCGGCGATGTTGAACGTCTTGCTGGGAGCCATCAGCGTGATCGTTTTTTGGGCAATTTCTGGCGCCAGCGAAGCGATGGGGGTGTGGCGGTGGCCGTGGTACACCAGATCGCAATGGATTTCGTCGGAGCAGATGAACACCTCGTGGCGCAGGCAGATCTCCGCCAGGCGCTCGAGTTCGTCCGTCTGGAAGACCTTTCCCACCGGGTTGTGTGGATTGCACAAAATGAATAAGCGTGTCTGAGGTGTGATACTGGCTTCGAACTGATCCCAATCCACTGTGTAGGAGCCGTCCGCCTGGCGGGTGAGTTCCATCTCTTGGTGCAGCCGGCCGGTCTCCTGGGCAGCGGTCAGGATCGGCGTGTACACGGGGGTCTGCACCAGCACCCCCTGGTCTGGGGCCGCCAGCGCATGACAGGCCAGGTTGAAGGCGACCACGACCCCGGGGATGAAGACGATATCCTCTGGCTCGATCTGCCAGCGATATAGAGAGGCCAGGCGATCGACGATCGTGGCGCGTAGCTCTGGCAGCTCCTTAGGAGAATTCATTAAGCCCATCGGGTAGCCGAAAACGCCGTGATCGATCCTCTGGCGCAGCGCCCGGATCACCGGCTCAGGGGCGGCAAAATCCATATCGGCCACCCACATGGGCAGCGCCTCGGGGCCATAAGCGTTCCACTTGAAGCTGTCTGTCGATCGGCGATCGATGATTTGGTCAAAGTCGTAGCGCATGAGGGACATCCTTCAGAGCAAGAATTGGTCTCAGGGGATTATAGAGGTAAAATGGCGAAATGAGCAAGCCCAAATCGCATTGGGTGAAAAAAGCAATTCAATTCGCAGGCGGATTGCTTTTCTGCGCCTGGCTTGGAGCCTGCGCCTCCATGCAGGAGTATGATCCAGTTCCCAAAGTCAGCGCTCCGACGATCGTCCCTTCGGCAACCTCGCATCGCCAAGCAAGTCCCAGTCCACCAGCGCTTCAGCCTCCGCCTCCCACCCAGGAGCTTTACCCGGTCTCTCCGACGCCGCCAGCCGCGGCGCAAGTTTGTTCGCCCTTTCCTGGGGCTTCTCAAGCCGAGTTAGTCGCCGCGATCAGCAACCCCTTCAACCCGCCTCCGCCCGGCAGCGATGATCCGCATCAGGGGGTCGATCTGGCGGTGCAGCAAGAGGGCATCGCCCTGGCTGGCGCGCCGGTGCTGGCTGTTTTGAGCGGAAGTGCAGCGATGGTCACGGCGGAACGGTTTCCTTACGGCTACGCTTTGTTGATCGAAACGCCCATAGAAGCGCTGCCGCCCGATGTGCTGGCGGAAATCCACCTGCCCACCGCAGCCCCGGCGCTTACCCCGAATCCGGCGCTGAACTGCCCGCCGATGACCCCCAAACCGCCCTGGGATCCGTCCGTCTGGTCGTTATATGTGCTATATGCCCATCTGGAAAGCCAGCCCGCTTTTGGGCTGGGTGACCGCATCGAGTGCGGCCAGACGATTGGGCGGATTGGTCAGAGCGGCAATGCGCTCAACCCCCATCTGCATCTGGAAGCGCGCCTGGGGCCGGCAGGGGCGCGTTTCGTCAGCATGGCGCATTATGACAACACCGCCACGACCGGAGAAATGGGAAACTATTGTGTGTGGCGGGTGAGCGGCGTTTTCCAACTCCTGAATCCCCTCGACTTGCTGCGCCCATTGCCGTGAAATGAGATCTCCGGTGGCGTTATAATCGAGCCTATCGTGACCGTGCAGCAGATTCCCTCAGACATAACCCTGGCTCGTCGGCAACGCCTGCGCGCAGACCTGGCCCTGCTGGCAGTGGCAGCCATCTGGGGCAGCGCTTTTGTGGTCCAACGGTTTGCGGCCCCGCAGGTGGGGACTTATCTCTTCAATGGGCTGCGTTTTCTGCTCGCCGGGGCGGCTCTGGCGCCGCTGGCCGCCACCAGGGCGCTCACTGGCCCGCAGATGCCAGGCCTGAGCCGCAAGAACTTGCCGGGAGTGGTCCTGGTCGGCGCTCTGCTGGTTGGCGGTGCAGCGCTGCAGCAAACCGGGCTGAAGTACACCACTGCCAGCAATGCGGGGTTCATCACCGGCTTATATGTGGTCTTCATCCCGTTGCTCTTGGGGCTGTTATTTCGCCAGCCGGTGCGGCAGATCACCTGGCTGGGAGCGGTGTTGGCGGCGGTTGGGCTGTTTTTGCTCAGCACCGGCGGACAATTGCGCCTGAATCGCGGCGACGCCCTGGAACTGGCGGGGGCGGTGTTCTGGGCTTTGCATGTGATCTTTACCGGTCGCCTGGTGCAGCAGTTGGACGTGCTGCAATTTGCCGTTGGGCAATATCTGGTTTGCGCGCTGATCAGTTTGGCCCTCGGCATGCTCATCGAAAGGCAAATGCTGCCGGCGTTGATCCAGAATGGATGGGCAGTGGCCTATACCGGCCTGATCTCGGTCGGCCTGGGATACACATTGCAGGCAGTAGGACAACGCGTGGCGCCGCCCGCCGACGCCGCGATCATCTTGAGCCTGGAAGCGGTCTTCGCTGCGCTGGCGGGCTGGCTGTTTTTGGGCGAGCTTCTCAGCCCGCTGCAGATACTGGGTTGCGCGGTGATGCTGCTGGGGATGTTGCTGGCGCAATTTCAGGTGCTGAGCGATTTGAGGCGAGATTGACCGATGGCGAAGGGGAAAAAACCATGTCGCTTTCCTCTCCTGCTGATCGGCTGGATGCTGATCTCGCTGGCCTGCAATTATCCGGGATATCCGGCGCGGCCGACGGCTCTCTCCGTTGAAGCGCTGCGCCAGACGCTGGCTGCGCCGGCGCCGGCGACTGCTACGGTCGCTCCAGGCGAGGCGGCGGCCCCGATGACTGGCCTGCAAACAGCCACGCCCTTCGGTCTGCAGCCTGCCACACCGGGGGCCTCGTTCACCGATCCGACGCGCATTCGTTACATCGCTCAACCCGGAGACACCCTGACCTCCCTGGCAGGCCGGTTTGGCGTAGAACCGGAGCAGATCGTTTCCTCAACGCCGGTCCCTTCGACGGCCTTGATCCCCTACGGCCAGGAGTTATGGTTTCCCAATCTGCTGGGCGAGACGCCCTATCCCAGTGCGATACTTCCCGATAGCGCGGTGGTTAATTCGCCCACCGCCGCCGGCTTCGACTTGAGCGGTTATATTCGTCAGGCGGGCGGTTATCTCAGCGCCTATCAGGAGCGCGTCGGCGACCAGGTGCTCAGCGGCGCGGAGATCGTAGAACTTGTCGCTGCCGAGGCATCCATCCATCCCAGGTTGCTGCTGGCGCTGCTGGAGTTTCAATCCGGTTGGGTCAGTGGAACGCCCAGAGACGCTTTGGCGATCCGCTACCCGCTGGGTTTCCATGTCTCCGGTTGGACGGGGTTATACAAGGAGCTGGTCATTGCTACCACACACCTGAACATCGGCTATTATGGCTGGCGCGCCGGTACGTTTACTGAGCTTCGCTATCGGGATGGCGGCAGCATTCGGCTCAGCCCTGCCTTGAACGCGGGTTCGATCGCCGTTCAAAGCGTATTCGCCCGGCTCTACGATCGGGCCGCCTGGGAGGCGGCCATCTATGGGCCGCAAGGTTTTACCGGCCAATACGCCTCAATGTTCGGCGACCCCTGGATGGAGGCGGCGCAGTTTGGACCACTCTTCCCTGCTGGCTTGCAACAGCCAGAGCTGGCTCTGCCCTTTGCGCCGGGCGAACGCTGGAGTCTGACCGGCGGGCCGCATCTCTGCTGGAAGACGGGCAGCCCACGCGGCGCGCTGGATTTTGCCCCGGTGACCGGCGAAAGGACCTGCGCAGTGTCCCGCGCCTGGGTGACCGCCCCGGCCGATGGGGTGGTGACGCGCTCCAGGCGCAACGTCGTCGCCCTGGATCTGGATGGCGATGGCTTCGAGCAAACAGGTTGGGTGATCGTCTTCTTGCATATCGCCGATCTGGAGCGCATCCCGGCTGGTACGCTGGTTCGCCTGGATGATCGGCTAGGGCACCCCTCGTGTGAGGGCGGCAATGCCACCGGTACGCATGTCCACATCGCCCGCAAGTACAATGGCGAGTGGCTGGCGGCAGATGGGCCGCTGCCTTTCGTGCTCAGCGGCTGGCAGGTATATGCTGGCGAGAAGAATTATCAGGGAGAATTGCGCCGCGAAGGTCAGGTGGTCGTCGCCAGCCCGGTTGGCCCGCGCACCTCGATCATCGTTCGCTGACCGATGGCTGCGCTGCAACGGCCTGTTGGTCGCATTGCTGCAGCAACGTCCAGACAAAGCTCAGGCAGTTTTCGATGTCGCTGAGGCGCACATTTTCCAGTGTGTCGCTCATGCGGTGCCAATGGGATTCGACCCCCGAACCGGGCTCCGGCACGGTACACACGGTCAGGGCAATCAAGCCACGTCGAGTGGCCTGCAGGGCGTCTGTGTAGGCAACCCCTGGACCTTCCTGGATTTTCAGCTCGGGCAAAGCCCGCGCCGCCTCTCGCGCCGCCTGCAAGGCCCGCGGATGGGTCGGATGCTTGAGCAGCAATCCATCCTTCGTCAGGTACTTGAGCGCGCCCAGGCCCACTTCATCCAGGACAATGTACAGGGTCTCTGGCCCAAGTTCTTTGGCACGTTGGTCCAGGTAGGCGGCCATCCCCCGGGCGCCGACCTCCTCGCAACCTGTGAACAACAAGTGCACCTCTGTGCCTCGCAACGGATTCTTTGTCAACTTCCTCGCCAGGGTGAGCGCTGCAGCGACGCCGGAAGCGTCGTCGTTGGCTCCCGCCGAGAAAGGCGTGAATTCAGCATGCAGACACATCGCCAGGGCGAAGAGTTGGAATGGAATCAGCCCCAGGCTGACCCAGCGCAGACCGCCCCAGCCGAGCAGCGCAGCGCAGGAATAGATCACGGCCCCAGCCGCCATGCTGAGAAAGGTCAAGCCGACCAGCGCTCCGAACAGGGCATGCCAGCGCTTCGAGGAGTAGAATATTGGCGTCCGATGTGTATCCAGATGCGCGCAAAGCACGACTCGCCGGCGGACCGGGCCTGCAGGAGCGATCCATCCGGAAACGTTCAGGCTGGGTTGATGGGGTAAGACCCAGCGCGTCCAACTGGGCGTGAATTCCGTCTCGGCCAGCATCCCCCACACCCCCAGGCCGTTCAATATCGCCGCCAGGGTCAGCATATCTCGCCCGCCCAGTAACAGGAGCAGCAGCGAACCGGTGAACGCCGCGGCAAACGACAAAGCAAAGGTCGAATAAGTGGACGGGATGGCCTGAAACATCTCGGCGCGCACATTTCCGATCCCCGCGGCGCGTAGTTGATCGGCGACATAGTCGCCGGCCTTGCGCTCCTGAAGGCTGCAACTCCCCCTTCCGCCAATTTTCTGGCTCAGGAAGCGAATATACTCCATGGTCTTTCGGGTATCGAGAATTTCTGCTGGCATCGGCTGCGCCCCAGGAGTTCAAGATGGCCTTCAGCTTCGCTGAAGTCGTGGATATGGGTATTATAATTGAGCCTTATGAGTGACGCTATGCTATATCGGGGAGTACTTCATCGCTATCGACATCTGTTGGATATTCCTCAGCATACCGCTGAGGTGGCCTTGTCGGAGGGGAACACGATGCTGATCCCGATGCCGCGGCTGGCACAGGAACTGGGCGGTGGATTCGAATTGTGGGTCAAATTCGAGGGCCTGAACCCTACCGGCTCCTTCAAGGACCGCGGCATGACGGTGGCGATCAGCGAAGCGGTGGGGCGCGGCGCTCGAGCGGTCATCTGCGCCTCGACCGGGAACACCGCCGCTTCCGCCGCAGCTTATGCCGCCCGGGCGGGATTGCGCGCCATCGTGCTCATCCCTCAGGGCAAGGTAGCAGCGGGCAAGCTGGCGGGCGCGGCGGCTTATGGGGCGCAGGTGGTGCAGGTGCAAGGATCGTTCGACGATGCCCTCTCGCTGGTCGTGGAGATCACCCAAAAGCACCCGATCGCGTTGGTAAACTCGTTGAACCCTTACCGTCTGGAAGGGCAAAAGACCGCGGCCTTCGAGATTTGTGATGCTCTTCATGGCGCCCCCGATTGGCTGTGCCTGCCGGTGGGCAATGCGGGAAACATCACTTCCTATTGGATGGGTTTCAAGCAATACGAGCAGATAAAGGGAACCGGGAGGCCGCGCCTGTTGGGTGTGCAGGCGGCTGGCGCAGCGCCGCTGGTCCTGGGGCGTCCCGTGGAGCGACCCGAGACTGTGGCGACGGCGATCCGCATCGGGCGTCCGGCGCGCGGCGAGCAGGCGCTGCAGGCTGCCGAAGAGTCGCATGGCCGCATCATCGCCGTCAGCGACGATGAAATCCTGGCCATGCAGCGACGATTGGCTTCCGAGGGCGTGTGGGTGGAACCGGCTTCCGCAGCCGGGCTGGCGGGTTGGGCAGCCGAAATCCAGGCCGGTCGCCTGCGCCCTAAGGGCTGGCGGGTGGTGGCGGTTTGCACCGGTCATGGACTGAAAGACCCCGACATCATCACACGCGCCATGCCTGCGCCGCATGCTATCCCGGCGGAGCTTGGCGCGCTGGAAGAGGCGATCTTAGAACCTTAGGGGGCTATTTCACCCGGCGCAGCACCAGCAAGGTGACGTCATCCAGTTGAGGCGTTCCGCCCGTGAAGCGATCCAGATCCTCTAGAATGATTTCCAACGTCTCTTGGGCCGGGCAGTTACACCGCTTGACCACTTGAAGCAAACGCTGTTCGCCATAGAATTGCCCATGCGGGTCCTGGGCATCGGTGATGCCATCGGTGTACATCACCAGCAGATCGCCGGGGAGCATGCGGGCGACCTTCTGCTTCCAGATTAGTTCGCCCATGACGCCCAGCGCCATGCCGGTGGGCTGCAATCGGTCAACCCCCTTGCCTTTCTGGTTGCTGATCAGGATGGGCGGATTGTGCCCGGCGTTGACGTAGCGCAACCGGCCGGTGTTCGGCTCCAACACGGCGTAGAAGGCGGTCACAAACATCCCGCTGCGTGAGTCGGACAGGATGCGTTCGTTCACCGTGCTGATCGAGAGCGCTGGCAGGGTGGGATATTGCTTGGCGTAGGTGCGGATCAGCGTGCTGCTCAGCGCCATGAACAACGCCGCCCCCATCCCTTTGTCGGAGACATCGGCGATGACCAGCCCCCAATGGTTGTTGGGCAGGGCGATCAAATCGTAAAAGTCGCCCGATGTCTCCAGGGCCGGTTCCAGGCGGGCGGCGAACTCCCAGTCAGGCAGGCTCGGCATACGGGCGGGCAGAAGGTCGGATTGAATTTTGGCGGCGGCGGCCAGTTGTTGCGCCAGGTTCTGGGGCGCCGGGCGGCTGGCCTGCCCCTG
This sequence comes from uncultured Anaerolinea sp., assembly GCA_964503145.1. Lineage (GTDB taxonomy): Bacteria > Chloroflexota > Anaerolineae > Anaerolineales > UBA4823 > RBG-16-57-11. The sequence goes on along the minus strand of CAZCYV010000008.1, from coordinate 29,142 downwards.
GATCAGAGAAATGCCGCGAGCAAGCTGCTGGGATAACGCTTCCACCGGCGGCAACAAGCAGCCCGGCTCTTCGCCGGAATCTGCGACCCATATCGCCAGCCCGCCGAGCCTCTGCCCGCCGCCGGCGAGGATGGGCGAGAGGATCAGATCGTTTTCGCAAGGTTCTTGCGTGGCCCATGGGAAAGGGTTTCCTGAATGGATGATCCGGATGCTGGACTGGCTCTGCAGCCAGTTCCAACCATGCGGGGGTAAGTGCTGACGTCCATCAGCCGGGAAATACAGGAACTCCCGGTCGGGAAAGACGTGCACTTCGATCTGGCAGCCGGGCAAGATCGCCGGCAGGTGACGCCGCAGCAATCCCGCCAGCCGGCTGGCGTCGATCTGCTCCTGGCTCAGCGTTCGCCCGATGTGCTCGATCACCTCCAGCGGATCCTGGCTGGCCAGGGTCTTGGGGGTGATCAACTGGCGCTCCTGGTGGATTTTTCGGATCGCAGCGATCAACTCTTCGGCGGTGATATCCTTGATCAGATAACCGCTGGCGCCTGCTTCCTGGGCGGTTTGCGCCAGGCCCTTTTCAACGAAGTTGCTCATCAAGATGACTTGAATCTCAGGCCAGCGCTGGTGGATCAGTTGAGCAGCGGCGATGCCATTCAAAACCGGCATTTTCATATCCATTAGCAGCACGTCTGGCTTCACCAATTCGCAAAGCTGGATAGCTTCTTCTCCATCCATGGCTTCGCCCACCAGAAGCAGATCCTGCGCTGAGCGGATAAACGCGCTCAGGCCGCTGCGGATGATCGGCTGATCGTCAACGATGGCTACGCGGATGGGCATCTGGCTTCGATCCTTTACTCTTTCCCATTTTACAGTAAAATCAGCCTGTTGTGGGCTTTGTCCCCAATGTCTTTAAAACCTGATGAGGTAAAGATCCATGTCCAGTAAAAGTACACCCTCTCACGCCACCAGAGCAGAATCGGGCAGCGCCACCCTCGTGATGAAGTTCGGCGGTACGTCGGTGGGCACGCCAGAAGCCATGGCGCAGGTCGTAGAGATCACCCGTCGAAGCCGCCAGGATTGGCCCAGGGTGGTGGTGGTGATCTCGGCGCTCAGCGGCGTGACCAATTTGTTGCTCGATAGCGCCATCCGGGCTGCCCGCGAGCAGGCGCGCACCTTCTATGCCGCGGAAGCGCGCTTGCAGGAGATGCATTTTGCCATCGCAGATCGGTTGGTGAGCGATCTGGCGCGGCGCGCCCAGGTGAAGCAAGACGTTTCCCACTTGATTTCTGAGTTTATGAACTTTTGCCAGGCAATCGCTGTGCTGGGGGAGGCGACGCCGCGCGCCCTGGATGCGGTGGCTGCGCTGGGGGAGCGGATGAGCGTGCGGTTGCTCGCTGCCGCGCTGGATAGCGCCGGCGTTCCGGCGCAGTATGTGGAGGCCACACAATGCATCGTGACCGACCACAATTTCCAGAACGCCCATCCCGATCTCTCCGCCACGCAACAACGCTCACGCCTGGTGTTGGGTCCGATCCTGGATCAGGGTCGGGTTCCGGTCGTGACCGGTTTCATCGGAGCGACCCCCGAAGGCGTCACGACCACGCTGGGGCGCGGCGGCAGCGATTACTCGGCGGGCATTCTGGGGGCCGTGCTGCCAGCCGATGACGTGTGGATCTGGACCGACGTGGACGGCGTGATGAGCGCCGACCCGCGCGCAGTGCCCGAGGCGCGTACGATCCCTGAACTGACCTACCGCGAAATCGCAGAGCTGGCCTATTTTGGCGCCAAGGTATTGCACCCCAAGACCATCCGCCCGGTGATCGATGCCGGGATCGGCTTGCGCATTTGCAATACGTTCAACCCGCAGCATCCTGGAACCCGGCTGGTGGCCGACCGTCAGGCTACTCACAATGGCGAAGTCAAGGCGGTCACAGCGATCCGCGGGCAGCGCCTGATCACCATCGAGGGGCGCGGTATGCTCGGCGTGCCTGGCGTGGCGGCGCGCACCTTCGGCGCAGTGGCTTCTACAGGCACCAGTGTCCCGCTGATTACTCAGGCCTCATCCGAACAGTCGATTTGCTTTGCTGTTCCCTCCGTGGCTGCAGATCAGGTCATTGCCGCCCTGGAGGAGGCTTTCAGCACCGAGCTGGCGAAGCAGGACATCGACCGCATCTGGGCGACGGATGAAGTGGTGATCATTACGGTGGTCGGAGCAGGGATGATTCACACCCCCGGAATCGCCGGGCGGGTGTTCACCTCTCTAGGGCAGCAGCGCGTCAACGTGATCGCCATCGCCCAGGGATCCTCGGAGGTCTCCATCAGCCTGGTGGTGGCGGCGGCGGATGCAGATACAGCCGTGCGCGCCCTGCACGATCTGATCCTGTCCGGCTGGTCATCCTGATCGGAATCTTGTAACTTGGGAGAGGGTTCAGTGAAAAATTATGGCGAGGCGACGGTGCACGACTTCCTGGGCGATCGGGTCGCCTATCGTAACCTGGCGCCGCTCGATCCGGCTCTGCCGGGGTTGGATGACCTGCGCGCCGAATTGGGACTGCCTGGCGGGACAATCCCGCGCAAGACCGACCCGGCATATGCTCAGGTGGTGGTTCAGATCCTGGGGGCAGCCCGACAACTGGATACCCCTGGGACGCCTATCGAGCGGCTGATTTTTGTCGGCGATACGCGCATGCTGGACGGCGCTGCCTTTGTCAACCTTTGTGCGGCGGGCGGCTGGCCGGGCATAGCCTTCATCGGTTCGGAGACCCGGGCCGCTCCGAGCGTGGAAATCATCCCGGCCGGCCAGGGACTGTCGCTGTACCTGTCCAACCGTTGGGTGGCGTTGGAGGATTTCGACCGCTTTTGCCAGGCGCAGGGCTTGCCGGTGGACGAGCAGGCCGCGGTGATCGTCGATCTGGATAAGACCGCTCTGGGAGCCCGCGGGCGCAACGCTGCAGTGATCGATCAGGCGCGCCTGGAGGCGGTGCAGGACACGCTGGCGGGCCTGCTGGGCGCAGCGTTCGATATGGAAGCCTTCCGCGCAGCTTATGAGCCGCTCAATCAACCGGAATTTCACCCCTTTACTGGCGACAACCAGGATTACCTGGCTTACATCTGTCTGATCCTCGGCGCCGGCCTTTATAGCAGGGGTGAGGTAATGACCCAGGTGCGCGACGGGCAGTTGTCCTCGTTTGATCAATTCATCGCCCGCGTCGAAACAGACAAAGCGCAGTTGCCCGAAGCAGTGCTTGCGATTCATGGCGACATCTATGCCAATGTGCAACGCGGGGACCCAACGCCGTTCAAGGCCTTTCGGCGTAACGAATACCTCTCGACCATTCGCCGTTTTGGTTGCGCCGACGATCTGGCTCCGGTGGAGAGGCTGCTGGCCGATGAGATCACCATCACCCAGGAAGTGCGCGCCATGGCCATGGCTTGGCGAGAGAGGGGCGCGCTGCTCTTTGGCCTTTCGGATAAGCCCGACGAGGCCGCTTTGCCCACCCCGGAACTGGCTGCGCAGGGCTTGCCACCCTTGCACCGCGCCCGAACGCACGCCGTTGGGGAATAAAACCCATCCGGCCCGAGACAGCATTCCAGGCCGGATGGAGAATTTGTCAGCCTTGCAAGATCTTAGCCGACCACTTCTTCCAGGGCTGAGCGAAAGATGCGCAGCCCTTCGTCGATCTGCTCAGGTTTGACGACCAGCGGTGGAATCCAGCGGATGGTGTTGTCCCACGGTCCGCAGGTCAGCAGCATCAGCTTGCGGTCCAGGCAGGCGTGCGCCACGGCCTTGGCGGTCGCCTTGTCGGGCTTGCGGTCGGGGGTGCGGAACTCCGTCCCGATCATCACCCCGAGGCCGCGCACATCGCCGATGGCGGGAAATTCCTCCTGCAAATGGCGCAGCCCGGTCATCAGTTGTTCGCCCCTGGCGCGGGCGTTTTCGATCAACCCCTCGGACTTAATCGCCTGGATGGTGGCGACCGCCGCGGCGCAAGCCACGGCGTTGCCCCCATAGGTGCCGCCGTGCGAGCCGGGAACCCACTTCTGCATCAGTTCCAGACGGCTGAAGACGCCGGAGAGCGGCAGGCCGGAGGCGATACCCTTGGCGACGGTCATGATGTCGGGTACCAGGTCGAAGTGCTCCTGAGCGAACCACTTGCCGGTGCGGCCGAAGCCGGATTGGATTTCATCGACGATCAACAGGATGCCATGCTGGTCGCAGATCTGGCGCAGGCCGCGCAGGAAGCTGGCGGGCGGCACCACATAGCCGCCCTCGCCCATCACCGGTTCGACCAGGATGGCGGCCGTCTCCTGCGGGGCAGTCTGCGTGTTCAGCAGGAATTCGAGCTCGTCCAGACACCAGCGCGAAGTGGTTTCTTCGTCCCACCCAAAACGGTAAGCGTAAGGATACGGGGCGACGAACACTCCCGGCATCAACGGCTGGTAGCCAGCGCGGTAAACCGTCTTGGAGGTGGTCAACGACATCGTGCCCACCGTCCGGCCGTGGAAGCTGCCCTGGAAGACGATCACGTTGGGTCTCCCGGTGGCCTGGCGGGCCAGCTTCAATGCGCCCTCGACGGCCTCCGCGCCGGAGTTGCTGAAGAAGAAGCCGTCCAGGCTCGGATGAACGATCTGGCGCAACTCGGCGACCAGATCGAGCAGCGGCTGATGATAGATGATGTTCACCTGTCCATGCAAGAGCAGCCCGGCCTGTTTGCGGATAGCCTCGACAACCTTCGGGTGACAGTGACCGGTGTTGGTCACGCCAATGCCACAGGTGAAATCCAAATAGGCCGTACCATCCTGATCGTACACATAGCAACCTTCGGCGCGTTGGGCGATGATCGGGGTGTAGCGCGACCAGACCGGCGAGACGTGAGGCAGAACGTTTTCGTAAGACGGCATGGCTCCTTCCTATCTCCGAACAGGAATATGTGGGTTGTTGACTTTCATGCTTCTACCACCCCTAACTCGACCAGCTTGGTTTGCGTGGGCACTCCGTCAGAGGTCCAGCCCATGAGTTGATAGTAGATGTCCAGCGCGGCCTCGAATTCAAGCGGATCGATCGCTACCCCTGCGGTTGGCCCTTCGCCTGCCAGGGGTTGGAAGAACTTCTTCGGTAGGGCGTCGTCTTTGCGCGTGAAGCCCTCACGAGCGTTGAAGTAGCGCAGCATGTTCAGTCGCCGCTCGCCCACTTTCATCAGTTCGAACAGGCTGACCTGCCAGCCGGTGACCGCTCTCACCAGTTCAACGAGTTCGCTGGGGCCGTAAAGCGTCCAGGCTGGCCCCCAGACGAACTGACACAATTCCAGGGTGTCCAGGATGGAGTAAAAGATGTGCGTGTAGGCGGCGAAACGCACCTTCTCTGCGCCGAGGCTGCCCGGCTGGCAGGGGTTTTTCAAATCCAGTTCGGCCAGCCGGCCCAGGTAGAGCGGCGAGGCAATGCCGTCTTCGTACATCCAGTCATGCTCGCTGGATTGGTGATCGGCGCCGAAGGGATTGACCGCATAAATGACCGCCAGCGATTTCTTGGCTTGCGGCATGTGCGCTGGCGCTTCCTGCCCCTTGACGGTGATCAGACACGCCTCTGCCGCTGGCCCCCAGACTTTGGCGGCGCGCGCTGAGCCCTGCGAAAGCACTTTGCCCAACGGGCCGCGGTTTTCGACGATCTGCTTCAACGTCTCCAGCATCGCCTGGGCGTTCCCGAAGCGCAGCTCTATGCCGCCGGTCTGCTCAAGGCCGATGACGCCCTTCTCGAAGCATTCCATGGCGAAGGCAATCGTCGCGCCGCAGGAGATGGTGTCCACGCCGTACATATTGCAGATCTGGTTGGCTTCGGAGATCGCCGCCAGGTCGCTGACGCCGCAGTAGGAGCCGAAGGTGCTCAAGGTCTCATATTCCGGGCCGCCGTACAGGGGATCTGCGGTGTAAGGCCCTTCGGTGGCTTCAACCACGCGCTTGCAGCGCACCACACAGGCATGGCAGGTGTCGCGCTTCTTCAAGATGGTCTCGGTCATGCGCTCGCCGCTGATCTCCTCAGCGCCGGCGAATTGAGCCTGGTTGTAGTTGAAGGTGGGCAGCGTGCCCATCATGTTTTGCGGCAGCACCACGCTGGCTGTTCCGTGCGTGCCCAGGGCGTCCACATCCGGATTTTCCGGCATCATCTTGGGGCCGGCCTTGTTGAGCGCTGCCAGGGCGGCCGGGTCGGCCACATCGAGTTTGTTGCGGCCTTTGACCACAATCGCCTTGAGATTCTTGCTGGCCATCACCAGGCCCATGCCGGTGCGCCCATTGTTGCGGTTGGCCATCGAGACCAGGCTGGAGAACAGCACGCCGTTCTCTGCCGCCGGCCCATATTGTAGCACCTCGGCTTTGGGTTGGCCGACCTCGGCGCGCAAGGTGGCATCCACCTCGCCGGTGACTTTGCCCACCAGGTGGCTGGCATCGTGCAACTCGGCTTTTCCGTTCAGGATGGACAGGTACACCGGTTTGGGCGACTTGCCTTTCACCACGATGCCGTCGAAACCGGCGAATTTCAATTCCGCGGGGAAGAAGCCTCCGGATTGCGAGTCGCCGATCGCCCCGCTGACCGGGGATTTGGCGTTGGCGTTCAGGCGGCTTTGGCCGGAGATCGGCGCACCGGTGGTCACGCTGACCATCAGCGCCAGCACATTCTCCGGCGCCAGCGGATCCACGCCCACCGGTGTATCCCGCAGGATGTAATACATCCCCATGGCGCTGCCGCCCATGTACTTGCGATAGAACGCCTCAGGCGGTTCTTCGACTTCCAGCGAACCGGTGTTCAAATCGACATGCAGAATTTTTCCGTTGTATCCAAATGGCATCTTACACCTCTCAATCTTGGATTCGCTCTTGACTTCATTCTTCGGTCTATGTTTATCCGATGGTTACTGTGTCAACGCTTTCTTTAGTTACAATCTGCTCAATCAATCTTCCGATGGACTCCAGGCAAAGATGTTCTTCGTGTTCACCAACTGACCGTTAATGTCGGTCAGGGTTTTGGGCGGGTCAGCTTTCTGGGTCAATAGTGAGACGACGAAGAGCAGGATGACGGAGATAAAGAAGGCCGGCGTGGAGGCAATATAGATCGAGTCCCACACCACGTCATCCATCATTTCTCCTTCATAGACTACCGGGAGGACATAGGTTTGCATCCAGACGATGGTCAAGACGATCCATGAGATCACACCGCCGAAAAAGGATGCCATGGCGCCATAGTGATTGGCTTTCTTCCAATACATGCCGATGAGGTAGGGAGCAGCCATGCCAACCAGGATGGAGGTGTTGGCAAGGACAGCCAGTTTGTAGATCGTCGAGGCGAACATGGCAATCGCCAAGCTGAGGATCCCACTGATGACCAGGCTGACGCGGGTTAGCATCAACTGGGTCTTATCGGAGATGTCTGGCTTGAACACCTTGTAAATGTTTTCGGTGAACATCGTTGCGCCAGCCAACATCGAGCTATCGGAGGTGCTCATCAGCGCCGAGGCCACGGCGGCAACAAAGGCTGCTGCCAGGATTGGCGACAGGAACTTGAATGCCATCAGCAGCAAGGTGAACTCGGTTTGTTCTGGAGCCAGATCTGGGCCAAGCGTGCCGTAGGCGGCTACGCCGATTAACGGCGCCAGAACCCCAAACGACAGATACAAAATCGCAGCCAGGAAGGTGGCTTTCACTGCCGTGTTTTCATCTTTTGCGGCGCAGGTGCGCTGCAGGTAATCTTGGGCTGGAATAGCGCCTAACCCTAGCGCCAGCCAGGCGGCGATATAGTAGAACAAGCCATGCACGCCGAAATAACCGTAGTAGCCGTCCTCGGCGGTTGGCCAGATGGCAAAGGTGTTGGTGGTGTACTGTGCGCCTGCGATTCCAAACAATTCACGCAGGCCGCCTACACTGCTGATAATCCCGGCCATGATTATGATCAGACCGGCGCAGGTCAGAAACATCTGCATGAAGTCCAGCGCAGTATCTGCCCAAAGGCCACCCATCAATGTGTATAAGGTCACCACCGTCGCCACCAGGATCATGCCGCTCTGCAGCGGCCAACCCAGCAGCGCTTGCAGGATAGCGCCGCCCGCCACGATCTGGGCCGCCGTCCAACCGAAATAGGTGATGATTTGCGTGGCCGTGCCGATGACCGACATGGCTGTGCCATAGCGGTGTTGGAAGAAATCCATGATGGTCACGTACTGGGCGCGACGCGCCAGGCGGACAACAAAGATGCCAGCGATGACCAGACACATGGTCGCTCCGAATGGGTCGAAAACCACGCCCTGGAAGCCGTATTGGTAGGCTTCATTGCTGGCGCCCATCAGGGTTTCTGCTGCGAACCAGGTGGCCATGATCGAAGGCGCGGCCATCCACAAAGGGAGGCGGCGGCCAGCCAGGACGTAGTCAACGTTGGTTTCCACTTTCCTCGCTGCCCAGAAACCGATAATAATGCGGACGATCAGGATCAGGATGATCCCGCCGATGATCAGACCAGCGTATTCGTAGGTTTCCATTTTTGCCTCCTGCTCCTCGGTTAAAAACGGTGATACCGCAGGACGCGGTTACATTTCCTTGATCCCATATGGGAAGCCATATTCCGCCATTTTCTCCATGAATGGCACCGGGTCGAAGGCCTCAGGCCCTAAGACTCCCGTGCCCTTCCAGATGCCGTGTTCCAGCAAGTCCCAGCCGATGACCGGGTTGAAGGCGGTCTGCGCTACAACTGCCTGGCAGCCCCACTTTTGCATGCATTCCTCGTTGTCGGCCACCTGGTAGATATAAACCTGGCGCGGTTTGCCGTCTTTGATGCCTTTCACCCAGGTTCCGGCGCAAGTCTTGCCGAACATGCGGTCTCCCAGGTGCGCCGGGTCAGGCAGGCAGGCAGCGACGACGTCTCGTGGGGCGACCATGACGCCCTTGACGTTGATTGGTTCTTTGTTGTCCAAGCCTAACATGTGCAACGTTTTGAGCACGCCGATGAACTGATCGCCCAGGCCGTATTTGAAGGTGACGCGTTTGGCCTTCACCCAGCGCGGCACCAGCAACACTTCCTCGTGCTCCACGTTGACCACTTCGAGCTTGCCAATCCCCTCGGGGAATTCAAAGATCTCCGGCTCGGAGAAGGGCGGGGTGGTGAACCAGCCTTTGTCCTTTTCCCAGATTACGGGAGGGTTCAGGCATTCTTCGATGGTCGTCCAAATCGAGAAGTTGGGGGCAAACTCGTAGCCGCGCACTTCCAGGTTGGCGCCATCGCGGATGCCAATCTCTTCAATCTCATCGAACAGGTAATCCTGGGCGTAGCGGGCGAAGACATCGGCCATGCCCGGTTCTACGCCCAACCCCACAATGGCCAGCAGCCCCTTTTCCTCCCACAGATGAGCGCGCTCGAACTGGTAGTCGCCCAACTTAACACCGCATTGGTGATAGGGATCCTGTGGATGCGGCTCAGATAGCGTCATCGCCATATCCATGTAGTTTTTTCCGGTGTTGTAGGCTGCCTCGAAAATAGGCACATTATACAGCGGATCGCAGGCGTTCATGATCAGGTCCACCTCATATCGGTTGGCCAGCGCCTCGACCATCTCTTGTTTGCCAGCATCCACAAACTCCACCGGGAAGCGCTCCGGATCGCCTAGTTTGGCCTGCACTTCTTGGGCTCGTGCAAGGTTGTAATCCGACAGGACGATCTTTTCCACCCAGGGGCGTGATTTTGCAATCACCGCAATTGCTTCTCCAACTCCCCCGACGCCGACCAGCAGCACTCTCATAAAAATGCCTCCTTTCTATGGATAGTCAGACTGCGGTAGATGTTTTCCGGAATTTCAATCGAAACGCGCGAACGAGTTCCTTGAAATCTTCGATGGGGATAGAGCGCCGTTATGCGGCGCTCTATCCGGTCGAGGGGAGAGGTCAATCTGCTGGGGTAAGGGTCTCGGCAGGCTTGGCCGGCACAAGGTCTTCCTCAGCCTCTCCCCAGATTGCTCTTTTCAGCGATAGCAGACCCAATCGTCTGGCGAGCTGGAGTGGATTGCCGTCCACATCGGTGAGTGGTCGCGGCTGATCGATTTTCTGCGTTGCCAACGAAACAACGACCATCAGAACCACTGAAGCCAAGAAGGCTGGCGTCGAGCTGATGTAAACAGCATCCCAAAATGCGCAGCCGAAGTCACCCTCGCAAATAGCAAAGGTGGAGGTCTGGTAATAGTAAACGCCCAGAATTACCCAGGTGACAAATCCGCCCAGGAAGGAAGCAATCGCTCCTGAGCGATTGGCTTTGCCCCAGTACATGCCGAATGCAAAAGGTGCAAACAGTCCCACCAGCAGCAGCGACCATGCTACCATTGCCAGGTCGTAGATCGTGCCGGCCCATAGGGCGATGGCGATGCTGATCATCCCGATCACCAGCACCATGATCCGCGTCCACAAAAGCTTCTGCTTGTCGGTGAAGTCTTTCTTGAAGGCCGGGATGATGTTCTCCGTGACTACTGACGCCCCTGCCAGAACAGAAGAGTCGGATGTGGACATCAGAGCTGAAGCCAGGGCGGCAATGAATAAGGCCACCAGCACCGGGTTGAGATGCTCCATGGCTGCGGTGATGAGAAGGTATTCGGTGTTCTCCGGCGCGATGTTCGGGTTGAGCTTGAACATCATGATGCCGATCAGCGGCGACATGATGCCAAAGAACAGGTACAAGAAACCGGCGATGTACGAGCCCCATACCGATGTGGCTTCATTCTTTGCGGCCATCGAGCGCTGCATCAGGTCTTGCGTGGGCACCGAACCGAAGCCGATCGCCATCCAGGCTGCCAGCCAGTAAAATGCAGCGATACCACCCGTATAACCCAGGTAGCCCTCGCCCTCGATGGGCAGTAAAGTGAACGGCCGGGAAGTATAAAGCGACCCTGCACCCTCGACCATGCCTCTGAAACCACCCACCGCACCGAGTACAGCGACAAAGATCATTGTGACGCCTGCTGCGGTCAGGAACATCTGCATGAAGTCCAGCAGGGTGTCCGCCCACATACCGCCCATCATGGTGTAGAAGGTGACGATCAGCGCTACCAGGATCATGCCAGTCGTGACCGGCCAGCCCAGCAGAGCGTGAATGATATTGCCGCCTGCCACGATCTGCGCGCCGGTCCAGGCAAAGTAGGTCAACAACTGAGCGATTGAGGCCAATATGGTCATCTCCTTACCAAAGCGGCGGTGGAAGAAATCCACGACGGTCAGATAGCGTGCTCTGCGCATCAGGCGGATGAAAAACAGCCCGGAGATGAACAGGCACGCTGCTGCGCCGAAGGGATCGAACACCACGCCCTGGAAGCCGTACTGATAGGCGGTCGAAGAGGCCCCCATCATCGTCTCAGCAGCAAACCAGGTCGCCATGATGGAGGCAGAAGCCAGGTAAATTGGCAGGCGGCGGCCGGCGACAATGTAGTCAGCGGCAGTTGAGACCTTTTTGGAAGCCCAATAACCCACCGCCAGGCGCACCGCAAAGAACACAGCGATGCCGACGATAACCAGCCACGCATATTCATATCCTTCAAGTTCCATATTGACCTCCTTTTGTGAATAGAATAAATTTAGATGGTTTTTGCCACATCCGCCAGCGTGTCTTCCAGGCGGTTGAGCACCTCGTCAATTTGCTGGTAGGTAATCACCAACGGCGGCTCGATGCGGATGGTGTGCGCGCTGGTCAGCGTGCCGGCGACCAGCACCCCGCGTTTGAACAGGCCTGCGGCCACCTTATAACCCACCTCCGCATCGTGAAAATGCATGCCGATCAACAGGCCTTTGCCGGTAATGCCGGTGTAGATTTGGGGATACTTTTCCGCCAGCGCCTCCAGCTTAGGGATGATGTACTCACCCTTGGCGGCTGCCTGCTCCCACAGGCGGTCTCGCAAGGTCACATGGATCGCCGCAATCGCCGCGCTGCACGCCAGCGCCCCGCCGCCGGTGGTGGTGGTCTGGATGAAGGGGTTGGGATACATCATCGGCTGCCAGATCTCTTCGGTGGAGCAGACTGCGCCAATGGGCATCACCCCGCCGCCCAGGGATTTGGCGACTGCCAGGATGTCGGGGGCGACGTTCCAGTGATCCAGCCCCCACAGCTTGCCGGTGCGCCCCATGCCGGTCTGAACTTCGTCGGCGATCAGCAGCACGCCATAGTGTTTCGTGGCTTCGCGCACCCGCGGCCAGAAGTCGTCCGGCGGGACGATACCGCCAGCCTCCCCCTGGATCGGCTCGAACAGACAGGCTGCAATGTCGATGCCGACTTTGGCGCAGATCTCCAGTTGCCGCTCCACGGCGTCAGCATCGCCGAAGGGCACATGATACACCGGGCCGCCATACAGTGTGCCCACCGGCCGGCGGTAATCCGCCTTGCCCATCATGCTCAGCGAGCCCATCGTCTTACCGTGGAACGCCTTGACGGCGACGATGAAGCCGTTGCGATGGGTGTACAGCTTGGCCACCTTAAGCGCGGCTTCGATCGTTTCTGTGCCTGAGGCGCAGAACCAGCTATATTTGATGTCGCCGGGGGTGATCTGGGCCAGCAAGCGCGCCAGCACGCCTCGCAGCGGATCGATCAACTCCTGGCTGGGCATTGGCGTGCGCTCGAGCTGGGCGCGCACCGTCTGGATGACCTCGGGGTGTGACCAGCCCAGATCCAGCAGTCCGTAGCCGCCCAGACAATCAATATATTCACGCCCAAGGATGTCGTAGAAAATCGCGCCGCTGCCGGTCCATTCGACTGCCGCCCAGTCGCCGGCTTCGGTGACGGATTTACGATAATCCAGCCAGCCTTTGTTGAAATGCTCGGCGAAGTTGTAGATCGATTCTTCGATGACGGCTTTTGCTTCGTCCTCCGGCAAGGATGGCCTATGGATGAGTTCCACCCAACGTTGGGAATACTTTATTGCCTCATCAAGCGATTTAGTCATTTAGCACGCTCCTTTTTTAATTTTCAAGCAGTTTAAAGGTGATTAAGGCTGTGCCTAGAATTTCCTGGTCCATTCCTTGGGCCAGCGTTCGATCACGACTTTCTTCTGGGTGAAAAACTCCACCGCGTCCATGCCCTGCCCATGCAGGTCGCCGAAGAAGCTCTCCTTCCAACCGCTGAAGGGGAAGAAAGCCATTGGGGCGGCCACGCCGATGTTGATGCCGATGTTGCCTGCCTCGGCTTCGTAACGGAAGCGCCGGGCAGCGTTGCCGCTGGAGGTGAACAGGCTGGCCTGGTTGCCATAGGCGCCGCTGTTGACCAACTGGATCGCTTCATCAATGGTGTTAAGGTGGATCATGCCCAGTACCGGGCCAAAAATCTCCGTGCGGGCAAACTCGCTGCCCCAAGGAACGTTTTGAATGACCGTGGGGCGCACAAAGTAACCGCTTTCATAACCCGGGATCTTTGCTCCGCGCCCATCCACGCAGACTTCGGCGCCCTCATCGACGCCGCGCTGGATCAGGCCCTCGATACGCTGCTTGCTTGGCTGAGAGATGACCGGTCCCATCTGTACGCCCGGATCCAGGCCGTAGCCGACCACCCGGTTGACCGCTGCATCGCAGATCGCCTCGGTGAATTCGTGGCGCGCTTCGCCAACCGTGAACGCCAGCGAGACCGCCAGGCAGCGCTGGCCGGCGCAGCCGAAGGCGCTGTCGGCGATGATCTTCACCGCCATGTCCATCTCCGCGTCAGGAAGGATGACCACCGGGTTCTTGGCTCCGCCTTGTGCCTGCACGCGCTTGCCGTTGGCTGCGCCGCGGCCGTAAACATATTTGGCTACCGGCGTTGAGCCAACAAAGCTGATCGCCCGGATCGATGGATGGTCAAGGATTCCATCCACCGCCTCTTTGGCCCCGTTGACCAGGTTGAGCACGCCTTTAGGCAGCTCTACCTGCTCGATCAGGCGGAAAATCTTCTGCATCGTCAGAGGCACCTTCTCGGAAGGTTTGACGACCACCGTGTTGCCGCACGCCAGGGCATAGGGCAGGAACCAGAACGGGATCATGCCGGGAAAGTTGAACGGGGCGATGATGGCGCATACCCCCACCGGCTGACGGATCATGATCTCGTCGATCCCTGGAGCAATATCCTCAGAGATCACCCCTTGCGAAAGGATCGGTATGCCGCAGGCCACTTCGACGTTTTCGATTGCCCTGCGCATCTCGGCTTTAGCCTCATCGAAGGTCTTTCCGCACTCCATGGTGATGGTGCGCGAGATATCATCGATGTTCGCATCCAGCAAGGCTTTTATCTTGAACAGGTACTGGATGCGCTCGGCTGCCGGGACGCGCCGCCAGCCGGGGAACGCCGCCGCGGCAGCCTGGGCAGCCTGATCAACCTCGTCTTTGGGAGAGAGCGGCGTCCGGCCCATCCGTTCGCCCGTGGCTGGGTTGATCACGTCAACGAATTCGGTGGCTTTGGAAGGTTGCCATTGGCCGGCAATATAGTTCAGGATGATGGTTTCAGACGTCATTTGTCGCTCCTCGACGCGGCTTATTGGCTCATCCTGTCCGTCATTTCCAGCGCCCGCTCGATGATTGCCAGACCCTCATCTAACTGCGCCTCGTTGATGCATAAGGGCGGGACGATGAACAGGACGTTGTGAAAGACAAAGGTGAACAGTCCATTGTCTCTCAGGAACTTAGACACCTCGCTCAGCGGGTCGATCGGCGTCTTGCTGGCCTTATCCTTGACGATCTCCAGGGCCGAGAACAAACCGATGTAACGCGCATCGCCTACCGAAGCGTGGCGCGCTTTGATTTGCTCGAGGCGTTGTCCCAGGTATTCCCCGACCCTGGCGGCGTTCTCGATCAGGCCATCCTCTTCATAGACCTGTAGCGTGGCGACTCCCGCCGCGCAAGCCAGCGGGTGGCCACTATAAGTCAGGCCGCACCAGAGCATCTTATCCTCGAAGTATTCGGCGATGGCGTCCGAGACGATCACTGCGCCAAGCGGCACATAGCCAGAGGTCAGGCCCTTGGCGGTGGTGATGATGTCTGGCACAACCCCCCAATGATCGACGGCAAACCAGCGCCCGGTGCGCCCCCAGCCGCTCATCACTTCATCGGAGACGAGCAGGATGCCGTACTTATCGCAGATCTGGCGGATGCGCGGCCAGTAATCGTCCGGCGGGACGAGCAGGCCATTCGATCCGGTAACGCCTTCCATGAATATGGCCGCGATGTTTTGCGGCCCTTCGTAAGCGATGATCTCCTCCACATGGGAGATGCACTCACGATGACAGGTGTCTCGCGTCCAGCCGAAGGGGCAGCGATAGCAGTAGGGATCCAGGAAATGCACCACTCCCGGCATGGCCGGCTCCACCGGCAGGCGGCGGTAATCGCCGGTCAGGGCAATCGCCCCGTGTGTGGCTCCATGATAGGAACGGTAGCGGGCCATGACCTTGAAGCGCCCGGTGAACATGCGCGCCATCTTGATGGCGTTCTCGTTGGCTTCCGCTCCGCCGAGGCAGAAGAAGGTCTTGTTCAGATTGCCCGGCGCGACCTGGGCGATTTTCTGACCGAGCAGGCCGCGCGGTTCGGTGGCCATGCCAGGGTGGGCAAAACAAAGCCGGGCGGCCTGTTCCTGGATGGCGCGCACCACCTTGGGGTGTTGATGGCCGATGTTCACGTTCATCAACTGGGAGGAGAAATCGATGTAACGTTTGCCATCTGCGTCCCAAAAATAGATGCCCTCGGCGCGTGCCATCGGAATCGGGTTGGCAGCCGATTGTACCGACCAGGAAAAGAAAGTGTATTCCCGGTTCATCGAGACAATTTCTTGGGCGGTCAATGCTTGTTTTTCAAGCACCATAGAGGCCTCCTTATCCTTTCACGCGCTTTACAACGTCTTGCATCACGTTGAGCGTCTCGTCGATTTCGGCATCGCCATGGGAGTAGCACAGGAACCAGGGCTCGCGCGGATCGTGATCGGGCATGACGCCGCGCTCGATGGCCGCCTCGACCAGGCGCAAATAGTAGTCTTTATCGCTTTCGTTCCAATCGCGCTGATTGGTCACCGCCTCGACGCCGACCGCAAAGGAGAACATCGCCGGATAGCCGCTGATGCAGGCCGGGATGCCCGCCTCGGCGAAGATCGTCTTCAGCCCGTCCATCAGGCGCTGTCCGCGCGCGGCAATGGTTTCCAGGATGGGCTGGCTTTGCAGCAGGCTGAGCGTGGCGTGGGCGGCTGCCACGCCTGGCTTGTTGTTGTTATAGGTGCCGCCTTGCGAAACGCCGTGCCCGATGATCTGCATAATCGCCTTTTTGCCGCCAAAAGCGGCTATTGGATAGCCGTTGCCGATGGCTTTGGCGTAGGTGGCCATATCTGGATCGAGGTGGTAGAACGCTTGCGCCCCGCCGTTGGCGATGCGAAAGCCGGTCTTGACCTCGTCCAGGATGAAGACGATGCCATACTCTGTGCACTTCTGACGGATGAACTCCAGAAAGCCCGGCGCAGGCAAGATCGCTCCGCAATTGCCCATACACGGTTCGGCGATGATGGCGGCCGTCTGATAGCCGATGTGGCGCAAGGTCTTCTCGAGCACCTCGAAATCGTTGAATGGCAGCGTCACCACCAGTTCGTTCAATGCCTTTGGAATGCCGGAGCTGGCCGGGATGGGGATGGGGCTGCGGTAGTTCCCGTACGCTTCGGCCGGGGCGTAGGTGGAGAAGAGCATGTAATCCTGAAAGCCGTGATACATCCCCTCGAACTTGATCACCACTTCGCGGCCGGTGTAGGCGCGCGCCACGCGCAGAGCGTGCATGGTGGCCTCTGTGCCCGAGCAGGCCAGGCGGGCCATTTCCACCGCCGGGCACATCGCCACGATCTTCTCCATGACCTCGACTTCCAGTTCGCTGGTCATGGCGAACAAGACGCCTTTTTCGATCTCTTCATGGACGCGGCGATCCACTTCGGGGTAGGCGTGGCCGAGGATGATCGGGCCGAAAGCCAGGCGATAGTCGATGTAGCGGTTGCCGTCCACGTCCCACAAATAGGCGCCTTGGGCCTTTTGCACGTAGGGCGTTATCCCCTCCCCCCAATAACGAAAGTTAGAGTTGACTCCCAATGGAATTGTCTGTGCGGCCCTTTTTTGTAGAACCCTGCTCTTTTCGAATGGTATGTGCATGGGGTGGCCTCTTTACAATAGAAAAATATTGAGCTTCAAATCTTCTCCTCTTCTAGCTGGCGTCTTGCAGAAGCCGGGACATGCCATTGATGTGTATCTTTCAGAACCAGGGGGACAATCGAAGTCGTGGTCTTAATCACGCCGGGAGTCTTACCGATCACCTGAGTAACGAAGTGGTAGATTTCATCTGTGCTGCGGCCAAGAACCTGCACGCTGACGTCTGTTTCCCCGATGGCGCAGGCGACATAGCTGATGCACTCGTGTTCGGCCATCTTGCGCGCCACTTCCAGGATGAGGTCCGACTCGACCTGCAGCAACACGTCGGCCACGATGGTGTATCCCAACGCTTTCGGGTTGACCACTGCTGTGATCTGGATGACGCCCTCTTCTCTTAAGCGGTTGATGCGATAGCGAATGGCGCGCTCCGATAGCTTTCCCCCTAATCGACGGGCAATCTCGGCTGCATGCATCCGCCCGTCTTCCATCAATAAATCGACAATTACGCTATCTATTTCGTCGATTTCGTACATGATGTATCCATTTATTTTCCGATTTAGACAATATGATTATATCCCGATTTTCGAAAAGGTCAAGCAAGTGGGCAGAATTTTATACAGATCCAGACGTTGGATTCTGGTTTCGCAAGCTGGCTAATTGGCGCGATAATAGTGTCAGATGTCGGCATTCTTGGGGGATTTCATGGTCCAAATCCGCATATTAGGAGATCATAGGAGTCCTTTGCGATGGAAAAGCTCGATTTGCACAAACAGTTCAAACACCTGTACCAGCCCTCCGCTAAAAAGGTAGAGGTCGTTGAAGTCCCTACCTTCCGCTTCGCCCTCATCGACGGCGAGATCGAACCGGGCGCCTCGCCGGCCACCTCCCCGGCCTTCCATCAGGCCATGGAGGCTTTGTACGGCATCTCGTACACTTTGAAATTCATGTCCAAGCTACGCAAGAAAACCCCCATTGATTACAGCGTGATGGCTTTGGAAGCCCTGTGGTGGACCGAGACGGGGGAACTCGAGCTGACCCGAGCCGAGGGCTGGAAGTGGACCGCAATGATCATGCAGCCCGAGCACATTACCGGCGAGATGTTTCAGGAAGCGCGGGAGCAGTTGCGCAAGAAGAAACCCAACCCGGCGTTGGACCTGCTGCGCTTTGAAAACTTCGCTGAAGGGCTGTGTATTCAGACGATGCACATCGGTCCTTACAGGACCGAACCGGCGACCATCGCCAGGATGGACGCCTTCGCTGCCGAACACGGCTATCGCATGCGCGGCAAGCACCACGAAATCTACCTGGGCAATCCAATGCGCGCTGCCGAGGAAAAGTTAAAGACGGTACTGCGCCATCCGGTCGAGTTGTCCCGTTGAATCTGGGGCAGTTCTACTGCAAAGCCAACCCAAAGCTAACCGCGTGAACGGCTTAGCCGAACAACGAGGCAACTGCCTCTCGGAAAACTTCCGTGTGCCTATCCACGTCCGCCTCGCTCGTATCCGGTGACATCAGCGCCATGTTGTGGAAGGGCGTCATCAGTATTCTGCGGTTGAGCGCGAACAGATGCATGTAACGATCCAGTTCAGCATCCACCGCCGCGGCGGCTTCGCCGCCGTTGCGCGGCGGGGTCTGGCGGAACCAGTATTCCACCCGCCCGCCCAGCCGCTTGACGATCCACGGTAGATCCCATTCTTGGATTACCGAGAGCACGCCATCTTCGAAACGCTTGCCCAGGGCCAGTGTTTTTTCATAAGCCGCCGGCGTGAGCACATGCTCCAACGCCGCCCGCATTGCGGCTACCGATAGCGCGTTGCCCGCCAGCGTCCCGCCGATCCCACCAACGTCCGCATCCTCGAGGCAGAGTAGATCCATAAAACGGCGATTGACCTCTTCGCTGAAGCCGTAAACCGCCGCCGGGATACCTCCGGCGATGGGCTTTCCCAGCGTGAGCATATCTGGCTGCAAGCCGTAAGCTGCGGTGTAACCGCCTGGCCCAGCGCAGATAGTGTGTGTTTCGTCGATGATCAGTAACGTGCCCGTCTGGCGGGTGATCTCCCGCAGAGCGTCATGATAGCCGGGGTCTGGGTGGACGATGCCGATGTTGGTCATCACCGGCTCGGCCAGGACGCAGGCCACATCCCGGGGCGCCAGCGCCGCCTCCAGGGCGGGGATATCGTTGAACTCGATGACTTTGGTGGTAACCGTGGGATCAACTGGCGGGCCTAGATTGTTGCGCCGTGATGAGGGTACACCGGTTTCGTCCAGGGTAATGTAAGCCTCGTCCACTGTGCCATGATAGCAGTAGTTGAAGACCAACACCTTCGAGCGGCCGGTCACATGGCGGGCCATGCGCAGGGCGAAGCGGTTGGCGTCGGTGGCGGTCAGCGCCAGTTGCCAGTAAGGCAGGCCGAATCGGCGGGTGAGCTCCTCTCCCACCCAGATGATGTCCTCGACCGGCAGCATGAATGTCAGGCCGCGACTGGCCTGTCGGGCGATGGCATCCACGCAGACTTGCGGCGCGTGCCCGGTCATTGCGCCGGTGTCTCCCAGGCAAAAGTCGATGTAATCATAGCCATCGACGCAGCGGAAGTGCGCGCCGCGCCCTTCGGTCACGAAGACCGGGAAATTGCCGGCCCAGCGCACCATCCACAGCATGGGCACGCCGCCCTGCCAGTGCCTTCTGGCGCGCTCGAATAATTCCTTCGATCGCGGGTGCTCGTTCAAAAAGCGCTGCTCTTCAATCTTGAGTTGGTGTTCCAGTCGGGAGCGGTCTAGTTGACGGGTCATTTATTCCTCCAGATCGATAGGGGTGGATTTTGCCTGTGTCTTTGGTTTCGATTTTGTCTTCGACTTGGTTGAGGTGCTCGTCTTGGGTTTAGGTTTCCTCCCAGTTTGGGTCTTCGATTTCGTTGATGTGCTGGTCTTGGGCCTGGTTTTCGCCAAGCCCTTTCTCTCGCGTCCAAGATGGGATGATTTTATTTCACTCTCTCCGTTTGCGCAAGAATCCTTTCCCACAGCACGCCTCGGATTGCCGCTCATTACATCGATCTGAAACTGCGGCAATTGTGGTTATAATTGCGGAAACCCCCGCCCCTTTAGGACCTTGCCGATGAGACAGAACCCCAAAGTCTTTATGCTCTCGATCTACAGTCTGGTGTTTTTTGCCGGGTTCGCCAACCTGGCCACTGAAATCATTGGCCCCAGACTGGTAGCCTCCCTGTTTGGCTCGACTACCATCATCTGGGCGATCATCATCTCTATCACCCTGGTTGGCATCTCGATCGGTTATTTCTTGGGGGGGCGCGTCCCCGTGGATCGGGTGCTAAAGGTCTTGCCCATCGTGCTGATCGTCAACGCGGCCTGGCTGCTGGCGATTAGCTGGTTCATCTGGTTGTTGCCCGGGGATATCGCTTCGGCGGGCTACCTTTCGATCACCGTCACCTGCTTTGTCTCCTTCTTCCTGCCGGCGGTGCTGTTCAGCATGGTCTCGCCGCTGGTCATTACCATGCTGGCTTCCATCCATGCCCCAGAACGGATTTCCAGAGACGTAGGCAATATCTACGCGCTCGGCACCCTGGGCAGCGTGGTTGGGGCTTTGGCGGCCGCTTTTCTCCTGATACCCTACGTGGGCCTGTCCACGTCGCTGCGCCTGTTTGCTCTGGGCGCAGTCCTGTACGCGATTCTGTTCGCTTCGCCTCGCCTGCGCCTGGTCGGCCTGGCGGCTCTGGTGCCGGTTTTTTGGCTCCCGCAGCCGACTTACCAGCCGCTTCGGGACTTTACCTCGATCTTGCTGGCCCAAACCGAGGGCTACTATCAGACCATCCGCGTGTACACCGATAACGCGACTTATATCCGCATGGATTTAGGGCCGACCTTTCACACCAAGATGAGCCTGGCGGACAAAGAACCCATGTACGGCTATGCGGTGGATATGATCAACATTGCCGGAGAGGTGAGCGGCAAAAGGGTGTTGATCATCGGCGGCGCGGGGCATTCCCAGGCCAGGGCGTTGGAGAAACGCGGCGCTGCGGTCACCGAAGTGGAGATCGACCCCTTCGTCATTCGGTTGTCCGATCAATATTTTGGAAAGATCAATGGAGAAGTGATCGCCACGGATGGGCGCACGTACCTGGAACAGCTTCGGGACGAAAAGTTCGACCTGATCCTGGTCGATGCCTTCGACGGCCTGGCTTCTGCGCCGCCGCAACTCACCACGTGCGAGTTCTTCCAGGCGGTTGATCGGGCGCTGGCGCCTGGGGGTCGGCTGATCTATAACTTCATTGGCATTGCCGAAGGGGCGGGGTCGAACTCCTACCGGGCGTTATCTGCCACCCTGTCCACCGTATTTGCCGATGCGCGCGTCCATGTCTCCGAAGGCGGGCGCCTGTCCAATCTGATCCTGATCGCCTCACAGCAGCCGATGAGCGACCTGCCCTACCCTCCGACGCCACGGGATGGGCAGGTGCTCACCGATGATTTGAATCCCATCGAGATATTCTTCGAGCAGGCGCGGGCGAATTATTTCTACCGCTGAACCCTCACAGGCGCGCCAGGTAGATCACGCCGACCACCATCCCGATGGTCACCACCACCCGGCGCAGGGTGGCGGGTTTGATCCAACCGGCCAACTTGCCGCCTAACGCCCCGCCTGCCAGCGCCCCAACCGCCATCACCAGGGCGGTCGTCCACACCACCTGCCCCGAAAAGACGAAGAGGATCGCCGCGGCGATATTGACGCTGAAGGCCACCGCCTGTTTCAGTCCGTTCAACCGGGTCAGGTTATCGTCCAGAGCCAGCCCCAACACCGCCAGCACGATCACGCTCAGCCCGGCGCCGAAGTAGCCGCCATAGATGCCGGCAAGGCCGAGCGGCAATCCTGCCCAGGCCTCGGCGGTGTGTCTGGCTCCAGCCTTCGCCGCTCGACGCACCAGCCAGGCGCGCACCGGGTCTTGCACGGCCAGCAACCCCGAGGCCAGCAGGATCAGGAAGGGCACCAGGGTGCGGAAGACCCGCTCGCCAGTGTTCAGCAACAAGACGCCCCCCAGCAACCCGCCGATCACCCCCGCCGGCAGCGCCCACCACAGGCGCTGCTTCTGGGCGCGGATGTCGCCCATTTGGGCCAGCGTGGCGCCAAAATAGCCCGGCACCAGCGCCACGGTGTTGGTGACGTTAGCGGCTATCGCCGGGACGCCCAGCGCCACCAGCGTTGGAAAGGTGATCAGCGTGCCGCCGCCCGCCAGCGCGTTGACCGCTCCCGCCCCGACGGCCGCCAGGGCGACCAGCAAAAGCTCACTCCAACTCATTTATGGCCTGGCTTTGCCCCACGTCCAGGTGAATGGGCCGGGCGTGAACTCGACATATCCGGACTCGGGGTAGAAGTTCTGCGCCTCCAGGCGGAACGCATACCTCCCCGGCGGGGTCTCGAAGGTGTAAGTCGAATGCGCCCTCACTGAGAAAGTTTTATTGGCCGGGCCGCTGATCGAAATGTTGATCGTCACGCCCAGGTTGTTCACCACCGTGACGATAGAGAGCGAAGGCGTATCTGTGGGCGGGATCTCGGTTGGGGTGGGGGGCAGGGTGGGCGAGGGGACGATGGTGGGAGCTTCGGTGGGTGGGGGTGGTGGCGTGTCCGTCGGCGGGGGCGGCAGGGTGAGCGTCTCGGTGGGCGGGGGCAACGGCGTGTCCGTCGGCGGCGGAGTCGGCGAGGCCTGTTCCAGGACAGTCTGCGTGAGCTGGCAGGAAAGCAATGTCAGACAGGCCAGCCCGATCAACAAAAACCACAGTGCTTTACGAGAATTTATTTTCATGATTGCCTCCAGGCTGATGATTGGGAACCCATTTTACTGATGGACACGCCCCAAATAGCAGGCTGAGCATAGTATAGTCCCGATTTGATCTAAGTCAATAGAATTTGCAATAATTCGTCCTTGGAGGTGTGGTCTTTCCAGCATCGTGCCTCGGATGGTTTGATCTCCGAGGGGGTTTAACTTCCCGTCAATATAAAAGAGGCTGCCTGGTTTTATCAGGCAGCCTCTTTCGCATGATCATCGAGCAGAATTAACCTTTGTAGGTGCTGATCTTGAAGGGCACGTACAGCGGGCAGAAGGCGACAACCGAGGTGAGCAGGAACACCGCAGCAAGGACGACCAGCACAATGCCGAGAGCGCCGGTCACGATGCCGCCGAAATACAGGTAGGCAAATACTGCCGCCAGAACGACGCGAATGATGCGGTCAAGATTGGACATGTTGCGTTTCATATCAGAATCTCCTCTCTGAATGGATCAGTAGTTTGAATAGATGATCCTATTTTAGGAGATTCGGCGCAAATTGTCTGTGATAAAGTCACATAAACGAGCGCGATTCCAGGGCTTCGAAGCTCAAAATGCGGATCATCCCCCGTCCCGTTTCGATCAATCCCTCCCCTGAAAAATCTTCCAGAATGCGGCTGATGACCTCGCGCGAACTCCCCAGTTCCGCGGCGATCTCTTGATGCGTCGTCCGGATCGGGTGCTGGAACTTCGCCTGAGCTAACAGAAAGGAAGCCACGCGCCGATCCATGCGCCTGAAGACCACATCGTCCACCACCGCCATCACCGTCGAGAGGCGGTCCGAGAGCAGCTCGAAGACGAACTCGCGCCATAGGTCGAAGCGTTTCACCCAATCTCGAAAAGCGTCTGCGGGAACCATCACAGCTTCGGCATCCACTTCCACTGTGGCAATCGCGGGGAACGATTTATGGCTGAGGATCGCGTTGGCGGTGAGGATGCAGGATTCACCTTGCCCAAAGCGGTAAAGGGTGATCTCGCGGCCTGTTTCGCCGATCTTATACACGCGCACGACTCCAGAAATCAGCAGCGCAATTGCCTCTGGCCAATCGCCTTCGATGAAAACATCCCTCCCGGCCGGAATCTGGGCGAAGAAAGCCGCTGCCTGAAACTCGCGCGCCAGTTGCCGATCGGCGCGCTGCAAAACAGGTATGGCGTGTGAGATGCGGTTATAATGTTCTGGCGTGAGCATGGCCTATTTCTACCCAACGAGTTCGCGAATGCATCGGATGTGTGGATCCTTTTGTAAGGCAATGATAGCATATCCTTCGTGGTTGGTCAGGTCACTTTGCGGCCGCCAGCGGTGCTGCTGGGCTTGAACGCTGCCTTCTATGGGATGGAGAAGAGTGGATGGACAACAGACGCCTACCCCCGCTAACCCTGACCGCCGTCGGCTCCGGGCGCAAACTCAGCCTGGACCGGCTGGATGTCCCTGCTGTGCTGTTCTTTTTGTGGCTCGACACCATTAACATCGCCGAGGAGATCAACCTGGCCGTGCGCCGCCGCTATCCCCTGGCCTCCCAGCTTCTGGTGGTCAACCTGGCCGACCTGCGCGGCGTTCCCGGTCTGTTCCATGGCCTGGTCTTGCGTGAGATGGAGAAAGGCTATCGCGACATCGCCGCCCGCCTGCCTGCTCACCTGGACCCCGCCGATTACGTCCTGATCGTGCCCGACTGGAAAGGCCAGGTCGTGAAGGCCGTCGGCCTTCCCGGTCCGCTGCGCCGACCGGCGCTGGCTGCCCTGGACCGGGGCGGCGTGCTGCTCGGCGTGTATCAGGGGGACGACCTGGCAGACGCTGCAATCCGGATCTTGGAGCAGGGTTCGAACAGCGAGGTGCAGGCAACCTTCTGATGCCCAGGCACCAGACCCAGCCGGCTGAAGCTGGCGATCACATAACTTAAATTTTTCTTCCTGCTGTTCGATCCACAAGTTCATCTTGCATTCACCCAGGCGTGTTATTATTAAGTTTGCCTGACAAGAGTTTTGTTAGGTGATATTTCTGGACTGCACACGTATGGCCCGCACCCTCTCTGAACACCTACAGGGCATCCTCGCCACCCTGCCCGCCAAACCCGGCTGCTACCTGATGAAGGACGCCGATGGTCGAGTGATATATGTGGGTAAGGCGATCAACCTGCGCAACCGCGTGCGTTCCTATTTTCACGCCAGCGCCGGCCATGGCCGGCGCATCGAGCAACTCGTCGATCGCATCGCCGACATCGAATGGATCGTCGTCGCCTCCGAACTGGAAGCGCTGATCCTGGAGATGAACCTGATCAAGAAGCACCGCCCACATTACAATGTGCGCCTCAAGGACGACAAGCGCTATCCCTATATCAAGGTGCATTGGGCGGACCCCTTCCCAACGGTTACCGTCACCCGACAGATGGAGCGCGATGACTCGCGCTACTTTGGTCCCTATACCAGCGTGTGGGCAGTACACCAGAGCCTGGACATCCTGCGCCGCGTCTTCCCCTACCTGACCTGCGACCGCGAGATCACGGGCCAGGATGAGCGCGCCTGCCTGTACTACGACATCAAGCTGTGCAGCGCGCCGTGCATCGGCAAGATCGATCAGCAGGGCTACCGCCAGATGATCGCCGATCTGTGCCAGTTCCTGGAGGGTCGTACGGAGAGCATCGTCTCGCGCCTGCGCCTGGAGATGGAGCAGGCCGCCGAAGCGCTGCGCTTCGAGCAGGCCGCCGCCAAGCGCGATCAGATCCGCGCCATTGAGACCATCGTCGAGCGCCAGAAGGTTATTTCCACGGATTATCTAGATTCGGATGTGCTCGCCCTGGCCCGCTCGGATGGCGACGCCTGCGTGCAGGTGTTTTTCATCCGCGGCGGCAAGCTGATCGGCCGGGATTATTTCCTGCTCGAAGGCGCCGCCGAAGCGCCCGACGCCGATGTGATCGCCCAATTCGTCAAGCAGTTTTATGACCAGGCCTCGTCTGTGCCCTCGCAGGTGCTGCTGCCGCAGGAAGTGGAAGAGATCAACATCATTCGCCAATGGCTTAGCCAGCGCCGCGAAGATCAGAAGGTTGAGATCGTGGTGCCGCAGGAAGGCCTGCAGCAGGAACTGATCCAGATGGCTGCCGAAAACGCCGCCGAGACGCTGCGCTCGCTCCAGGCGCAGTGGCAGGTCGATCGCCACCGCCAGGAACAGGCTCTGGCCGAGTTGCAGCAGGCGCTCGGCCTGGAAAACCCCATCGGGCGCATCGAATGCTACGATATTTCCAACACCCAGGGCACCGCCGCCGTGGGCAGCATGGTGGTCTTCGAGCAAGGCGTGCCCAAGAAGGCGCTCTATCGGCGTTTCAACATTCGCAGCGTCAGCGGCCCGGATGACTTCGCCAGCATGGAAGAGGTGCTCACCCGGCGCTTCAACCGCTGGCAGGCCGCCCAGGAATTGGGTGAAGCGCCGGGCAAGAAACCCGACCTGGCCTTCTCTATTCTGCCGGATCTGCTGATCGTGGATGGCGGCAAGGGGCAGTTGAGCCGGGCGGTGACCGTGTTGGAACGCTTTGGCCTGCTGGGAAAGGTCCCGGTTGTCGGATTGGCCAAACAGCAGGAGGAGATCTTCCTCCCGGATCGGTCAGAGTCGATCCTGCTACCGCGCAGCTCTCAGGGGCTTTTCCTGATCCAACGCGTGCGCGACGAAGCTCATCGCTTCGCCATCACCGCCCACCGGGCGCAACGCGCCAGGATCGGATTGGCCTCGCGCCTGGACGCTGTCCCAGGCATTGGGCCGGCGCGACGCAAGGCGCTGCTCGAGCGCTTTGGCTCGATCGATAAAATCAAATCGGCGGGCGTCGAGGAGTTGTGCGCCGTGCCCGGGATCACCCCGAACCTGGCTCAGGCGATCAAGTCGCACCTGGAGTAAAATCAAACACTCAAACATCTTTTATCTGGAGGTCATTGCCGTGTCAAGCAAGAAATCTAGCCGCTCGCGCCGAGAATTGCGCAACCTGCGCATCCAGCAGATCATTTTCGTCGCTCTGGGCATCATCATCATCCTATCGCTGATCCTGTCACTGATGTATTAAAGTAAAGCCGGCAGGGCCGATGGGTCTTTGCACGGTTATGCTATAATTTGAGGCCGAATTTATTGGTTTAGGAGCGTACGCTGCCTGGGAGGAACCGTATGAAGGTAAATTTCTATGCCACCCTGCGCCCGATCGTCGGGCAGAAGACCGTCGATGTGGATATTCCCGATGGCGCTACTGTCGGCCAGTTGATCGCCGCTATGGTTGATGCATATCCTGCGCTGCGCCACGAAATCCTCGATCAAGCGGGCAACCTCCATGGTCATATTAAGGTCTTTGTCAATGGCCGCGATATGAGCTACCTGGAGCATCAGACCAACACCGTCTTGCACCCCGATGACGTGATAAGCGTCTTCCCGCCGGTGGGTGGCGGCTGATGACGGAAACTGTGCGTAAGGAGTGGGTCCAGCGCGGGATCCCGCTCAAGATTTTACGGGATTACCTGACTGACCTGGGAGGCATCTCGCAGGATGATCGCCGCGTCAGCGGGCCGGGCTGGCAGGCACATCTGGAACGGGTGGAAGATTTCCAGATCGGTTCGCTGCGCGTCGGCCAGGTGCGCGTGGCGATAGAAGGAGAACAACAGGTCTTGGAGGCGTTGTTGCCGCGACTGGAGAAGAAGCTGCTGCGCGCTGGCGCCTGACCCACTTGCCAGACCAAAATCAACAGCGCACCCATCATCCATTGGGTGCGCTGTTTCTAATAAAAGGATAAACTGAGCGGGGCGGGCGTTTAGATGATGCCCAGCTCCTTCAGCTTGGCCTCTGGCACAACGCCGTTCTCCCAGCCGCGCGCCTTGTAATACTCCTCGAGCATCAGATCCAGCTCGCACACGTGGCCCTTGGAACCCGGCATGGTGGAAGGCTCCTCAAGGAAACGCTTCGGCAAGTAGTCGCTGCCCGGCCCAAAGCCGGCCAGGTTGTTGTAGTAGCGCTCTAGATTGTAGATGCGCTCGCCGGTCTTCAGCACGTCATCCGCCGTGAACGGCACGCCGACCATAGCCGAATACTGCGCCGCGTACTCTTCAGTGCCCTCGGCGAAGGCGCTGAACTTGCACAGATCCAGGCTGTCGGAGAAGGCATGGACATCCTGGAAGATCTTGCACAGCTCGCCCTTGCCCTTCCACTCCAACGGATCGACCTTGAGCGAACCGAACGGCATGACGTTCAATTCGGCTGCGGGCGTGTAGGCGCGCAGGTGACATGCGCCGCGGTTGCTGGTGGCGTAGCCGATGCCCATGCCCTTGAGGCCGCGCGGATCATAAGCCGGGATGGCCTGACCCTTGACCGTCATGGCGATTTCGGGATGGCCAAAGTGCCTGGCAGTGGCATCGGTACCTTCCGCCATCACGTCGCCCAAACCCTCGCGGAAGGCGATCATGCGTAGCGCCTCTACCATACCATAAATGTCGCCCCACTGCAGGCCGCCGCCGCCGTTGGTCCAGCCTCTCTGGGTGGCTTCCATCCATACCGAGAGGGGGTGTCCGGACTCGATGGCGTCGATGCCGTAGTCATTGCACAGGTCGATCATCTTGGCCACGGTGGCGATGTCGTTGTTGCCCACGTTGGCGCCCATCGACCAGGCAGGCTCGTACTCTACACTCTCCATATGCAGGCCCTTCCATGGGCCTTCGGTGATCTCGACCTCTTTCTTGCAGGCCACCGGGCAGGCATGGCAGGTGGGGTCGTTCACCAGGATGTGTTCCTTCACATATTCGCCGCTGACCAACTCAGCATCGGCACCGAAGGAGGTCAACTGGCTGTTCTTCGTCGGCAGGGCGCCCATGTTGCTGGTGATGTTCATCAGCACGTTGGTGCCGTACACCGAGAGGCCGCCCTTGCGTGGGCTGGTGATGTTCTCTTCCGCCATGATGGTGTACAGGGCGCGATCGTGAGCCGGCTTCCAGGCCTGGCGGTCGGCCGCCTTGACGATCTTCTTGGGCGCCTTCACTACAACCGCTTTGAGCAGCTTGCTGCCGCCGACGCAGCCGGTGCCGCCGCGGCCGCTGGCGCGATCGTTCTCGTTCACCCAGCAAGCAAACTTGACCAGGTTCTCGCCGCCTGGCCCGATGGCGATTACAGTCAGGTCCTTCTCGCCGTACTTATCCTTGAAGTACTTCACGGTGTCGTGCACGC
>CAZCYV010000007.1:0-151204 GCA_964503145.1 uncultured Anaerolinea sp. | reverse complement strand
GAGCATCTTGCTCGGAGCATCTTGCTCGGAGCATCTTGCTCGGAGCATCTTGCTCGGAGCATCCTGCTCGACCGCGCCAAAACCCCGGCTCAACGACCCTCTCCGCGGGCTTGTGCCGGTCGATAGGCCCTTGCAAACCGTCAGGCCGCGCCGAACTAATCTTCCTCCAGATGATACTTGAAGGAGACCTTGACCTTGGTCCGGAAGGCGCGCACCTTCCCGTCTTCGATGACCAGGTCTTGCTCGACGACCTCGGCGACGCGCAGGTCGCGCAGGGTTTTCGCCGCCGTCTCGACCGCTGCCACCGCGGCCTTTTCCCAGGATTCCGGGCTGGTTCCGACCAACTCGATCACTTTGTACACGCTTTCGGTCATTTCGATCTCTCCTTTACTCGAACTCAGTCCTTCTTATGCCTCGATTAGCGACATTCCGGCAGGATCGGTCGCAGCGCCAACCTGCGACTGAACGACTGGCCGCCCGAAGTCACGCCAATTTGAGCCGTCACCGGCGTGCATTGCTTTTGGCTGAGCAAGACCTGGTCGCCGGGCAGTAAGCCGTTGGCGGGGCGCGCCTCGCCGGGCAGCGCCAGGTCTCCACGCGCATAATAGACGTAATTCCCATCGCCGCCCGAAGCCTGGAGTTTCACCGCCGCGACCCAGCTCCCGGCCTGCAGCGCATCTGGCCCCCAGGTGAGCAACCGCCAGCGCAACCCCAGATCGCCCGCCAGGGGTGATTTCGGCGCTTGCCCCCAACTTTCCCCAACGCCTCCCAGTCCATAGGTGATCGTGACCTGATTCTGAACGCAGCCATCGAACAACGACCCGGCCAGGATGATTGCTTCTACATCCAGCCAGGGATGCTCCACCTGGACCAACCAGTCTCGATTCTTCTGCCCCACCTCGGCTTCTTTCAAGTTCAGCGTGAGCGCAGCGGCGCCCGGCGCGAGCAAGCCGCGCCCCACCGGCTCTTCGCTCCCCGCCTGATAGACAGCGACTTCTGCCGAGCGAATCGGCGCGCCACCGATTTCCACGGGAGCGTCCAGGGAAAGGATCAGCACTGGCAGGCACTTCTTCCCGCTTGCGGACGTCTTGACCAGAGTGACCTGCGCGGACAACTGCGGCGGAAAACCGCTCGCCGCTCCGTGGGGCAAGGTGGGCGTGGAAGCGGGCACGCGGGTGCTCGAAGCAAGCGGCGTCGGGCTGGGCAAAAGCACTGCGGCAGCGGCCGTCCGGGTGGCGGCGTTGACCGGCAAAGCCCAGGGATTCCGTTCATCCAGATTATAGAACAGGCTCAAAGCCAGACACACCGCCGCCAGGGGGATCACCCCCACGATCAAAATGGCAACCAGGCCCCAAAAGTTTGACGGGCGGGAAGGCGCAACAGCTCCTTCTGGAGGGGACTCCTCGTCTTCCTCGGAGGTTTCCGCCTGAAGGGTTTGTTCCTCCTGGCCAAGCAGAGACGCAACCACCTGCGGAGGTTCGACCACGGATGAGGACCGTTCAGAGATCGGTTCTTCCAGATCCAAGCCGACCGTGGCGCTGACCGGCCGATAAGGTTGCGGCTGATAGGGCCGGGCGGGTCTGAGGGTGGTATCCGGATAGACGCCGGTGCAACTCAGCAGGAACGAAGCCCAAAAACGCAGGTTGGCGCGCAACTGGCTGCGATCCCGCGCGTCGCTGACCCATTCTGCCTCGACCTTGCCACGCTCGATATAGGCGCGCGCTTCGTGGATCAGGGCTTGCAGGCCTAAGGGAAGCTGATCCGGCGCTGGGGGCGTCGGGCCAAAGCTGGGAACGCCCCCGACATCGCCTAATCTGCCCAGCAGACGCTCGTGCTCGGCCTGAAGCGCCTGGACAGGGGACGGCCGCGGCGCTATGCCGTCCATTCCAGACCCTCCAGATCGCCGAAGACCGCCTGGGATAGCCCGGCAAGCGCCATGGCTGCCTGGTAAAGCTGGCGATCGGTCAGCAGCTTTGCTCTTTCGGCGACATCGTAGAATTCCGAGCCTGCGTCGTACAACTCGGCGATATCGATGTAAAGCGGGCGGGTGGCGCGCGCGCCGCGGGAAGGTCCGAACAGCTGCGTCGTTTCGATGGGGCGCGTCAGCTCATCCAGCCGCTCTCGGGCGGCGCATAGCTCGACCGCCCAGGATGGCCCAACGATGCCATCCGCCAGGCGGGCAAAAGGCGCGCCGGCAAAGATGCCGCGCGGCGCGCCGGCCCATTCCAGCAAGTTCGCGGTCATCTGCGAGACCGGCCGCCAGAAAATGCCGATGGTCTGCGGTTCCGGGTCTTCCTGAGAAACTTCGAGGCGCTCGACCTCGCGCGAAAACTGCCCATAGCTGGACAGAATCTCGCTCAAGCGACGATGCAGTTCGATCCACTCGATCAACCGGGCGTGCTGCTCCTGCAAACGGCGCAAAGCCTGGATCAGGCGCGCCAGCGCAGGATCGCCTTGCGGCAGACTCTGCCGCATTGCTTCGAACAGCCGGGGTAAATCGACCGGCTGCAATCCTTCGAGCCACTCATCGCTTGCTGGAACGCCCGCGCCTGTTTCCACCTGATTGAACTTAGCCTCTCTGCCGTCGGTCATTCGAGATATCGCCTTGCGAGCAGGACCTCCTGGCTCGATCCATCGCAATTATACCTTACCTGATCTAAACACCCCCTTTGCTGAAAAATCGAATCATAGCGAATAGCGCGAAACGTATTACCCTCGCTATTGTATTTATCTGTCCAAGCGGTTTGGATCGATTAAGGGTAAAATTGTTCGGGAACACAATCGGACCTGTCCTGATCTCATGCTGATCGAGCGCAATTCACCGGCGAAGGAGAACAAAAGATGAGCGGTCGCATCTGGCAGGGCTGGACTAATACTGAATTCTTGCGGCGTCGAGGAGGTCTATCATGCTCCGATTCCTGGTTGCAATCCCTCTCATCCTGCACGGATTGGCGAATCTGGGCGGGGCGCTGGCCTTCGCCGGCAAATCGCCCGAAGGGTTCACCGCTCAGCCATCGGTGATTTCCCCCAAAATTCACATGCACTCCCTCCTGGGCCGGCTCTGGGGCGTGGTCTGGCTGCTCTCGGCGCTGACCCTGGTCATCGGCGGGCTGGCTGTGCTCTACCGCCGCGAAGACTGGCTCACCATCAGCGCCCTGGGATCGGCGCTCTCCTTTGCGGCCATTGCCCCGTGGTGGAACACCGTTCCGCCCGGCGCGCGTTTTGGCGCCATTTTCGATCTCTTTGCGCTGGCGATCCTGCTCTCTCCGATAGGCGCCCGGCTCACCGCCGCCATCCTGCTCCCCTGAGACCATCCTGGCGAAGGCCGCCCGCGGCATTCTCACCCATTTCTCAGCGCCTTAACTTGACTCAGGCGAATTAAATATGCTATCTTAAGAGTAGATAACGGACATCGCTGCTTGCATCGCGCTGACCACCCTTCCGTGGTGTATTGCAAAGTGAAAGGAGGCGCGTATGTCTCTGCAGAGAACGTACAATTCCCCCGCTTCGGCCCCCGCACAACCGGCTGCACCTACCCAGGCAATGCGCATCTTGATCGCCTATGACGGCTCGGCTCATGCTCAGGCGGCCATCGAAATGGTCGAAGACCTGTTCCGGCCGTGCGTTTTGGGGCAACAGTGCCGATTGACCGCCATCACCGTGCTGCCAACGCAATACCTGGGCGGGCACGAGGCTTTGCAACGCTCCCTGGAAGAGGTCAAGAACCGTCTGGAAATCCAAGAGCTGCCCCTCCAGGTGCTGCTCAAAGCCGGCAACCCCGCCGCCTCGATCAACGCTTACGCCGAGGAGATGGACGCCAATCTGATCTTGATCGGCGCCCAGGGCCTGCGGGCCACCCTGGGCATCTTGCTCGGCGGCGTGGCGCAACAGGTGGTCGAATATTCCCATTGCCCGGTGTTGGTGGTGCGCGCCCCCTACAATGGCATCCGGCGCGCCCTGCTGGTCACCGATGGCTCTCCGCACAGCCAGCGAGCCGTGGACTACCTGGCGCCGGTGTGCCCCGAAACGCCTGAAGAAGAAAAGCCGCGCATCCACGAGCCGCCCAGGCCCGCC
Source organism: uncultured Anaerolinea sp. (assembly GCA_964503145.1). Taxonomy (GTDB): domain Bacteria; phylum Chloroflexota; class Anaerolineae; order Anaerolineales; family UBA4823; genus RBG-16-57-11. The sequence continues at coordinate 147,130 of CAZCYV010000007.1, read as the reverse complement.
CCAAAGCGCGAGGTGCGCAAGCGTTGTTCCTGGTTGCCCGCCAGCGTTCCGATAACCCTGATGCACGTCCTGCCGCCGCCGATCTCGCCCGATCTGGCCGCCCGCGCCTGGACGCTCGGCCCAGAAGTGCTCTACCCGGCGCCGGCCGCCCCGCTGGACGTGCGCACCCTGGAAGCCGACGAAGAGCGCCTGGGGCAGCGCGTGCTCGACCAGGCGCGCTCGATCCTCGAAGCCGCCGGGCTGACGGTCGATACGCATCTGGTGCGCGGCGACGCGGCCACCGAGATCATCCAGTACGCTCGCGAGAATGAGATCGATCTGATCTTGTGCGGTTCCCGCGGCTTGAGCCCGGTCACCAGTTGGCTGCTGGGCAGCGTCTCGCGCAAGCTGGTCCACTACGCCAATTGTTCGGTGCTGATCGTGAAGTGAAAGAACGCCAGATCGCCATGTTGCCTGGCGGAGCTGGTTATTTGAAACCCGAGGAGGTAGCCATGAACAACCGGGAAGGCGCCGTGATCTGCGATGGTTGCGGAGTAGAAATCACCTGGTCACCGGTAGTGCGACGCGCCAGGTCCAACCCGACAAAATTTCGCGCCAGCGTCTATTGCTGCATCGATTGCGCTGAAGGCCGCCCTTGCCGCTGCGGCGAGCGCATGGAATTCGACGACGATCTCCGCGAACGTGGTAAAATTTCTCTACCAATTTAGTCGTATTATGGCCAACAGCAAAGTCGGATAAATAGTGTGGGCGGTCTCACCGCCCACACTGACCATCAAGTTCTCGTTCAGTGACCACCAAAGGAGCGCCTTCATGAAATTTCTTTATCCTGTGCCACCGACTTCCATTGTCACCCAAACCTTCGCCGAGCACGTCCACCGCGCCCGGGTGAACGGATGGCAGAACTACAACGGCGGGATCGATTGGGCGATTCCGACCGGCGCGTCGATCAAAGCCGCCCAGTCGGGCAAAGTGGTCCTGGTGCGCAACGATGCCACCGGCTATGGCAATCATGTGCGCATACAACACGAAGAAGGATATCTCACCATCTACGGTCACATGATGGATTTCAAGGTCAAGGTCGGCGACGAAGTGAGCGCCGGCCAGGTGATCGGGCGGTCGGACAACACCGGCTTCTCCACCGGCCCCCACCTGCATTTCGAATTGCGCAAGAACAACGTGGCGATCGACCCCGCGCCGCTGCTGGTCGAACGTCTGGATGGGACAGAGCCTGGCGGCGAAGAGGAACCGGGCGGCGAACAGGAGCAGCCGGATGTCGGTCCCGAGCCGCAAAGCTTTCCGGCGCTGCCCAAAGCGCGGGTCACCTCACAAATCGGCCTGAACGTGCGCGCCGGCGCGGGCATCGGCAACCCACTGATCGGCTATTTGCCCAGCGGCACCGAAGTGGAGGTGATCCGCAAAGTGACCCAGGGGAACGATATCTGGCTGCAGATCGGCTACCAGCAGTACATCGCCATGAAAGTCGGCAGTGAAAAGCTGGCGGAGTGGAAGGCTTAAGCGAATTACCCTACAGCTCTTGGGTCACTTTTTCGATATAGCGAAACTGTCCCGGCGGCAGCCCCTGTTCGAGACAGAGATGGATGCACAGGAGCTGGACCGGGACGATTTCTGCCAGGGGCAGGCCGATCCCCGAGGCGAGGGGCATGGGCAGCGTAGCGTTGTCGGGCGTTCCCCCGCCCGGCGGCTCGATCCACAGCGCGTTCATGCCCTTCGCCCGCAGGTCATTCCAAAGCTTTAGATTCAGCTCCCGCACGGAGGGCTCTCCGGCGAGGACCAGCGCGGTCAGCCCCGGCCTGGCGATCTCCAGCGGGCCATGGCGAAATTCGGCGCTCTGCAGTCCAATCGCCGGCAGTTTGGCTGCCTCTTCGATGTTCAAAGCGCCTTCGCAAGCCGAGGCGAACGAAAGCCCTCGCCCCAGCAGGATCAGCGGCGAGTCTCCAGGGGCGCCGACCGCTTCTCCGATCTGCCCCAGCCGTTCGGCCCAGCCCGAAAGATAGGCCTGAATGCCGTCGATCGTCCGATCCAAATCGTCGAAGCGGCGCTGCAACTTCCCGCCGCGCGGCGCGTAGCGGCACAGCGCTTGCGCCGCCAGTTGCGCAATTGCCAGGCTGTTCAGATAAGTGCGCGTGGAGATGGTCAACTCTGGCGCGGTATGCAGCGGCAGCAACACCCCGCTCAATGGGAGCGAGCGCTGCCTGCCGGTCTCGATCATCAGGTGAACCGCTTCGGCCAGCGGGCTTTGCAGATCATTGGTCAGGGCGATCAATCCGGCTGGCAACTCGCCGGCGGCGGCCCGCCCCGCAAGCAAGCCCAACAACGCCACGATCTCCGCGCTGCGCCCCGATTGCGAGGCGGCCCAAACCAGGGTCTTTTGGCCGATCAGGGCCGGCGCATGATGCACCAGTTCGGCGCAGTCCACCCAAATGGCGGGATAGCCCGCCGCCGCCAGGGAAAGCCACGCCGTGTATAAGGCATAATACGACGCGCCCATGCCGGTCAGCACCACGCGGTCGATCTCGCCCTTATGCAGCGCCCAGGCCAATGGCTCGAGCGGGCTGAAGTCTAGCTGCCCCAGGGCATGGCGCAGCGCCTCCGGCTGAGCCAGGATATCTTTCAAGAAAAGGTTCTCTTCCAGTTTTGACCGATCCATCTTGCACCTTTTTTCGAGGATTCCGGATTTGCTGCCTGCGAACCGCGCGCAGCGCACAGGGTTCGAGCCGGCAAAAGGCCGATTCACACCACGCGCCGGGAGATGGCGTAAGCTGCGCCATAAATGCCGGCGTAATATCCCAGCTTTGCCAGGCGGATCTCAACCTGATGAGTGGGCAGATAGGGGGTGGCTTTCTGCACTGCGCGCTGGATGGCGGGCATGAACAGTTGACTGCTGCGCATCACACCCCCGCTGAGCACGATCACTTCGGGGAAAAACAACATCAGTAAGTTGAACAACCCCAGCGCAAAATACTCCGCTGCCCGATCGATGATCGCCTGAGCCAATGCATCGCCCTGCAGCGCCGCCTCGGCGACCAGACGGGCATCGACCCGCTCCGGGTCTCCTCCGGCCAGGTGTAACAGCCGCGAAGCGGGGTTCTTCGCCAGAGCCTGGCGGGCGTCTCGAGCGATAGCAGTGCCCGAGGCCAGGCTCTCCCAACACCCCTGCGCGCCGCAGTAACACTGCGGGCCAGCCGGGTCGATGATCTGGTGCCCGCCTTCGGGATGGAAACCGCCCGCGCCGCGGTACGTCTGACCATCGATGACGCACGAGGTGCCGATGCCGGTGCCTAAAGTCACGGCGTACAGGCGTGAAACGCCCCGCCCGGCGCCCATCCAATACTCGCCCAGGGCGGCCGCGGCGGCATCATTGTCCAGAAAAGCCGGCACAGCGAAGCGTTCTTCCAGCCATGCCACCAGGGGCACACCATCCCAGCCGGGCAGCGTGCCGGGGTTGACGAACACGCCGCTGAGCGCATCCACCGGGCCGGTCGAACCCACTCCCACGCCCAGGAGAGGCGCGCCGCGCAGCGCCTCTTGCGCGAGCAACTGCTCGATCAGTCCACAGATGCGTTGAAAACCGTGCTCCGGGCCGAGCTGCGCCTGAATTTCCGTCTGGTTGACCGCCAGCATCTCGCCCTCCGGCGAGAACGCCCCGGCCCGCACCATCGTCGCCCCCAAATCCACCCCGACGAGAATCGCCGATGGAGGCGAAGGCGAGGAGCGCGTGGAGTCCATCATCCGCCGACCTCCTGTCGAAACTCAGGAAAGGCGCATACCCGATGAGCCATACCCAGCCATCCTGCTAGCCTTTGACGGCGCCCGCCGTCAACCCGCTGACGATGTAACGGGCAAAAACCAGAGAGAGCAGCACCGGCGGTATGGCAGCCAGCACGCCGCCGGTCATCATCGCCCCCACATCTACCACATAGCGGCCGGTGAACTCCGCGATGGCCACCGGCACCGTCTTCGCCGCCACCGTGCTGGTGAAGATCAGGGCAAAGAAGAATTCATCCCAGGCGGTCAGGAAGATGAACAGCGAAGTGGACACCAGCCCCGGCGCTGAAATGGGCAAAATCACCGAGACCAGCGTGCGCAAGCGCGAAGCCCCATCGATCAAAGCCGCATCTTCCAGCTCGATCGGGATGGTTTCGAAGAAAGCCGCCATCAACCAGATAGCGAAGGGCAACGCAAAGCTCAGATAGGTCAGGATGAGCACATAAGGCGTGTTGAGCAGCGGCCTATCGAACAAGCGCACCTGCGCCGCCAGGATGTAGAGCGGGATGACCAGGGAAACCTCCGGGATCATGCGCGTGCCCATGATCCCCAAAAGCAGCCAGTTGCGGAATGGAACGCGCAGGCGAGAAAGCGCATACGCCGCCAGCGAGCCGACCATCAGCGAGATCACCGTCACCGATGAGGCCACGATGAAGGAGTTCCTCAGCGTGGCTTTGAAGGTGCGCGCCACTTCGGAAGTCGCCGTGCCTGGGGTGAGGATATCGAGATAATTCTTTAACGTCGGGTTCTCCGGAATCCAGTGAATGGGAACCGAAAGCAATTCCGCACGGGTGGAGATAGACGCCAGCACCAGATAGGCCACCGGCGCCAAAATGAACAGGTAAACCGGTATGGTGAGTAAGAAGAGCAGCGACCCGCGTACAGTCCGTTTCATCGCTCGATCCGGTTTCACAGCGCCCGATCTTCTGGGCGATAGAGCAAGCGAATGTAAAGCAACGCCATGACCAGGGTAAAGACCGAGATCAGGAAGGACAGCGCCGCCCCACGACCTACATGCCCAAAGCTGAACGTCTCCAGATAAGTCAGATAAGAGATGGTCACGGTGCCGAAAGCAGGGCCGCCAGCGGTGATCACATAGATGATGTCGAAGACGCGAAACGCCTCCACGGTGCGGATCACCAGCGCCACCAGGATCGCCCCGCGCAGCAACGGCAGCCTGACCTGCAAGAAGCGCTGCCAGGCGTTTGCGCCATCCACCGCCGCCGCCTCTTCCAATTCCGGCGGCAGCGTCGCCATCGCCGCCTGCAAAATCAGGGCGATGAACGGCATGCTGTGCCAGATATCCGCCAGGATGACCAGATTCATCGCCGTCCAGGGCGAGGTCAACCACGGCCGATACTTTTCGATCAAGCCAAGCTGCAGGAACAGCGCGTTCATCGCCCCATAATCGGCGTTATAGATCCAGCGCCACAGCGTGCCGTTGACGATCGTCGGCACCGCCCAGGGGATGATCAGAGCAATCCGCAAAACCTTCCAACCCGGCGGTCTTGCACTGATCAACTGGGCAATGCCGATCCCCAGGAGCAACTCCAGCCCCACCGAGACCAGCGTAAAATACGCCGTGCGCCAGATGGTTATCCAAAAGGTCTGGTCGCCCAGCAAATCCAGGTAGTTTTTCAACCCGATGAAGACGTTTTCCCTGGTCTTGCTCAGGCTGGCTTCGAAAAAGCTGAGATAGAAAGTGCTGAGAATCGGTTGTAGCACGATTCCCAGGATGATCAGCAGCGCTGGCAGGACAAACAGCAATCCAGTGATCGCTTCGCGGCGACGTAGAGTCATGGATGCCGTTTGGGTGGTTTACGCCTGGCGCGGCGTAAACCACCCGTTCACAATCTATTTCATCAGGCCAGACCAGGTCGCTGCGGCTTCGTTCAGCGCGTCAGCCGGGCTGGCTTGCTTGGTGAGCGCCTTCTGCAGGGCAAGCTGCAACGCCTTCGAGGCTTCTGGATAGAAAGGCACCTTGGGGCGCACATGTGAGTAGGGGAATTGCTGCTGGAACATCGGCACCATCACCGCCGTCACCTGGCTGGCGCTGGCGAGCTTCTGACCCATCTCACCCTCGAAGCTGGTCTTCCAGATCGGCAGCATATGCGCAGAGTAGCGATTCTGGACGTCCTGGGAGGTCAGGTACTTCACGTATTCCCAGGCGGCATTGGGGTTCGGCGAGGTGGCCGCAATGGCAAAGCCCATCGAACCATCGATGGTCGCGCTTTTCACGCCGCTGCCGGCGAAGGCCGGCATCAGAGAGACCTTGACCTTCCCTGTAATCTGCGATTGGTCGGGCTGGAAATTCGCCAAATCGTACATGTAGTTCCAGTTCAGCGCGAAGGCGGCCTTCCCCTGCGAGAACACATTGCGCACATCCTCTTCGACGTAGGAAACCGAGGCCGGATTGGTGATGCCATCCTCGATCGTCTTGACCATCCATTCCAGGGTCTTGACGCCGATTTCGTTGTTGAAGGTGGGATTCCCCTGATCGTCCACCAGCGTGCCGCCGTTGCCGAAGAGCAGGGTCACCCAATCGCAGATCGCCGCCTCGTACTGCCCCCAAGACCAGACAATCGGGTATTCTACGATGCCCTTTTCTTTCATCACCTTGGACTGCTCGATCAGCTCTTCCCAGGTCTGCGGCGGAGATGTAAAGCCAGCCTGTTTGAGCAAATCTTCGTTGTAGAAGAAGTATTTCTGATCGAGCAACCAGGGCATGCCGTACACTTTGTTGCCCACGGTCGAGATTTCCCAGGCGGCCTCGAAAATTCCGCTTTTCGTCGCCGGATCGAGACGGCTGGTGATATCCAACAGATAGCCTTTATCGGCGAATTCGGCAAACCAGATGTCGTCCACCAGGAAGACATCATACGCCGGCGGCGTGGAGGCCATGGCAGTGGTGATTTTATCGTGCAGCGCATCGTAAGCCACGTAATCGATCGCCACCTTGACATTCGGGTTGGCCTTGTTGAATTCGTCAACGATGGCGTTCATTTCTTCCACCGTTGGCCCGGCCTGCTCCATAGTCAAGACATGGATGGTCACCGGTTCGGCCGCTTTGGGGGCCTCGGTTGCGGCCGGTTTTTCGGTCGGCGCAGCCCCGCCGCCGCATGCCGAAAGGACAAAAGCCAGAATCAAAGTCAGGGCTAAAACGCGAAACAGAGTTTTCATGTCGGCTCCTCCTGAGAATTTTTAGGCTTTCTAAAACGATCGTTCGGCCAGACAAACCCATCGCGCTCGACGATTTTGCGCGATGCATGTCGCACTAACGCTATTCGACCAGGTTCTATTCGCGGCCCAGACCAACCTCCCTTCCGAATGAAATTCCCGCAACGGTTTGCGCTAGATTGCGCCCATCTGCCAGGCAACGATAACCACCGCCACAGTCGCAAGACAGCAACAAATCACCAGCAGCGCGGCGCAGCCTCCCACGATGGCCCAGACGCGGTTGCGCTTCGGCGGTTCTGCAGCCGCGGACGGCGTGAACACCGGCGGGGGAACTGCGGGCTGCGCTACCTTTTCGGCAAGCGGCTCTGGCACCTTGACCGTCGGCTCGTAACCGGGCGGCTCTCGCTCGGTGGAAGCCCGCGCTTCCAGCTCGCTCCAATCGGCATCCAGCTTGACCGTCTCATAGGTCGCCGCGCCCATCGGCGCGCCGCAGCTCGGGCAGACGCTGGCCCCGACAGGCACAGACGAGCCGCATCGATCACAGGTTGTCATGTTAGCAGTCATGGGATTCTCCTCGTCAATTATTCCAGATCAGATTTTTTTGCTGCTACTATAAATTGTAACAGGAGATTGCCGGTTCGGAGCAAACAGACTCTGCACCAAAAATCACATCGACCGCCGCCCAAACATGGCGGACAAATCAGACGCGCGGGACGCTCAGGGCCGTGGGAGGGTGAAATAGAATGTGGCGCCGCGGTTCACCGCCCCCTCCGCCCAGACTTCGCCGTTATGGCGCTGGATGATGCGGCGCACCGTCGCCAGGCCGATGCCTGTGCCTTCGAATTCGCTGGGGGCATGCAGGCGCTGAAAGGGGCCAAACAACTTGCTGGCGTACTTCATATCGAAGCCCACGCCGTTATCCCGCACAAAGAAAACCGTCCGCTCGTCTTGCAACAAGGAGCCAACTTCGATGCGCGCGTGCGGGTTTCTGCCGGTGAACTTCCAGGCGTTCCCCAGCAGGTTCTCCAGCGCCAGCCGCAGCAGCCCGGCGTCGCACCAAGCCACCATGTCGGGCTGCACCATCGTTTCGACTTCCCGCCCATCGTGCAAGCGAGCAAGCTCTTTCAAGATATCCTCCGCCATACGGCTGAGGTCCACCGCGCTCTGGCGCATCTCCACCCGCGTCACCCGCGACAGGCGCAACAAATCTTCGATGAGCTGCCCCATCCATTGCGCCGAACTGCGCACATTATCGAGATACTGGCGGCCTTCATCATCCAGTTGATGGGCGTATTCATCCAGAAGCAGCTTGCTGTAGCCATCGATGCCGCGCAAAGGCGCCCGCAGATCGTGCGCCACCGAATAGGCAAACGACTCCAGCTCCGCGGTGCGCTCTTGCACGCGCTGCTCCAGCTCCGTGTTCAACTGCCGCAAGGCGTGCTCGATGCGCTGGCGTTGGATCGCGCCGCTCAAGATGCTGGCGACCAGCTCTAGCGCATCGATTTCGGCCTGAGCCCACAGGCGCTCGTGATGGACATCATCAAAGCCGATATAGCCCCAAAAGGTCGTTCCGACCAGGATCGGCACATTCAGGTAAGAAAGTATCCCCTGGTTGCGCATGTGTTGAGCTTCGTCAGGCGCAGCGCTCGAGATCGTGGCATAGACCGGCTTCCCGCTCTGCATGGCGTCCAGCCAGCGTTCGGATTCGTCGTCGATCAGCGGGACATTTTGATAAGCCGGGTTCTCCAGATCCGGCCGCACGCCGGGGGCCGACCACTCGAAGCGCATCGAGCTGAGCACCTGCCCGTCGCCTCCAGGGTGATTTTCGAAGAGATAGGCATGGCTGGAATGCGTCTCCTGCCCCAGGCGCTCCAGGATCAGGCGAATGCGCGAACGCCAGTCTGGCGCCAAGAGAAACGCCTGGGCGGCGCTGGTGGCAATCTCCAGGATCGCCTCCCGCTGGCGCAATTCGGCCTCGGCCCGGGCGCGCTCGTCCAGCTCTTCTTGCAGCTTGCTATACAGCCGCGCTCTTTCGACGGCGACCGCCGCCTGCGAGGCGATCGTTTCGAGCAAGGAGATCTGATCGGCGTTGTAAGCGTTGGGCTGTTCGCTCTGCACGGACATCAGCCCGATGACTTGCTCTTTGACGATCAGGGGTATCCCCAGATAGGTGCGCGTCGGCGAGGGGTCGGCATGGATGATCATGTGCCCCTGGGCCACCTCGGGTTGCTCGATGTCCGGCAAATACAGCGTGCGGCCCAGTCGAATGACTTCGCCCGAAAGCCCCGGATTGACATCGATATGGCTGACGCCGGCCTCGATCAGGCCTCGCGGGGTGTAGAAGATCGGAAAAGAAATGATCCCAGAGACTTTATCGTAGAGCGCAACGTAAAAAGAATCCGTCGGCACGACTTCGCAGATCGTGCGGTACAAAGCCTGAAGCACCTCGTTCAGGGTCAGATCGGCGGTCAGCGTCAGGCCAACCCGATTCAAAGTCGCAAGCAACTCCGCGCGGCGCTGCGTCTGTTCGAGCAACGCCGCCTGCTGCACCGCCAGTTGGCGTGAACGCTCCAGGCTCACCATCAGGTGCGCCGAGGTCATGCGCATCGACCAGGCCACCAGCGTCAGAATCACTGGCATGATGATCAGATCCGAAAGATCGGTCAGCGCGCTGGCAGGCGTCACATGCAGCCCGATGAGTTCGACCAGGATGATCACCACAGACGAAAGGATGATCAGAGCGGCAATCGCCCAATAGGGACGCCGATCGAGTATCAGGCTGGCGATGATCAAAACGATTGGATAGGCGATGACCGCGATGTCATGGATGCCATTGCCCGTCCACAGCAGCCAGGTGATGACCAGGATAAAGGCGATCAACAGGATCATGCTGGCGACCTGGGGCCTACCCAACCGCGAAAACCACAGCGAGGCGCCCAACATCATCAAGCCGACAAGCATCGCGTAGAAGACCAGCGGCGAACGAAAGACCAAAGCCGCCAAAAGGACGGTTACCACGGCCAGAAACAAGCCCCGTTGAATTTCATACAACAGGCGCAACTGGCGCTTGACGAATTCGTCTTGGGGTTCGTTGACCCGGAAAATATTCCACACCTTCGGCATCTCGCACATTATAATGCCTGTAACCTCTTTGGAGACCTTGCATCTAAGTCAGTATGGGAGATTTAACCCACGATGATTACGCGCGGCGCTCTGAATGATCGGATCGCCGGGTAAATCGCCCGAAAATACACGTTCCTCTAGGAGAGGACAAGGAGAAAGAGTATGACTCTATTGAACGAAAACATTCGCAAACAAGTGCGCCAGGTCTTCGAAGGCCTGCAACATCCGGTGCGCCTGCTGATGTTCACCCAGGGCGAGGGCGGCGCATTGGAATGCCAGATGTGCCAGGACACGCGCCAGCTCATCGAGGAGGTGGCCTCGCTTTCGGACAAGCTCAGCGTCGAGATATACGACTTCGTGGGCGATGCCAAGGTTGCCGAAACCTACGGCGTCGATAAGATCCCGGCGGTGGTGGTGGTCGGCGACAAGGACTACGGCGTTCGCTTCTATGGCATCCCCTCCGGCTATGAATTCAGCTCGCTGATTGAAAGCATCATGGCCGTGGGACGCCGCCAGCCCAGCCTGAACAAGAAGACTTTGCAGGAATTGCAGCGCCTGGACAAACCCGTGCACATTCAGGTTTTTGTCACGCCGACCTGCCCCTATTGCCCCCAGGCAGTGGTGCTGGCGCACAACCTGGCCCTGGCCAGCGATTGGATCACCGCGGATATGGTCGAGGCCAGCGAGTTCCCCCATCTGGCGAACAAGTACCAGGTTTACGGCGTGCCGCGCACGGTGATTAACGAAGTCATCCACCTGGAAGGCGCTTATCCTGAAGAGATGCTCTTGCCCGAGCTGATGCAGGTGATGGACGAAAAGGCCATGTCGCAGCTCCAGGCCGAATGGGAGAAGTGATTTCTCGCCGAAGCAGAAAGAATTCCAGGGAGAAGGGCATCTCCTTGGAATTCTTTTTTATCATCCTATTGACCAGCCGTATCTCTCGCATGTCATCAACGTCACATATAGTGAGATAACCAATGACGGACGAGAAAGCCCTGCTGCAAGGCGCCCGCCGGTTTGATGAATTGGCGTTGGCTGAAGTTTATGATACTTTCAGCCCAATGATCTATGCCTATGCCATGCGTTTAGTGGGTGATGTGGACCTGGCCGAAGAATGCGTTGCCGAGACGTTCAGCCGATTTCTCAACGCCATGCATTCTGGCGGCGGCCCGCAAGATTATCTGAAAGCTTACCTGTATCGAGTAGCGCACAACTGGGTCATCGACCGCTATCGCCACGCTCGCCCAGAGATGCCGCTCGATCAGGAGTTGGAGTTGCCCGCCGACGACGACGATGAGCCGCACACCCGCGTAGCAGGCGATCTGGAAAAGCAGGAACTGCGCGCCGCCCTGGCGCTGCTGACCCCGGAGCAACATCAGGTGCTGACGCTGAAGTACCTCGAAAACCTGGATAACGCCGAGATCGCCCAGGCGCTGCAAAAACCCATCGGAGCAGTGAAATCGCTCCAACACCGCGCCTTAGCGAGCTTGCGCCGCATCCTGGAAAAAAACCAAACGTCTGTTGATGAGCCGCCCACCCAACCAGTGGCGAAGCGAGAGAGTACGACATGAACACCGAACACGACCAGAACCGATTAGAACCCAAGCTGGAAGAGCGTTTCGCCCGGCTGCGCGAAATTCCCCCGCGCAGCCCGGAGCGCGCCGCTGAAGGCCGCGCCGCTTTCCTTTCGCAGGCACGCGAGCTGGCACAGAAAAATCCCCGCTCCCTGCCCGTATCTGCCGCCCCGCCGCAGCGTCTCATTGAATGGATACGCACAATTTCAGAGACGTTCACGCGAAAGGAGAAACAACCGATGTTCACAAAGATTATGGCCGTATTGATCGCCGCTGCGCTGGTTTTTAGCGGTGCCGCAGTGACGGCGTACGCCTCTCAGGCCAGCCTGCCCACCGACGCGCTCTATGGAGTGAAGACCTTCGGAGAGAATCTGCGCCTGAGCATGGCCTTTCAGTCAGGCGATAAATTGGGCCTGGCGCTGGAATTCACCCAGCGACGCATCGACGAGATGAAGGCTCTGTCCGATCTCGGCATCAAAGTCCCAGAGCACCTCGCTGCGCAGTACCAGGAACAGGTGGAATTTGCGTTGCGCCTGGGCGCCGGCCTGTCCGATGACAAGATCACGCCGGCCCTGGAACAGATTCGCAGCCGCCTGCAAGAGCAACTGCAGATCATGGAACAGCTTCAGCAGGTGAGCCCCGATGACGCCGTGCTCGCCCGCATCCGCGAACGGCTTCAAGAGCAATTGCGCCTGGTCGAACTCGGCCTGCGCGACCCACAGCAGTTCCGCGAGCAACTCCGCCTGCGCGAGCAAATTCGCCAGCAAACCCAGCAGCCGACTGCCACTCAGGAGCCAGGCGCCACCGCCACCCCAGGCGCTGGCAATCAGAACGGCAACGCCAACGACGACAATGGCAACGGCAATGGCAACATGAACGGCAACGCCAATGACGGCAATGGCAATGGCAACACGAATGGCAACGCCAATGACGATGACGACAACGGCAATGGCAATATGAATGGCAATGGCAACGACGACGACGATGACGACAACGGCAATGGCAATATGAATGGCAATGGCAACGACGACGACGATGACGACAACGGCAATGGCAATATGAATGGCAATGGCAATGGCAACGACAACGACGATGACAACGGCAACGGTAATGGCAACGACAACGACGACGACCAAGGCGGCAACGGCAATGGTAACGACGACGACGACAATGGCGGCAACGGTAACGGTAATGGTTGACCTCGGCCGCTAGGCGCAGATAACCCTTCGAGCTTCCCCCCTCAAACACACCAGCGGGTTCCCCACCCGCTGGTGTGTTTTTTTTCGCAAGGCGCCGCAACCGCATTAAGCGCCGGAGCCGTCCCTCCAAGACGGCTCCGGCTCCCCAACACATGTCATCAAAATAATCCTTCGACGCTCGATTTCAGGTGAAATGCCCCCTTGTGCTCACCTGCATTGATCATACACCCAAATTCCTACGATCGCGCTAACAGAACTGAAAAATTGGCCTGACGGAACTGTGAGTTGTTTGGACAAACCCCAGTTGACTCCACGCTTCTGATGGCGTAAAATTTCATTGAGAAACTCTCCCTGCAAGCCAGCGACGGTCGCTCGGCGCATCTCTGATCACCCCTTTTATGGAGGGACAAATGAACCAAAGACCATTCGCTACTCTCGAACGCTCGCCCCAACAAAGGCGTATTGCACTGCTGGTCGTGTTGCTTTTCTTGATCCCGGCCTGCGCCCTGCCTGGCGCTGCCAGCGTGGACACGCAGGCCACCAGCATCGCCCTGGGCGTGCAGGCGTCCGAGATCGCCGCCCAGGCCACCGCGCTGGAGATTCAGAAGCAGGCGTTGACCGTCACCCCCACCCAGCCGCCTCCCCCAACCGTCGATACCCAGGCTACCGCGCAGGCCGAACAGGCCACGGCGCAGGCCGTCGAGCAGACGCGCAATGCCCCCGTGCTTCCCAGCGACACCCCATTGCCCCAGGCCACTGCCACCAGCCCGGTCGCCGAGCAAGAAGTGAGCCTCACCGCCTGGCAAACCGTGTACTGGGCGATCCTGAACTCCGGCTGCCAGATCAAAGATGCGCCCTGCTGGAAACTGTTCGATGACTACAAAACAACCCAGGGACAGGCCATAGCCTTCTTGACCAGCAAGGAGGAGGTGCTGATCGGTGAAAACTGGAACCGCCCACACCTGGTTTATCTGAACAAGCGCGAGCTCCGATACGAGGCAAAAGTCACCCTGATCGTGGATGGCAAGCCGGTGGATGTGCGCATCATCCCCAAGGGTTCGGTTCAAATCTGGACCGAGGAAGCGATCGATCTGTCGAACTACAAAGGCAAAAACGTGAAAGTGCAGTTTAGCTGCCCGGTGGGCATGCCGCGCATCAATTCCTGGTTCATCCAGAACGTGCGCATCGTTCCAGATTACCAGCCCTGACCGATCTCTAGGGCGCGCCCTTTGGCAGCCCATTCACCTGGCGCTGAACGAAAAACATGACAACCTTCCCCAACCTTCCCGATATTTGTTACCTGACAGGAGACAGCAGGCAGATTAGAATGAATTCATGGAGCTGCGCCTGATTTTCCAGCACTCCGCAGGCTTCGCGCCTTGACCGCCCCATCTGGCGAACAGATCGGGGCGGTTATTGTTTTGTGGGTAAATCCCATCTTTTATCGCTAATTGCCGCAGGCATTGCGCGACTCAACCCAGTCAGGATTTGTAAGGAGGCCAAAGCATGATCGAACAATCACCTATCAGCGTCGAAGAGCTCCTGGCAAAGGCAAGGAAACCCTCCGCCGATGCCATGAAGCTCCACCCCTTCTATCGGGGGAAAGTCGAGACTACGCTCAAGTGCTGCGTGCGTAGTTTCCAGGATTTCGCCATCTGGTACACGCCAGGGGTCGCAGCGCCCTGCCGAGCGATCGCCGAAAACCCAGAGCTGGTCTATGACTACACCAACAAGTGGAACACGGTGGCGGTGGTCAGCGACGGCACTCGCGTGCTCGGCCTGGGGGATATTGGCCCCAAGGCGGGCATGCCGGTCATGGAAGGCAAAGCGCTGCTCTATAAGTACCTGGGCGGCGTGGACGGCGTGGCGGTGATGGTGGGCACCAAAGACCCCGACGCCATCATCAACCTGGTGCTCAACCTGCAGCCGGGCTGGGGCGGGGTCAACCTGGAGGACATCGCTCAGCCCAAATGCTTCCGCATCCTGGACACGCTGCGCGAGAAGGCCGAAATCCCCATCTGGCACGACGACCAGCAAGGAACCGCCACGGTCACGCTGGCCGGGCTGATCAACGCCTTGAAGGTCGTCGGCAAAAAGATGAGCGAAGTGAGCATCGCCTTCATTGGTTCCGGCGCCTCCAACGTGGCCTGCTCGCGGCTGATCTTCGGTTGGGGCGCCGACCCGGCGCGTTGCTTCATGGTGGATAGCAAAGGCATCCTGGGCAAGCACCGCAAGGACCTGGAAATGCGCAAGGCCGAGTATGTGGATAAGTGGAAGTTGTGCAACATCACCAACGCCGAAGGCCGCGAAGGCGGCATCGCCGAGGCGATGAAAGGCGTGGATGTGGTCATTGCCCTCTCGCAGTCTGGTCCAGGGGTGATCCAGCCGGAGTGGGTGTCCAGCATGGCCAAGGACGCCATCGTCTTCGCCTGCGCCAACCCGGTGCCGGAGATCTGGCCCTGGGAGGCCAAGCAGGCCGGCGCCGCGGTGGTCGCCACGGGGCGCTCGGATTTCGACAACCAGGTGAACAACTCGCTCGGTTTCCCGGGCATCTTCCGCGGCACGCTGGATGTGCGCGCCCGCACAATCACCGATGAGATGTGCTTTGCCGCCGCTCAGGCCCTGGCCGATCATGTGGGCGACAGGCTATCCGAGAATTACATCCTGCCCACGATGGACGACTGGGAGGTGTTCCCCCGCGAAGCGGCCGCCGTCGGCAGAAAGGCCATCGAACAGGGGCTGGCGCGCATCGACATGAGCTACGATGAGCTGTACGCCCACGCTCACAAGGTCATCAAGCGCTCGCGTGACATGACGCATCGATTGATGGAAGAAGGGTTTATTGAGCCGGCTCCGGAAGATTAGCGAGTGGCGATTAGCGATTGGCAATTGGCAATTGGCGATTAGCAATTGGCGATTGGCGATTGGCAGTCAGAAGTCGGCAACGTGGAGGAGGATGAATGAGGGATTTTCGGGAGTTAAAGGTGTGGGAGAAATCGCACCAGCTTGCGCTAAAGGTATATCGCGCTAGCGCTGGCTTCCCGAAAGATGAGCGCTATGGACTGACCAGCCAGGTGCGCCGGAGCGCAGCATCGATACCGGCCAACATCGCCGAAGGTTGCGGCCGAGATAGTCCAGCAGAACTGTTGCGCTTCTGCCGCATTGCCATGGGTTCAGCCAGTGAGTTAGAATACGAACTGCTTTTAGCTCACGACCTTGACTGGCTGGACGACGTGAGATATCGGCAGATCGCCGAAGACCTGGTCACTTTACGAAAAATGCTCAACACCTTCATTCAAAAGCTAAAAAACCAACAGCTAACAGCTAACAGCCAACAGCTAAATGCTAAAAGCTAAAAGCCAACAGCCAAACAGCCCACATCCACTATAATGAACCAACCACGAGGTGAAGCATGTATGACCTGATTATCATCGGCGGCGGCCCGGCAGGATTGACCGCGGCCATCTACGCCCTGCGCAAACGCATCAACGTCCTGGTGGTGACGCGTGACCTGGGCGGCAAGACCCAGTGGCGCCTCGCCCTGCCCTGGATCGAAGACTACCAAGTAATCCGCGGCCTGGAAATCGTCAACAAATTCAAGAGCGAGCTGGAATATCTGGATTTTGCCCGCCACATGGAAGCGGTGGACAAAGTCGAGCGCGATGGCGAGAATTTCATCGTCCGCACGCGCAACGGCGGCGAACTGAAAGCCAAAGCCGTCATCGTCGCCACCGGGGTCAAGCAACTGCGCATGAACGTCCCCGGCGAAAAAGAGTTCATGATGAAAGGGCTATGCTACTCCGCGCTCAGCTACGCGCCGCTGTTCATCGACCGCACCACCATGGTGGTGGGCGACGAAGATCTGGCGCTGCGCTCGGCGGCGGAGCTGGCGACCATCGCCAAGAAGGTCTATCTGGTCGCCCCAGGGCCGACGCTGCCCGATACGCCGCTGGCGCAAAAGCTGCTAAATTCGCCCAACGTCACCATCCTCAAGAACCATCAAGTGGTCGAAGTCAAAGGCGACGAGTACGCCCGCAGCGCGGTGCTCAAAGACCCGGGCGGCGGCCTGCAAGAGTTGACCGCCGACGCCATCTTCGTCGAGATGGCCCTGGCCCCCAATTCCCAGATGGTCGAGGGCCTGGTCGAGCTGGACGAACAGAAGCGCATCAAAGTCGATTGCGCCAATCGCACCAACGTGCCAGGGATCTTCGCCGCCGGCGACGTGACCAGCGGCTATGCCGAGCAGGTGCTGATCGCCGTGGGCGAAGGCGCTAAGGCGGCGTTGAGCGCGTATGAATATTTGCTGCCAAAGTTGTAGGAATTAGGGGTTGGCTATTGGCAGTTGGCTATTAGCTATTGGCAGTTGGCTATTAGCTATTGGCAGTTGGCTATTAGCTATTAGCTATTGGCCGTTGGTTATTGGCGGTTGATAGTTCGCATTAAGTGATTCTGGCGTTTAGTCAGTAGCAACCTATCAGCAGAACGAAAATGCAGCCGTTGCCTCTGGCGGCTGCGGAGGGGTGGCGCCGCCCAGCCCGCCCGCCGCTGGCAGAACGAAAATGCAGCCGTCGCCTCTGGCGGCTGCATTTATCGTTTCGTCAAGTCTGGCTTATATCCTGAACGCCTGGCGTACACCCGGGGTGAGCAGGTAAACGAACACGATCAGCGAGAACCCCACCGGCACGATCGCCTGCAGCAAGCCGACGCCGTTCCACAGGTTCAACGCTGCCCCGGCCACGTCCACGCCGGTGGCGATGACGCCCAGCCACCAGGCCCATTGGCGCAGGTTCAGCGCGCCGTAAGCCACGATCAGGTGCAGCAGCGGGCCGATCAGCATCAGCAGCCCGGCAACGATGCCGATGGCGCCGATCACCGTCCCCGCAGTGCCCAAAAACGCCACCAGTGTGCCGCCAACCAGCAGGACGGTGGGCAGACACAGCCCCAACAGGCCGGCGATGAGTTGCAAGATCGCCAGGATGGTCACGCCCAACGGGCGTCGAATTTCAGTCGATTGCGCTTGGGTTGTCATGTCACACGCTCCTTCGCCAATATCTACGGAGTTGCGCCGCTAAAGTCGCGAGCATGTTTGTTCCTGGCGTCATTGATCAGCGCAATGGGCGGTTAGCCGCCCAGATAGGCCTCCTTCACCCGCGGATCGCCCAGCAGCTCCTGGCCGGTGCCGGTGAACTTGATTTCACCGGTCTCCAACACATAGCCGCGATGCGCCACCCGCAATGCCATATTGGCGTTCTGCTCGACCAGCAAGATGGTCGTCCCCGACTGGTTGATCTCCCGCAATATCTTGAAGATTTCGCGCACCAGCACCGGCGCCAGGCCCATGGACGGCTCATCCAGGAGCATCAGCCGCCCGCGGCTCATCAGCGCCCGAGCGACGGCCAGCATCTGCTGCTCGCCGCCGGAAAGCGTTCCGCCCAACTGGTTCAGCCGCTCCTTCAAACGCGGAAAGACCGTGAACACGCGCTCGTAATCCCTGGCGATCTCAGCCTTGTCTTTGCGTTGCCAGGTGGCCAGCTTCAGGTTCTCGCCCACGGTCAAATTACCGAAAATGCCCCGGCCTTCCGGCACCTGGGCGATCCCCATGGCCACGATTTTATCGGGGGCCACCCTGTGCAGATTCTGACCAAGATAGATGACGTTCCCCGTGTATGGCACCACTCCAGAGATGGCGCGCAGGGTCGAAGACTTGCCGGCGCCATTGGCGCCGATCAGCGTCACGATCTCGCCCTCATGCACCTCGAAGGAGATGCCTCTGACCGCCCGGATGCTGCCGTAGGAGATGGTCAAATCCAGGACGGAGAGCACAATATGATTGCCGCTCATCTCGCTCATAATGCTTCTCCTTCTTCGCCCAGATAGGCTTCCAGCACGCGGGGATCGTTCTGGATTTCGATCGGTAGCCCCTCGGCAATCGTCGCGCCAAAATCCAGAACCTTGATGCGCTCGCAAATGCCCATCACCAGCCGCATCTGGTGCTCGATGAGGATGATCGTCAGGTCGAATTCCTTGCGGATCCAGCGGATGAAATCCATCAACAGGATGATCTCGTTCGGGTTCATCCCGGCAGCCGGCTCGTCCAACAACAGCAAGCGCGGATGAGTTGCCAGGGCGCGGGCGATCTCCAGGCGGCGCTGCAAGCCGTAGGGCAGGTTCTTCGAAGTCTCGTCGGCGTAGTCCTCCAGCTTGAAGAGCGCCAGCAGGTCCATCGCTTCGCGAATGGCGCGATCTTCCTCCTTCGAATATCTCCCCAGATGAAAGAACGCCTCGAACGGGCTGTACCCCATCTGGGAGTAATTGGCGATGCGCACATTGTCCAGCACCGATAGATCCTTGAAAAGGCGGATGTTTTGAAAGGTGCGGGCAATGCCCAGGTTGGTGATCTGATCCGGGCGCTTCCCCACCAACTCGACACCCTCGAATTGGATGCTGCCCTTGGTGGCTTTATAGACTCCGGTGATCAGGTTGAAAATGGTGGTCTTCCCTGCGCCGTTTGGGCCGATGATTCCCACCAGCTCACCCTTTTCAAGGTCCAGATTGAAATCCGACACCGCGCAAAGACCGCCGAAGTAGTGGGTGACGTTCCTAGCTTGTAACAACATCGGTGGCCTCCTTGCTCTTGCGCCAGTTCTTGACCGCGAGCAAATCTCTGCCGGGAATGAACCAGCGGAACTCGCGCAGCCCCATGATGCCTCGCGGCCGGTAAATCATCAAAAATACCAGCACCAGCGGCATCAAGACGAAGCGCCATTCTTGTAAGGGGCGCAGGACCTCCAGCAGAACAGTGTAGATGGTGGCGCCGAGGATCGAACCGGCGATCGAGCCAATCCCGCCCAGATAGACCATGATCAGAATATCGGTGGACTTGATGATATCGAACACGCGCGGGCTGATGAACTGCAACACATGGGCGAACAACGCCCCGGCCACCCCGGCGAAGAACGACGACAGCACGAAGGCCAACAGTTTGACCTGGCGCGTGTTCACGCTCATCAAGTCGCTGGCGATCTCGTCCTCGCGGATCGAGAGCACCCCGCGGCCGAAGTTGGAGTAGATGAAGTTGCGGATCACCCAGACGGATAGCACCGTCCAGAAGAAGGTCCACGGCAAGTTGGTCAGCCGGTAGATGCCCGGGATGCCGCGCGGCCCGCCGATGGCGTCGATGTTCTCGATCACCGACTTGACGATCATCAGGAAAGCCAATGTGACGATGGCCAGATAATCGCCGCGGGTCTTGAACGAGGGGATCGCCACCACCAGGCCGACCAGCGCCGCGCCCAGCCCGGCCGCCAGGACGGTCAGCGGAAACAGCCAGGCGTTGATCTCTGGCGGGAAAACCCGCGTCGAGAGCAAAGCGCCAATGTACGCCCCCACCGACATGAACCCAGCGTGACCTACCGAGAACTCGCCCATATAACCGTTGACCAGGTTCAGGCTGGTGGTCAGGATGATGTTGATACCCACATACATTATCACCAGTTGGACATAGGGATTCACCAGATTGAAGGCCGGGATGGCAAAGGACAGCACGAAACCAACGCCGATCAGCGCCGGCAAAAGCCAGCGCCTCGCCATCAACGCCTCCCAGAAATTCCTCAAACCTTCGAAGCGACTTTGTTTTTGCGGAGTTGTCTCTGTCATGGCTCACACCTTCTGCGGCCTGGGTCTTCCCAAAATGCCATAAGGGCGGAAGATCAGCAGCACCAACAGCAAAGAGAAAGCGACGAAATCGCGATAGGTGGAGGGCAAGAACGCCGCCACCATAATCTCCACCGCCCCCAAAATAAAGCCGCCGATCATTGCGCCGCGGATATTGCCGATCCCGCCGACCACCGCCGAGATGAAGGCTTTCCAGCCGATCAAGACGCCCATGTATGGATCGATCACCGGAAAAGCCTGACCATACATCACGCCCGCCGCTGCGCCCAGGCTGGTGCCGATCAGGAAGGTGAACGATATCACCAGGTCGATTGGCACGCCCATCAGCGGCACGATCGTCTTATCCCACGAGATCGCCCGCATCGCCATACCCACCATCGTCCGCCGGACGATAAAATCCAACAGCAGCATCAGTCCGATCGCCAGGCCGATGATGATCAGCTTCAAGGATGAGATGGTCACCCCGCCGATCGTCCAGGTGACGTTCGGCAGCAGGCTAGGCACCGCCTGTGGGTAGGGGTAGATCACCAGGGTGATGCTTTCCAGGAAGATGCCCACACCCAGCGCAGTGATGATCGCCGAGACGCGCGGCGCTTGCCGCAACGGCTTATAGGCCACTCTTTCGATGATCACCCCCAGCACCCCCACCCCGATCATCGAAAGCAGCAGCGTCACCACAAACAGCGCCAACGGCGCCAGCGTGATCACCCCGGCGAGATTCAAGATAAAGGTGGCCACGATGAAGCTGAAGAACGCCCCGACCATGAACAAATCGCCGTGAGCGAAATTGATCATCGTCAGAATGCCATACACCATCGTATAACCCAGGGCGATCAGCGCGTAGATGCTGCCCAACTGCAAAGCATTCAGAGACTGCTGAAGAATGTACGTCATGATGCTCCCTTTGGAATAGAGAACCTCCCGCAGGCTCGAACTTCAGAACCTGCGGGAGAGACGAGAAGGGTCTATCGATCAGGGATTGGCGTTCGCAAACCAGACGAACTTGCCGTCTTTGATTTGCAGGATCACGGCGCTCTTGATCGGATCGCCGGAACCCTCCTGGAATTGCATCGTGCCGGTCACGCCTTCATATTTGGGGATCTTCGCCAGGGCATCGCGCACGGCCTGGCGGTCAACCTTGCCGGCCGTCTGCAAAGCCTGCCACAACAGCCCAAAAGCGTCATAAGTCAGCGCGGCGACGTCGTCCGGCGTGTTGCCATATTTTGCCGTGTAAGCATCGATGAATTTCTTTGCCACCGGCGTGGCGTTATCTGCGGCATAGTGGGTGCTGAAGTAATATCCTTCGCAATCCTTGCCGCACAGGCTGATCAACTCCGAGCTGCCCCAGGAGTCGCTGCCCAGGAACGGCACGGTGATGCCCAGGGCGTGCGCCTGTTGAATCTGCAGCGGCACCTCGCTGTAATAGTTGGGCAGGAAGATGACCTCGGGGCCGGCCTCCTTGATCTTCGTCAATTGGGCGTTGAAGTCCTTATCGCCGGTGGTGTAGGTCTCGAACGCCACCACCGTGCCGCCGTTCTCCTCGAAGGTCTGCTTGAAGAACTCGGCAATTCCCTTGTTGTACTCGGAGGCCACATCGTACAGCACCGCAGCCTTGGTGACCTTGAGCTGCTCGAGGGCGAATTTAGCCACCACCCGCCCCTGGAAGGGATCGATGAAGCAGGCGCGGAAGACGTACTTCTTGGGCGCGCCGGTGTTGGCATCCAGGGTGGTCTTCGGGTTGGTGGACCATGGGCTGATCAGAACCACCTTGTTGCTTTCGGCAATCTCGGAGGCCGGGATCGCATAGCGGCTGGCGTTCGGGCCGATGATCGCCACCACATTGTCCTGGGTGATCAGTTTCTGGGCAGCCGAGGCGGACTGATCGGCTTTGCCGGCGTTGTCCTCCAGGATGAACTCGATCATGTACTTCTTGCCCCCCACTTCCAGGCCGCCGGCGTCGTTGATCTCCTTCACCGCCATTTCAGCGGCGTTCTTGAAAGACGCGCCGACCGCTGGAATGTCGCCTGTCAGCTCCCCAATCCCCCCGACCTTGATGGTGTTTCCACCGCCGCCAGCCCCGCCGCAGGCCGTGAGCAGCATGCTCACGACCACAAGCAAGGATAACAGGCTTACAGTTTTCTTCATTTCTCTCTCCTTATCCAATCATGCGCGACCGTATATTTGACAGAGATTGTTTTATGATCGTGGAAATGGGGTCGTGATCTTCTGGGCTCAGCCAGGTAACCGGTATCCATCACCTCCTTTCTGAGAAAGAAGGCAGCGTCACATATTTGCTTTCATTCTTGCAAAGTCTGCGCCGTTTGTCAAGTGATTTATATCACTTCCAAACAAAGCCGAACGACAGAACCCCCGCCGATAGGCTTTTGTTATAATATTCTTTGTCCAGAGTCACGCGTCATTTTTCCGAAAGCCGACTACTATATCCAACCACGAGGGAGAATAGCACATGGCTTACACCTATGCGATCCTCGGCGCCGGGCGACAGGGCACAGCCGCGGCTTACGATCTGGCCTGCTGGGGTGAAGCCCAACGGGTCATCCTGGCAGATATCAACCCGCAAGCCGCCCAGAGCGCCGCGCAGCGCATCAACCGCATGCTGGGCGCAGAGATCGCTTCCGCCACGGCCGTCGATGTGACCGATGCCGCTTCGATCCAGGCTGTGCTTGCGGAGGTGGATGGCGTGGTCAGCGCCGTGCCGTATTACTACAACCTGGAATTGACGCGCCTGGCGATCCAGGCCGGGGCGCACATGGTCGATCTGGGCGGCAACACCGACATCGTCCGCCAGCAACACGCCCTGGATGCCGAAGCGCGCGCCGCCGGCGTGAGCATCATCCCCGACTGCGGGCAGGTGCCGGGGATGGGCACCAGCCTGATGCTCTATACCATGTCCCTGCTGGACGAAGCTATCGACGTGTTCATGTGGGATGGCGGGCTTCCGCAAAACCCGCGCCCGCCGTTCAATTATCTGCTCACCTTTCACATCGCCGGCCTGACCAACGAATACGCCGAACCGGCGATCTTCCTGCGCGATTGGAAGATCACCACCGTCGAACCGATGACCGAACTGGAGACCGTGGAATTCCCCGCCCCCATTGGCAAGCTGGAAGCCTTCGTCGCCGGCGGCGGCACCAGCACCATGCCCTTCACCTTCCAGGGCAAATTGCGCACGCTGCAGAACCTGACCCTGCGCTGGCCGGGGCATTACCAGCAATTGCGCGCCTACTGGGACCTGGGCCTATGGAGCCTGGAGCCGATCCGCGTGGGCGAACAGACCATCGTGCCCCGCGACGTCTTCCACGCCCTGTTCGAGCCGAAAGTGACCTTCCCCGGCGACAAGGATATGGTTCTGATCCGCGTCAAAGCGGTCGGCGAGAAAGACGGCGCGCCCGCCCAGGCCATTCTGGATCTGGTGGATTACTACGACGAGACGACCGGCTTCACCGCCATGGAGCGCACTACAGGCTGGGACGCGGCGATCATCCTGGCGATGGCCACCCGCGGCCAGACGCCGCGCGGCGCCGGCGGGGTCGAGACCTTTGTGCCTGCCGGCCCCTTTGTGGACGAACTGCGCCGCCGCGGCTTCCAGATCACCCAGCGCGTAGAACCGCTCTGAGTTTGCATTGCTGTAAGTCACACCTCGCCCTTAGGAGCGTTTATAGGGTCAAGGATACACATCAGCGGATCGACCACCTGGGCTGAACGATTTTCGACCGATGAATCAGCCTCGCTCTCATCTTCGCTTGTTGATCATCCGGCAGGGGTTCGCGCCGGCGATTGTCGCCGCGCTCGAGCGCCAGTTGGGTGAAATCGGCTTTGGCCAGGTGGCGCTGCGCACTGACCTTGAGCAGGCACTGGAAGCCCTGCCGCAGGATCAGCCAGAAGTCATCCTGCTCCATCTCAGCCAACAGACGGCCAAAGAGCGCCTGCGGCAGGCCAGCAGCGCGGCTTATCTGATCCTGTCCACTTCGGACGAAGAAGCTCAGCAAACCGATATCGATCCGGCCGGACCCAGCGGTTTCGTGCGCTGGCCCTGCCCCGATTGGGAGTTGCGCGCCCGCATCGAAGCCATGGTGTTTCGCAGTCAGCGCGAGCAGGCGCTGATCGAGTCGGATGAGCGTTTCCGTCAGGCGCTCGAGCGCGCTGGGGTCACCGCCGCCTTTCCAGATATCACCCGACGCCTGCGGGCCGAAGCCGAGGTCAACGAGCGGTTGAAATTCGAAATGATGATCAACGAATTATCCGCCCGTTTCATCAATCTGCCCGCCGGCGAAGTGGATCAGACCATCGAAGAAGGGCTGGAGCGCATTGCCCAGGCTCTGGGATTAGAACGCTGCGCCATCGCCCAGTTATCCAGCGATCAAAAGCACCTGATCTATACGCATACCTATTCCTCCGAAGATCCCCCGATGGCCAGAGGGACCGACATTGCCGAGGTCGCGCCCTGGTATTTCGACCAGATGCTCCAGCAAAAGCCTATCCTGGTGAGCAGGACGGATCGCGACCTGCCCACCGAAGCTGCCCTGGAACACCAGATCGCCAGATCAAATTCGATCAAGTCGGTGATTGCACTGCCGATCATCGTCGATGGCAAGGTCTTCGGGGCGTTTTCCGCCGCCTCTCGCCGCGCAGAACGCACCTGGCCGCCAGAGCTGGTCTCCCGCCTGCGCCTGGTGGGCGAGATCTTTGCCAGCGCGCTGGCGCGCAAGCGCAGCGAAGAAGCCCTGCGGCAAAGCGAGGAGCGCTATCGCCAGCTTTTCGAGATCAATCAGGCGATCAAGCTGGTCATCGATCCCGAAAGCGGCCATATCATCGACGCCAACCAGGCTGCTGCCGAGTTCTACGGCTACAGCCTGGAGAAGCTTCGGACGATGCGCATTCAGGAGATCAACACCCTGCCGGAGCCAGAGTTGCTGGCCAATCTGCATCAAGCTGCCTGGGGAGGGCGCCGGCACTTCAACGTCCGCCACCGCCTGGCGAGCGGCGAGGTGCGAGATGTGGAGATTTACACCGGCCCGGTCGCCATGCAGGACCGCCGACTGCTGTATTCCATCGTTTTCGATGTCACTGAGCGCCTGCGCGCCGAAGCGGAGCGCGAGCGCCTGCTGGCCCAGGTGCGCGAGATCATGAACAGCGTCCCCGAGGGCGTGGCTCTGCTGGATTGGAGCGGACGCGTGCTCACCGCCAATCCGGTTGCCGAAGCCTACCTGGAGACGCTGGCTTCCGTCAAAATCGGCCAGCAGATCGCCCGATTGGGGGAGCTACAGATCAACGATATCCTGGCCACTCCAGAAGCCAAAGTGTGGCATGAAATCAACCTGGGAGAGCGGTTCTTCATGGTCACGGCGCGCCCCGTCGTCGGAAAGACCGCCCCCGAACATTGGGTGCTGGTGCTGCGCGATGCCACTCAGGAACATCACATCCAGCAGCAGATTCAGCAACAGGAACGGCTGGCGGCGGTCGGCCAGATGGCGGCGGGGATCGCCCACGATTTCAACAACATCCTGTCGGTCATCCTGCTCTACGCCGAGATCGCCCTCAGCGCGCCCGACCTGCCCGCGCCGCACCGCGAGCACATGTTGACGATCAAGCAGCAGGCCGATCGCGCTTCGAATCTGATCCAGCAGGTGCTGGATTTCAGCCGCCGGGCGGTTCTAGAGCGCCGCCCGATGGACCTGCTCCCATTCGTCAAGGAGCAGGCCAAGCTGTTCGAGCGCACGCTGCCCGAAGACATCCGCGTCCGCCTGGGCTACAAGCCCGGCGAATACAAGATCAAGGCCGACCCGACGCGCCTGCAGCAAGCGTTGCTCAATCTGGCAGTCAACGCCCGCGACGCCATGCCGCAAGGCGGCGAGCTATACATCGCCCTGTCTGCCGTGGGAGCGGAAGAGAAGGTGCATTGTATCACCTGCGGCCAGGTGCTCTACGGCAACTGGATATCCCTGACCGTCTCGGACACCGGCGTCGGCATCCCCGCCGATGTGCTGCCGCACATTTTCGAACCCTTCTTTACCACAAAACCGCCCGGCCAGGGCACCGGCCTGGGCCTGGCTCAGGTCTATGGCATCGTTAAACAGCATGAGGGGCACATCGACGTGCAAACTCGCCCCGGCGCGGGGAGCACCTTTCGCATCTTCCTGCCGGCTTACGCCGCACCCAATTCGCATGCCTCGATCTCCGAGGCAGACGCTCTGGCGCTGGGCAACGGGCAGATGATCCTGCTGGTCGAAGACGAAGCTGAAACCCGCCAGGCGCTGGTTGAAGGTTTGACCTTGCTAAACTACCGGGTTAAGTCTGTGGCCGACGGCGTTGCTGCGCTTTCCTACCTGGCGCTTAACCCTGGCGAAGTAGCGCTGGTGCTGAGCGACGTGATCATGCCCAAGATGGGCGGCGTTGCCCTGCTGCGCGCGATGCGCCGCGCCAACATGCAGGTGCCGGTGGTCTTGATCAGCGGCCATCCGCTGACCAGCGAGGTCGAAAGTCTCAAACAGAAAGAGCGTTTTTGGTATCTCACCAAGCCTGCCAGCCTGCGACAGCTTTCGCACGTCCTGGCGGAGGCATTGAAAATCCGAGCCAGCTAGAACTTCGCCACGGTCACGCCCTCGCCGCCTTCCTTCTCGCCGCCCCCCTCGAAGGACTTGACGTTGGGGTTTTGGCGCAGCGCCTGGCGCACGGCATCGCGCAGTTTGCCCGTGCCCTTGCCGTGGATGATGCGCACGAAAGGCATGCCCGCCAGGAACGCGGCGTCGAGGTAGCGTTCCAGATCGATCAACGCTTCGTCGGCGCGCTTGCCGCGCAGATCCAGTTCCATGCCCGGCGATTCCGGCAGGGCGATGGCCGGTTTGGCCGCCGCCGGCTCGGCCGCGGCGCGGGCGGCTTCGGCTTTGGGGCTTTGAGCCTTGGGCCTTGGGCTGGCCGCTGGCGATGGCGCTCCGCTGGGCGTGGGCAATTCCAGATCGGCGAGTTGGGCGCGCACGCGCATCATCCCGACCTGGATTTCGGCCTCTTCCTCTCCCAGAGCGATCACCACCCCCTGCGCGCCCAGCGTCCGCAGGCGCACCCGGTCGCCCAGGCGGATTGCCCGCCGGCGCTCCCGCTCCAGTTTTTGCGTCTCCGGGCCCAGCCTGGGCTGCTGGCGAGCGACCGGCTGCTCGAAGGCCTGTTCCATCTCATCCACCTGATCCTGGATCTCCTTCAAGGCTTCCACCGGCTGGCGCGCCCGCGCCAGCGCCTTGCGGACTGCGGCGATTTCCTGCTCCAGCTCTCTG
Organism: uncultured Anaerolinea sp.; assembly: GCA_964503145.1. Classification (GTDB taxonomy): domain Bacteria; phylum Chloroflexota; class Anaerolineae; order Anaerolineales; family UBA4823; genus RBG-16-57-11. The sequence continues at coordinate 119,308 of CAZCYV010000007.1, read as the reverse complement.
ATCTGCGCCGCGGCCTCGGCCTGCGCCTGCTCCAGGACTTTGCGGCGCTCATCCTCGATCTTCTCCAGCCGCTCGTACAGCTCGGCGCGCAGGCTTTCGGCTTCCTGGCGCGCCTGTTCGGCGGCGCTGCGCGCCTGCCGCGCCAGGTCTCGCTGGCGCAGGATCTCGTCCAGCAGGTCTTCGGCGCGCAGGTCGTCCGGATGGATCTCGGCGCGGGCGTCCGCGATGATCGCCTCGGGCAGACCCAAACGCTCGGCGATGGCCAGGGCGTTGGAGCGCCCCGGCAGGCCGACCGTCAGCCGATAGGTAGGGCGCAGCGTTTCCAGGTCGAATTCGACGCTGGCGTTCACCACGCCGGGCGTGGCGTGCGCAAAAGCCTTTAGCTCCGGATGGTGCGTGGTCACCAGGGTGGTAATGCCGCGCTCGACCAGATGTTTCAGGATCGCCCGCGCCAGCGCCGAGCCTTCCTGCGGGTCGGTGCCCGCCCCCAACTCGTCCAGGATCACCAGCGAGCGCTCATTGGCCTGCTCCAGGATGCGGATGATATTGGTGATATGCCCCGAAAAGGTCGAGAGCGACTGCTCGATCGACTGCTCATCGCCGATGTCGGCGAAAATAGCTTCGAAGACGCTCAGCGCCGAACCGGAATGCGCCGGGATGTGCAGGCCGGCCTGCGCCATCAGCGCCAGAAGCCCCACCGTCTTGAGCGCCACGGTCTTCCCGCCGGTGTTCGGCCCGGTGATCACCAGGGCGTAGGTCTGCGGGTCCAATTCGACGTCGATCGGCACCACAGTCTGTGGGTCCAACAGCGGATGGCGCGCCTGATACAACTGGATCACCACGCCGGGGTTGCGCGACCCGGCTTCCTGTGACTTCTTGAACTCGTGCAGCGTCGGCGGCGCGGCGCGCAGGTCGTCGGCGTATTTGCCGCACGCCAGCGCCAGGTCCAGCTCGGCCACCACTTCGACAGTGTGGACGATCTCGTAGGCCAGGTTGGCGACCATGTGCGACAGCTCGGCCAGGATGCGCCGCTCCTCGTCCCGCTCGGCCAGTTGCAACTCACGGTACTGGTTGTTCTGCTCGACCACGCCGATCGGCTCGACGAACAGCGTGGCGCCGGATTGGGACTGATCGTGCACGATCGAGCGGATGCGCCCTTTGAACTCGGAGCGCAAGGGGATGACGTAGCGCCCATCACGCTGGGTGATGAGCGCTTCTTGCAGATAAGGCGTGTTGCGCGGATCGGATACCAGCTTCTGCAATTTGGTCATCAGCCGGTCGTGGACGATGCGCAGTTCGCGGCGGATTTGCGCCAGCTTCTCCGAGGCCGAGTCCAGGATTTCGCCGCGCTCGGAGATGGCGCGGCTGATGGCGTCGATCAACCCGCCAGGAGGTGGAAGCTGGGCGACGATATCGCTCAGCGACGGGTATTGCGCCCCCAGGCGCTCGAAGGTGCGCGCCAGGGTGCGCGCGGCGATCAGCGTTTGCTTGATGTCCAGCAGCTCGTTCGGCGCCAGCACGCCGCCATGCAACGCCAGGTCCACCGGCCCGCGCACATCCCGCGCCCCGCCGATGCTGATATCCGAATGCGTGACCAGAAACTGCACCGCCTCGGCGGTGATCTTCTGGCGGCGGCGCGCTTCGAAGGCGTCGGAGGTCGGGCGCAGGGCGCGCGCCTTCTCCACCGAGGCGGAAAACGCGCAATAATTCGCCAGGCGGTCGAGAATCTTATGAAATTCGAGGATGGTAAGTGTCTTATCGTCCATGCCTGCATCCGGGCGAGGGTTCCCGCCGCAATGCAGGAGTGTACCACAAATTACCCCGGCGGCGATGCGCAACTAGCGCCTGACGAACGGCAGGTGCACCCGTTCGGCGTTGACGATGGTCAGGGCGCGTCGGAGCAGGATGTTCCCGAAGCCGTCATCGATCTGCACGCTGTTCCAGATAGGCGTCGGCGCGCTCAATCCGGGATCGATCGTGGCATTGAAGGTGATCGTCACCGGAGCGCCAGAGTTTACTGCGCCGCTCCAGCTTACCACGCCGCCCGCATAAGCCGCGTTGCCGGAAGTGGCGCTCAGCCCGCCGGCGTAAGTCACCCCGGCGGGCAGGGTGTCGGTCAGGACGACCGTCGGCAGTGCCAGGCTGGGGTTGCGCAACTGGATCGTATAAGTCAGCGCCTCGCCGGGGTCGGCGGCGACTTTGTTGACCAGCAGCGTCGAACCGGCCAGGCTGCCTGCCGCCGCCGAGCCGCTGCGCAGGTAGCTGCCCCGCCCGGTGGGCCACAGCAGGCGCGCCGCGGCCGTCCCCGGCAGATCATACACCACCACCCCGGAATGTGCGGTGTTGAGCACCACCTCCAGATCGGCGTCCGCATCCACGTTCGCCAGCGTCGGCGCGGCCAGCGCCCCGTTCCAGTTCACGCCGCCGAACCCCGCAGGCAGGTTGACCTCGTAAAGCACACTGCCCAGGGAGTCCAGGATGTGCAGCCTGCCGGTCTGGTTGGTGCCCTTTTGCACCCAGGAGGCGAAGATCACCTCGGCGTCGCCGTCGTGATCCAGATCGGCCACCGCCGGTTCGCCGGCAAAGCGCAGAAAACCATCCGCCGGTTTGTACACCGAATAGGGCCAGGCGCCGTGTTCGCTCTTATCCAGCCAATAGGCGTGCATCCGCCCGTCATACGAGGGGAACAAGATCTCTCGCCGGCCATCGCCATCCAGGTCGGCGGCGACCGGATTGGGCAGGTTCATCTCGATCACGTTGTAATCCTCGCTCAAGGGCGCGGCGCTGGCGTCGGGCGTGGGGATCACCGTCCAGTCGAAACCGCTGCCCTGCCAGCGGGTGCGATCGGCGTTCAAAATAAACGGCATCTCGTACAGATCGGTGTAGGGGCTGGTGCCGCAGTTATATACGTTGCCCACCACCACCGCTTCGTTCACCCCATCATTGTCCAGATCGAAGATGATCGGCGCCGAATGGGCGAAGTTGGGGCGGTGTTCGCTGCCGCAGTTGGCGTAGCCGCGCAAGTCCACCGCATGAGAGACGTGCACCCCGACCCGGCTCCACACCTTTGGCGCGCCGGACTGCGTCCCATAGATCACGCTGGCGCGCATCTGAACGCCGTCGTCCTGGAAGGCGGCCAGATAATGCGTGTCGTTCGGCCCGAGGATCTCCCCGCGACCATCGCCGTCGAAATCCGCCGCGGCGACGTTCTGGTTATAGCAGCCGGCGGTGTAGCCATTGGTGTCCGAGTCGGGCGAATGTTGCGGCCAGCTACCGGCGCGCAGGTTGCCGTTGTGCTCGTAAACATACCATTGATCCTGGCTGCGGGTGGCGGCGACGATGATCTCCAGATCTCCGTTGCCATCCAGATCATAGGCTGCCAGCGAACGCAGTTCGCTGCCGGGCGTCGGCTGGCGCGACCAGACCAGGCTGCCGCTGTGGCTGTAAACGTTCAGGTAACCCTCCCCATGCGCGGTGACGATCTCCAGGTCGCCGTCGCCCTCCAGGTCGGCGACCACCAGGCTGGGCCACTGGCGGCCGCCGGGCGGATCGATGCGCTGTTCCAGCGCGCCCGTGGCTGCGTCCAGGATCACCAGCGAATAGGTCGCCGCAATCACCTCCGGCGAGCCATCGCCGTCTAAATCGGCTATCGCTGGCGAGGAGTACCAGCCCGTCTCGCACCACGACGAATAACATCCGCCGCGCTGCCACTTCAACACCGGCGCGCTGAACGAAGGCGTTTGTGGCGCCTGGAGCGGCGCATTCATAGCAGTGTTTCGCCCCCAAGAGGTCAAGGGCAGGCTAAAGATCCCCAGGATTGCCAGGAGTGTAAGCGGCCTGAAGTGGGTCATAAAAACAATAAACCGGATAGTGGATAAAAAGTCTATAGGAAAATTGTACCGTTAGCGACAGTCTTATTAATCTCTGTTTAATGTTTGCCGCTTACAGATATGCTACATTATGAGAGCATTGGGTGTGGATTGAATCAGCATGATCTCTCAACACATGTGCTCAACCAGGAGGTTAATCATGAAAAGTTTGGCTGTACGCTGTATGACCGCCGTCTTTATTCCCATTCTGATTGCATCCTTAATCGTCGCTCCGGCCGCAGCCAAAAGCGGGCCAAGCTGGAAACCGGGGGAGCCCATCACCCTCGAACAAGAGATCCCCATCAACCTGGTCTTCATCGGCTATGAAGAGGATGCGATCGATTTGGACGCCTTGCTCGATGTCTTGCCCGCCGGCTATAAGCCCGTGGTGCGCTATCCGCGCTTCTATGGCCTGCCGGGGCGAGACATGGGCCTGCAATTCCACTTCAAATACAAACCATATTTCACCAACGCTGCCTTTGAGCGGAAGTTCTTCGCCTACCTGACCCAGATCGGCGTTCCCGGCGACCCCACCCTCTTCCAGCAATATTACAACGATATGGAGACCAACGTGCTGGATGTGACCGCGCCGGTGCTGTACATCGACGCTCCGATGACGGAAAAATGGCTCGCCTCGGCCATGCGCGCCGTGCCGATCCCCAATTTCGACCGCAGCTACACGGTGTACTTCATTAACTGGTGGGGACGCAGCGACTTCAAGTTCCATGTCTATACCAAGACCGATGTCGCCGACCCCGATACCGGCTATAACTTTGGGGAGTTGCGCGCCTCGCGCAAGATGATCGCCTGGGGCGGCAGCCACAGCCGCGCCTGGTTCTACGATCTCTCCGCCGGGCCGGAAGCCTGGACCGATAACTGGGCGGTGGACTACCCCGACCTGGACGGCGATGGCTACGAAGACTACCGCATGCCGGCCATCTGGGAATACACCGAGGGTGGTTACCGCGACCCCGCAGCGCTCAGCACAGACCTGGGGTACGTCACCCGCCTGGTGGCGATCAACTTGCTCTTCACCTCCTCGCCGCTATATGACCCCCTGGTCACCTCGCCGCTGGCCGGTGGATCGAAGATCACGCACATCGAAATGTTCGAAGATGATCCGGCCAACAACGGCCTGGACTGGCTCACCAGCCCATTGGTCTTCAGCAAGCTGCAGGCCTTCCAGCCCTTCTACCGCTGGCAGGTCAACGTGAGCGACAACAACCCCATCGACGCCGCTGCGCAGCGCGCCTTCCGCATTTGGGCTGGCTTGCTGGTCGAGGATGACTGCTGGAACGCCTGGGGCACCACCTTCGCCCAGCTCTTCTGCTTCTTCGACGCCAACCTGAGCAACTATGTACCGGACTACGGCCCCAAAGATTACGCCGGCAAGATCTTCGCCTTCAACACCACCGATGACAACATGGGCGATTGGTTCGGGCTGCTCGGCTTTGCCGACGATAACTGGGTGGACGGCACTCAGCTTTACACCTTCGGCTTCGACACGCCGACGTACCGCGAGCTGGGCTATGGCTTCACCACCACCATGATCCACGAGTTCGGCCACCACATCGGCATGTCGCACCCCCACGATGGTTACGACTCGGAGTGGGATTACGACTACGGCCCAGGCGGCGATACCTACTTCGCCTGGTCGGGCGACGAGAGCGACACGATCATGCACTACATGGATCTCTCGCTCGGCTTCGGGCGCTTCGATCAGGATAACATGAACCGCTACCTGACCGCCGGCTACCTGAACTGGGCCAGCCAGCTCTTGGGCCAGATCAAAGGTCATCCAGGCGCAGCGAAGGTGAAGAAGCTGGTCGCTCTATCCAACCAGCAAGCCAATAAAGCGATCAAGCAGTTCTACGCCTGGGATTACGCCGGCGCCGCCCGCCACGCCCGCAGCGCCTACCAGTTCGCCCAGATGGCAGCCGATCAACTAGGGATCGCTCCGATGCAGGCCATGATGCGCATGGCGCCGGCGCGCATCCCGGTGCACGAGGGCGATCCGATCCGCTTCCCGGATAACTAAGCGGCGCGCCTGAAATCCGCCTCCCCACCCATGCAACAGCCGGGATCTGAGCAATCCCGGCTGTTTTGCTTTACAATGCATCGGCAGCTACCTGCGGCGCAGCCCCCGGCGACCTGCCCCCTGGGGATACTTCAAGATCGCTGGCGGCTCGCCGTTATTGGGCGTCTTGTAGGCGCATTCCAGCACCGTCAGGCGGGCGCTGTGGCCGATCTCGGCGCTCTGCTTGCCGCTGCCGCAAGTGTAACCATACACCGGATCCCATAGCTCGATATAGAAAATCTCCATCGAATATTGGTCCGGGATTACATCTACCACGGCTTCCGCAGGCTGCGTTCGATCCCCTTCCGCCAGGCGCACGTAGTAGATGTACTCCTGATATTTGCCCGTCAGGCGCACTTCCACCGGCATCCCGGATTTGTTGATCAGCGTCACGCGCACCGTCTTCAACCCGGCCGCCGCCCCCAGCGAGGACAGCGCCAGCGCAAACGCCAGGAACAATTGCGCCTTTTTCATTCACCGAATCCTGGACTCGAGATAGGCGATCAACGCTTCGACCAGCGCCGGACTTACCCCTGGGCCGCCGTTTCCCACGCGCCCGGCGATCGCCGTCTGGCGCGCGCCTGGAGTAGCCATCATCCCCGGCGGCAATTCCCCGCCAGGCCCAAAGCCGCCGCCCGGCCCCTGTCCGCTGGCGCGCCGCGCTTCCAGCGTGGCGCGCGCCTCGGCGGAAAGATTGCCAGGCCGGCCCATCCCCCCGCCCAGGGCGATGTTTTTCTCCTGCGCCAGCTCCGCCAGGTCCTGGCCGGTCAGTTGCATCCCGGCGATCGCCTGAAGTTGCTCGTCGCTGAGCGCCTCCTGAATCTGTTTCAGCAAGGCGTTCAGCTCCTGTGGCGAGCTGGTGTCGCTGTTGGTCAGGCTGCGGTAGGCCTTCCAGAGGGGCAGCAGGGCGGCCGCCTGCTCTGGGCTTAACGGCGCGCTGGTCTCTTCGAGCTTGAACAGGCCCAATGCAAGCTGCATGGGGATCGGCAGCGCATTTTCATAATCGGTATTCAGGGCGCTACTGAGCGGCGCGCCCGCCGCCCCAGCAACGGACGGCGCCGTGCCAGAAGCCTCCTGAACCGCCCCGGCGTCGGCGCCGCCGCAGGCAGCCGTCATCGCCATCACCAGCAAAAGGCCGACATTCACAAGGTAATTCCTCATCCTTAACTCTCCAAATAGATCGTTTCTGTTTCCTCGGCCGCTATTCATGCCGCAAAGCCTCGATCGGATCCAGGTTCGCCGCCTGGCTGGCCGGGTAATAGCCGAAGAATATGCCCACCGCCGCCGCGGAACCGAACGCCAGCAGGATCGAGGCCGGCACGACCACCGTGCGCATCCCGCCGACGGCGCCGAAGATGATCGAACCACCCACCCCGACCAGAACGCCAATCAGCCCGCCCACCAGGCTCAGCAGCAACGCCTCGGTCAAAAATTGCCAGCGGATGTCGTTGGGCGTAGCGCCCACCGCCTGGCGGATGCCGATCTCCCGCGTGCGCTCGGTGACGCTCACCATCATGATGTTCATGATCCCGATCCCGCCGACCACCAGCGAGACCGCCGCCACCCAGGCCAACAGATTGCGGAACGCCGCCGTGGTCGCTGCGCGGGTATTGATCAGATCCTGCTGCGTGCTGACGGTGAAATCCAGCGCATCCAGGCTGACATCGTGCCGCTTGGCCAGCAGCAGTTCGATCTGCAAGATCAATTCATCCTGATCGACGCCCTCTTCTGCTTCCACCGTGATCATGCGCACCCGATCCCCCATCACCCGCGCAAACTGCGAAGGGGTGAATTTCTGGAAGACCACAGTGATCGGCAGATAGGCCTGCGAATCGAAATCCACGTTTCCCACCAGGCCGCGCTCGGCGAAAACGCCGATCACGGTCAGCTTGGTGTTCCCCGCGTTGATCATCTGTCCCACCGCGGGCTGATCTCCGAAAAGTTCCTTGGCCAGGCTGGCGCCCAGCACGATCACCTTCTGCTTGCGTTCGATCTCTGTTTCGGTGAAATAGCGGCCGGTAGCGAGCTGCATATCTCGCACGGAGGGGAAACCGGCCGAAGTGCCCACCAGGTTGACATCCTCCAAGGTCACATCGCCGGCCTTGATCGTCTCTTGACTGTTCTGCTCCACCGCCACCCCGGCCACTCCGGCAATTTGTTCGGCGATAGCCGTGGCGTCGTCATAGACCAGGCCGCCGCTGGAGCCGGGCTGTGGGCCGGGGCCGCCCCGACCGAAGCTCTGTTGCACAAAGATCAGGTTCGTCCCCAGGCCGGTGATCTGCTCGGCGATCGTCGCTTCGGTGCCTGCGCTGACCGCAATCATCACGATCACCGCCGCCACGCCGATGATCACCCCCAACATGGTGAGCAGAGAGCGCAAGCGGTTGCGATTCAGGCCTTTCCAGGCGATCTGGATCACGCTAAGCGGGTTCATCATGCCCCTCCTGCTCGATAGCCAGTTTTCGCAGCGCGCCGTTTTGCTCATCCGCGGCGATCCGCCCATCGCGGAAACGGATCACCCGTTGGGCATAGGCAGCGATGTCTTTTTCGTGCGTCACCATCACGATGGTGCGCCCGCGTTCATGAAGCTGCCGCAGCAGGCTCATGATCTCGCGGCTCGAACGCGTGTCCAGGTTGCCGGTCGGCTCATCCGCCAGGATCAACAGCGGGTCGTTGATCAGGGCGCGGGCGATCGCCACCCGCTGCATCTGTCCGCCGGAAAGCTCGTGCGGCATGTGGTGCGCGCGATCCGCCAGGCCCACCGCTTCGAGCGCCTCCCGCCCCCGCGCCAGTTTCTCGGCTTCGCTCAGCCTGCCATTGCGGTTATAGATCAGCGGCAGGATGACGTTCTCCAGCGCCGTGGTGCGCGGCAGCAGATTGAAGCCCTGGAAGACGAAGCCGATCTTCCTCGAGCGCACCTGAGCCAACCGATTCTTGTCCAGCCGGCTGACATCCTCGCCGGCCAGGTAATACGACCCGCTCGTCGGCCGATCCAGACAGCCGATCAGGTTCATCAAGGTGCTCTTCCCCGAGCCAGATGGCCCCATGATCGCCACGAACTCGTTCTCAGCGATCTCCAGACTGACGCCATCCAGGGCTTTCACCTGAACATCGCCTGTCCCATACACTTTGGTCAGCTCGACCAGCCGAATCAGCGGTTGTGGGCCGGATATTTGGGCGTTCATCGAACCTGTCACCGCTTCATTTGACCTGAGTGATGCCGGTCGAGACGATCTCCCCCGCCTGCAGCCCCGACTTGATCTCGGCGGTGGTCAGATCCATCAGCCCCACCTCCACCACCCGCAGGCGCGGCTCCCCATTTTCGACCACGAAGACGCCGTATTCGCCGCCGCCCAGGTCGCGCAGCGCTTCGATGGGCACCAACACCGCGTTGGTGGCTCTGCCGGCGATCACATCCACCGCCGCGTTCAACCCGACCGGCAGATCCACCGGCGGGTCGATGCTCTCGAGATCCAATTGCACCAACGCCCGGATGGCCTGCACGTTCGAGACATCTTGCAGGCTGCGGCTGACCCGCACCACTTTGCCGGTAAAAGTGCGGTCCGGCAGCGCATCAAAGACCACCTCCACCGGATAGCCCACCGCCACCTTGTCCAGGTCGGTCTCGTCCAGGAAGACCTCCAGGGTGGGCGTGGAAAGATCCGCCAGGCTCAGGAATGCGCCGCTGAGCGCCTCGCCCACGCTGGCGTCCACCGCCAGCACGACGCCATCGAACGGCGCGACCAGCTCCAGGATCGGCTGGGTCGCCTGCGCCAGCGCCAGGTTCGCCCGGGCGTTCTCCAGGGTCGCCTGAGCCTCCGCCAGTTCGTCCGCCGCCGGACCGTCCTTATATTTTTCGTATTCCTGGCGCGCCTTCGCCAGGTTGGCCTCGGCCACCTGAAGCGCGTACTCATAGTTCAAACGCTTGATCGCCGCGTCATAGTTGCTTTGCGCCAGGTTGAGCGCGGTTAATAACCTTCTGCGCGTCTCGTCCGTTTGAGGGAAGTAGCGATACGGCTCGAAATCTCGCCAGGCCTGATCCAGCGCGGCCTTCATCCGATCGACCGCCTCGACGGTTTCCATGCCCTGGAGAAAAGTCGGCAGGGTGTAGTTTTCCAACTGGTATTGGGCGTCGCGGACTTCCTGAGCGTAAGCAGCGATGTCGCTCAGCGCCTGGGTGCGGGCGATTTCGGCGTTAGCGTACAGATCGTCCAGGGCGTTCTGCGCCTTGATCACCGCCAGTTCGGCCTCGGCCACCTGCGCCGCCAGGCTCTCGGCGGATTCCTTGGTCTGCAGACGCGCCAGCACATCGCCCACCCGCACCGTGTCGCCCTCCTGCACCAAAAGTTCGATCAGCGTCCCGCTTTCGTCGAAGCCCAGGCTGACCTGCCTGGCCGGAACCACCGAACCGCTGCCGCTGGCCAGGATCACCAGGTCGCCCTGCGAAGCGACTGCGGTCTGCAGGGCGCTCGTCTCAGCCGGGACGGCCGCAGCAGCGAAGCGCGTGGCGTACAGGTAGTACCCTGCGCCGGCCAAAGCCAGCGCCAGCAAGACACCGATCCAGAAGACTTTTTTCTTGAGCATCTTCTTCTCCATAAAGCCATGAGGTACTGATTCCAGCATCCATTGAATCAGTATAAACAGGGATTGTTCAGAAATTATGAAGAAGCGATAGGGGAATTGTTGGGATTTGCTGAACCGCGCCTCGAACGCGCCAGTCTTAGCGCTCGGCGTATAAGTATCCCAGCTCGGGATGCACCACGTTCTGCGCCGTCCGCACCCGGTAGCCGTGACCCTGCAGGAACTCGACCAGGTCGGCGTGGGTGTAAGTCGTGATGGCATCGTGGTATTCCATCACGATGCGCCGGACCTTCGCCAGCGTCGCCTCGGGCGCGCTGAACAGGATGGGATACTCCGCGCCTTCGGCGTCGATCTTGAGCAGGTCGCAGCGCTGAACGCCCAGGCGCTCGAAGACCTCCGCCAGCGAAGAGCACGGCACGATCACCTTGCCATCTACTTCCTGTCCGTCAGGCTCGCGGCTGATGAACTGCACCGGCTCGCCCGCCGAGGTGTCCAGCGCCAGGCTGCCGCGGTTCGACCAGACGGCTTCCTGGAAAGCCTGGACGTTGGTGATCTGGTTTCGTCGCAGGTTGCCCTGCAATAAAGCGAACGAACCGGGGAAAGGCTCGAAGGCATAGACCCGGTTGGTCGGATCGCGCCTGGCGGCGAAGATGGAAAAATCGCCGATTCCGCCGCCGATATCCACGATGGTCCAACCGGCGCCCAGCGGGCAGCCGTGCGCTTCATAGAAGCGGTCGATGAAGGTCTCTTTGACGCTCCAGACATCCATCGCCGAGCGCACCTCGAAGGACAACCCCCAGCGGCGCAGGGTGACCAGTTGAGTCCCCGGGGCTGCAAGACCGGTGAACAGCCGCACAACCCGCATCAGCGGCTCGAAATGCGTCAGCAGCGAGACGATCGATGAAAGATAATAGCGATATTTGCGCATCCCGCGAACTCCGGCCTGCGGCCCTTGCGGGGTGATTATATCACCAATGAATTTTCGGGCCTGGCGCAGGCCCAGCGCGGCGACGCAGCCTGAGAATTGGCTTCTTGAAGCGCCGAATTTCTGGTAAACTCAGGGTTGAATTTGTCGGAGCGCAGACTCCGGCTTCCACTCGATGTTAGCCCGCATATTCTTAACCCCCGACGAGACTCGCCCAGGGCGCCGACGGCTGCGCGCCGGCTGGCGTATTTTGGCCCAGATGGTTCTGATGATGGCGCTTGGCGTCGCCGCCACCCTCCTGGTCGGCCTGCTGATCCCCCTGGACGCCTCCTACACCATGCCCGTCCTGCTGGCTTCGCAACTGGTGACGTTTCTATCCATCAACGCCTCCGTTCTCCTGGCGCGCCGATTTTTCGACCGCCGCTCGCTGGTCAGCCTGGGGTTGCAGCTCGACCGGCAGTCGCTCTGGGATCTCGTGGCGGGCTTCTTGATCGCCGCTGCGATGATGCTGCTGATCTATTTCATCGAGCGGGCGCTCGGCTGGCTGACTTTCCAGGGCTTCGCCTGGCAGCGGATTTCCGCCTCCCAGGCGGCGCTGGCGACCCTGGTGATGCTGGCGGTGTTCATCATCGTCGGCTGGCAGGAAGAATTGCTGGCCCGCGGCTATCACCTGCAAAACATAGCCGAAGGATTGAATCTGCCCTGGGGCGTGCTGCTCTCGTCGCTGTTCTTCGCCCTGGCGCACTGGTTCAACCCCAACATGAGCTTCCTGTCCGTCGCCGGGCTGTTCCTGGCCGGGTTGTTCCTGGCATACGCTTATGTGCGCACCCGTCGGCTGTGGCTGTCCATCGGGCTGCACATCGGCTGGAATTTCTTCGAGGGCGTGGTGTTGGGCTTCCCGGTCAGCGGTCTGAGCATGTTCCGCCTGGTGGAGCAATCGGTGAACGGCCCCGAAGTGTTCACCGGCGGCGCCTTTGGCCCAGAGGCCGGGCTGGTCTTGTTGCCGGCGCTGGCGTTGGGGACAATCCTGGTGTATTATTACACGGGCGTAAAGCCCACCCGTTGACGCAGCGAAATCCGTTGGCGAAATCCGCCGCCGCATTTCGCCAACGAGATCTCGCCAGCGGATGATCGCTGCAGACATGCTATAACAAGGATAGAACGATGCAAAAGTGGGAATACATTTTTTTGACCGCCACCTGGAACGAAGGCTGGAAGGTCGAAATGGTGAATGGCGATACGGTGGAAGACTGGCAGGATGGGCCATCGATGTATGAATTTGTCAACCGGCTCGGCGAGCAGGGTTGGGAGATGGTCTCCTGGCAGTATTTCACCACCTTCGACCATGACGGCTTACCGCCGGAGATCGACTACGAACATTACCGCATGGTGCTCAAACGGCCGCTCTAAATCACGTTGGCCATCGTTCCAAATTAAACACACCCTCGCCAGACTGACGTCGAGCCAGCCTCTGCCAAAGTAAAGCGGACGCCTGGCGGCTACAGCCAGCTTCCCCACGCATCATGACGACGTTCCTGCTCTCACTGACGCCCATTCTGCTCATCCTGATCCTGATGCTGGGGCTGCGCTGGAGCGCCCCGCGCGCCGGCGCAGCGGGCTACCTGGCCGCTCTGGCGATCGCCTGGGGCTTCTTCGGCGCCACACCGACCCTGATTGCCTATGCGCATTTGAAGGCGCTGCTCTTCAGCGTCGATGTCCTGCTGATCATCTGGGCAGCCTTCTTCCTCTACCGCGTCGTGGATGAAGCGGGGGCCATCCGCACCATCGGCCTGGCCCTGCCCAGGCTCACCCCCGACCGCAGCCTGCAGGCGCTGATCGTCGGCTGGGTGTTCGCCTCTTTCCTTCAGGGCGTCGGCGGTTTTGGCGTGCCGGTGGCGGTCGCCTCGCCGCTGCTGGTCAGCCTGGGGCTGTCGCCTCTGGCGGCGGTGGTCGTCCCCTCGCTGGGGCACGGCTGGGCGGTGACCTTCGGATCGATGGGCTCCTCCTTCCAGGCGCTGATGACCACCAGCGGCCTGCCCGCCGAGATGCTCGCCCCGCCCGCGGCGCTGTTCCTGGGCCTCTCCTGCCCGGCGATCGGCCTGCTGGCGCTCCATTCGCTCGGCGGCTGGCGTGAGGTGCGCCGCCTGTGGCTGCCGGCGCTGATCTGGGGCCTGGTCATGGCGGCCATCCAATACGTCGTCGTCGTATCTGGCCTGTGGTACCTGGGCTCCTTCCTGGGCGGAATGGCCGGCCTGCTGATCACGCCGCCGTTGATGCGCCGATTTGCGCCGCCGAACAACGCCGCGGCGACCCCGCTGAACGCCTCGCCCGCCGCCACGTCGAAGCCGGCGAATTTGCTCATCGCCCTGTCGGGCTACGCCATCCTGATCGCCGTCACCCTGATCATCCAGCTCACACCGGCCCTGAAAGGCTTCTTGGGGCAGGTCGTCTTGCAGGTGCGCTTCCCCGAGATCGTCTCGGCGACGGGCGTGGTCACTCCCGCGGAAGCGGGGCGCAAGCTCAACCTGTTCGGCCACACCGGCTCTTTGCTGTTTTACAGCGCATTTCTGGCGTTCCTGATCTACCGCGCTGCCGGCCTCTACCAACCCAACGCCATACGGCGCATCCTGGACGGCACCCTGCGCCGGGTGATGACCTCCAGCGTGAGCATCCTCTCGATGATCAGCATGGCGCTGATCATGGAACACACCGGCATGACCCAAACCCTGGCGCAGGGGCTGGCCCAGGCCACCCAGGCGCTCTTCCCGGTGATCTCGCCCTGGATCGGGGGAATTGGCGCCTTCATGACCGGCAGCAACACCAACTCGAACGTGGTGTTCACCCGGCTGCAGATGTACACCGCCAACCTGTTGGGATATCCGGTTTCGATCATCCTGGCGGCGCAGACCGCCGGGGCGGCGCTGGCCTCGGTGGCCGCGCCCGCCAAGGTCGTCGTCGGCGCCAGCACCGCCGGCATGGCGGGCAAAGAGGGCGAAGTGATGCGCCGGCTGGCGGGTTACACCGCCGCCCTGGTGTTGCTCATCAGCCTGCTCACCCTGCTGGGAAGCAGGCTGGATTAGCGGCGAACTTGACAACTCACTCAACATGCGATATAAATCCCTTCGCTGCGGGTGTCGCCAAGCGGTAAGGCAGTAGCTTCCCAAGCTACCATTCGTGGGTTCGAATCCCATCACCCGCTCTCATCCAGGCTCCCGTGGTCGAATCAGGGAGCCTTTCATTTTCTACAACCGGTTAAGCAGGGCTTGCATGATTGCAAGCATTTTTATTTTTTCTTTATGGCGAGTTATGTTAAAATAATCCCGCTATGGCCGGTTCAGAGACGCACGACCACCGAGCGACCATCCTCTATATCGAAGACAACGCCGACAACCGTCTGCTCATCCGGCGCATACTCAGCGCTGAGGGTTATTCGGTCAGCGAAGCGGAGAGCGCAGCTCAGGCCCTGCAGGTGATTCAGGCGAACCTGCCGGATTTGATCCTGATGGACATCAACATGCCCGACATCGATGGCTACACGCTCACCGCCCAACTGAAGGCGCAGCCCGAATTCAAAAATATCCCGATCATCGCCATGACCGCCAACGCCCTCAAAGGCGACCGTGAGCGCAGCCTGGAAGCTGGCTGCGACGGTTACATCCAAAAGCCGATCGACGTGGATGACCTGACCAACCAGATTGCGCGCTTCCTGCAGGCCGCAGGGCGGATCTCGCCATGAACGACGTTCCTTTGCCGATCGGCCAGCCCGTAAGAGGTGTCATGGAAAAGACGAACCTGGATCCCAAAGGCGCTACCGTGCTGGTGGTCGAAGATAACGTGTCCAATTTCGTGCTGATCGCCCGCCTGTTGGGCTACATGGGCATCCACTGTGAATGGAAGACATCCGGCTATGAAGTGGTCGAATATGCGGACACGCTGCCGCGCCTCGACCTGATCCTGATGGACATTCGATTGCCATACGAAGATGGCTATGGGGCCTTGCAAAAAATTCGCGCCTCAGCAAGACTGAAAAACACTCGGGTGGTGGCGATTACTGCAGAAGCCAGCCCAGAGCAAATGCGCAAGGCGCGCGAAGCCAATTTTGACGGTTTTATTGGTAAGCCGATCGACCCCGACCGTTTCCCAGAGCAGATCCGGCGCATCCTTTCCGGCGAACCAGTATGGGATTTGAGTTAAGCGCAAGTAAAATCCCCTGTCAAAACTGCAAGAATCCCCTCCCAAAATGCCAATAGGGATGGATAATCCCTTAGATCGATAGATCTAGATCAACAGATCGATAGCGCCTGGGCAATGATTCCTTGACAGGAGAAGCGCAAATGCCGCCGATCTCCCCCGATTCTTCCGGACAGGAATTCGGAAAGATCGCCCGAAAAATGTTTCGCATATTTTTCGTCATCGCAATGATCCCCATTGTGATGATTCTGGCCGCGGCGTATGGCTACGCCAGCGAACTGCTGCGTCAAATGTCCCTGGCCGACCAGCAGCGCGCGGTCATCCTGCTGGCCGCCACCGTCCTGGTGATCGCCGGCCTGACAGCCATCGCCGCCCGCCGCCTGTCCCGCCCGATTCAAAGCCTGGTGCACACTGTCGCCACGTTTTCCGAAGGCAGCTGGGAGCAGCGCGCCCAGGTGCATACGGATGACGAAATCGGCAAGCTGGCCCACCTTTTCAACCAGATCGCCGAGGAAATGAACGAATTTCAGCGCCTGCTGATGGCGCGCGAAAGCGAGGCAGACAACGGCAGGCGCATGGCGCCAATCCAAATGGCGCAGTTGGCCACCTCCAGCGTCAACCTGGACGAGCTTCTGCAGGGCGCGCTGGAGGTCTTTAGCCGGTACTATGCCTGCAACTACGCCGCCATCTACCTGATCGAACGCAAAGAACCGGCTGGCATCTCGTTTGCTGTGCTTTCCAAGAGCATCGGCTCCCTGGATCGGGAAGCGCCCGAACTGGCGCAGAAACTGAAAGCCGAGCGCGTCAACCTGGACGCTACGCCGACGATGGACTGGCTGGTGGGCCGGGCGATCGCCTCTCGGCGTCCCCAGGTGGGGTCGACGCAGGACGACACCGGCATCTTCGAGGCCGCTTTGCCCATCATCCAAATCGCAAGCGGGAACGGCGGGCGCGTGCTGGGGGTGCTCGACCTGTTCACCGTCAGTCGGGTGAAGGACAGCCGGCTGGGGCCGTTTTCGATTCGCGTCATCGCCGAGATGCAATCCCTGGTGGGCATCCTGGCGCTGGCGCTCGGCAGCTTTGTGCGCAGCCCCAGCCCAACCGGCCTGACAGCCACCGGCAAGCTCTCCTCGTTCTTGCCGGATCTGGAGACCGTGTTTTCGACCAGCCGCCGCATGGCGCAGGCCGAGAACAGCGAACAGATCATCGAAGCGATGTGCCAGGCGCTGCGCACCTCGCCGTTCCCCTCCGCCGTGCTCATGCGCCCAGACGAGGCCACCGTCGAGGCCAACGCCGCCCGGGTCCCCATGCGGGTGATCGAATGCCGCAGCAACCGCGGCCAGCCCCTGGTCGCGCCGGGGTCCGCCGATACGGTGGTCAGCCCGCGCCTGGACACCGTGGAGCAATACTTCTCCCAGCGCCACTACGAAATGCTGCTGATCAGCGACGTCAACCAGGCGGCGCTGCGTCTCGATGGCAAATCGCAATGGCAGGTCAACCCGGCGTTCCCCCTGGGGCTGGAGGAGCCGGAGCCGCCGCGGGAATTGGTGCTGATTGCGCGCTGGCTGGGCTGCCGCACCGCCGCCCTGATCCCGGAGGTGCGCGACGGCAAGCTGATCGCCGTCCTGTTGATCGGCTCGACGGCCGATATGCCACCCTTGATGGTCAAACCGGAATTGCTCGAGCCGTATCGCGATCTGCTCGGATTGGCGTCCGCCGCTCTGGAGCGCATCCAGGCGCAACAGGAGATCCAGCGCCAGTTCATCGAGCTGGAAACCTTCTGGCAGATCAGCCAGGCGATCTCCTTCGAGACCGAAATCGAAGACCTGTATATCATGATCCATCGGCAGGTCGAGCGCGCCATGGGGCAGGTCGGCTCGTTCGCCATCGTCATCTACGAGGCCGAGAGCAACATGGTGCAAATCCCCTACATGGTCGAGGAGGGAAAACGCCTGCAAGTCGAGCCTTTCCCATTGGGGCCGGGCTTCTCTTCGGAGATCATCCGCACCCGCAAACCGCTGTTGATGTTCACCAAGGCCGAAATCGACGCCAAGACCCAGGAGCTCAACGCCATGCAGGTGGGCGAAGCGCCCAAATCCTGGCTGGGGGTGCCGATGCTCTTCGGCGGTCAGGTAATCGGCCTGATCATCGTGCAAGACGTGAAAGAAGAATACCGCTTCACCTATCAAGATGAGCGCCTGTTGGGGATGCTGGCCACGCAGGTGGCCGTGGTGGTGCGCAACGCCCGCTTGCTGGACGCCACCCGCAGGCAGGCGCGCTATGAGCGCCTGGTGAACGAGATCAGCGAACGCATCCGCCGCCAGGTGGAGATCGAAGCAATTTTGAAGACCACCACCGACGAGTTGACCCGCGCCCTGGGGGCGCGGCGGGCGACCATCCGCATCGACCCTCGGCCCCTGGCCACGGCCGAAGCGCTGGCCTCCTCGCCGGCGAATCGGCTCGATGGGCCGGCTGACCCTGCGGGGCCGCCGCCCGAGGCCATCCAACCGGAAGCAGCGGATCAGGAGGTTGAAGCGTGAGGCTACCGATATTCAACGCTCCGCGACAGAACAGGCCGCTGCAAGCGCCGCCAGAGGACACGAGCGCTCCGTTCAGCCCTGCAGAGCCGCTTCCTGCGCCTGCACAGGCGCCTCGACCAACTCAGGAGGTCCAGCAAAACCTGCTGGGGCGCCTGTTCTGGATTGCGTTCGGCATGGGGGTGATCAGCCTGGGGATCAACCTGCCCTTTGCGCTCCAAACTGCACGCTGGCAGGCGCTGGCGCTCTACGGCCTGGCGTTTTTGGGTCTGATCGCGGCGGCTTTCCTGCGCCGCTGGGGAAACCGGCCGCGTATGGCCACGCTGCTGCTGGCCCTGTGGGTCATCGGGTTGACGGCCCTGCTCACCGATGGGCTTTACGGGAATGGGCGGGCGCTGCTGGTCGTGCTGCCGATGATCGCCCTGCTGCTGGCCGGGCGGCGCAGCCTGGCGGCCGTCCTGGGTTTGAGCATCGTCTCCGTAGGGGTCATCGGCGCGTTGATGGCCGGCGGGCTGCTGGCTGCGCCAGCGCCGCTCGCCCCCAGGGGGAGCCAGGCGTTGTACTACTGGATCGCGGCAACTACAAACTTAGCTGCGCTGGCGATCGGCGGCGCGCTCTCGCTGCGCATGCTCTGGGACGGGTTGCAGCAAAACCTGGAGCAGCGCCAGGCCTTGATCGAAGAACTGCAGGCAGAGCAGGCCCGCCTGCAAGTTCAAAGTCAGCAGCGCGCAGACGATCTGCAACGCCGCCTGGTGCAGATCAGGACCGTGGCCGAGATCAATCGCGCCATCAGCCGCATGCTGGATATCGATCAGTTGCTGCCGCAGGTGTGTGAACTGGTGCGCCAGCGTTTCGACCTGTACTACGTCGGCGTATTCCTGATCGAAGAGATGGCCGCAGCCCCGGCTGCGCCCGCCGGAAGGCTCCCCAGCCCCTTCGACGACATGCTCGACCGCCTGCCAGGCATCGAGACAGACCAGACCGGCGCCGCCGAAACCCCGCCTGAGCCGCGCGCCTATGCGGTGCTGAAAGCGGGCAGCGGCGAAGCGGGCCGGCGGATGCTGGCCGAAGGCCACAAGCTCGCCGTAGGAGGCGACTCGATGATCGGCTGGGCCACGGCAAACCGCCAGCCGCGCATCGCCCAGAACGTCGGCCAGGAGACGGTGCGCTTCGACAACCCCCACCTGCCCCTGACCCGCTCCGAGCTGGCCTTGCCCATCCTGGTTCACGAGGGCGCCGCCGGCGACGGCTTCCCCGAAAAGGGCGCCCAGACCGAACGCGTCCTCGGCGCAATGACCATCCAATCCACCGAAGAAGCCGCCTTCGACCAGGACGATATCCTCATTTTGCAGGGCATCGCCGACGCCCTGGCCTCGGCCATCGAAAACGCCCGCCTGTTCGCCGCCACCCAGGCCAGCCTGGAAGAAATCCGCACCCTGCACCGCCAATACCTGGAGCAGGCCTGGCAACTGGAGACGGCGTTGCGCGGCGAGGTCTCTTACACCTACCCCGGCGGCGAACGCTCGATGGACGAGCCGCCGGCAGCCGGCCGGCTGGAAGTCCCCATCCGCCTGCGCGACCAGGTGATCGGAAGCCTGACGATCGAGCCTAACCCCGCCGATGGCGGAAGGCCGGCCTGGTCTGCCGAGGAGCTGGCGCTGGTGGAAGCCGTGTCGAACCAGGCGGCCCTGGCCTTGGAGAATGCCCGCCTGCTGGAGGATACGCGGCGCAAGGCGTCGCTGGAACACACCGCCACCCAAATCACCAGCAAGCTATGGGCCTCGGCCGACATCGACACCATCTTGCGCACCGCGCTGCAAGAACTGTGCGACACTCTGGGGGCGCGCGAGGGTTGGATCGAGCTATGGCCTGGCGGAACGGATGCGGCGCTCGACCCACCGGACAACGAAAGCCCGCCGCTCATGGCCGGAGAAAGCGGGCAAAAAGATTCAGGGGAGGCCCTGAATGACGGCGATTAATCAATCCTTGCAATACCTCGCCTGGCTGATCGCCCTGGTGCAGTTCATCATCGGCCTGTACCTGATCTACCTGGACCCGCGGCGCGTCTCCAATCGGCTGGTCGGCATGACCCTGCTGATCCTGGCGCTCAATACGTTTGCCGTGGGGCTGATGGCGACCGCTCAGGATTCCCGCCAGGCCAGCCTGCCGGCGCTGCTCCTGGCCGCCACCACCGCCGCCGTCGTGCCGGCGCTGCTGCTCGCTTCATTTGCCCTGCTGCAGCCCACCGCCCTGCGCCAGCGGGGCTATTCCATCCTTGCCCGCAGCCTGGCGCTGATCGGGCTTATGCCGCCAGGGCTTACCCTGATCGACGCCCTACTCGGCACGCGCCTGTGGTACACCGGCCCTGCGGCGATTGCCTATCGCGGCGGTTACGTTTTCCCGCTCCATCTCACCCAGGGATGGATCAGCCCCATCCTGATCACCCTGATCTTTGGCGGGGCGGGCCTGGCGCTGTTGAGCCTGCTGGCGTATACGGCGCTGTCCGCGCGCCAGGTTTCACGCCAGAACCGCGCCACGGCCTTCTGGCTGTTGCTGGCGAACCTGTTCCCCGCCGCCCTGGTCGCCCTGCCGCTGCAACCGCAGGCGGCATTGGCGCTCCATCTCGCCGCCAGCGCGCTGTATTTGCTGGCCTATGCGCTCGCCGCCTTCAGCGTTGCGCTCTTGCCGCAACTCATCCCCTCGCCCGCTTTCCGCCAGGGCAGGCTGCAACGCCGCCTGACGATGCTGGCGCTGATCGTCGCCCTGCCGCTGCTGGCCGGCTTGGGGGCCTTCCTGACCCAACAGGCGCAGATCGTGCTGGCCCAGGACGCCGCCCGCGCCCTGAGCGCCACCAATCGCTCGGTCGCCGAGGCCGCCGAGGTCTGGCTGGCCTACAACACCCGTGCGCTGCGCACCCTGGTGGGCAGCCCAGACATCATTTCAATGGATCCAGCCCGCCAGACGCCCGCCCTGCGCGCCCTGGTGAGCACCTACCCCGACCTGTACCTGGCCAGCACCACCGACAAGTCGGGCATGAACATCGCCCGCAGCGACAGCCTGCCGCCGGCCAATTACAGCGACCGCGCCTGGTTCCAGGGGGCGGTCGGCGGGCAGCCGATCACTTACCAGACACTCGTCGGCAGCGCCGGGCAGCCCGCGCTGGTGATCGCGATGCCCATCCGCCAGCCCGGCGGCCTGGTGTTGGGCGTGGGCATGGCCGCCAGCGACCTGCGCCTGGTCTCGCGCATCCTGGGTCAGGCAGTGCTGAACACCGAAGCGACCGCCTATCTGATCAACTCCGAAGATCAAATCCTGGCGATCTCCGGCCCGCCGGTAGGGATCTTGATGGAAGACATCAGCAATTACCCACCGGTGAAGCACCTGCGCTCTGGCCAGACCGGCGACTACGCCTTCACCGATGTCAACGATATCGGCTGGCGCGCCAGCCTGAACCTGCTCTCCAACGGCTGGGGGGTGGCGGTGCAGCAGACCGAAGCCAGTCTGTTCGCGCCGGTGCGCAATTTCCAGCGCATCTCGCTGATCGTGCTGCTGGTCGGCGGGGCGCTGCTGTTCTGGCTCACCTGGCTGACCGTGCGCCAGGTGATGCAACCGGTGCGCAGCCTGACCGAAACCGCAGCCGCCATCACCGCCGGAGACCTGAACCAGATTGCGCCGATCTACTCTGAAGATGAGTTGGGCCTGCTGGCGCACTCGTTCAACACCATGACCGCGCAATTGCGCGACCTGGTCGGAAGCCTCGAAAGGCGCGTCTCCGAGCGCACGCGCGACCTGCAGCGGCGCGCCGTGCAACTCCAGGTGACCGCGCAGGTGGCGCGTGAAGCGGCCTCCATTCGCGACCTGGATCGCCTGTTGCAGAACGCCGTGCGGTTGATCTCGGAGCAGTTCAACTTCTACCACGCGGGCATCTTCCTGCTCGACCGCAGCCTGCCAGCGCCGGGCGCCGCGGCGGCGGGCAGCGCAGACCGCCCGGTTTACGCCGTCCTGCGCGCCGCCTCGTCGGAAGGGGGGCGCAGGATGCTCGCCCGCGGCCATCGTCTGCGCGTCGGCCAGCAGGGGATCGTGGGCTACGTAGCCGGCACCGGAGAGCCGCGCATCGCCCTGGATACCGACAAGGACGCGGTGTACTTCGATAACCCCGACCTGCCGATGACCCGCTCCGAGATGGCTTTGCCGCTCAAGATCGGCAAGCGGGTGATCGGCGTGCTGGATGTGCAATCCAGGCAGGCCAACGCCTTTAACCAGGAAGACCTGGAGACTTTGCAAATCCTGGCCGACCAGCTCGCCATCGCCATCGACAACGCCCGCCTGCTGGCCGAGAGCCAGGAAGCCCTGCGCGAGCTGGAAAACCTGTATAGCATGCAGATCCGCCAGGGCTGGCAGCGCGCCCTATCGGCGATGCGCGCCAGGGGCGGACGCCTGGGCTATGCGCTGGGGCCGCGAGGCATTCAGCCGCTCGAAGAAGCCGACGGCGCGCCAGCGGAAGCCGCTGCGACCGCCGAAGACACTTCGTCTGCGCCCGAACTGATCGCCCCGATCGAACTGCGCAACCAGAAATTGGGGCTGCTGCGCCTGCGCCGCGAAGCGCAGCTGGGCGAGTGGACCGAACAGGATCAGGCGCTGATCGACGAAGTGCTTTCCCAACTGGCGCTGGCGCTGGAAAACGCCCGCCTGCTGGAGGAAATCCGCAACCGCGCCCGCCAGGAGGAACTGATCAACCAGATCGTCACCAGCGCTCAAGGCTCGCTCAGCCTGGAAGGCGCCATGCGAACAGCAGTGCAGGAGGTGGTGCGGCTGCTCAACGTCAGCCGCGTGCGCATCCGGTTAACCGACGAAAAGAACGGCGATGGAGGCGGCCATGGCGCAACCGAGTGATCTGAGCGCGAGAGATCACAAACGCACCTCCCTGCTGGGGCGCATCACCCAGTTCGGCCTGTTGATGGTCATGCTGGTTGCGGCCTCGGGCGCGGTCAGCTTATGGTTCGCCGCTCGCTCCGCCCAGGATGTGCAGTTGATGCGCCGGGCGGCGGATCTGGCGGTGCAGACCAGCGATATCCGCTCCAGTTGGCTGCGCGTGGTCGGCACGCTGGACACCTTCTCGATCACCCGACCTGCGCAAGGCGCCAGGGAACAGCTCGACGCGGCCCTGGCGGAGCTGGATCGAAAGCTGGAAGCGCTGGCCGCCACGCAAATCGGGCTGGCGACCGCCGCCGCCGAAGAGAACCGCGCCATTGCCGCTGAACTGCGCGGCGTCAGCGCCGAGTTCGCCGATCTGGCGCAAGAGATCTACATGCTGTCCGAGCAGGGCCGCTGGGGCGCAGCCTTGCAGCGTCGCCAGGTGCGGCTGGCCGAATTGCAAAATCGGCTGGATGAACTGCTGACGCGCCTGGATCGCAATTTGCAGAGCGAGTTATCCGCCCGCAGCGCCCAGATCCAACGCCGCCAGCAGGTCGCCCGCTTCCTCTCGCTCAGCGCGGTGGCGATTGCCTTGCTGGTCGCCCTGGGAGTCGCCTGGCTGAGCCGCCGCGCGCTCGTCAGGCCGCTTCAATCCTTAATCGGCGAAGTACAGCGCATCACCGCGGGAGATTTCAGCCCCGTGACGCCGATGCCCCGCAGCGATGAGATCGGCGAGCTTTCCCGCGCCGTGGCCTGGATGGCCGCAGAACTCAATCGCTCCTACGAGTCGCTGGAAGCCCGGGTGGAGGAGCGCACCAGCGAATTGCAGCGCCGCACGGTTCAACTCCAGGTGGCGGCGCAGGTGGCCCGCGACATCGCCGCCACCACCAACCTGGACAAACTGCTTGTCTCGGCTGTGGAACTGATCCGCGAGCGCTTCGGCTTCTACCACGCCGGCATTTTCCTGAACGACGCCCGGGACGAATTCGCCATCCTGCGCGCCGCCACCGGCAAAGCCGGGGAGGAAATGCTGAGGCGCGAACACAAACTCGCCATCCACGGCGGCTCCGGCGCCGTCGGCCTGGTGGGACACGCTGCCGAGAGCGGCGAGGCCCAATTGGCGCGCGATGTCACCCTCGATCCTTATCATTACAAGAACCCGCTCCTGCCCGAGACGCGCTCGGAGCTGGCCCTGCCGCTAAAGGCCGCCGAGCGGGTGATCGGCGTGCTGGATGTGCAGAGCCAGATCCCCGACGCCTTCGACGAGGAAAGCATTGCCATCCTGCAGGTGATGGCCGATCAACTGGCGATTGCCATCCAGAACGCCCGGCTGTTGAAAGAAGTCCGCGAAAACCTGAACGAACTGCAGAGCGTTTACCGGCGGATCGAGCGCCAGGAATGGACGCGATTGGCGCAGACCCTGCCGGTGATCGGTTATGAATTCGACGGCGTCGAGGTCACCCCGATCCCGGCCAACGGTGGTGCTCCGCAGGCGGCGCCGGTATCGCTAACGGCGGCGCCGGAAACCCCCGGCCAGCCCGCGGCTGGGCCGCTCAGCATCCCGCTGCGCGTGCGCGGCGAAGTCATCGGCTCGCTGGATGTCTGGCCGCAGGGCGGTGAACTGAGCGAAGCGGAGGTCTATTTGTTGGCGACGATCAGCAGCCGCCTGAGCCAGGTGCTGGAGAGCGCCCGCCTCTTGCAGCAGGCGCAGCGCCTGGCCGCCCGCGAACAGCAAATCAACTACATCGCCACTCAAATGCGCAGCGCAGTGAACATCGAATCTCTCCTGCAAAATACGGTGCGCGAGCTGGGCAAAGCCCTGGGCACGCGGCGCGCGGTCATCCAAATCGGCCAGATCGCCGAAGCCAGTCGCGCCGGCGCAGCCGATTGGGCAAACACTGCCGAAGTGGACGGACCAGCCGAGGAGAACCACAGCAACGGAGGCGCAGAGCATGGCGGAGCGTGAACTGCAACCCACACCTGCTGGAAACCAGGGGCTGCCGCCAGCCGCCTCGTTCCAGGACGCCGCGATGCCGCGCAGCATTCGCGGCCGCCTGTTCGGCCTGGCGATAGGCCTGACGGTGCTCACCATCCTGGTGATCCTGGTCGTCGCGGCCAATTCGGCCAGCCTGGTCATCCGTCAGGCGCAGGATAGCAGCACGCGCAGCATGCGCCAGCAGATCCAGGCCTATCTGGTGCAGGTCAACCAGAGCATGGCCGCGCAGAGCGCCCTGATCCTGGATCGGGCGGTGCGCGATGTTCAGACCGTGGCCGACACCACCGCCGCGATCTACGCCGGACAATTGCCGCTGACCCCCATCCAGACCGAGTTGATCACCGGCCCCGAAGGACAGATGATGAACGGGGCGGAGGCGATATCCAGCCTCTTCGTCCCCAACATGGTCGTCGCCAAAGCCCGGAGCGACCCGGCGCTGGCTCAGGCCGTGCAGCAGGATATCGAGCTGACCGCTTACCTGGACCTGACCCTGCAGGCGGTGAAGCAGAACAATCCCAACGCCGCGGCGATCTATTTGGGCACCTCCAACGACGTCACCCGCTATTATCCCAACATCCGACTGGGGGAGGTGGTGCCGGCCGATTTCCAGGTCACCCAGCGCCCCTGGTATCTGTCCAGCCTGGAGGGCAACATCCCACGCATCGCGCAGCGGCCGGTCTGGTCGCCGGTCTATTTCGACGCCACCGGCCTGGGCCTGGTGACCACCATCGCCGAGCCGGTGTACGATCGCCAGGGGCGGCTGATCGGCGTGATCGGGCTGGACATCACCCTGGGCGAGCTTCAGGCGAACATCGAAAACGCCCGCTTCCTGCAGAGCGGCTATTCCTTCCTGGTGGACAAACAGGGCAATGCCATCATCCTGCCCGAACAGGGTTATCAGGACCTGCTCGGCAGAGCGCCCGACCCCGAAAACCCCACGCCCAACCTGCTCGAGGCGGCCGCCGCCGACGGCGCTTCCCCCGATCTGCAACGCATCCTGGCCGGCATGCAGCGCGGCGAGAGCGGCTTCGACGTGCTGCGCCTGGGCGACCGCGAAATGTTCGTCGCTTATACGCCGGTGCGCAGCGCTTCGACCCTGGCGACCTCCGATCCAGGCTGGAGCCTGGCCAGCGTCGTGCCAACCCAGGAAGTGCTGCAAGAAGTGGTCACCTTGCAGCAGGAGCTGGTGCGCGCCTCCCAAGACGTCATTTTCAGACGGATTCTGCCCCTCGGCGTCTTGATCGCCCTGGTGGCGGTGGTGATGGCCTGGTTCGGCTCGAACTGGCTGGTCCGGCCGATCCGCACGCTGGCGACCTCGGCCGAGCAATTCAGCCGAGGCGAATGGGACCTGCCGATCCCCACCCTGCAACAGGTTCAAGCTCAAAATCAAGACGAAATCGGCCTGCTGGCTGGAACCCTGGCGAGCATGGCGGAGCAACTCAAAGGGACGATCGAACAACTCGAGCAGCGCGTCGCCGAGCGCACCCGCCAGCTCGAATACCGCTCCCTGCAGTTGCAGACCGCCGCCGAGATCGCCCGCGAGATCACCCTGGGGCAAGACCTGGACGAACTGCTGCAAAACGTGGTGGACCTGATCAGCGAGCGCTTCGGCTTCTACAATGTGGGCGTCTTCCTGGTGGACGAATTGGGCGAGTACGCCCAGCTCAGGGTCGCCAGCGGCGAATTGGGCGCCCAACTGCGCCAGCGGGACATCCGCCTGCGGGTGGGGGAGCAGGGCATCGTGGGCTACGTGACGCGCTTCGGGCAGCCGCGCCTCTCGGATGACGTCCGCCTGGATCAGATGTACGTCGCCGAGCCGCTGCTCGCCGACACCCGCTCCGAGCTGACGCTGCCGCTGCGCTCCGGCCCCAAGATCATCGGCGCGCTGGACGTGCAGAGCACCCAACCGGCCGCCTTCACCCAGGACGATCTGACCGCCCTGCAAACCCTGGCGAACCAACTGGCCACCGCAATCGAAAATATGCGCCTGGTGACCCAGGTACAGGCCGCCTTGAAAGAGACCAACCAGCTCATCCAGAGCCAGACCCGCCAAACCTGGGAGCGCCTGCTGACCGAACAGGGAGCCATGGCGTTCGAATACGACCTGCTCGAGGTGCGCCCTGTCGAAGCGCAGCCGGTCTTCCAGGCCGACGAGCCTATCGCCGCCCTGGACCGCCCGCAGGAAGCCGCGCAGCCGAACCCGCGCGGCAAGCTGCGCGTGCCGCTGAAGCTGCACGAAGAGGTAATCGGCGCGATCGTGTTGGAAAGTCAGGATCCGAACCACGTCTGGAGTCAGGACGAGATCACCATCGTCGAAGCCATCGCCAGCCAGGCCGCCCTGACCGTCGAAAACGCCCGCTTGCTGGCCGAGAGCCAGCGCCGCGCCCGGCGCGAGCAACTCGTCGCCGAGGTGACGGGCAAGCTGCGCGCCTCTCTGGACATGGAAACCGTGCTTCAGACCGCGGTCAACGAGATCGCCCAGCGCCTGGGATTCGCCCAGGTCGAAGTGCAGCTCGAAAAAGAGACCCTATGAACACTATGATCGGCCCGCCCCTGCCTCAATCGCTCCTGTCGCAGCTCGATTCCGAGACGGCTCGCCAGGCGCGGCTGCTGAACACCCTGCTGACGCTGCTGATCGCCATCACGCTGCTGGTGTATGTCAATGTCTTCTTCTCGGAGAACCCGGCGATCGACGCTCTCACCGCCACCCTGCTCCTGGTGTTCGAGCTGGCGGCGCGCTGGCTGCTGCTGCGAGGCCGGGTGCGCCTGTCCGCCGGGGTGCTGACGAGTGGGCTGTGGCTCGTCCTGGTCGCCGCCACGTTCGTCAACCAGTTCGAAGGCAATGGGCCACTGGTGGGCCTGGCGCTGGTGGTGATCGTCGCCGGACTGTTGCTCGGCAGCGCGGCTGGCTTCCTGATGGCCTTTCTGAACACGGCCGCCGGCGCGGTTTACCTGGCGCTCTCCCAATCTCCCAGCCCGCTGCTCCCGGTGATGGTGCCCTACAGCCCGGTGGGCTTCATGGTCACCATGGGGATCGTCTTCTTCGCCACCGCCGGGCTGATTCACCTGGCTTCCAACAGCCTGAACCAGGCCGTGCAACTCGCCAGGCAGAGCGAACAGGCCACGGCAGAGAGCAACCGCGAGCTGGAAAAAATGCGCGCCAGCCTCGAAGACCAGGTGAGCGAACGCACCCGCATTCTGGAGCAGCGCACCCGCTATCTGCAAACGGCCATCGAGATCGGCCGCGCCACGACCTCCATCCTGGACACGCAAAGCCTGCTGCAAACCGCAGTGGATCTGATTCGCGATCAGTTCGGCCTGTATTACGTCGGCCTGTTCGAGCTGGAGCCTTCTGGCGAATGGGCGCTCTTGAAAGCCGGCACCGGCGAGGCGGGCAAGGCGATGCTGGCGCGCGGCCACCGCATCCGCTATGGCCGCGGCATGATCGGTTGGAGCATCGCCAACGCCCAGCCGCGCCTGGCCGGGGATGTCCAGGATGACGCCGTGCGCCTGCCCACCCCGGAATTGCCGGAGACCCGCTCGGAAGCGGCCATCCCGCTGCGCTCGCGCGGCCGGGTGCTGGGCGCGCTGACGGTGCAGAGCGACAAACCCGGCGCCTTTGGCGAAATGGAGATCTCCACCTTCCAGGCGCTGGCCGACCAGCTCGCTATCGCTCTGGATAACGCCTACCTGATCCAGCAGAGCCAGCAGGCCGTGGAAGAAGTCCAGCGGGCTTATGGACGCATCAGCCGCCGCGCCTGGCAGGAATTTCTGGATTCGCTGGAAAAACAAAAGCTGACCTACCGCTACGGCCTGGGGACGGGGGCGCCGAGCGACGAGCTGCAATCCGTCCGCCGCCGCGTCTTAGAGACCGGGCAGCCCCTGCAGACCATGGCGCACAACCGACCCATCCTGTTGCTGCCCATTAAAGTGCGCGACCAGGTCATCGGCGTGATCAACCTGGCCAAAGAGCCGGCGGCGCTGACGCCTTCGGCGCCGTCCAATGGCCGGCATCCGGGAGGCAGGCGCCCCGCCGACCGACCGGCCGCCTGGAGCAGCGAAGAAATCGAGCTGCTGGAAGCCATCGTCGAACAACTGGGCGTGGCCCTGGATAGCGCCCGCCTGTATGCGGAGACGCGCCAGCGCGCCGAGCAGGAGCGCCTGGTGGATCGGGTAACCGGCCAGATGCGCGCCACCCTGGATATCGACACCGTGCTGGAGACGGCCGCCCGAGAGCTGCGCGACGCCCTGGGGCTGATCGAAGTCGAAGTCCGCCTGGGCTACGGAGCACAAGAAGATGAGCGTTAAGATCAGACGTTGGTTCGAGCCGCCCGCCGGGATCGAAGACGAAGAACAAAGCCGCCAGGCAGTCGTGTTGAACGGCGTGGCCTGGGCGGCGCTGGGGATCACCCTGGTTCTTGGGCCGGCGCTGTGGTGGGTAGGCGCGCCGCCGCTGGTGCTGGCATTGCTGTTGCCGCTGGCGCTGGCCGAAATCCTGGTGCTCATCTTGCTGCGGCGCGGCAAAGTTCGAGCCGCCGGCCGGCTGTTGGTGCTCGTCGCCCTGTTGACCACCCTGCTGCCGGCCTTCTTCCAGGGCGGCCTGAGCAGCCCCTATCTGTACTATTCCCTGGTGATCGTGGTGCTGGCCGGTCTGCTTCTGGGCGCCCGCTACGTCAACCTGATCACCGCGGTGTTCATGGTCGCTGCCACATTCATGCTGCTGGCCGCCAACACCTCCCTGTTGCCGGAATTGATTTCGCCGCCCACGCCGCTGCGGCGTTGGGTGACCGTGATCGCCAGCCTGTTCATGGTGCGGACGTTGTTCCTGATGGCGATCAACGGCTTGCAGGCTGCCCTGGAACGCGCCCGCCAGAACGAACAGCGCCTGCAGGAGAGCAACCGCGCTCTGGAAGAGACGCGCCTGGCGCTGGAGCAGCGGGTGGCTGAGCGCACCGCCGCCCTGGAGCAGCGCGCCCGCCAGCTTCAGGCTTCGGCGGAAGTGGTCAGCGCCATCAACTCGGCGATGTCGGCCGCGGGGGGTTCTACGCCAGACCTGAACCACCTGCTGACCGAGATCACGCACCTGATCAGCGAGCGCTTCGATCTCTATGCCGTGAACATCTACCTGGCCGAGGCGAGCGCCGCTGGCGCCGAGGCGGGCGACGGCGGCCTGCCCGGCGGGATGGACGCCGCCGAACGGCTGGTGTTGCGCGCCGCCAACACCCAGTCTGGCCGCCAGTTGATCGAAAGGGGATACTCTCTGTCATTTTCCCAGCCCAGCATCGTCGCCAGCGCCGCCCGCACGCGCATGCCGCGCCTGGCCGCCGACGTGCGCCAGGATGAGCAATACCTGGAAAACGCCGAATTCCCCTACACCCGCTCGGAAGCCGCGCTCCCGCTGGTGACCGGCGGCAGGCTGCTGGGGGTGCTGGATGTGCAGAGTTCGCAGCCCACCCCGCTGAGCCAGGAAGACCTGAGCGCGCTGCAAACCCTGGCCAACCAGGTGGCGATTGCCATCGAAAACGCGCAGTTGTTCGCCGCCAACCAGCGCACCCTGGAGTCGCTGCAGCGCGCCTACGGCAACCTGAGCCGCGAGGCCTGGCAGAAATTGCTGCGCGCCCAGCCCGATCGCGGCTATCGCGCCGGCGCGGTGGGCGATCCTACGCCGGTCAGCGGCGAATGGCGCCCGGAGATGCTGCAGGCCAGGGAGCGCGCCCAAGTTGTCATCGGGCCGGCCTCGGCGGAGGCCCACACCCTGGCCGTGCCGATCAAAATTCGCGATCAGGTGATGGGCGTCGTCCGTCTGACCAAGTCGCCCCAGGCGGGCGAGTGGCGGCGCGACGAGGTGGCCCTGGTGGAGACCCTGAGCGACCGCCTGAGCGCCGCCCTGGAAAGCGCCCGACTGTTCGAAGAGACCCGTCGCACCGCAGAGCGCGAGCGCCTGACCGGCGAGATCACCGCCCAGATGCGCTCCACCAACGATCCGCAGCAAATCCTGCAGATCGCCGCCCGCGAACTGCGCAAGGCGCTGAGAGCCGATAAGGCGCAATTAGTCGTGCAAACCGCAATCACCCCGCCGTCGAGCGCCGCTCCCGCCGACGCCAAAGACCCCGCAGGAGATCAGCCATGAGCCATAGCCTGCCACCCCAGAACGATAGCGCCAGCACCGATCCACTCACCCAGGCCGACGAGACCAGGGTGGACTTCAGCCAGGCGAAAGAGGCCAGCCCCAACGCCGAAACCCGGCCCGAGGCGGACGCCGCCGCCAGGCGAGCCGCCGGGCCGGTGGTGATCGCCATTGCCAACCAGAAGGGCGGTGTGGCCAAGACCACCACGGTGGTGTCTTTAGGCGGGGCGCTGGCGCGCCGCAACCAGGAGGTGCTGCTGGTGGACCTGGACGCCCAGGCCAACCTCACCCTGGCGCTGGGCAAAGACCCGGCGCGAGTGCGCGGCGCGGTGACCGAGGTGCTCTTCAATTCGGCTTCGATCCTCAGCGTCAGCCGCGAGACCAGCATCCCCGGCCTGGACCTGGTGCCCGCCAACGAAGGCATGGATCTGGCGGAGCGCTTCTTGCCCGTGCGCAAGGACTACGAGACCATCCTGCGCCGCGCCCTGCGCGCCGAGTTGCGCCCGGTGCAAGACCCCGGGACTGCGGGTTCGGCGTCGACGGCCTACCCCTCCAGGAACTCCCCGCGCCCCCCAGCCATACACTACGATTTCGTGTTGCTGGATTGTCCGCCCTTCCTGGGCGCAGTGACGCTCAACGCGCTGGTGGCAGCCGACATGCTGATCATCCCCACCCAACCGGAATTTTTCTCCGCCCACGCCCTGCGCACCATGACCGCCGCCATCCGCCAGGTGCGCAGCCAGCACAACCCGGATTTGATCTACCGCATCCTGATCACCCTGTCGGACCGCCGCAACCGCATCCACCGCGAGGTGGCCGAGCAAATCCGCAGCACCTTCGGAGAAGGCGTCTTCCGCACGGTCATCGAAGTGGACACCAAGCTGCGCGAGAGCGCCATCGAAGGGCTGCCGATCACCCACCACAAGAGCCAGAGCCGCAGCGCTTTGCAGTACGACGCCCTGGCCCAGGAGCTGATGGCGTATGTCTGATCCAACTCAGCAACCCACCGCCCCGCCGGGCAAACCGCGCCGCTCTCGACCCGCCGCCCCGGCGGAGAACGCGCCCCAAGAAACGCCCGCGGCGAAGAAAGGCCGCCCCCGCGCCGCCTCGACGCGGATTCAAGGCCTGTTCAGCGATCTGCAGCGCGAGCCGGCGCAGCCAGAGGCCGAGGCCGGGAAACCGCCTCTCAGGCCTTCCGCCGGTCCGCTGAGCATCTTGCGCCCGCCGCCGGCGCAGGAAGCCCCAACCGCAACCCAGGCGCCAGCCGCAGAAACGGCGCCGCCCGCCGCCGCGCCGGAACAACCCCCACAAGCCCCCTCGCCCGCCGCCGCGCCAGAGCCTGCCGCCGAAAAAATCCCCGCGCCGCCGCCCGCCGAACACCCCGGCAGCGCCGTTCACCTGGCCGAGTACGCGGCTATGGTGGTCGCCGCCGAAGATCAGGAGCGGCCGCTGCCGCCGCCGCTCTCGCCCGGCCCCGAAACCCTGACGCCGCATCCCTGGGAGAGCCTGCGCCTGGGGCGACCGGTGGTCGAAAGCGGCCGCCCCAATCAGCCGGCGCTGCTGGCGCTGGGTCGAAGCCTGACCCCGGCCGCTTCGCCTGCAGCCGCCGCCGACGGCAGCGTCCCGGCCTTGTTGCTGGAAGTGATCGACAACGACCCGCAGCGCGTTTGGAGCGAGGATGAGTTGCTGCTGGTCGAACAGGTGACCGATCAGCTCACCCTGGCGCTGGAAAACGCCCGGCTCTTCGAGGAAGCCCGGCTGCGCGCCGAGCAGCTCGCCAAGCTGAACGAAATCGGCCTCGGCCTGACCTCGACCCTGGACCCCAAGCCGCTGCTCAAGCTGATCATGGACAGCGCGGTGGACATCCTGAACTGCGAGGCGGGCAGCCTGTTCCTGGTGGACGCCAGGACGAACGAACTGGTCTTCGAAGTCGCCCTCGGCCCGGTGGCGGAGGACCTGGTAGGTCGCCGCCTGCCCCCGGGCACCGGCCTCGCCGGGCAGGCGGTGCAGACCGGCAAGGCGATCATCGCCAACGACGTCAAGGTGCGCAAAGACTGGTCTTCGATGACCGACTTCCAGACCGGCTACACCACCCAGTGCCTGATGGTGGCGCCAATGCGCATCAAAGACCGCACGGTGGGAGCCATCGAGGTGATCAATAAGCTCGACGGCAAGCCCTTCACCCTGGCCGATCAAGAGTTGCTGGCCGCCTTCACCACCCAGGCGACCATCGCCATCGAGAACGCCCGGTTGTACACCGAAGAGTTGCGCCGCCGCCAGATCGCCGACGCCCTCTCGAGCATCGCCCGCACGATCAGTTCGGCCCTGGATGTGCGCCACATCGCCGAGCAAACCCTGGATCAACTCGCCAGCTTGATCCCCTATCGCTTTGCCAGCATCCAGCTTCTGCAGCCGGAGGGCCTGTCGCTGATCGCCGCGCGCCCCGGCCCCGACACGGTGGGGCTCATCCACGCCCCGACGTTGGCGCAGCAGGCGCTATCCAGCCGCAGCGAGCGCCTGGTGCAGGACTCCGCCGCCGATCCGCAGGCCGCAGAGTTGCTGCAGCGCGGCGTCCGCTCCTGGATCGCCGCGCCGCTGCTCGCCGGCGACGCCCTGTTGGGCCTGCTCAGCGTGGGCCACGACCAGGCGCTGGCCTACCGCCCCGAGGACATGGAATTGATCCGCCCGGTGGCCGCCCAGATCGCCGTGGCGATCCAGAACGCCCGCCTTTTCGAGGAGACCCAGACCGCCAGAGACGCCCTGCAGATCAGCGTGCGCTATCAGCAGAGCGTGGCCCAGGCGGTGGCCGCGCTGACCGAGCGCGGCATCGCCGCCCTGAGCGAGGTGCTGGAACTGCTCGGACAGGCCGCTCAGGTCAGCCGGGCGTATTACATCGAGACCCAGGTGGATGCGCGCGGCCCCTACTGGCGGCTGATCTCCGAATGGCGCGCCCCGGGCGTCCCCTCCCAACTCAGCAACCCTGCCCTGCGCCGTCTGCCGGTCACGGAGATCGAACCCTGGATCGAGCGCCTGCGCGGCCAGGGCTTCAACCTGGCCAATGCCAGCAGCGCCCCGCCGCAGGAGGCCGCATATTTCCAGGCCACCGGCGCCCGCACCACCCTGCAATTTGCCGTTTCTGGCCGCCTGGGCATCGCCGGCGGGAGCGCCGCCGAAATCCCCGGCTGCATCGGCTTCGATCAAATCGACGCCGACCGCCGCTGGACCGCCGAAGAGATCGCCGCCCTGCAGACCGCGGCTTCGGCGCTTTCCAGCACCATCACCCGTGAAGACCTGTTCGCGCAGGTGCAGGCCAACCTGGCGGAGACCGAAGCCCAGTATCGCGCCAGCGCCCGGCTGAACGCAGCCAAAAATTTCACCGATATCCTGAACGTGCTGCGCCAGCACACCGTGCTGGGCAACGCCAACGCCTCGTATGTCTCGCTGAATCTGTTCGACCGCCCCTGGTTGCAGGCCGACGCGGCGCTCAGCGAACGCCCCGAATGGCTCATCCCCATCGCTCAGTGGTCGCTCCAGGCGGAAAGCGCCTCCGCAGAGCAGGCAGAATCTGGCATTCTGGCCGCGGCGCGCTATCCCCTCGGCCGGCGATCCCCGGCTGGAACGGCCAGCACGCTGGAGCAGCTTCTGCACCCGGAACGCCCCACCCTGGTGATGGACGTCGCCAACGACCCGCGGCTGGACGAGCAAACGCGCCGCTACTACCTGGAGCAGATGCACGCCCGCAGCCTGCTGTTCGTCCCCTTGAACGTGTCGGGGCGCTGGATCGGGCAGGTCATCGCCATTTACCGCCAGATGACCGGCTTCACCGAGCCGGAACTGCGCCGCCTGACCTCGCTGGCCGGGCAGGCCGCCGTGGCTCTGGAAGGCCTGCGCCTGGTCGAAGAAACCCGCCAGCGCAACGAAGAACTGGCGACGATCAACCAGATCACCGCCGCGGTGAGCCGCACGCTCGACCCCAGCCAGGTGCTCTCGGAGATCCTGATCCGCGTGCTCAGCGCCGTCGATTACGAGAGCGGCCTGATCAGCCTGGTCGATCCCCGCACCCAGCGCCTGTACCTGGCCGTGCACCAAAACCTGCCCGAAGGCATGGTCATCCGGCTGACAGACGAGGGGCTGGAAGGCACGCCATGCGATATGGTGTATCGCAGCGGCCAGTTGATCTACCAGCCCGAACTCGCCGCCCCCCTGCCGGACTTACCCATCCCCGGCATCCAGGGCTCCGAACTCAGCGCCTCGTTGCAAGGCCCCCTGAACGCCGGTTTCAATTCTTACCTGGGCGTGCCGCTGATCTCGAAAGGCGTCACCCTGGGCACCATCTGCCTGTTCAACCGCCAGGCGAAGCCGGTCAGCGACACGCGCCTCTCGCTGCTCTCCTCGGTGGGGCAGCAACTGGGGGTGGTGGTCGAGAACGCCCGCCTGTTCCAGCGCACCCAGGCCGCGCTGAGCGAAACCGAGATGTCCTATGCCGCCAGCGCCGAACTGAACCGGGCGCAGACCTTCGATGAAATCCTGGATACGCTGCGCAAATACTCGGTGCTGGGTCAGGTGGACTACTCGATCAGCCTGGAGATGTTCGAACGCCCCTGGAGCGGCCCGGCCGGCGAGCTGGCCGGCGCCGCGAACGCCAGGGCCTTGACCGTGGCGCGCTGGCGCGCCCCCGCCCTGGGAGAAGCCGACGCCCCCCTGCCGCGGGCTTACCGGCTGCGCGATTTTCCGCCCGCCGGCAGCCTGCTGCGCCCAGATGCAGTGGTCGCCATCCCCGATCTGACCACCGACCCGCTGATCGATGCGGCCACACGCCAGTACTACCAGACGCAAGCGGTGCAGCCGCAGCACGCCGCGCGCGGCCTGCTGCTCGTCCCGCTGGTCGTCGGCGGCGTGTGGATCGGCTTCGCCCACGCTATCTACACGCAACCCATCGAAATCCACGAGGCCGACCTGCGCCGCCTGGAGGTCTTAGCCAGCCAGGCCGCCGTCTCTGCCCAGAACCTGCGCCAGCTTGCCCAGATCCAGGAGCAGGCGCAGTACGAGCACATCACCCGCGAGATCGGCAGCCAGGTGAGCAGTACCATCGAGCATGACGCCATCCTGCGCCTCACCGCCCGCGCCTTGGGGCAGGCGCTCAACGCCACCCATCTGGCAATACGCACCCAACCGCCGCGCCGCTCCCCGCACGCCGTCGGTTACCCCGACGCCAGCGGCTATGTGTACGAAGTCAAAACGGATCGCTACCTGACCCTCGACGACCCACAGGCCAGGCCGATCCTCGAGCTGTGCGACCGGCTCCCCGCCAGCGCCGGTCAGGCCGCCGTCCAACAGGCGGCGAACCACCTGTACGCGCCGATCATCCTGCGCGGCGACCTGCTGGGCAGCATGGATGCCCTCGACCTGGATGGCGACACAAGCTGGGACGAAAACGACCTGGCGATGCTCCAGACCATCAGCGCGCAGGTGGCCCTCTCTCTGGACAACGCCCGCCTGTTCCAGGAATCGCAGCGCCGCGCCCGCCAGCTT
The DNA here is from genome assembly GCA_964503145.1 of uncultured Anaerolinea sp. GTDB lineage: Bacteria > Chloroflexota > Anaerolineae > Anaerolineales > UBA4823 > RBG-16-57-11. The sequence continues at coordinate 82,559 of CAZCYV010000007.1, read as the reverse complement.
CAAACCGCGGCGGAGATCGCCCGCGATACCACCAGCACCTTGGCGCTGGACGTGTTGCTCCAGCGCACGGTGAGCCTGCTGTGTGAGCGCTTCGGCTACTACCACGCCTCGATTTACCTGCTGGACGAAAGCGGCAAACACGCCGTGGTGCGCGGCGCGACGGGCGAAGCCGGCGCCGAAATGGTGCAGCAGGAGTACCACCTGGCCGTGGGCGGCCGCTCCCTGGTGGGCCAGGTCACCGCCAGCGGCGAGCCGTTGCTGCTCAACGATATCTACACCGAACAGGCCTGGTCCATCCACCAGCCCAACCCGCGGCTGCCGCACGTGCGCTCCGAATTGGGCCTGCCGCTCAAGATCGGCGACCAGGTGATCGGAGCGCTGGAAGTGCAATCCAGCCAGCCCAACGCCTTCAGCGACGACGACCTGGCTGTGCTGCAGACCCTGGCCGACCAGATCGCCGTGGCAGTCGATAACGCCCGCTCCTACGAACTGGCGCAGAAAGCCGTCCAGGAGATCAGCGAAGCCGACCGGCTGAAGACCCAGTTCCTGGCCAACATGAGCCACGAGTTGCGCACCCCGCTGAACTCGATCATCGGCTTCTCCCGCGTCATCCTCAAGGGCATCGACGGCCCGGTGACCGAACAGCAGGCCCAAGACCTGACCGCCATCTACAATTCCGGCCAGCATCTGCTCGGCCTGATCAACGACGTGCTCGATCTGTCCAAGATCGAAGCCGGCAAGATGGAGATGGCGCTCGAAGCCAACGTCAACCTGGCGGATATCATCCGCTCGGTGATGTCCACCACCATCGGGCTGGTGAAAGATAAGCCGATTCAATTGCACCAAAACCTGTCGCCCAACCTCCCCTCGCTGACGGTCGATCCGATGAAGATCCGCCAGGTGCTGATCAACCTGCTCTCGAACGCCGCCAAATTCACCGATCAAGGCTCCATCACCGTCGAAGCCGAGCCGCATACCGGCCCGCAGGGGGAGCCGCAGGTGATCGTGCGCGTGATCGACACCGGCCCAGGCATCGCGCCGAAGGACCAGGCCAGGCTGTTCCAGCCCTTCTCGCAGGTGGATGGCTCGCCCACGCGCAAAACCGGCGGCACCGGCCTGGGGCTATCCATCTGCCAGCACCTGGTGCGCATGCACGGCGGAGAAATCGGCCTGCAAAGCGAAGTGGGCAAGGGAACCACCTTCTATTTCACCCTGCCGGTAGCGCCCGCAGGTCCAACCGAAGCGGCTGGGGCGACCTCGCAGGAGACCGCCCCAGCCGATGACCAGGCTCCCACTGCGACGCCCACACCCAGGAGCGACTCGGCCAACCGGGTGGTGCTGGTGATCGACAAGGACCCGCAGCTCACGGATATCTATCGCCGCTATCTGGTCGGCCATGACTACACCGTGATCGCCCTGACCGAACTGAACCAGGCGGTCACCGTAGCGCGCAGCATCCAGCCCTTTGCCATCACCCTGGATGTCACCATGCGCGCCCAGCCCGACGGCCCGGCTCCAGAGGCCGCCTCGCTCACCCCGGGGATGCTGCTCGACGGCTGGAAGGTGCTCGAGGCGCTGAAATCCGACCCCCAGACCCGCGCCATTCCGGTGATCGTGTGCACCATGATCTACCAGCAGGAGCGGGCGCAGCGCCTGGGCGCGGCCGATTACCTGCTCAAACCCATCTTAGAAGAAGATCTGATCCAGGCCCTGAAGCGCCTGGAACCATAAAGGAGGCCCCAGGCTGCAAAATCGATCGCCTTGGGCGGAGCCAAACCATCATGCCGAATCATCGCCAATCCGAACCATTGAACCATACCCCACACACTGAGATCTACGCCGATTGTTTAGATTGCGGCTATCGCGCCGTCTATTCCCCCACGTTGATGACCTGTCCGGCCTGCGGCAGCCAGTGGATGCAGGCCGCTTACGATTACGCCGGAGTTTCGGCCCGCTGGCCGGAGCTGTTGGCTCGCCGCCCGTTCGACTTGTGGCGCTACCGCGAGTTGCTGCCGGTGCGGGAGTACAACCCCGCGCTCTCGATGGGCGAAGGCGGCACGCCGCTGATCCGCGCCCAGAACCTGGGGATGATGCTGGGCTGCCCCAACATCTACATCAAGGACGAGCGCCAGGGGCCGACGGCGTCCTTCAAAGACCGCCAGGCCGCCGTCAACATCGCCGCCCTGAAAGAGGCCAACATCACCGAGGTGGTGCTGGCTTCCACCGGCAACGTGGCAATCGCCTATTCGGCCTACGCCGCCCGCGCCGGGATCAAGCTATGGGCCTTCCTCACCAGCCTGGTGCCGGCCGAGAAGATGCGCGAGGTGGCGCTGTATGGCACGCAGGTGGTCAAGGTGACCGCCTCCTATGACCAGGCAAAGAAGGTGGCCGCGGAATACGCCCATCAGCGCGGCCTGTACCTGGAGCGCGGGGCGCGCTCCATCCCCTCCGTCGAAGCGATGAAGACTATCGCCTTCGAAGTCTGCGAACAACTCGCCGAGATGCTGCCCCCCGCCGATGGCGGCGCAATACCTGGCGGCCGCTTCGTCGCCCCAGACTGGTACTTCCAGTCGGTGAGCGGCGGCCTGGGGCCGATGGGGGTGCTGAAGGGCTTCCATGAACTGCGCCAGATGGGGCTGATCGACCGCCTGCCGGCCATCGCCGGCATCCAGGCCGAAGGCTGTTCGCCGATGGTGCAGGCCTGGAAGAAGGGGCTGGAGACCGTCGAACCGGTGAGTTCGCCGCGCACCCACATCGCCACGCTCTCCACCGGCGACCCCGGCCGCACCTATACGCTGCTGCGCCAGCGCATGCAGTCCGGCAACGGCGGCGTCTTCGAAAGCGTGACCGATGAAGAAGCCTTCCGCGCCATGCACATCCTGGCGAAGATGGAGGGCCTCTCCGTCGAGCCGGCCGCGGCGGTGGCCTTCGCCGGACTGATCAAGCTCGCCCGCGCCGGGGTGATCCGCAGCCAGGACGTGATCGTGGTGAACTGCACCGGTCACACCATGCCCATCGAGCGCGTCATCCTGGGCGAGGGCTGGGCGCGCAACGTGGTGCTCTCCTCCCAGGCCGCCGACACCCCGCAGGAAGGCCTGCTGGCGGCGCTGAGCAAAGTGACCGACGACCGCTTCCCCAATGTGCTGATCGTTGACGACACCGAGGAGGCGCGCCGGTTGATCCGCCGCATCCTTCAGGCCCAGGGCAACTACACCCTGCTGGAGGCGGAGGATGGGCGCCAGGCAATCCAGCTTGCCCGCCAGGAACTGCCCGATCTGATCATCCTCGACCTGATGATGCCGGAGCTGGACGGCTTCGCCGTGCTGGACGCGCTGAAGGCCAGCCCCGAAACCGCCCCCATCCCGGTCATCGTCGTCACCGCCAAAGAGCTGACCCCCGACGAAAAGCGCCGCCTGGATGGGCAGATTTCGATCTTGATGCAAAAGGGCGAGTTCATGAGCGATGAGCTGTTGGAAGAGGTGAAAGCGCTGGTGAAGTGAAGAAGCCCTCCTGGATTGGCGGCCGCCGGGCCACTCCGACGGTCAAAGGCATCTATGCTGCGCTGGGGTCGGCCTTCTTTTTGGGGATGGCGCCGATCTTCGGACGCCAGGCGATCCTGCTGGGGATGGCGCCGCTGGCTGTGGTCGCCATTCGCACCGCGCTGGCTGCCTTGCTCTTGCTGCTGGTGATCTTCTTCTTCAACCGCGCCTATCTGTATATCTACCCGGCCGGTCTGCTGGGGTGCGTGCTGGCCGGCTGGATCAACGGCCTGGGTTCGCTGTTCTACTACTCCGCCCTGGGGCGCATCGAGGCCGGGCTGGGGCAGTTGCTCTACTCGCTGTATCCGCTCTTTCTGGCCCTGTGGCTGTCGCTGGATCGCCAGCCGCCCACCCGCCTGACCCTGGTGCGCCTGGCCCTGGCGCTGCCGGCGATCTTTCTGCTGGTGCAGGTGAACCACGGCCAGACCATCGACCTGATCGGCGTGCTGGAGATGTTGATCGCCTCTGCCCTGTACGCCCTGCACCTGCCCTTCAACCAGCGCGTGCTCTACGACATGCCCGCGCCCACGGTCACCCTGTACACCCTGATCGCCATGAGCGCCATGGTGGTGCCGGTGTACCTGTTCTCCGGCTCGCTCAGCCTGCCGGTCTCCGAGGCCGGCGCCCTGTCCGGCGTCGGCATCCATTTGAGCGGCGCGGATGGGATCGGTCGCTATGCCTGGCCGGTTTTGGGCCTGACGCTGGTCACTTTTCTCTCTCGTCTGATGCTGTTCTTCGGGGTCAAACACCTGGGCGGGATGCAGACCGCCCTGCTGGGGCTGGGCGAACTGCTGGTGACGCTGGTCTTCGCTCACTGGATGCTGGCGGAGAGCTTCACGCCTCAGCAATGGGTGGGCGCCGGCCTGCTGGTGCTGTGTCTGGCACTGGTCGGGCTGGAAAAGCCCCCCGGCAGGCGCCAGGGGGCGGGGGGATTCTTGAGCTGGATGGGGTCTTCGCGGCTGAGTTCCGAGGGCTGGCAGCCGCATGACTGAACGCTGCGACGCCCGGCCGAGGGCGGTCAGTCCGTCGCCGTGAGCGCCTGCCCGTAGAGCGCCAGGAGGCGCGCGGCGATGTTCTCCCAGGCGTATTGCTGCGCCACCGCCAGCGCCTGCTGGCCGAGCTTCTGGCGCAACGGCTCATCCCGCAGGAGCAGCGCCAGCTTGTCCGCCAGCGCCTCCGGCTCGTCCACCGGCACGGTGAAGCCGGTGACGCCGTCTTGCACCAGGAACGCCAGCCCGCCCACCTGCGAAGCCACCACCGGCGTGCCACAGGCCATCGCCTCCAGCGCCACCATGCCGAACGACTCGTAATACGACGGCACCACCACCACATTCGCCGCCGAGTAGTAATATGGCAGGGTCTCCTGGCCGCGCTTGCCCAGGAAGGTGACCAGGTCGGAGAGGCCGGCCTGGTCGCACAAGGCCCGCACCCGCGCCATCTCGGCGCTCTGCGCCTCGGGGCTGGTGTCGGGGTCGCCGCCGATCACCGTCAGACAGACGTAGATATCCCGCGTTCGCAACCTGGCAATCGCCTGGATCAGCGTGTCCAGCCCTTTGAGCGGTTCGATGCGCCCCACGAAGAGCAGCATATCCTCGCAGGGCGGCACGCCGATCACCTCCTGAGCTTCGTCTCTGGGGATGGGGTAGAAGCGGCTGATATCCACCCCCGGCGGGATCACCGCGATCTTGTGCGGATCCGCCTGATACAGCCACTGGAGCTGCGCCAGCTCGGCGGGCGTGGCGGCCACAATGCGATCCGCCAGCCGCAGCACCTCATACTCGCCCTTCAGGCGATACTCGCCCTCCGCCTCCCCCGGCAGGCGGGCCACGCGCTGCTTCATCAGGCCCAGGGTGTGGAACATGTGAATCACCGGCGCGCCCCAGGCGGCTTTCAACTCCCTGGCGGCGAGGCCCGACATCCAGTAGTGGCTGTGGATCAGATCATAGCGCAGGCCCTTGGAGTCGGCGAAATGCAGGATGCCCTGCACGAATTCCGGCAGGTAGCCCGCCAGTTCCTGCTTGGGCAGCGGCACTTCCGGCCCGGCCGGCACATGCACCACCCGGTTTCCATAGCCCAGGTCGTGCAGCACATGCGGGACGTGCTCGTCTTGCGAGCGGGTGAACACATCCACATGCACCCCCAGCCGCCCCAGGCGACGGGTCAGTTCGCGCACGTAAACGTTCATCCCGCCGGTGTCTTTGCCGCCCAGCGTGGCCAGCGGGCAGGTATGATAGGAGAGCATAGCGATCCGCAATTTGCACCTTGCCGTTCTCTTGGTTCTTATGTATAATGTCGGGCGCAAAGCCAAGCCGCGCCACCGTAGCTCAGCCGGCAGAGCAGCCGCTTCGTAAGCGGCGGGTCAAGGGTTCGATTCCCTTCGGTGGCTCTATCGAAGCCATCCGCCCATTGAAGGCTACATCTGACGGTTTGGGGGAATTCTCTGGCCGAACTGCGCTTCGTTTCGATATCCTTACATTGATCAGCTATCCCTTGCTGTAGCAAAATTTTACCGCTCATTCAGAAGATCGGACTGCAATGACCCGGTCAGGAAGATAGAGACGCTTAGGATCAGGTTTGCCGCTGGCGCCCAGCGTGCCATCGGGGCGAAGGTACTGATGAGCGACCGCCAGGGGTTCACCATCCAATGAGTAGTATCGGATGATCTGGCTGTGGGTACAATAAGGCTCTTTGTTCGGCGGGTTGTCCAAATGTGAACTGCGGGTGATCTGCTTGATTAATTCGCCGCTGTCAGCCCTTTGAATGATGTGCTCATCATTGAACATCTGTCGTATAATTTCTTTGGTAACCCATTCGACCGGAAGCTCAGCGTTGATCGGAGGCATAGATGCTAAGTCCAGAATTGAGAGAGATGATTGTCAAATTTATCGACAACGAAATCCAGTTGCGCGATCTGGAAGATTGGGTGATGCCGCGTTCACGATCATTTATTTCGGACCCAAATTCCGCAGATGCGGATGTGATGGCGGCGATCGACTTGTGCCTGGCTGAATTTAACGATGGGATCCGAGACGAGCAGTCTATTAAGGCTTACCTGGCTGAAGTGCTGCAAAAATACAACGTGATCTATCTCGAATATCCCCAGCCGCAAACTTCGCGAACCGATGCCTTAGCGATGGGGAATTCCATCACAGCCTCATACACCTTCCCTTCCACTCAAAACCTCAAAGTCGCTGACCGGCAATCACGCGGTTATACTTCACCCTGAGGGGTATTGCTGTCATTAGTTTGTCTGCTACCTCATCAGGGTCAGTCAGGTAAACCTTGAACCAATAGACTCCTTCATATTCGAATGGGAAGGTGATATTGGCCGTGACGTTGGCGCCTTTTTCTTCGCCTTCGAAATGGATCGTCAAAAGAAGGGGGTCTCTTGTTTCTCCAATAGGCAAATGAGGGACGACCTTAAGGGTCGACCTTCCCAAGGCCATACCGGATTTGAACATCAAGACCATTGTCAAAGGATAATTGAATGGCGGCAATTCTTTGGGGGGATTTGGGCCCGTTTGAGTATGGATCAGGGTGTCGATGATCCGGATCAACGAATGCGCGCCATTCACCTCCTGGAGCACGGTTTCACAGAAACAGGCTACTTGAACAAAAGGCCCATCTTCAAAAGCCATTGAATATCACTCCTTCGCCTACAAGGGCATCAAGGGAAAAAGGTTGCCTGAGGCTTCAACGACAAAACCGACAATGCACATTAGAACAAGCGATGTACAACTGCAACTCATCAAACGTCCGCCGCCATAGCCACTATAACACAAAGCTTTTTTATCAGTCAAGAAATTCGGCGAGCAGTGTTCGTCCGAAAAATCCAACCGGAGCCACCGCGGCGATGCCCATTTCATGAGATATAATAGGCACGACTCTGCCATTATGCTCAACCGCAAACCTCCCCTCGTCATCGGCATCGCCGGCGGCTCTGGTTCTGGCAAGACCACGTTGGCGAACATGGTGCTCGATCGCGTTGGCCGCGAGCGCATCGCCTACCTGCCCCACGACGCCTACTACAAAGACCTGACCGCCCTGCCCCCCAATCAGCGCATGGCGGTCAACTTCGACCATCCCGATTCGCTGGACACCGAACTGCTCATTCAACACATCCAGCAGCTCAAGAATTACCAGCCGGTGGACCTTCCCGTTTACGATTTCAAGACCCACACCCGCACCCAGCAGGTGATCCGCATTGAACCGAAGCCGGTGATCATGGTCGAAGGCATCTTGATCTTCGCCGACAAAGCGCTGCGCGAGCTGCTGGATGTGAAGGTCTTCGTGGACACCGACTCGGACATCCGCCTGATCCGCCGCCTGGAGCGCGACATCCTGGAGCGCGGCCGCACCACCGAGATGGTCATCCGCCAGTACATGGCGACCGTGCGCCCGATGCACCTGGAGTTTGTCGAACCCTCCAAGCGCTACGCCGACGTCATCGTGCCGGAGGGCGGCCTGAACGAAGTGGCCATGGAGATGGTCGTCGCCCGGCTGGAGGCGCTGTTGCGCGCCGAGCATTCCATCTAATCCCCCTCAGAAAGGACCTGACATGCCCCATACCCCCAAGCAATGGTCGAAGGAACCAGAGATGGCCCTCGACCCGAAAAAGAGCTACACGGCCATCCTGCACACCGACAATGGAGACATCACCCTGCAGTTGTTTGCCGATCAGACGCCGCGCACGGTGAACAACTTCGTCTTCCTGGCGCGGCAGGGTTTCTACGATGGGACGTTTTTCCACCGCGTGATCGCCGACTTCATGGCCCAGGGCGGCGACCCCACTGGCACCGGCCGCGGCGGGCCGGGCTATCGCTTCAAAGACGAGTTCGTCCCCTCGCTGCGCCACGATAAGCCCGGCATCCTGTCGATGGCTAACGCCGGGCCGAACACCAACGGCTCACAGTTCTTCATCACCCACGTGCCCACCCCCTGGCTGGACGGCAGGCATAGCGTCTTCGGCCAGGTGATCGACGGCATGGATGTGCTGCTCTCCATCCCGCCGCGCGATCCGGCGCGGGTGGACGCGCCAGCGGTGCATATTCGCTCGGTCGAGATCATCGAAGCCTGACCCACGGAGCGCCCGGTGGACGAATCGTCCAGCTCGCCCGGGAAGGGCGCGCCGCACGAGCGCTACATGCCGCTGCTGCGCCTGCTGAGCCTGGCGCTGGCCGTCGGCATCATGGCGACGATCTTCTTGCTGCGCGACCATCTTCAGGACCTGGCGCATTTCGGCTACCTGGGGGTTTTTCTGATCACCCTGATGGCGAACGCCACGGTGTTCCTGCCCATCCCGGGCGTCGCCGTGGTGTTCACCATGGGAGCGGTGTTCAACCCGCTGCTGATCGCCTTTTTCGCCGGGCTGGGGGCGGCGGTAGGTGAGCTGTCGGGTTATCTGCTCGGCTTCAGCGGGCAGGGGCTGATGGAGCGCGCCGGTTGGTACCAGCGCATCCAAAGTTGGGTGACTGCTTACCCCAGGCTGATCAACCTGAGCATCCTGATCCTGGCGGCGATCCCCAACCCGTTCTTCGACGCCGCCGGCATCACCGCCGGGACGATGAAAATCCCCATCTGGCGCTTCTTGCTCTTCTGCGCCATGGGCAGCATCATCAAGATGCTGGTCTTCGCCTTCGGCGGCGACACAATCTTGAACCGTTTGTTTCCAATCCCATAAATACTTGGAGGCACTATGACCAATTACACGGCTATCGATGAATACCTCGAAAAACACCTGGATGACAGCATCGCCGAGCTGAGCCGCCTGGTCGCCCAACCCAGCGTAGGGGCGCAGAACTGGGGGCTGCAGGAGTGCGCCGCGATGGTGGCGGAGATGCTGCGCCGGCGCGGCTTCGCCGTCCAGGTGATGCCTACCGGCGGCGCGCCGGTGGTGTACGCCGAGCGCAAAGGGCGCAGCGACAAGACCCTGCTCATCTACAACCATTACGACGTGCAACCGCCCGAACCGCTGGAGTTATGGGATAGCCCGCCCTTCGAGCCGCAGGTGCGCGACGGCAAGCTCTACGGCCGCGGCGTCAGCGACGACAAGGGCCAGCTCACCGCCCGCCTGCACGCCATCGACGCCCTGCTGGCGGTGGACGGCGAGCTGCCCTGCACGATCAAGTTCATCATCGAAGGCGAGGAAGAGACCAGCAGCGAGCACCTGTTCGAATTCGTGGAGCAAAACCAGGAGCTGCTCAAAGCCGACGCCTGTCTGTGGGAGTTCGGCGGGGTGGATCAGCGCGACGTGCCGATGCAGTACCTGGGCCTGCGCGGCATCTGCTACGTCGAGCTTTCGGTGGAGACGGCTTCCACCGACGCCCACTCCGGCCTGGGGGGCTCGATCTTCCCCAACGCCGCCTGGCGCCTGGTGTGGGCGCTCAACAGCCTCAAAGGCCCCGACGAGCGCATCCGCATCCCCGGCTTCTACGATGACGTCCGTCCGCCCAGCCAGCGCGATATCGAGCTGATGGCCGCCCTGCCCGACGCCGCCGACGAATACAAGCAGCGCTACGGCGTCAAAAACTTCCTCAAAGGTTTAACCGGCGGCGTGGAACTGCATCTGGCCGAGGTCTTCGAGCCGACCTGCACCATCTGCGGCCTGACCTCCGGCTACCAGGGCCCCGGCTCCAAGACGGTGCTGCCGGCGCGCGCCTCCGCCAAGGTGGACTTCCGCCTGGTGCCCGACCAGCGCCCCGAACGCGTGCTGGAGTTGCTGCGCCGCCACCTGGACGCCGAGGGCTTCTCAGACGTGCAGATCACCGACCTGGGCGGCGAACCGCCCGCCCGCACCGACCCCGATGATCCCTTCGTCGATCTGATCGTGCGCACCGCCGAACCGGTGTATGGCGCGCCGATGCAACTCGTGCCCATGGTGGGCGGCTCGGGGCCGAACTATCCCTTCGTGCACACCCTCAAGCTGCCGGTGGTCACCGCGGGGGCGGGCTACCCCGGCACGCTGGCGCACGCGCCGAACGAGAACATCCGCCTGGATCTGTACCTCAAGCACGCCAAACACATGGCCAGGTTTTTTAAAGAATTAGGCAATCAGGGATCGAGTAAATAGGCGGCGACGGTGCAACGCACAGGCGGGCGAACGCGCTCCGCCAGTGCGTTGCATCGGCGCTTCCATCAGATCAGCCGCTCTTACCTGGCAGTTTATACTGCATGACAACAGTCCTTTTTTATCGCCAGGTTGGATTTAGCGCCCTCCCTAAGGGGCGGTAAATTTCACCTGCTCATGGCTGCCATCGCAGAACGGCTTATTGCGCGAGTGGCCGCAGCGGCACAGCGTCACCCGATTGCGCACCTCATAAACGAACCCATCCGGCGCTTCGATAGGGATGCCGCCGCGCACCCACAGCGGGCCGTCGGGCACCACTGCGATCGACGGGCGATACACCGGCTCCAGCTCCTGTCCCTCTTCCGTCCAGGCCACCAGCCGCCCCGAGGGGCAATTCTGCACCATGCGCAAGATGCGCGCCCGCACTTCGGGGTCATCCGAATATTGGAGCATCTTCCAGACTTTGGTCAGCCGGGTGCCACAAAAGCCGGCGTCAGCGCACAGAATGCCATCATCGGTCAGCTTGATGCCGCTGCCGCTGAAACTCTTGCGCCGCTCGGCGCTGAGCCGCCGGTCGCCGCTCAGTTCGCCCACGAATCCGATTTGCTCGTGCGTCTGGTCGCAAAAGGGCATCGTCTTCGATTGCCCGCAGCGGCACAGTTCATACGATTCCCCCTCGACGGGGATATCGTAACCCTCCACGCCCACCGCATCCCACTCCATCGGTTCGCCATACACGGTCTTGGCGGGGTAACGCCGCACCAACGGCACCCCGCCCAAAACCAGGTATGCGCCGCCGGGGTTGATAATGATCCGAAAGCCGCCAATCTCCTGATTCATACCTGCCTCCCGGATAAGATTCTGAGAAAGAGCATCTGGGGGCGACTCGCCAGAATTCAGACTTGGCAAGTCTGCATTCATGATTATAACTGATCTGTTATTTTTATAGAGGGCGGGCCGTAAACAAAACGCTGTGCTTCGACTTCGAGCACAGCGTCTTCTCACAGGTTTCCGCCCAACACCTTTTCGCCCGTCGGGCCGGGGCTTCCCCCGGCAGGCTCGATGGTGACTCCCAGCGCCTGATAGCTGACGAGCGGCGCTGGCGAAGCCACGTACAGCACGCCGTATCCCTCCGGGTTCACCGAGAACACCCCGCCGCTGGTGCGCTGGCCGTCCTGGATCAGCCACAGTTGATACTGATGCGCCTCATCCAGGCTGGGCAGGCCGTCCACCACCAAAACGCCGTATTCGCCATTTTGGCTGATCACCAGTTTGCCGGTCGCGCTGGGGGTGAACTCTGTTCCCGCCAGGGCGACGGCGCGGAGCTGGGCGCCGGCCTGGCGCTCCGCCTGCCCCAGCCTGTGCCAGAGCAGCAGGTTGCTCACCGCCAAGACCAGGATCAAAGCCAGGCTGACCGCTCCCCAGGCCGGGGCGGCGCGCTGCAACGCCCCCTTGAGACGCTCCCACGCCGACGCCCCTGCTGGTTCAGGCTGGCGGCCCTGGCGCGCCCGAGACAGGATGCGCTGTTTCACCTCCGGCGCAGGCTCGCTCATTTCAACGGCCAGGGGCAGATCGGCCGCCACCTGGTCGTAACGCTCCAGCTCGGCGCGGCAGCGCGCGCATTCCGCCAGGTGTTCGATCACCTGACGCTCTTCCTGCGCGTCCAAACATCCCAGGGCGTAACCAGGGAGCAAATCGTCAACATGCACGGCTGGCATACTGCTAAGATCCTCTCTACTCATAATATACGCCGCATGCTCCCTTTTGGATTAACTGACGCCCAAGCTGGCTTCGCTAGTCAGCAGTTTCATCCGGCCAGGGCGCCTCCTCGATCAGCAATTTGCGCAACGTCTGCATCGCCAGGCGGATGCGCGTCTTCACCGTGCCCAGAGGCTCGTTGAGCGCCTGAGCAATCTGACTATGCGAATATCCCAGCAGATACGCATAGGCCAGCGCCTGGCGCTGCGCCTCCGGCAGTTGCGCCATCGCCCGCTGCACCCGCTCGCGTTGCCGCGAGCCTTCGGCCGCCTCCTCGACATCTTCCGGCGCCGGCAAATCCAGCGCCTCGTCGATCGTGAACCCCGCCAGGTTGCCTTCGGGACGTTTGCGGCGGCTGCGCAGCACATCGATCGCCCGGTGCCGCGCCACGCTGGTCAGCCAGGTGGAAACTTTGCCCAGGCTGGCCTGGTAAGTATCCGCCCGCTCCCAGGCCCGCAAGAACACATCCTGAGTGACTTCTTCTGCCAGGGCTTGATCGCCGAGGATATTCCAGCACAGGCTATAGACCAGCCGGCCATAGCGGTCATACAGCTCGCTCAGAGCTTCTTCTCGCCGGCCGGCCATCAGCCGCATCAGCGTGTTGTCGTCCAGCTTGTGATAATCCACTGCAACCTTTTGGATGTGTGCGATGCCTGGCTGAATTATACTCGTTGAATTGGCCCGCAAACGCCTCTCTGGGGAATCACCCCGGCGCTTTTCTCACCCAATTTTAATCAAATAAATCAGACTGAATAAATCCAATATAGTCGAACAGGCGTAACATCTTATAGACTCTATCTTTCAGTCCAGCCAATCAACCCAAAAGGAGTGTCCCATATGAAGCGTTTTACTACAATCGTTGTCCTGGTTACTCTGTTTCTGCTCGCCACGGTGAGCATTGCGGCCGCCGCCCAGCGCAACTTCCGCACCCATCTCTCAGGCGCCGAGGAAGTCCCCCCGCCCGGCGTGGTAGTCGAGACCCTGGCTCAGGGCCAGGCAATTTTCCAGCTCAGCAAAGACGGCAGTGCTATCCACTATAAACTGATCGTCGCCAACATCGAAAACGTCTTCATGGCGCACATCCACAAAGGAGCGCGCGGCGTGAACGGCCCGGTCGCCGTATGGCTCTACCCCAGCACGGCGCCGGGCGCGGGGCCGACCGGTCAGGGTCGGGTGGATGGCGTGCTGGTCGAAGGCACATTCACGGCAGCCGATCTGGTCAATCAGGCGGCGACGGGGATCACCAGCCTTGAGCAACTGCTCGCCGAGATCGAGAACGGCAACGCCTACGTCAACGTCCACACCAACGACGGCGTCGCCCCCGCCAACACCGGCCCTGGCGACTATCCTGGCGGCGAAATCCGCGGCCATATTCATTAGCCGCTCATCCAGACACCGTTCACTGGTCGTGGGACGGGTGTAAAAGCGGGGCAGCTTCACCGGGGAATGCGAGGCTGCCCCAAACGTTTCGTTTAAACCACCCAAAGGTTTGGCCTTGCCAGGATATAATATCCTGCATGAGCCAAAAAATCACCCTGACCGGTTCGGTGACGGGCCTCTATCTTGGCCTCTCCCCAGACACCCTGATCACCACCCCCCAAACCCAGGCGCGGGTCACCTTCGCCGGCTTTGACGGCGACCATCACGCCGGGCTGACCCGCAGATCGGATGGGCGCACGCCCTTCTATCCCCGCGGCACGCTGATCCGCAACCAGCGCCAGGTGACCATCGTCTCCCCCGCCGAGTTGGCCCTGGCCGCCGCCGAGCTGGGCATCCCGGAGATCCGCCCCGAGTGGATCGGGGCGAACCTGCTCCTCGACGGCATCCCCCGCCTGACGCAGCTCCCGCCGACCACTCGGCTGTTCTTCGCCGGCGGGGCGGTGTTGCTGGTCAGCGGCGAAAACCGCCCCTGCACCACCGCCGGGCGGGCCATTGAGCAACAGGTGGGGCAGCCGGGCCTGGCCGAGCGCTTCCCCCGGGCCGCAGCGCGCCGCCGCGGCCTGACCGCCGCCGTCGAGCGCCCCGGCTGGATCCGCCTGGGCGACGCCGTGACCGCCGAAATCTACCCGCTGCCGGCTTACCCGTAAGCCATGAACGCTGCGCTGACGACGGCCACGCCCGCCGTCCCCCTGCGCCGGGTGGTCGCCACTTGGTGGCCGCTGGCCGCCAGCTGGATGCTGATGTCGCTGGAGATGCCCGCGCTGAGCGCGGTGGTGGCGCGCCTGCCGGATCCCAAGATCAACCTGGCGGCCTACGGCGGAGTGGTCTTCCCACTGTCGCTGATCATCGAGTCGCCGATCATCATGCTGCTGGCAGCCTCCACCGCCCTGAGCAAGGACTGGCGCTCCTACCGCCTGATCCGCCGCTTCATGATGGCCGCCGGCGCGCTGCTCACCGCCCTGCATGCGCTGATCGCCTTCACGCCGCTATACTACGTTGTCGTCGAAGGGATCATCGGCGCGCCGCCGGAGATCGTCGAACCGGCGCGCCTGGGGCTGATGATCATGCTCCCCTGGACGTGGTCGATTGCCTTTCGCCGCTTCAATCAGGGGGTGCTGATCCGCTTCGGCCACTCACAGACGGTCGGCGTCGGCACGCTGGTGCGGCTGAGCGCCAACCTGATCGTGCTGACCCTGGGCTACCTCAGCGGCGCGCTGCCGGGCGTCGCCGTGGGCGCCGGGGCAGTGGCGATGGGGGTGATGAGCGAGGCGCTGTACGTCGGCGTGGTGGTGCGGCCAGTGCTGAAGGACCAGTTGCGCAACGCCCCGCCGGTCGAGCCGCCGTTGAGCTGGACAGCCTTCTACGCTTTCTACATCCCGCTGGTGATGACCTCGCTGCTCACCCTGCTGGCCAACCCCATCGGCAGCGCTGCCCTCAGCCGCATGCCGCGCAGCCTGGATTCGCTGGCCGTCTGGCCAGTGATCACCGGCCTCGTCTTCCTGCTGCGCAGCCTGGGCATCGCCTACAACGAGGTGGTGGTGGCGCTGCTGGACGAGCGCGGCGCTTACGCCAGCCTGAAGCGTTTCGCCGGCCTGATTTCGCTGGCCACCACCGGCCTGCTGCTGCTGGTGGCAGCCACGCCGCTATCCCGCTTCTGGTTTGCGGGGGTCTCCGGCCTGCCGGCGGACCTGGCGCAGATGGCGCAGCGCGGCCTGTGGCTGGCGCTGCCGCTGCCGGCGCTGAGCGTGCTGCAAAGCTGGTACCAGGGAGCGCTGCTGCACGGGCGGCGCACACGTGGCATCACCGAATCGGTGGTGATCTACCTGCTCACCAGCGCGCTGGTGCTCGGCCTGGGCGTGGCCTGGGGCGGCGCCATCGGCCTGTACGTCGGCCTGTTCGCCCTGGCCGTCAGCGTGGCGACCCAGACCGGTTGGCTGTGGCTGCGCAGCCGGGAGATTTTGGGAACGATCAAGAATCAGGAAGTTCAGGAAGCCTAAATAGCGATATCAAAAGGCAAGTCGCTGATGTCGCGCAGCCGCTTCCCATCAACCATCATCTGAATTTCTGCCAGTGCATCTTCAAGGTTGAGATCTTGAATGGCCTCTATCAGTTCATACAAAGCAAAATGATAGACACAATCCAGGTCTCCTGTTCCTAGCGCCAGAGATGCCAGGCGATGGGGAGTAGGTTCGGCTGTAATCGCCAGAATATGCGGCAATGGGCCTTTCCGATTTCGGATTAAGTTCAGTGCTTCGGTTCGCGTATTCTGCGCTCGATCGCTGCGGATGGTCCATTTGCAGGATATACTGGCGTGTAGGATCATCTTCGATGAAGGACGGTTAACCTGGCGAAACGGCGTCAGGCTCGCCGATACATCCCTCTCTGCAATTAACTCGCCTTGCGAATTAATACTTTCATCCGTAACTGGGAAGCGCGCTACGACGATATCTGGAGCGATAATATAACCCCCACGAAGGGCAGATGCTAATTTTTTATCACGTCGGACAACTTCGTCGAGATAAGCCAAATGGTCAAATTGCTCAAAATCGCTGATCCGGGTCTGGGTCAGATAGACCCATCGACCAGGCCGCAGATGATGGATAGCATCAAACACCTTTTGAATAAAATCCCTGGTGAGTAATTCAAATCTTGCGCCTACCGTCTGACCGCTTATCTTCGTCTTATTTCGTGAGCCGCCAAGTCTCTCAACAATTCCCCAGGCGATATTGCGGCTTGCAGCATTGCTCCCATCCGCAAAATTGGGGTATTCGACCCCTTCGTTGCTCTGAATCCGAATAATATCTGAACAGATACGTCGGTGGTATTCGGCGCGCAAGGCATCAATCGACATCCGTCTTTTCCCCTTTCAGCAGGTCACATAAAAGGTCATTTCGGTTTGTAATAGCCAATCACAAATTCCTGATGCATGCGCTTTTGAATTTGTGATTCTCGATCGATTGTCTCTCCCGCAGGTAACATGCGCCGGTTTCGATCCAGGTTCCGAACGCCGATCGCCGGAACATCGAAACCAATCGCCCTACCAATATCAGCCAGGCAATTCTGCGTTTCAGTATCTCGCCCGCGCAAATCCGAATTTCCAACCACAACGACCGCAACTTTCCCAGGTTTGAGCACGCGATACATCTCGTTCAAAACCCGTTTCATTTCAGAATAATAGCGCTGTAGCACCTGACCTTTTTTGGCATCCAGGCGAGAAACATCAGCAACTACTGCTGTTGTGTATGCGGGCAGCTCCTCGAACAGAGAATTCGCAACCACTTCCCCACCGATATATTTCTTTCTCCAGTCACTCAGTTGTCCGATAGAGTACCCCAACCAAACTAATGAAAACTTATGCGCTCGCATGTAGTCAATAGCGTTAGACGCATAGGGCGGCGAAGTAACAATCAGATCAACGCTCTCGGCAGGCAGGGGTAAGTCTTGGGCATTACCAAACAGGACGCTGGCTGGTATCAAAGACGCGTTCGGTTTAAGCAAACCCTTGAGGTTGTTTTGAACTCGCTTATCGAATTCCTCGAGCGGAGAACGTACCGTCTTTGTTACATACCTTAAGTTCTTCGGCTGCTTTTCTAATAAATCACCACCCTCCAAAACTTCACCTGAGCGGGAGTAAATCAGTCTGGCGCGATGAGGTCGCGTGTGCGCCAGGTCTAGAGCCAAAGATACGCCTCCCGACTTCGTGATGATGATGCCAGAGATAGCCATTTTGAAAAAATTGCGCAAAGACGCATCACTGAGACGCTCAATCTCCATCAGCAAGGCCATCAACTCAATTTGGGTATCCGTATCGAACCAATAGTTGATGAAGGCTCGGGTTTCAGGGTCCCAACGCTGATCAAGTTGGGCAAACAGTTCAGAAGAACGACTCTCGACAGCGATGGCAGCTCTCAAACGGATAGATTTAGACCAACGCAGAACATCGAATGCATCGAGTGGCGTCGTCTTTACCTGGGTGATGGCAATTGCCAATGGGTCAATATCAAAACCAACGCCCCGCCTTCCAGACAGATATGCCTCCAACACGGCTGTTCCTGAACCTTGCATGGGGTCGAGCACTAGATCCCCGGGGTTGGTTAATTGGTCGATGAAAAGACCGGGGAGTTGGGGCGGAAACTTGGCCGGAAAAGCATGAAAATTGTGAGAAGCGTAACGACTTACCTGGTCGTGAAAATCCAGGTCGCTATTAAGCAGAAGATCAGCCAATCGTTCCTTTAGTGAGATTGACTCAACTGGCGGCTGAATTTTGCGACTCTGATTAGTGATGACCATTACCCAGATCGTATTTTCCAAGATTAACTTCGCACTGAAACTATAACGTAAAACCCAAAGATATGCAAGAGTATCATCGCTCATTTGTTCCAAAATCTGCTGCTTCAGGTACATTTGCCATCAAGCAATTAAGATTAGGCTTAATCCCTCGATCCGGATTTCACCCGTAGCGCTCCCAATTCTGTGTTAAACTTTTTCTGTAATTTTACGTAGATATACCCAGAGATTCCTGAAGGAGCTCCCATGGCAACCACCAAACGCGTTGGCATCCTCACCGGCGGCGGCGATGTCCCCGGCCTGAATATGTGCTTGAAGAGCCTGGTCTATCGCCTGATCGACCTGGGCTATGAGCCGATCGGCGTGCGCAAAGGCTGGGATGGGCTGATCCAGTACAACCCGGCCGATCCCACCACCTACAGCGATCACTTCATCGAGCTGACCAAGAACATGGTGCGCCCCATCGACCGCACCCCCGGCTCGTTCTTGCATTCCTCGCGCCTCGATCCGCGCTGGGTCCCCGTCAACCGGGTGCCCGAATTCCTGCGTGACAAGAACCAGGAGACCCAGGACCTGACCGACCATCTGAAGGACATCATCCGGCGGCTGGGTTATGTTGGCCTGATCGTCATCGGCGACGACGATACGCTGCACTTCGCCGGACACCTCAGCCAGCAGGGCGTGCCGATCGTCGCCATCCCTAAGACGATCCACAACAACATCCCCGGCACCGATTACACCCTGGGCTTCAGCACCGGCCTCTCGCGCGGCGTGTCTTTCATCCACGAACTGCGCGCCCTGGCCGGCTCGCGCGAGCAGACCGTGGTCGTCGAGACCTTCGCCGCCAAATCCGGCTACTCCACCTTGATGATGGCCTTGCTCGCCGGGGTGGATCGAGTGATCATCCCCGAAGTGGAGTACGACCCCGACCTGCTGGCCTATGTGCTGACCCTGGACAAGCGCCAGACCCCGGCCAACTACGCCGTGCTGCTGGCCTGCGACGGGGCGACGCCTACCAAAGAAAAGGTGGACAAATACGCCGCGCTGCTCTCCCTGGATAGCGCCCGCCAGCTCGCCCAGGAGCCAGACCGCCCCAAACGCACGCCGCGCCCCGCCCTGACCAGCGTGCTCAGCGGCGAGCGCCTGGTGGGCAGCGGCATGATCGCCGCCCAGCTCCTGGCGCACATCACCGGCGAGGAAGTCTTCCTGCAGCCGCTGACCTACCTGCTGCGCACCGGCTCGCCGGATGGGCAGGACCTGCTGGGCGCGGCCAACTTCGCCCTCACCGCCGCCCGCCTGCTGCACCAGGGCCAGTTCGGCCGCATGACCGCCTTCGTCCAGAACAAGATGTGGACCGATGTGGATTTGAGCCTGGCGATGCAGGGCGTCAAGCGCGTCGACCTGGACGCCTGGTACGACAAAGAGGATTACAAACCCCGCCTGGAGCTGATTTGGTCGGCTGAAAATGGAACATGATTGGCAATTAGCAATTAGCAGTTAGCAGTTAGCAATTAGCAGTTGGCAATTAGCAGTTGGCAGTTGGCAATTGGCAGTTGGCAATGAGCAGTTGTCTGTTAGCGATAAGCCTTTGGCTGATCCACCGGCAATTTGCCAACAGCTAACTGCCAACCGCTGGAAGAGGATCTTATGAGCGAGACAAATGGCAAAAAGAGCCCCAACGGCGCCGATCCGGTGGTGCAGGTGATTGATGTCGTCAAGAGCTTCCCTGTAGGCGGCGGCGAGATCACGGTGCTCAGAGGCATCTCGTTCGACGTCAAAAGCGGCGAATTCGTCTCCATCGTCGGCCCGTCCGGCAACGGCAAGTCCACCCTGCTCAACATGATCACCGGCATCGACCGCCCCACCAAAGGCGAAGTGATCGTCACCGGTCGCGAAGTGCATCGCATGAGCGAAAACGAGCTGGCGGCCTGGCGCGGCCAGCATGTGGGGATCATCTTCCAGTTCTTCCAGATGCTCCCCGCGCTCACCCTGCTGCAAAACGTGATGCTGCCGATGGACTTCGCCAAGAAATACCCGCCGCGCGAGCGGCGCGAGCGCGCCATGCACCTGCTGGAGATTGTCGGCATCGCCGACCAGGCCAACAAGCTCCCCAGCATGGTCTCCGGCGGCCAGCAGCAGCGCAGCGCCATCGCTCGCGCCCTGGCCAACGACCCCGATTTGATCGTCGCCGACGAGCCTACCGGCAACCTGGACACGCGCACCGCCCAGGATGTCTTCGACCTGTTCAGCAAGCTGGTAGAGCAGGGCAAGACCCTGGTCATGGTCACCCACGACAAAGAACTGGCGCGGCGCGTGCCGCGCGTGGTCGAGATCATCGACGGGCGCATCACCCGCGATGAGTACGTCGGCGGCGCCATCTGGACCGGCTATTAACCAATATGGGCGTCTTGCGCTTCAAGCTTTTACGGGATATCTGGGCCAACAAATCCCGCACCTTGCAAGTGATGCTGATCATCGGCATCGGCTCGGCGGCGATCGGCCTGATCATCGGCACGCGCAACCTGGTGGTGCCGGGGATGCAGGATATCTGGCAGTCCATGAACCCGGCGATGATCAACCTGTTCATCGCCCCCGAGATCAGCGAAGACGAGCTGGCCGAGCTTCGGCGCGTCCCCGGCGTGGCCGAGATCGAGGGCTTCAACAGCGTCACCATCGAATGGCGCGCCTCGCCGCAGGAGGAATGGCGCCAGGGCACCCTGACGGCGCGCATCGATTACCGCAACCAGAGCATGAACCGCCTGGAGCTGATCTCCGGCGAATGGCCGCATGGCCGCGAAGTGGCCAACGGCCAGGAGCACCTGACTTACGGCATCCCTGCAGAAGGCGTGGTTTACATCCGCACCAACGAGCGCGAGCAGGCCGTGCGCATCGGCACGGGCAAGATCTACGACCAGCTCGCCGCGCCGGCGACCTTCGGCGGGCAGGCGCAGTTCTACGTCGATCAGGAATTCTACGAGTACCTGGTGGGCAACAAGAACTACGGTCGCGCCCTGGTCAAAGCCGACCGCTGGGACGAAGACTATGTCACCCAGGTCGCCGACCGGCTGGACGCCAAGATCGAGTCGATGGGCAAAGATTCGGGGCGCTTCATCACCGACCCCAACAAGCACTTCTTCCAGGATCAGATGGACGGCATCTTCTTCCTGATGGGCGTGCTGGGGGCGCTCTCGCTGGTGCTGGGGCTGCTGCTGGTGTACAACACCATCAACTCGATCATCGCCAGCCAGACCGACCAGATCGGCATTATGAAGGCCATCGGCGCCCGCACGCGCCAGATCGTCGGGCTGTACTTGCGGCTGGTGCTGATCTACGGGGTGCTGGCGTTGGCGGTCTCGCTGCCGCTGGGCATCCTGGGCGCCTGGGGCACCTCCTCCTGGCTGGTGGGCAGCTTCGGCGCCGACCTGGGAGACTTCGAACTCGACGGCACCGCCATCACCATCCAGGTGATCATCTGCCTGCTGGCGCCTTTCCTGGCCTCGCTGGTGCCCATCTGGCAGGCAGCGCGCATCACCGTGCGCGAAGCCGTCAGCACTTACGGCCTTTCCACCCACGCCGGCCTGCTGGAGAGGGTGCTAACTCGCCTGCGCTTCCTCTCCCGCCTGATGATCATCACCGTCAGCAACACCTTCCGCCACAAATGGCGCGTCCTGCTGCTGCAGATCGCCCTGGTGCTCAGCGGCGTGGTGTTCATGATGGTGGTCAGCGTGCGCGATGCAGCCACCTACACCTTCAAAGACCTGCTCTTCACCATCTTGAACGCCAACATCACCATGGTGTTCAACAACGCCGAGCGCATCGATTACATCACCGACCTGACGCTGCAATATCCCGGCGTGAAGGCGGTGGAGATGTGGGGCTTTGGCAGCGGCAAGATCCGCCCCCGCGGCCAGCCCGCCTCGGACGACGACGAGGACGTGCAACTTTTCGGCGTCCCCCTGCCCACCCAGGCTTACGGCTACCAGTTGCGCGGCGGTCGCTGGCTGACCCCCGAAGACGAGTACGCCATCGTGCTCAACGCCAAGCAGGCCAAAGACATCGGCGAAAACGGCGTCAACGTGGGCGATTGGGTCACCGTGAAGTACGGCGAAAAGAACGAGCGCAACTACCAGGTGGTCGGCCTGGTGTTCGATCCGCTGCTCACCAGCGTGGCGCTGGTCGAGCGCGACCGGCTGATGGCCGACCTGGGCTTCGTCGGCCGCTCCAGCGTGGTGTGGATCCAGACCGAGCAGGGCGGCCTGCAGGTGGAGCAGGCCATAGCCAAGGGGCTGCGGGAGTATTACGAACAGAATCACGTCAGCGTCAGCTCGCAACGCGGCATCTTCGGCTTCGGCGGCGAAAGCACCACCGAGACCGGCAACGCCTTCGTCGATCAGTTCAATTTCCTGCTCGTCTTGCTGGGCATCATGGCCGTGGTGATCGGCGCGGTGGGCAGCATCGCCCTGAGCGGCGCGCTCTCGCTCAGCGTGTTGGAGCGGCGGCGCGAGATCGGCGTGATGCGCGCCATCGGCGCCTCGTCCTGGACGATCTTCCGCCTGTTCATCGGCGAAGGCCTGATCCTGGGCTGGCTGAGCTGGTTGATCGCCATGCCCCTGGCGATCCCCGCCTCGCAGGCCATGGCGCAGGCCCTGGGCAACGCCTTCCAGTTCGAGCTGATCTACAAGTATCAACCCACCGGCGCCATCATGTGGCTGGCGATCATCACCATCCTGTCGATCCTGGCAAGCTGGCTGCCGGCCAACGGCGCCACCCGGGTCAGCGTGCGCGAAAGCCTGGCGTACCAGTGATCCTGGATGAACGACAGGCGAAGCCCCACAGCCAGCCTGTCGCAAAAACTGGCCCTTGACGGGCACAGAGATTGGGCATAAAATTGTGCATAAGTTATACAATATATAGACAAGGAGATCCCACAGGGAGAAATCGACTATGAAACCCAGGGCATTACCCATTCTTTCGTTGCTGATCCTCGCCAGCTTCCTGCTGGCTGCCTGCGGCGCGTTGCCCGGAGGCCCAAGCGCCGGCACCCCCACCCCGCTGCCTACGGTCATCTCGCAGACCAACATCGTCTCTGAAGGGCGCGTGGTGCCCCGCAAGGATGTGAGCCTGTCTTTCTTCACCGCCGGGCAGGTGGAAGAAATTTTGGTAGAAGAAAATTCCGTGGTGAAGACCGGCGACATCCTGGCCCGCCTGGGAAACCGCGAGCAGATCGCCGCGGCGATCGCCGCCGCCGAAGCCGAGCTGCTGGCGGCTCAGCAGGCGCGCAAGAAGCTGGACGACGATCTGGCCCTGGCTCAAGTTCAGGCCGCCGCGGCCATGTCGGCGGCCAACAAGGCCCTGAAGGATGCCCAGTATCAGCTCGACAACTTCACCGTGCCGCAGAACATGCTGGGGATGACCCCCCTGGAGGCCATCGCCAAACAGAAAGAGATCCTGGATCGGGCGCGCGAGCGCTTCGAACCCTACAAATACTACCCCTCCGGCGACAGCATCCGCAAAGAGCGCAAAGAAGAGCTGGACACCGCCCAGAGCGATTACAACACCGCAGTGCGCTGGCTGCAGCTCGTCACCAACCTGAACGAAGCGGAAACTCGCCTGGAGGAGGCGCTGAAGGATTACCAGGACCTGCAGAAAGGCCCAGACGCTGACGCGGTGGCCGCGGCGGAGGCGCGCATCAAAGCCGCCGAAGAGAACCTCACCGCCGCCAAGGCCAACCTGAAGGACCTGGATCTGCTCGCCACGATTGACGGCACTGTGGTGGATATGGAATTGGTGGTCGGTCAGCAGGTCACCCCTGGTCAGCCGGTGATGCGCATCGCCGATCTCTCCCGGCTGTACGTCGAAACCGACGACCTGACCGAAATTGAAGTGGTAGATATCAAAGTTGGCCAAAAGGTGACCATCGTGGCCGACGCTCTGCCCGGCGTGGAGATGACCGGCACGGTCGAGTCGATCAGCCAGGTGTACGAAGAGAAGCGCGGCGATATCACCTACACCGTGCGCATCCTGCTGGACAACCCCGATCCGCGCCTGCGCTGGGGCATGACCGTGGTGGTAACTTTCGAAGAGTAGTTCGGTCGGAAAATCCTTCCCGCATGCAAAGGCAGCCGTGATCATCGATCGCGGCTGCCTTTATAAACGTTTTCGCCTCTAAGGCACGCTGATCTCGATCAACGTCTCATCAACCATGACGTCGCGGTAGAAGCAATTGTACAGGTGGCCGCGGTCTCGCCAGTAAGTCCAGAAATTCCAGTTCCAGCGGTCCTCCCAATCTTCTTTGTAGAACCACCAGCCGTAATCCTTCCAGTGCTTATAAAAGTAAGACGTGTAGCGGCACACCCAGATGCGCATCCAGGTCGGCTCGGGCGGGTAGAACTCCACGTACCAACGCGGCTTGATGAAATTGCCGCCATACGGCATTTTTGTGCCGATCCAGTAGGTGCGCTGGAACATGTTGCGCACCCGCAGCGTGCAGCAGCCGCGCTGCTCCGGGTTGGGGGTTGCCGCTGCCTGGCCCGCGGTGGGGATGAATGTGGGCTGGCTGATTGTCGGCAGCAGAGTATAAGTGGGCAGCGGGGTGAAGGTCGGCACCGGCGTGTACGTCGGCAGCGGCGTATAGGTGGGCAGCGGGGCCAGCGTGGGCGGCTGGGGCTGCGCCGGTTGGGCGGGCTGGAGCGGCTCGGCGGGCTGGGGCGGTTGCATCGCCGCCGAAGTGGCGGCCAGGGCGGCCACCTGCAGGGCAATCGCCGTTTGTTCCGCGCCCGAAGGCGGCGCCGGCACGCCGGACAAAAATTGGATGGCAGAGCAGCCGCTCAGCAGCAGGCTCATCATCCCAGCCAGGATGACGAGCGCAGAAATTTTCGAGCTTTTCCCTCTCGGATCCATGATGCACACTCCTGATGAAACCGGGTGAACCAATGGACATTTCCCATTATAGTCCAATTTCGCCAATCTCCAGGTGAAAACGCCGGGTTTCACAGGCTTTTTACCCCCTTTCAGTCATCCAGGCGAACATTTCGCTGCCCCGCCCGGCCCTATAGAAACCAAATCGCCCCAATCCGCAGATTGGGGCGATCCAGCGACGGGTGTCAGCTCAGATGAACAGCACCTGTGCCCCGTCGGAGATCTCCAGGAACTCCATCGCTCCGAGCACTTCTGCGCCGTCCACCAGATCGTCCTTGGTCAGCTTCATCATGTCCATCGACATCTTGCAGCCATAGACGCAGGCGCCCGAGTCCATCACCAACTGCACGAACTCATCCACCGGCGGGAAGTCCAGCTTGGCGATCTCGCGGTTCATCATCCACGAGGCCGCCGCCGACATGCCCGGCAGCGCCCCGATGAGCGTGGGAATGTGGAACCAGGGATGCATGTTGGGGTTGCCCACCGTGGCGACGTGCAGGTTTTTGTTTTTCTTTTTAGTGATGATATCCAGCCCCCAGAAGGTGAAGAAAATGTGCGCTTCGATGCCGCTCATGCGCGCCGCGTTGGCCAGGATCAGCGGCGGGTAGGCCATGTCGAGCGAGCCTTTCGAGGCGATGATGCACAGCTTGCGGGGAGGTTTCATTTCTTGTTCCATCTCGGCTATCCTTTCATTGTTTCGACTACGATCGATCGAGGGTTTAGGGCGTCGCGTACATCGCTCAACGGCTCAGGCCAGGATCAAATGCAGCCGGTGGGCTTGCCCAGGCCGGCGATCTTGGCCGCCGTCTTCGCCGGGCCGCCGGGGAACAGCGCATAGATCTCCTTGGTGTCCACCGGGGTGCTCTTGGTGATCTTGCGCAGCGTGGGCGGCTGGCCGGTGGCCTCGAATTCCTTGCGGGCGAAATTGATCACGATCCAGTGGCGCTCGGTCAGCTTGATGTTCAGGCTCTGGGCGATCGCCTCGGCGATTTCCGGCGTCCAGGCTTTCGGATCGACCATGAAGCCTTCCGAGTCGAAGGCCACGGTTTCTAAAATTGAAGCGGTTGCGGTTGTCATGGTATCTTTCTCCTTGTCTAATCGGTGTGAGTGTCAGAAAAAAGGTTCAATTTTTACTGGGACCAGTCGGCTGGTCGGCCAGAACTTTGACCATATTCAGCAAGCGGGACAGGCCGCGGCGCACCTTGGGGTCCGAGAGATCGCGCAGCAGCGTCCACAGCGAGGGGTTGCCGTCTTCGGGCAGATCGGATTGCAGCGCGCCCAGGGCGTTGTTGGTCAGCGCCATGATCTCCGGCTGGGTCAGGTTGCGCACCGTCCTGAGGATGGTAACGATGTTGTCGCCCAGAGCGTTGATGTCTTCCTCGCCAAACTCGGAGACGATGCGCTCGGCGATGCGCCACCCGCCGCGCGCAAAGGTGAAGTAGCCCTCGCGCTCCAGGTGATCCAGCTTCATCACCGCCTGATTGAAGACCTGCTTGCTCAGGCGCTGGGTCTCGTCGAACAGCTCCGCCATGCTCTCCAGGCGATCCAACCCATCCACGATCAGGCGCGTATCCCGCAGCAGGCGCTTGAGCATGAAGAGCAGGTCTTCGGCCTGGAACTCGCTGCCCACCTCGGCCAGTTCGTCGATGGTCAGCTTGATCATGTGGTTGGCGATGGGGATCAGGTCGCGCTTTAGCTCTTCCATCTCATCCTGAAAACGCTGCTGGGCCTGCGCCTGCGCCACCAGGTAATCCAGCTTGGCCATCAGTTGGCCGTTGGCGCTGGATTCCAGGATTTCCAGGCGCTGGCGCTGCGCCTCGACCGTGGCGGTCAGCGCATCGATCTTTTCATGCAGCAAAGCCAGGTCGCTATCCATCGCCGCCTCCTAGGCCCACTTGCCCGCCATGCTCATCTGCGACTCGAAGGGCATCTCGCCGCCCTTGAGCAGCACGTTCCAATAGATCCAGCGGAACATCATCTTGCCCCAGTGGTTCATGGCCGATTCTTTCAGCAGCGAGAACGGGCCGAACCCGGGCAGCGGGAACTTGCCCGGCAGCGGCTCGACCTCGTAGTTGAAGTCGATCAGGATGCCCTTCTCGAAGCCGGTCTCGATGTAGCAGTTGGCGTGTCCGTCGAACTTGGGCAACGGCTCCAGGCCTTCCATGTGGCGCAGCATGTTCTCGACCAGCACCTCGAGCTGGAAGTGCGCCACCGAGCCGGCCTTGGAAGTGGGCACATTGCTGGCGTCGCCGATCACCCACACGTTCTCCCACTGGGTGGACTGCAGGGTGTGCTTATCGGTGGGCACGAAGTTCAGCTCGTCGCCCATGCCGGAGCGCCCGATCACCTCTGCGCCCATGTTGGTGGGCACGGTGACCAGCAGATCGTAGCCGATCTCGCGCTCATCGTAGGAGCGGATCACCTGCTTGTCGTTGTCCACCTCCATGATGGCGAAGTCCGGCTCCAGGTGGATGCCTTTTTCCTCCAGCATGTTCCCCAGGATGCTGGAAGCGCGCGGCTTGGTGAACGCGCCGGGCAGTGGGGTGGCATAGACGATCTCGACCTTCTCGCGGATGCCGCGCTCGTGGAAGAACCAGTCCGCCAGGAACAGGAACTCCAGCGGCGCCACCGGGCATTTGATCGGCATCTCCACCACGTTGACCACCATGCGCCCGCCCTTCCAGAACTTCAGGAAGCGCTGCAGCGCCGCGGCGCCTTCCACGCTGTAGAAGTCGAACACATTCTTGCGCCAGCCGCCATCCACCATACCGGGCGTCTCCTCGGGGACGATGTGCGTGCCGGTGGCGATCACCAAATAATCATAGTGGATCACCTTGTTCTCTTTGGTCAGGCGCACGCGGTTTTCATCCGGCTCGATGACCTCGATGTCCGAAAAGATCACCTGCACCTGCGGGGGGAGGAAATTGCGCTTCGGCTTGATCACGTCCGCCGGGCTGTAGATGCCGAAGGGGATGAACAGAAAGCCCGGCTGGTAGTAGTGGTTTTCGTCGCGATCGACGATGATGATGCGCCATTCGTTGGGGTCGAGGTTCTCGGCCATCTTGTTGGCCACCATCGTCCCACCGGTGCCGGCGCCAAGGATGAGTAGCGTTTTCATAGGATCTTCCTCGTTCGGATGGGTTGCGTTAACTGCGTTGTTTATCGCATGGCTCAATCGTTCGCATCTTTACAGCCGTCCGGTTTGGCCGGGCAGTTCCAGCTCCAGGCTTTCGTAAACCGTGCTCGCCAGGACGGCCTGGTTTTTCAATTTGTCGGCCAGCACCCCGCGCAGCAGGTCCAGCGCCTGGATCACGCGCGCATCGGCAAGCTGATAGATCACCGCCTGCCCGTCGCGCTGCGCCGACACCATGCCCCGCTCGCGCAGGACCATCAGATGGCGCGAGGCCGCCGGCTGGCTCATGCCCAGCTCCTCGGCCAGTTCGCTGACGTTGTGCGGCCTCTCGGAGAGCGCATACAGGATCAGGATGCGCCGCGGATCGGCCAAGCCGGAGCAGATATCGGCGTGTAATTGGGTGATTTCTTGGGTCAGTGTGGGTGTGATCATCGCTTGGGTTCCATGTATTCACATACGGGTATATCTTTATGCATGCAAATCATAGCATGTGAAGAATTGCACGAATAGTGACAGATGTCATAGACGTTTGTCACTATTTGGATAATAATAGTCTAAATTATTTGTGACATTATCTGCATTTCATCGCAATCTGTGTGACAAGCGCGCTCAACCCCAATGAATTGCTCTCAAAAGACTCCAAATTTCGATTAATTAATCGAACATATGATCGGATTTAATGGTATAATGAATATCTTCAACCGTATTTCTGCAGGAGGACAGGATGAACTTACACGTACTCGACCAGATCCGCCAGACCTTGCTGTCGAAGCGGAGCGCCCTGTCCGATTGGCTGGCCGCCACGCCCCCCACCAAGCAGGACCTCCAATTGGGCAATGAGTCCGATCAGGCCGTCTTGAATCATCTGGATACCCTGGAGAACGCCATTGAAAAAGCCGAAGCCGGAACGCTGGGACTATGCGAAGTGTGCCACGACTACGTCGAAACGCGCCTGATGGAGATGGACTACACCAGTTGCGTCTGCCTGGAACATCTCACGCCAGACGAGCAGCGCACCCTGGAATTCGAGCTGGAGATGGCTCAGACGGTGCAGCTTTCGCTGCTGCCGCAACAGCCGCCCCAGACCCCCTCGCTGCAGGTGGCGGCTTTCAGCCGCCCGGCGCAGATCATCGGCGGCGACTACTTCGACTTCTTCGACTCTCTGGACGGCGCAGTGGGCCTGGCAATCGCCGATGTGGCCGGGCATGGCGTCTCGGCCAGCCTGCACATGGCCAGCATCCAGACCCTGCTGCGCTCGCTGGCGCCCGGCAGCCTCTCCCCGGCAGCCGCCCTGGAGCGCATGCATCACCTGCTGGTGCACAACGTGCGCTTCACCACTTTCGTGACCCTGTTCCTGGGCGTCTTCGACCCCCAATCTCACATCCTGACGTATTGCAATGCCGGGCACAACCCGCCGCTGGTGCTGCGCGGCCAGCCCAACGGCGATGGGGGCGCCATCTGGCTATGGCCGACCGCTGCGGCCATCGGCCTGGTGGAGCAGGGGCAGTTCCACTCCGCCACAGCGCACCTCTCTCCCGGCGACCTGTTGCTGCTCTACACCGACGGGATCACCGAGGCCAGCAACCCACAGGGAGAAGAATTTGGGCGCGAAAGGCTGCTGGAAGCCGCGCTGGCCGCTCAGGGGCTGCCGGCCGCCGAGATGATCCAGCGCCTGCGCCTGGAGCTGGAACGCTTCACCGCCGGCGAAGCCCCGGCCGACGATCAGACGCTGCTGGTGTGCAAGGTGGCGTAATAGATCACCTGCGGGGTATAGTTTGCTCAATATCCTATAGCCCGTCACCACCTTCCAAGCCGTCTCTATGGCCGCGCGCTCGGGCTAGATTTCCGGCTCTGAGGCCGGGGGCCTGTCTTCCTTCCAGAAGAACAGGCTGATCAGCCCCAGCGCGGCGCTGACGCCACCCACCTGGAACAGGTAGCCATCCGGCGAGAGGTATTCCGTGACCCCGTAGAGCCAATCGGGGAAGGGCAGGGCGGAGAGCAGGCCCAACCCGTAGAGCAGGGCCAGCCCGATCACCAGGTACACTGCGGTCACCCAGCGGCTGTAGCCCGCGCCGGATACCGCCACCCAGATCAGCCCCAAGGCCGCCAGCATCAGCAGCAATTGCATCAACGGCAGCAAGAAGAGCAGGCGTTGCTGGTCGGCCAGCGATTGCGCCGCAGCGAACAACATGCGGCGCAGGGCGTCCATCAGCCCGGCCAGCAGCAGCAGGCCCGCCAGCCCGCTGACCAGCAAGATATCGTTCAAGCGGCGTGCAGTTCGGTCTTCCATCAGCTTAGCGGCGCTCCCTTCAAGTCCACAGTGGGTAGAAATTGCGGCGGGCGGCGCGCCTGCGTCGCCTGTTCGAAGGCGTAGGCCAGGCGGATCAGGGTCGGTTCCTGCCAGGGGCCGGCGAAGAAGGAGACGCCCACCGGCAGGCCGAAGACATAGCCGGCGGGGACGGTGAGATGCGGGTAACCGGCCACCGCCGGCGGGCTGGAGAAGCCGCCCTCGCCGGGCAGATCGCCGTTCACCAGGTCGATCAGCCAGGCCGGGCCGCGCGTCGGGGCGACGATGGCGTCCAGGCGGTGCTCCTGCAGGGCGGCGTCCAGGCTCTGGCGGGTCAGGCGGCGGCCCCTCTCCAGGGCGGCCCGGTAGCGCGGGTCGCTCAGCGGGCCTTTGGCCTGCGCCTGGAGCATGCGCTCCTGGCCGAAGTAGGGCATCACCCGCTCCCTGTTCTGCTCGTTGAAGCGGATCACCTCTTCCAGCGAGCGCACCGGCGCATCTGGGCCGCGCCCGGCCAGGTAGGCGTTCAGGTCGGCCTTGAACTCGTAGAGCAGCACGGCGACCTCGCTGCGGGCGAACTTGCTCTCGGCGATCACCGCCACCGGGTCGATGATCTCGGCGCCCTGGGCTTTCATTGCCTGCAGGCTGCGCTCGAAGATCTGATCGACGCGCGGGTCGAAGCCGCAGTAGTTGCGGGCGACGCCGATGCGGGCGCCTTTCAGCCCGTCGGGGTCGAGGAACGGCGTGTAATCGCTCAGCGCCTTGCCTTCGCTTTCGGCGGTGGCGGGGTCGCGCGGATCGACGCCGGTCAGGGCGCCCAGCAGCAGGGCGGCGTCGGCCACCGTGCGCGCCATCGGGCCGGCGGTGTCTTGCGAATGGGCGATGGGGACGACGCCGGAGCGGCTGATCAGCCCCAGGGTGGGCTTGAGGCCGACGATGCCGTTGGCAGAGGCGGGGCAGGTGATCGAGCCGTCGGTTTCGGTGCCGAGGGCCGCGGCGCACAGGTCGGCGGCCACCGCCACCGCCGAGCCGGAGGACGAGCCGCAGGGGTTGCGGTCCAGGGCGTAGGGGTTGCGCGTCTGGCCGCCGCGGCTGCTCCAGCCGCTGACGGAGTGCGTCGAGCGGAAGTTGGCCCATTCGCTCAGGTTGGCCTTGCCCAGCAGGATCGCCCCGGCCTGGCGCAGGCGCTCGACCAGGAAGGCGTCGTGCGGGGCGCGGCTGCCTTCCAGCGCCAGCGAGCCGGCGGCGGTGCTCATGCGGTCGGCGGTGTCGATGTTGTCCTTGAGCAGGATGGGGATGCCGTGCAGCGGGCCGCGCACCTTCCCCGCCTGGCGTTCGGCGTCCAGGGCCTCGGCGAGGGCCAGGGCGTCGGGGTTCAGCTCGATGACCGCGTTGAGCGCCGGGCCGTTTTTATCCAGTTGTTCGACGCGCTCCAGGTAGCGCTCGACGAGCCGCCGGGCGCTGAGGGCGCCGCTCTGGAGCCGGGCTTGAAGCTCGAGTATCGACAATTCTTCCATGCTGCCTCCAATGCAGGCTATTGTACCCGGATTTCACCGATCGTCACGGGGGTTTATCGCCATCAGCCTGCCTCGCAGGCGCGCCGGGCTTCGGCGATATCCAGCCGGGGCCTCTGCAGCATGGCGGCGCTGGCGCGCGGCGCTTTGATCGGAGCGGGGTCGGTGACGTGGAAGACAGGGCCGCCGTTGAGGGCGAAGAAATCCTGGCCGGCGAGCTGGAAGATGACCTGCGTGCGTTGCTGGCGGAAACAACCCCGCCAGCCGACGGGGCTGGCGGGGTTATGGTGGAGACACTCGGATGCTGGCTATGTGATCTGAAGCTAAGCTGGAATCAGATGGCGTTCATGATCGTGCTGAAGACATTGCCGATCGCCGGACCAAGCAGGGCCAGAATGACGATAACGACAATCGCGACCAAAACAAGAATCAACGCGTACTCTACCAGGCCCTGTCCTTTTTCCTGGGGTGCAAAGAACATGGTGTTGTCCCTCCTTTCCCTATAGTTTTCCAATCCGGAGAAATTTCCAACGCTCAGCATCCTCATCTCCATGATCTATGACGAAAAATTGGGCATTTCATGACGCACGAACGATCATCTTGTATTGCCCAAAATCCACTTCAATTCATTTTCCAGAACTTGCGGATCCTTGTTTACGTGAAACTCCCACTTCCCCAGCTTTCCCCAATTATTCACCGCAGCAACCCACCTCTTTGCAGCCTGGTGCTTGGCGCGATCCTGGTCGGTTTCCATGCCTTTGATTTCTAACACCAGGGTGACATCGTTGGAAAGCCTCACCAGATAATCCGGCTCATAGTGGTAGCTTACCCCCATGAACTCGTAAGGGATGGTGAAGTTGAGCTGATCGTTGCGCGCGTAATACCTGGCGATGCTGTGCAGGACAGCCTGCTCCAGACGAAAGGCAGCCGATTGTTCCCATCTTGCAGTGTCGGCGGCTACGGCGTTGATATGACTGAAGGTCGTCGAGAACACCGGCTTGACCGTCTTGAAATCCACATCGGCGGTGCTGCCAATCGGCTTGTAGCGGTTCAAAAGCGGCATCAGGGGCAGCTCGCCCTGCGAGTCGTCCGGCTGAATAGCCGCCAACATGCGCTCGACAACTCGTTGGAAATATTTCTCCTGACCGATCTCTCTAGGATCAACGCCACGATAATCCACCTTCTTTTGCAGATAAGCATGGACGTAGCGATAAACCTGTGGGAACAACTGGTGGCGGGACTGCAAGCGCAGGCGGGCGTTGCTGCGCGGATCAGGCGCAGAGTCCTGGTCGCCGACCATGCGGAAGACAATCTGGCGCGTCAATTCGAATTCGATAGTTTGCAAATGGGTGGTGTTGTAATAAGCCTCCCGGTTCTGCACTATGAACTCTCCCGGACCGTCCATCGTGGGCGCGCCAAACTGGTAACCGACGCGAGGCTTGACAAAGACCGCCGTCGGCTCGTATTCAGGCTCAATGCGCAACGGCTCCATTGCCTGGATGTCGGCAGTGATCACGTTACGCTGCAAGGCAAACGCATATCCCTCCACCACCGGAAAGCGGATTTCAAAGGCTGCTCTTTCTGGAAGGGCGCGCACGTGATTCTTCGGGCGGTCTTCGGGAGCGGAGGTATTTGTGGGACGTCCTTTGAAGGGAATCAAGCTGAACGGCACGCCGTAGATATCCACGTATTCTTCGGTGAGCAATCCAGTGTTTGGATCTGGCGTGTAATCCATGCGGCGCAAGCCGCGACCGACCACCTGCTCGCACAGCAACTGGCTGTCGAAGGCGCGCAGACCCAGAATATGAGTGACGTTGTTGGCGTCCCAGCCCTCATTGAGCATCGCCACGGAGACCACACAACGCACCTGCTCGCCGGGTTGACCCGGCTTGCCCACAGTGGCGACAATCTGGCGGAGCTGCTCGGCAGCATCCTTGCGGCTCAGATTTGGATCGCCGCTTTCGGCCTGCGCCAGCAGCTTGCTATCGATGCGGATGGTGGGCGTAAATCCTTCCCGGTTGGAGAAATATTCCGGGAAGACTCTCCCTTGCCCATAGACCACTTTGGTTTTCTTTCGGGTCTTGCTCCGCGTTTCGGCTTCACCCTCCGAATCATCTTCCTGTTCTGAAGAGTCCTCATCAACCACTTCCATCGTCTGTTCGCCGGAGATGTTGCGGTAAAAGACCTCGGCGATATCGGTGTTATCGCAGACAATGATCAATACCGGCGGGGTCTTGTCGCTTTCGTTGCTGGCTTCTTGAATAAGATTGAATCGTTCCACCCATTGCCCCGCCAGGGTTAACAAGGCGGGTTCGGCTTCTCGATAAACCACCTCCGGTTTGGGCTTTTTCGCTCTGCCGGGCAAACGCTCGCCTGGTTGCAGGTTGTCGCTGATATGCTGCCATAAGCGGAAATACTTGGGCTCGGGGCGACCGGTGGTATCGCTGACCGGCAGGCGGGGGATCTTGACAATCCCGCTCTCGATGGCATCCACCAGCCCAAAATCGCTCACCAGCCAGGGGAGAGGCGCGCCCTCGATATACCCGCTGCCGGCGATGTAGAAGGGCGTGGCGGAGAGGTCCACACAAAAGCGGATGCCCACTGCCTGGTTGAGCGTATCCAGACCGTTGATCCACACCGTGGCTTCTTCCAACTCCTCTTTGGGGACAAAATCGCCCACCCCTAGGTCCACTTTCGGTCGCCAGGCGTGGTGGGCTTCGTCGTTGAGCACCATCAGCTTGCCTCTGCCATACAGATCGCCCAGGACGCGGCGGGCAAAGGCATCTGGTCCTTCGGGACCTTTATTCACGACGGTGTATGATTTTCCGCCCTCGATATGTTCCGATTCGGGTTGAAACAGATGCCAGTTGGTCACCAACACCTTCCCAGTCTGCAGCAGCGGTCGCAGGCGGGAAGGCACCAGGTCAAAAGCCTCATAATAGTTATCCGGGTTCTCCGGGCGCAGCACCTGCAGGCGCTCTTTGATGGTCAGGTTGGGGCAGACTGCCAGAACGGCGTTCGGGAAGCGCTCGTCGCTGGGCACCTGGCCGCGGTTGCAGAACGCCCAGGCAATCAGCATCGCCATCACCACGGTCTTGCCGCTGCCGGTCGCCATCTTGATCCCCAGGCGGGTGAGAGGCGGCAGCGACGCCCCTGCGGGCAGGTCTTTGAGTTTCTCCAGATCCTGATCCGAGACCGCCGACTTGAAGCGCATGCGCTTGCCTGCCAGGCGGATTTCGTTCAGGTAAATGATCGTTTCAACCGCTTCGAGCTGGCAGAAGAACAGGTGGCGCGGGCGATCTTCGCGCCGCCAGTAAGCCAGCAGTTCTTTGGTGATCTGGGTGGCGCCCTCATAATTTGCTTCGCGCCAGCGTTTGACATCCTGGCGCAGGGCGTTGACGAGCGGGAGGTCTTCCCGGGTTTCTTCGGCAAAGAGGGCGAGCTGCTGTTCGCCGCCCACTCTTTGAACTTTGAAAAAATAAGACGCCGGTCGCCGGTAAGGCACGATTATGGCTGCCCCGCTTTGCAGATCATAAGCCCAGTGTTGATCTGGCTCCTGATAAGGGCTGCACAGGATGGGCTTTTCAACCGGTTGAATAGGAAGTGGTTGCTGGTTCATTAGAACGTCAACATTCCAATCTGATCCTCAAACATGATTTCCTTTTGGTCAATCCAATTTCATCACCCTCATTACCTCATTCCCGCGCGGATCGATCACCTTCACCGCAACTCGCTTGTGCTTCCCCGGTGCAAACGGCAGCGAGCGCGTCCCCGAGAAGGCCGCGAAGCGCTCCGGGTCAACCGTGCTCTTGAGCGCCCTGGCCAGCTTCTCCCAGGCGGAGCTGTCGGGGAAGAAAGCCTGGGTGATGCAGAAGGTCTGCCCGTCGTAGTCGCTATCCAGGAACCAGGCGGCCACCTTGTCGGCGCCGGTGGAGCGGATGGTGTTTTCGACCGGGTCGTAGATATCCACCCCCTCCATCTCGACCACCCACTCGCCGGATTTATTCTGAGTCAGGTTGACCCGCGGCAGACCAAAAACGGTGAAGAGCTGGCTGGAGGGCGTGTCTTTGAGCAGGTCGCCCATATTGACATCCGGGCGGATGTGCGCCAGATGGCAGCGCACCTTGGGGTTGGGATCCTCTTGAATGATGGCTTGCGCCGCGCCGTCGATGGTGAAGCCGGCAAAGATCAGGTCGTCGTAGCCGCGGCGATAAGCCTCGCGCAGGCATTCCTCCACCTGCTGGGCGGTGATGGGACCGTACTGCGGACCAAAGGAGACCGCCACCCGCCTGGCCTCACCCCCCTGCCCCCATTCGCCCTCGGCGTGCAGCACGGAGTGCGAGAGCGGCTCCAGGCGGTCGAAGTGCAGCACCTTGTTGTCCGGGAAGCGCACCCCATCCTGGCGCAGCAGGCGGATCATCTTATCCAGGTAAGCGGCGGCGTTCTGCGGCTCGGCTTCCATCCCTTCTCCGAAGGTCTGCAGTTCTTCCGGCTCGCCGCCGATGGGAGTCTCGACCTCCAGCGTCTCTTCGACCGGCTGGACGCCTTCGACGGTAAAGGGACCGCTGACGCGCAAGATGCCGGGAACGACCCTGGGCTGGTCCACCAGCGTTTCCTGCGGGGCGCTGGCGGCGATCACCGCGTTGACCTCATCCATCTTGCCGCGCCAGGCTTTGCGGTACTCCAGCAGCGCCGCCTGCAGCTCGGGGGTCCAATCCGGATCGGTATCGAAGGGGACTTCCCATTCTTCCCATTTTTCTTTGGGGAGCAGCCAGCGCCGCCGGTCGGCGTCGGTGATGGCTTTTTTGCCCTGCTGGCGCTCCTTGGCAACCAGCTTTGCCTGCAGGCGGGCGCGCAGCTCCGGCGTAACCGTAGCCAGGGCGGCGTTCAGCGCCCTCAGCTTCTCCGCTAAGATTGGCTCCCATCTGGCGAAGACCGGGTCGAGCGCCTGGTTCTGGGCGATGGACTTGAGGGTGATATGCGGGACGGTCTTGTAGATGAAGCTGCCGGCAGGGCCAGCCTGGGGATTTGTCAGCTCGTAGTAATCGTATCTGGCGGTCAGCAGGCGCTGGCGCGCCAGGGCGATGGCGACGCGGGAGGTGTCGATGGTGATCCAGCGCCGCCCCCACTGCTCGGCGACGTAAGCGGTGGTGCCGGAGCCGCAGGTCGGGTCGAGCACCAGGTCGCCGGGGTCGGTGGTCATGAGCATACAGCGTTCAATAATCTTTGTAGAAGTCTGGACCACATAAATATTAGGCTCACCAAAACCACTCCTAACCGTATCAGTCCAAACACTCGAAAATGGTGTAACGGGATATTCATCTAAAAGCTCGATTATTCTCAGGGAATTCCCAAGCAATAATAATCGCTCAGCCTTTGAAAGTCTTACCATACCTTCATTTGTTGTAGTGAAATGTTTATTTATATTTGGCTTTATTTTATTGCCTTGATATTCAAATTCAAAACCACCAGACTCTGTCCAGCCAGCTGAAAAAACAGTACGATGCCTGAAGACACCTTCTTTTCCAGATGGACTTTCGTCACCAAGACGATAGCGATGACCGTTATTGTCTTGTATCCATAAATCTTGATCAATAACGCCGCCACCTTCTTCTTTTGGGAAATAAAGGGAATTATTTTTTATCTGTGAAATGTCTTTAGCATACCAAAGTATATAATCAAAATTTGATGATACAAGGAGGCTTGCTTGATATCCGGTTTTTTTGAACGCGATCATTCTCGCAAAATTTGCCGCCCCAAATACTTCATCCATAATTGTTCTTACCAAATGTAGATTTTCGTCAGAAATCTGTACAAATATACTTCCACTATCGGTTAACAATTCCTTAGACACAACAAGCCTGTCGCGCAAGTAAGCCAGATAGGAATGCACGCCCAGCGTCCACGTATCGCGGTAAGCCTTCACCTGCTCCGGCTCGCGGGTCAGGTCGCTCTCCTTGTCCTTGACATCCCTTTTACCTACCTCGGGCTGGAAGTTACTGCTGAACTTGATGCCATAGGGCGGATCAATGTAGATCATCTGCACCTTGCCCGCCAAATCCTCGCGCCGCGCCAGGGAGTGCATCACGGTCAGGCTGTCGCCCAATATCAATCGGTTCGCCCAGTCCACGTCGTGCTGGTAGAACTGCACCGCCTGGCGGTATTCCAGCTCCGGGTCGGCGAAAAACGAGCGCTGCAAGGGCTGGCGGGCTGCCATCTTGATGATCGCCTGCGCCGAGACGCGCTCGTGGATGTGCAGCGCCACCGGATCGACGTCGAACCAGGCTTTTTCGCGCTTGCCAGACCACTCCAGCCAGGGCTGGTGGTTGCGCAGCGCCTCAGCCAGTATCCCGGCTTCTTGATCGGTCAAGGGGCGCCTTTTGGCGGTTTCAAGCAGCTCGGGCAGGCGGTCGGCGGAGCCGGTCTCGTCGAAGCGCAGGACGGGCGGCAGGTGCGGGTCGTAGAAGTAGCGCGTTTTGGGCACTTCCTGCACCTTGCCCTGGGCGGCCAGGCCGGCAGGGGGGATGTTCTTGCGCCTGGCGGCGTGGCGATAGTCGGTGATGGAGGAGTCGGGCTGGGAAGATTTCTTGGATTTACCAGGAGGCATAAAATGGCTCCAATGATTCTATTCGTATGATCGATGGCTGTTGATCAATGAACACTGCCTCGACTGCCACAGGCGATCAAGGCAACACGGCGAGTCCCTAAACACCCTGAACAGACAATATCCAGAACTATTATAAAAGACAATTTGTAAACTGTCACCTTTCAGCAAGTGAAATTTCTATAAAATGAGGCCAGGTCCGGGGTAAGGCGGGGCTTCACCCCGGCAGATCGCCGGCCGGTAAGTAACGGGGTAACCCGCAAGAATTCCATCGCCTGCACGCAGCCGCCGCCGTATTCCCCCCACCAAATCACCTACACGCAATTCCCCCGCCCCTCAATCCTCCTCCTCCCGCAGCTCCGCGCCAAAGGTGGCGAACAGGCCGTCGATCAGCGCCTGGCGGTCGGCCGGGTTCAGCCGCGCCTCGGGGTGCAAAGGCAGGTAGGATCTGGGCGGCATCTCCCCGTGCTGGTACAGCTCAACCGCCTCTTCGGCCTCATTCTCCTCCTGGTAGCCCCAGGCCGAGACGTTGAACTTCCTGCGGCCTTCGTCCACGTGATTTTGGATCATCCACGAAATGGGGGCGATGTTGGTGTACCACGGCCAGACGGTTTCGTGGGAGTGGCAATCGCCACAGGCGCGCATGAACAGCGCCCGGGTGCGGGGGCTATCCCAGGCCGGTTCGCCCAACACCGGCGGATTGGTGTGCTGGCGACCGTAGGGCACGAGCTGGATCAGCAGCAGCAGGGCCAGCCCTCCGGCGGCCAGGATAGCCAGGATTTTGAGCAAAGTCTTCATTCACCAGCGTCCTTTCACCCTGATACATTCACCGCTTGACTCTACCACAGGACTGCGACAGAAACACATGTCATCTTTGCAAGCTCCAATTCCTTCGATCTCTTCGTGTTTAAATCTCTTTGTACCCTCACCCGGCTTCCCCCGGATGAATCTCGAAAGATTAGAACTTGCGAAAACGCCTCGCCTGGCGGCCTGCAACTTTTGTAGCCAAGTTGACAGGTCGCCCAATTCATGGTATAAACCTCGCAATTCGTATCCGGTTTATCAAATTCGCTTTTATACTGCAAAGGGGCTACCATGACAACCATACCACCACACAGCCGGGCGCTGGTCATCGGCGGCGGTCCCGCCGGCTCGACCACGGCCACCCTCCTGGCACGCAACGGCGTCGAAGTGACGCTGTTGGAATCGGCCCGCTTCCCGCGCTACCACATCGGCGAATCGTTGCTGCCTTCGATCCTGTCGATCGTGGACCTGCTCGGGGCGCGAGAGAAAATGGAAAGCTATGGCTACACCCGCAAGCTGGGGGCCTTCCTGGAATGGGGGCGCGAAAGCTGGCCACTCAACTTCGGCGAACTGGCCGGCGACCGCACCTACGCCTTCCAGGTCATCCGTTCAGAATTCGATCACATGTTGCTGCAACACGCCGCCGAGCAGGGGGCGCAGGTCTTCGAGGGCGTCGAAGTGCGCGGGCTGCACTTCGACGGCGGCCGCCCGGCGCGCGCCAGCTACCTGATCAAGGGCGAGAACGGCAGCGGCGAGATCGGCGAGATCGGCTTCGACTATCTCGTGGACGCCTCCGGGCGCAACGGCATCATGGCCAACCACTACCTGCACAACCGCCGCTTCCACGAGGTCTTCAAGAACATCGCCATCTGGGGCTACTGGAAGAATTACGACCGCCTGGGCACCGGCCGCGCCGGCGACATCGCCGTCGGCTCGATCCCCAATGGCTGGCTGTGGGGCATCCCGCTGCACGACGGCACGATGAGCGTGGGCGTGGTGATGCACAAAGACGCCCTGGCCGCCCGCCGCGGCG
This sequence comes from uncultured Anaerolinea sp., assembly GCA_964503145.1. Taxonomy (GTDB): domain Bacteria; phylum Chloroflexota; class Anaerolineae; order Anaerolineales; family UBA4823; genus RBG-16-57-11. The sequence continues at coordinate 42,179 of CAZCYV010000007.1, read as the reverse complement.
CCAGCCTGGAGGAGATCTACTGCGATTCGATCCAGGCCTCGCCGCTCATCGCCCGCATCCTGGAAAAGGCCGAACTGGTCTCGCCGCTGAAGACCGAAACGGACTACTCCTACACCGCCGAGCAGTTCTCCGGGCCGGGATACTTCCTGGCCGGCGACGCCGCCTGCTTCCTGGATCCGCTGCTCTCCAGCGGGGTGCACCTGGCCACCTTCAGCGGCATGCTCTCCGCCGCCAGCATCTCCAGCATCCTCAGCGGCGAGGTGAGCGAGGCGGAAGCGATCAGCTTCTACGAGAAGAGCTACCGCCAGGCCTATCTGCGCTTCCTGGTGTTCCTCTCCGCCTTCTACGACATCAACCGCGGCCGCGACGCCTACTTCTGGGAAGCCCAGCGCCTCACCCCCGCCGACGTGGATAGCAGCAACCTGAAAGCCGCCTTCCTCAAGCTGGTGACCGGGCTGAAAGACCTGAGCGACGCCCAGACCGACACCCATCACTTCGTCTTGCAGACCATGAGCCAGCGCATCAGCGAGAACCTGAGCTTCCGCAAGGATAAACAGGCCCTGGAGGGGCTGCAGGGCGAAGAGCTCGCCGCGGCGCGCGAGAACGCCAACTTCTTCTCATCGGTGGAAGGGCTGTTCGCGTTGAACAAAGAAGAGGCGGTGGACGGCCTATACGTCACCACCCAGCCGCGGCTGCGCCTGGCGCGGGTGGGCTGATCCATCCTGAGCGAATCTGCGGGCCTGACCGGCGCATGCGCCGGTCAGGCCCGCCTTGCCGGGTCACGCCAGCAGGCGCTCGGCGGTGAAGTGGTCGGTGATCAGCACGTTGATCAGCTTGCCGGTCAGCGCCGAATGGATGGCCTCGACCTTGCGCCGGCCCCCGGCCACGCCCACCGAGCGATCCAACCGCTTGAGCTGCTCCAGGCTCATCCCCACCACCCGCTCGTTGAGCGGCGAGTCCACCGGCTGCCCCTGGCGGTTGAAGAAGCGCACCAGGATATCCCCCACCGCCCCCTGGCTGCGCAAGTAATCCAGCTCGCCGGGTGAAAACACGTTGCCGCTGGTTGCCAGCAGCGAGGAAGGCTTGACCTCGCCGATGCCGACGAAGGCGATGGTCACGCGGTCGATCAGCTCCATCGACGCCTGGATGAACGGGTCCTGGAGCAGCACCCTGCGGCTTTCGGCCGAACCAACCACGCCCGGCGCGGGCAGATACACCGGCTCGCCGTGTACCAGTTGCGCCAGGCGGCTGACCAGGCGCGTGGCGTGCATCTCCGCGGTCGGATTGCCCACCCCGCCGAGGATCTGCACCACACGGATGTTCTTCAGCCCGGAGACGCCGTGCATGGCGTCCACCATGGCCAGCAGGGTGGCGCTCCAGGAAGAAATACCGATGATATCGCCGGATTTGAGCGAAGTCTCCAGATAATACGCCGCCGCCGAACCGATATCCCGGATGACCACCTCATCGTCGTCCAGCGTAGCGCCGGCCACCACGGCGTCTTTCAAACCGAAGGCCTGCACCAGGCTATCCTCGAGTTCGGCGTACACGCCCTTGGGCGGCTCGATGGTGGTGCGCACGATCTTCTCGTCAATGGCGCGCTTGATCACCCGCGATACGGTGGACTGCGAGAGGCGCAGCAGATCGGCGATCTCCGCCTGTTGCAAGCCGCGCTCGTAATACAGCCGGGCCACTTTGGTCATCAGTCTGAGTTCGTCGATTCGAGTCATGCCAGCCCTGGCGCTCTCTGGCGACCTGAACCCGACTTCACAGGTCGCCAGCGGCCAGCGGCCGCCGACCTGTGAAGCCAGCGATCCAGGCAGGTCTAACCGCCGTGATGGTAAACGTCCCAGCCCAGGTAGGTGTCGAAGGCTTCGGCCAGCACGCCGGCCACCCGCCCCAGGGTCATCGCCACATGATGCTCGAAGCCGTTACGGGCGATGTATTTGAGCAGCGGCTGCAACTCCGGCACGTGCACCACGGCGCGGTGGCCGAAGGTGTCCAGCGGATCATCGGTCATTTCGCCCTCGCCCATATAGGTGCGGATCAGGCCGTAGGCGTCGTCGGTGCTGATGCGGGCGAAGGTCATCGGGCCACTGGCGGCGCGGCCGGCCATGGCGCCGTAGGTGTTCTCCTCGCCCAGCGTGGTGCCCAGGATGGGCGCGGTCTTGATCTCGATATCGGGGATGAAGCTCTTGGCCCAGTTACCGCAGTGGAAGAAGACGCAGCGGTCGGGGTCGTCGCCGTAGTTATTGTTCCAGTCCACCAGCGCCGCGGGGACGCCCGAAGCCAGTTGCAGGGCGTACATCGAGGCCACGCCGGTGATATCCACCTCGCAGGCCGAGGGCATCAGCTTATCGCTCATCATGCTCATCAGCGTGCATACGTTGATGCCGTAGTTCTTCTGGATCGAAGTCCAGCACTGCAAGGCCGAGGCGTTCAGGTCGTTGGCGTTCATCCAGTCCGAGATCACGATCCCCAGCTTGGCCATGCGCAGCATCGCCTGAGAGGGCACGCTGTCGTGCCGGGCGTAGGCGCCGATCTCCTCCAGCTTGCCCCTCACCCGCGGATCGTCGTCCGCCAGCTTCTGGGTCGCGCCCAGAATCTCGGAGAGATCCACCGTGGTCACGCTGATGCCATACGCCTGGAGCAGCTTCTCGCTGTAGCGCACGGTGTTGAAGGCGCTGGGGCGGGCGCCGATCGCCCCCAGACGGGCATTGCGCAGCCCCTTGAACACGTGACACACGCCGGCGAAGGCCTTCAAGTCGGCGCGGAAGCTGTCGCTGAGCGGTCGGACGGTGTGCAGTTCGGTCAGCGTGAAAGGAAAGCCGTACTGGCGCAGATTGTTGCACACCGAGAGCTTGCCGCAGAAGGCATCCCGCCGCCGCTCGACGTTCAGGGCGTCCAGGTCATCGGGATAGGCCTGCACCAGGATGGGCACATTCAGCCCTGAGAGCTTGACCGTATCGGCCACGCCCTTCTCATCGCCAAAGTTGGGCAGCACCACCAGGATGCCGTCGATTTCGTCGCGGTGTTTCTTGAACAACTCGGCGCAGATCTTGGCGTGCTCGTAGGTCTCCACCGAGCCGAGCTTGGTCTCTTGCTCGCCCACCATCACCGCCTGGAAGCCCAGCTCGCCGAACAACGTCTCGATATCCCGGCGCGCCTCGGTGACCAGATGGTCGGGGAAGAAATCGCGGTTGCCAAAAATAACGCCCAAAGTGGTCTTCATCTCTCACTCCTGTTCGATCATTTATAACTTGAAGCCCCAGGCCCCTGCAACCAGGATCACATTAGAATAAGGGGTAAATTCCGCTGTGCGAATCACCGCGCGGCTGGAGGGCGCGCGGTTCTTGAACTCGATATGCGGGACGAACTCGATGGGCGCATCGGGCAGCAATTCGCGGATGCCGGCCAGGATGTGCGGGCTGTATTGCTGGATCTCCTCCGCCAGGATGATGCGCTCGACGAACAACTCTTGCAGCACGACTCTCAAGGTTTGCAGGAAGCCGGGCACGCCTGGCTCCAGCGCCAGGTCGATGCGTTTAGTGACGGCGGGGATGGGATAGCCGGCGTCCACAATGGTCAGCGTGTCATTGTGGCCCAGGCTGGCGATCACCGCCGAGATTTCCGAATGGATAATGCCGATTTTTTTCATTGGGGTAATCTCCCTTCACGCAGGAACTGATCCACTTCGCTCCGATAAGGCAGGGAGGGTTGCGCGCCGGGGCGGGTGACGGAGATCGCCGCGGCTGCGCTGGCGAAACGCGCCGCCTCGCTCAGCGGCAAACCTTCGCCCAGGGCGGTGGCCAGAGCGCCGACGAACGCATCTCCGGCCGCGGTCGTATCGGTCGCCGGCACCTGAAAGGCGGGGATGAGCTGGCTGACCGGCCCCTGCGGGCTGTTTTCCACGATCAGGGCGCCCTTTTCGCCCAGGGTGAGCACCACGCTGCCCACCCCCAAACCCAGCAGGGCTGCGCCTGCTTCCCGCTGATCCTCCAGGCCGGCGATTTTCCGCCCCGTCAGGCGCTCGGTCTCGCTCTCATTGGGGATCAGCACGTCCACTTTGCGCAGCAGCGACTCATCCAGATCACGTGCCGGCGCCGGGTTCAAGATCACCTGCGCGCCGCGCGCTTTCGCCATCTGCGCCGCGGTCTCGATGGTTTCCATCGGCGTTTCCAGGGGCATGACCAGCAAATCCACCGCCGGGAGCTGCTCCCAGGCGGCGCGCACCTCCTGGGCGGTGAGGGTGAAGTTCGCCCCAGAAGCGACCGAAATGCTGTTCTGCCCGCGGGCATCGACGGTGATCAGAGCGACGCCGGTGGCGCTATCGGGGTCCACGCCGATGAAGCGCGTCTCGATGCCTTCCCTGCGGATGATCTCCAGCATCTGCTCGCCAAAGGCATCTCCCCCCACCCTCCCGACCATAGTGACCTGCGCGCCCAGGCGCGCCGCGGCCACGGCCTGGTTGGCGCCCTTCCCGCCGGGAAAGGTGGCGAACCGCCCGCCCAGCAGCGTTTCCCCAGGGCGAGGGATTTCCGGCATCAGAACCACCAGATCCATGTTTAAACTACCAACGACGAGGATGTGCGGGGCATTTTTGCTCATCATTGACCTGCCTGGATCGTTTGCATGACGCATCCATCACACGGGTGCGCTCGGTTGAAAGCCTCGTCGAGAGGCCGATCGGTCCTCGGGACAGCGTAAGGCGAAGGTGAGACCTATGGAGGCGGCAGGATCTTCGTCGGGCAGGCAGCGGTCTGCCGCCTCCAAAGGTTACAAAGGGACTAACCTGCCGGGTTGATCAAAGCCCGCAGGCCAAACAGCAGCCAATCCATGAGCGACGACAGTTTCGGCGGAGGCGGGCAGGCCTCGGTCGAACCGGTCGGGGCGAAGGTTTTGTACTGGCAGTAGTTCTCCGCGGTGATCAAGACCATGTCGATGGATTGCTTCTCCGGCTTGCCGGTGCTGCCGGTGCGGATGTACTGATCCGCCTGGATGGCAGCCTGGATCGCCATCTCGGCCACCGGCTGCAGCGAGGTGGCCTTCAGCTCGCCCTTGCCGATCGACTGCAGAGCGTCATCCGAACCGTCAAAGCCGACCACGATCACGTCCTTCTTGCCGGCCGCCAGCAGCGCCGCCTGCGCCCCCAGCGCCATGGTGTCGTTGCCCGAGATCACACCCTTCACATTCGGGTGCGCCTGCAACAGGCTCTCCATCACGCTGTAGGCCTCGGTCTGGCTCCAGTTCGCCGTCTGTTGAGCGACCATCTTCATCCCAGGGATCTGATCCAGCACGTCGTGATAGCCCTGCGAGCGGATGTGGGCGTTGGTGTCGGTATCCCGACCGGTCAGCTCGATGTAATCGCCCTCTTCGCCCATCAGCTCGGCGAAGTACTCCGCCAGGATGGTCGCGCCCTGGTAGTTGTTGGAGACGATCTGCGCCACCGCCACGCCTTCCTGGGTGATCTCGCGATCCACCAGGAAGCTGGGGATGCCGGCATCCTTGGCCTTCTGCACCGCAGCCACAGAAGCGTCGGCCCCGGCGTTGTCCAGGATGATCGCCGCAGCCTTCTGGGCGATGCAGGTCTCGAACAGCTCCATCTGCTTGTTGGCGTCATCGTCGTGCACCAGGCGCAGCGTCTGGTAGCCCAGCTCTTCGGCCTTGTTGGCGGCGATCTCCTGCATGGCGCCGAAGAATGGGTTCTCCACCGGCGGCACGATCACGCAGATCAGCTTCTTTTCGGCTTCAGCAGGCGGCTGAGCCTCGGCCACTTTGCACGGCTCGGTGGAGCCTGTGGGGGCAAACTGCTTGTACTGGCAGGCGTTTTCCGGGGTGAGCAGCACCATGTCGATGGATTGCTTCTCCGGCTTGCCGGTGCTGCCGGTGCGGATGTACTGATCCGCCTGGATGGCAGCCTGGATCGCCATCTCGGCCACCGGCTGCAGCGAGGTGGCCTTCAGCTCGCCCTTGCCGATCGACTGCAGAGCGTCATCCGAACCGTCAAAGCCGACCACGATCACGTCCTTCTTGCCGGCCGCCAGCAGCGCCGCCTGCGCCCCCAGCGCCATGGTGTCGTTGCCCGAGATCACACCCTTCACATTCGGGTGCGCCTGCAACAGGCTCTCCATCACGCTGTAGGCCTCGGTCTGGCTCCAGTTCGCCGTCTGTTGAGCGACCATCTTCATCCCAGGGATCTGATCCAGCACGTCGTGATAGCCCTGCGAGCGGATGTGGGCGTTGGTGTCGGTATCCCGACCGGTCAGCTCGATGTAATCGCCCTCTTCGCCCATCAGCTCGGCGAAGTACTCCGCCAGGATGGTCGCGCCCTGGTAGTTGTTGGAGACGATCTGCGCCACCGCCACGCCTTCCTGGGTGATCTCGCGATCCACCAGGAAGCTGGGGATGCCGGCATCCTTGGCCTTCTGCACCGCAGCCACAGAAGCGTCGGCCCCGGCGTTGTCCAGGATGATCGCCGCAGCCTTCTGGGCGATGCAGGTCTCGAACAGCTCCATCTGCTTGTTGGCGTCATCGTCGTGCACCAGGCGCAGCGTCTGGTAGCCCAGCTCTTCGGCCTTGTTGGCGGCGATGGTCTGCATGGCGCCGAAGAACGGGTTCTCCACCGGCGGCACGATCACGCAGATCAGCTTCTTACCGCCGGTTTCGGCTGGCGGCTGGGTCGCCTGGGGCTGTTCCGGAGCCGGGGGCTGCGTCGCAGCCGGCTGCGGAGCGCAGGCTGCCAGCACCATGGCCAGGATCATGATCAGCCCCAAAACGTTCATCAGTTTTCTTTTGTCCATCTTATTCTCCTCTGAGTCTCATGTATTGAAGGTTCGCTTTCAAACTTAGCCTGATCGGGCTTCGAGCATGAAAATCTACGGCGATCACCTCCTTCCTCGACGGTTTTCGGCTACATAAGCTCTTGCTGTTTTTGCAGAGCGATCCGCTCTTGCATGCGCGCCTGGACCTGGTCGATGATCACCGCCAGCACGATCACCGCGCCTTTGATCACCTTCTGCCAGAACGAAGAAACGCCCAACATCACCAGGCCATCTCCCAGGACGCCGATGACGAAAGCGCCGATCAGCGTGCCGCCGATGCTGCCGCGCCCGCCCGCCAGCGAGGTGCCGCCCAGCACGACAGCCGCGATGGCGTTCAATTCGAAGGTCTCGCCGGTGGCGGGGTGCGCCGCCACCAGTTGAGAAGCGATGATCAACCCCACCATGGCGGAGCAGAAGCCGCTGATCATGTACACAATGGTCTTGGTGCGGCGGATGCGCACGCCGGAGAGTTCGGCGGAGCGCTCGTTGCCGCCGATGGCATACACATGGCGGCCGAAGGGCAGCCGGGTGGTGGCAAAATGCGCCGCCAGAGCAAACACGGCCATGATCCAGATCGAATAGTTGATCCCCAGGAAATCCCCCGCCCCCAGGATTTCAAACCCGGTGTTGCCGAACTCTGGCCGCCCGACCAGGTTGGGGAAGGTGTAGCCATTGTTGCGCAGCCCGGCGAAACCGCGCGCCACATAGAGCATCCCCAGGGTGGCGATGAACGGCGCCACGTTGAAGCGGGTGATGATCAGACCGCTGATCGCGCCCATGAGGGTGCCCACGACCAAAGAGATGACGACGATCGTCCAGGTGTGCGGGTAAATGATGATCCCCAGCGATTCGATGCGAATGCCCTCGTTGATCAGCCCGCCGGCGATCATCGCCGTCAGGCCGACGACCGAACCCACCGAAAGGTCGATGCCCCCGGTCAGGATCACGAACGTCATACCGATCGCCAGCAAGGCATTCACCGCCACATGCTTCGACATGATGACGATGTTATTAGCGCTGAGGAACTGCGGCGAAAGCAATGTGAAGACAACCACAACCAGGATCAAGGCGATGAACGCCCGCCCGCGAAGCAAGAATTGTTGGACGTCCGTCTTGGTGATGCGCCGGGCTTTCTTTGTCGTATAGGCTTCAACTGCGCTCATTTTGGTTTTTCCTTCCATTGTTGTTGTTACCTCCACTTGCCAACCCATGTCCGACGGCAGATGCAGCAACCAGTTTCTCCTCCGTCGCCTCTTCGCGGCTGAATTCGCCGGTGATCGCCCCCTTGGACATCACCAGGATGCGATCCGACATCGCCAGCACCTCTTTCAGCTCCGACGAGACGAACAGGATGCCGTAGCCTTCCATCGCCAGGCGGCTCATGATCTCGAAGATTTCGGACTTCGCCCCCACGTCGATGCCGCGGGTTGGCTCATCCAGCATCAGCACCCGAGGGTTGGTCAGCAACGCCTTGGCGACCACCACTTTCTGCTGGTTCCCGCCGCTCAACGCCGTGATCGGCTGGTCGATGCTGGCCACTCGGATCGAAAGGTCTTCCACCAGCTTCTGCACCGCTTGTTGTTCCTTCTTCTTCACCAGGTAAAAGCGGTTGAGATAGCGCCTCAGGCTGGCAAGGATCATATTGTGCGCCACAGACAGCGTCGGGACCAGGCCATCGCGCTGTCGGTCTTCGGGCACCAGCACGATCCCAGACTGAATACGCTCAGGGACGGTGGAAGATTTGACCTCCTCGCCTTTGATCCAGATCTTGCCCGTCGCCTCGGGGTGCGCGCCCGCCAGGGTGTCCACCAGGTCGGAGCGCCCGGCGCCCATCAGGCCGTAAAATCCCAGGATTTCGCCCTCGTGCAGTTCGAAGGTGACATGGTCGAGCACGTAACCGCCCCCGTGGCGAGGCAGGGTCAGGTTTTCCACCCGCAACATCACCTCCCCAATTTTGTGCTCCGTGCGGGTGAACAGCGCCGCCGGATTGCGCCCCACCATCTTCTCGATGATCCAGGGGACGTCGATGTTTTCCGCGGCTTCCTCCGCCACAAGACGGCCATCCCGCAGCACGGTGACGTAATCGCCGATTTGCAGCAGCTCATCCAGCTTGTGGGAGATATAGATGATAGACACCCCGTGCGCTTTCAGGTCGCGGATCACCCGGAAGAGCACTTCCACTTCGGCGGTGCTGAGCGCCGAGGTCGGCTCGTCCATGATCAGGATGCGCACATCCTGCAACAGCGCCTTGGCAATCTCGACGATCTGCTGCTGGCCGATGCGCAGGTCTCCCACCAGCGCGTCCGGATCGATATTCTGCTCCAGGCGCTGGATCAGCTCGCGGGCGCGCTGTTTCTGGCGCTTTTTATCGATCACCCCCCGATTCATCATTTCCCGCGCCAGGTAGATGTTGTCGGTGACGCTCAGGTTGGGGCACAGATTGAGTTCCTGATAGATGATCCCGATGCCGTAGCGTGTGGCGTCCAGCGGGGAATGCAAGCGCAATTCCTTCCCATCCAGCACCACTCTCCCATGGGTGGGCTGCTCGACGCCGGCCAGGATTTTCATCAGCGTGGATTTGCCGGCCCCATTCTCCCCAACCAGCACGTTGACCTTGCCGTGATAGACGTTGAAGTTCACCTGATCCAGCGCCACCGTGCCCGGAAAGACCTTGGTAATCCCTTCGGCGCGCAGGATCACGGAATCCCGATCGGGTGGGGCCGGGGGCGCAATGGAAACCTCTTGTTTGGGCGAATCGCTCATTCAATTCACTCCTGGATGATCGCGCTTACTCGACTTCGATCTTGATCGGGACGATATTGACCTGCTTCAGGTTGATGTCCACCAGATTGAAGGTGCGGATGGTCATGGCGCCGTACAACGTGACCTTCTTGCCCACCAGTTGTTCCTTCTCCAGGCCAGACAACACCTCATTGAGCACGCGTTTGTTGATCTCGTTGGCGACTTTGCCGTATTCCGTCTGTTCTTTGAAATCGCCGAAGTTGATGAATCCCACCGCGTCGCGCACCGAGGTCTCATCGCTGGGGATGCGCGGCCCAATATAGACCATGACCTTGATCGGCCCGGGATAGTCCTCCAACTGGATTTCCATGATCCCGACGCTCTTGCTGGTGTCCACCGCAGCGACCGTGCCCCGGGCTTTGACCATATACACATGGGCCTCGCCCACGGTGATCAGGCCGTACTTCTTGGCCACTTCGATCAGATCGTTTTTAGCCGCAATGCCCTGGGCGTTGGGCTTGAACTCGCCCAGAATCGTCGCCAGGTCCACCGCGCTCTCGGTGATGGTGGGAATGATCTGGCTCGACCACAGGCCATCCACATAGACCACCGGGTCGAACGCCTCGCTCTGTTTGACCTGCTCGACCTGCTCGATGGGGACGACGGTGAAGGCGAAAGGCCACAGGAAATACCCCGATACACTACATGCCAGGACGAGGATGAGGATGATCCACAGGCTTCTTTTCATTTTAGAGTTCCTTCAATGGTAGGATTCCTTCGACTACAGGGTTTCCTTCGATTGAGTTTTCCAGATGGTTCAGGATAGAATCTGACGGATCGCGTTTTGCCAGCCCTGGTAAAGGGCCTGGGCTTGTTCGATGGGCATCACCGGACGGTAATCCAGGTAGGCCATCGGCAGCGCTTGCAATTCCTCCAGTGAATGATACCTCGCGTCATACTCCTCGCGCATCCCCAAGGCTCCGCAGAACACGGCGCCGAGCGCAGACAGTTCCGGCAGGCTGGAGACGCGCACGGTCAGCCGGGTGATATCGGCGACGAATTGCATCAGGAAGCGGTTTTTCACCGCCCCGCCATCGGCGCGGACGTTCTGCAGCTCTAGCCCGGCCTCCTGGCCCATCAGCTTGAGTACATCATAGATCAGGTAGGCGATGGACTCCAGGGCGGCGCGGACGACGTGATTTTTGGTGCTGTACGGCGTCAGGCCGAGGATCGCCGCCCGGGCCTCGGGCCGCCAGTATGGGGCGCTGAAACCGACAAACGCCGGCACCAGGTACACCCCGCCGTTGTTTTCCACGGAGGTCGCCAGGGCTTCGGTCTCGTCGGCCGAATCGATCAGCTTGAGTTGATCGCGCAGCCAGGCGATGATCGCGCCGGTGAAGTTGGTGATGCCCTCGAAAGCGTAGGTCGGCCGGCCCTGGTACACCCAGCCGATGGTGGTGACAATGCCGTTGGCGGAGTATTTTAGCTCGTCGCCGAGGTTGAGCAAGATCGAGGAACCGGTGCCAAAGGTCACCTTGGCGCTGCCCGGCTTGAAGGCGCGCTGGGCGAACAACGCTGCCTGCGAATCGCCCATCACCCCGCAAATCGGCAACGGTCGTTCCAGCCGGCCTTCGAGATCGGTGACGCCAAAGCGGGCGCTGCTCTCGCGCACCTCGGGCAACGCCGCCAGCGGCGCGCCGAACAGTTCACACAACCCCTCATCCCAACGCAGATTGCGGATGTCATACAGCAACGTCCGGCTGGCGTTGGTGTGGTCGGTGGCGAAGACCCGCCCGCCGGTCAGCCGATAGATCAAATAGGTATCGATCGTGCCGAACAACGCTTCGCCGGTGATCAGTTTCTGGCGGAGCGCGGGTTGGTCATCCAGGAGCCATTTCAGTTTGGGGGCAGGGAAATAGGTGTCGATCTTCAGGCCGGTAAGCTGCTGCACCAGCTCGCTATGCCCGGCAGCGACCAGCTCGGCGCACACCGGCTCGCCCCGGCGGCACTGCCATACGATGGCGTTGTGCAGCGGTTTGCCGCTGGCGCGCTCGAAGATCACGAACGTCTCGCGCTGGTTGGTCAGGCTGAGGCACAGCAAATCCTGAAGCAGGTCGGGATGCTGATCGAGGAGCTGACCGATCGCTTGAAGGGTATTGGCGTAAATCTGCTCTGCGTCGTGCTCCACCCAGCCGGGGCGGGGGTAGATCTGCCGGTGCGGCAGGGAGGTCTTATCCAGCAACTCGCCCGCCGGAGTGAACAGCAGGGCCTTGGTGGCCGAGGTGCTCTGATCGATTCCGAGAATGACGGTCACGGGTTCACGCTCACGGTTTCGCCCATCATCTGAACCGCCGTCGCCGCCAGGCCTTCCGGCGTCATCCCATAGTGCCGGAAGATCTCCGCCTGACTGCCGGTCACGGTGTACTCATCGGGAATGCCGACGATCTTCAGCCGCGGGAAAATGCCCGCTTGCATCAACAGCGCCGCCACGCTGGCGCCCAGGCCGCCGTACACGCTGTGCTCTTCGACGGTGATCAGGAACGGCGAACTTTTCGCCGCCGCCATCACCGCTTCGACATCCAGCGGCTTGATCGTGTGCAGGCTCAGCAGTCCGCAGGAATAGCCCTTCTGCTCCAGCAACTGACAGGCCATCCACGCCGGGGCGACCGTCTCGCCCGTAGCCAGGAAGTTCACGTCTGTCCCTTGCTTCAGGCGGATGGCCTTGCCGATCTGGAAGGACGTTCCCGGCGGGTGCAGATCGTACATCGGGCGCTTGCCAAAGCGCAAATAAAGCGGCCGCGGATAATGCACCGCGGCCAGGATCGCTTCCCGAGTCTCGAAGTTGTCGGCGGGAACGACGATATCGATGTTGTTGATCGCCTGGAGCGCCGCCAGATCATGCAGAGAATGGTGCGTGGAGCCCAGCGCGCCATAGCTCACCCCGGCGCTGATCCCGACCAGCTTGACCGGGTTGTTCGAGTAAGCCACATCGTTCTTGATCTGCTCCAGAGCGCGCGCCGTCAGAAAACACGCCGGCGATACGGCAAAGACCTTTTTGCCCGCCGAGGCCAGCCCCGCAGACACGCCCACCAGGTTTTGCTCGGCGATGCCGATCTCGACGATCTGCCCGGGCAGGACTTCTCCGAAATGCGTCAGCTTGCCCGAGCCGCGCGAATCGCCCGTCACAACCAGGATATCCCGCTCCTGGCGCGCCAGTTCCAGCAGCGTATCCGCAAATACATCCAGGTTTGCCTTGCCTAATTTAAGCGTTTCCATATTGTGAGTACCAACGGTTTTGGGCATTTTCGAGTTCGGTCATCGCCAGCGCAAACTCATCATCGCTGGGGACGCGGTGATGCCAGGGCGCTCGATCTTCCATGAAGCTCACACCCTTGCCTTTGATGGTCTGCGCCAGGATCAGGTTCGGCTTGCCCGGCTCGAAAGGTAGTTGGTCGAAAATCTCCACCAGCGCCCGGATGTCGTTGCCGGGCGCAGTGCGCACCGCATAGCCGAAGGCGCGGAACTTCTCCTCCAGCGGCTCCAGCCGCATCACGACTTCCGTGCGGTCGGTGATCTGCAGGCGGTTGCGATCGATGATCACGGTCAGGTTGTCCAGCTTGTAGTGCGCCGCGCTCATCGAAGCCTCCCACACCGAGCCTTCGGTCAACTCGCCGTCGCCGAGCATGGTGAACACGCGGTAGGAGCGCCCATCCAGCTTGGCGGCCAGCGCCGTCCCCACCGCCAGCGATAGCCCGTGGCCCAGCGCGCCGGTGTTCTGCTCGATGCCATAGACTTTGCGGGTGGGGTGGCCGATGAAATGGGATTGATACCGCTCGAAGGTATCCAGGGCCTCGCACGGGAAGAACCCCCGATCTGCCAGCACCACGTAGAGCGCCTCCACCGAGTGCCCCTTGCTGTGGATGTAGCGGTCACGCTCCGGGCTGGAAAAATTGTCCGGGTTGACATTTAGAACATGGTTGTATAAGACGTTGAGGATATCGACGCAAGAGAGACTGCCCGCGGTGTGCCCCGAATTGGCCTTCTTGATCATCGAGAGGATCATCTTGCGGTATTGGATGGACTTCAGTTCTAACTCTCGCACTTCCATTTGGAATCGCCTGTGTTGGGGAAGGGGCCGATCAGAACCACGGCTGTATATTCATTCAGCTAATCATATCTATTCACCGCCCCATGATACAAAGATTCGGCAGGGATGTCAAACCTTTTTGAATATTTATTCTATATCATGTATTTATTCATCCACACGGATGATGGCCCTCCTTAACAACTCAACCGAATCGCCCATGTACAAAGCGGCTGTCCGAGGGCGCATAGTATAATATGCCACGATGGCCAAAGTGGACGAAATGCGCCTGATCGTACGCATCGCCCGCATGTACTACGAATGGGACATGCGCCAGGACGATATCGCCGAACAACTTGGGCTTTCCCAATCCACGGTGTCGCGTTTGCTCAAACGCTCGAAAGAAGAAGGGATCATCCGCATCTCGGTTGCCACCGTCCCTGGCGTCCACGCCGAGCTGGAGGAAAAGCTGATCAAGAAGTTCGGCCTGCGCGACGCCATCGTGGTGGACGTCATGGACGAACATGACGAGCGATTGATCCACAAAGAGTTGGGGGCGGCGGCGGCTTTTTACCTGGAAACAGCCATCCGCCAGCGCGAGGTCATCGGCATCTCCTCATGGAGCTCCACCCTGTTGCACATGGTGGACGCGATGCACCCCATCCCGCGCAAACAAGGGATCAAAGTGGTGCAAATCCTGGGTGGCGTGGGCAACCCCGCCGCCGAAGTGCATGCCTCGCGCCTCACCCACCGCCTGGCGGACCTGGTCAACGGCGAGCCGGTTTTTCTACCCGCGCCGGGGGTGGTGGGCTCCGAAGCCGCCCTGCGCGTCCTGCTGGAAGATGAGTATATCCAGCAGACCCTGTGCCTGTTCGAGAAGGTGACCACGGCGCTGGTTGGGATTGGGGCGGTGGAACCATCGAAACTGCTGGCAGACAGCGGCAACGTTTTCTCGCCGCAAGAACTCAGTTTATTGCGCCAAAACGGGGCGGTGGGCGATGTGCTGCTGCGCTTCTTCGACGCTCACGGCCAGCCGGTGGACACCGTGCTCAACAAGCGCGTGCTCTCGATGAGCCTGGAACAACTGCGCCGGGTGAACCGCGCCATCGGCATTGCCGGCGGGCAGCGCAAGTATCCCGCCATCCTGGGGGCTTTACGCGGCGGATGGATCAACATCCTGGTCACAGATGAGCGCACCGCAGCCAGGCTGGCTGCGGAGTAGCGGATCCGGCTGAGTTTTCATCCACTAACTGTCTCGTCGCTGCAAGTCGTTCTCTGGCGGAACCGTCTCTGCGCCGGCCGGGGATGGCTTCGATTGTTGCAAGCGCCGCGGACTAACCCCTCTGCAGCGCCCGCAGCTTTTTGGCCAGCGCGGCCTCGGCGGCGCGTAACAGATCATCGGCTTCCCGCTGAGCTGCATCGCACCCCACTGCGCCGATCTGCAGCCGGGCGCTGAACGGCCGCTCGCCCAGCGTCAGCGGCTCGGCCGCCAGCCCCTCCAATCGCTCGACCAGCACCTGGACATCGTCGGGGCGCTTCAGCTCCTCGTGCAGGCTGGCAAAGCGCTCGCCATCCAGGCGGGCAAAAGTATCCGTGGGGCGGAAGGCGCCGGTCAGGCGGGCGGCAAGCTGATGCAGCAGATGATTGCGCTGCTCCGGCTCTAGCGGCTGTTCATCCTGCGCCTGAATCTGCACCGTGAAGACCAGCACCGCGAACAGGAAATCCGGCCGGCGCTTGGCGCGCTCGCAGGCGTGCTCGATGCGGGTGAGGAAGAACTCGCGGTTATACAGCTCGGTGACCGGATCGCGGAAGTAAAACTGGCGCGCCTTGGGGCGCAGCGAAGCCAGGCGCTCGCTGAGCGTCTGCAACTGATCGATGGCGATGGGCTTGATCAGGGTCAGGTCGGCCAGATCGGTGATCGGTTGCGCCATGCCGGGGTAAGCGGTGGTGATGATCACCCGCGTCTTGGCGAAGCGCGGGTTGGAGCGGATCTGATACAGGATATCTTCGCCGGTGATCTCCTGGCCCAGGCGCATGTCCAGCAGCACCATATCCGGTTGGGTGGCGGCCAGGCGGGCGATCGCCTCGCGGCCGGTGTTGACCACCTGGCACTCGAAGCCCACCAGGCTGAGTACGACGGAGAAGAACGCCGCCGTGTCCCGGTCATCGTCCACGATTAACACCTGATACTTGTCCATCGCTCCTCCCACTGAGCGAAATACCGCCCCCACGGCATATCCTGAGGCCGAATGACTGGAGGCATTATATACGAAAACCCATTTTCATCCAACGAATCGGGCTGCAAAATAATAAAATTGCAATGTCCCCGGCGGGCGCTGGCTAAGCCTGGGTGGAGAGTTGGCGCTCGTAGAACCAGTCCTCTGCCTGCAGGTAGCCGCGCAGCGCAGCGGCGACGCCTATACGCAGTGGCTCGGGCGGCCAGGGGATGACCCGCCGGTTGACAAACGGACATTCCAGCAATTCGCTCTGGCGCTCCAGCAGCAGATCGCGCAACACCTGAGCGTTCAGGTGGCTGGCAGAGACGCCGTGCCCGATGCAGCCCAGGCTGTACACCGCCCGCCGGTCGCCCACATAGCCCATCGCCGGGGTGAGATCCAGGGTCACCGAGAACGGGCCGCCCCAGCGATGCGTGATCCGCGCATCCTTGAGCGAGGGGAACAGCCAGCGCAGGTGCTGCTCCAGGTGCTGCCAGGCGGAGGCGCTGCTGTCGCCGTCCAGGCGGTTGGCGTAGGTCAGGCCGACCGGCCCGCCGCCGATCACCACCCGGCGCTCGGGCGTGATGCGGTAGTAGTGAATCAGGTTGCGGGCGTCTTCGATCCCCTCCTGCCCCTGCCAGCCGATCGGTTCGAGTTGCTGCGGGGTGAGCGGTTCGGTAGCGATCATGTAGGTGAACGCTGGGATCTGTTTGCGCCCCAGGGCAGGAAACAGGTGGCTGTAGGCGTTGGCGGCGAAGGCCAGCTTGTGGCAGGCGAGCGCGCCCTCCGGCGTCTCGAGCCGAAACCTGTCCCCGCGGCTGATTTCGAGCACCGGCGTGTTTTCATAGATTTCGACCCCCTGCTTCCGCGCCAGCTCGCGCTCGGCGCGCACCAGCTTCGCCGGGTTCACCAGCACCAACCGCGGCTCCCACAGCGCCCCCAGATAGCGCGGCGAGTTGACCCGCCGGCGGGCTTCGGCTTGATCGATCCAATAGATATCGTCGAACCCCAGGGCGTTCATGCGCTCCACCTGGCGCTGCAGCCGCCGCACATAGCCGGGCGTGGTCGCCATGCGCAGGAAGCCCGGGCGGATGCGCTCGCAATCGAGCTTTTCGCTCAAGATCAGCCGATCCAGCTCATCCACGGCGCGCATCATGTAGCGGTGCGCCGCCTGAAAGCGCTCCTTGCCCAGCAGCAGCGGCGCCACATCGAAGCCCAGGCCGACCACGGTCATGGCGAACGAGCCGTTGCGCCCGCTCGCCCCGTAGCCGATGGTCTTGGCCTCCAACACAGCCACGCGCAGCGATGGCTCGGCAAGCTTCAGATGATAGGCGGTCATCACGCCGGTAAAACCGCCGCCGATGACCGCGATATCCACCTCGCGGTCGCCCTGCAGGGGCGGCATTGGGGTGTAAGGGCCATAAGTGTCCAGCCACACGGATAGGGGAGAGTCGGGCAAAGTTTTCATTTCAAGCCTCCGAGCATACTATAGCAGATAAACCGGCCGGTTTCAACACCCGCTTCGCCCTGCGCCCCGATTGGCGGCAGAAATTGCGGTAAAATTTTCTCAGAGATTTGCCTGTGCAATCCGTGTGATCCAACCGCGTACCACCTATCAACGGAGGCGAGCGATGCAAATCACCAAAGCTGAAGTCACACCCGTCGAGCTGGCGCTGAAGCAGCCGGTGCGAATGGCGCACCTGCCAGAGATCCGCTCGGTCACCGCCATCTTCGTGCGCCTGGAGACGCGCGCCGGCCAGAGCGCCTGGGGCTGCACCGTGACGCACCCACAGCTCACCAGCGAATCGCCGGAAGAAGTGCTGCGCGCCTGCTACGCTTGCGCCGCCAAAGCGCCCGACCTGCACCCGACGAACATCGAATACTCGCTGGCCGAGTTGAACGGCCTGGCGCAGCATGCGCCCTCCGCCCTGTGCGCCTTCGACCTGGCGTTCCACGACCTGCTGGCGTTGGCGGCAGACATGCCGCTGTACCGCCTGTTGGGCGGCTACCGCGACCGCATCCCGACCTCGATCACCGTGCCGATTGCGCCGGTGTACGAAAGCGTGGAGATGGCGCAGCGCTGCGCCGCCGAGGGCTTCCGCATCCTGAAAATCAAAGGCGGGCTGGATCCAGAACTGGATGTGCAGCGGGTGCGCGCCATCCGCCGGGCGCTGCCCAGCCTGAAACTGCGCCTGGACGCCGACGGCGGCTACACCGTGCAGCAGGCGCTGGATGTTGCCCGCGCCCTGGAAGACGCCCTGGAGATGCTGGAGCAGCCCACCCCGCCCGATGACCTGCAGGCGCTGCGGGAGGTGACCAACCACAGCCCGCTGCCGGTGCTGGCCGACCAGAGCGCTTGCGGCCCGGCGGCCGCCCTGGAGATCGCCGCCGGCCGCTACGCCAGCGGCTTGAGCGTCAAGCTGGCCAGTTGCGGCGGGCTGCGCGGCGCGCGCCAGGTGGACTCCATCGCCCGCGCGGCGCACCTTTCGACCATGGTGAGCTGCCTGATCGAGCCGGCCATGCTGATCGCCGCCGGGCTGAGCTTCGCCCTGAGCAGCCCCAACGTCCAATACGGCGACCTGGACGGTCACCTGTACCTGGCCGACGACCCCTCCCAGCCCGGCTTCACCCTGCAAAACGGCTGGCTCATCGCCAGCGAAGTGACCGGCCTGGGCTACAGCGTGCGGCTGGGTTGAGTGATCGAGCCATAAAGTAAGG
The DNA here is from genome assembly GCA_964503145.1 of uncultured Anaerolinea sp. Lineage (GTDB taxonomy): Bacteria > Chloroflexota > Anaerolineae > Anaerolineales > UBA4823 > RBG-16-57-11. Next base: position 23,598 of record CAZCYV010000007.1, on the reverse strand, counting down.
TGCAACGCACTTTAAAAGTGCGTTGCACCTGCTGTCTAGACTTCCAGCGGGCGAAAGCCCTCGCCCAGCGCCTCGTGCGCCTGGCCGATGACCATGAAGGCGCGCGGGTCGGCCTCCCGCACCAGCGCCTTGATGCGCACCACCTCCGTGCGGCTGACCACGCAGTATAGAACCGTGCGCTCTGCGCCGGTGTAGGCGCCGCGCGCCGGCAGCATGGTCACCCCGCGTTCCATCTCGTGCAGGATCTTCCCCGCCACTTCATCCGGCCGGGCGGTGATGATCAGCGCCGTGCGCACCACGTTGGAACCTTCGGTCACGCTCTCGGCCACCAGGCCCGAGACGTATAGCATCACCAGGGCGTACAGGGCGTTCTCCCAGCTAAAGGCCAGCCCTGCCAGGAACATGATCAGCGCGTCGGTCATCAAATAGCTCTGCGAGATGGGCACGCCGCGCCAGTGGTTGAGGATGCGCGCCAGGATGTCGCTGCCGCCGCTGGTGCCGCGCCCGCGATAGACCAGCCCAAAGCCCACCCCGCTGATCACGCCGCCGAACAGGGCGTTGAGCACCAGGTCCGGCGTCAGCCCCTGCGCAGGCAGAAAGAGCACCAGGAAATCGGTGAGGAACGAGAACAGCACGATGGCCAGCGCCGTGCGCAGGGCGAAGCGCGGCCCGCCCAGGAAGCGCCAGCCGAGCAAGAACAGCGGCAGGTTGCCCAAGAAGACCATCAGGCCGATCGGCCAGCCGGTGTAATGATTGACGATCTGCGAAAGCCCGCTGACGCCGCCGCTGGCCAGGTTGGCCGGCACCAGGAACAGGCGCAGCGCCAGCGCCTGGAGCAACGCGCCCGCGGCAATCGAGGCTACATCACGCGCCGCCTGCCAGGAAAATTCGACCGCTGAAAGGGATAGGCGAAAGCTCTTCATGTCTCAACTCTCTTTGCGTCCAACACAGCTCGTCATCACGGTTCCCACGATGACCTGTTCCGCTCCAGCCCACACCGGGGCTTCGATCTGACCAAAGTCTTGATTATACCCTGGCGGCCCCGGCATCTCGCTCCTGAAAACCGAGCGAAAACGACTATAATTAGCTGCCTGTGGAGTTCACCTGTGATCGTCAAATCCATCGCCAAAGCCAGGGCCATTTACGCTGAGTTCCCAGCCAAATTTTGGGTGCTGGTGGCAGCGAGCTTCGTGGACCGCGTCGGCGGCACGCTGATCTTCCCCTTCTTCACCCTGTACATCACCGATAAGTTCGATGTGGGCATGACCCAGGCCGGGATGCTGCTGGGCACGTTCCATCTCACCGGCCTGGTGGGCAATGTGATCGGCGGGGCGCTGGCCGACCGCTTCGGGCGCAAGGCGATCGTGCTGTTCGGCCTGACCTTCAGCGCCCTGAGCGCCCTGTCGATGGGCTTCGTGAACCGCCTGGAGATCTTCTTCGTGCTGGCGATGGCCGTCGGGCTGCTATCCGACGTCGCCGGGCCGGCCTGGCAGGCGATGGTGGCCGACATCCTGCCGGAGGACAAGCGCACCGAAGGCTTCGGCGTGCTACGCGTGGTGGGCAACATGGCCTGGATCGTCGGCCCGAGCATCGGCGGCTTCATGGCGGCGCGCTCCTACCTTTCGCTGTTCGTCATGGACGCCGTCGCCAGCCTGATCACCGCCGCCATCGTCCTGCGCCTGATCCCGGAGACCAAACCCGCGGCCGCGCCGGGCGCCGAGGAAGCCTCGCTGGCGCAGACCGTGGGCGGCTATGGCAAGGTGCTCACCGACCGGGCGTTCATGGCCTACGTGTTCGCCTCGATGGCGATGACCGTGGTGTACATCCAGATGTACAACTCGCTCTCGGTCTATCTGCGCGACAACCATGGCGTTTCGCCGCAGGGCTACGGCTTCGTGCTCACCACTTCGGCCATCACGGTGATCCTGTTCCAGTTCTGGGTCAGCCGGCGGGTGAAGAACTACCCGCCGATGCTGATGATGGCGCTGGGGGCGGCGTTCTACATGGTGGGTTTCAGCATGTATGGCTTCGTCGCCGCCTACCTCCTGTTCCTGGCAGCGATGGTGGTAATCACCATCGGCGAGATGATCGTGATGCCCACCAGCCAGGCGCTGGCGGTCAGCTTCTCCCCCGAGGACATGCGCGGGCGCTACATGGCGGTGTTCGGACTGTCCTGGGCGCTGCCGGCGATCATCGGCCCGACCGCCGCTGGGATCGTGATGGACAATTTCAACCCCAACTGGGTGTGGTACATCGGCGGATTGCTGTGCCTGGTGTCGGTGGTCAGCTTCCTGGCGCTGCACAAAGCCACCCAGCGGCGCTTCGCTAAATTAGCGCAGCCAGGCGGGCAAGCCGAACCGCAAGAGGCTTAAAGCCCTGCACCGGCCGGCTAATCGGCTCACTTTGGCACGACTTTTGCATCTTTCTGTGCAATGACTTGCCTATTCCGCAAAAATGCGCTATGATCGGGCACATGGAAACGCCACAAAGCACCCCGTCTGCCAGCCCGCCCGCGGCAACGCACGAGGCGAAAGCCAAAGCCGCGCCCAGCAAAGACGCTCCGCCCAGGTCGAACCAGGGATTGCTTTCCCAGCTTGGGCTGGTGGTCGGCGTGGCGCTGGTGCTGGCGACGCTGTTCACCGCCTGGACCCCCGGCGGCCCCGCCGAAAGGCTCCCCACCCCGGCGGTTGCCGGATTGGAGGCGGCGCTGCAACCCAGCCCCACCTTCCCCCCCGGCGCTCCCACGCCCACGCTGCGCAATCCGCGCCTGGTCGGCCTGGTGGCCGGCCACTGGAAGAACGACTCCGGCGCGGTCTGCCCCGACGGGCTGAAAGAGGTGGATGTCAACCTGCAGATCGCCACGTTGGCGCAGAAGATCCTCATTCAGGAAGGCTACGAAGTCGAGTTGCTGCAGGAATTCGACCCGCGGCTGACGAATTACCAGGCGGCGGCGCTGGTCTCGATCCACAACGACTCGTGCGACTTCATCAACAACGAAGCCACTGGCTTCAAAGTGGCCTCGGCCATGGCGACGCGCCATCCCGAGCGCGCCGCCCGGCTGACCTCCTGCCTGCGCGCCCGCTACGCCGCCGCCACCGGCCTGCCGCTGCACAGCACCAGCGTCACCCTGGACATGACCAGCTACCACGCCTTCGACGAAATCAACGAGAACACCCCCGCCTCGATCATCGAGACCGGCTTCCTGAACCTGGATCGCCAGCTCCTGACCCAGGAGCCGGAGCGCGTCGCCCGCGGCGTCGCCGAGGGCATCCTGTGCTACCTGCGCAATGAACCCATCGTTGGACCGACGGTGATCCCGCACACACCCATCCCGACGCCTTAAAACCACCTCACGAGGTCGCCCGCCGTGCCCGCATCCACCTTACCGGTATCCTCCCCCGAAAATCTCTCCCAGGCTTACCAGGCGGCGCGGCTGGCGCGACAGGCGCTGCAGCGCGGGGACGCCCACCAGGCGCGCAGCTACGCCGCCCAGGCGGCCCGCCTGGCCCCCGAACTGGAAGACGGCTGGTTGCTGCTGGCCGCAGTGGCCAGCCCGCGCGCCAGCGTGGCCTACCTGGAAAAGGCGCTGGAGATCAACCCCACCAGCCAGCGCGCCCGCGCCGGCATGCATTGGGCCTTGCGGCGCCGCCGCGCCCTGGAAGCCGCGCAACTCCCCGAAGTTCCACCCACGGTCACCCACCCCGAAGAGGCCGAAGCGCCGATCCGCGTGCCAGTTCCACAGGCCGCGCCGCGCCGCCTTCGTCGCGCCTCCCCCTGGGCCTGGGTCTCGCTGGCGCTGGCGCTGTTCCTGCTGTGTCTGGCGGCAGGCTTCATGACCTACACCTGGTCGCCGGTAGCCCTGCCGGCGCTGAGTCAGGCGCAGGGATACGCCCTGGCGCTGGTCAACAGCCCCACGCCCGCACCCAGCCTGACCCCGCCTGCCACGCAAACCCCGCCGCCTTCGCCAACCGCCTCGCCCACATCCACCGAGACCCCGCTGCCCACCGAGACGCCCACCCCGCTGCCCACGGCGACCGACACCCCGCTGCCCACGCCAACCGACACCCCGCTGCCCACGCCAACGGCTACCTTCACTCTCGCCCCGACCCAACCGCCGCCCCCTCCGACCGTCCAGCCCACCCGCCGCGCCAAAGGCAAGAAGAACCCCAACCCCGGGGCGCGCCCGGGGGTGGTGGATGCCAGCGAGCGCTGGATCGACGTCGATCTTTCGGCCCAGACCGTGTTCGCCATGCAGGGCGATCAGATCGTCAACCGCTTCCTGGTCTCCACCGGGCGCTGGCCCACCCCCACGGTCACCGGCGTGTACCGCATCTACGTCAAATACCGCTCCGCCCACATGTCCGGCCCGGATTACTACCTGCCGAACGTGCCATACGTGATGTACTTCTACAAAGGCTACGGCTTGCATGGGACGTACTGGCACAACAATTTCGGCACGCCGATGAGCCACGGTTGCGTCAACCTGAGGACCCCCGACGCCGGCTGGTTGTTCGAATGGGCTTCGGTGGGCACGGTGGTATATGTGCACGAATAGGGGAGAATCCTCGGTTATAATTTAACCGATGGTTGCCAAAGCAGTCTTTCAGGGCCTGGTATTCGATGAGTTCGACCGCCCGGCGGATGTGGTTTACGTGGGCAGCGAGCCTTGCTATGTGGTGGATGACAATGGCTTTCGCCGACACATCCCCGCCGAGCAGGTCGATCGGCAGGTATTGGCGTTCATGCGCCAGTCCATCGAAGGGCATGAAGACCTGCTCACCGAACAAACCGCCAAGATGCTCGGCCAGGATGACATCTTCTCGCGGGCGATCATCGAACAGCAGATCCGCAATATGGAGCAGCAGTTCGAAAACCTGATCCAGATCGGCCTGCCCGAAGAGTTGCGCGCCTATTTGGGGATGATGGGCTTTCGCATCCGCATCAACGTCCACGGGGAGGTGCTGGAAGTCGAACAGCCCGGCATGATCGCCGACGATGAGGATGAATAGCACGGAATCAAAAAACTGGCCGCGGCCAGTTTTTTGATTCTCAGGTCAACTAGCAAAACGAACAGGGTGATCCAATCCGTTAAGAATCGATTGGCAGTATAATCGGCGCTGAGCGAAAAACATTATTATCTCTGGAACCTCCCGCAGGCTCCAAACCTGCGGGAGGTTTCAGCCAATAAGGAGGCCGGATTGATCCTGTGCTGTGGTGAAGCCTTGATCGATTTCGTGCCGCTGGAGGGCGGGGGCGGTTACCAGTACACCCGGGCAGCCAATGGCGAGTGAGGCCCAAGAATCCCATTAGCCGGAAAAAGACGGCCTTGACAGATTCGAGGCATAAAGATTAAAATGTTTATAAGTTTCCATTAATGAAATGTTGGAACCGTTCACAAAAAGACCAGAGGAAGAGGCCCACTCCATGGAAGATAACCCCAGCAACTCCGAACAGCAAGAGATCAGTCGACGTGAAGTCTTGAAGGCGCTGGCGGCCACCAGCGGCGCGCTGGCAGCGGCGGCTTTCCTGCCCGATCGCTGGACGCCTCCGGTGTTACAGAGCGGCGTGCTGCCGGCGCACGCCCAGACCAGCGTATGCGCCACAGTCACATTAGTGGAGAGCGGTCTCTGTGAAGAAAACTGCCCTCCGGGCTATGTGGAGTGGGGCCTTTTCCAATACGATCCATCAAACTTAACCCCGAGCTCCGTTTCCATCCAGATCAGTTGTTTCCAGTCAACGCCGCCCACCGTTACGATCAGCTTCGAAAACACCGCTCCAGGCCAGGTCACTGTGTACCTGGGTTATGACCCGGGGACGATTGGCGACTGCTATGCGGAAAGTATTACCATCACATTCCGCGAGGGCTGCATCGGTATCTGGCAACAAAGTGGACCAGGATTAACCAGCCGGAGAGGCCTGCTGCGCTAGGCGGTGCTTTACGGCAGCGAATAATCCCTCGATGTTGGCTGCGCCGGCCAAGCCATGCGATTGCGCTGCTAAATCTGACCCTTCCATCGCCTCGATCCTGGGACTGTGCGCCCGGGCACAGGGCGATGCGCGCCAATACTGCCGCCTGGTTAAGGAAGCTGACCTGTTCGAACGATGGTCTTTGCTTCCCGGCCAGGCGGAATTTCATGGGCTTGGCCCACTGGCTTATGTCCACCTGAGCGAAGCCAACGCGCTGATGCCAGGTGAAGCCAGGCGAGCGCTGCAGGGGCTTACCTTGCGCCATCGCCAATCAAACGAGATTCGCGGCAGGGCGCTGGTTGAGATCATCCAGGCCCTGGAGGCACAGGGGATCGAAGCCCTGGCGCTCAAAGGCTCGGCCCTGGCGTACATGGTTTATCCTGCCCCAGGCCTGCGCCCGATGCGAGACCTGGACATATTGGTCAAAGAAGAGCACGCGCGGCGCGCCCAGCAAATCCTGGGGAACTTGGGGTTCAAGGCGCTGCCGGGGAGATTGACCAAGGAACACCAGCATCTCGAGCCGCTGTCGCGGGTGGAACAAGGCCTGACCGTCAGCGTGGAGGTACACACCAGCCTGTTCCCGCGAGTGCGCTATTACCGGCCCTTACGCTTCGCCGACCTGACCGGTGCCTCCTTGACGTTTCAGGTGAACGGCGTGCCGGTAAGGACCCTCGGCCTGGAGGACAGCCTGTGGCACATCTACCGCCATGCTCTGGGGCCGCCTCTACTGGCTTCGCCTTTGCGATTGATCTGGGTGGCCGATCTGGTCAGCCTGGTGGAAAAGTACGTCGATCAGCTTGACTGGTCAAAAGTCAAGCGGCAGTACCCGCAAGTGTGGCGGATCCTGCCCCTGCTGGACTTCATCACGCCCTGGTCGGCGAATGTGACCGGCAAACTCGAGCTGAAATTGCCACCCGAGGTCAAAGGCGCAGGCCTGGATTACCAGGGCTGGCCGCGGGTGAGCCTGAAGGCACGGGACAAGCAAAAATTACGGACAATCATGGCGAACACGCTCAATCCCCCCGAATGGTGGCTGCGCCTGTTTTACGGCGGCGGCACGTCTGGCGCCTGGCTCTGGCACCGCTGGCTGCGCCACCCCTGGCATGTGCTGGAGTGGATGGCGCATTATGCAAAAGAGGCGCTGACCGGGCGCCGGTATTCTGGTGATGAAGCACCTGCCAGACAATCCTGATGAACGATACGAGCATACCTCGCCGCAAACTCGGTTATTCCCTTGAGCTGCTGGACGGTGAGCTGTTGTTGTATCACCTCAGCGAGACGAAAATTCTGTATTTGAACCAGACGGCATCCTTAGTCTGGGCGCTGTGCGATGGCTCGCGCAGCCTGGCCGAGATCGTCACAGTGCTGAGCCAGGCCTACCCTGAATCGGCCGCCGGCATCGGCGAAGACGTGCGTGCGGTTTTGGCTGAGTTTGCGCAATGCGGGTGCATCGATCTGCTGTGAGCAGGCTCCCAGTCTATTTCGCCGGCGTGACGGTGGTGATTGAATACGACGGGGAGCGGTCGCAGCGCCTGGTAGAGTTTCTTTTCCAGCACTTTCACCCAGCTCAACCGCTTGAAGCACAATATGCTTTCCGCGTGCAGGAGGACGAGCAATCGGGAGAGCTGCTGCTATTTACCGGGCAAGAACTGAGCCTGCGAGCGAGCAGTGAGGGTGACATGGCGGCAGCCCTGCTGGAATGGGCCGGCTACCATCTGGCCTACCCCAGCCGGGGCGGGCTGGTGCTGCATGCCGCCGGGGTAAGCTCCGGCGGGCGAGGTCTGCTCATGCCTGGCGCAACCCGCAGCGGGAAGAGCACCCTGGCGGCCTGGCTGGTGCATCTGGGGCTGGACTACCTGAGCGATGAGATGGTCTTTATTCCGCTGGGGTCGAGCCATTTTGAGGGGTTCCCGCGCCCGATTTGCTTGAAACACGCCTCGCAGCCTGTGTTGCAGGCGATGCTCAAGCCGCCGCCGGAGAAGCTCGAGGGGATGCTGACCTCCTGGGGAGAGATTGTGCCGCCAACCTGCCTGGGGAATGGCGCGGTGATCGAGCAGGCTCCGATCGACCGGCTGGTCTTCCCAAGATACCAGACGGAAGGCGAGCCGGTGATCCAGCGGCTCTCCAAAGCGCAGGCCGGGTTAGCCTTGATGGAATGTCTGGTCAACGCCCGCAACCTGCCGGAACACGGCTTCCCCGAAATTGTGCGCCTGGCGCAAGTTGCCCCGGCTTATCGACTAATTTACAGCCATTTCGCGCAAATCGAGCCCATCTTTGTCGATTGGCTCTCCCAGAATGAGACCGATTGACGCCGTGCGTGGCTGCTATTCTACGGGGAAGTAACACACCCCCGCCGTGCCCGGCCCGGAATGCACCCCCAGCGCCGGGGATAGCTCGGCGAACATCCACTCTACCACCTGCAGGCGGGCTTCGATCAGCTCGCGCAGCTTCTGGGCCTCCTCCAGCGCCGCAGCGTGCACGTAGGCGATCTTGATCTTGCCGCCCGCCCCAACCGCCTTTTCGACCAGATCGGCGATGGCGCGGTAAGCCTGATTGCGGCTGCGCGCCGTGCCCAGGGCGACGATCACCCCATCCTCCATGCCGATCAACGGCTTGATATTGAGCAACGAGCCGACCAGGTGCTTGGCGCGCCCGATGCGCCCGCCCATGTACAGATATTTGAGCGTGTCGGCGGTCTGGATCATGCGCACCTTAGGGATCAACGCCCGCACCCGCTCCAGGACATCCGCCAGGGGTTTCTCCGCCAGGGCGGCGCGGGCGGCCTCGATGGCGATCCAGCCGTGGCACATCGAGACGTTGAGCGTGTCGATCACCTCGACGCGCAGGCGCGGCAACAGCTCGGCGATCATCCCCTTGGCGGCCATCGCCGCCTGATAAGCGCCACTGCCTTTGGAGGTCATGTGGATGCTGACGATCTCCTCCGCGCCCTCCTGCGCCAGGCGCTCGTAAGTGGTCACGTAATCCCCCGGCCCAGGGCTGGCCGTGGTGGGCAGCGCCTTAGCAGATGGCAGCCAGCGATAGAACGTCTCCCGGTCGACGGTGACCAGGTCGCGCAGCACCTCCACTCCACGATGGATGTAGTAGGGCACGGTATGGATCTTTAGCTCCCGCAGCAAGCGCTCGGGGATGCTGGTGGTGCTATCGGTTACAACGGTCAGTTTGGACATACAGGGGTCCCCTCCCAGGAAGATACGCCCGCTGAGCAGGCTTTCTGCATTAAGTTTACCACTTTTTAAGACAATGCCGCCCATTCACGCCAGGGTTCGAGCGTGTATCGTATCGCCTCCCCGGGCTGGCGGGCTTGCACTTTTTTTAAGTTGAAAGCAATCTCTATTGACATATTTTGTTTTTATGCATACACTATAGAAAATAAATCGGTCTTGCGGGTCGGTTTTGGGGTTGGCAACAGGGCGAAATGAGATGATCAAAATCTTATTGATCGAGGATAATCAAATGGTCGGCGAGATGATCGTCGAGCGCCTGACGATGATGGGGTATCAGGCGAGCCACACGACCCGCGGGGAAAACGCCCTGGAGTTGGCATTGACCGAACAGCCCGATGTGATCCTGATGGACATCAGCCTGCCGGAGATGGACGGCCTGCAGGTCACCCGACAGCTCAAGACCGACCCGCGCACCCAACATATTCCGGTGATTGCGCTGACGGCGCACGCCATGCCAGAGGCCCGCGAGCGCAGTCTGGCGGCCGGATGCGCCGATTTCGAAGTCAAGCCCATCAACTTCACTCGCCTGGCGGCAAAAATCGAAGCCCTGACGGGGAAGTAATTCTCGGTTGAACTTTTTATGGGGCTTACAGGGGGCTAAAAAGGAGAGCTCTCGAGTGAGGGGGGCACCCGAGAACTCTCTAGCGCATATAATACCATAATTTCAATAAAATGCAAGAGGGAATTTGCCGATTTTTCTTAAAATTTTTCCAGAATCTGGCTACACCCCCAGGCCCAGCGGATCTCGGGCAGCGCGGAAATACGCGCGATACGCCCGCGTCTCGTCGAGCAGGTCGCGCAACTGCTCGGCCAGCAGCGCCGCCGCTTGCGGATCGGCCGCGCCGCCCGGCGAAAGGCGCACCTCGTCGCTGTCCACCTGGAGCGAGAGATGCCCCTGCGCCGCCAGCCACTCCAGGCCGCGCAGCACGGTCAGCTCGCGCTGCGCCGCAGCCGCTGCCAGGCGCGCCAGCGAGGCCTTGCCCTGCGCCCGGGCCAGGGCGTAGCGCGCCAGCCCGGCGAGCCGCCTGGCGAACGCAGCCAGGGCCTCCTCTTCGGGCGGGACAGCGAACAGGACCACCCGCCGGGGGCGCAGGCGCTGCAACACCATGCGCAGCTCCGCCGGCGCGGCGGGCGGCGTCCAGATCGCCAGGGTGTGCGCCGGTTCGCAAAGCTCGTGTCGGCGGCGGATCGCCCCAGCCGGCAGGCGCCTGGCGAGTTGATCGGCCGCCTCCCCCTCGGCCCACACCTGCAGCGCCTCGCCGGCCCCTTGCGCCGCCAGGCGCAGCAAGATCGGCAGCGGGTGCGCTTCCTGGCGGTAGTCTTCCACCTGCGGGCGATAGGCCGCGATCTGCACCGCCTCGGGCGTCAGGCGGAAACCGACGAATTCGATCTGCAAGTCGTCCTGACCGCGATAAGTGCGGGCGCGCAGCCGGTACGCCAGGTCGAACGGCCCCTGCGGCAACTCGCCGGATTCCGCGAAATCGCCCCCGCCCCACCAGATCACCCGCCTGGAGAGGCCGTTGGCGTCTTCGATGGTGAGTAACAAATGCTCTTGCGCCCGTCCCAGCGCCGCGTGGCTCACCAGGCGCAACTCGCGGCTGGCGAGCGCCAGCGGCGGGTTGCCCGGCCCGAAGGGCGCCAGGCGCTCGATTTCGCTTGCCATTTCCAGCGAAATCGCCTCCCACGGCAAATAGGCGTCGATCTGCAAGCGGGGTTCGGCTTGCGGGGCGGCGCCGCGCGCCGCCGCCACCGCCCGCGCCAGCCCACGCCGAAAGGCAGGGATGTTCTCCAGCGGGATCGAGAAACCCGCCGCCATGGCATGCCCGCCATAGCCCAGCAGCAGGTCGGCCTGCGTGGCGATCGCCGCGGTGATATCCACGCCCTCCACCGAGCGCGCCGAAGCGCGCCCCGCTCCGCCGGGCGGGGTGGCGATCATCACCACCGGCCGGCCGTAAAGCTCCACCAACCGGCTGGCCACGATGCCGATCACCCCCGGCTCCCAGGCGGGATTCTCCAACACCAGCACAGCGTCGTCCAGCAGGGCGCGGTCCTGCTGCAACTGCGCCAGCGCCCCGCGCAACACCTGGCCGGTGAGCAACTGGCGGCGGGCGTTCAGGCCTTCGAGCTGCAGGGCCAACAGGCGCGCCCGGCCGCGGTCTGTGGTCGTCAGCAACTCCACCGCCGGGTTGGCGTCGCCCAGGCGCCCCAGGGCGTTCAGCCGCGGGGCGATCACGAAGCCGATGTGCTCCTCGTTCAGCCCCTGCGGGTTCAATTCGGCGCGCTCATAGATCGCCTGCAGGCCCAGGCGCGGCTGGCGGCGCAACCGTTCCAGGCCGCGCTGCAGCAGATAGCGGGCGTCGCCGGTCTGCAGCGCCACATCTGCCACGATCCCCAGCGCCGCCAGGTCCAGGTGCTTTTCTGCCGCCTCAGGCCGCTCCACACGGGAAAACAGCCCCTCGGCCAGCTTATAGGCCACCCCCACCCCCGGCAGCGAAGCCAGCGGGTGTCCCTGCGCCAGAAAGCGCGGCGAGACGATCGCCTGCGCCTCAGGCAGGCGCAACGCCTCGCTCCCCGGCTGACGCGGCAGTTCGTGGTGATCGGTGATCACCAGCGGCACGCCGCGCCGTTGCAGCGCCTCGGCGGCCTCGAAGGCCGCAATCCCCGTGTCGCAGGTCAGCACCAGATCGGGCGGCGCATCGCCCTCCAGGTAGCGACGCAGCGCCGCCGGGCTGACCCCGTGGGACTCTTGCGCCCGGATGGGGATGTGATAGTCCACCTGCCCGCCCAGCTCGCCCAGCGCCTGCACCAGCAGCGCCGTCGCCGTCTGCCCATCGACGTCGAAATCGCCCCACACCAGGATGCGCCCGCCCTGGTGGATGGCGCGCAGCAAGACCTCGGCGGCAGCCGACAGCCCCGGCAGTTCATCCGCCGGGGCAGGCGTATAAGCTTCAGGTTCCAGGAAGGCACGCGCCGCCTGCACGTCTGTCAGCCCGCGGCGGGCCAGCACGTCGGCGATCCACGGCGAAAGGCCGAGCGCCTGCGCCAGCCCATCCTCGGCCTGGCGCTCGGGCGGTTCAAGCCATTGGCGCATCCCGATCATTCACCCCATCCATCTGCGGCGTCAACTTCCCTCCAGCGGGTGCAGCGCCAGCCGCTCTTCATCTGCCTTGTAGTAGGTCACCGGGTTGAAGGTGCAGTTGTGAAAACCGATGCCCTCCAAACGGGCGCCGCGCAGGTCCAGGTCGGCGCCGGTGCAAGAGATGAACTCGGCCTCGCGCAGGTCGGTGGTGCGGAAGTTGACCCGGTTGAAGAAGCAATTGTAGAAGACCGCGCCGCGCAGGTCGGCGCCGCGGAAATCCACCTGGGTGAGCAGGCCATCCTGCACCACCAGCGCCGGCAGGCTGGCGTTGACCAGGTCGATGGAGGTCAGGTTGGGCTGCTCCAGGCGCACCCCGCCCCAATCGGCGCCGATCAGTTCGCAATTCGACAGGCGCGGCTCGATCAGGCGCACCCCCCACAGGCTGGATTCCAACTGCACCTGGCTCAGGCGCACGCCGCGCAGCGCCCCAAAGCGCAGGCCGTCCATGCTCATGGAAGCCTTGCGCTCTTTCGTCCCCGCCACCACCATCTCCGAGACGTAAACGCCGATGCTCAGAGCGGCGAAGCCGCGCGCCAGCCCCCAATCCTCCTGCTCGATCGCCCAGTGCAACGCCATCTCCAGATTGCGCGCCTGATCGGCGCACAATGAACTGTTGATCCAATCGCTCCATCTCTCCAGATACGCCGGCTCCTGCAAAGCCGATTCTTCGAAGGCGTCCTGCACCACATCCAGCAGCCCCAGGCCGGGCGTGGCTTGCAGCTTGCCGGTGTTGCCATGCTCCACGCCAAACTCTTCCAATTGAAAGGTTTCGCTCAACGCCTTCAGGAAACGCTTCTTGTGATCGGCATCCTGCAGGTAGTCGCGCAGCAGCGATTGACGGGCGAAGGTGGTGACCTCCAGGGCAGAGCGCAGCGCCTGATAGGCCATCACGCTGCGCGCCTGGCGCACCAGCGGTTCGCCGCCCATCTGGCGCAACTGGCTCAGGGCGAAATCGTGCGCCACCGGGCTGCACTGGTAGCGGCCATCCGCGGTGCGAGAGACGAAGCTGACCCGCTCCAACTGGCGTAGCCCGATCTCGACATCCGTATAGGTGAGCTGCGAAACGGCAGACAGGGCATGGGCATCCCAGGCGCCCGCCCCCATCACTCCGATGAAGGGCAGCGCCGCCCGCCCTTGCGTCGGCAGGTTATCGAAGACGGCCTGAAAGCCGGACAGGCTGAGCGCCGCCAGGGGTCGCTCGCCGCGTTGCAGGCGCAACTCCTGCAGGTAATCCGTCGGGGTGATCTGGCGCTGGACGATGTCCCGCGCCACCACGCTGATCTGGTGCGGGATGTTGTGCAGCGCGGCAGCCAGCTCAATCAGCACCTCGTCGGGCGTGGATTGGTACGCCCCTCTCCAGATGGCGCGGAACAGGCTCAAGGCCTCTTCCGAGGTCATCTCGGCCAGGGAAACGCTGCTTTCCGCTTCGACCATATCCGCCAGGCGGCCCTCGGAGATGATCAACACCGCCGTATTGCGGGCCTCCCAGGGCAGGATTTCTTGCAGGCGCGCCTGATCTTCCGTTCCCACCCGATTGAGCACAATCAGCACGCGTTGTTCGCCCAACGCCTGCGTCAGCGCCGCGCGATACTGGTCGGGGGTGCGAAACGGGCTGCGCTCCGGCGGCGCTTCGAAGGGGTCGATCAGCTCCCACAGGATGTCGATCTCGGAGCGGTCGCTGACATCCACCCACAGGCGCGCCGCCGAGAATTCATCGGCCAGGTCGCCGGCCACCTTCTGCCCCACGGTGGACTTGCCCGAGCCGGGCTGGCCGTACAGTTCGACCAGGTTCAGCCGCCCCGGCCGCTGCTGGAGCAGTTCTTTCAGCCGGCTTTCGGCCGCCAGGCGCGGGACGTATGTCTCCGGCAGGGGCGGAATCTGGTGGCGCGGCGGGCGCTCGCCGCTGGGCAGGGCGGCCTGGTTGATGTGCACCGCGCCGATGCTGCCTTGCAGGACGCCGATGACCGTGCCCAGGGCGTTTTCGACGTTCTGGGTGACGCTGGTCGCGGCGGCGGGCGCCGGGCGGGAAAGCGGCGCGCCCTGCGGCGTGCGGCTGTCGTCCAGCGGCTTGCCGCAATTGGTGCAGAACGCCGCCTGCGGGGTGTTGGGCTGCCCGCAGGCCGGGCAGGGACGGGTGGTGGTCATGGCGCCTCCTCTGGCGGTGAGGGAATATGACTTATGATATCACATTCCCTTGACTCGCCAGAACGGCAAATGTCGGGCCGCTCTTTCGGACTCATCCACCCGAATGTCCCGCCTTGCAAGTGCGCCCGGTCGCTCGACGAAGGCGAGCGCCGGGCTACCAGCGATCCAGGCGACGGTGGGGAGGGAAGGACGTGTGGCAGAGGCATGCCGGGGGCGGTTGTTGTATAATAGGTGGCAGGTCTTGCGCCCGCAGAGAAGACGAAAGAGAAGGGCTGCTCTCATGGCGGGCCGATGGGCTATCGGCGGTGTATTTACAGTTGATCAGTTAGGGGTAATCCGGCAATGAAGCTGTATAATATTCTGAATGAGGCATATTCTGCGGCGTTCTTGCAGGATATCAGATTTCCGTATGATTAATAGTTGGGCGCATTCTTGAAGCCGCGGCAGAATAGAACGGAGTGAAAAAAGATGACGAGAGCCTTTAACGTGATTATTGAACGTGACGCCGAAGGTCACTATGTAGCCAGTGTTCCTGAATTGCGCGGCTGTCATACCCAGGCTAAGTCGTTGGATACCTTGATGAAACGTATCCGGGAAGCCATTGAGTTGTGCCTAGAAGTCGAAGGCGAAACGGTCTCGCCTCAGGAATTTATAGGCATTCAACGCATCTGGGTTGAAGTATGACAAGACTGCCGCGCGTCAGGGGACAAGAACTCATTGGTGCGTTACGTAAGGCTGGTTTTGAAGTGATCCGTGTCAAGGGTAGCCATCACTTTTTGCAACATCCCGACGGACGCTGCACCGTCGTTCCCGTTCATCGTGGCGAAACCATTGGCCCAGGGTTGATGTCAAAAATTCTGCGTGATTGCGAGATGACACGTGACGAACTAGTAGAACTTTTGTGAGAGTGGGTCCTTCTTCTCAGACATATTGCGCCCAACAAGCGCATCCAGCCGACCGCTGCGCTCGCTTCGCCGGGCCGCTGGGCTCGCCGTCGTTCGGCGGCAACCTTGCAATTGATGCTTCACTGGAACTACAAACTCCCTACTCAACCAAAAATACCAAGAATATCCCAGCGGTCTTTCCATTGTTCAAGCCTGCTCTCCTCAATCGAGTGATGTAGCGACTCTGGATTCCCAGGACGTATTCCACCGTGCTTTTTCAGATAAGCTTGATGCGCATGGTAGATATCGTCTCTTATCCACCACTCTGGGACAATCCAGTACCGTGGAGATGTATGCACATCGCCCAAGTCAACAAACACCCAAAAGTTATGTTCATCATCTTTTGGTTCCGTTGGCTGACTACCAGCGATACTCGACTGCCAACTCTTCCCGTCACGCTTGGTTTTGACTTGAATGTAAACCGTGCGACTTTCATCACTGTTGCACGCGATGACATCGATCTTTGGCATATTTCCAGCAAAAGTCACGGCGAATGCACCGCGTTTGTTTAATTCGGCGACGACAAAATATTCGCCTGCTCGTGCAACTTGTTGATTTCTTGCTCCACGTGACTCCGCCATTAAAGAACACTCCCTTTGCTGTTCAGATACAGCCGCCCAACGGCACGCGCTTCAGCCGCCGCGAAGCGCAGCGGAGCGGCGTCAGGTGAAGCACTCCCTGGCTGGCACAGCCAGCCTTCCGGCCGGATGAACGAGCAAGGTGTACGTTCTTAGCAAGCTGTTGTTAGACGGCAACTGACCTGCAATCGCGGTACGACCAACCCAGTTCCGCTTCGATACGACGGCGATACTCAGTGTCAATCTGGCGAGGCGCGCACCGAACATAACGCTCTGCGTTCTCCCGTATAGGACCGGTCAGGTTCCGCAGGTATTGGATCACTTGATCGACCGAGGGTGAGGTCTCCTGACCATTGAATCTGGGGCCGAGTGCGGTCCAGACAACAGCATCTACACCATGTGCCTGCGCCCACTCGGCTAGTTCACTGATCGATTCAGGGGCAGCTTCACCCCGCTGCCACGATCCAATTCGCGACATCCATTTATCGCCTGTAATGCCTTCACGATCGCGGAGGGCATCCCTCGCTGATTGCAGATCGGGCGAAAGCATCACTGCCCATAACACACGCACCGGAGCAGCGCTTGGTTCGATCACGAGAGTAATGCGGCCGTCCGACGATTGACGGGTGAACTCTACGGGTACAAAAGGCCCGTCCTCGAACCACTTGCGCTGAATCGGCAACGCGCGTGGGTCCCAGATCAGCGAACCCCACCCCAAACAGGCAATTTTCAGTGTCATTCTTGCCGCCGAACTATTGATTATACGGATATTTGATACACTGCATTTTTACCGTATAGCCAGCCGAAAAATGAATCCTGTATTGATTATATATCCAAACTCATAAAAGTTAAGCTGTTTCTATGTCTGATCATTCACTCCAAAGCCTAAGATGTACTCTTAACCATCATCCCGGACACTTCTCGAGCTTTTTTTCCCTCGGCTTTCGTACCTTGCCAACCGAAGAACCACGATTATTCCCGTCGTCGCCTGGAACGATTGTACCCCGGTGCTCGCCGCAGTCAAGGGCAGCCGCGCAGGCGGTTTGGTTTGCGAAAAAGGTTTTCCGACAGTCTCGTTCGGCGGCATTACGGAAGCGCATCATGCCAGTGCTAGGATAGCCGTGATAGAATTTGGGTGGAGTAGAAATTATGGAAACAAAGATACGACAGACCCACGCCGATCTGATAAAGGCCATCGCAGAAATTGCTGCAAGCATGCCGCTGGCGCGCACGGTGCAACTTTATCAATTCGCGCTCTTTCTCAAGACACATCCGCTACCCACCGAAGAAACCTTTGAAGAAATTGCGGTGGATGAAGCGATATGGGATACGCAATTTGCGGCAACCGACGATGATAAGTTAGCGGCGCTGGTGGCGGCAGTCGAAGTCGAGATCAATGAAGGTAAAGTATTGCCGATGTTCGATGAACACGACGAATTCATCGAGCATCCATGAAATCGCAAACTACCCTGTCATTCTGGCAACATTACTGGGCCTTGCCACCAGAAATCCGTCAGCGAGCGCGGCAAGCCTGCAAATTGTGGTGAGATAATCCAGCCCATCCAAGCGAGTGAAAGAAAGCCAGCCAGTTTACTCAGTGCGTATTGGTTTGGGATACAGAGCGCTTGGATTGTTGAAAGGCGATACGGTAACGTGGTTTTGGATTGGTACGCATGACGAGTATGATCGCCTCCTCAAGTAAAAATCAACCAATCTCTGCCATGCCGCCCAACACGCGCTTCCTGGGAACAGGCTTATCCGTTCCCCCAGGAAAAATGATGGCCGCGCCATCATGAGATGTTGCTCCGCTGCGCTGCGCACCGCCGCTGATGCTGACCGTTGGGCGGGCGCTATCAAGCAGGGAAACATGCTAAAATATCCAAGTTAATGTGATTAGAGGTGGTTCCAATGTCCCAAAACGTCTATCTTGCTCTAGCCGATCAGGGTAAAAACGCCTGGTGGCGCTATGGGGTGGGGATTGTCCTCATCCTGGCAGTATGGATGGTAGGCACTGCGTTCCTGACCGTGCCTTTTCAAGAAAGCGGTCTGCTTGCCCCCGGTTCTGTCGCCGAACTTGCACTCGGCTTGCTGACCTTTGGCTTGCTGCTGCTTGGAGTCTGGCTGGCAACCGCCTGGCTGCACCGCCGTTCGTTCGGCTCGCTGATTGGCCCGAACAGACGACTGAACGGCCGGCGTCTGCTGCTCGGCGCAGGCATTTGGGCGGGGCTGCTCATCCTGGTCACGCTCGGCAGTGTGATTTTTATGGGTGTTCGTTACACGTTCAACGCCAACTTCTTGCAGTATTGGCCGTATCTGCTGGCGGCGCTGGTGTTGATGCCGCTGCAAACCAGCGCGGAGGAGTTCTTCTTTCGCGGGTATTTGCTGCAGGCTGGCGGACGGTTGACAAAAAACTGGCTGATTTTGAGCATCCTCAACGGTGTGCTGTTCACCCTGCCGCACCTGGGCAATGCCGAAGTCGAACAAGATTTCTTGCTCAGCGTTCTCAACTGGTTTTTCTTCGGCGCGGGCTGGACTCTCATCACCCTGCGCAGCGGTTCGCTGGATTACGCGCTGGGGATGCACGCCATCAACAATTTGCTCCTGACCGTACTTTTCGGGTACGAGGGCGGCTCGCTGCCCCCGATTGCCCTTTTCTTGACACCAGGGCAAATCACTGTGTATGACATAGTGGCCCTCTTCGCCGCGCTGGCTGCGGCTTACTGGCTCATTTCTCGCCTTGAGTCACGCTCCAAGATGGAAATGGTGAGTGTGCAGGGTTAAGACCAAACTCTGCAGGCACTTATGAGTTCTTCTCTTTCCCATCCCCTACTGGATTTCTGGAACTTTCTGCGCCGTCCGGTTGCCGAACGGTTGAGCGCAGGAATCGGGCAAAAACTGATGCTCGTTCTCTTGATTGTGGCGCTGGAAATCCTGTTGTCGCTGGCAACGACCCGCCCTGATTTCCTCATCGAAGCCGGCGAATATATAACCGAAATCGTACAAACAGAGTTCGACCTCTTAATGGACCTATTGAGTGCCGTCTTGGTTGCATCGCTGATCGAAGAACTCTCTTTCCGGCTGGGATTGGCGCCCAATCTCCTGTTTCTCTTCATCTCGCTGGTCCTGTCCACGGTGCAATATGCCCCCAAACCGTTTGCCGAGATATTCAGCGAGGAATCGCTGTGCATCGGGGCCGACGTGCTGTTCTACCTGGGACTTTCGGCGGGAATCTGCCTCTTCTTCTGGGTGCGTGAACGCCGCGGCCATCGCTACGCAGACTTCTTCAACCGCCATGTGGGTGGGTACTATTACCTGGGCGCGCTGCTCTTTGCGCTGGCGCACCTCGGTAATTATGCCCAGCAGTCGCCGTTGTGGGCGGTCATCCTCCTGGTCTTGCCCCAACTCATCGGCGGCCTGACCTACGGCTACCTGCGCATTCGGCTGGGCTTCTGGTACGGCGTGCTGGGGCATATGCTGACCAACCTGTTGTTCACCCTGGGCGATGTGATGAATTTCCGGTTGGGCAAGCCTGGTGGCATTGCCTGGTTGATTGCTTTGATCCTCGTGGCGCTGGCGGTTCTGATAATGCCGTTTCTCGTGAACAGGCATAAAAGAACTGCGCCTTAAGGATATGCCCGCCTAACACGCGCTTGCCCCTGACGCCGCTGCGCTGCGCTGCGTGGCGCAGGTGAAGCGCAAACCGTTATGCCGCACAAGATCGAGCACCCGACAACCGAGGAGTCAGTCTATGAAACACAAGCGCATCATCGTTACTCACTACGGCGGGCCCGATGCCCTTCAGGTCCTGGAAGAAGATTGCCCCGAGCCGAAGCGCGGTGAAGTGCGCGTGCGAGTGCTGGCCGCAGGTGTTTCTTTGGCGGACCTCATGATGCGCGAAGGCATTCATCCTGAAACGCCCCGAGTGCCCTTCACGCCGGGGTGGGATCTGGTTGGCTTGGTGGATCGGCTCGGCGACGGCGTGTCTGGAATTGAACCTGGCCAGATAGTTGCCGCGCTGCCGATTAGCGGCGCTTACGCGGAGTTCGTCTGCCTGCCGCAACGCGAACTGGTTCCCGTGCCATCTGGGTTGGACGCCGCCGAGGCTGTCAGCCTTGTGCTGAACTACGTCACGGCGTACCAGATGCTACATCGTTCGGCTAACGTCAGACAAGGCCAGCGCGTGCTGATCCACGGCGCGTCAGGCGGGGTCGGCTCGGCACTCTTGCAGCTTGGGCGGCTCGCCGGCTTGGAGATGTTCGGTACGTGTTCATCGGAACAAGCATCCGCGGTATCCGACCTGGGCGGTATCCCGATCGACTATCAGCATCAAGACTTCGTGACAGAGATCCAGCGTCAAACGGGTGGGGGCGTTAACGTTGTCTTTGACAGCATTGGTGGCACGCATATCTGGCGTTCCCGTGAGGCGCTCCTTCGTGGTGGGACGGTTGTGGCCTATGGTCTCACTGGCTCACTACGCGGAGGGCGATTGGCTTCAGGTCCTTCCGGTGGTCGTCATCGCTTTCGGGCAATCTTTATTCTCGCGGTATATATTGTTGCCAGCTTGGCTCTCCCGAGCAGGAAGCGGGTTGTTCTTTATAGCATCCAGACGCTGAAACGCCTGCGACCAGCTTTGTTTCGACAGGATTTGATTGCCTTGCTTGATCTCCTTCAGCAGAAAAGGATCAAGCCGCTCGTCGCACAGCGATTGCCTCTTGTCGAGGCAAGATATGCACACGAACTGCTGGGGAGGGGAGGCCTGAAGGGCAAGATCGTGCTCGTGCCGTAAGCCGTCGTCGCTTCAACCAGGAGCAGCATAACGCCGTCCTTGGGCGGCTCTAATAGATAACATCAGAGAGGAATATAGAAAGAGGTTGAATCATGAATGCGATGTTGCCCGATACGAATGATTCTGTTGATTGGTGTACGATTAATTCAAATCGGAAAGCAAGCACAAGTCTATTACGGTGAATAGCCGCCCAACGACAACGTAATACTTGGAGAGATAAAATGTTGAACGCTGAAACAAAAATCGAATTGCTGTCCATCATTGACAAACTGGCAGCGCCTCGGTGAACGGTGGGCCGGCGGGGTACCTTTGCCCAGCCACCCGTCGGGTCGCCTTCGGAGACTTCCAATCGACGCCGCAGGCCTTCGTGCTGGTGGGCCGCCTGTATCTGGCGTACCGGGGCGCCGGGGCTACGATCGGTGGCGCCTAACAACTCGCTGCGGCGGGCCCGGCTGGCGCGGCGAAATGCACACGTGCCTTGCCTGCCAGGGGGCGCGATAATGGGTGAGGCGATGCCCGGGTCGCCGGGCGCTGAGCTAGTGGCCGTCAGGCTTGCCTGCTGGATTCTGCAAGTATCCTTTCGATTTGATCCAAATGCTCATTTCTGTGAATAGACCGATTTAGCCGAAACTTCCCTTCCTGTACCAGTACGTTAATACCTGGCTTCAAATCCTCAGGCAAGTTCGCAAGTTCGGCATCAACTGCTTCCGCTGCATTGACTGCCAATCTTGCCGCTTCGCGAGGAGGTATCGCAAGACATAGCGGTTTCATTGCATCGTTTACACCATCAATGTCAATTGGGGAAGGTCCAACCCCTACCTTTTTCCAGCGCCCAATCAGCACAAGCACCCGATAATCCCAGAATGCAAGGTGTGCCAGCATTGCTGCTATGGTCCAGCCATCACCTACTTGCAGGGTTAATTCTTCGTCAGTCAACTCACTTACCAAGACCCAGAGCCGTTCACGCCCCTTTGCATTAGCTTCAATATAGCTCATAACACAATTCCCTGTTAACTCCAATCGCCACAAGCAAGCCCAACGGCTTGCGCTTCACCTGCGCCGCGCAGCGCAGCGGAGCGGCGTCAGGTGCAAGCCGTTGTTGGGCGGCTATTGATATTGAAGCTTCAAGGCAATTTGAATCGCCTTCGTGTACCAAAACGAAACATGGTTTCAGGTAATAGCATTCGTAAGCGTGGTGTCCAGATTGCGTCATTCCCAATTCTGTAGCGTAGCCTTGGGGACCTGCTTTCTGCTACTTTGATGACTAAATCGGCTACTTTTTCAGGATCACCACCTTGAGAAATGGCTTGCTGGATTGATGATTCGATGGTTTCGCGCAATGCCTGGTAGTCCTGAATAATCAATGCGCCCTTCAATAGAGCATGGTGCAGGTTGGTGCTGAAAAAACCAGGTTCAACCAAAGAGATTTTGATATTGAATTGCTCAACTTCATAACTCAACGCTTCGCTGTAGCCCTCCAGTGCAAACTTGCTTGCAGAATAAAAAGCCTGCCCTGGTGCTCCGATTAATCCTGCAAGGGAACTTATGTTGATAATGTGCCCGTTGCGCTGTTGCCTCATTACAGGTAAGATGGCATTGGTGACTCGAACAACCCCCCAGAAGTTTGTCTCTAGCACATCCCTCGCCTGCTCGCCGCTTGTTTCTTCAATAACACTTGTGTGTGTATGTCCCGCGTTATTGATGAGCACATCGATCCGACCGACTTGAGATAACACCATCTCAACACATGATTGGACTGATTGGTCTGACCGCACATCGAGTACAAGCATCTGGACGTTTTCTGATGTGGTAGCATGTTCCTTACGGCTTGTCCCGAAGACGCGAAAACTTCTTTGAGCAAGTTTACTGGCAATCAGGCGACCAAATCCTGATGAGGCACCCGTAACCAGGGCTACTTTCTGTGTGTTCATGTCACAATGCCCTCAATAATCCAATGCCCAGCACAAGCAGCCCAATGGTCAGTGTAGCGAATCCGAAATACGCCAGATTTAGGACGGCGTTCGGTTTCTTGATTTCTCGAGGTAGTACAGAGAGAAAGAAACCAGCGGGAATAAATATCGCTGAAGAAGGAATCGCCCAGCGCACGAGTGTTTTCAGTCCATCTGACAAATCAGCAGCATCCACGTATAGAAGCGATACCAACGACAATACCAATAGCACGCCTGCATGAGCATGACCTGCTGCCCAAAAGCGAGATCGTAGCGGGTTGCGCATATAGTCACTTCTGCTTGAAATCCATAAGAACAGAATACTCACTCCACCGATAGCAACGGTTGGCAATACAACTAACAGGATACCAGCGGTTCGTAGCGATAATTCACTCATCTGATTTGTGCTCCTTACTATTACCTTTGTGCCGCCCAACGGTCGGGTTCAGCCGCACGCGGAGCGATGCGGAGCGCTGTCGGCTGGAAGCGCGTGTTGGGCGGCTTCATGTATGAAAGCACATCCTACCAAATCCCTGGCATTAAGCGGTAGCGTACCCGTTCTGCGTATTCGCGATAGCCTGGAAGTTCTTCCTGTAGCGTGCGGTCTTCCAGCACCGTGCGGATGATGGTCAGAATAATCACCACGATGGATGGGATCGTTACCCAATACGAGCTGAAGAAGATTGGTGCTGCAATCCATGCCAAGATGCCGCCTGCATACCCCGGATGCCTCACCATGCGATATGGACCAGCGCTGACAACGGTATGGCCGCGATCAGCCTGGATACGGACATGGGACGAGAAGAAGCGATTGACTACCATCGCCCAGGTGGCGATCATGCTGC
>CAZCYV010000006.1:42392-198017 GCA_964503145.1 uncultured Anaerolinea sp. | reverse complement strand
GGTGGAGGAAGTCTAGCGCGCCGGTCAGGGCCGCTTGATGTTTTCCACAAGGCGGCAATGTGGTTCGACGCGTGTGCAGCCCGTCCCCAGGCGCGGTGAGCGCCCCGGCCGCCGCGCCGGAGCGCAGCCGCAGTCAAAGGCGTTCAGCGCAGCCGCCCTTGACGGAAGCGAGCGCCGGGCTACCATCGATCCCGGCGACGGGGGGAACGGTTGCGGTTCTTCGGTTGGTAAGGTGCGGGAGCCGAGGGGAAAAGCTCGGAAAGGGTCCGGGATGATAGTTTAGATTACACTTGATGCAATGTTAATTGGCTCTTTGGTGAAGCTCTTGAAGCACTATTCTTCTTTGGCTGCCATCAAAGAGCGCATCAAAGCTTACAAGGTATTAGCTGGTGGTGCAGCAAAAGTAAAAGTAATGTCGGCCAAACCTGGTGGAATACTGAGACCTTCAATCAATTTCTCTCCACTTTCTCTTGTTAGTGCCACGCCGACAAATCCTATACGCATGCTACCAGCATCATCAGACTTAATGTCAGGCAAGGATGCCAACGAAGTATATCCTGTCATAGCAGTCCCTACAGCTTGGCTTAAACGTGATTTGAGTAGTCCGCGCACTTCCGCAATTTTCATCTGCGCTATACCTGTGGTTGCACGCTTGACTGGATCAGTGGCGTGGGCCACCAGGTCAAAGAAAGCATCAATGTAATACCGCGCGCGTTTCCACATATATGAGCGGAATGGAATGTTTGCCATTAACAACTCGGTAGAGCTTGGATCAAACCAAATCTCATCAAAAGGCAATGCGCCTTGAGGAAATGATGTATCCAAGCGCTCCAGCTGAATGCCGGCGGTCCAATCGTAGTAAGAACCCTCAGTCAGAATGATACGTCTGGGGACAGACTCCAGGCCTCGTAAAGCTTGTTCAAAAATTGCCGTTACTGCGGCAATAGTTTGGTTATGACGAACTTCAACGTAATCCAACAACACTTCTGCCTGGTCAAGGAGAAAAGGCATTGTGCGATCTTCGAACACTTCTTCAAAGCCCTTTTGACGGCTAAGACCAATAATGTCACTGGCGGTAGAATTCAGATGCACTTCATCAATGTGGCTTATTCCCGTTGGGGTAGCTTGCAGCAGCAAGTTCCAGGGATTCGGAAACGTTTTGAATTGTCTGATCAAACCAGGCTTGTGTTCTTCCATATACTTTACACAAGACGGACAAAAACAGGTTAGTTCCAATCGCTTGTTTTGCCCTCCCATGGGCCAAAGATCCACAACATCTACAACTACTCCTCTAAGTTTTCCCTGAGTGTTTTTTGTAGTTTCGATTGCTAAATCCACTCCAGTACCTAACACAGCGGCAATAACATCTTGACTACGAGGATTACTGATGCACAACTGTGCCGAGCCGTCTCCAACGATATCTACAATATGCAACGCATCTGTACCAACGAATTGTAGTGTAGGTACAATCAACAAATAAATATCGAGACCTTCTTTTGCAAAAGCATGAACAATGTCCTGAAAGTCTTTCAGCCCTCCCGAAAATCCAATGGCATAAGGTGAAATCGGTTCGCTCAAGCCCTCCACCTTGAACATCAATCCATCTGCTACCGCAACTGGCAAGACTACGGCTTCAGGCTTAGTTCCCCAAGCTTCCTCAAATTGTGCTATCAAGGCTTTAGGTTCGCTATAACGCAATAGCGCTGGATGGGGAATATCCATCACACTCCCCCGCCTATTTTGAGCTAATTGTGTCTGTAGGTTAAAAGTTCTTCTTGCCATCATGGCCTCCTTTTGATTAATATATCATGTGCTTTAAGTGATAATTCGTACCTGCCGCCAACAAGAGAATTAAGGTATTGTTCATGAATGAGCTGCTGAAATATCAATTTGGCTACTTCTGAGTCATTTTCGCAAATTGGACTGAGAGCGGCAATTATTGGCTCTGAATAGTCTCGTTCGGCTGGTTGTTGGCTTAAGTGTGTTTTGATAAGCCGCAAAGAAGGAACAGGGTCTTTTAACAACTCGATAACTTTGCTAGAAGATGGGGATTCGACTGGGGGAAGAGCAGGTGGTAGGCTATCAGATTCCTGGATAGAAATGGTTAAGCGTATAGGCTTATTAATATTCTCCCTTGCAATTTCAGTTTCTGTGTACTGTTCGTTGTAACTAGCATGAACTATCCATGACTCTTGCTCATTTACTACGATAGAAAACCATCCATTTGCATCAGTCTCCTTGCTCCGATCAACACCCTCAACAAAAACTAACGCCCCTTTTAGCGGTTTTCCGTTACTTAGAAAAACATGTCCTGTAACAATCCACTCACGTTGCTGTCGTGAGCGTTGCGCATTGAAATAGCTTAGAAGAGAGAATGAAACAATTCCAAAAACTAGAGAAATCAGTGACAAATAGAAGATTTTATCCGCAATTGAAGTGACAAGGGTAAAAGTGTTATTTTCACCTAATGGGGCAAAAATATCCATACCCAAAATGATTTTATAGATGAAGTACAAAGCAATGGCAATAACAGAAGCCAGAGTGAGTGGTTTTTTTACTTTGGATGCCCATTTGAAGACATTTTCTTGCATATCGATACTCCTTGTAAGATTCGGTTTGAAACAACACGTAAAGCCAGCAAACAGCACGCGCTTCAGCCGCCGCAAAGCGAGCGGAGCGTGTCGGCTGGAAGCACTTGCTGTCAGCCCGCCGCTTTCCGTTTTCAGCAATTGCCACGATAACAGTAACTGTCATAATGATAATACAAATCTGGTCCAAAGAAGATATGGAAGCCAGATGGTTCAAAATACGTCACACAAATCCTGTCGCCAACGTTGATATGAACATTGAATATATAGCCGTGTCTACCGGTTGGTCAATTTATTGTGCCTACACTAAATCCATTGATGGTCAAAGTGGTCTTCACTGATGATCCAAACCAGATTTCATCCGCACTCAAAAAGGCTACTCCACACCCATCTGGATTTTCCTCAAGGCGTATTCGCTGAATATTCAGATGAGCCGAAATATCTGATTCGGTAAAGGGGGCCATTCCGTCTGAATAAGTCCCTTGAGCAAGTACTCCAGTTCTAACAATTGGCGTTTGCCTGTGTTCACGGAATGACCCTGCACTTGCTGTTGATGCTGAAGTTGGTGTTAATAGTAAAGGTGTTGGTGGTATCTGCGTTGGATTAGCAACGATTGCTGGTGGTTGTGACGGTGACACTACTCTTTGCTGCATCACCGATGCTCCAAAAACCACTCCTAAGACCAAACCGCCTGCTGCTCCTAATGATGCCAGTAGACCAACCAAACCACAGGAAATTGAACCTTCGCCTTTCCCTTTAATACCCGCGGCTGCGACGGTTGCAAAACCTGCAATAGCGGCTCCAAGAACTGCACCAGCAAATCCTATCAGAGCGATTACGATGCCCTCTGACATTGTTGCTCCTTGTCCCTTACCTATACTCCACTTGTGGCAAGCCGCCTCGCTATCAATTATACAGAAACCTTATACCCTGCAAAAACACCCTAGCACACGCCCAATTCGTGATAACATCCAGCTTCCCCGCTGGGTTAACGCCCCTTTCGCAAAACACCTGATGCGGCTCTGCTCTATTGCCGTGATATCAGCCACCCTCCCCCAAACCTCCCAGATACTCCCGCACCGCCTCATTGAACGCTCCCGGGTTCTCCATCCCTGGCAAATGCCCCGCCTGCTCCACCACCACCAGCCGCGCCCTGCGGATGCCATCGCGCATCGCCTCGGCCTCGCTCAGCGGCACGATCTGGTCGTCGGCGCCGGGGAGCAGCAGGGTCGGTACTTCGATTTGCGCCAGGGTGGGGGTGGAGTCGGGGCGCTCCTTCAGCGCCGCCAGGTCGCCCAGCACCGCCTGCAGCGAGGTGCGCAGCATGATCGCCTGCGCCTGGGCGACGATCTCGGGTCGGTTTTGCAGCGTGACCGGGGAGAGCATCCTGGGGAGCATGCTTTCGACGACCGCCGCCACGCCCTGCACCTGCGCCAGCGCCGCCATCTGGTCACGCGCCAGGCGGGATTCGAGCGAGTCGGCGGCGGCGCGGGTGGCGGTCAGGATCAAGCCGCGCAGCCGCTGGGCATACTTGCGGTAAAAGGCAAAGGCCACATAGCCGCCCATGGATAGCCCGCACAGCACAATCTTCTCCTGAATTCCCAGCGCGTCCAGGAAGGCGTTCAGGTCGTCGGCGAACAGGTCCATCGAATAGGGGCCGGGGGCGGGGTCGGAATCGCCGTGGCCGCGCAGGTCGGGGGCGATGACCCGGGCGACGTCGGACAATCCATCGAGTTGTGGCTGCCAGAGCTGGCGGTTGAGTGGGAAGCCGTGGACGAAGATCAACGGCAGACCGTGGCCGGCCTCGTCGTAAGCCATGGTATAGCCGTTGATGCCGATCTGCATGGCGACCTCCCAGATGAACGCTAAACCAAACCCTGCTTGTTATTATATATGAGAATGTGAAGTTTTACATTAAAAAAACCGCCGCGCCTATCCCGGGAAGATGCGCCAGCCGCGCTGGGTCGCCAGCAGGCGCAGGGCGTTGTCGGGATACACGGCGACCGGGTGGCCGACCATCTCCAGGAACGGGCGATCGGAGGTCGAATCGGCGTAGCAGGTGCTGTCGGACAGGTCGGCGGAGAGGCCATGCGCCTGCAGGACGGCCTGCGCCGCCTGGGCTTTGCCTTCGTCGATCACTACCGGCGGCTCGGCGCGGCCGGTGTAGCGCCCATTGTCCGTAGCGAAGCGGGTGCCGGCGGCGTACTGCGCCCCGAGTTCTTGGGCGATGCGCTCGACCAGCGGCTGCGGCGCGGCCGAGACCAGCATCACCGCATCGCCGGCCTGCAGGTGCTCGTCCAGCAGGCGGCGCACATCGGCGCGCCAGCAGCGGGCCAGGAAGCGCTCCACCACCCAATCCCACACCGCCTGCGCCTGTTCGGGGGTGTAACCGCGCACATACCAGGCCAGGTGCGCCGCCCAGGGGGCGCGGAAGGCGCTCTCCGAGATCAGGCGCAGGCGGCGCAGGAAGTACAGCGGGTAATGCCCCGCCAGGTAGGCCAGGTGCGTCCCGCGGCGCAGGCGGTTGTGGGTGAAATACGCCATGATCCCCTGCCAGGTGTGCTCGCTGGTCAGGGTGCCGTCGATGTCGAAGAAGGCGAAGCGCATGGCTGAGCTAACCCCATCCGAGGGCGTCGGCGAGCAGGCGCGCCGCCGCCAGGTGCTTGGCGGGCGTGTCGAAGCCGTGCCCCATGGTGTTGAAGGAGATGTGGGTGGCGCCCGCCGCCTCCCAGTCGGCGATCAGGGACAGCCACACGCCGGCGTCGCCATCGCCGTAGGAGAAGCGCGGCTCGATGCCGAAGGGGAGCGACTCCCGACCGGCCTCCCGGCGATATTGGGCCAGGCGCTCCAGGGCGGGGCGGGCGTCGGCCGCCGAGCGGTACATCGGCATCCAGCCGTCGCCCAGGCGGGCGGCGCGCCGCAGGGCCGCCTCGGCGTGCCCGCCAAACCAGATCGGGATCGGCCGCTGGAGCGGCAGCGGGTTCAGCCCGGCGTCGGGGATGTCGTGCCAGCGCCCCTTGTAGGTGACCAGCGGCTGCGTCCACAGCAGGCGCAGCACTTCCACCTGCTCTTCGATGCGCCGGCCGCGGGTGTGGAAATCCTGACCGAGGGCGGTGTATTCGATGGCGTTCCAGCCCAGCCCGACGCCCACGCGCAGCCTGCCGCCGCTGAGCACGTCCAGCGTGGCGGCCTGGCGGGCGAACAGGGCGGTCTGGCGCTGCGGCAGGATGATCACCCCGGTGGTGAACTCGATCTTTTGGGTGACCGCGGCCATGAAGCTGAACAGGGTGAGCGGATCGTGGAAGGGGTGCTGGTAGGTGTAAGGCCCCTGCCAGCCGCCGGGGCGGTTGGGGTTGGCGCCCAAGACGTGGTCGTAGGCCAGGATGTGCGAGAAGCCCAGGCCTTCGGCCGTCTGGGCGTAATCGCGGATTGCCGCGGGGTCGTTGCCGTATTCGGTTTGGGGATAGACCAGGCCGATTTTGAGATCGAAGCTCGGGGTCATCGGTTGTCCTTTCGTTCGTGTTTGCCTTTAATCAATGTAGGGGCCGGTCTGCGCCGTCCTCTGCCATTCGCCTCTCTATGTCCAGACCTGTCCCTACGACAGGGCGTACAACTCCCCGTACTTGGTGCGCAAATAAGCGATGTACGGCTCGATGCGGATCGGCCCACCGGTGACGCGCTCGACCAACTCGGAGGGCGTGAATTTGCTGCCGTGTTGATAGATGTTCTCGACCAGCCAGCCGTGCAGGGTATCGAACTTGCCCTGGCGCATCTCGGCGGGGATTTCGGGGTGCGCCTGCAAGGCCTGGGCGTAGAACAGGGCGCTGAGGATGTTGCCTAGAGTGTAGCCCTGGAAGGCCCCGCCGACGATCCCGCCGTACCAGTGGACGTCCTGCAGCACGCCGTCGCGGTCGTCCGTGGGCGCGATGCCAAAGTCGGCCTGGAAGCGCTCGCGCCAGGCTTCGGGCAGGTCGCGCACCGCCAGCGTCCCCTCCAACAGCGCCATTTCGAAATCGAAGCGCAGCATGACGTGCAGATTGTAGGTCACCTCGTCGGCGTCGACGCGGATCAACGAGCGCTCGACGCGGTTGATCGCCCGATAGAAGGTTTCCATGGGCACATCGCCGAGCTGCTCGGGGAAAGCCGCCTGCAGGCGCGGATAGGCGTAGGCGCAGAAATCGCGGCTGCGGCCGACGACGTTCTCCCACAGGCGCGACTGGCTCTCGTGCAGGCCCGCCGAGGCGCCGCCGCCGATCGGCGTGCCGTCCAGCGCCGGGCGCACGCCCTGTTCGTACATGCCGTGGCCGCCCTCGTGGAGCACGCCGTACAGGCACTCGCGCAGGTCATACTCTTTGACCCGCGTGGTGATGCGCACATCGCCCACGGCGAAGTTAGTCTCGAAGGGGTGGTGGGTCAGATCCAGCCGCCCGCGCTGGAAGTCGTAGCCCATCCTGGCGACCAGCTCCTTGCTGATAGCAAGCTGCGCCTCCTGGGGATAATACTGGCGCAGGCAAGCATCGTCCGCCGGGGGCTGAGAGGTGATCGCCTGCACGATGGGGACCAGCTCGCGGCGCAGGTCGGCGAACAGCACCTTGAGCGTCGAGGCTTTCATGCCATAGTCGGCGTAATCCACCAGCGGGTCGATGATATGCTCATAGCCGGGAAAGAACTGCGCCAGTTTACGGCTGTAATCCAGGGTCTTTTCCAGCCAGGGCTGCATGCGGGCGAAGTCGTCGGCGGGGCGTGCTTCGGTCCACACCTGGTAGGACTGCGCCATATGGTTGGATAGCTCGCCGACGAAATCCGGCGGCACGCGGATCTCGCGCTCGTACTTGCGGCGGGTGACGCGGATCAGGCTGGCGTCGTCAGAGTCGTAGGGCAGGCTCTCGGCGTAAGGCTGCAAGTCGTCCAGCAGCCTGCCGATCGCCGGGTCGGTGAATTTTTCGTGCGCCAGGCGCGTCAGAGTGGCGATATGGCGGCCGCGGGCTTCGGCGCCGCCGGGCGGCATGTAGGTGGATTGATCCCAACTGAGCACGGCGGCGGCCTTTTCCAGGTCGTCGATCTCCAGCAGACGCTTCTTGAGTTCTTGCAGTTTTCCTTCCATGGGATTCCTTTCGAATGAGGTTGTCCCATGGATTATATCAAACCCGCGCCGCGATAGGCCTGGCTGGCGCGGCCTCAGCCGACGGCGCGCAGGGCGTTTTTGGCCTGCTGGATTTGCTGCTGCACGGCTTGCGGGGCGGTGCCGCCGATGGCGCTCCGACGCGCGGCGCTCTGCGCCGGGTCGAACGCCTGGTAAACCTGCTGGTCGAAGGCGACGGCGCCCAATTCCTGCGCCAGGGCCTGGAACTCCTGCAGGCTGAGCGCCTCGAGCGGCTTGCCCTGCGCCAGCGCAAATTGCACCGCCCGACCGGCCAGGGCGTGCGCCTGGCGGAAGGGCAGGCCCCTGTCCACCAGATAATCCGCCAGATCGGTCGCCATCATCGTCGAGTCGATGGCCGCCCGCATGCGCTCCGGCCGCGCCTTCAGGCTGCGCAACGCCCCCGCCAGGACGGGCAACACGGCGCTCAGGGCGTCGTAGGCGTCGAACAGCGGGGTCTTATCTTCCTGCAGGTCTTTGTCGTAGGCCGAGGGCAGACCTTTGAGCGTCGCCAGCATGCCGCTCAGCCAGCCGATCAACGCGCCGCTCTTGCCGCGCGCCAGCTCGAAGACATCCGGGTTCTTTTTCTGCGGCATCAGGCTCGATCCGCTGGCGTAGGCGTCGGAAAGCTCGATGAAGCCGAACTCGGCGCTGGAGAAGAGCACGATGGCCTCGGCCAGCTTGCTCAGATGCACGCCGATCAGCGCCGCGCAGAAGAGCGTCTCGGCGACGAAATCGCGGTCGGAGACGGCGTCCAGGCTGTTGGGGGCGGGCGCCTCGAAGCCCAAGGCCTGCGCCAGGGCCAGGCGATCCACCGGGAAGGGCGTCCCGGCCAGCGCGCCGCAGCCCAGGGGGAGCGTTGCGGCGCGCTGGCGCGCCTGCGCCAGGCGCTGGCGATCGCGCTGCAAGGGCCAGAAGTGCGACAGCCACCAGTGGCTGAGCAGGATCACCTGGGCGCGCTGGAGGTG
Source organism: uncultured Anaerolinea sp. (assembly GCA_964503145.1). Lineage (GTDB taxonomy): Bacteria > Chloroflexota > Anaerolineae > Anaerolineales > UBA4823 > RBG-16-57-11. Next base: position 189,321 of record CAZCYV010000006.1, on the reverse strand, counting down.
CGTATAGCCGGGCATGAGCATGCCGAAGTCCGCCTCGGCGCGCTCGATCAGCGCCGCCTGCAAGTCGGCGATCGCTGCCTCCAGCAGCGGCAAGTGCTCCATCAGCCACAGGCGCAGGTCGGTGGCTACCTGATCGTTGCGGCTGCGGCCGGTGTGCAGTTTGCCCGCCAGCGGGCCGATCAACTCGCCCAGCCGCCGCTCGACTGCGGTGTGAATGTCTTCGTCGCTTTCTCTGAATTGAAAGGCCTGGCGCTCGAATTCGTCTCGAATGGCCTGCAGCCCGGCGCAGATCTGGTCGCACTCGTCCTTGCTCAGCGCTCCCGCCCGCTCCAGCGCCTGCGCCCAGGCCAAGCTGCCGCGCACGTCTTGCCGCGCCAGGCGCTGGTCGAACGCCAGCGAAGCGTTCAGCTTCCAGGCCAATGGATCCATGTCGCCGCTAAAACGGCCGCCCCAGAGCTTCATTTCGGCTAATCCCGCTTGAAGCGCGAGTAATCCGGTTTGGGGATGTCCAGACCGGAGACGGGCAGACCGTTCAGAGCGCGCACTTTCAGCGGCAGGCCGAACAGGTGGATGAAGCCCTCGGCGTCGGACTGGTCATACACGTTCTCCTGGCCGAAGGTGGCGAAGTCTTCGCGGTACAGGCTGAATGGGCTGCGCCGACCTGCCGGGATGATGTTGCCTTTGTACAGCTTCAGGCGCACTTCGCCGGTGACCGGCCCCTGAGTGCTATCCACAAAAGCGTCCAGCGCCTCCCGCAAGGGGGTGAACCACATGCCATAGTACACCAGCTCGGCGTATTTCAAGGCCACCAGATCCTTGAAGTGCATCGTATCGCGATCCAAGACGATCGATTCGAGTTCCTGATGCGCTGCGAGCAAGATGGCGCCGCCGGGGGTCTCGTAAACGCCGTGCGATTTCATCCCCACCAGGCGGCCTTCGACCATGTCTGCGCGCCCGATGCCGTGCTTGCCGCCCAATTCGTTCAACACGGCGATCAGCGCAGCCGGAGAGAGCTTCTGGCCGTTGACCGCCACGGGCGTGCCGCTTTCGAAGGCGATTTCGACCACTTCGGGCTGATCGGGGGCGGCTTCTGGGGAGACCGAAAGCTGGTACATGGCCTCATCCGGCTCCAGCCAGGGATCTTCGAGCAGGCCGCCCTCGTGCGAGAGGTGCCACAAGTTGCGGTCGCGGCTGTAAATGGACTTTTCAGACTGCGTGATGGGGACGTTGTGCGCCCGGGCGTAGGCGATGGCATCCTCGCGCGAGCGGATCGTCCACTCCCGCCAGGGGGCGACGACTTTGAGGCGCGGGTCCAACGCGGCGTAGGTCAGCTCGAAGCGCACCTGATCGTTGCCCTTGCCGGTCGCCCCATGCGCCACAGCGTCCGCGCCGACCTGGTGTGCAACTTCCACTTGGTGCTTGGCGATCAGCGGCCGCGCCATGGAGGTGCCCAGCAGGTATTTGCGTTCATACACCGCCCCGGCGCGCAGCACCGGAAAGATGTAATCGCGGGCAAACTCTTCGCGCATGTCGTGGATGATGAGCTGGCTGGCGCCGCTGGCCAGCGCCTTGGCCTCCAGGCCGTCCATCTCCTCCCCCTGCCCGACGTCGGCGGTGAAACAGACCACTTCACAGTGATAGTTCTCGCGCAGCCAGGGCACGATCACCGAGGTGTCCAGGCCGCCGGAATAGGCCAGGACGATCTTTTTGATACTCGATTTTTCTACCATTTTGAGCCTCCGATGAACTTGATTTGGGTTGCATAAAGAAAAAGCCCTCCGTGGAAGGAGGGCCTGATCTACCAGCGAGCGGATGCGCCGTGTCGTCTAGCTGCGCGCAGTCACCCGACCTTCCAGCGGGGAGGGCGGGACGAGACGACGGGCGCGGGCTTCGACGCAAACGGTCAACATATTGGGACGCAGTGTATCACCCCGCTCTGATTTCGTCAAGGATTTGATCGCTTTACCGCCGAAGGCCGAATTTATCGGAAATTTATCCCAATCGCCGAAAACCAACAATTTTGTGCGTCACATCAGCGCCGAAAAATAGTAAGATTATTCTGATGAGCCTGCATTGCAACCAGTGCGACTTCGATAACCCAGACGGCATGCGCTTCTGCGGCAACTGCGGCGCACGCCTGGAGCAGCGCGCAGAGGGCGAGCCTGAGTCCAGGCTCAAGCCGTACACCGCCGAGTTTGGCACGATGATGGGGGCAGACCTGGCGGAGCGGATGCGCCGCGCCGGCGTGGAAGCCGCCGGTCAGCGCCGCTATGTGACCGTCCTCTTCGCTGATATTTCCGGGTTCACCGCGATGGCCGAGCACATGGATAGCGAAGACCTGTACGTCATGGTACAGCAATATATCCATGTGCTGTCGCATAACGTGTACAAGTACGAAGGCGTGGTGGATAAGATCACCGGAGACGGCCTGATGGCGATCTTCGGCGCGCCCATTTCCCATGAGAACAACGCCGAACGGGGGGTGCGGGCGGCGTTGGACATGCAGCGCGAGTTGTTTCAACTCAGCCGGGATTTGAAGCGAGAACAGGGGATCGATCTGAATGTGCGCATCGGCCTGCATTCGGGTTGGGTGGTGGTGGGAGGCATCGGCGCCAGCGATCTGGTGCTGAACTACACCGCCATTGGCGATACCGTGAACCTGGCTCACCGCATCGAAGAGGCGGCCCCGCCTGGGGCGATCCTGATCAGCGAGGCGGTGTACAAACAGGTGCGCGCCTTGATGGATTGTCAGCAGATTACCGCCCTGTTTCCTAAGGGGATCGATCATCCGGTCACAGCCTATCGGGTGATGGGGCTGAAGCCCCGCCCTGGCTCCGTGCGTGGCGTCGAAGGCCTGTACGCCCCGATGATCGGGCGCGATCAGGAGCTGGCCAGGCTCAAGCGCTGCGCCAAAGACCTGATCGAGAACGGGCGCAGCCAGTTCGTCCTGATCACCGGCGAAGCGGGGATGGGGAAGAGCCGCCTGACCAACGAGTTCAAGGCCTCGCTGGATCAAAGCTGGGTGCGGCTGATCGAAGGGCAGAGCCTGGCCTATCGGCGGGTGTCGTACTGGCTAATCCGCGACATCCTGCACAGCTACCTCGGCGCTCCGAGCACTCTCGCGCCCCACCAGGTGCAAGACCGCTTGAAGCGCACGCTCTATCAATTGATGGGCACTTACGCCGAAGACGCGCTGCCTTATCTGGAAAATCTGATGGGCCTGCCCCACTCGGACCCGCAGGCGGGCGAGCGTTTGCTGCACATGGATGCCGGTCAGCTCCGTCAGCAAACTTTCCTGACCCTGCGTGACTTGTTCTTGCTCGAAGCCCAAAATCGCCCGCTGATGATCATCCTGGAAGACCTGCACTGGGCGGACGAAGCTTCGTTGGACCTGTTGAACTTTCTGCTCGAGATCTTGCGCCAGGCGCCGGTGTTCATCCTGGCGATTTCGCGCTACGTCCAGCCTGGAGCGCTGGAGCGCATGGTGAACTGGGGGCGGCAGAACCTTGCGGAGCGCTTTCAACACCTCCAGTTGCAGAGCCTGAGCCAGGATCAGAGCCGACAACTGCTCAATCTGTTGCTGTCCATCCCCAACCTGCCCGAAAAGCTGCGGGATCAGATTCTTAACCGTTCGGCGGGCGTCCCGTTCTACCTGGAAGAGATTTTGCGCATGCTGATCGACCAGGGCGTCATTCGCAGCGTGAACGGCCGCTGGGCGGTGATGCCGGGGTCAGAGATGGCCTCACTGGGCGTTCCTGACACGCTTCAAGAGCTGATCCTGGCCCGGTTCGATCGGCTGGAACCGATCCATCGCCACGCCCTGCAGGTGGCCTCAGTGGTCGGTAAGGATTTCGACCTGTCTCTATTGCGCGAGGCGCTGCCGGCCGACGAAGCCGTAATGCTACAAACGACCATCGCGGCGCTGGTCGAGCGCGAGTTCATCATGCCGCAAGCCGATGCGCGCGGCGCGGCATACACTTTCCGGCACATCTTGATGTCGGATGCGATCTACAGCACGATGTTGCGCAAGGAGCGCAGCGCGCTTCACGGCCGGGTGGCGCAGGCGATCGAGCGAATGTGGGCCAACCGCCTGGACGAACAGGTGGAATTGCTGGCGAACCACTATCGCTGGAGCCCCTATCTGGATCGCGCCTTGCATTATCTGATCCTCGCAGGCCAGAAAGCCTCGCGCAACCACGTGAATTTACAGGCCCGCCAGCATTTCGAAGCCGCGCTGGAGCTTTTGCACAAGGTCGAGCATACCCCCTACCAGGCTTATCAGGTACACCTGGGGCTGGGCGACGCGCTGCTGTTCTCCGGCGATTATCCTGAGGCGCACCACCATTATGAATTGGGCCTGCAAGCCCTGCTGGAAGACCAGGGAGGCAGGCAGGTCGAGATCAGCCTTCTGCAGCGTCGCATCGCCCGCATCTATGAGCGACAGGGGGAGTATGAACGCGCGCTGGAGCACCTGTCCAGGGCGCAGCAGGTATTGGATGCGACGGGTGGCGAATACCCGGATGAACTCGCCCAGGTATGGAACGATATCGCCTGGATCCAGATCCAGCTCGGCAATCTCTCCGAGGCGCAAACCCTGCTCCACAAGGCGCTGCAATTGGGTGAGAGATCGGATGCTTACGATGTTGTGGCTTCCATCCATAACCGTCTGGGCGGCGTGGCCTACAATCAAGGTGAATGGGAGCTGGCGGCGGATCATCTCAGGAAGAGCATCGCCATTCGGGAAGCGACGCGCGATGTGGTCAACCTGGCGACTTCGCTCAACAATCTGGCGTTGCTGGAAATCGAGATGGGGCAGTACGATAGCGCGCTGGCGAACCTGACCCGCAGCCATGAACTGAAAACGCGCCTGGGGCAGGCCGAAGGGGTGGCGATGGCGCTCAACAATTTGGGATGGCTGCGAATCTTGCGCGGCGAACTGGTCGAGGCCAAGCAGGCTTTGAAGCAAGCGCAGGAGCTGGCGCGCCAGATCGGCTACTCTTCTTTATATCGTCAGGTGCTCGGGAATTTTGGCGAGCTGCATTTGTGCGCGGAAGATTGGGAACAGGCCAGCAGTGCGCTATCGGAGGTCGCCCGCATCCTGGAAGAGCTTGGCGCCAGCGATCAATTGATCGTGGTCTATAGCCAGTCCGGCGAGGCGGCGTTGGGGATGGGGGATATCAAAGCCGCGCTTTCGTTCGCCGAAAAAGCCAGGCAGCTTGTGGAGGCCACAAGCGAAGAGTCGAAGAGCCGAATTTCGTCTCAACTTGGAGAATATTTCCGCTTCCGCGGCATCCTGGAGATCTATCTCGGCAATTGGAAGGCCGCCCAAGATTATCTCTCGGAGAGCGAAAAGATCTTTGTCAACCTGCGCAGCCGGCGCGGCCAGGCCAGAGTGTACTTTCAGATGGGGGTCTTGGCCAACGCTCAGGGTGATGCTTGCCTGGCGGAACATTTCTTCACCCAGGCAGCAGAATTGTTCAACAAAATCGGCGCGCGCCTTGAGGCCAAACGGGCGGAATGGGCGATCGATCAGTGTCTGGAGCTAGCTCGCCAGAATTCGCGTTCTAAGTAACCGATGCCGCAGAGGCCCTGCGGACAAACGACTGGATAGGGGATAAAAAAAGGCGGCCCGAAAGCCGCCTTCGACATACTACTCAACTCATTTCACTCTCTGTTTTCGGGCAGCGAGGCGTTAAAGAGGCCAGCGTCGCCCCAGAAACCGGCGTCGCCCCAGAAGCCAGCGTCTCCCCAGAAACCGGCGTCTCCCCAGAAGCCGCCATCGCCCCAGAAACCAGCGCCTCCCCAGAAGCCGCCGTCTCCCCAGAAACCGCCATCGCCCCAGAAACCAGCGTCTCCCCAGAAGCCGCCGTCTCCCCAAAAACCGCCATCGCCCCAGAAGCCGCCTGCGTTGGAGAAGTTATCGTCTCCCCAGAAACCGCCGCCGCTCCACAGGGTTCCATCAGAAGCGTACCAACCGCCATCTCCCCAGAAGCCGCCGTCGCCCCAGAAGCCGCCATCTCCCCAGAAGCCAGCGTCGCCCCAGAAGCCGCCGTCTCCCCAGAAGCCGGCATCACCCCAGAAGCCACCGTCTCCCCAGAAGCCAGCATCGCCCCAGAAGCCGCCATCGCCCCAGAAGCCGCCGTCTCCCCAGAAGCCAGCGTCGCCCCAGAAACCGCCATCGCCCCAGAAGCCGCCGTCTCCCCAGAAACCGCCATCGCCCCAGAAGCCACCGCCAGGCTGGATGGTATGCCCATCCCAAACGCCGGCGCCGCCAGCCCAGGTGCCGTCGTCGCCGAACAGCCGGTACATCCCCTGGCTGTCCATGTAGGAATATCCCAGGTAATGCTTCTGGTTGGCCAGGTCCGCGGCGATGTCCATGCTGGTCTGGCTGGGCAGGCCCTGCAGGTCTGCGAAGACCGCCAGCGGCGCAAAGGCTCGCCCGGCGCCCTGTTGCCATACGGAATAGCCGGCCTCGAGCGTCTCAGGGTTGAATTGCGGGATTGCGGTGGCGCGCAGTCGGTTCTTGACCATGTCTGGAGTCAATCTGGGATTGCGCTCGAGCATCAGGGCAACGATGCCCGTCACCACTGCGCTGGCTTGCGAGGTGCCGGCCAGCTTGAAGTAGTTCTTTCCGACCAGGTTTTCCGGGTGGCTCCTGGCCAAGAGCGAATTCTTGTCGATCAGGGAAACGATGTGCCCGCCAGGCGCCACCAGATCGGGTTTGACGAATCCGTCCAGCGTTGGCCCCGCCGATGAGAAGCTGGGGATGTAATCGTCGCTCCAATCTGCAGGGGTGTAAGCGTCGGTGAATGCGCCTACCGTGATCAAATAGGGGTTGTTGCCGGGGACGCCGATTGTCTTGGCCTCAGGGCCGTTATTGCCGGCGGAGGTGACCACGACGATCCCCTTTTGCCAGGCGACCATCAAGGCTTTGTTCACCGGGTCAGCCCAATATGGCGTGCGCGGCGCGCCCGACATGGAAAAGTTCAGCACCCGGGTGTTGTAACGGTTCTTAGTCGCCACCACCCAGGCGATCCCCTTGATCACCGACTCATAGGTGGCAAAACCGTTCTCGTCGGCTACGCGGCCGGAAATCAGATTTACATCGGGCGCCACGCCGTTCCATTCGCCGTCCGCGCCCACGTCGCTGTTGGCGATGATGCCGGCGACATGCGTGCCATGACCGTTGGGGTCGATCAACCGACCGTTGCCGGCGGGGGTCACGAAATCGCGCCAGGCCAGCAGGCGATGACCCTTGCCATGACCTGGGACGACCAGACCGTTCACCTTGGCGATGCCCGTATCGAGCAAGGCGACAGTGACGCCCTTGCCGGTGACTCCCGCTCCCCAAACAGCATCCGCCCCGACCACGTCGGGGTAGTCTGTGGCGGGGGTTTGGTGCTCAGCGCCAGCTTTCGCCGGGGCGCTGCTCGTGTTGTCGATCTGCATTTGAAGGTTCGGTGTGATCAAGACGCCGGGTCTGGCCGCCAGGGCTTCCGCCGCTTCAGGCGTGAGCCGCGCGCCGGCGCCAGAGATGATATCCAGGCGCGAGGTCACCACGCCGCCGTATTCCTCGACCAGGCGCACGACCTCATCCGTAGAAGCGCCCTGAACAATGTAAGATTGTGTTTGCGCTGCGGCAAAGCCGGCCGGCGCGCTCGTCGGCCCAAATAGCAGCGCAAGAATCAGCAACCACGCCATAGCCCCCAGCAGCGCATGCTTCAGCTTTGTTCTTTGCTTGGCATTCATGGTCGTCTCCTTCCATCAACCAGATCAGCGAATGCGTTGCGTCCAAACGACCGAGGCCTGGGTTAAACAACTGCGAGCCTGTGATTTCCAGGCTCGCCAGTTTTGACAATCGCTTATTTCTCGAATAAGTTTGTCTCCTTCGGCAGCCTGGCAGTCATAACCAAACCTGGTTTTAGACCCATAGCTTTGCGCCCCCGGCTTTCACCGGGTTTGCCTTTTCGGTCACACTCAGTATAGCATTAATTGAAGGGCGAGTCAATTAACAATCCGATTCCTTGCAAAAATGCAATGTGGATTGGTAGAAAAGAAATGCCCGGTCGGTTTCCAGTCTAGGGCGAATCTCACCCGTGCCGACGGTTTAATTTCATCCCCAATGTGGTAAACTATGTGTTTGGTATTTTTCGCCGCGCGATTAAGATTACACCATCCATAACAGGAGATCAAACAATGGCTGAAAAGAAATGGGTTTATTTGTTCAATGAGGTCGATGAAGCTGAGCGCGCTGCTGGCGGCACCTGGGAAGGGGTGCGTTCTTTGTTGGGGGGCAAGGGCGCCGGCCTGGCCGACATGACTCGCGCCGGCGTGCCGGTGCCTCCCGGCTTCACGGTCACCACGGAAGCGTGCAACGCCTACTTGGCGGAGGGGGGCAAATTCCCTCCCGGCATGTGGGAGCAGGAGCTGGCTGCGCTCAAACAGGTCGAAGCGCAGACCGGCAAGAAATTTGGCGACCCCTCCAATCCGCTGCTGGTTTCGTGTCGTTCGGGCGCCAAATTCTCCATGCCCGGCATGATGGACACGGTGCTCAATATCGGCCTAACCGACAAGACCGCCGAAGGCATGATCCAGAAAACCGGCGATGCGCGTTTCGTTTACGACTCCTATCGCCGCCTGGTCGAAATGTTCGGTTCGGTTGTCCTGGGCATCCCCGATGAGGCTTTCGAGGAGCCTCTGGCAGAGTATAAGGCGAAAAAGGGCTATAAAGCAGACACCGAGATGACCGCCGAGGATTGGAAGGCGATTACCGAGACTTTCAAAGCGGTGGTAAAGAAGCATAAAGGCTTCGATTTTCCGCAGGATCCCTTCGAGCAGCTCCGCCTGGCGACCGAGGCAGTGTTCAAATCCTGGAACGGCAAGCGGGCGGTCGATTACCGCAACGCCGCCGGCATCCCCCATGATCTGGGCACCGCCGTCAACATCGTCACCATGGTCTTCGGCAACATGGGTTGGAATTCCGGCACCGGCGTCGCCTTTACTCGCGATCCTTCCACAGGCGAGCGCAAGCTGTATGGCGACTATCTGCTCAACGCCCAGGGCGAAGATGTGGTGGCAGGCATCCGCAACACCGAAAAGATCGAGCACCTGGCCGAAGATTTGCCGCAGGCCTATCAAGAATTCCTGGACATCTGCGCCAAGCTGGAAAAGCACTATCGCGAGATGCAGGACGTCGAGTTCACCATCGAGAACGGCAAACTGTGGATGTTGCAGACGCGCGCCGGCAAGCGCACCGCCAAGGCGGCGGTCAAGATCGCCGTGGACATGGCCAACGAAGGCCTGATCACAAAAGAAGAAGCGGTGTTGCGCGTGACGCCGGAGCAGGTGGACACGCTGCTGCACCCGCAATTCGACGAAAAGGCGAAAGAAGAAGCTAAGAACAACGGCCGCCAGTATGCTTCGGGCGTGAACGCCTCTCCTGGCGCAGCGGTAGGACGGGTCTATTTCGACGCCGACACCGCCGAGAAAATGGCCAAGGAAGAGAAGCAAGCCGTGATCATGGTTCGCCCGTTCACCAAGCCGGACGATGTTCACGGTATGCTGGCTGCCAAGGGCATCCTGACCAGCGAGGGCGGCGCCACCTCGCACGCTGCGGTGGTCGCCCGCCAGTTCGGCGTCCCCTGCGTGGTCGGCGCGTCGATGATCCGCATCGATCTCGAAAAACGCCAGATGGAAGCCAATGGCGTGGTCGTCAAAGAGGGTGAGTGGATCTCGGTAGATGGCACGACCGGCCAGGTGTACCTGGGGCAAATCCCGACCACTTCCCCCAAGCTCGAGGAGCAGACCGACCTGCTCACTTTGTTGCAGTGGGCGGACGAAATCTGCGCCACGCCGGGCATCCGCCAGGGCTACCCCAGCCGGGGTTTGCAGGTGTGGACGAACGCCGATTACCCCGCCGATGCGCGTCGCGCCCGCTCCTACGGCGCAGTCGGCATCGGCCTGTGCCGCACCGAGCACATGTTCTTCGAGACGGAGCGCTTACCGATCGTGCAACGCATGATCCTGGCCAAAACATCCGAGGAGCGCACCGCCGCGCTCGACGAATTGCTGCCTTATCAGCGGGCGGACTTCGAAGGCCTCTTCGAAGCGATGGACGGTTACCCGGTCATCATCCGCCTGATCGATCCGCCGCTGCATGAGTTCATGCCTGATGAGGAGAAGCTCCTCGAAGAAGTAATCACCATGCGGGTGAAGGGCATCACCGAAGGGCTGGCCGAGAAAGAGGCCCTGCTGGCCAGCATCCGCGCCATGCACGAAAGCAACCCGATGATGGGCCTGCGCGGCGTGCGTCTGAGCATCTATATGCCCGAAATCGTCGAGATGCAGGTGCGGGCGATCTTCGAGGCGGCCGCCAATCAGGCGCTGAAGGGCGTGGTGGTGAAGCCTGAGGTGATGATCCCGCTCACCGGCACGGTCAAGGAACTGGAGTGGATCCAGCCGCGCCTGGAGCGCATCGCCAAGTCGGTCATGGCCGAGAAGGGCGTGACTTTCGATTACAAGTTCGGCACGATGATCGAAATCCCGCGCGCCTGTGTCACCGCCGGCGAGATCGCCAAAGTGGCGGAGTTCTTCTCCTTCGGCACGAACGATCTCACTCAGATGACCTTCGGCTACAGCCGCGATGACGCGGAGCGTAACTTCCTGATCAAATACGTCGAAGAGGGCATCTTGCCCAGGAACCCGTTCCAGACTCTGGACCGCGAGGGCGTGGGGCGGCTGATGAGCATCGCCGTTCAGGATGGGCGCACGGCGCGGCCCGACCTGGAAGTGGGCATCTGCGGCGAGCACGGCGGCGACCCGTCTTCGATCGAGTTCTGCCATCTCGTCGGGAACAATTACGTGAGCTGTTCGCCGTTCCGCGTGCCCATCGCTCGCCTGGCGGCGGCGCACGCGGCCTTGAAGCACAGCGCGATCAAGAAAGCCGATGTGCTCGAAGATAAATAATTTCTGCTGACAGAAGCTCGCCAGCGATCACCGCTGGCGAGCTTTATCACCACAAAAAGATCGTGGCAGCCCAAACGGCTGCCACGATCTTTTTAGAGCTACCTACCTGGAACCAATTCTGCTTTCTATTCGGAAGGAGGAAGCAGGACGGTATCGATCACATGAATGACCCCGTTTGAGGTCTGGATGTCGGTGATGATCACCATCACATTGCCGTTCAAGTACACCTTATCGCCATCCACTTTGATCGCAATCTCGGCGCCTTCGAGAGCAGTGCCGACGCTCTGGCCGTTCAGCCCGACGACATCAGCAGCCATCACCTTACCCGGAACAACATGGTACAGCAGGATGTTGGTGAGTTGAGGAATGTCTTTGAGCAGAGCTTCCACGGTGCCAGCCGGTAGTTTAGCGAAGGCATCATCGGTCGGGGCGAAAACTGTGTAGGGGCCTTCGCCTTTGAGAGTGTCAACCAGACCAGCTGCCTGGATCGCTGCAACCAGGGTAGTGAAACGGCCGTCGGCAATAGCAGTATCAACAATATCCATCTCGGCCATTGCCTCGTCGGCAGGCGGCAGGATAACGCTATCGATGACATGGATCACGCCGTTTGTAGCAGCCACATCGGTTGCCACAACCTGGGCGCTGTCGTTGAGCAGTACCTTATCGCCGTCGATCTTGATCGTAATCTGCTTGCCTTCCAGGGCGGTGTCGACTTTCTGACCATCCATGGTCAGCACATCGGCAGCCATCACCTTACCGGGTACGACATGGTAGAGCAAGATGTTCTTCAGCTCTTCCGGGTTGGCCAGAAGCTGATCCAGGGTGCCGGCGGGCAGCTTGGCAAAGGCTTCGTCGGTGGGGGCAAAGACGGTGAAGGGACCTTCGCCTTTCAAAGTGTCGACCAGGCCGGCCGCCTGGACGGCGGCCACCAGGGTGTTGAAGCTGCCATTTGCGATAGCGGTGTCAACGATGTCCATGGTTGCCATTGGCTCTTCTGCCATGGCTGTATCAGCGGGAGGCAGAATAACGCTATCGATCACGTGAATGACGCCATTAGAAGCAGCCACATCGGTGGCGATGACATTGGCGCTATCGTTTAAGACAACCTTGTCGCCATCAATCTTGATCGTAATCTGCTTGCCTTCCAGGGCGGTGTCGACTTTCTGACCATCCATGGTCAGCACATCGGCAGCCATCACCTTACCGGGTACGACATGGTAGAGCAAGATGTTCTTCAGCTCTTCCGGGTTGGCCAGAAGCTGATCCAGGGTGCCGGCGGGCAGCTTGGCAAAGGCTTCGTCGGTGGGGGCAAAGACGGTGAAGGGACCTTCGCCTTTCAAAGTGTCGACCAGGCCGGCCGCCTGGACGGCGGCCACCAGGGTGTTGAAGCTGCCATTTGCCACGGCGATATCGACGATGGTCTGGGGAGCTTCGGTGGGCTCAGGCATCGGGGCCGCTTCTTCAGTCGCTGCAGGGGCAGGCGGCTCAGTCGCCTGAGGGGCGGGTGTGGTCTGAGGAGCGCAGGCGCCTAAGACCAGGGCAAAAACCACCATCAAAGAAAGTACCAGCTTGTTCATTGTCTTCTCCTGTGTAAAGTTGTCTGTTGGGTATATCAACCGCTATTGTTCACATACTGTAGATGAATTATACAGATATTGGATGTATTGTCAAGGTTTTGTATATATTATGAGTAGTCTCTAACGCAGAGGGAAGATGCTTCTCAAAACTGTGACCTCGGTCGTGTGATGAACAAGGAGTTGTTGCTTGAATTTGTCCCAATGTCCCATACCATCAACCCAATGAGGGCATTTCTCTGGTATATTCACCGATTATGCATACCCCTCAGTCAACCAGGTCAGGCATGATCAACTCCCCACTTTCTATCACGGCGATCTATTACGCGGCCTTCATCGGGCTGGGCATGGTCGCCGCGGCCCTCGGCCCGACCCTGCCCGGCCTGGCAGAGCAGACCGGCGTCCAGCTCAAACAGGCCAGCCTGCTGTTCACCGCAGTGAACCTGGGTTATTTGCTTGGGGCGCTGGCTGCGGGGCGGCTGTTCGACCGCCGCCTGGGTCACCCGGTCATCGCTCTGGCGCTCATCCTGGCGGCCGGGATGATGGCGCTGGTGCCGGCGATTCCCTGGCTTGCGCTGCTCATTCTGGTGATGTTGATCCTGGGAGGCGCCCAGGCGGCGGTGGATGTCGGCGGCAATACGCTCCTGGTCTGGCTGCATCGCGAGCGGGTCGCTCCCTTCATGAACGGGTTGCACCTGTTCTGGGGGGTGGGCACGATCCTATCGCCGATCTTGATCGCTCAGGCCGTTTCGATCGCCGGGGATTTCGCCTGGGGATATTGGCTGATCGCTGGCCTGCTGCTGCCGGTGGCGCTGTTCGCCTGGCGCGCTGCAAGCCCCAGCGCCAGGCATCATGAACCCGGCGCGGCGCCGCAGCGGCCGGTCAACCGACTGTTGGTGTTGCTCTTCTTGCTCTTCTTCCTGGCGTTCGTGGGCGCAGAGGGGTCGTATGGCGGCTGGATTTACAGCTATGCCATCGCCAGTGGGATCGCCGCGCCCGCCACCGCCGCCTACATGACCTCCGCCTATTGGGGCGCGCTCACCTTGAGCCGGCTGGCGTCGATTTTCCTCTCCATGCGCTTCCGCCCGCGCACGCTGATCATCGTTGACCTGATCGGCGGCGTGGCCGCCTTGAGCCTGGCCGTGCTGGGCGGCGGCTCTTCGACGCTCATCTGGGCGGCGACGCTCCTCTTCGGGGCTTCGGTGGCAACGCTGTTCCCGCTGACCATGTCCTTCGCCGGAGAAGTGGTCACGGTCACCGGTCAGTTCACCAGCCTGGTGTTCGTGGGCGCCAGCCTGGGCGGAATGCTCCTCCCCTGGCTGATCGGCCAGTTCTTCGAGTCGGCCGGCCCGGGCTCGGCAATGTGGATCATGTTGGGATCGATGCTGGTTTGCGCGCTGACGTTTGCGCTGTTGGATAGCTTGCATCGGGGAACTGCGCGCAGGTCGTGACTCAAGCCTCCCCCAGACGTTCGACGCCTCGACGCGCCAACCATAGCGGGACGATCGCGCAGGCCAGACTGAAGCCGCCGCCGAGCATCAGGCCAACGGCCTGCCCAATCGGTTCCGATAACCCAAGGGCCAGCATGCCGATGGGCGGAGCGAAGAAAAGGAACAGCGTGATCGGCAGGTAGATCATCGTCGCCAGCGCGCTCAGGCAACCGCTGCTGGCGCGCTGCATCTGGCGCGGGTCTTCCCAATTCAGGTTGGCGCCGCTGATGCCAAAGGCCAGGTTCAGCCCGGCGTTGCCGGCAATGCACAAGGCGATGACCGGCGCCGCGTAAACGAACACGCCCGCGCCGGAGCGCTGCAGCAGCCAGATGACGAGCAGGTAGGCCCAGGACAACGCCAGGGTGGGCAGGTAGGCGACCAGGAACTTTGCGGCGATAAGCTGGCCGGTGCGGATCGGCGAGGTCTTCAACAGCCAGTAGCTCCGCCCCTCCTGCGAGAACCCCATCCCGGCCAGCCGCCCCAGCAGCATCCAGCCGACAAACAGCGAGAGGCCCACGCTGGCATAGGATTGCGCGCTCTCGAACAGCCTGAGCATCCAGGCAGGCGCATTGGATGGCTCGGGCGTGGCGCCTCCCCCGCCGCGCAGGATCATAAAGGCATAGACGATGCCAATGATCAAGGGGGTCACCAGTTGGGACAGATTGCGCAAGTCGCGTCGGAGCACCAGCCAGTCTTTGGTCACCACCGCTCGCACGGGCGCCGGAAAGATGTTTCCCAGATGTCCAACGATCCCGGCGATCTTCGCATCGGCTGCATTGGCTTGGGCAGGCTTGCGCCGGCGCCCCTGATTTTGCAGGCTGGCCCAGCCCGAGTAATACAGGCGCTCGGCAGCCAGCAACGAGAAGACGAAGATCGCGCCGGTCAGCGTCAGAGATAAGGCGATTTGCCCAAAACCGGCCAGCCAGTTACCTTTCCCCAGGTGGAGCAGACCGCCGCCAGCCCAGGCCAGCGGCGACCAGGGGTGATTGAAGCGCTCGACGATGGCCAGGACGGAGCTGGTCTGGTCGGCGGAGATATCCCCGAAGCGGGCGAATTGCCCTGTCTGCGAGCAGATGAACGAAGAGATTGCCCCCAAAAAGCCCAGCACCTCCGCCACCCGGCGGGCGGGAAAGACGCGCACAATCGCCATCACCAGCAGCGCCGCCAATCCCGCGGCCGCCAGGGCCAGCACGGTCAGCAACAGCAAGACGCTGGGATAATAGGCAGGGGAGTAGCCGAACGAGACCCCCAGCCCAAACAGCACCGGCAAAGCAAATAAGCAGATCAGGGCGAAATTAGGCAGCACCGCCTGTAAAAGCTTGGCGACGAAGACCGCCCGGATCGGCACGGGCGTGGAGAGCAGGAAATCCATGTCGCCAGACAGGTACAGCGCCTGGAGCAGCACGCCGAAGCTGGTCACGAAGACCCCGAAGAAGGCAGCCAGGATGATCAGATTGGGGAGGCCCTCGATCAAGCCGGCCAGCTCCCCGGTGAACTGCGCCAGTTCGGGAGATTGAAGCACTCGCAGCACCTGCCAGCTCAGGAAGAAGGCCAAACCGAGAAACCCCACAATCACCAGGGCCAGGACGATCATGCCGATCTTGTATCGCAGGCGTGAACGGCGAAAGCTGCGCCCCAGGATGAGCAGGCGCAGATACAACAGCTTCCACACCGAACGCCAGAATCCGGGCATGGAGCGCTGCTCCAACAGGGTCACTTCAACACCTCGGCGATCTCGGCGTATTCGGCCCCGCCGGTCAGGCTCAGGAAGATATCCTCCAGGCTGCTATCGCTGCCCTCTGCGCCGCGCATGGCGCGCAGTTCCTGAAACGTGCCGACTGCCACGAGTTGGCCGCGATGGATGATGCCGATGCGGTCGCACATGCGCTCGGCAATTTCCAGGATATGGGTGGAGAGGAACACCGCTGCGCCGCGGTCTGCCATCTGGCGGAGGATGTCTTTGATCAGGCGGGCGGATTTAGGGTCCAGCCCGACCGTGGGTTCGTCCAAGACCAATACCCGCGGGTCGTGCACCAGGGCAGCAGCCAGGGCGGTCTTCTGCTGCATCCCGTGACTGTAAGAATCGATCGTATCGTCCCCGGCCTCAGCAAGGTCGAACAGGCGCAGCAGTTCCTCGATGCGGCGTTCCACTTGCTGTCTTTCGATCCCATACAGATCGCCGATGAAGCGCAGCAACTCTCGCCCGGTCAGCTTGGCGTACAGGTTGGGCGTATCGGGCACATAGCCGGTGATGGCCTTAGCCTGCTGCGGCTGGGTTTGCACATCGAAGTCGCCGACCCGAATCTTTCCGGAGCTGGGCTGCAACAAGCCGACGATCATCTTAATCGTAGTCGTTTTACCGGCGCCGTTGGGGCCCAGGAAGCCGAAGATTTCGCCGCCGTACACCTCCAGGCTGACATCGTCAACAGCCAGTTTTTCGCCATATTTCTTGACCAGGCGGCTGGTTGTAATCAGGGGTACAGGGGACGCCATATTGCTTTTCCATGCAGGTCTTGATACATGCCTTGTGTTCCCTTCGCCATCAGTAGATAAATTTCATCATACAACAGGAGGATTTGCCTGACAAGGTATCGGCGGCCATTAATCATCCTCTGATCTCATGGGGTTGATTTTGCGCTTTTTGTCCGTTACAATCCTTTTCGCTATGGCTCGAGGGTTTTCGCGGCGTGATTTCCTCAAGATGAGCGGCCTGGCGGTCGCCGGCCTGGCGCTGCCATCCCCCTGGCGGTTGGGCCTGGGCCTGGAACGCGGGCCAGATTTCCCACGCCAGCCGGAACAACCGCTTGGCAAACTGGCGCGCATCACCACCCGTCAGGTGGATGTGCGCGCACGCCCCAATGATCAATCGGCGATCGTCGGTAATCGCTTTCGCGATCAACTGGTGCATATCTACGAGGAATTGATCCCTCCCGACGCGCCGAAATATTACAACCCCCTGTGGTACCGCGTTTGGGGAGGCTATATCCACAGCGCCCATACCCAGATCGTCGAAGTGCGCCTGAACGAGCCGGAGCGTTACCTTCGTCCGGGAGGGCAGCTCTGCGAAGTCACCGTGCCCTACACGACGGCTTATCAATACTCCAAAAGGGATGGCTGGGCGCCCTGGCGCGGCTCGCGCCTGTACTACACCTCCACGCACTGGGTCACGGCGATCGAAGCCGGCCCGGATGGATTGCCCTGGTATCAGATCACCAATGAGTTGAGCGACTCGGAGATTTACTACGTCCCGGCGCAGCACATGCGCTATATCCCGCCGGAAGAGTGGGCGCCGATCTCGGTGGATGTGCCGGCGGAGAAAAAGCGCATCGAGGTTTCGTTGTCCGAGCAGACGCTGCGCGCCTACGAAAATGATCGGCTGGTCTATACGGCTCGTATTTCCTCTGGAATCCCGAACAGCCGCCTGGAAGAAGGCGATTTGCCCACCGCCACGCCCACCGGCAAGTTCGTCATTTATTCCAAGATGCCCTCCAAGCACATGGGCAGCGTCGCCGCGGGGACGGAGGTCGAGGAGCGAGGCGGCTTCACCCTTCCGGGTGTGCCCTGGACGTGTTTCTTCAAGATGCCGGGCGGTTACGCCTTACACGGCACCTACTGGCACAACAACTTTGGCCTGCAGATGAGCCATGGCTGTGTGAACATGCGCAATCGGGACGCGCTGTGGATCTTTCGCTGGTCCACGCCGGTGTTCGATCCGTACAAGGTCGAAAGCTCCAGAGACTGGGAGAAAACAGGCCACGGAACCACCGTGTTGATCTATAAGTAAGCCAGGGGCTGGAATTTTCCAGCCCCTGGTCGTTCACAGCACCCGGTCGATCATCAGCAAGACGAACAGGAAAGCCAGATACATGCTGGAATAGCGGTACATCTTCCAGGCCACCTTGTTGCCCTCCTGCTTCCATACTTTCCAGGCCGCCGAGAGCAACCAGCCGCCGAGGGCCAGCGCGCCGATCAAATAGACGCTCCCGCCCAATCCGATCAACGGCAAGAGCAGAGTCAGCCCCACTAACTCGATGGTATAGATCAAGATCTGCCAGCGGGTTTCCTTCTCGCCGCGCACCACCGGCAGCATGGGCACGCCGGCGCGGGCGTAGTCGTTGCGGCGCACCAGCGCTAAGGCCCAGAAATGCGGCGGGGTCCACATGAAAATGACGGCAAACAGGAACAACGAAGGGATATTCAGGCTGCCGGTAGCTGCCGCCCAGCCCACCAATGGCGGGATTGCGCCTGCGCCGCCGCCGATGACGATGTTCTGCACCGTGGTTTTCTTGAGAAAAATGCTATACAGCAAAACGTAGTAGATGATGCCCGCCAGGCTGAGCAGCGCCGCCAGCAGGTTCACAAAGGCGGTCAGCAGGTAGAAAGACGCCAGGGCGATCCCCACGCCGAAGGCCAGTCCCTCGGCGGGGGTGAGCCTGCCGGAGGGGATGGGACGTTTCTGCGTGCGCTGCATCTTGACGTCGTCCTCGCGGTCGATGTATTGGTTGATCGCCCCCGAGCCGCCTGCGGCCAGGAAACCGCCCAGCAGCGTCCAGAAGGTGAGCGAGAAGGAAGGCCATTGCTGCGCGCCGATCACCATCCCGGCGTAGGTGGTGACCAACAGCAAGGCCACCACAATCGGCTTGGTCAGCATCAGCAGGTCGCGCGCCAGGCCCTTGCGCCCGACGACGCTCGCAGCTTCGGCGCGCTCCTCTGCTGCGCTGCGCGCGGCCACGCCGACGGCGACGATCTGGATCACCAGCACGCCCCACACCGCCGCCGCAGTCGCCTGGTGCAGGATGAGCAAATAGACGGGAAAGCCCTGGATCATCTGCGCGCCCAGCAGCGCCTGGGATATGAACAGCACCGTCGCGGCGGTAGAGGCGACCAGGATGGGCGTCTGGGAGCGCTGCGTGCGCCAGGCGCGCCGCAAGGAGGCCAGCATCAGCACGCCTGAGAGCGCTACGACGATCCGATGGGCCAGGCTGACCCAGCCCAGGGGTTCGCCGGGCAGCAAGTCAGGGCCGCATAACGGCCATCCGGCGCAGGCCGCGCCCGCGCCGCTGTTTTTGACGATGGCTCCGCTGATCAGCAGGGCGAAGAAAACCGCCAGGTTCAACAGCGAGAGCCGGGCGAACGGCGAACGGAACGAAAGCCGGCGGCCTTCGCCTATCGCTTCGAGGCTGAAGAGGCTCGCCGCCGCGATCAGGACCGCCGCCAGGGTGAGCAGTGAAAGGCCCAGGTGCGCCGGCGCAAGCCAGCCGATCGTTCCATCCGTCCGAGAAGTCACAAACCCCAGGGCGATCTGTATCCCCATCAGGCCGAGCGCGGCGGCCAGCGAGCGTTTGACCAGCGGCGACGCCCCGGCCTCTTTGCGCCTCCATGCCAGATATGCGCTCGCAAAAATGAGCGGGGTCGCCAGCAGCGTCATCGCTCGATGGACGTAATCGATCTGGGCGTTGGTCTCCATGGGCGGCGTCCATGCCCCCATGCAGGTCGGCCAATCCGGGCAGGCGCCGCCTGCTCCTGTAGCGCTGACGATGCCGCCGGTGACGATCAGCAGGTACACTGCGATGGCTGCGGCCAGGGTCAGGTTGCGCAGGGCGGTGCTGGGGTTGCCTGTCGATGAAGGCGGCGTGATTCGGGGCATGCGATACTCCTGGTGTTTATGAGCTAAGTTCCTGTCGGTCATTCAATCGTAAACCAGCGCCTGGCGCTGCATCTGCGCCGTGCGATTTTCCTGACGGCGGATGAAGAACGGGTAACCGATCCCCAGCAAGGCGGCGAAGGTGAACCATTGCAAAGCGTAGCCCAGGTGCGGGCCTTCGCTGATCTCGATCTCTGGCTGCGTGCGGTAGGGCAGGCGCGTCCAGCTCGCCTGCGGCGCCTGCTGGATATAGACTCCCAAGAGCGGGTAGTCCACCTGCTTGCCGATCTGCTCGATGTTGACAAAGTTCCATGCCTTGCGCTGCGCTTCGCCGGGCGCCGGGGTTGGATCGGTGCGCCCGCCGATTTCGGCCTTGACTTGCGGACGCCGCAAGACGCCCGTGATTTCGACCACGCCCGGCTCGGCGAATTTCGCCCAGTCGCCGCTCTGGTAATCCTGGTGCGGAATCCAGCCGCGATCCACCAGCACCGCCTGGCCGGTCTCGGCGATGATCAGCGGGGTGAGCAGGTGGGCGCCCCATTCGTTGCCATAAGACTGGTTGATGATGGCGACCTCATGGCTGAAATCGTAGCTTCCGCGCACCTTCACCTGGCGGTATTCCATGTTGTAGAGGTCCTCGTTCAGGGCCTCGCCGGCCAGCAACAGCGGGGGCTGATCGATCTGCGCCTGGACGCGGGCGTTGAACGCCCGGCGCTGTTCCAGGCGATCGAGCTGCCAGATGCCCAGCCGCACACATAGCGCCACGCCGGCGATCACCAGGAACGTCGCTAACAGCCAGCGACGGCTAAACATGCGCAACAAAAGGTTCATACGGCTTGCGTCGGCGGATCGACCGGCTTGATCGGATAGGCGGCCAGGCTGTAAAGGAATAGCAGCGCGGCCAGCGTCGGCGCGGTGATGAACAGCCCTGCGATGCGCGTGACCAGCGTGGTCGCCGGGCGGATGTCCAATCCTAAATAGCGGCTGCTCTGGAAGGTGCAACTCACCGACATCTTCTCGACCTGGTTCAAGGCCATGCTGCCCGTCGCGCCGGGGGGGACGAACACCGGCCCTAACTGGTGGGGTTCGCTGTCTTCGTTCACCACTTCCAGGATGTCCCCTGCCACGAAGGTGATTTCGTCGGGGAAGATGCGTATCTCGTTTCCGGATTCGATCCGGGCGGCTGTCCCCGCCGGGATCACCAGGGTAATGGTCTTTGGGGCGCGATCGGCCGGGTCTTTGGACAGCAAATAGGTCACTTCATTGAAGACCAAAGCAAAGACCAGGGAGATGAGGCCGACGATTGCCAGCCGGATCAGGTAGGGTCGCAGGTCAGAAAACTTCATGGCGAACGATCACTTTTCTCTCAGCATCTTTTGAAGGTCTTGAGCAATTTTTTGGGGCTCCATGCCATACGGATAGTTGATCCGCCAGTAATTTTGTGAGTCGATCAGATAAGTGCGGGTCGAATGATCCACCAAATAGCCGATGGCGCTGCTGGTTTCTTGCTTTTGCTGATAAACGCCGTAGGCTTTCCAGACCGCCTCCAGGGTCGAGCGGTCGCTGGTCAGCCCGATGAAGGCGGGATCGAAATTGCTCAAGAAGGCCCGGATGCGCTCAGCCGTGTCGCGCTCCGGATCCACGGTGATGTAAATGAATTGCACCTGATCGGCTTTGTTTCCCAGCAGGGCCTTGATCTTTTTGAACTCGGACAGGGTGATCGGGCAGACATCCGGGCAGTGGGTATAGCCGAAGAAGATCAGTTTGATTTTCCCTTTTTGATCGCTCAAACGGAAGGGGTTGCCATTTTGGTCGATCAGCGTGAAATCGGCCGCCGGGGCCGGCGGCTCGATGACCGCGCCGTGATAGCGGCTGTTCTGCTCCAGGAAATACCAGCCAATGGCCAGCGTCAACGCCAGCCCAATGAGCGCCCCAGTCGTTAGCAACCAGATTTTGTTCATGGATCTTTTTTGCTGAATGACCACTCGAGCGCCTGGCTGCGGCGTCATCGCCCGCAGCCAGGCGCAGGGATGCGAAAGATTACAGGGGCGGGACGCCGATCAGGTACAGCGCAGCGTAGAAGAAGAACCAAACCACATCGACGAAGTGCCAGTAGATCGCCGCGGCTTCCACCGGCCAGTGGCGCTCGGCGGTGTACAACCCTTTGCGCGCGTTGCGATAGACGAGGCCCAGGAAGATCACGCCGGTCAGCACATGGAAAGCGTGGAAGCCGGTCATGGTGTAAAAGAGCGACCACAGGGCGTCGTGATCGGGGCCGAACGGGGCGATTTGCCATTCGACGCCCACCACGCCGATCAGGAACAGCGCGCCTAAAACCATGGTGATCAGCGTGTTGCGGAAATAGGCTTTGGTGTCGCCGAACTTCATCGACACCTCGCCGCGATAGGCGAAGTAGCTGCTGACGCCCAGGATCGCGGTGACGAACAGGCCGACTTCCTGGCTCAATTCTGGGCGGAACTGGCCGCCGTACAGATAGAAACGAGCGACAAACAGCCCGGCGAAGACGAAGGCATCGGATACGATGAACAGCCACAAACCAAGGCGGTTGGTGAACGTCCGCCGCCGATAATCTGCGAGGGATACTGCGCCTGTGGTCATTAATGAACCTCCTCTTCCTCTCCGGCGAAGACGCGCCCGATGTGCATAAAGTCGCGCACCACAAAAAAGGCCTTCAGCGTGGCAATCGCCAGCAGCGGCGCCCACCAGTAGGGGGCGTATTTGCCGATGAAGTACTCGCCTGCGGTCAGTGCTACCAACAAGACCAGCACCGTGTCGCCGATGCGATAAGCCATCTTTTTCTTCTCTTCAAGTTCCATCGTCTGTACTCCTTTGCCTGACCGGTCTGATGATTGCGATGCGGCCAGGCTGAATGATCAGTCTGCGGCGCCCGCGGCGGCCGGCTCGATGCCGCCTGGAGCTGCTGCTTCTTCTGGCGGCGCGGGGGCGCGATCCGGATCGATGCTGACGTATGCGCCGGGCTTGCCGTAATCGTAAGGCTCGCCGATCACCTCGAAGGGCTGGGAGTAATTGTGCAGTGGCGCCGGCGAAGGCAACATGAACTCGGGCGAGCGCGAGCGCCACGGGTTAGGCGACGCCGCTGGCCCGCGCACCGCGCTATACGCCAGGTTGTACACTGCGATCAACACGGAGATGAAGATCACATACGCAGCGATGGTGATCAGCAGGTGCTGCAAGTCGATGCCCAGGGCGGGATCGAAATCGCCGATGCGGCGGCGCATGCCCAGCAGGCCGACCTGCATTTGCCCCAGGGACTGGACGTAGAACGCCGGCAGCATCAGATAGAAGTGCAACTTGCCCAGTCGCTCGTTATACATCCGGCCGGTCATCTTTGGGAACCAATAGTACAGGAAGGCAAAGAACGGGAAGACGAACCCGCCGAACATGGTGGCGTGGAAATGCCCGACGATCCAATACGTATCTTGCAAGTGCAGATCGGTGGCGACGGTGGCGTTGGGCGGGCCGCTCAGGCCTCCCAGCAGGAAGATCGAGATGGCGCCCAGGACGAAGAGCATCGGCGTTTCGAACGAGAGTTTGCCCTCCCAGATAGTCGCCACCCAACTGAAGAATTTCACGCCGGTGGGAACCGCCACCAGCAAGGTGCTGTACATGAACGGGATGCGCAGATAAGACGACATGCCGCTGGTGAACATGTGGTGCGCCCAGACCAGAAATCCCACCAGGGCGATGCCAAAGGACGAGAGCGCCACCCAACGATAACCGAACAACGGCTTGCGGGCGAACACCGGCAGCAATTCGCTGATCACGCCCAGGCCGGTCAGGACGAACACATATACTGCCGGGTGCGAATAGAACCAGAACAGGTGCTGGAACAGGATGGGGTCGCCGCCCTTTTGGCCGATGAAGAAGCTCATGCCAAACAGGCGCTCGAACAGCACCATCTGGAAGGACAGGCCGATCAGTTGGGTGGCCGTCAGGCCGATGAGCGCTGTCGCCAGCGCCGTCCAGACGAAGATCGGCATGCGGAAGTAGCCCATGCCCTTGGCGCGCAGCCGAATCGCGGTCGCGATCACGTTCAGCGAGCCTAAGATGGAAGACATACCGGCGATGTAAACCGCCAGGAAGAACATGTCCATCCCCAGCGGGGCCTTCTGACTGAGTGGGGGATAACCGGTCCAGCCGGTGTCGAAGCCGCCGAAGACGAGCGTGGTGAGCATGATGATCGCCGCCGGCACGTTGATCCAATAAGCAAAAGCGTTCAGGCGGGGGAAGGCCATGTCGTTGGCGCCGATCATCAGCGGCACCAAGTAGTTGCTCATCGCGCCCACGCCCAGCAGGATGCCCACGATCATCACGATGCCGTGCAGGCTCATGATGGTGTTGTACGTTTGCAGCGAGACCACCTGCATGCCCGCCTGGGCCAGCTCGGTGCGGAAGATCAGCGCAAAGATGCCGCCGATGCCCAGAACCACGAGCGAGGTGGCGCCGTACTGCAGGCCGATGGCCTTGTGATCGTATGAGACGCTCAGGTAGCGCCGCCAGCCCGAAGGAAAGGCATCCGCAGGATGCTCGGCGACTTCCTGGCCGTTCATCACTTTCAGCCAATCGGAGACCACCCCCACGCCGAACAGGAAGGCAATCGCGCCGAAAATAGCCCCCACCACCCAGGCCGGCTCGCTGAACAGGAATTCGTTGCCCGCCGGGTTCCAGAGCAAAAAGGCCGGCAGCCCCAGCGCCAGGCGGATGACGGTCACCAACAAGATGCCCGCCAGGTACCCGCCCAGCATGAAGACCAGGCCGCGGATCAAGCCAACGGATAAGAAACTCGTTCTCTGTGTATTCGTCATACCATCCTCCAGAATGTCGCTCGCTGGCTACTTACAGATCGAACGCGCGTAGGCGATGAGGTCGGCAATCTGCTCGTCGGAGATTGGCCGCTTCGTGATCGGGTCGATGAATTGCGCTGGCATCACGCCGGCGGGGTAGCCCTGAACGATCTTGGCGTTGGGGTTCAAGATCGACTCGCGGATGTACTCGTCATCCACAGTGACCGTGGAGCCGTCTGCCAGCACTTCCGTGCCATCGCAGAGTTCGGTCCAGCTTGGCCCGACGATCTTGGTGCCATCGACGCTGTGGCAGGAGCGGCAGCCGAAGTTCGCCGCCCATTTCTCGCCCCGCACCACCGGGTCATCCGAGATGCCGGCCGCCTTGTTGAGCCAGGAATCGAAATCTGCCTGGCCGAGCACGATGACAGGGGACTCCATATACGTGTGTTGCAGACCGCACAATTCAGCGCAACGCACTTTGTACTCCCCCTGCTCGGTGGGCGTGATGCGCAGCTCGCGCACGAAGTCCTCGCCTCCCGGCAGCGCATCCTGCTTGACGCGAAACTCGGGCACCCAGAAGGAATGGATCACATCTTCTGAACGGAGCAGGAGGACGGTCTGCTTATCCTCGGGCAGGTAGAGCTTATCGGAGATCACCCCGTAATCCGGGTAAACGAAGCTCCAGGCCCATTGTTTGCCGATCACTTCGACCCGCAGAGGCCTGGGCGCTGGCGCCAACGTGGCGGCCAGGGCGTTGCCGCCCAAATAGGCGAACACCATCACGGTGGCCAGCGGCGCAACCGTCCAGGCGACCTCCAGCTTGGTGCTGCCCTCGATGTGCGCCGCATCGGTGGCGTCGCCGCGCTTGCGGCGGAAGACGAAGATGCTATACACCATGAACACCACGATCAGGGAGAACAGGAAGGCGATCACCATCAGCTCCAGACGGAAGAGTTGGTCGATCGGCCTGGCCTGTTCGCTGGCCGCCAGGGGCAAGATACGAACATAGTCCATGCTGAAGATCAACAAGGCAGTCACGACGATCACCAAAATACCGGCAATGATCAAGTGCGTCGCTTGTCGCAGGCGATTTTTCATAAGGCTTCTCCTGGTAACGTTGTTCGGCTCCACTTTTCTTTTGATGCCCGACTTGGAGCTTTCATCGGTATAAGTCCAGTCTTCGAGCCAGTCGTCGATCTGATGAGCCGCCATCGTACGACGGTCGTAAACGATGGCCTCCTGGGCGCTTTGCAGGGAGAGCAGGACGACGCGCAGCTTTTTCTCCCCTTCGACGAATCGCGCCAGAAACTCGTCTCGGTTGAGCTTCTCGTCGTCGTAATCGACGATGATCAGATCGGGGTCCAGGCGGTCGAGCGCCTGTAGCGCCTCGTCCAGGTTAGAGACCATCCCCACGATCTCCACCCCGGCCTCTTTGCGCGCCTGCAAGAGGTTGCGCAGCCCCTGGCCAAAAAGCGAATGGCTGGAGGCGATCAAAACGCGGCGGGACTTGCTCGGATCGGCAGCGGACACTATCTGATATTCCCTGACATCACTGAATTCTCAAGCCCTGAATTTACCAAATGTGGTCGTTGTTGTCATCAACCGCATTCCTGGCATACGGGCTATTTCCGGATAACCAGGAGGGTGATTTTTAGATCACCCCCGACCGCCGTGGATCAATCACGGGGAGGGCTTAGGGCGGCTTTTGCGACCTCGATCAACGGGGGGTATAATTCGCTCTACCAGACCCTTCGAGCGAGCCTTGAGTCATGCCCCTGATCCCGATCGAACGACTGAGAGATTATCAGGCATACACTTTCCGACGACGCCCAGATCTGCGGCTGCGCTCGCAAGAGGAAGCCATCCGCTTTGTCCAGGAGCGGGGTTTCATTTACTTCTGGCCGATTACGGGCGTCGCCCTGCCCAGCCTGTGGACCGCGGTCGCCGGCGACCGACCGGTCGCTGAAGCGCATGACGACCCGGGTCATGTCACCTGGGGGTGGAAAGATGCGCTGTTGGGCGGCGACGCCTGGTATTACGCCAAGGTCTTGCGCAAGAAGGCCACGATGATTTCCTTCGACCTGCTGCCCTATTTCTATGCCCTGTCCGAGAATTATGGCTCCTATGAGGAAGACTACCTGACGCAATACGAACAGGGGCGCCTGACCTCGGAGGCCAAAGCCATCTATGAGGCGCTCCTGGATCAGGGACGTCTGGACACCGTGGAACTGCGCCGGGCCACGCGAATGAGCAGCCCAGGAAGCGAAAGCCGTTTCGAGCGCGCCCTGGCCGATTTACAAGCCGATTTCAAGATCCTGCCGGTCGGCGTCACCCAATCCGGCGCCTGGCATTATGCCTTTGCTTACGACATCGTCGCTCGCCATTACCCGGATCTCCTAGAGCGGGCGCACGCCATCCAAGAAGGGGAAGCGCGCCAGAAGCTGGCCGAGGCTTACTTTCGCTCGCTGGGCGCTGCTCAACTGCGCGAGGTGATAAAGCTTTTCGGCTGGCGGCCGGCAGACGCCGAAAGGGCCATCCAGGCGCTGGTTGACGCAGGACGGCTGGCGGCGGGTTGCCAGCTAGAAGGTCAACCGGGCGAATATCTGGCGCTGCCCGAGCTTAGCGGATAGAAATCAGCCCGCGGCGACCAACCCTTGATCTCCCCACGCCCATCCCTGATCGTCCATGCCGATTGGAGCGCCAGCCCAGGCAAGCGCTGGATGTCCGAGGCTGCGCTTCAGCCAGACGGTTCCTATCTCGCCCGTCTGGCCGAGCCGGTTGGCGAGCCGGAGCGGTTGCTGGAGCGTCTGCGCCGGAAAATGGAGCCGAATGGGATCCTGTTGCTGGGCTTCGATTTCCCGATCGGGCTGCCCGCTGCATACGCCCGGCGCGCGGCGATCGACGATTTCATGTCCACCCTGCCTGAGCTTGGCGAGGGCGAGTGGAGCGACTTCTACCGCGTTGCGGCGCAGCCGGATGAAATTCACCTGCGCCGCCCCTTTTATCCGGCGCGCCCCGGCGCCGCCCGCCAGAGCCATTTGCTGGACGCCCTGGGATTCCACCGCATGGATGACCTGCGCCGGGAGTGCGAGCGCGCCCGCCCGGGGCGGCGCGCGGCTGCGCCGCTCTTCTGGACTCTGGGCGGCCAGCAGGTGGGCAAGGCGGCGATTTCGGGCTGGACACAGGTGCTTGCGCCGGCCTTGCGGCAGGCGCAGACAGGCGCTTCCGTGGCGGTCTGGCCTTTCTCCGGGCGCTTCTCCGATCTGCTGCTGCCCGGCGCCACTGTCCTGGCAGAGACCTACCCGGCAGAGTATTACACCCATTTGGGGATCAAATTTTCCCCGGCCTTGGGCGGCAAGCGCTCTCAGGTCGCTCGCCGGGACAAAGCTGCGCAACTGCTGGCATGGTCGGAAAAGGCAGGGGTGGCGCTGGAACCGCCTCTGCGCCACGCCTTGTTGGACGGTTTCGGCCCAAAGCCGAATGGAGAGGATCTCTTCGATGCGACCGTTGGGTTGTTGGGCATGCTCAACCTGATCCTGGGCCTGCAGCCCCTGGACGAGCCTGCGGATCGGCGCTTGCACAAAGTGGAGGGCTGGATTCTGGGGCAGCCCTGTTCATCTGATGTTCTGCCGCATATTCCTGTATAATCTGTATAGGCTTATCATCATGCACAGGTTGCGCGGCGTGAAACCGACATCGGGCGGTAATCCCAATGGCGCCCTGGCTTTCGAATCGGCTCTTGATCAGGACAAAACTTGAGGAGGATATGCATGTACCCTAAATCCGAAGACCCTGCCCAAATTACCACCATCGAACGCCACATTCTCGAAGAGCAGCGACAATTCCCCGAAGCGACCGGCGTGCTGACGCAGTTGCTTTACGATATTGCCCTTGCAGGCAAGGTGATCGCCAGCCGTACCACCCGCGCCGGCCTGGCGGAGATTTTGGGGCGCACCGAGGAGGTCAACGTGCAGGGCGAAGTGGTGCAGAAGCTGGACCGTTTCGCCGATTTGACCATCTATCGCCTCAACGATCATACCGGGCGGCTGGCAATCCTGGCTTCTGAGGAGAACGAGCAGCCGCTGCCGATTCCCGATAAATACCCGGCCGGAAAATATGTGTTGCTGGTCGATCCGCTGGATGGTTCATCGAACATCGATTACAACATCCCGGTCGGGACGATCTTCTCGATCTATCGCCGGATCAGCGAAAGCGGGCCGGGCACTTTGGAAGACTGCCTGCAGCCGGGGCGCAACCTGGTGGCGGCAGGTTACATCATCTATGGCTCCAGCACCATGCTGGTGTATTCCAGCGGCCAGGGCGTGCATGGTTTCACCCTGGACCCCACGGTGGGCGAGTTTCTGCTCTCCCATTACAAGATCACCATCCCCAAAACGCCCACCTATTTCAGCGTCAACCTGGGTTATCGCTTGTATTGGAGCGAAGGCGTCAAGCGCTATACGGATTACCTGCAGGGGCTGGACGGGCAGATCAAGGCGCTGTCATTGCGCTATGTCGGCTCGCTGGTCGCTGACTTTCACCGCAATTTGCTGGCGGGTGGGGTCTTCTATTATCCAGCAGATTTCAAGGACCCCAAAAAGCCCCAGGGAAAGCTGCGCCTGGCCTACGAAGCCGCGCCGCTGGCCTTCCTGGCGGAGCAGGCGGGCGGCTACGCTTCGGATGGGCAGCGCAACATTCTCGATATCAAGCCCGACCATTTGCACCAGCGCACCCCGCTGTTCATCGGCAACCGCGATCTGGTGCTCAAAGCGGAGGAATTCATCCGCCAATATGATCAGGTTCGGGTATGACCTCGAACAGGCAGAGCAAGGCGCAGCCTAAGAAGTCAGCGACGGAGGCCAAAGGATGATCGAAGTCGCAATCATGATCGAGGGCCAGGATGGCCTGACCTGGCCGAGGTGGCAGCGGATCGCCCGGGCGGTCGAAGATCTGGGGTTTGTGGGGCTATACCGCTCGGATCACTACACCAACGCCAGGCCGCCGGACAAAGACTCTCTCGAATTGTGGGTCTCGCTCACCTGGCTGGCCAGTCACACCCGGCGTATCCAGTTTGGCCCGCTGGTCTCTCCGGTATCGTTCCGCCATCCGACGATGACTGCCCGCATGGCCGCGGCGGTGGATGATCTGTCCGGCGGGCGGTTGACGCTTGGGTTGGGAGCTGGCTGGCAGGAGCGCGAGCACACCAACTATGGCTGGGATCTGCTGGACGTGGAGGGCCGATTCGCCCGCTTCCGCGAGGGGTTGGAGGTGATCACCCGCTTGCTGCGCAGCGATACGCCGGTGGATTATTCGGGGTCTTATTTCAGGCTCAAAGAGGGCATTCTGCTGCCGCGCCCTTCCCGCCCTGGCGGCCCGCCCATCTTGATCGGCGGCAATGGCCCGCGCCGCACCCTGCCCCTGGTCGTCGAATATGCCGGCGAATGGAACGCGGTTTATCTCACCGCGGACGAGTTTCGCACCCGGAACGCACAATTGGATGAATTGTTGCGCCAGGCTGGCCGCCAGCCCCAACAGGTGCGTCGCTCGATGATGGCGGGGTGCGTTTTTGGCCGCGACCGCGCCGAGGTCGAGCGCAAGGTGCAAGCCAGGACGCAAGGCAAGCGCACGGCTAAAGAACTGCGCCAGCACGGGGTGATCGTGGGGACCGCGCCAGAACTGCGCCAACAACTCGACGAACTGGAGCAAGCCGGCGTGCAGCGGGTGATGCTGCAATGGCTCGATCAGGACGACCTGGCCGGGTTGGAAGCGATGGCCAGGGCCCTGTTGAGCTGATGCTGGGGCGATAAGAACTTTGCAAGGTTGAGGCTTGGAAGACACCGTCGAACGCACACCGAAGATGTGGATCGGGGTCGGAGCCGCTCTGTTGGCGGTCGTCGCCTGCCTGTGCGCGCTGGCGACGATGGCTGTTCTGGCGGCTTACCGCGGCGCGGGGAGGAACCCGTTGGTCATCACCCCCACCATCCACCTGAGCAGCCCGTCTCCCGTTTCAGCCACCCCCATCCATTCGGTGACCAAGGCCACCGCCTCGCCGGCCAGCGATCGCTGGCCGCTGAGCGACATCCCCATGCCGCCAGAGACCGATCTGGATACGCTGATCGGCCCGCCGGATGACTTTTCGGTGTTCACCGAGCAGGACTTCGCCGAGGTGCTGGCTTTCTACCAGTCCGAAATGGAAGCCCTGGGCTGGGAGAGGGTCAGCTACGGCACGCGAATCACAGAGAGCGATGCAGAGCTACACTACCGCAAAGGCGATGCTCACGCGACGCTGATCCTGGCCCAGATCCCCTATATTGGGACTCTGATCGAAATCCGCTTGCGACCCGCTTAGCGCGGGTCGCAAGCGTTATCTCACCGTTTCACCGTGAACAGGCTGCCCGCGCCGCGCCCGTACACCTCGGGGAAGTAAAACTCCTGGGCGGTGGTCGGGATGGTCCGAAAGACGCCGGCTGTCCCGGCCCGAACCAGGTAGGTGTAGATGTAAGTTCCTGCGGGCAGGTAATCGGCTGACAGCACGACCTTTTCGTCGCGATATTCCACGTGGTTGAACACCCACCATCCCCATCCACGCCAGAAGACATCCTCCCAACTGTACACCTGCGGCACCTCCACGCTCTGCGGGCTGGTGCTAAGCGATTGATCGACCGCTTCTAAGCCGGCGGGCAGGGGGTCTTCGACCACCACGTAGTGCAACGCGCGCGGGGCGACGATGGTGACGCGCGTCAGCAGCAGCTCGCCCACTTGAGCTTCGACCACCGGCGTCTCGGTGTCGGTGAGCCGATAGTAACTCCGCGAGACCACAATGCCCTGCTCCAGCGGCTCGATCTTCTCCACCGGCAGCGAGACGGTAAGATGAGCCGTGTAATACAGGTTGCCGGGGCCGCTGCTGCGGGCGAATGCCAGGCGGTTGAGCTCGCCCTGGAGCATATCCCGCAAGTCCACGCTCAATTCCTGCGTCTGGCGCAGGGTCTCCCGATTGGCCTGGCCGCGGCCCAGCTCCTCGCCGTTCAGGGCGACGGCATATTGGTAGTCGGCGCTCAGTTCGCCGCTGGCGACCATCCAGCGGGTCAAAGCCATCAGCGTCCAGGCCGTCTCCTGGGTGCCATTCCAGTGGCCGTTGACGCGGTTGCGCATCAGCCAGCGCACGGCGTTGGCGTTGATCGGGTTCTGGGGGTCGATGACGCTCAGGGTGGCCAGCACGATGGCCGTTGTGCGGGTGTCGGTGTTCCAGTTCCAGCGATCGACCTCCTTCTCCTCCCAATGCGCCCCGGTGGCCGAGACGATCGCCTGGCTGGAGAGGTCGGAGAGCAGGGTTTTCAGTCGCGGGTCGGCGGCGTCGATCCACGCCAGCGCCTGGGTCAGAAACGACTGCGAGTAGATCGCCATGCGCTGACGCTGATCGTAGAGTTGGCCGGTGCTGTTGACATCGGGTTTCCCGGCCCGCGCCAGCACATACAGCACGAACGCCTGGCGATTGACCAGGTGCGGGTCTTTGAGTCCGACGAGCGGCTCGACCTGCAGACGCAGGTAGTTCAAGCCGCGTTCGATGACGCTGGCGGTGACGCGGTAGCCGGCGTCTTGCGCTTCGACCAGCCCCAGCAGCACATAGGCGCTGGTCAGCGGATCGCTTTTCTCGCGGCTCCACCAGCCCCAACCGCCATCTGCATTTTGCCAGTTATAGATGCGTTGCAGCGCCACCTCCACCTGCTCTTTCAATCCGGCTTCTAGTTCGGCGTCGCTCAGATTGGCGGCTTTCATCGCCTGCGTCGCAAGCACGTTGGGCAGGAAGCTGGATATGGTCTGCTCGAGGCATCCATACGGGAAGTCTTTCAGGTAGGTCAGCCCGTCGGTCATGCTGGCGGCCAGCGAAGGGGAAACCCTGATCGTCAGCTCCCCCTGGGTCGCTTGCATCGTCCGGGGCAGCGAGATGCCCTCCACGCGCGTGCCCGCCTCGGTCATCTGTCCGGAGGTGCCCACCGTCTCAGGGGCTTCGTAGCGGTACACCGGGATGCCCTGATTGTCCAGCGTCCCCTGGGGTGGGCGGCTGGCGTCTTTGTATTCGCCGCCCTGGGCGCTGAAGATCAGATCGACCCGCTGCGCGTCCGCATCGACGACCACCTCCCAGGCGACATAGGCCTGCTTTCCCGCGGCGATTTCCACGGTCTGTTCGGCCGGGCTGGTCAGGGTCACCCCCGACGCTTCCAGGGCGACCTTCACGCTCAGAGATCGGTCGGTGTTGTTGTGCACCGCCGTCCCCAGCGTGGCCTGGTCGTTGGCGACGAAGAACCGCGGCGTTTGCGGGCGCACCAGCAGCGGGCGGGTGCTGACCAGGTCGTGGGTGGTCTGACCGACGCGCGTCTCCGGGGTCACCGCCCGGGCGTCCATCCGCCAGGTGGTCAGGTTGTCCGGCAAGGTGACCAATACGCTGGCTTCGCCGTCGGCGTTGGTCACCACCGCCGGCTCCCAAAAGGCCGTGTCCGGGAAGTCCTGGCGCACCTCGACGACTCCCAGTTCGTCGGCGCCCTTGCCGCCGCCGCTGCCGGCGGCGACGCCGGCCTGGATCTCATCTTTGATATTGACGTTGTACTCATCCAGGCTGAGCACCAGCGGGACGGAGGTCTGCACCCCCAGGTTGCGCCGCGAGAAGAAGAAGTCCAGGATCGGCGGCGAGTTCGGCGGCAACAGCGAGAGCGTCGCCAGGTCGCTCAGCCCCAAGGAGACTTCGGCGCTCACCGGTCGCCCCTGGGCGTCGCGCGTGCGCACGGTGTATTGCACCTGTTCGCCCGGCCCGGCGGTCTGGCGGTCGGAAGTGACTTCCACGCTCAGCGCCTGCTCCCTGGTGTCCACCTGGATTTCGGCAATGCCCATCTTGAAGTTGGGACGTGGGTTGAACTCATCCACGCCCTTGACCACCAGCACCGAAATGTAGGCGTTTGGCGCCAGGTCGGGGCGGATCGGCAGTTCGTAAATCGTGCTGTTGCTGGTCAGCTTCAGCACTTCC
This sequence comes from uncultured Anaerolinea sp., assembly GCA_964503145.1. Lineage (GTDB taxonomy): Bacteria > Chloroflexota > Anaerolineae > Anaerolineales > UBA4823 > RBG-16-57-11. Next base: position 155,803 of record CAZCYV010000006.1, on the reverse strand, counting down.
TGCTGGCGGATGCGCCCGCGCTCCACCGTCACCAGGGCGTAGGCTTCACCCTGGAAGGGCGAGGCAATGAGCACCTGGGCGGTATCGCCGGGCAGATAGGTCTTCTTGTCCGTCACCAGCTCGAAGCCGCGGTCGTTGGTCTGTTGCCAGGGGATGTACTCTTTGCCCGCCACCCACATATACGCCGAGGCGCTTCCCAGGTTGCCCTGGGCGTCCTGCGCAGTGACCCGCGCCCGATAGATCCCGCCTTTGGGCGGGGTGAAGCGCACCACCGCCTCTCCCTGCGCGTCGGTCGTCAGGTCGGTAAAGCTTTGGATCGGGATTTCCTCCACGCTGGACTTCCAGGTCACGCGCCCGGAGGCGTCCTGCTCCTGCACGCTGTACCAGCGACGCTCGACAATCTCCACATTGAAACCTTGCCCGGGCAGGCGAGCGCCCTCCCAATCCAAAACGACGATCTCGAAGGCCTGCTCTTTGCCTTCGGCGCCCACATAACTCTGCGGGCGGATGCCCGGGTAAACCCGGCTGCGATGGGCGATGACGGCAGCCCGCCCGCTCACCGTGGTCTGCGCCAGGTCGGTGACGCTGGCCTCGAAGGTCAGGCGATAGGGGCGTTTGGTGTCTTTGGGCCTGGCGGGCAGGGTGATCGTGAAGCGGCCGTTTTCATCGGTGCGCCCCTGGCCCTCGGCGATGATTTCGCTGCCCTGCCATTCCTCCTGGTAGCCGTAGCGGTCCTCTTCGGTATCTTCGAAGCTGTAACCCGAAAGGTCGGGCGGCGGCGAAAATGTGAAAGGCTCGGCCGTCAGCGTCCAGGCCACCGCAGCGTCGCCCACGCCTCCGCCAGAGTAGTAATCCGCCTGGACTGTGGCGGTGAAGCTCTCGTCTGGCAGCAGGTTCAGCGGCCTGGCTTCCACCTTGACCTGAAATTCGGGTCGGCGGTACTCGGCCACGTTGAAAGTCACGCTGCCCGCCGGGGTCTCCTGCCCTGGCAGGTACACCTCGATGGTGTAATAGCCGAGCGTGGCCTCGCGGTCCAGGGTGAGTTTGCCATCGAAGCTGCCAAAGGGGGATAGGGGCAAGTCTTCTTTATATACTTCCTCTTCGTAGCTGGAGATTTTCACCGTCACCCGGGCTGCGTCCGGCAGGCTGTAATCCAGGTCGTTATCCTGGCGAACGATCCCCTTGAAGTACACCGGCTGCCCGGGACGATAGATCGGCCGCTCGGTATAGACATAAGCCACCGGGCGATGGCTGGGGGCGTAGTAGTCGCTCCAGATGCCGTAATCCCAGGTGTTCACGCCGCTGCCCCAGGCGCTGGAGGCAAAGGCGAACACCTCGCCGTCCTGGGCAAGGGCAAAGCGCAGCACATAGCCTTCGGGGGGTTCGGGCAACGCCGTGTAGAAAGCGCCATCGGCGCCCGTCTGGCCTTCCTTCAGCACCTCAGCCCGGTCATTGTAGATCACCACCGGCGCTTCGGCGATCGGCTGGCCGGTTTCCAGATCGGTCAGCCACAGCAGGCCATCGCCGCTGGAACTCTTGAAGGACAGATTAGCGCTGGCAACGATCAACAAGCGAAAGTCGTCGAAGGGATTGGGGTTGCGGATTTCCGGCGAGTCCAGGCCCAGGAAGTAGAAGCCCGGCGGGAGCGGCTGGCCCTCGCTGGTCGTCGGTCGGAAGCTCTTGCGCGCCCGTTCATTAAGGCCTTGAACGCTGGTTTCTTCCGCTTTCCAAATCAGGGTAGATTCAGGCGGACGATAGTTGTACGCGTTGTTTTGTCCGCCCACGAATCCGATGTATTGCTGGCTGGTCAGGCTGTATAGCTCCAGGGTCAGGCGCTTGATGTTGGTATAGGAGACGTAAAATTCCTGGGCTTCCGCCGGGCCGTTGGCGCGCAGCATCGGGCTTTCGTATGGCATCAGCAGGCTGGCGGAAGGCTCGTAGGCGGCAGTGGTGAAGCGGATGACCTGATCGCCAGGGATGGCATTGCCGTAGATATCCTGCATGCCCGCCAGCAGGCGGATTTCATAGCGGGTCGAAGGTTCCAGGAAGAAGCCGCGTATGCTCCAATCCCATTCGTCATAGTACCATTCGATCTCTTTCTCTGGCCTGGGCGTGACCTGGATGCGCGGTTTGACCGTGTCGATACGCATCGGAGAGGCGAACTTGATGTAGAAATCGATCGAGTAATGCGATTGGGTTTGGCCATCGGCAGGGTTGGTTTGCACCACGGCCGGGAAAGGCACGGTGGTGAAGTCCCAGGTCAGCCCTTCGCCCAGCGCGCCGCCATCCGCCGCCAGGGCGCTGGCGTCCACGCGCAAGGTGTAGGCCGTGTTCAGCGCCAGGCGCTGCGTGGGGGTGATGATCACCTGGGTACTCGGATCGTTCCACTCGCTCCGCAGCGGCGTTTTTTCGCCGTTCTTAGCGGTCAGCGAGATGGCCGCCTCGGTCCCCTGGCGATCCATCGGCTGTAAGAAGCGGATGGTGAAATATTCATCCAGGAGCACGTTCCTGGCGTTGTTTTCCGGGTTGGTGCGCCCATCCGACAGGCTGAACGACTCGATGCCCGGCTTGGCGACCGAAAATTGCCAGGTGTAATCCTGGGCCAGGGTCGATTCGGCCGTGGCGTCCGCCAGGCCAGCTTTCACCGTGGCCGTATAGGTGGTGTTTCCTTTGAAGGTGGTCTCGGGGCGGAAGGCAAAAACCGATGTGCTCACCCACTCGCCTTTTCCCTTCACTTCGGGTGAGAGCGTCAACGGGTTGGGTAGCTCGGCGGCCTCCTCGATGATCCCCAGCGGGACGACCGGCCGATTGAAGATCACGGTGATCACCGCGTTGCTGGCGACATCCCGGGCGCCGTCCGCGGGGAAGACTTGTGTGACCTGCAGATCGCCGGCAGTGACGAATTGAAAGTCGTAAGGCTCATCCAGAGCAACCCCTTGGGCGCTGGCAGCTTGAGTTCCCAGGCTGGCGACATACAGGCTGCCGCTTTCCAATCGCGTCGAGGGCTTGAACGCCAGGGTGCGCTCATCCGGCCAGACGATTTCTCCGCTCACCGGCTTGCCATCTGGCGTGGTCACCTGGAAGGCGGCCGCTGTTTGGGCGCGGTCCATCGGTTGGTCGAACGCCAGCCGGATCTCCCCATCTACGGGCAGTTCCTGGGCGCCTTCCGGCTGGCGGAACACCACCTGCGGCGGCAGCGGCGAGCCGTCATCGACGACGCCCAGGCCCTCCGTGGGAGTGGCCGGGATGGGCGTCGGCTCTGGCGGCATGGGCGTCGCCGGTTGAGTGGTGGGTCGCGGCGGCGCAGGCTGGCAGGCCCCCAGAACCAGCGCAGCGATGGTCAGAATCAGCAGGATTGGGTTGATTTTGGCGTTCATATACACCTTTATGGATCAAGTTCAAAGTGGTTTGCAGCCGGGACTTGCCCGGATTGCCTCGCAAATGGGCTTTCAATCAGGCCTGGATTTCGACGACCACGCCGTCCTCCGCCCATTGGTATAACCATTCAGCGGCCTTCAGGTCCAGGATGATGCAGCCATAAGAAGCCGGGCGCCCCAGGATGTTCGCCCATAAGCGTCGCCCGTTGGAGAGCATCGGCAGCCCATGGATGCCGTTCATGAACCCCGGCCAGGCTTCGTAGATGCCCAGGAAGTTGGGCATGTACAGGTCCCAAACCGAGGCATAGGCGTTGGGGTCGTGCGTTTGCACCTGGAAGACGCCCGGTTGGGTCGGCGAGCGATCGATGCCGGTGCTGATCACGTGTGTGCCGATCAGTTGTCCGTCCTGATACACCCGCAGGCGCTGCTGGCTGATGCTGATGACGATGCGTTTGTTGGGCACCACCGGCAACGGCAGCAGGTCCGTCTTGGCCGGGATGACCAGGTTCGTCCCCACCTGGATTGCATCGGGGTCGATGCCGGGGTTGGCGCGCACGATCATCCACATCGGCATGCCCACCTTCCAACTGATCTTGAGCAGGGTGTCGCCGGGCTGGACGGTGTAAGTCGTCGGCGAATGGACGATCTTCAGCGTGTAGGGGCGTCCGGAGCGCAGCGCCTGGGCCAGCGGGCGGCTTTCGGCCGTCGCGTTCAAAGAGCGGCCTGCGCCAAGCGTCTGCCCGAGTTGATTCAAGTAAGCCGCCACGTGCGTCTCGTCCAGGATCACTTGCGGGCCATTCTCGCCGGGCGTGACCGCCAGCCAACCGGCGAGCACGTCTCTGGGCACAGGCCAGCTTTTCTTTTCGTCCGTGATTGGATCGTAGGCCGTGATGGTCAGCGGCGTGTCCAGCAGCCGCTGCGCCTCCGCCAGCGCCGGGGTGACATCGGTGACCCGCGGCGGGACCGGTTGGGGCACGGCGGGCAAGGTCCCGCTCGCCAGCACTGCGCCAGGATCGGCTTTTAGCGTTTCCAGAGTGGCCTCGATGTTCACTGTATAGCCCATCTCTGCTGGTACGGGGGTCAAGGCGCCGTTAGCGACCTGCAGCGAGGCGTCTTTGGCGGGCAGGCTCATCGCCGGAGCGATGGCTTCCAGGCGGGCGCGGGCGGCGTCTTCATCCAGGGTCACGACCGGCGCCACTTCCCAACCATCCCACATGGCGGCGAACATCTGCGCCGCCTCCGATAGCATCGTCCCGCCGTGACCGACTTCGTGGGCTTTGCGCACCGTTTGGGGGATATCGATGCTCAGCCCCAGTTCGGCTGGCGTGAGCGTCTGGCTTTGGATGCCGTTGGTCACCTGGATGCGCGCTTGCAGCTCCCAGCTCTGTTGCAAGGTGACCATGGCTTCTTCGCGGGTCATGCCGTCCAACCGCACGCTGCCCACGGAGACGCCCGGGATGATGCGCCCGCTGTACTGGTAATAGCCGTAGAAACTCAGCAGGCTGCCGAAGAACAGGCAGGCCAGCAGCAGGCCGCCGACGAAGCCCAGCAGGAGCAGCAGCTTCGCTGCCGAAAGGCCACGCTTGCGCCGGATCGGAACCCGGATCACCGTCGAGGAGGCAGGTCGTGGGCGCGAGTTCACAGGCATAGAAAGACGCCCTGCAGATGGATAAGGCCTGGATGACACAGGGTATGGACGGCTGGCGCCGCAGATTTGTTCCGAGGCGAAGCGGATTGCCCTGGTCGTCTTGGGGGCGGCCAGGGGGCGCGCCAAACGCCCGGCGCAGGGAACCACCTGTCGCTTTTCGGCGTCATAGGGTATAGTATAGCAGAGATGCAGCATGGCATATCATTCGACTCCTTACCGACTTGTGGCGATCCTTGCGGCAGTCATGCTCGCCGTATTCCTGGCAGGTTGTTCGCCGGCTGGCGCGCCGGCCGGCCCGCCTGCGGCGCAGCCCACGGCTTTGGCAAGCTCTGCGCCGCCCGCTACGGCGACCAAGCCGCCGCCCGCCCCTCAGCGAACCTTTGCGGTGGTCGCCACTTTGGCGCCGCCGGAAACGGTGATCGAGAAAAATAAAGCGACAACTACCCAGACAGCGAAAGAGACGATGAACCCCTCCCCAGGCAAACCCTATGAAACCAATCTGGTCGGACAGGCCCGCCAGGACCTGGCCGCGCGCCTCAACGTTCTGCCCGAAAAGATCGAGTTCTTGAGCTTCGAAGAAGTCATCTGGCCAGATGGCAGCCTGGGCTGCCCCAAACCGGGGATGGCCTATATTCAGATCATGGTCGAGGGCTATCGCATCCTGCTGCGATATGAGGGCCAGGTTTACGCCTATCACGGCGGCGGTAATCGTCCGCCATTCCTGTGTCAGAACCCCCAACAGCAACCTTGAAAGCAGAGCGGCCCGGGAAAACCGGGCCGCTCTATGTGTTCTCAGATGCAGATCGCCTTGTCCGAGCGTGGCTCAGATCTGGCTATCTGGCGCGGTCAGGATCAGCGAGTGGCCGTCACGCTGGTGCAGGCCACGTTGTAGCCCTGGAAGGCATCGCTCGCCATCCTGGCGCAGTTGGTGTAGGTGCCGGGCTTCACCACCCTGGCCTGGAAGGTGATGGTGTGGGACTCGCCAGGGGCTGCTGGAGTAGAGCTTACCCTGACGCCTACATTCGGACCAGGCGGGGTGCCGACGCCGTTGTAGTAGAAGTTCTGGCCAGAGTTGCCGAAGCTGTTCTCGGCGCCGACGGTCAGGAAGCCCATATCGCCAGCGGAGACTTCGCCATAAGCAAAGGTGATGTCTTCCACGCCGTTGATGCCGATCCACACCTGGAAGTCATTCGGCGCGCGGTCGCTGTAGTTGGCGACATCTTCCCAGTCGAAGACCACCCAGCGGTTCACCCCGTCCGTCAGGATGGCCACGCGCATGGCGCCGCCAAAGGCCGGGTTGAGGTCGGTCCAGAAGGGCGCCAGCACGTTGTTCGGTCGGGTCGGATCGGGCAAGTTCTGGTTGACGAACTGCACGTCTGCCGCGGTGCCTCCGCCGACCACCAGGTAGCCGTTGGAGACGAAGCCAACGCGCGTGTTGGCCACGCCAGCGAACTGGAACGCGGGGATGGTGAAGTTGGTGATGGTCTCATCGCCAACGCCGGATACCGGCGCAACGCCGAACAGCGAGAGCGGCAGGTAGCCGCCGGCGGGCGAGACGCCCGGGCCGACGGTGACGATCGGCGGTGCAGCCCCTGCCAACGACCCGCTAAAGGTGATCGTGCCGGGCACGGGCATGCTGGCGCCGCTCAGGCTTCCGGGCACGACGCTCATGCCCTTCGGCAACACGTCGATCAGGCTGATCATCGCGTCCGAGAAGCTGGTGTTGGACGCAGTGATCGTGCAGTTGGTGGCCTGGCGGAAGGAGAACGTAGCCGGGTCGCAGCTCTTGGTCAGCGTGACGGCGGGCTGGCGGCGCACGATGGTGATCGGGAAGCGCACCTTCAGGTTATTGAAGGACAGGAAGAGGGTCGCGTGGCGCACCTCACCCAACGGCACCTTGCTGGCATCCACCGTGATGTTGAAGGTGGCGGTGCCGCCCGCGGCGACGTTGATCGTCGAGGGCGTGGTGATCTTCAGATCTGCCGGACCGCTGGCGTACAGCCTCCAGATGGAAGGCGTGGAGAGCACGCTGCGGACGGTGCGCTGTACGGTGATGATGCCGGGCATCACCGGCACGTACAGGCTGGGATAGTTGGCGTTCCACAATTGATCCTGCAGGGCAACGTAGTTCTCTGCAGTCTCGTCGAAGGTCAGGCCGGGGTTGCCGGCGAACTTCAGATTGACGCGGCCAGAACCGTGATCGAATGGCGTCGCCGGGGTCACCCCGTCTTCCTTGACCACATCGGGATTAGCAGTGGTCATGATCGCCGATTTGATCTGGCCCGGGGTCCAATCGGGGTGCAGCGCCTTCAGCAGCGCGCCACTGCCGGCGATGTGCGGGCTGGACATCGAGGTGCCCTGGATGGCCTGGAACAGCTCACCCGGCTGGCCGCCAACGACCGTGGCGGGCATGGGGGTGTGGCCGGCCAGGATTTGCACGCCCGGAGCGGTGATATCCGGCTTGCTGACGCCCAGCGACTGACCAGGGCCGCCGCGGGAGCTGAAGGAAGCCATCATGTCGCCCAGCACCTCGGTGGCTACGCCGGGTGTGAAGGTCCCCATGACGCCGGTGTGGGTTGACATAAAGTTGAGCAGCGAGGTGCCCTCTGGCCCATCCAGATGGATGCTGGGGATAAAGTGGTTGTCGGTCGCCAGGCCCTGCAGCGCCGGGTTGTACAGGATCATCCCGGCTGCGCCGCCCACGGCGACGTTGTAGCTCTTTTCCACGCGAGCGATCACGCCGCGCCGGCAGATGACGATTTCGCCGTTGAACGTGCCGGCGGCGAAGGGGGTCAGGCACAATTCTGAGCCGGCCGGCGGGAAGATCACCGGCGTGGGGGTGCTGATGCCATCGGTCACCGAAGCGCCGCTCAGCTCAAGCGTATCGCCATTGTCGGCGGTGAGGGTCAACGTGCTGATGAAGTGGCGATTGGTGGTGCTGGCAGCCACTGTGGCGACCCACGGCTCGCGGTGGTTGGTGGTGTCCAGGCCGGGGCCGGAGTTGCCGGCGGAGGCAGCTACGAACACGCCGTTCTCGTAGGCCGCCAGGAACGCCAGGCTGACCACGTCGGAGTAGGGGTTGTTGCCACCGCTGATGGAGAAGTTGATCGCATCGACCTCATCCAGGATGGCCTGTTCGACCGCTGCGGCGGAGTCGGAGGAGAAACAACCCTGATCGCCGCAGACGCGGTACATGATGACATGGGCGCGCGGGGCGATGCCCGAGACGGTGCCGCGATCCACGCCCAGCAGCGTGGCTTTCACGCCAGCGTTGCCGGCGGCGGTGGAGGCGGTGTGCGTGCCGTGGCCGTTGTCATCGCGGGCCGAGTCGAACTCCCCGGGCAGCAGGCCGATCACGGCTTTGTAGGTGTCCAGGAAGTCGTAGGCGCCGATCAGCTTGTTGTTGCATTCGAACGGCGCATCGTTGGGATTGTAGGCAGTATCGCCGAAATCGCAGGTGTCCCGTGGGCCGCCAGAACCGAAGCCATTCGAGCCGGGCATTACCGGCGGCGGCGCATACGGTTTCCCAGAGGGGTCAGGATCTGAGAAGGAAGGATGCTCCGGCCAGATGCCGGTGTCGAGCACGCCCACGATCACGCCCTCGCCGGCGCTTTCCTGGCCGCCCAGGGCATCCCAGACCGCCGGCGCGCCGATGAAGTAGGGGCTGACTTCGGTTTCGGGCTTGAGCAACTCATCCAGATAGATCGCCTTGACGCCCTTGAGGCTCGCCAGATCGCTGACATTGCTGCCGGGGAGCACCAGCGAGGCGCCGTTGAAGATCTTCTTGTACGTGTGTACTACCGTACCGCCCGTGGCCGCGGCCAGTTCAGCCGCATCGACGGTCTCGTCGAAGGTGACGATGACGCTTACCAGCTTGAAGTCGGCCGCAGGGATTGCCTGGGAGGCTGGCGCCGCAAGCGCCGCCGGAGCTGCCGGCGAGGCGGCCTCCTTGACGACATCGACGCTATAGGTCGAATCGGCCTGCGGAGAGCCTGCAACCGACAGCCCGCTTTCTTGGGCAAGGCCTGCCGAGGTAAGCGTAAGCATCAACACCAGGACCATCAAGATGTTGAACAGCTTGTGTTTCATAACAATGTCCTCCGAATCAAATTGAAAAACCAGGAATAGAACAAAGCGAATTTGCCGTGAGGCCCAAGAGAGTGATTCGAGATATGCTCCGTCAGCACTTCACCTCCTTTTCTGCCTAATCACTCGTTGCGACGCCTCAGCCGCTACCGTCGGTGAAGTCTTCAGCTTGTTCGAGCGGGTCGAACAGACAGATGCTCTTCCCAGCAGGGCCTATGGCCGATCGCTTTTGCAAAAACAGGTCGCAAGCCGCGCAGGGCGCGGCGCGCTGTTTTCACAAACAAGATTTGCCGACCGCAGTCTTACTTCGAGATGCACCTCAGGCAAGTGAACAGAAATCCCCCAGGGATTCGATATTGGGTGGAATGATAGCTTACCGGAATAGAGAAGACCCTGTTGGCCATGTACGCTTGCCAGATACGGTCAATAGATCCCGACAGTGTGGGTCGGTCTAATAAGATATATTATATTTTAATTTAAACCTTTCGAAATTGCAAGGTTTTGGTCGGTTTCAAAGCCCGTGAATCGGCCAGATGGGTTCTGGCAACGTGTTTCGTCACAAATTGTGGTCGTTATGAGCCAAATTCAAGGGCATAAAATGGCAACTTAAGTTATAATTTGAACAATCGAATCCCTGGAATGACCTTCAGTCAAACCAGGACACCTTCGGGGCAGGGTGAAAGCGTCAGCGCGTTTGGCGCGGCGCTCATTCCCGATCGGCGGTATAGCCCGCGAGCGTGAAGGCAGGCGCATCTGCGAACTCCCGAGCGCACGATCCGGTGAAACTCCGGGGCCGACGGTACAGTCCGGATGAAAGAAGGTGCACCGATTGTGACCTCCATGCAGCGCGTCTGCCGCGTGGGTCATAAGCTGTGCAAACATGCCTGCCCCGAACGATTTCGTTCGGGGCTTTGGTTTTGCTGAATGGATTTACGATGGACGCATCCTCGACGATTACATATCCGTTCAAGCGCGCCAAGGGGACGCGCTATCGCAGGGCTATCTTCCTGCCTGTGTCCTTCATCCTGGCGCTGCTGGTTTGGGAAGCGGCAGTTCACCTGAAGGACTTCCCGGCTTTCATCCTGCCGCCGCCCTCGCTGGTTTGGAGTCGCCTGATGCAGGTGGTTGCGGATGGCAGCCTCTTGCGCCATACGCTGGTCACGCTCAGCGAGGTGATCAGCGGCCTCAGCCTGGGGGTCGTCGTGGCCACCGCTTTGGGTTATGTCCTGGCCAAGTGGCCGGCGGTGGAGCGCCTGATCTCTCCATACGTCGTCGCCAGCCAATCCGTCCCCATCGTCGCCATCGCCCCTTTGCTGGTGATCTGGTTTGGCCCGGGGATGCTCTCTAAAGTGCTGATCTGCGCGCTGATCGTCTTTTTCCCGGTGCTGGTCAACACCATGGTCGGTCTGCACTCTGTGCCGGAGGATTTGCGCGATCTGATGCGCTCGCTGCGGGCCACGCGCTGGCAGACCTTCCGCCTGCTGGAAGCTCCTGCCGCTCTGCCGGTCTTTCTGGGCGGGCTGCGCATCGGGGCCACGCTGGCGGTGATCGGCGCCGTGGTGGGCGAGTTCGTCGGCGCCGATCGCGGCCTGGGCTTTCTGATTAACCGCGCTCGCGGGCAATATGACACCGCCCTGGTCTTCGTGGCGCTTCTGGCTCTGGTGTTGATGGCTTTGAGCTTATACGGCGCGGTCGTCTTGATGGAGCGCCGCCTGTTGTCCTGGCGAGAAACGGCTCGAGTTTAAGTGCCAAAAAACTCAAGACTACAACCCTGTTTTGCGTTTTGGAGGATGCATGTTTAACCGACGTAACCTGATCTTGATCTTCCTGGCGACCCTGCTGACCGCCTGCGTGGCGGGCGGCGCGCCGCAGCAAACCGCGCCGCAGCAAACTGCGCCGCAGGCTGAAAATCTGACTCAAATTCGCCTGCCGATGGGCTACATCCCCAGCGTGCAATACGCGCCTTTTTATGTGGCGGCGGCGAAGGGCTTCTACGAGGAAGCCGGCCTGGAAATCGTCTTCGATTATAGCCCGGAGACAGACGGCGTGGCCCTGGTTGGCGCAAACGAATTGCAATTTGCGGTGGTCTCTGGCGAGCAGGTGCCTCTGGCTCGCGCGCAGGGGTTGCCGGTGGTGTATGTGATGGCCTGGTGGCAGGATTATCCTGTGGCCGTCCTGGCGATGCAGGATAAAGGCATCCGCGCGCCAGGCGACCTCAAGGGCAAGAAGATTGGCCTGCCCGGGCTGTATGGCGCAAACTACGTGGGTTTGCGCGCCCTGTTGGGCGTCGCCGGGCTGAAAGAGAGCGAAGTCACCCTGGATTCGATCGGCTTCAACCAGGTCGAGGCCCTGGTGGCGGGCCGCGAGGACGCGGTGGTGGTTTACGCCAACAACGAGCCGGTGCAGATGAAGCACAGGGGCTACGCAGTCGATGTCATCCTGGTGAAGGATTACGTCCAGCTCGCTTCGAATGGGCTGATCAGCAACGAAACCACAATCGCCAATAATCCCGATCTGGTGCGGCGAATGGTGCAGGCGACCCAGCGCGGCATTGCCTACACTCTGGCCAACCCCGACGAGGCGTTTGCAATCTGCGCCCAGTTCGTCGAGGGTTTGATGCAAAGCGATCAGGTGGTCCAGCGGGCGATCTTCGATACGTCGCTCGAATTTTGGAAGGCCAAACAGTTGGGCGCCTCGGATCCGGTGGCCTGGGAAAACATGCAGAAAGTGCTGCTGGAGATGGGCTTGCTGACCACCCCGTTGGATCTGAGCAAAGCTTATACCAATGAATTTGTCAAATAGGACTTCATTTTTGGAAGAGATAGCCCAGGAGACCGAGTGGGTCCTGCGGGTGCGCAACCTGAGCGCCACATTTCCCAATGGAAATGGCGGCCTGCGCGCCCTGGAACGGTTGAGCTTCGACGTTGTCTCGCAAGAGTTCGTTTGCATTTTAGGGCCTTCTGGCAGCGGCAAAAGCACGCTGCTGCGCATCCTGGCCGGCCTGCTGCCTCCCACCAGCGGCGAGGTGTTCTATCGCGGGGAACGCCTGGCCGGGCCGCGCAGAGAAGTGGGCTTCGTGTTCCAAAAGGCGAATCTGATGCCCTGGCGCACGGTGGTCGAAAACATCACTCTGCCGCTGGAGCTGGCCGGTGTGCCGCATGCATTCGCTGTGGCCCAGGCTAAGGAAATGGTAGAATTAGTTGGTCTATCCGGCTTCGAGAACACCCTGCCGCGCGATCTCTCTGGCGGCATGGCGCAACGCGTGGCGATTGCCCGGGCGCTGGTGCATGATCCCGACCTGCTGCTGCTCGATGAGCCGTTCGGTTCTTTGGACGCCCTGACGCGGGAACGCATGGGCGGTGAGTTGCTGCGCATCTGGCAGGCCCGTCGAAAGACGGTGGTGATGGTCACTCACTCCATCTCTGAGGCGCTTTTTCTGGCCGATCGGGTGTTGGTGCTCAGCGGCCGTCCGGGGCGATTGTGCCTGGATTTGCCGGTCGATCTGCCCCGCCCGCGCCAGGAAAGCATGCGCTATACGCCGAAGTTCGGCAACCTGGCTCGCCGGATGCGCCAGGCAATTGGCGAAATATAATCAGTCATCTCTTTTTGTGTAGGAGAAGCGTTTCCTTATGCGTCTGAAACTGATCTTCTTCGTTTCACTCCTGGTCTGTCTCATCCCATGGCAGGCGCGCGCCCAGTCACGGCCTGGGTTCGACTCGTTGACCGTCGATCTCTGGCCGGAGTTCGATAGACCCAGCATGCTGGTGATGTATGTGATCACCCTTTCGCCCGAGGCGAAGCTGCCGGCGGAAATCCGCTTGCGCATCCCCGCCAGCGCTGGCGCTCCGCATGCCGTCGCCACCTGTCAGCCGGATGGCGGCTGCTTCAACGCGCCCTATACCCAAAACCCGGCTGGAGAGTGGTCGGAAGTGGTCTTTCAGGCCACTCTGCCCGATTTGCGCGTGGAATTCTACGATCCACTGCTGATCAAAGAAGGCGCCAAACGGCATTATGAGTTCAACTGGCCGGGTGATTACGCAGTTCAGAACTACCAGATTCGCGTGCAGCAACCGGTTGGCGCGGAAAACCTGCTGGTCAAGCCTGGGACTGCTTCCCGCGTCAACGCCTCGGATGGATTTACCTACCATACGCTAGACGTCGGCGCAGTTCCCGCCGGGCAAGCGGTCAAAGTGGTCATCGACTACGACAAAGCCACCGATGAACTCTCGAGCAGCAGCATGCCGGTGCAGCCCAGCGAACCGCTGAGCGGCGAGATCGCCGGGCGCACCAGCCTGATCTCTGCCTTGCCCTTTGTGCTCGGGCTGGTGGGGCTGGCGCTGATCATCGGCGGCGGGGTGTGGTACTGGCGATCGGGCCGCCAGACGCCCCAGCCTGCCCGTTCGCGCCGCACCCGGCGCAAAGCCACCTCGGTGCAGGTCTCCACAGGGGTCGCAGAGGGGAATGTGTATTGTCACCAATGTGGCCGGCGCGCCGCCCCGGGCGATCGTTTCTGTCGCACCTGCGGCACACAGCTTCGCACGGGCAACTGATCGAGCATCCCTCTTAGCGTCGGAAATAAAAGCCGAGCGCTGGCGCGCCCGGCTTTTATGATTTACTGCTTGCCCAGCTTGGGCTGCGGATTACTCGGTCGGAACTGCCGGTCGGGTCAGGCCGGAGAGGTCGCCGCCGACTGCCTCGATCGAGTCGAACAGGAACTGCAGCACGTACTTCGGATTGTGGGTGAAAGCCCCTGGATCCTTCTGGTAGTACTGATAGTTGTAAGCCGCTTTCAACAGCGTGGGCGTCCAGGCGTTGTAGCCCACAGGAGCGCCTTTGTCGTTGACATCCGGCTTGCCATCCTCATCCGCGTCCACGAAGAAGTATGGATACGCAGTCGAGACGTACACGATCGGCGTGCCCTTGGCCTTGGCGTAAGCCTGGATGCCCGCGTATAGCCGCTCGGCGAAGGCGTCGATCTCAGCGGCGATCCCTTCGGTCGTATCGCCGTCGCCATCGTAATCGGTGGTGTCCAGGCGATAGGTCTCTGGATCGTTCGGATCCTTGGCGCCGCCGTGGCAGGCGATGCAGGCCTCGAGCTTCACCTCCAGGGCGTGAACGTCGTGGCAGTCCTCGCATTTATTGATCGGGTGCTTGACGTTCTGCCCGACGTAATCCTTACCTTCGAACTGGTAAGCGCCCTGGACGTCGTTGCCGAACAGGGTTGCGCCAGCCGCGAAGTAGTGGATGTTGGCAAAGCGGATCGACGGATCAGGCGTCTCCGGGTCCTTGTCGGCCAGCGCTCGATTGACCGTGGGGGTCGAGGAGCGGCCCTGGTGGCACAGGATGCACATGTTGGATTCGTCGGCGACGAACTTGCCATCTGCGTCTTTGCCGCCGAAGGACACCGTTGCGCCGGAGGGGAAGGTCACAGAGGCGACCACGTAGCGGGCGGGCCATTCAGCCGCGTTGTGGCAGGTGGTGCACATGAAGCCGTTGCTGGGCTCCATGGCGATGTTGGCGCCGTTCTTCAGGAACTGCGGCACGCCCTCGGCCTGGTGGCACTTCACACACCCGCCTGGCACCTCGCCCTCGGCGTCCCAGTGGCGGAAGGCCTCGGTGTTGCCGGCAAAGTGTCCGGGATCCTGGCGGTGCATCCCGGCCATGTCGATCGTGCCCAGCTTGTCGTTCAGGTCGGCGATCGAGTCGTACGTCAACTGGATCATGTACTTGGCGTTGTGCGCAAAGGCACCGGGATCCTTCACCGACATCTGGTAGTTGTAGGCGGCCTTCAGCAGGCGCGGCGTCCAGTTGGCGTAGGGCTTTTCGCCTTCATCGGCGGCGCCGTTTTCGTTGTCATCGCCGAAGAAGTACGGGTAAGCTGCCGGGTTGTAAACGATGGGCTGACCGGCGACGGTCTTGGCGTATTCCAGGATGCCGGCGTAGAGCTTCTCTTGCACACCGGTTAATTCGGCGGCAATACCTTCTTCGGTGTCGCCATCGCCATCGTAATCCGCCAGCGAGCCGGCCATGCGGGTGTTGCGCAGGTCCTCGACGCTGCTGACGCCTTCATGGCACTCTGCGCAGGTTTCGACCTTGACTTCCAGCGTGTGCGGGTTGTGGCAGCCGAGGCAGGTTTCGATGCCCTCGACATGGCGGAACTTGCCGTCGTACATCTTCCCATCGTACTCATAGCCGCCCTTGACCTGGGTGCCGTACAGCGTGGCGCCAGCCGGGTAGTAGTGGATGTTAATGAAGCCGAGCTTCACGTCATTACCCTGGTCGTCCTTGATGGGGGCGGGCACGGCGTCTGGATCGACCTCCTCGCCAAAGCGAGCGATGGAACCATCGACGGAGGACTTGGAAGCGCGGCCCTGGTGGCAGACCATGCAGCGCGCTTCTGGCCCGAGGCCGGTCAGCACGACGTTGACCGGGTCGCCGCCCTCCTCGGGAACTTCCTTTTGAGGGAACTTGACGCTGGTCAACGTGGCCGTGGCTTCATTGTGGCAGGCCACGCACTGGATCGTGCCGGCGGGCGCCGGGATGGCGGCCGCGACTGCGCCGGTCTTGACGTATTCCTGATAGCCAGCCGTGGTGTGGCAGTTGGCGCAGGCTACAGGCACTTCAGCCGGGCTTTCCTCGTTCCAGTGATTGAAAGCCTCCGCTTCGGCGTCGTTGTGCGGCGAGTTAGCCCAGGCGTCCTGGAACGGCACTTCCTTCACCACCGGTTCCGGCGGCGCAGGACAGGCCGGGCATTCCGGACAGGCCGGGGCTTCCGGACAGGTTGGACAGGTGGGGCATGGAGTTGCCGGTGGCTGCGCCGTCGTGCAGGCGGCCAGCAGAACCACCAGCAGGAGCAAGATCGCTCCGATCAGCAAATGTTTTGCTTTCATATGCAGCATTCTCCTCTCAATTGGATGCTTCTTGCATCAGCAATTTCGTGTTGTGTTCTAAAGGTTCTCTAGGGCGATTGACACCTCCTTGTAAGATTCAAATTCGAGACTTCTCCTCAAACTGCCGCAGCCGCTTTTGCCCACTGACTGCGGTAAACTGGATCTCGGGTTCTGGCAGGAACCCGATAAAAAGTATGGGTATTATACCCTAAAAATTAATCTCGGATTAGTGCATTTGTACTAATTTTCACCTGACAATTCTCTTAAGCGCGCTATTCCTGCGGCGCGCCATTCGAGATCCATTGGATAACCCGATCCAACTCTTCCGGCGCGAGCTGGCCGAAGTGCGGCTGTGCGCCGGATTGTATCTGCACCAGCAGGCTCCCTTGTGGATCGCCAGGCGCAATCACCGGGCCGCTTTGGCTGCCTCGCATGAGCGCCTGGTAAGTGGTCACGTTCAGGCCTTTGATGCCGCCATCGCCATGACAGCCGCTGCAGCGGGCTTGCAGCAGCGGGCCGATGGTCGCGGCGTAGGTCAACGCGCCGCCTTCAGGCAGCGGCGCGGGCGTCGGTTGCTGCGGTAGCTGGGCCTTTAACACCTCCCGCAAAGCTGGCGCGTCGAAACCGGCGTAGGTCCAGACGCTGCCGTGGCAGGCGCTGTTGGAGCAGAAGGAGGTATTCGTCGTTCCGCCGGCGTTTTCGGTGGTGTGGCAATTGCTACAGGTCTGGTCATAAACCTGATTGTGCAGCGTGATCCAGTTTTCGTTCAGATGGGATTGCGGCTCCGGGCCTCGGCTGATTTCGATCTTTGCGGTGAAATCGTAGGGGCTGGCCACCACCGGGATCGAGTGGCACAGATTGCATTCCAGACGGATGGCTTTTTGCTGTTGGTCCAGATGCTTCCCGTCATGGCAGCGAAAACAACCCGGCGAGTCTTTATGCCCGATGTTGTTGGGATGGGTGGTCCAATTCGAGTTTTGCTCGGGATAGACGCTGTTTCGGTAGGCCTCCTGAAGGGCGACGATGGCCTGGCGAACTTTGGGGGCGTTGGCGGCGTAATATGCAGCCTGGTAGGTGCGGTAATACGTCTCGATGGCGGCGATGCCGGCCAGGCCTTGCTCGGTGGTCGGATAGATCTTCGAGTAGGCCTCGATAGCCTGGCGGCGAATCTCAGGGATGTCCTTCGAGATCTGGTTGGTTGCGATCAGCCTGTCCACCGTGTCTTCCGGCGTTGTCACCAGGTGGGTGATGCGGTTATGGCAGGTGATGCAGTCCATCACTTTCAGTTCGCCGGGGTTGATCGCGGCTGGATCAATCCCGGATTCGATGTCCGTGTATTCGATGACCGATCCATCTGCATTGGTGACGCGCACATAGGGGATCTCTTGCTCTTCTGGGTCGCTGGACAGGTATTCGACCCGGTTTTGAATGTGCCAGTGGATGCCGCGCCCCAACCCCTGGCGGGCGCTTCCGCCGCCGGTCTTCAGCGTCAGGAAGATCGAGTAGGCGGTGTTTTCCTTGTCGTTCGCAAAGCGTTTGATTTCACGCAGGCTGTCATCGGAGAATTTTTCGGGAAAATGGCATTTTTCACAGGTCTCACGCGCCGGGCGCAGGTCGTGGGCGCGGATCGGAAATTCATAGGATCGGAACAGGGTGGCGAAGACATGCTTCAGATCGCCGGCCTTTCGCGTGACCCGCGTGGTGATGAAGCCTTTGCCGATGTGACAATCCACACAGGCGATGCGCGCATGCGGGGAGGTCAGATAGGCGGTGTACTCTGGCGGCATGGTGTGGCAACTCGTCCCGCAAAACTCTGGCGAGTTGGTGTATTCCCACCCCCAGGCGGCGCCGGTGAGCAGGAGCAGGGTCAGCACGCCTAGAACCGCATAGGGCAACAGGCGTACCCAGATGGGCGACCCTTCTGGAGGGAAGAAGAACCGTTTCAGTTTTGCAGCCATGCGCTTTACGCCTCTACCTTTCGAAGTGATGAATATTGCAAACGGCTATTGGAGGGGGGAGAATGGGGTAATTATACCAAAGATTAGCGAAAGATGAGTAAAAATCCCCAAAGTGCGGCGGTTGGAATGGGGCAAAAAACACAGCCCCGAGGATGGAATCCAGGGGGCTGTGTCTCTACTGAGAAGCCAGTTTCTACCTGGCGGCCGTTTAGCTCTTGTGATTCTCCTCAGCCAGCTTTTCGCGGCGCACCAGCAGCAGGATGAGCAGGATGATGACCTGCCCGACGATCATGCCGGCCACCTCAGGCCAGCGCTCGGAAAACTCTATGACCCAGCCGCGACCACCAACGGTGGTGGCCTGTCCAAACGCAACCAGCGCAGTCGCAATTTCCACCAGGTGATCGGTCAGGTAGGCTGCCAGGGAGAGCGCCAGCGCGGTCAGCGGCACGGCGATGACCAGCGTCCAAAACACGGCGAGAAACTGTACCTTGCGCATCGGAACCTCCTTCCCGTTAAATCTCTGCTTTGAGCATAGCAAATAAGGGAACGGAGGGCAATAGGCTAAATCAGGTATTTTGGGGGCGAAACTACCCTATTTTCAGGGAGAAATGATCCCTTTGCGGATGGCGTATTTCACCAGCTCGCTCTTGCTATGCAGGCCGAGCTTGCGCATCAGGTTCTCCCGATGCCGCGCTACGGTGTGATGGCTGATGACCAGACGCTCGGCGATTTCGTCGTTCGTCAGGCCTGTCGCCAGGAGTTCCAGCACTTCCATCTCGCGCGGGGTCAATTCGTCCAGGGAATGATCTTCTGGGTCTGCGCGCGAGCGGTTCAGGAAATCGCTCACCAGCGCTTTGGCCAGCGAAGGGTAGAGGTAGATTTCACCGTTATAAGCCGCCCGAATGGCGCTGATCAGGTCCTCAGGCGCGGCGCGCTTGGGCACGTATCCCGCTGCGCCGACCTGCAGCATTTCGAAGAAGTATTGCTCATCCTCGTGGATGGTCAGGGCGACGATGGCGATGCCCGGCTGAGAGCGTTTGATCTGTCGCGCGACCTCGATCCCGGAGAGATCCGGCAGCGTGATGTCCATCACGATCACATCCGGCTGGTGTTGGGCGGCCATTTCCAGCGCCTCGGCGCCGGTGCTGGCTTCGCCGACGATCTCCAGGTCGGGCTGGTTTTCGAGCAGCATGCGCAGCCCGGTTCGCACCACTTCATGGTCATCCACGAGTAAAAGGCGGATCTTGCTCACGTCTCGGCCTCTCTGATTTGCGGCACACAGAGCTTCACCTGGGTGCCTTTGCCCGGCTGGGAAATGATCTGGCAGGCGCCGCCGATCAGCGCAGCGCGCTCCATGATCCCCAACAGGCCCCAACATGGACGAACCGCGGCGTCGCTCAGGGCTGCCTCTACATCGAAGCCGCGACCGTTATCTTCCACCTGCAGGCAAAGCTTCGATGGCGTAAATTCCAGGCGAATGCACACCTGGCTGGCGTCTGCGTGGCGGATGGCATTGGTGATGGCTTCCTGGGCGATGCGGAACACGACCGTGCGCACCTCGATGGGCAATTCGATGGGCGTCCCCTGGCTATAAATTTGCACCGCCAGGCCGTAGCGCTCTTTGATCTGGTTGGCATACCAGCGCAGCGCCGCCATCAGCCCCAGATCGTCCAACTGGGGCGGGTGTAATCCGCTCACCAGCCTTTGCAGTTCATCTAACCCATTCACCGCCAGGGTTTCGAGTTGCCTGGCCTGCTGGGCGGCGCGCTCCGGATCGCTGGCGATCAGCCCCGCCAGCCCGCGCAGGCCTAACCCCAGGGCGGTGAGCGTCTGGCCGGTCTCATCGTGAAGTTCGCGGGCGATGCGCTGCCGTTCGGATTCCTGGGCTTTTACCGTGCGGTGGAGCAGTTCGGCGCGCGTCGCCTCCAGGCGCTGCTGCTCGGCGAGTTGCGCCTGACGCAGCGCCTCGATCCTCTGGCGGTTTTCCACCTCGAAGGCGCGCAAGGAATGGATGATCGAAATCGCGGCAATCGCCGCCATCGCCGCGCGGAAGACCTGGATGGGGAAACCAAACCATTGTAAGAAGAGCGGGGCGCTCGGCAAACCGACGGGGAAAGCGGCGCTTGGGGAGGCGAAGAGCTGCCCGATGCCCCCATACAGGCCAAAGGCGATGGCGGCGACGAGCACATCCCGCCCGAAGCCCGGCATGCCCATTCCAATGAAGTGCCGCCGTTGCAGCAGCAGCCCCCAGACGGTCAGGGCCGCGCCTGGGATTGCCAGGGAGTATCGCGTATAGATATCTGCGGCCACTGTCCGCTGGCTATCGACCGGCACTGAAGCGTTGACCCAGATCAAACCCGCCCCCCAAACCAGCCCAACCGCCAGCAGGATGGTCAGGTACATTTGTCGTCGGCTCGACCCGGCAATCAGTCGAGCGCCGAAGGCGATCAACATCAGGAAGGAAGCAGCCAGCAGCAAAATCCGCAGCGAGGCGACCCACTGATAGGCGGGATCGGCGACCAGTTCTGGGTTGAGCAGCAAGAACATCTCGAACCATTCGTGCGACCCGTGCACCAGACCGAAACCCGCCAGAGGCGGCAACGCTTTGGCGAATTCCGTCTCCGAGGAATGCCCCAACTCCAGAGAAATGGCCAGTCCCATGCTGAAGAAGGACAGGCCATAGAAAAAATAGACCAGGATGAAATTCTGCAGGAAGAAATCGGTCAGGGTCTGCACTGAACCGCCTTCAGCAAGCAAGCACGGCTCACCTCTCCGGAGCGCCTTCGAGGATCCAGTTGATGAGCTCGTTCAGCTCATCGATGGAGAACTGCCCCGGATGGCCGCCCGCAGATTGGATGCGCACGATTGCGCTGGCGTCCGGATTGCCGGGCACGATGCCGGGCCCGCTTTTGCCGCCTTTGAGCGCATCCGCATAGGTCGCGATATTCAGCCCACCCACCGCCGTTCGGCCATGGCAAGACCCGCAGCGGTTTTGGAACCAGGCCGAGTATTTGCCTTCCCAGCTCTCCGGGCTGACGCCCGCGCCCAGTTCTGGGGTGGGAGTCGGCAGGGGTGTGGGGCGCGGCGTGGGGGTGACGGGCGCAAAAGCGGCGACGGTCTCGCCGCGAGGCACCGTCGTGATGGCGGTTGCCGGCTCGACGTTGACGAACCAGATCACGCCGCTGCTCATCACCAGCGCCAGGATCGCCGCCACGGGGATGAAGCGCTGCTGGCGCTTGCGGATGATCGCTTCGTCGGGGCGCTTCCAGCCTCTACCCGACTCGATTTCATCCAACTCAGCGGGATGCTCTTCTTCCATCTCCTGGCGCGTGATTTTTCCGGTGAACATGCTCTTGTTGAAGCGCTTGAGATGAACATGATACATATGCCAGATGATGATCGCCAGCACCGCCAGCACCGCCTCCAGGCCGTGGGCCACCTTGGCCGCCGGGATGGCTTCACCGGGCAGATATTTGGTCGTGGTGATCGGGTTCCACATCATGAAGCCGGTCAGGCCCATGATGATCGTCCCCCAAACGACCGCCAGGTATTCGACCTTTTCGGCATAGTTATAGCGACCATAGTAGGCGCGATGTTTGCGCAGCCCCAGATAGTAACGCACGTCCTGATACAGGTGTTTGAAATCTTCGATCAGAGGCAGCATCGACCAGGGCACGCGCAGCACATAGATGCGATACAGCACGGAGATGATGTGATAAATCGTCACCCACATCATCACGAATGCCGCGGCATGATGGATCTGACGGGTTCGCTCGATGCCGCCAAAGGCTTCCATGATCGCCTGGCTGATCGGCGCGGCGGAATATTTTTGCACCAGACCCGTCAGGCCCAATATCGTGAACGAGGTCATGAAGAGCAGGTGCTCGATGCGCTGCGAAAGGTCGAAGCGGACGTAGCTGATTTCAGCGTGTTCGGCTTTCTCGGAAGAGCGGTGGGCGTTCAATGGCGTCGGGGTGTCCATGTTTCAGGCCTCGGCATCAGAAGAGGGTTGGGATGGGGCCGGCGGCGTTTCTTCGGAAGCGTCCGATGTCTCCTCCGAAGAACGGGCGTCGTCCCCGGTCGCGGCGGCGTCTGTGGTTTCTGCGGCGGCTTCTTCTGCAACCTGTTCCTCCAGAGCGGTCATTTCCTCGCCTGGCGCTGCTTCGATTGGGGCTGCCGACTCTTCCTGTTCTTCGACTTGCGCTTCGACCGCTGCTCCTTCTTCTTCCACCAACTGCTCTACTACAATCGGCGGTTCTTCGACCTGCGCGGGCGCGACCTCGGCCTCGGCGGGCTGCGCTGCCACAGCCTGCTGCGCTTCTTTTTCGGCAGCCAGCGCTTGTGCGGCGAGTTGCTTTTGCCGCTTTCTCCAGCGGTTCAGATAGCTTCGGCTGACATCCATCACCACTAACAGGGTCATGCCGCCCAAAGTGAACGGGATGAAGATTTTATAGAACAGGTCCACGTAGAAGACCAGCGGATATTTATCGGGGGAGGGGATGTAGTGCGACATCCAGGCGGAGGTGAAATTCCGGGTTGCATCCGGATGGCAGGTCTTGCAGGTCGCCAGCAGGTTATCCTGCATCTGCAACCCGACTTCGGGATCATCCGTGCGCCCAATGTCGTGGACGCCGTGGCAGTCGTAGCATACTGCTTTGTTCACTTCCGCGTTGGGGTGCTCTTTTTCGAAGATCATCACCGTAGTGCCGTGAAAGTCTGCCACGTAAGTATCGAACACGTCGGTCGAGATGCCATACTTTTGCATCAAAGCGGCATTGGCATGGCACTTACCGCACATGTTCGGCGATTGCAACCGGAAGGCGGCAGTCCGTGGGTCTTCGATGTTGTGCACGCCATGGCAGTCGATGCAGGTGGGGACATCCGGGTTGCCTTCGGTCAACGCCGAACCGTGGACGCTCTCCTTGTACTTCTCATAGATCAAGCTGTGGCACAGACCGCAGCGTTGGGGAATCCATAATTTCGCCTCGGGAAGCAGCTGATGGGTGTTGGGGTCGTTCAGGCGGGGGATTTCGTGCGCAGTGTGGCAATCGCTGCAGGTCGCTCCGGCGCGGTTGCCGGCTGCCCGCACGGCCACATGCACCCCGTCTTGATTCTGCTCATACTGGCTGTTGTGGCAGCGCTGACAGACGGCGTTCAACATCAGCGTCGCGTCGCGCCGATCTGCCGCCTGCCATTCCGGATGGGGATATTCACCGACATCGGCGTGACATTGGGCGCAGGCGATGCCCGTCTGGCCATGCACCGAATTTTGGTGCAATTCCGCCGGCACATACAGGTCGAGTAAGTCTCCGTTTCCCAGGGCGAAGGTTTGCCCAGGCTGTCCGTGGCAGCTCAGGCAGTACTCGTCGCTGATGGACAAATTCGGCACCGGGGTGCGCGTGGGGGCCGGCGTAGGCTCCGTCTGGCTCAGCGGCGCTGCCGGGATGCCTGGCGCCAGGAACATCCATAAACCCGTCATCAGAATGAGAATGCCCAACAGAAAAAGGAGGCTGGCCTTGCGATGCAGCATTAGCGGTCTCCTTCAGTTTTGTTATTGACAGGGGTAGCTTTCTCGCCGGTCAGGCGTTCGAACTCTGCCGCGTGATAGGTGCGCATTTCCTCTTCGCTTAACTTGCCGGTAAAGATGCTCAAGTTCAACCGCTCCAGGTGCACGTGATAGAAATGCCACACCACGATGAAGATCGCTGCCATAACCGCTTCGTTGCTGTGCGCCAGCAGGGCTGCCGGCACGACCCCGCCGGGCAGGAAGCGGGTGAAGGTCTCTGGAAACCACAGGATGAAGCCCGAGATTACCAGGATGCCGATGCCGAAGAACAGGAACCAGTAGGTGAATTTCTGCTCGAAGTTGTACTTGCCAAATGCAGGCTTCTGGCGCGTCAGGAACAAAAGATAGCGCAGCATTTGCCAGGCGTCACGCACGTCTTGCCACTGGGGCAGCATATCCCCGGGCAGGCGTCGGCGGGAGATCAGGTAAATGGCTCGCCCCAGGTGGTAAAGCACCTCGGCCGTCAGCACCAGCGCGGCGATGTGATGGATCTGCTGAACCTGGGAGACTCGTTCGGGCGTGGAGAGCAGCCATTGGCTCCAGCCGGCATCGCGGTATTTTTGCGGCAGGCCGGTGAGCAGCAGCACAGTAACGCTCAGGATCAACACCGCATGTTCCCAGCGTTGGCCGGCGGTGAAACGCTGGAAAGTGCGTTCCAGGCGCACCGGGTTCGTGTTTTGGGGAGGGCTGGACGGCGTAGTGCTCATGGCAGGCTCCTGCGGACGCGCTCCACGGTGGCGCGGACGATTTGCAACACGACGTAGATCACTGACAGCCACAACACCAGTGGTATTAGAGAGGCATAGAAGACTTCGGTGTAGTAAAGGATGGGCGTGCGCTGTGGGTCGATGCGATTGTGTCCGGTCCAGGCGCCAACCCAGTTCGGCCCGACGCCGGGGTGGCACTTCTGACAGGTGGCCAGCAGGTTATCCGGGTGCACCAGCGAGGCTGGATCGTCGGTGGTTCTGATGTTGTGGATGCCATGGCAATCGGTGCAGACTGCGCTTTCATGCCAGACGGCTGGCCAGCGGGCCTTGTAAACCGAGACATCGACGCCATGCCAGGAAAGTTTGTACAGCCCGTACACGTCTGCAGATAGCCCGTACTTCGCCATTAGCTCCTGGTTGGCATGGCAGCGAGCGCATAAGTCGGGCGTTTCTACGCGGAACTGCGCCGTGCGCGGGTCGTGGATGTTGTGCACGCCGTGGCAATCGGTGCACACCGGCACATCGGGGTTGTCCTCGCCCAGTAAGACCGAACCGTGAATGCTCTGGGCGTACTCCTGGCTGATCTCAGAATGGCACTGCCCGCAGGTGAGCGAAATGTGAGCGCGGGGCTTATCGGGAGGGCGGACGTTATGCGCGCCGTGGCAATCGGTGCACACGGGCGCATTCAGGTTGCCGGCTTCTGCGGCCTGCGCGTGCATGCTATCCTGCGCCTTTTCGTAGTTGGCCGCGTGGCACTTCTGGCACGCCAGGTAGTACGTGCGCGTCATTTGCCGCCGCGTTTCGTATTCGATCGGTGGGTGGGGATAGGTCTTAATTTGGGTGTGGCAGGCTTCGCACTCGATCCCCGCCGGGCTATGCACCGAATTTTGCAGGTCATCCGCAGAAATATAGAGAGAAACTTCCTCGCCGCTCGGCAGGGTCATCTTGAGATCCGGGTTGCCGTGGCAGCTCAGACAATATTTTTCGGTCTCCTGTCCCAGGCCGTCGGCTTGGGCGGGAAGAGTCAGCCCAATCGCCAGCCCCAAGGTCAGAATCATCGCCACGCCTGCCAGCCAGGTCAAGCCGTCCGTCCAGACTTGTCTAACCCTTCGCATGCGCCACGCCTCCTTCACCAGGATTGAGGGTGTTGTTATGGGTGTTGCCATTGTTCCAATCTGGCGGGGGTTTCGGAGGCTCGGCAATCACTCCCAGACGCTTTAATAAATACGAGATTCCAAGCATGATCGCTAATGGAATAACGCAGCGCAGCACAAAGAACAGGCCGACGTACAGCGGGTTGGTGCCAGGGGCTTCTTCCATCTGCAGGCCCTCCATAGCAAATATCCTGTGATTTGCTATTCGAACGCTATTTTCCAAACAGTATAACGCAGAATTAAGACAAAGTGAATGCAGTTTCATCGACCGGGGTCGATAAAACTGCATCGAACGGTCGCGCGCCTGTTCTCTACTGGAACATCTCAGTCATGCGCCTCTTTCACGCTGAAGAGCGGCAGAAACAGCGCGCCCAGCGTGAGCATCAGCAAGGCGTAACCGATGATCCCGATTGCTACACCCCACTCCGGCAGGTTGGGAAAATACGAGCCGACCGGGCTGAGATATTGCGTGCCAGGTGAGTAATCCAGCGGTACGGTCAAGCCGGAGACGGTGACATTCCAGCGATTGACGATGATCCCTATCGTCGCCAGCATTGCGCCCAGCACCAGGTACAGGGAGCGGCGGTTGAACCGCGGCGCCAGAAAGAAGATCGCCGGCACGATGATGCCCAGCAGGATTTCCACCACCCAAAAAGTGAAGTTGTAAGGGGTGCTCTGTTGCAGCAGGGCCAGCGCTTCCAGCACCGAGGGCGTGCGCCCATAGTACAACGCCGACATGGTATCCCAGAATTTCAGATAACCGTAAACCAGCAGCGCGATGCCGCTGAAGCGGGCGATGGTGAACAGGATATCGTGCGCGACGGTTCGCTTCCCGGTGATCCACTCCATCACAAACGCCACCGCCATGGTCAGCGCCGGGCCGACGGCGATGGCGGAGATGATGAACAGGATCGGCATGCTCGGCTTGAACCAGATCGGGCGCGCCTTGACGATGCCATACGTCGCGCCGAGCGAAGACTGGTGCAGCAGCGAAATCACCAGACCCAACACCGCCAGGGCGGGCGCAGCTTTATGCAGCGTGTGGGTCGCCTTGCGGAACCACGGCCAGCGATCGAAGAAGCGCGCCTCGGCGACCACGGGGAGAAACTCGAGGATCATGATGGTCAGATAGATAGTGATGCACCAGGTGATCTCCCAGAGCACCGAGTGCACGTTCCAATACACCCAGGGGTGCCAGAAGCGATCTGGCCGACCGATGTCCATGATCAGGGTGAGCAGGGCAGATGTGTAACCGATGAAGCCGATGTAAACCGCCAGGCGAATGATCGGCTGGAAACGCTTGATCCCAAAGATGTACACCACTGCCGAAAGGGTAAAGGCGCCCGCCCCCAGGGCGATGGCCGAGAGATCGATCGTGATCCACAGGCCCCAGGGCACTGTGTCGTTCATATTCGTAACCACCAGGCCTTTCCAGAACACCTGGATGGCGGCAGTGAGGCCGATCGCCAGCAAGACGCCCACCAGCCCGAACCACGCCAGCAGGCCCGGGGTGAGTTTTACCGGTTTAGGTTCCAGGGTTGTCGTGGTCATGGCTATAGCCCTTCCGCAGGTGGGATGTACAGGACGCTCGGCTTCGTCCCCAGCTCCTCACGTAAGACGATCGTTGGGTTGTTGCTGATCAGCTTCGAGACCTTGGAGTTCGGATCCTTCAGGTCGCCAAAAACGCGCGCCTTCACCGGACAGATGTTCACGCAGGCCGGCGTGGCCTCCGGATCTTCCCCAGGCGTCAACCCCTGCTTCAGACCGGCGTCGATGCGGTGGATGCAGAAGGTGCATTTTTCGACCACCCCGCGCGGCCGCCGTGGCACTTCGGCGATGCCCCAGGTGGGGATATAGGGGTTTACATCCGTGCGCGTTTCCCAGTTGAATTTGCGCGCGTCGTATGGACAGGCCACTTCGCAATAGCGGCAGCCGATGCAGCGATCGTAATCCATGACCACCAGGCCATCCTCGCGATGGTAGGTCGCCTTCACCGGGCAGACCTCCACACAAGGGGCATTCTGACAGTGCAGGCAGGGCCGACTGAAATAGAAGGGGTGGCCGGTGGAATTCTTTTCTTCGACCACGATGTTCCACGGCTTATCGGTTTGAACGTCGTTCACCGCGGAACAGGCGCGCAGGCAATATTCGCAACCGATGCAGGTGTTCAGATTGATGACCATTCCCCAGTGGTGCAGTCCGGTCGCGCCGTGACTGCCGGGCTCCTCTTCCACTTGCAATTGCTCCTGTTTGAGCGCAGCAAAGGGAGAGAGCGGCCCGCTGGTCAGCAATACCGCAGCCGCGGCGGAGCCAGCCGCAACGCCCGCCAGGGTCAAAACGTCACGCCGCGTGATCTCGACGGTGACTTTGGTCTTTTTCTTCTTCTTTTCGCTCATCTCACTCATCTTCTTCCACCTCTACGACGCGGATGCGCCGGCTGACCACCCAGGCGGTCGCCCCGCCGGTGATCAGACCGATCAATGCGCCTTGAATCAAACCGGTAAGCAGGCGGGATTGTCCCGCTACCTGTAATGTGGTGATCTTTTCTTCCTGTTCTTGAATGGTCTTTTTCAACTGTTCGACGTCAACTTCCGGGGTCGGAAGTTCGATGCCGCCGAGCTTCAATAATTCATCCCGCGTGTGGACGGTGTCCTGGTGGCAGCCGATGCAGGCTTCCGAGCCAACCGAGAAGGTATGGCCGGTGGATACCAATCCACCGATGGGATCGCCTTCGCGCGGCGCAGTGTACATGTGGCAGTTGCTGCATTCCAGCCCCGAATTGGCATGGGTGCTGTGGGTGAAGGAGTCGCCGCGTTCTTTGTGGCAATTGGTGCACAGCGCGGTGATCGAATCGGCCTTGGGCGTCTGTGCATGGGGGTTGTGGCAGGCCTGGCATTGCAGATTGGCCTTCGAATGCGGGCTGGCGCGCCACTCATCGGTCGTGCCCTTATGGCAGGTGCTGCACAGGTCGGCGTCCGGCTTGAGGGGCATCGGCGCAGCCGGGTGGGTGGGCTGGAAAGGCCCATGGCAGGCTTCGCAGGTGACGCCCTCTTCGGCATAGGTGCCCTGCTGGGGGCTGAAGCCCGTCGTGTGGCATTGCAGACAGGCGGTTTGCTGACTGAGTTCGGACCAGTCGCGCTGGAAGATTGGCGATGAGAAAGCCTGGGCGTGCCGTGTGGTCATCCAACTGCTGTGCAGGTCTTTGTGGCAGGCAGCGCAGGCTTGCGAACCGGCGTAAGCTGTCTGCTGTCCTGCGGTTTGAGGGGTGGGGGCTGCGTCCACCGGTTGCGCTAAAGCCGCCACAACGCCCAGCGTCAAGCTCAGCCCAAACACCAGAATAAAGGCCACCCAACTCCATTGGCGGCGATTGAGCTTGGTTTTGGTCATTTTGCTTTCTCCATTCATTAGGTAATTTACCCTAAGCAATCGATCATCGATTGAGTTTTCTCGCCCATTCATTTTAAGGGGAATATGTGTACAAGATAAGTAAGTAATGTCATTTTATCCGGCGGATAGAAGTAATAAAAAAGCGCCCGACTTGCGGGCGCTTTTTTTGATGCTCGTTCGTTGCTCGCCAGAATCATGGCGCCGCCGGCGGCGAGTGGTAATTGGTGGCCGCTTCGATCAGGGTGGCATCATCCAGCGCCAGGGCGGAATCGGGCGCATGACAATGGCGGCAGGCGGAGTTCAGGCTGATCTGAGCGTGGGCGTAGGTCTTTTCGCCCTGCTCATCGGTGGCTGTGAAGGTTTGCTCGATCAGCGTGGGGTCGATCGTGACCTGATGGGTGCGGAAATCGGCTGTGAATTTCGCCGCATCGCTCCAGGCCACCTTAATGATCTTGGGCATGTGACATTCGATGCAGGGTAAATTCAGCGCCGCGTGCTTGGCGTTCTTCTGCTCCCTGGCTTTTTCGAAGTGGCAGTCAGTGCATTGGGTGCGTGTGGTCGGCAGCTTGCTTTCCGCCAGTTGTTTCACGCCGGCGTGCGGATTGTGACACTGGACGCAATCCAAAGCGGCGTGTTTGCCCGGAAAGAGATCGTCGTAATTGAGATGGTGGTCGATGAAGCCATCCTGAGCGGCGACCTGTCGGGCCTCGCCGCGCAGGTGGCATTGGCCGCATGCAGCCGCATCGCGGTCGATTTTCATCTCGAATCCCTGCGGGTTGCCGACGTGCAAGCCGCCCGGCCCGTGGCATTGCTCACAGCGGACGCCGGGTTGCGCCCAGGCGCCTGCTATGCCGGGCAGGTCGTCCTGGTTGCCGGTCGGGGTGAAGCCCGTCGTGTGGCATGCGCCGCAGTCGTAGGGCAGTTTCTCTGTGCCAGATTGATAGGTCACCCAGCCCGCATTTTGCCCCAACGAGGTATTGGCATAGTTCCACTGATTCAGAAATTCCGCGTTGCCCGTCTTGCCCGGCTCATCGGTGATGATGTAGCCTTCTTTATCCACGAAGCGGGCTTTCCACCAGTACCCCCCGATGACGTAAGCCACATCATCCCAGGTGTAGCCCTGCGGGAGATTGCTCAACTTGCGAAACGGAAATTCCGGCGCTTTACCGTCTGCGACCGGGCTGAGCTGCCAGGGGTGTCCTGATTGGATATAGGCATCATAAAGGTCTTTATGGCAGCCGCCGCAGGTCGTATCTCCGACATACTTTGGGCCTTCCGCCGTGGCATCCTTGCCCGGGGGGCCGGGCGGCCCCTCTGGCCCAGGGGGGCCTTGCGGCCCTTCCGGGCCTGGCGGTCCGGCGGGGCCAGCCGGCCCTTGCGGCCCTTCCGGCCCGGCGCACGCGGCCAGCAGAATGACTAAAACCAGCATCGTTGCAATTACGACCAGCTTTCTCATAGCATTCTCCTTATCCTGTCGTAATTTATCTGCAAGGGGAGTGGAAGGCGACAGTGGATCATTTGCTGATCATGTAATGCATCAGGACCCAGAAACACGCTGTGGATTTTATCACAGATTAGCATTCGATTAGAAGCTTCGTAGGCCATACCGCAAGCAATCAGTGCGCAGTTCACCCCAAACCAATGGATCTTTCCGCGGCGATTGCTCTACATAACCGATAGAGAACAAACCAATTCCAAAAGATTAGTATATAATTAAATCGGCCGGCCAACCCTTTCCCTGCTTGCCGATTGCTTACTGAGCGCAGTATGGATATCACTCTGGTCTATTTCGTGTACGGTCTGGCCTTCTTCAGCATGGGGTTGGCCATGCTGCTGGAGTCTGGCCGCTCGCCCCTGCTGGCGGAAGCCTCGGTGTTGCTGCCGCTGGCGGTGTTCGGTTTTGTCCATGGAGTGCATGAATGGGTGGAGATGTTTTTGGATAAGAGCGATTGGCTGCTGATCCTCGAGCCGGTCTTCTTGAGCTGGGTGCGCGTCGCAATTCTGATGATCTCATTCTTTTCCTTGCTTGTCTTTGGGGTGAGCCTGCTGCAGCCTGAAATGCACCTCCCACGCCGCGTCCGCCGCTTTTGGTGGTCAGGCCTGATCGGATATGTCGCGTTGGTATTTTGGTTCGGCGCTTTTATCTGGGCGGGGCACGCGGATCGGCTGACCCATGTGGATGCCAGCCTGCGCTATTTCCTGGCTGTGCCGGCCGCGTTTCTTGCCGGGCTGGCGTTGCAGCGGCGGGCCAGGCTGGCGCTGCGCCAGGGAAACCAAAGCCTGGGCCGGAGTTTTATTCTCGCAGCGCTCGGATTCTTTGTCTATACTTTTACCCAAATGGTGGCGCCTCCGCTAGACGTGTTTCCCGGCAACCTTTTGAACACCAACACCTTCCTGGCCTATACCGGTTTTCCTGTTCAGGTGGTACGCGCTGCCATGGCGGTGTTGATTACCGTCAGCCTGTTGCACGGCATACACGCTGCCGAGGTCGAGCGCCAGAATCAATTTCTGGCCGCGCAGCAGGCCAGGGTGGACGCTTTGGAGCAGGTGCGCCTGGAATTGGTCCGCCGCGAGAATATGCGTCAGGAGTTGCTGCGTCACATTGTCGTAGCGCAAGAGGAGGAGCGCGCGCGTATTTCCCGTGAACTGCACGATCAAACCGCCCAGACGCTGACGGCTTTCAGCCTCCATCTGGCTGCGCTGCGCCAGGCCCTTCCTCAAGAGCCAAAAATTGGAGAGCAGTTGAACCACCTGCAAAATTTGAGCCGCCAGATGTCCAAGAGCATTTACAATCTGGTGCGCGATCTGCGGCCTGCGCAACTGGACGACCTGGGCCTGGTGGCTGCGTTGCAATATCTGATAGATGACCTGAGCGCCAACTTGAATTTGCAGGTCGAGTTTCGCGTGCTGGGGGAACGTCGCCGATTGGATGCCCTGGTGGAGACGGTGTTCTTCCGAGTGGCGCAGGAGGCGCTGACGAATGTGGCGCGCCATGCGAAGGTCCTCACGGCTCGGATGATACTCGAGTTCGCAGTGGGGCAGGTGACGCTTCAGGTCACGGATGAAGGGGCTGGGTTTGATCCTGCTTCGGTGTTGGACTCTGGAGCGGCGTGGGGACTGGCCGGGATGCGTGAGCGCGCCGAGTCGATTGGCGGGCGGCTGATTCTGGATAGCGCCCCAGGCCGCGGCGCGACGGTGAAAATCGTTGCGCCGGTTCAGCCCTCCGCCCCAGCGCCCATCGAGGATTCACGCCAGGATATGCAACCCGAGGAGGTGATATGGAGACCATCCGCTTGATGCTTGTTGACGACCATGAGGTGGTGCGAACCGGGCTGAAAACATTTCTGGAGACCCAGTGCGGCATGCAAGTCATCGCCGAAACGGATAACGGCGAGGAGGCCATCCGCCTGGCGCAGGAACTGGCCCCGCAAGTGATCGTCATGGATATCAGCATGGCAGGCCTGGACGGATTAGAAGCCACCCGCCAGATCAAAGCCCTCTGTCCAGAATGCAAGGTTCTGGCGCTCACGGTTCACGCCAATGAGCAGTATTTCTTCCAGATGCTGGCTGCTGGAGCCGAAGGTTATGTCACCAAACAGGTGGCTGCAGATGAACTGGTGGAGGCGATCCACGCGGTGGCTGCGGGTCATGTCTATTTGCAGCCGGCCCTGGCTTCCTATCTTCTAAGGGATTACCGCCGTCTGCTGGCGCAAGATTCGGGTCGGCGGCTTGCCGAATCGGATAGCGCCCATACCACTCGTTTGAAGGGGCTTTCGCGGCGTGAAGTGCAGGTTTTGGAGTGCGTCGCAAAGGGCATGACCAGCGTTCAAATCGGAGAAGCCCTGCGCATCAGCCCTAAGACCGTCGCCCGACACCGCGAGCGCATCATGAGCAAGTTGAACATGCACTCCAGCGCCGAGTTGGTGCGCTTTGCCGTTCGCGCCGGGCTGGTGGATAACGATTGATGAGCGCTGCCCGCAAGGCCTGGCCAGGCCCTGCAAGGATCAGCTTGCAGGGCCGCTTTTTACCTTGAAAAGGGGATATTCTTTCTCATGTTTTATTTTACGGCGTCTCAGGTTCTATTAACCTATCTGTGACAGAATTTCAATGCAGCTTGTTGGATTGTTCAAAAAAGCGCAAAGAGAATTAACTTCGTGGAGGAAAAGCTGTTATGGAACAAACTGCCATCGCAGAGGGGAGCTCGCCTGGTCGAATTAAGTTCATCATCGGCGGATTGCTGATCCTTGCCGCGGTGATCTACCTGATCGTATCGTCCACGCAGGCCAGTGCACAATATTTCTTGACGGTGGATGAGTTGATCGACAAAGGGAGCAGCGTGCAGGGGCGCGATTTGCGCATCTCCGGCGCGGTGATCGGCGATTCGATCCAGTACGACGCTCAAACCCTGAACCTCACCTTCACCATCGCCAGCATCCCTGGAGATAATAAGGAGATCGAGAGGCTGGGCGGTCTGGCTGAGGTGCTCCATCAGGCGGTGACAGATCCCAACCGGCAACGGATCGAAGTGGTGTACAACGGCCCCAAACCCGACCTGTTGCGCAACGAGGCGCAGGCGATCATCACCGGCAAGATGGGGGACGATGGCAGGTTTTACGCCGATGAACTGCTCTTGAAATGCCCCACCAAATACGAAGAGGCAGTACCCGAACAGGCTGAAGGATAACCCCAATGCTGGCAAATTTTGGATACGGCGCGCTGCTGATCTCGCTGCTGATCTCGGTCTATGGCATCCTGGCTGCGATCTACGGGGTGCGAGCCAACAAGCCAGCCTGGGTGGAAAGCGCCCGGCTGGCGATGTTGCTTACTTTCCCCCTGATTACGCTTTCGTCCCTCAGCCTGATCATCTTGCTGGTGAATGGGAGTTATGAGCTGGAGTACGTCTCTTCGGTGACCAGCAGCAGCATGCCGATGTACCTGCGGATCACCGCATTGTGGGGCGGACAGGCTGGCTCGCTGGTGTTCTGGTCCTGGCTCATGTCCGCTTTTGCCACCGCAGTCACGCTGCGCAAGTGGCGCCGCGACCGCGAGTTCCTCCCCTGGGTGATCGTCGTTTCGCTCTTCACCCTGGCTTTCTTCCTGGTGCTGGTGTTGTTCTTCGAAAATCCCTTCGCGCGCATCTGGAAGTTCCCCAGCGGCCAGTTTACGGTTGCCATGTTCCAGCCGGCCGGCGCGGTGCTGGCCGCGGTCCGCGATGGTCAGGGGCTGAACCCCTTATTGCGCCACCCGGGGATGATCATCCATCCGCCGATGCTCTATCTGGGTTTTGTCGCCTTTGTCATCCCCTATGCCTTTGCCATCGCGGCGCTGGTCACCGGCCGCACCGATGACCGTTGGATCCGCATCACCCGCCGCTGGACGCTGATCGCCTGGCTCTTCCTGTCGCTAGGTTTGATCTTAGGAGGGCGATGGGCTTACGATGTGCTCGGCTGGGGCGGCTACTGGGGCTGGGATCCGGTCGAGATCGCCGCTTTCATGCCCTGGCTCACCGGCACAGCCTTTCTGCACTCGGTGATGATCCAGGAAAAGCGCGGCATGCTCAAACACTGGAACATGGTGCTGATTATCCTCACCTATAGCCTGGTGATCTTCGGGACGTTCCTGACCCGCTCCGGCGTGCTTTCATCGGTGCATGCCTTCGCACAGAGCGCAATCGGCCCGCTGTTCTTTGGGTTCATTGGCCTGACTTTTATCATCTCGATGACCCTGTTGCTGCAGCGGTGGGACAGCCTCAAATCCGGCATGCAGATGACCTCGGTGCTCTCGCGTGAGGCGCTGTTCTTGTTGAACAACCTGCTCTTCTTGAGCATCCTGGTGGTCTGCTTCTGGGGCGTGATTTTCCCGCTGATTTCCGAGCTGTTCACCGGCCAAAAGGTGACCGTCGGTCCGCCGTTCTATGAACGCGCCACGTCGCCGTTGTTTGCGGGTTTGCTCCTGTTGATGGGCGTCGCGCCGCTGGCCGCCTGGCGCCATTCCACCGCCAAGACCCTGGGCCGGGCGATGTGGAAGCCGTTCGTGGTCTCGCTGGTGATCGGCTTGGGGCTGCCGATGTTCTTTGGGGTGCTGAATTGGGCGGCGCTGCTCGGCTTTTGGCTGTGCGCCTTTGTCTCCTCGGTCACGATCCAGGAGTTCTGGCGCGGCGCGCTGGCGCGCCGTCGTCGCTCTGGCGAAAACCTGGCTTTGGCGCTGTGGCGCCTCGCCGGGCGCAACCGTCGTCGCTACGGCGGTTACATCATCCACCTGGGGGTGGTGCTGATGGCGATTGGCATCATCGGCATCGAGCTGTTCCAGACCGAAACGCAGGCCACCATCCCCCAAGGCGGCTCGATCACCCTGGGCGATTACACTGTCACCTACAAATCGCTGGCGATCTTCGACACTGCCGACGGACGGAATGTGGCCCGCGCCGTGCTCGGCGTGGAGAAGAATGGAAAATATGTGGGCGATTTGTACCCACGGCGCGACTTTTTCTACGAATCTCAACAGCCGATGACCATTCCCGGCGTGCGCAGCACCATGGAAGATGATTTGTATGTCCTTTTGGTGGACTGGCTGCCGGTCTCTTCGCAAGGCGCGTCTTTCAAGGTGTATCATAACCCCCTGGTGAACTGGCTGTGGCTGGGCGGTTTGGTATTCATCCTGGGCACGCTGGTGGCGGCCTGGCCGG
This sequence comes from uncultured Anaerolinea sp., assembly GCA_964503145.1. GTDB lineage: Bacteria > Chloroflexota > Anaerolineae > Anaerolineales > UBA4823 > RBG-16-57-11. Next base: position 120,345 of record CAZCYV010000006.1, on the reverse strand, counting down.
ATAAAGATCCCGAAGAAGCCGCCGTCCCTGAGCGCCGCGGCGCTTACGCCGGCGCAGAGGCCTAGACGGTTTGAACGATCGGATGGATTGAGGTGTTTGGAATGCGCGCGATTTCGGGCTCATCCGGCTTTAAAAGAAGCTGGATCGTCAGTTTGCTTCTGGCAACGCTGGCGCTGCTGTTGGTCTCTCGCGTCTCTGCTCAAGAAGCTACCCCAGAGACGCCCATCACCGACGACCAGGTGAACGCCATCGCCAAACAGATGTATTGCCCGGTCTGCGAAAATACGCCTCTGGACGTATGCCCCACGCAGGCGTGCATCGAGTGGCGAGAGCTGATTCGCGAGATGCTCGCCGAGGGCAAGACCGAAGCCCAGATCAAGCAGTACTTTGTCGATCGCTTCGGCGACCGGGTGTTGGCTGCGCCGCCGGCGCGCGGGTTGAACTGGTTGGTGTATGTCATCCCGCCGGTGGCGATCCTGGGGGGCGTCCTGATGCTGTATAGCGCATTGCGCGCCTGGCGCCGAACGTCGCCCGCGGAAGGGGCGTCTATCGGCGACGCTCAGCCGGGCGCCGCGGCAGACGATGAATATGCGCGTCGCCTGGAAGAAGAGCTGCGCAAACTTTAGGAGTTCTGGCAATGGTCGAATCGAATCAAGAAGTTATCTCAGCCGCCGCTGTGCGCCGCCCCCGCTGGGGGCGCATTCTTGCCTGGGGTGGGCTGTTTGCATTGTTGATCCTGGTGTTCTTTGGCTTGATGCGCGCCCAGAAAGGTCAATTCAAGATCGGCGAGCGCGCTCCAGACTTCACTCTGACCACTTTCGACGGTCAGACTTATCGCCTCAGCGATCTGCGCGGCAAGGTGGTTTTGCTCAACATCTGGGCGTCCTGGTGCAAGCCATGCGAGCAAGAAGCCCCCGATCTGGAGGCTGCCTGGCGCCATTATCAACCGCGCGGCGATGTGATCTTTCTGGGCGTTGCCTGGACCGACACCGACAAGAAGTCGCTCGAATATCTGAAGAAGTTCGACATCACCTATCCCAATGGGCCTGATCTGGGGACGCGCATCTCTCAAACCTATCGCATTACCGGCGTGCCGGAGACCTATATCATCGACCAGCAGGGCATTCTGGCCAGCGTCAAGTTCAGCCCGTACCTCTCTGTTCAAGAGATCTTCGACGCAATCGATCCGCTCCTGGAGAAGTAGGATTTTATGGACCTTGGCTCGCTCCTCTTGATTTTTGCGCTGTTCGTGGTGGTGGCTTTGTTCATCAGTCGGCCACTGCTGGAACAGCAAACCGCCCCTGCTGCAGATGCTGAGCGCCAGGAAGAGCATGAACTTTCCTATTTGCTGGCAGAACGCGACCGCGTTTTGAACGCCCTGCAGGAGCTGGATTTCGACTACGAGCTGCAGAAAATCCCCGAAGAGGATTACGGGGTGCAGCGGGCGGCCCTGCTGAAACATGGCGCAGAGGTGCTGCGCCGCCTGGACGCCCATCAAGCCCAGGCGCAGCCCGTTTCCGCTGAGCAGCGCATCGAAATCGCCATTGCCGAGCGCCGCGCGGCCGCTGCGGTGGGCGTTGCGCCAAACGGGCGCAGACAGGCGGTCGCGACGGCAGCCCCCGATGACGACATCGAGGCCTTGCTCGCCGACCGCCGCCGGGTGCGTCAGGAAAAGGCGGCCGGCTTTTGTCCTCAATGTGGCGGCCCCGTGCAAAAATCCGATCGCTTCTGCCCGAAATGTGGGGCGAAGAATCTATGAAGCGTCTGTTCAGCGCATCGATCCTTGCGGCCTTTCTGGCCGTCATCCTGTCTGGCTGCAATTTTTCCCTCGCCGCCGATGTCACGCCGCCGCCGGGTTACCAGCCGCCGCCGGAAGCGCAAACCACCGCTTCGCCAGCGTTCAGCCTGGTCTTTCCGGTCGTGCCTCCCGACCCGGACAGCGGCGCGCCGATTTACGCCGAAAAATGCGCCCCCTGCCACGGCGATCAGGGTTTGGGAGACGGCCCGAACGCCGCCAGCCTGCCCAACCCGGTGCCGCCGCTGGGCAGCCCCGAGGTCGCACGCGCCGCCAGCCCCTCCGACTGGTTTACCATCGTCACCCAGGGCAACTTGGAGCGTTTCATGCCTCCATTCCGTAGCTTATCCGACCATGAACGCTGGGATGTGGTGGCCTATGCGCTGACGTTGAGCGTTTCGCCGCAGACCCTTTCCAGCGGGAAGGAGTTATATCAGCAGCAGTGCGCTGCCTGCCACGGCGCGGATGGGCAGGGGGATGGCCCCCAGGCGTCTGGGATGGCCGTGCCAGACCTGACCAATCAGGAGTTCATGGCCGAGAGATCGGCCGAAGACCTTTACCAGGCGATCAGCCAGGGCGTAGGGGAGCAGATGCCCGCCTTCGGCGATAAGCTTTCCGAGGCCGAACGTTGGGCGCTGGCGGAGTACTTGCGCTCGTTTACATTTGCTTCCTCTGCGGCTGGCGCAGCCACGCCCGAACCCGCGCAGTCGGCCTCCCCGACCCCGCTGGCTGCGATCACCCCCACTGCACCGATCAGCGAGACCCAGGCCTTGGGCGTCGTGACCGGCATCGTGACCAATGCCTCCGGCGGACAGGCGCCCGTGGGCGCTGAAATCAACCTGCACGCCTTTGACCAGATGCAGGTCGTATACACGGCCACGACCACCCTGGAAGAGGACGGCTCTTATGCCTTCTTTGACCTCGAAATGCCGCCGGGTCGAGCGTTCCTGACCACCATCGACTATGGCGGCGTGGTCTATGGCTCGGATCTGGCGTTGGCCGAGGCAGGAAAGACCTCCCTGGAATTGCCTTTGCAGGTCTATGATTCGACGACCGACCTCTCAGGGCTTTCCGTTGACCGCCTGCATTACTTCTTCGAATTCATCGATGAGAGCACCATCCGCGTGTTGGAGCTTTACATTATCTCCAATCGGGGGAACAAGACCGTTATTGCGTCCCAGGATGGCGGGCCTGTGGTGACGTTCTCCCTGCCTGAGAACGCGGCCAACCTTCAGTTCGAAGACGGCGAACTGGGCGGGCGCTATATCAAAACCCCGCAAGGCTTTGGGGATACCGTACCGGTGCGCCCGGGGTCTGGCAATTATCAGGTGCTGTTTTCTTATGAGTTGCCCTATAACCGAAAGCTCGAATTCTCCCGCCCGATGACCCTGCCGGTTCAGGCGGTGGTGATCCTGGTGCCGGAGCAAAGCATCAAGATCAAAGGTGAAGAAATTCAAGACGCCGGCGCCCGCGATATCCAGGGAATGCAATACCACCTCTATAACCGATCTGCGCTTCAAGCGGGCAGCAACCTGCAACTGACGATCACGGGAAGCCCCCAGGGCGCTTCATTTGCGCTATCCAGCAGTTCGACGACGAACCTGCTGATCGGCGCAGGGGTTCTGGGCGCGGTGCTCATCGCCGCGGGGATATGGCTGTACCAGCGCAACCGCCCCACGCTGGAAGAAGATGACGAGCAGGAAGCGCTGCCCGGCGACGCCGCGCCCGAGAGCGCCGAGTCGTTAATGGACGCCATCCTGGCGCTGGATGATCTCTATCAGGAGGGCAAGCTTCCCGAGGACGCCTATCGCCTGCGCCGCGCCGAATTGAAAGCCCGCCTGGAACGCGCCATGGGCAAAAGCTAGCCCGCCAAGACGGACCCTTTTCGCAGGCGAGAGTTTATCTGCATGATTCAGGTTCGCAAGCTGGTCAAACGCTTTGGTTTGAAGACCGTCCTGCGCGGCATGGATTTCGAAGTCCAGGAGGGCGAGTTCGTCGCGCTGCTCGGGCCGAATGGCGCCGGAAAGACCACTTTTCTGCGCATCCTGGCATCGCTTTCTCGGCCCGCATTGGGCGAAGTGCGCATCGCCGGTTATCGCCTGCCGCATCAGGCCGCCGCGGTGCGCCGTATCCTGGGCGTGGTCTCGCACCAGCCATTGCTGTATGGCGACCTGACCGCGGAAGAGAATCTGCGCTTCTATGGGCGGATGTACGGCGTGCCGAACCTGGATCGGCGCGTGGATCAGGTGCTTGAGCTGGTGGGCCTGGCCTCCCGACGGCGTGATTTGGTGCGCACCTTTTCTCGCGGCATGCAGCAACGCCTGGCGATTGGCCGCGCTGTGATCCACGATCCCGAAATCATGCTCTTCGACGAGCCGCATACCGGTCTGGATCAGGACGCCTGTGCGATGCTCGACAATGTGCTGCGCGAAGTCGCCGCGCGGGGGCGCACGGTGGTGATGACTTCGCACGACCTGGCGCGCTCTGCCGACCTGGCTTCGCGCTTCGATGTGCTTTCGCGCGGCCAGATCGTCGCCTCGGCCAGCCGCGCGGAAATGGAACCCGATCAATTGCTGGCGTTCTATCGCCAGGCGATCAGCGCCGCCTGAGAGGATCCAATGAGCGAGGTTCACGCAGTGGAAGACCCGATCCAGGCGCTGACCGACCCACGGCCAGAACCCAGGCGCGCCATCGGCGCCGGGCGCGCCGGTTTCCTGCGCGCCCTGGGAGCGATCGTCTGGAAAGACCTGGCGGCCGAACTGCGCAGCCGTGAACTGCTTTCGGCGATGCTCGTCTTCGCCTTGTTGGTGATCCTGATCTTTAACTTTGCCCTGGAGTTGGATGCGGCGACCCGCTACAGCGTCACTTCGGGCGTGCTCTGGGTCACCTTTGCCTTCGCCGGCACGCTGGGCCTCAATCGCTCGATGTCGATGGAGAAGGATCGCGGCTGCCTGGATGGGCTGTTGCTCGCGCCGGTGGATCGCAGCGCCATCTATTTTGGCAAGGCGATTGGCAATTTGATCTTCATGCTCATCGTCGAAGCGATTGTTTTGCCGGTGTATAGCGTGTTGTATAATGTGAATCTCTTTCACCCTGGGCTGATCCTGGTCATCTTGCTTGGCTCGATCGGCTACGTGGCGGTTGGCACGCTGCTCTCCAGCATGGCCGTGCAAACCCGCACGCGAGATATCCTCTTGCCGATCCTGCTCTTTCCGGTGGTGATCCCGGTGTTCATCGCCGCAGTCAAGGCCAGCGCCGGTTTCCTGCAGAGTATTCCGATGGACGAGATCACGCCCTGGTTGAATTTGCTGATCGTATATGATGTGGTCTTCACCGCAGTGGCATTCATGGTGTTCGACTATATTGTGGAGGAGTAGAGAATGGAACCTAAACCCCGCATGCTCACGATATTGGATGTTGTGACCATCCTGGCGCTCCTGGCGGCTAGCTGGCTGGTGTTCTTCTTCGCCCCGGTAGAAGCTGTGATGGGCCTGGTGCAAAAGGTGTTCTACTTTCATGTCGCCGCCGGTTGGGTCGGGATGCTCGGCTTTCTGGTCGCGGCGATCGTCGGGGGTATCTATCTGGCGACCGCCAACCGCAAATGGGATATCGCCGGCCTGGCTGCCGTAGAGATCGGCATGGTGTTCGCCTTCATCAATGTGGTGACCGGCTCGATTTGGGCGCGACCCATCTGGAACACCTGGTGGACCTGGGACCCGCGCCTGACCACGGCTACGATTATGCTGCTGATCTACGCCGCGTATCTGATGCTGCGCTCGGGCATCGAAGACCCCGACCGGCGCGCTCGCTTCGGCGCGGTGTATGCGATCGTCGGCTTCCTCAGCGTTCCGCTCACCTTCTTCTCTGCCCGCCTGTTCCGCACCATCCATCCGGTGGTGATTGGCACCAACCAGCCCGGCGCAGAAGGAGCGTTCGACATGACCGCGGATATGCGCCTGGTCTTCTTTTTCAGCCTGTTTACCTTTTCCTTGATCTTTATCGACCTGCTCTGGCACCGCATCCGCCTGGGCCGTCTGCAGGATAAAGTAGAGCAACTCAAGCTCAAGTTCAACGCTTAGACACGGTTTTCGGAGGCATCATGTTCGCCTTACTGCAAGAAGGTCCTGCTCAAACTGTCAGCTATTTCATCGCCGGTTATGCGGTGATTTTTGGGATGATGGCGCTTTACCTGATCAGCCTGTTCGTGCGTCGTCGAAACCTGAGCCAGGATTTGGAAACGCTTCAGGAAATGCAGGAAGAGAAGGCATGAACTCAGAGTCACAGGCTGCGCCCGATCCCTCAGAATGGTCGGACTGCCTGCCTCCGGCGCCGGCGGTTGGCGCGCTGGTGCGCACCGCCTGCGGTGGGACGGTGCAGTACACCCCGATGACGCCCTGCGTTTTCTACCGCGGGCAGACGGTCTATTTCTGCCTGCCCATCTGTAAAGCCGACGCAGAGAAAGACCCGCGCCATTCCTGCCTGGCGCTCAGAACCGCTCCCTGATTTTCTGAAGCCTTCATCCCTTGGTGGGTCTGAAAAAACCGGCAATCTCGCTGCTCATCCTGTATGCTGTGTTGACCGGCGCCCTGGCCCTGCGCCTGGCGCTGGGCTTGCCGTTCCAGCTCTGGCTGGTCATTCTGCAACCGCTGGTCGGCTTCGGCTTCAGCCTGCTTCATGCCATAGAATACCTGGGCTTACGGCGGGCGTTCTTCTTTTTGGGGCTGACACTGACGGTGAGCCTTTTGTTCGAAGCAGTGGGGGTGGCCAGCGGCTGGATTTACGGTCCTTATCACTATGCCGGCGGCCGCCTGGGCCCCCTGATCCTGGGGTTGGTGCCAGCCTTGATCCCGCTCACCTGGTTTATGATGCTTTATCCCTCCTACGTGATCGCTGAACGTTGCGCGCCGCTGGAATGGGGGGCAAAGCCGCGCCGCCTGGGCGTCGCCGCCCTGGGGGGACTGATCCTGGTCGCCTGGGATTTGGCGCTGGACCCGCTGATGGCGGCGCAAGGGCACTGGATTTGGGAGACAAGGGGCGCGTTTTTCGGCGTTCCGCTGCGGAACTTTTGGGGCTGGTGGCTGACCGCGTTTGTCGTCCTGATGCTCTATCTGAGCTTCCAGGCAAAACCCGATCGTGAAGCGAGCGTCGAGATGGCGCGCTTTGGGCGTCTGGCGGCGCTTGGCTATCTGGTCGCCGGCTTCGGCAGCGTGGCGCAGGCCTGGCTGCATGGGTTGATCGGCCCGGCGTTGATCGGCGGGGCGGCGATGTTATTCTGGGCGGTTGTCGGTTGGCGGGCGCAGGCTCAGCCGGTGATTTCCTTCAGAAAGCTCTGACCCACCACGGGCGGTTCCAAATTGAGCGCCTCGGCAATCGTAGCGGCCACGTCGCTGAAAGAGTCGCGCCTCCCCAGGTTCACTCCCGGCCGCACCGCCGGGCCAAAAATCAGCAGCGGGGCGTACTCCCGTGAATGGTCGGTGCTGGGCGTGGTGGGATCGACGCCGTGATCGGCGACGAACATGGCGATGTCGCCTTCCCTCAAGCGGCGTCGGATTTCAGGCACGGCGTCATCCACGATCTTGAGCGCCGCAGCGTAGCCGGCCGGGTCGTTGCGGTGGCCATAGATCATATCGAACTCGATCAGGTTGACGAACAGGATGCCCTCGAAATCGTCTTCCAGGAACTCCAGGGTGGCCGAGATGCCGGCGACGTTGTTCAAAGTATGTTTCGAACGGGTGATCCCGCGATGGGCGAAGATGTCATCGATCTTGCCCACCGAGCATACCTCCAGGCCGGCCGCGACGGCTTTCTCGATCATGGTGGGGATCGGCGGCGGCAGGGGGTAGTCGCGGCGCCGCTCGGTGCGGGTGAAGTTGCTCGCATCCGTCCCGATGAAGGGCCGGGCGATCACCCGACCCACGCCGTGCTCGCCTTGCAGCATCTCCCGCGCTTGCAGGCACATCCAGTACTGCTGTTCGATGGGGATGATTTCTTCGTGAGCGGCGATCTGAAAGACGCTATCCGCCGAAGTATAGACGATCGGTTTGCCGGTGCGCATGTGCTCGACGCCCAATTCCTTGATGATTTCGGTGCCCGAGGCGGGCTTGTTGCCCAGGATGTCTCGCCCAATGCGGCGCCGAAATTCGTCGATCACTTCGGCTGGGAAACCATGGGGGTAGGTGGGGAATGGCCTGTCCAGACGGACGCCCATCAACTCCCAATGGCCGGAGATGGTGTCTTTGCCAGGCGAGCGCGGCGTCAGGCGGCCAAAAGCGCCCTGCGGGTTGGGCACCGGCGGCACGCCCATGATCGGGGTGATATAGCCCAGGCCGATATCCCGCATGTTCGGCAGGTCCAGGCCGCCCAGGACGCGGGCGGTGTTGCCCAGAGAGTTGCTGCCCACATCGCCGTAATCGGCCGCGTCGGGCGCCTCGCCCGCTCCCACGCCGTCCAGGACAATCACGATCATTCGTCGAATGGGTTTCATGCTGATCTGTTCTCCTGATTCAATTATAATTGGCTTTTGATCCAAACCACTCAGACCTTTTTTGCGGAGTTTTCATGGGCAAGCTTTTTGGAACCGATGGCATTCGCGGCGCAGTCGGCCAGTGGCCGCTGGTGCCCGATTTCGCGCTGCACCTTGGTCAGGCTGCCGGGAGTGTAATCCGCGGCGAACGGCGGGAAGCCACGATGGTCATTGGCCGCGATACCCGGCAGTCCGGCGCGATGTTGCAAGAGGCGTTGGACGCCGGGCTGATGTCCAGCGGCGTGCACGTCATCGATCTGGGGATAGTGCCCACGCCGGGCGTCGCCTGGCTGGTGCGCCACCTGGAGGCCGACGCCGGCGTGGTGATTTCCGCCTCGCATAATCCCGCCGATCAAAACGGGATCAAATTCTTCAATCGGGACGGGCGCAAGCTGCCAGACGAATTGGAAGCGGCCATCGAAAGCCTGCTGCCAGCCTCGGCGGACGAGCCGGCCCGGCCGGCCCGGTTGCACACGCGCATCGGCCATGTGCACAATGGCGAGATCTATCAAGAGATGTACCAGCGCAGCCTGCTGGCGGAGCATCCGGGGCTGAACCTGGATGGGATGAAGATCGTCGTCGATTGCGCCAACGGCGCGGCGTCTTTCATCGCTCCGGAGGTCTTTAGCCGCCTGGGGATACAGGTAGTGGCGATTCACGCTTCGCCGAATGGACAGAACATCAATGTGGATGCGGGATCCGAGCATGTGCGCCGCTCGCTGGAGGAGATGAATCTGCTCATCCGACACCATGGGGCGCGCTTCGGCCTGGCCTTCGACGGCGACGCCGATCGGGTGGTCTTCGTCGATGAACGCGGCAACCTGATCGATGGCGACCACATGCTGGGCATGCTGGCGCGCTATTTCGACGCTCGCGGCCAGCTCCTGGCTCGCTCGGTGGTGACCACGGTGATGCGCAACAGCGGCCTGAAGGCCCACCTGGAGCAGGCCGGCATTCAGATGCACGAGACGCCGGTGGGCGATAAGTACGTCGCCGATAAGATTTTCGAATTGCGGGCGGCTCATCCGCAGAAGGGCGCGGTGGGCGTGGGCGGCGAGCAGGCCGGGCATGTGTTGATCGTGGACAACGACCATCCAACCGGCGATGGGCTGCGCACCGCGCTGTATATCATCCGCGCCCTGGTCGAATCGGGGGCGGGTTCGCTGGCGGAGTACGGCGCCGCAGTGGGCAAGACCCCGCAGATCATCGCCTCGGCGTATGTGGGGCGCGGGCCGCGACTGGGGCGTGAAGCGCTGGAGCAGATGGTCGCCGAGGCGCTGGCGCAGGATCCGGGCATCTTGCGTTTCAATTTGCGCTACTCGGGCACAGAGCCGCAGATCCGGGCGATGCTGGAATCGGACGGCAGCCTGAGCGAGGCGGAGCTGGCGCAGGTGGCGCTGCGGGTATGCCGACGCGCCCAGGAGTTCGCCGGGGTGGGAGCGGCGGAAATCGACATCTTGAACGCCACGCGCGGAGGCGTGATCCGCGTGGATGGCGGTTGAAACGATAGGGTTGGTGTGACGCTGCGCCCTGGCTCGATACGGCCAGGGCGCAATTTCAGTTCGCAGGGTCAGGCGCTGCGCGCTTACTCGTTTCTTCGCTTCAGGGGCACCAATCCTCGCGCAATGAAAAATGCGATGAAGGCGCTCAAGACCCAGATGATGTCTTTCACCAGCCACAGCCTGGCCGAGAGCACCCAGTCGGGCAGCTTAATGATCAAGGCCAGCAGCGCGCCGAACAGCGCCCAGCGCGCCGCTCCGCGCCAGCCGTAATAGGCTTCCCCAAAGAATCGGTACAGCCAATACGCCCCCAGCCCGGTCAAGATCAGCAGGAACAGGCCGATGACGCCGATCAGCGCCAGCACCTGGCCGGGCTGGCTCAGGCGCTCGGGATTTTCGATCACAATGCGCACGTCGCCGGTGAGCAGATAGGGCAGCAGGATGTTCACTGCGGCGCTGACGGTTGCAAAAGATAGCACCGCAGCGGCGCTCAGCAGCAAGGCGTTTCGAGGAGTCTTGTTCACCAGGCCTCCGCTGACATCTCGCCGGTATAGACTTTCTGCACCGGCCCGGTCATGGTGATGGAATAATCCGGCGCCAGGGCCACATGGATCAACCCGCCTGGGTTGTGCACTGCCACCTGTGCATCCACCAGCCCCAGGCGATGGGCGGCGGCCGCAGCGGCGCAACTGCTGCTGCCGGAAGCCAGGGTGTAGCCTGCGCCGCGCTCCCAGATGTGAATGCGGATGGCGTCGCGGCTCAAGACCTGCATGAACTGGACGTTGGTGCGGTTGGGAAAGCGCGGCTCGACCTCGATCAGCGGCCCCAGGCGGCGCGCCAGTTCTTCGTTGACCGAAGCGCACAGCACAACGCAATGCGGGTTGCCCAGGGTGACGGCGCAATAGCGCAAGGTTTCTCCCCCTACTTGCATGCTCTCATCCAGCACTTCGCGCCTGGCTCCGGCGACGGGGATGCGCTGGCTGTCGAAGCTGGCCTGACCCATCTCGACGCGCACCAATCGCCCGGCCTCGAGCACCTGGGCGCGCACCCGGCCGCCCGGGGTGAGCACGCTGAAGGGCAGCGAGCGCTCCCCTGGCGGGGCGGCGGGGTCGCCCTTGAGCAGGCCTTGATCCCACAAGTAGCGCGAGAAGATGCGCAGGCCATTGCCGCTCTTCTCGGCTTCGCTGCCGTCGGGGTTGTAGATGCGCAGGGCGAAGTCGGCCTGCTCGCTGGGGAGCGGGCCGAGCAAGATGCCGTCCGAGCCGGCGCCATAGTGGCGGTCGCAGATGCGCTGGATCTGGGCGGTGGTCAGCGGCGCGGGGAGATCGGCGGGGTTGATCACCAGGTAATCGTTGCCTAAACCATGGTATTTGACGAATTTCATGTGCGACCTTTCTAGCGGGTGTGTTGCACCTGGATAAGGGTTATGGATTCGGGATATACACCGTACCGCGGGCGCCGGTGCGGGCTTCAATGATCGCCCAACAGGCGGGAAATGGCCCCTGCGGTGAGGCAGGCGTGCCGCCTCCGGCAGGCGGCTGTGGGATGGTGAAAACGCCGCTGAACTTCACCAGCCAGATGGGCGAGTCGGGGGGCAGGCCGCCCCAGGTGGGGCGGCCAAGCCGGGCGGCGATGGCCTGATTGGTGGTCAGTTCGGCGCTTGCAAGCCGCGGCTCGCCCTGTGCATGCACCCGGCTCGACGCGCAGATGCTCCGACCCATTTCGACCGCCTGTTCCCTGGAGAGCAGCGCGCCGGTGGGGGTGGCCGCGGGGGAGACGCTGCGAGCGCATGCAGAGAGCAGCATCAGCGCCATCGCCAGCAACAGATGACGCAACCGCTTGAGCCACAATGCAGCTAATGTCCCGATCAAATTTCCAGGCCCTTTTGGTGAAATTCGTCTTTCAATTCCTGGGGCAGCCAGCGGCGCAGGTTTTCCGCCCGCTGGATCACGTCTCCCAGCCAATGGCCTTCGGGCAGCAGGGCGTAAGCTTCTTCGGCGCTCAACCAATGCATTTCGGAATGCTCTTCGCCAAAGGCAATTTCATTCTTGCTGGCCAGCGAGCAGCCGAAGATGACGCCGTTCAGCTCGTTTTCGGGGGTTTCTGCGCCGCGGTAGAAATGGGTGGTGGCGATGATGAAATCGATGTGCACCTCGGCGCCGATCTCCTCGCGCACTTCACGGTGCAGGGCGGCGGTGAAACTCTCGCCCTGGTCGACGCGCCCGGTGACGCACTCCCAGTCGCCGCGGGCGAAGTCTTTGCCTTCGGCGCGGCGCAGGAGCAGGTAACGGTTCGTGGCAGGGTCCCAGATCAGCGCGGCGATGCCGCAGAGAAAGCGTCCGATGGGCATGGGCGGCTCCTCCAGGAGACTCTGGTCAGTCGGCTATGGGATGCGCCTCGCTTTCACCGGTTTCGAGCTGGAACGCCGCCGGCAGTCCGGCAGCCCAGGAGCGAATGGCAGGCCAGTTGCGCCGCTCTCCGGCCGGAGCGCGCACGATGAGCATGGCGAACAAGACCGCCCACCATTTCAGGCGGCCATAGTCCAGACGGCCGCCAAAAACGGCGATGCTGGCTGGCCTGGCCGGATGGACAGCTTGGAGAATGGGACGGATGTAGCTCGATAACCGGGCGTAGCGTTCTCTGAAGTTCAGGTTGCCTTCCTTTTCGGGCGGCCTGGGCAGCTCTTGGTCCACGAAAACCGGTATACCATCCACGACGGTTTCACCGGTATCGGTCAGGCTCATTGCTGTGGCGAAAACGGCCAGCGGCAGGCGTTGAAAGGCCCGGCGATGTTTCTTGAGAAACCCCAGCGCGGCGCGGTGCCAGCCCATGATCATCGGCGCGCCGATGACCACCGCGGCATAGGGATCGAGCGCTTTGACCTGACTCAGGGGAAACACCTCGACCTGCAAACCGCCTTTGGCGACCTCTTCGGCGACCGCCTGGGCGACCTCTCCTGTTGTGCCACTCATCGTGGCGTAAGCGACGAGAATTTTGGCCATGATGATTTGGTGTTTTGCGATCTGACCGGCGACGCGGTTTTAACTGGCGGGGCTTTCGACTTTATGAAAGCCAATCAGGCGGAACATCACGCGCATCATGGCGTGGCCGAAATCCGGATTCAGAAACTGGTTGGGGCAGGTGCCAGGGATGACGACGATGCCGTTTTCGTGACACAGGCGCACCGCCTCCTGCGAGACGCTGGTCATGCCAGCAGCCAGGCCGGGCTTGGTACCCATCATGCAGTGCATCCAGACATGTTTGATGCCTAGATCGATACATTGCTGCACGATCTGCTCGGTGACTTTGGGGTTGGCGAGGATGAACACGGCATCCGGCTTCTGGGGGATGGATTTCAGGTCCGGGTAGCAAGGATCGCCCTCAAAAGAGGTGATGCGCGGGTTGACGGCGCTGACGGCGTATCCGGCTTCTTTGAACCTGCGGTATCCCAGGTTGCAGCCGGTGTCGCGCCGGTCTGAGACGCCGACCACGGCGATGTGTTTCTGGGCCAGGAAATCCTGGACGAGGGCGTCGAGTTTGGACATGGGAACTCCTTTTGGGTGATCGGTGATTTTTAGCTATCATAACCGATGCTGGCAAATTGTGCAAACGTCCCCGCGACCGCGCCAGGGAGCGCCGACCTATAACTCCAAAATAGTAGTACATTGGTCATGCCCGCCAGCCCATCTTACAGAAATGTTAGGCCAATGGCGCGCTGCAGGTGGGATGAGTGATGTATGATCTTCTGCAATCGAGGCGAGTTGAGGCAAGGTCGCTCGACTCCGACAGGATTGGAATATCCGATTTTCCAGACTCATGGAGGTAACCGATGAAAACATACTCAAGATCCCCCAAGTCGCCCTTTTTGTCCATCATGCTTTTGTTCGTCCTGTTAGCGGTCGCCGCTTGCACCGGCCAGGGTGGCAACAAACAGTCCCAGACTGTCCCGACGATGCCGTCCGGGACGGGGCCAATCGAACCCACGCCGACGGTAGAAGCGGATGAAAATCAACCCCCGAAGGACGCTGAGCTGGGCGACGCCTGGACTTCCCCGGTGGATGGCATGGTGCTGGTCTATGTGCCGGCGGGCGAATTCATGATGGGAGCGCGCGAAGGCGACGAACAGGCTGAGCCAGATGAGATGCCGATGCGCACGGTATCGCTGAATGCGTTTTGGATCGACCGCACGGAGGTCACCAATGCGATGTTCGCCAAGTTCTTGACCGCTAAGGGTAACGAGAAGTGGTACGAAGCCGAGTCCCCCGACGCCAAGATCTCGGTCTTGGGCCCCGAATGGGTGGTGAAAAAGGGCTTCGAAGATCATCCTGTGACCGAGGTGACCTGGTTTGGCGCGAACGCCTACTGCGAATGGGTCGGGCGAAGGCTGCCGACCGAAGCGCAGTGGGAAAAGGCGGCGCGCGGCACGGATGGGCGCATCTTCCCCTGGGGCAACACACAGCCTAACTGCAGCCTGGCCAATTATTGGACGGGCAGCCAATCCTGCACGGATGGCGGGCCGGCGCCGGTCGGCTCGTACCAGGGAGGCGCCAGCCCCTATAACGTGTGGGACATGGCCGGCAACGTTTGGGAATGGGTGGCCGATTGGTACAGCGATGTCTTCTATCGATCGGCGCCAGGCGAGAATCCAACCGGTCCTGGGAGCGGCTCTGCGAAGGTGATGCGCGGCGGCTCCTTCGAATCTGGCCCGCGCACCTTGCGCACGAGCGATCGCGCTTCAGATGAACCAGGCGTGGGCCGTTACCGGCTGGGTTTCCGCTGCGTCATGCCGCCAGCGCCGTAAACCGTCCGACCCGAGTCTGTCATTCGGGCAAGCGCAGGGCGACACCAGCGCATTCAGGAACTACGTCATTCAAGGGTCAGCGGGGGTGTTTGGGTGGGGTGATGACCGCCCAAACACCCCCGGCTTTTTTGCTGGGGGCTGCCGGATTCGACGAACCGGCGGCGGGCCTTTGCGCTCAGGTCGTCGGGCGGGTCAGGCGGGCGGCGGGTTCTCTTCGAACCGGCGGGCGAGTTCGCGACGCAGGACTTTGCCGATGAAGGTGCGCGGGAAGTCGTCGACGCGGACGACCAGGCGGGGGACAAGCTCGGGCGGCAGGCGGCGCTTGCAGTAAGCGATGATGGCTTCGGCGCTGGGCGGGTCTTTCTTGACGATGACGAAGGCGATTGGCTGGCCGGCGATGGCGACGACGGCGGCCTCTTTCACCTGGGGGATTTCCACCAACACCTCCTCCAGGTCGCGCGGGAAGGCGGGTTTGTCGGGGCGGGTGGGATACCACATGTCGGCCTTGCGGGCGATGATGCGAAAATAGCCATCGGCGTCCATCTGGGCAACATCGCCGGTGAGCAGCCAGCCGTCTCTGGTCAGCGCACGGCGGGTGCTCTTCGGGTCGCCCCAATAGCCCAGCATGACCTGTGGGCCGCGCACCGCCAGTTCGCCGATCTGGCCGACGGGGACGACCCTGGCGCCGCGGCGCAGATCCACCAGCCGAGCTTCGGTTGAAGGCAGGGGAATGCCGATGCTGCCCACCTTGCGCAGCCCGTTCAGGGGGTTGGCGTGGGTGACCGGCGAGGCCTCGGTCAGGCCGTAGCCTTCGACCAGGCGCCCGCGGGTGAGCTTTTCGAAGGCCTCCTGCACCTCGATGGGCAGCGGCGCCGATCCGCTGATGCACGCCTTGATGGACGAGATGCCATAGCGCCGCACCCCCGGATAGTCCTGAATGGCGATGTACATCTGCGGCACGCCGGGGAAGACGGTGGGGCGTTGCTTTTGAATGGTTTTCAGGATATCTTCGATCTCGAATCTGGCTTTGAGGATCATCCCCGCCCCCAGCGCCACCGGCACATTGAGCGCCGCGGTCAACCCGTAGCTGTGCGAGAAGGGCAATACGCTGAGGAAGCGTTCTTTGCCTTCCTGCGCATCGGCCATCCAATGGCGGGTTTGCAGGGCGTTGGCGACCAGGTTGCGGTGCGAGAGCATCACGCCCTTTGGGTCGGAGGTGGTGCCGCCGGTGTAAATGATCACCGCCAGATCCTCCGGCGAGACATCGATCTCAGGCAGCTCCGGGCTGCTGCCGGGGATGAAACGCCCCCAGGGGTAGGCGCCGGCCTCCAGCAGGCTGGCTGCGTTGCGCGGCCGCTCCGGCTTGCGGGAGAGGCGCAAGGCCAGACGTTGAATGGGGGGCAGGTAATCGGCGACTTCGGCCAGGATGATGTGCTTCAGCGGCGCGCTGCAGTTCGATTGCACCTGGGCTTTGATCTGCTTGACCAATGTCTCGAATTGCGCCAGGGTGACCAGGACGCTCGACCCGGAGTCGCACAGCTCCCGCAGCAACTCTTCGGGCTTGTTGATCGGCAGGGTGAAGACGGCCACAGCCCCGATTTTCAGCGTACCGAAATAGGCGATCACCAGTTGCGGCAGGTTGGGCAGGATGAGCATGACGCGCTCGCCCTTTTGAACCCCCAGCGAGAGCAGGAAGTTTGCGAAGCGATTGGCTTCGGCATCCAGGCGCTGATAGGAAAGGCGCGCCCCCTCGAAGATCAGCGCCGGTCTTCTGGGAAAGCGCCGAGCGGCGGAGCGCAGCAGGTGGCCGACGGTGACGCGGGGCACAGCGATGGTGTAAGGCACGCCTTTGTCGTAATGGGCAAGCCAGGGGCGCTTTTTGAGCAAGCCGGCGCGCTGCAAGTCCTCCGGAGATTCGTCGGTTTGGGAAAAGGCGCGCTTGCCCGCTTCCAGGAAGCGGGAGATCGCCCGGTTGACGGCGTCGCGGCGCTCGAGCATCACCATGTGGCCCGACGCGCCGACGTCGATCTCCTCCGCCAGGGGGATGGCGCGGGCGACTTCTTCGAACATCGGCCTTTCGAAGACGGCGTCCAAATGGCCGCGGATCACCAGGGTTGGCGTCTGCAGGCTGTGAAACAGGCTCCAACCGCTCCAGTTGGAAAGGGCCTGGTCGTGCCACAGCTTGAGCACCTGCGGCGGAGCGCCGAGCCACTGGCGGGTGAACGGGGCGAGCATCTGTAGATTGGCGGCGGGCAGGCGCAGCAACAGCCGGTACAACGGGTTGAGCCTGAACTCCCCGGCAGAGGCGATCAGCACCAGATGGCTCAGGCGCTCGGGATGGGCGGCGGCGAACTCGGCGGCCAGGGCGCCGCCAAAGGAATGCCCCACCAGGACGATCTTCCCCTCCACGCCCAGGGCGTCGAGCAGGCCGAGCAGGTCGGTTTGCAGGTGCGCCATGCTGTAACCCGCTCGCGGCTTATCCGAGCGCCCATGGCCGCGCAGGTCGGGGGCGATCACCCGGTTGGAGATGGAGAATTTGTATAGCTGGTAGCGCCACTGCAACGCCCGACCGCCGAAGCCGTGCAGAAACAGCAGGGTGTGTTGTGGGTAGTCCGGGGCGATGTCGATCACCGACAGGCGCAAAGGCGTCTGTCCGGGTAGGCGAACCTCTTGGCGATAGAGTTCCAGGTCGATTTCCATGGGCGAAGGCCGCTGCAAGCTGCGGGCTTGTTCCCCGGGCTTCGGCGCAATTCTGGAGGGGGTAGAATGGATAAATTCTACCAGATTTTAGGGGATATCGCGGCTGAATGCCTCTATTCTATCGGCCCGAACCAGCCGCGGCGCCCCAGCCATTTCGCCAGCTCCAGCACCGGAACGATGGTAATTGCCAGCGCCAGGATGAGCGCCCAATCTGTCAGAGACAGGGGGTAGGTGCCGAATGGGCCTTGCAGGAAAGGCACATAGATGATCAACACCAACAGGCCAATTTCCCACAAAACCGCCAGATTCAGCCATTTGTTGGCAAAAGGCTTGAGCAGCACCGAATGATTGAACAGGTAGATGATCCCTGCCAGGATAGGCAGGACAATGACGCCGAGGAATTCTGCGGCAAGGGCAAGCAACTCCTCGAACCAGACCACCAGGGCTGTCCCTCCAGCGCCGCTGGCTATCGCAGGCCGGATCCAGCGCTTACGGTTTCGGGCGCCGGGCTGGGTAGACTGCGTGCGCTTCATTCAGGACAGCCGGGAAATCTCTTTCCGTATTGACGACTGCCCAATTTGCACCGGGCAGGTCTCCGTACACTTTGCGCGCCAGTTCTTCACCCAACAGCAGGCCTGCCAGTCTGCGGCGCAGTTCGGCTTCGGCGGCCTGCGGATATTGGGCGCGCAACCCCGTCAGCGCCAGCATGTTCATCTTTTGCGTCGGGCTGGCCTGCTGCCAGAGCGGGCGGTGCAGCAGGCAGAGCTGTACAAAGCTAAATTAACACGGTCCACCCCTCGCTTGTCATTCGTCATTCGCTTCCCCTGGAATATAGCCTTCGGTCTTCTCGCGTACATAGTGGGCTGAAAAGTCTTGTGAAAGCCCAATGAAATCCTGTAACGGCACGCCTGGCATTTGTTCTCTCAAGAAGATCTCAACCTGTCCGTCATCCATTGCGAGAATGGGATGTTTGAACCCAAGCGACCTTTGCAGCACGCGCGCAACTTGCTTTGGCCAGTAACTTGCACTCATTTGGATAATCGTACCACCCACTTCTTGAGCCAAAGTTTCGATACGGCTATTTGCACCGATGCGGTCAACCAAGATTATGGTTGCCATATAATAGGTCGAATGGCCTAAAGAAATCTCGCGCTCGAACCGAGTGACCTTGTCTAGCGAGATCTCTGGGTTGCCACGTCCGATGAAGCCAATATCGAAACGCACCCCTTTCCCTGGTTTGTAGAGCAGGGTCGCGTCACTTTCGCGACGTTCACCTCGCGATGCAAGCCAAAAAACACCCGCAAATTCCTGCGGAGGCGGTTGGATGTGCTTGAAGCCGAGAATGTTCAAGAGCGACCCCAGAACTAACTTTTCGAACAACTTGCCATAGGCCGATTTCTCTGAACCACGAATAGCAAGGGTTTGCGCTCCGATGGCGTTGAGAAGATAAGTCATCCAAAGCCAGTTGATTTGCGCTTTGAGATCATTGCTCAATTGAATTTGTCCACGCAATTCTCCTTGCTCGTTGACATATGCCGTAATAACTTCCTGACAAGTAAGAATATAACGTTCGCGATATTCCTGCAAGGCCCGTGGTTCGTCGCGCAGGACGTTTTGAAACGCTTTGTCGGTCAAGCCAAGCATCCATTGGGCCAACCAGCGCTCGGTTTTGTCGACTCGCCTGCGCGAGAGGATTTCCTGCGACAGGATAGGGAGGTTAGTGATAAAGTCAGCGGATAGAGAAGAACCTTTGAGGAAAAGGGTAAGCATTGCTAGATTTAGGGCGGCAATGCGCCGACGGGTCAACACCTCTGTCGAATCACGCAGATTGTGGCCACGCAGAATGTCAAGCACCACGCCACGTACCACATCCAGGCCAATTTGCTGTACAAGCTCACTGCCGCTGGCGGATAGGAGTTTCAAGGCCGATGGGGTAAGCAGCTCGCTTAAGCGGTGGGTTACAGCTTTCTTGGTCATTTTTTCCTAGAGCAAAACGTCGTTTATTTCGATAGGTGGGCAGTTAATAGTCAACACGCTCCGAGCTTCTTTCCCAAGCCACAATTTAGCTTCCTCGCGGATGATGGAAACATATTCTGGGTTTTGCTCAATAAGCACAAAGCGCCGACCAAGAATCACCGCGGCTTTCCCTACAGTACCAATTCCTGCGAAGGGATCAAGAACAACATCCCCCTTAAAGGAATAATAGCGTATCACTTTTTCGGCTAGTTCCAGGGGAAATATCGCAGGGTGGCGTGGATCATGGGCGGGTTTGATACGCCAGACATTTGTACGTTCATAATCATCCCCAATTTTCGACTCTTCGACCAATTTCCTGTCCGGATGAGCGCGGATGTTCCAATCAATCAGCTTGTCGGTATGTTTACGATAGACTAGAACATACTCCGTTACAGGCACGGGTTTATATTGTAAGGGGTTGCGATCAGCCGCAAAGCGCCGTCCGCGTCCAGTAGCCCAACCTGCGCCTTCTGGCTTTTCCCAAATTATGTCGTCTATGAAATCGTAACCTTCCTCAACAAAAAGACGGTGCATATCGAACGGAACAGCAATTCGCCTGGATGCCTGGTTTCGATTGGCGCGGCGGATAAGTACAGGTGAGACGTTCATTACGAAGAAACAACCTTCTGCCAACACACGGTGACAATGATGGATGATTTTTCGTATTTTCAGCAGATACTCCTCATAACTGATGTAATCCATGTATTCGGGGCGAGCATTGTAGTAAGGCGGGGAAGTGAAAATCAGATTGACGCTTTCAGCGGGCAGTTCTTGCAAGATTTCTTCTGCATCTCCTTGGGCGATGGTATTTCGCAGAGAAGAAAGCAGACAGGTATCAACAGAACGACCTTGAGACTTCCGTGCTTTCTCAGTTCGCCCCAAAAGCCTTGCTTCCAAGACTTCCGGTGAGGTGGATTTGTCTTCAAGGATCAACGATGTATAGGCATCAATCGCGACCTCACCCACTTTTTCCTGACTGACCTTGTTGATCAGTGGTACGCGCCAGATGTGATAGCGGTCATCTACTTCTGGTAAACCGAATCCCACAACATTCTCAAGGTTGGCGCGTTCCAGCCAGACCCGCGCAATTTGCCGAGCTGCTTGCACATTAAGGACGAGGTATTTCCGTTTTTCACTTACCAGTGTACGATTAGCCATACCTCTATACTTATACCACAAAGCCTCACTTTGAAGGACTGTGCTCAATCTTGTTGTTGCCTTCAACCCGGTATTAGCCCATCACTCTGCTATGAAGAAGGTAATGTAAGACCGCAATGTCCGATCAAAAGATGCCAGAGATCGCCCGTGAACGAGTGCCGCAGAGCTGCGCGATTAGTGAGTTGCTGATACCATTGATACAGATCTGTTACCACCTCACGGACCGTCAACCAATGAATGCGCTTGTTTTTCGCCAGCGATGGGCAAATTTCATCGCGAACTTTAGGATCAAGAGCATGCACTACAAATAGTCGATCAAAGTCCGCAGTGCCGAAGAATTGGCTGGCTTTTTCGTAGTGTTCCTGGCGAAGCATACTGAAGCGGGCTTTTTGACCCATCGGAATGTATTGGTTATCTGCCATAGCAATAACATCTGCTTGTAATCGCGCTCCAAAATCCCTGCCCAGCGGATCAAAATCGTGTTCGTCCTTAGTTTCAATGATAGCACGCGTAATGGCGGTTCCATCTGGCAACACCCATGTTTGGAGATCGGGGCGTAAGGCAACCAAGTCTATATCTGAATGGCCATAAGGAACTTTGACCGGGACAGCTTCATTGATCAAACAGCCGTGACGTGCTTGGAGCCAAAAACGGGTAATCTCTGAAAGCGCATTGCTACGGGCTGCCATGATTGATGCTCTCCTTGTTTGGTGGCAAATGACGACAAGCTAACTCACGGTTCTACCGGCTCCGATTACACTGCACAACGCTCCAGAACAGGATCCTATACACCTCTTTCGCCAGGCCATCTACCGCCGCTCGAGTGAATGCGTTCCGCGGGGGCCATAGCCTGTATGATCGCCGGAGCCGTCGCCCTGGTCGCTATTATACCGCTTCCCGCCGAGGGCGCGCCCCGCCGCACAATTCTACAATCGCCCAACGCCCCACCCGGCTATCATCCCTGTAAGCCCCCCTGCGCCAACTTCGATTTGACACCCCTCCCCGCCAGGGTTATACTTACCCATCGTGCAACGTTCGAAGACATATTCCGGCCCCGGCCAGCAGGCCGGCGAGCCGTCTGGCAGATAGGAGTTTTGGCATGCAAGGCAATGGCGTTTCCCGCATCGGGATTCTCACCAGCGGCGGCGATGCCCAGGGGATGAACGCCGCGCTGCGCGCCGTGGTGCGCACTGCGCTGGATCGCGGCATCCAGGTCTATGCCATCTACGAAGGCTACAAGGGGATGGTACAGGGCGGCGGCCTGATCCGCCCGCTCAATTGGGACGCCGTCGGCGGCATCCTGCACCGCGGCGGCACGATCATCGGCACCGCCCGCAGCGAGGAATTCCGCACCGTCGAGGGGCGGCGGCGGGCGGCCAAGAACCTGGTCGAGCGCCAAATCGACAGCCTGGTGATCATCGGCGGCGATGGCAGCCTGACCGGCGCCCACATCTTCCGCCAGGAATGGCCCGACCTGCTGGCGCAACTGGTGGCGCAGGGCGAACTGAGCGCCGAACAGGCCGAGGCGCACCCCTACCTGCGCATCGTCGGCCTGGTCGGCTCGATCGACAACGACATGTTCGGCACAGATATGACCATCGGCGCCGACTCGGCCCTGCACCGCATCACCGAAGCGGTGGATGCCATCAGCAGCACCGCCGCCAGCCACCAGCGCACCTTCGTGGTCAAGGTGATGGGGCGCAACTGCGGCTACCTGGCGCTGATGGGCGGGCTGGCCACCGGCGCCGATTGGGTGCTGATCCCCGAAAACCCGCCAGACGTGGACAACTGGCGCGAGCTGATGGTCAAGCGGCTTAAGGCCGGGCGTCAAGCCGGGCGGCGCGATTCGATCGTGGTCATCGCCGAGGGCGCCCAGGACCGCCACGGCAACTACATCGGCAGCGCCGAAGTGGCCAAGACCCTGGAAGAGGGATTGGGCGAGGAGGTGCGCGTCACCGTGCTGGGGCACGTGCAGCGCGGCGGGCTGCCCAGCGCCTTCGACCGCAACCTGGGCACCCGCCTGGGCTACGCCGCGGTGGAGACGTTGCTCTCCTGCGACCCCCAGGCCGAGCCGCAGCTCATCGGCCTGCGCGGCAACCGCATCACCACCTCCCCGCTGATGGAATGCGTGGAGCAGACCTACGCCGTGGCCAAAGCCATCCAGGCGCACGACTACGAGACGGCGATGAGCCTGCGCGGCAGCAGCTTCGTCGAGGCCTTCGACACCCTGCGCACCATGTTGCGCGCCCTGCCGCACGAGCCTATCCCGGGCCGGAAGCGCCTGCGCCTGGCGGTGCTGCACGTCGGCGCCCCCGCCCCGGGGATGAACGCCGCGGTGCGCGCCGCAGTGCGCATCGGCATCGACAAAGGCCACATCATGCTGGGCATACACAACGGCATCCCCGGATTGATGGCGGGCGACATCCAGGAGATGGACTGGATGAGTGTGAACGGCTGGGCCTCGCGCGGCGGCTGCGAACTGGGCACCAGCCGCAAAGCGCCCAGCGGCGGCGACTACTACGCCATCGCCCGCGCCATCGAAAAGCACGAGATCCAGGGCATCCTGATGATCGGCGGCTGGAACGGCTACGAAACCGCCTTCCAACTGCTCAAGCTGCGCGAAAACTACCCCGCCTTCAACATCCCCATCGTCTGCCTGCCGGCCTCGATCAGCAACAACCTGCCCGGCTCGGAGCTGAGCATCGGCGCCGACACCGCCTTGAACAACATCGTCGAAGCGGTGGACAAGATCAAAGATTCGGCGGTGGCCCTGCGCCGCGCCTTCGTCGTCGAGGTGATGGGGCGGCATTGCGGCTACCTGGCGTTGATGAGCGGCCTGGCCACCGGCGCCGAACGGGTTTACATCCACGAAGAAGGGGTGACGCTGAAAGACCTGGAAAAGGACGTGCAGAACCTGAACTACGGCTTCAGCCACGGCAAGCGCCTGGGGCTGATGATCCGCAACGAATTCGCCAACCCGGTGTACGACACCGCCTTCATGTGCAAACTCTTCGAAGAAGAAGGCCACAACCTGTTCGACGTGCGCCAGGCGATCCTGGGGCACCTGCAGCAGGGCGGCAACCCCTCGCCCTTCGATCGCATCCAGGCCACGCGCCTGGCGACGCGCTGCATCAACTACCTGATCGAGCAGGTGGAGAGCGGCTCCACCCAGAGCGCCTTCATCGGCCTGCAGGGCAAAGAGATCAAATTCCACAACCTGGAAGATTTCGACCGCATGATCGACGCCAAAAATCAACGCCCTAAGGAACAATGGTGGATGGAAGTGCGCCAGATCGCCCGCATCCTGGCGCAGCCCGGCCCGGGCGGCCTGCGCATAGCGGAGCCGCAGGATTAGCCCGGCGCAGGGCATTTCTAAGCGGAGCAGATCGCAAAAATGAGCTTCCTTCGTTCGTTCATATTTGCCTTGCTGGCAATCGTGCTGGTGATCGCCTCCTTCGGCGCGGGTTACCTGTACCACCAGCAGAATAGCGCCGGGCGCGCCCACACTCTGCTGGACGAAGCAGAGACCATCCTGCTCAACCACGGGCTGAAGGCGGCGCCACCGGCCACGCGCCTGGAGTACGGCATGATCCGCGGCATGCTCCAGGCCTACGACGACCCCTACACCATCTTCCTGGAGCCGCCGCAGAACGAGCTGGAGAGCCAGCGGCTGGAGGGCAAGTATGGCGGCATCGGGGCGCAGCTCGAGCAAGACGCCGAAGGCAACTGGCTGCTCTACCCCTACCCCGAAAGCCCGGCGCGGCTGGCCGGCCTGCAAGACGGCGACCGGCTGATCTCGGTGGATGGCCTGCCGATCACCCCGCAGAGCGGGGCCGACGTGGTGCAGGCGGCGCTGCGCGGCCCGGTGGGCGAGGAGGTGACGCTGGTGGTGGGGCGGCCCCCCGATTACGCCCCGCTGACCTTCACCATCACCCGCCAGGAGATCGCCCTGCCCTCCGTCGTCTGGCGGCTGGCCGCCGAAGAACCCCGCCTGGGGGTGCTCAAGGTGAACGTGATCGCCTCCAGCACCAGCGACGAAATCCAGCGCGCCGTGGCCGAGCTGCAGCAGCGCGGCGCCACCGCCTTCGTGCTCGACCTGCGGGACAACCCCGGCGGCCTGCTGGACGCCGGCGTGGAGCTGGCGCGCCTGTTCCTGAAAGACGGCGAGGTGATGCAGCAGCAGTACCGCGGCCAGGAGGTCAAGACCTTCAAGGTGGAAAAGCCCGGCCCGCTCGTGGACCTGCCGCTGGCGGTGCTGATCAACCGCGGCAGCGCCAGTGCCGCCGAGATCGCCGCCGGCGCGCTGCAGGCGCACAAGCGGGCGCCGCTGATCGGCGAGCCCAGCTTCGGCAAGGACTCGATCCAACTGGTGTTCACCCTCAAGGACGGCTCCAGCCTGCACGTCACCGCGGCGCGCTGGTGGATCCCCGGCCTGCCGACGCCGGTGGGCGAAAACGGCCTGCAGCCCGACGTGTTGGTGGACCCGGCGGGCGCCGCCGACGGCGACGCCTACCTGCAGGCGGCCATCCGCAGCCTGTTCGGCGCTTCCTGAGCCTGGATGTCCCGCGTGAACTACGACCCACCGCCGCCGAACCCCAACCGGCGGCAGACCCCGCCCCCGCCGCCCGCCGCGCCCCCGCCGCGCCTCTACATCCCCCTGGAGCCGCGCCAGCCCCCGCCCGTGCAGCCTCCGTACCCGCCCGCGCAGCCCCCGCGGCCCAGGCGCAAGAAGCCGCAGCCGCGCCTGCGCCTCCGTCCGGGCTGCCTGCTGGCCTGGCTGGCAGCGCTGGCGTTGGCGTTGCCGCTGCTGCTCTACCTGTTCGCCCCCGGGCGCAGCAACATCCTGCTGCTGGGGATCGACTACGTCGAGCCGGGCAGCGCCGTGGCCCGCAGCGATACCATCATCCTCGCCACGATCGACCCCTTCCGCCCCACGGTGCGGCTGCTCTCGGTGCCGCGCGACCTGTGGGTGAGCATCCCCGGCGTGGGCGAAAACCGCATCAACACCGCCCACTTCTTCGCCGAGGGGCGCCAGCCGGGCAGCGGCCCGGCGGCCGTGCGCCGCACCATCGCCCAGAACTTCGGCGTGGACCTGCCCTACTACGTGCGCATTCGCTTCGAGGGCTTCCGCGAGGTGGTGGACGCGCTGGGCGGGGTGGACATCGAGCTGCCTGAGGCCATGGCGGGCTACCCTGCCGGAAAGCACCACCTGACCGGGCGCAAGGCCCTGGCCTTCGTGCGCCACCGCGCCGATTCGGACGACTTCTACCGCATGGCGCATGGGCAGCTCATGCTCAAGGCGCTGCTGAAGAACGCCCTCAACCCGCTGAAATGGCCGCGGCTGCCGGGGGCGGCGCGGGCCTTCTTCGCCGCGGTGGACACCAACCTGCCCGTCTGGCTGTGGCCGCGGCTGGGGCTGGCGCTGCTGCGCGCCGGGCCGCAGGGCGTGGAGAGCTACCAGGTGAGCCGCGAGATGGTCACCCCGTTCACCACCGACCAGGGCGCCAGCGTGCTGCTGCCCAACTGGACGTTGATCCACCTGCTGGTGAGGCAGGTGTTCGGCGGATAGGCCGCCGCGGGCGAATCCAAAGCCTTACAGTTTTATTACGCGTCGCGTCATATAGTGTGTTAGAATGGGAGCGATGGAAACAGGAATCAAAATTGTCGCCACCAACCGCAAGGCAAGCCACGAGTACTTCCTGCTGGAGCGCTACGAGGCCGGCATCGCCCTGCAAGGCAGCGAGATCAAGTCCATCCGCGCCGGCCAGATCAGCCTGGCGGAGGCGTATGTGCGCGTGGACGGCCGGGAGGCCTGGCTGGAGGACGCCCACATTGCCCCCTACGAGCAGGCCGGGAGCTTCGGCCACGATCCGCGCCGCCCGCGCCGTCTGCTGCTGCACCGCCGGGAGATCCGCCAGCTTTGGAACGAAGTGCGCCAGAAGGGCATGACCATCGTGCCGACGCGGGTGTATCTCAAGAATGGGCGCGCCAAGCTGGAGATTGCCGTGGCGAAAGGCAAAAAACTCTATGATAAACGTCAAGCCATTGCGAAACGGGACGCCGAACGGGAAATCCAGCGCGATGTCCGACGCCGCGGCGAGTGAGAACCTTTCGGCGCACTCCATTGCTTCGATCAACGCCCTGCCGCCACAGGAGAAGCGCGCCATCTACACCCGGCTGATCCCCGGCGCGCTGTTCGAGCGCTTCCAGCTCCCGCCCACGCTGATCACCCCCCAAGGGGAGGACCTGCTGCGCCTGGGCGGGCGCGAGGATGGCACGGACACCGAGATGGCGCTGTATCATCAGCCCGGCTTCTCCGACCCGATCCTTTACGGGCACATCACCGACACACTCAACGGGCACGTCCACGTGCTGCTGTACATCCTGAACGACCCCACCTCGCCGCGCTTCGACGTGGATCGCCTGCCGGACGGCACGCCGACGCAGTTCGGCATCCGCCTGCGCAACCTGGAGGCGGAGGAGGCGGCGATGCGCTTTGGGCTGGCCCCCGGGCAGATCCGCCGCGGGCTGCGCCTGCTGGAGCAGGCCATCCAGGCCTTCGAGGCCTTCGTCGCCAGCCTGGGACACGAGATCTATTTCAACGAGCCGCTGTATTACCACAACGCGGTGATCTTCGAGCGCTATGGCTTCGCCTACCAGAAGGGCCGCCGCCTGATGGAGCGCATCCACCAGGGCTTCGCCGAGGGCGGCGATTTGCGGGCGATGCTGGATGGCTCGACGCCGTTTCGCCAGCCGCAGGCCGCCGAGAGCATCCGCCTGCGCTCCTGGGCGCTGCACGACCGCCTGCTGGGCGAGCCGTTCTCCGATGTCACCATGTACAAGCGCGTCGGCGTGCATGCCGGGGTGGACACCTGCCCCGGCTGCGAATGGTGAGCCGGCGCCGGCCTGCGCCATGCCTTGCGCCGGACGTCTCCGCCCCTACACGATCGCCCGCCGCCCTTTGGGGGTGGGGGCGATCCAATCGCAATCCGGGGCATTGGGCGGGTCGGTGACGATCAGGCGCTCGCGCACCAACTGGCGGCAGGCCTCGTCGTACTCGCTCAGCGAAAGCCGCAGCTCGCCGGCGATATCGGTGCGGTTCTGGAAATGGATCGGGGGGTCTTCGGGGGGCAGGGTGCGACAGACGAACGCCAGGATGCGGCGCGCCTCTTCGTCCAGAGCGATTTCGACCATGCCGGTCCTCCTGAGAGTGGAGATGTCGGGAATCGAACCCGAGTCCGAAAGATTCGACCCTCGAATATCTACGAGCGTAGTCGGTCGGTGGATTCGCCCGGGGCGCCCCGGCCGACAAAGGCGGCCCCCGAGCTAACCGCTGGGACCCGAAAGCCCTTCTTTCGCCCGCATAGCGGTGTCGGCGGGCGGCACTCTGTCTTTGTCACGCCCGGCTCCACCACCGGACAGAGAGCGGGGTGGGCGGACGTGGCCTCGCTTGTGGAGGCCAGCTGCTTATGTCACTCGCTTATGCAGCGAGGGGCAGAGCAGCGAAGTTTGTGCGGTTGGCACTTGTTGTTTGCGCTGAGTTAACGAGGTCGGCGCCTCTCGGCTCGCAATCCGGGGTCAGCCTCTCCCGTCGAGACCTTTCATCCCCAGGAATTGTGCCTCTAATTATACCCGATTTGCGTCCGATTTTCTATGTTATACTCTGAATCGCGATCTCAGGAGCATAGCCCTGAAGACAGCCCCCCAGGGACGCTTTCCCCTGGAATCATAGACCGTCCAACAGGAAACGATTTGATATCGGCGGGGTTATTATGCACAGGAGCGGACGCCGCGCGCCAGCAGCGCCCCCTGTGCATTGTCTATACCCGCCGCAACGAGGTGGATCAGACGTGCCAGAGATGAACGAGGATGCGGTGTTGGAGCGCGCCGTGCAGGGCGACAGCGAAGCCTTTGGCGAGCTGTACGAGCACTACGTGGGCCGCATTTACAGCTACATCTACTACCGCACCGGCAACGTCTATGACGCCGAGGACCTGACCGAGCGGGTCTTCATGCGGGCGCTGCGGCACATCCACAAGTACAAACACCGCGGCCTGCCCTTCTCGGCCTGGCTGTATCGCATCGCCCACAACCTGGTCGCCAACTGGCACCGCGATAACAGCCGCCGCAAGGAGATCCCCCTGGAAGACGCCGTGCTCACCTCGCCCCCGGGCGGCTTCCCCGAAAGCGAAGTGCTGCAATCGGAGGAGCAAGAGCGCTTGCTGCGGGTGTTGCGCTGCCTTCCAGCGGAGCGCCAGCAGTTGATCATCCTCAAGTTCGTCGATCACCTGTCCAACGCCGAAATCGGGCAGATCATGGGGCGCACCGAGGGCGCCGTGAAGAGTTTATATCATCGCACGCTTCTGGCTATCCGCGACGAGCTGGGCAGCCTGCCGCAGGAGCTGGAAGACGAAGAGTTCAACCAGAACGGAGGCGTTTAGTCAGATGTTACACATTGTCATCGACAGCGCCGGGGATATGCCCCCCGGTTGGGCCGAAGAATACGCCATTCAGATCATCCCGATCAACATCCACTTCGGCGAAAAGACCTTTTTGCAAGGCGTCGATCTGAGCAACGACGACTTCTACCGCCTGGCGGAGGAGAGCAAGGAGTTCCCTAAGACCTCCCAGCCCACCCCCCAGCAGTTCATCAGCTTCTACCGCAAGATCGCCCGGCCCGGCGATACCATCCTGTCGCTGCACGTGACCGGCAAGCTTTCGGGCACCTACGAATCGGCGGAGCTGGCCGCCCGCGATCTGCTGGGCGAATTGGACGTCATCCCCTTCGATTCGGGCTGCGGCTCGGCGGCGATGGGCTACATGGCTCGCGAGGCGCGCCTGCTGGAGCGCGCCGGCGCCGCGGTCGATGAAATCCTGGCCCGCTGGCAGACCATCCGCCGCAATGTACAGATCATCCTGACCCTGAACACGCTGGAATACGCCCGCCGCAGCGGGCGCGTCAAGGCGTTGCAGGCCAGCCTGGCGTCTTTGCTGAACGTCAAACCGGTGATCATGCTGCGCGAGGGCGTGTTGGAGCTGGGCGAGCGGGTGCGCACCCGCGGCAAAGCCCTGGCCTACGTGGTGGAGGAGATGTTCCGCCGCCTGGGCGCTGCGCCGTTGAACGTCGCCGTCGTCCACGCGCAAGATCCACAGGCCTGCGAACGGCTTGCCGAGATGGTGCGCAAACGCCTGAACTGCAAAGAATTGATCATGACGGAGCTTTCGATCGGTGTGGCGGCGAACCTCGGCCCCGGCACGGTGGGGATCGTCGCTTATCCGGCAGCAGGAGGATAGAAACGTGAAAGCTTTCCACAGGCCTGGTCGCGCCGCTGGCCAGGGCGTGGAGCGGATGGAGCGCTACCTGCGCTCGTCGTTCCGCCCGGTGGCGCCGCGCCCCGATTTCGTCAACGAACTCAGGTCCCGCCTGGCGCTGGAATCGCGCCGCTTCCGCTCGCGCACCACGCTGCTGCAGTACGTGCTGCTGGCGCTGGCAACGGCGGTCACCAGCGCCCTGGTCATCCTGGCGGGCGTGCGCGCCGTGATCACCCTGCTGGGCGTGCTGGGCGTCTTGCATCAGATGCGCCAGCAGCCGGCAAGCGAGCGCCCGCGGGCGCTGCCCGTCTGAGGTTCGATTTCATTCGCTGCGCGTGCCTGGGGCAATGTACTGCGTGCGCTGGTAGGGCTTCACCTGCTCGCTGACCTTGTCCTTCATCACGTTGCCCGAAACGTGCATCAGGGTATCGCCGAAGTCGCTATCCTTGCCCATCGCCGCCAGGCAGGGGTAGTGATGATGCAGCAGCCCGGCCTTTTCCACCGCCTCGTCTGCCGAGACGCCCACCAGCCGCTCGGCCACGTAGCGGGCGCAGCCGCACACTGCATCTCGCCGCACGCGCGCCGCCGTGATCAGGCGGGTTTGCGGGTCCACCTCGATCTCGAATTCGGGCTGGCCGAAATGGGCGGCGAACTCGCGGATCAGCGGATGATCGTAGGTGATGCGCTGGCGGCGGGTGACGCCGAAATCCGTTTCGGTCAGCGAGCATAGCGGTTTGGGGGTGGCGCAGCCCACGCCGATGCGCTCCAGCCAGCCGCGCAGTTGCCGCGCCAGGCCGCGCGGCAGCCAGGCCTCGTTATCGATGGCCGCGATCACCGCCTGGGCGCCGGTTGCCTGGGCGATCTCCGGCAGCAGCTCGGCCACGCCGCGATGCTCGGCGAAGGATAAGATCAGGTCGCTCGGCGGCAGCTCCCTGGGCAGATGGTCTTCGGGATAGTCGATCACCGGCGGCAGCACCGCCGGCGCCTGCCAGGTGCTGATGCGCCAATGCCGCGGGCCGTTGGCGCGCAGGTTAGCCACGTGTCGCGCGCCGTATTCCCCTGAAATGATCGCCAGGATGCGCAGCAGGGCCGGCCTGGCGCCCTCTGGGGGCGACTCAGACTGGCTCATTCTCCGAGCAACTCCTGGCGCAGTTGGCGCGCCTCGGCGATCAGGTCTGCCTCCACCGGCAGGGTGTATTCGGGTGTGACGCGCGTCAGCAGGCGCGCCGCGGCCTGCGCCGCCCGCGGCGAGACCCCCGACAGCTCGCTCAAGAAACGCAGCCGGTCGTAGGCGCTGGGGGTGCGCAGGTCGATGCCCCGCCGTTGCAGGTATTCGCCGGCTGCCGCGCCGGCGGCGCGGCGGGCGCAGACCCGCGCCATGCCCTCGTTGCCCGCCGCGCGGGCGGTTTCGGCCTGCTGGATTTCGGCTTCGAACGTGTCCTTCCAGGTCGCGATGGTGATCATTTGTCCATTGTACCGCAAAATCGGCCCTTTCCGGTCGATATTTGCGCCAGGACGCCGAGAGCGCCCTGGGCGGAGCGTACTCGGCGCAGTCGAAGGGCGGCTGCGCGGCTGGCGGTTGACGCTTAGCGCCTCTCCAAAGTAGAATAGCTTCAGGCAAGGAGGTTTCACCATGAAAGATATCGTTCTCGCTCTGGGGGGCGGCGGCGCCAAAGGAGCGGCGCATATCGGCGTGCTGCGCGTGCTGGAGCGCGAAGGCTATGTCATCCGCGCCCTCTCCGGCACCAGCGCCGGGGCAATCGTCGCCAGCCTGTACGCCTTCGGCTACAGCCCGGATGAAATCCAGCGCCTGCTGTGCCTGGCCAACCAGGCCAGCATGTTCGCCCGCCAGCCTGACGATGGCCCAAGCTGGACCGGCCTGAAGGGCATCCACGAGCTGCTGGCCGACGCCCTGGGCGATTGCCGCTTCGAAGACCTGCGCCTGCCCTGCGCGGTGACCGCAGTGGATTTGAACACCGCCGAGCGCCTGGTGCTGGGGCGCGGCCGGGTGCTGGACGCGGTGATGGCCTCCATCGCCGTGCCGGGGGTCTTCCCGCCGCGCCAGCTCGGCGGCCGCCTGCTGGTGGATGGCGGGGTGATGGACCCGGTGCCGGTGGGCGTGGCGCGCTCGCTGAGGCCCAACCTGCCGGTGGCGGCGGTGGTGCTCTCGCCGCCCATCGACCAGTGGGCCGGCATCGGCCAGCCGCGCCTGATGAACTCGCTGCCCTTCCTCAACAAGTACCTGTCGCAGTTCCGCTTTTCCCAGGCGCTGAACATCTTCATGCGCTCGATCGACATTGCCGGCGCCCTGCTCACCGAGCTGCTGTTGGAGATCGAAAAACCAGATGTGCTCATCCGCCCGGCGGTGCGCCAGATCGGGCTGCTGGATCAGGTGGACATCGCCGAAGTGGCCCGCCTGGGCGAGCGCGCCGCGGAGCATGTGCTGCTCGAACTGGAGCGGGCCGTTGGCTGGCAGGCGCGCCTGCGGCGTCGGCTGTTCCGCCGCAAGACGCCCATCATCCACCTGCCGTATTCGTCCGACTTCTTCGATTGATTCAGGGAGTGTTCTATGAAACGCGACCTGCGCGCCTATTCCCGTCAGACCAGCTTCCGCCTGGTGGTGGGCTTTTTGGTGCTCGTCTTCCTGGTGGGCGATGGCCTGATCTACCTGTTCTGGGGGCGCGAGCCGGCGATCATGGGGTTGATCTGCCTGGCGCTGGGGCTGACGCCCGCCATCCTGGTGTGGCTGCTGCTCTCGCTGATCGGCTGGCTGGTGCAGAAGGAGCGTGAGCGATGAACCCCGCCTCGCGCCAGGTGAGCGGCTGGACGCTGCGCCAGCGCCTGCCCCCCGGCCCCGGCCCGCATCGGCTGTTCCTGCTGCTGCACGGCTGGACCGGCGACGAGAACGCCATGTGGGTCTTCGCCGCCCGCCTGCCCGAAGACGCCCTGCTGGTAGCGCCGCGCGCCCCATACGCCGCCACCCTGAGCGGCTATAGCTGGCAGCCCTCCCTGGGGCGCACCTGGCCTGACCTGGAAGACTTCCGCCCGGCGATGCAGGCCCTGTGGGAGTTGCTCACCCCGCGGAACTTTCCCTCCGCCGACCTCTCCCAGATCCACCTGGTGGGCTTCAGCCAGGGTGCTGCGCTGACCTACAGCCTGGCCCTGGCCTACCCGGAACGGGTGGGGGCGTTTGCGGGGTTATCGGGTTTTGCGCCGGGTGGGGTGGAGGCTCTGGTGGAGGCTCAGCCGCTGCGCGGCAAGCTTGGTTTCATGGCGCACGGCGCGCAGGACGAGCTGGTGCCGCTGGCGCGCGCCCGCCATGCCTATCAGCTCCTGCAGCAGGCCGGCGCCCAGGTGACCTTCTGCGAAGACGACGTCGGCCACAAGCTCAGCGCCGCCTGCTTCCGCGGCCTGGAAAGGTTTTTCGCCCGGGTGGGCTAGAATTCGTCCTCGACTTTGCGCAGCCGCAGCATCAGGCAGGCCACATCGCGCAGCTCGCCGTCCGGCAGCATGAAGTACTCTTCGAAGGTCGCCGCGGTCTCGAAGCCGGCCTTGTGCAGCGCCTTGATCACCTCGACGTGATCGGTGACCACCTGCGCCTCCAGCAGGTGGATGTTGCGCTTGCGGGCGATATCGATCAGCGCCTGAATCAGCTTAGAGCCCAGGCCGCGCCGCTTGAAGTCCTTCGCCAGGAAGATGCGGATTTCGGCGCGGTGGCGCGCCGGCCCTTCGTTGAAATGCAGCGTGGCCTCGCCGACGATGCGATCTCCCACCACCGCCACCAGCGGGAAGACCTTCTCGTAATCCAGGTTCTCCGTCCAGGAGGCGATCAACTCCGGATCGTTGACGTTGTGGCGCATGTAGCGCCGCTCTTCGATCGACACGGGCAGGAAGAAGTCCAGCAATGCCTGACGGTCGTTGGGCATCAGCGGGCGCAGGAGCACGCGCGCCCCATCGCGCATGGTGACGATCTGTCGAAAGATCAAATCCTCTTTGGTGACCATACCCCTTCCTTTCCTCGGCGGATGAACGTCGTCGCCCGGCCCGCCGCGCCTCAGGCCCAGGCGGCGGCCAGTTGCACCCGAGTGTAGGCCAGGCGTTCCATCAGCGCCTTGGCGATCTGCTGCATCACGGCGTAGCCCATCTGCGGGTCCTCCTGGCACAGCTTGCGCAGCTCGACCGCATCGATCTTGACCAGCTTGCTGGCCTTGGAAGCCCGCGCCGAGGCGCTCAGCACGTAAGGCTCGATCATGGCGCTCAGAGAAAAGATCTCCCCGGGGTTGATTTCGCCGACCAGGAACTCTTTTCTCGTCTTTGGATGATACTCCTCTTCTGACTTATAGTAAAGGTCAACCCCGCCTTCCACCAGCAAATACAGCGCTTCGGCGGGCTTGCACTCCTCGAAAAGGACCTTTCCGGCTTCGACATCGACTTCGTCGGAGATCATGGCGATGGCATAGAGTTGGTTCTCGTTCAGCAGCCCAAAGAAGGGATAGCGGCGCAGCAGTTCAGGGGAGATCATGTCGGGCCTCCTGGATGAATGAGATCGAATACCATTTGCTCGGCGGCCGGGATCGCCGCAGCGACCTCCGGCGAAAGCTCTTCCGAAAAGTCGTAAACCTGCTCCGCCTCCACCGCCACCACCAGGATCGTCTGCGGCAGCGGCGCGCCCATCGAGCGCCCCAGGGCGATGGCGGTTTGCAGCGAAGTGTCGTGGGCGGCGGTGGTGTGCCCGGCGGAGCGGTCGGGCAGCGCCTCCAGCGGCAGGCAGCTCACCGTCCCCAGCGGATGCTGGCGTGTGACCACCGCGTCGATGATGATGGCGCGCTCATAGCCCACCAGGCGCTCCATCAGGCTCAGCCCCCCCAAAGACAGACAGTCCACCTCCACCCCAAGCGCGGCCTGCGGGTCGGCCTGCAGGCGCGCCTGCACCCGCTCGGCCACCCGCCAGCCGATGCCATCGTCGCCCAGGATCGGGTTTCCCAGGCCGACGATCAGGGTCTTGGACGGGGCGGAGCCCGCCTCAGGCGGCAGGCTCCGCTCGGTTGGTTGCTCAGAGGTCATCTCAGCAGAACTGCTTCAGCACCTCCACCGGGTTGCCCTGGGCGTCGCGGATGGTCACCTCCAACGGCATTTGCCCGGGCAGCGAGTGCGTGGCGCAGCCGAAGCAGGGATCGTAGGCGCGGAAGGCCATCTCGATCATGTTCAGCAGGCCTTCGTTGATCACGACGCCATTGTGGATCAGCTTCTGAGCGGCCTTCTTGATCGACATGCTGATCGGGGCGTAGTTGTTGGTGGTGCCCACGATCAGGTTCACTTCGGTCAGGATGCCGCGCTCGTCGGTCTTGTAGTGGTGGGTGAGCGTGCCCCGCGGCGCTTCCACGATGCCCACGCCCTCGGTGGGCTTCTCGGTGGGCACGGTGTGGAAGTTGGGCGAGGTGATCTCCGGGTCGGTGGCCAGCTCGACGATGCGCTCGGCGGCGTAGAGCAGCTCGATCAGCCGCGCCCAGTGGATCGCCAGGCGCTGGTGCACCGGCTTGCCGCCCAGAGTGGCGTAGAACTTCTCGTATTGCTCTTGCGCCAGCGGGGTGGCCATGCCGTCGGCGGCGTTCAGCCGCGAGAGCGGCGTGGCGAAGTACACCCCCGAATCTTTGCCGTCCACGAAGCCCTTCCAGCCCACCTTCTTCAGGTAGGGGAACTTCAGGTAGGTCCACGGCTCGACGCGCTCGGCGATCCAGTCGGTGTACTCGTGCGGGGCGTATTTGCCGATGCGCTCGCCATCCGGGGCGACCACGCTGACCTTGCCATCGTAGAAGTTGACCCGGTTCTGCTCATCTACCAGGCCGATGGAGTAGGTCTGGTGCGTGTAGATGTCGCCCAGGATCAGATCGACGTAGGCCTGATTGCCCAGCACGATGTCGTCGAACAACTGCAGGCTGAACTGGGCGAACTCGATCGCCCAGCGGCCCATCTGCTCGATCTCCTGGCGTTGCTCTTCGGTGATGCCTTTGGTCAGCCCGCCGGGGATGGAGGTGCAGGGGTGCACCTTGCGCCCGCCGATGATCTCCACGATGCGATGGCCGTATTTGCGCGCCTGGATCACCTTGCCGCCGATCTCCAGCCCCACTTTGTGGATGATGCCCAGGATGTTGCGCTCGGCCACCGGCGCCGTCGGGCCGATGACGAAGTCCGGTCCGGCCAGGGCGTAGAAGTGGGTGGTGTGGTCGGTGAAGTAGAAGCCGGAGTAGAGCAACTCGCGCAGCTTCTTGGCCGTGGGGGGCGGGTCCACGTGGTACACCGCGTCCGCCGCCTTGGCCGCCGCCATGTGGTGCGCCTCCGGGCACACGCCGCAGATGCGGTTGGTGAGCAGGGGCATCTCTTCCACCGGGCGCCCCACGCAGAAGCGCTCGAAACCGCGCAATTCAGGGATCTGGAAATAGGTGTTGGCGACTTCGCCGTCCTCGTTGAGGAAGATCTCGATCTTGCCGTGGCCTTCCAGCCGGGTGATGGGGTCGATGGTTACACGTTGCATCGCATCCTCCTCACACTTTGCCTTTCCAGGCGGGTACGGCGGCGCGCAGCAGCGAGTCCGCCAGGTTGAAGCGGTAGAACTGCCCGACCGGGTCGGGGATGCCGTCCAGGATCTGCTCAATCTCGGCGGGGTCGTTGCTGTCGATGACCGAGGCGAAGGCCGAGATCAGCCGCGCCCCGTAATCCACCACGCCCTCCGCCGGGCCGTAGCAGCCGATGCACTGCGCCCCGGCCTGCGGGCACAGCGACCCGCAACCGCTGCGCGTCGCCGGGCCGTTGCAGGGGATGCCCTGCTCCAGCAGGCACAGCTCGGGATCGATGTGTTCCACGTCCTGGATGCGCACGAACTTCTTGATCAGCTTCTCGTTGCGCTTGCGCGGGCAGTCGTCGCATACCGTCGAGCCGCCGGCGCCGATCACCGTCCCCCGGGGCGGCAGGCTGGCCTCGCCGTGCAGCACCTTGATCACCAGGTCGATCACCGCGGCGATCTGGTGCGATTCGGGCGGGCAGCCGGGCATGTAGTAGTCCACCGGCACCACCTGGTTCAGCGTGCGCAGCACCGGGTAGAACTTGGGGATGTGGATATCGCCCTCCGGCATGGGGTAATCATACTGCGGCAGCAGCCCCGCGGGGTTCTCCGAGGAGACCGTGTTATAGACGGTCTGCAATACGTCTTCCGGCCGCGATAGGTTGGCCAGCCCGGGGATGCACCCCTCCGTGGCGCACGAGCCGAAGGCCACCAGGATTTGCGACTTGCGCCGCAGCAGGTGGGCGATCTCCTCGTTCTCTGAGTTGCGGATGCCGCCATTGAACAGCGTCAGCAGGATCGAGCCGTCGGGCATCGCTTCCACGTCCTTGTACTTGGCGTCCATCGCCACCGGCCAGAAGGCGACTTCGAAGTTGGCGTCCACGTCCAGGATTTTCTCGCCGATGTTCAGCACGGCGATCTCGCACCCGCCGCAGGACGCCGCCCAGTACATGGCGAACTTGGGTTTGCCGTTGGTGGTCATGCGGGCACCTCCTGCGCCTGAGGCACGGAAACCGGGATGCGGTTGTTCCACTGCTCCCATTTCGGCCACTTCAAAGGCCCCAGGGCGCGCACTTCCTCCACCAGGGTGGCGATCTCCTGGGCCAGACGGACGCCCTCGGCGGCGCTGGCCCACACCAGCTTGACCCGCCCCGGCTCGATGCCCATCCCCGCCAGCGTGCGCCGCAGCAGCAGGTAGCGCCGCAGCGCCTTGTAGTTCTGCTCCAGGTAGTGGCATTCGCCCGGGTGGCAGCCGGTGATCAACACCCCGTCGGCCCCTTCCGCCAGCGCCTTGAGCACAAAGGCCGGGTCCAGGCGGCCCGAGCACATCAGGCGGATCAGGCGCACGTTGGGCGGGTATTTTACCCGCGCCGTGCCGGCCAGGTCTGCCGCACGGTAGCTGCACCAGTTGCAGGTGAAGCCAATGATGACAGGTTCGAAGTTTTCGCTCATAGTCGCTCTCCCATCGGCTCAGGCCAGTTCCGCCACGCGCGCATGCTCGAAGTTGACCCGCAGCAGGCCCTCGATCTGGGCGAAGACCTGCTCATTAGAGAACACCGTCCCCGAGATCGCCCCCGCCGGGCAGGCGGCCACGCAGGTGCCGCAGCCCTGGCATAGCGCCGGGTTGACCTCCGACACCATGCGATCCTCGTGGAAGATGATGGCGTTGAACGGGCACAGGTTGTTGCAGATGCGGCAGCCGGAGCATTTCTCCTGATCCACGCTGGCGCGCACCGGCTCCAGGGCGATTTCGCCCTGCTGGATGCGCCCCAGGACGCGCGCCGCCGCCGCTGCCCCCTGCGACACACTGCTGGGGATGTCCTTTGGCCCTTGCACGCAGCCGGCGATGAAGATGCCCTCGGTCATCGTCGCCACCGGGTCCAGCTTGGGGTGCCTCTCGATGAACCAGCCGTTGGCGCTGCACGAGATGCCGAACTTCTGGGCCACTTCTTTGGCGTCGGCGCGCGGCTGCATCGCCGCCGAGAGCACCACCATGTCCACCGGGATGCGCCGCTGCTTGCCCGCCAGGGTATCTTCCACCTGGATGATCAGCTTGCCCTCTTCGCCCGGCTTGCGGGCGGCGTCGGTCACCTCGGCCACCTTGCCGCGCACGAACAGCGTGCCCTCCTCCAGCACCCGCTGGTAGAACTCGTCGTAATCTTTGAAGGCCGTGCGCATGTCGATGTAGAAGTTGTACACCGTGGCGCCGGTGCGCTCGTGCACCAGGTGGGCGAATTTCAGGCTCTGCATGCAGCAGATCACCGAGCAGTAGTTGTTGAAGTTGCGGTCGCGGCTGCCCACGCAATGGATGATGCCCACCGTCTGCGGCACGGTCACGCCGTCGCGCAGCACGATGTTACCGTTGGTCGGGCCGGCGGAGTTGGTCAGCCGCTCGAACTCCAGGCTGGTGAACACGTTCGCCAGCCGCCCGTAGCCGTATTGGGTCACCCGCCGCGGGTCGAACAGATCGTAGCCGGTGGCCAGGATGATGTTGCCCACCTGTACGGTGATGATTTCATCCTGCTGTTCGAAGTCGATGGCGTTGGTGGGGCAGAATTTTTGACAGGCTTTGCAGGTGCCTTTTTGGAAGTAGGTGCAGTTGGGTTTGTCGATCACCGGGAATTTCGGCACCGCCTGGGGGAAGGGCGTGTACACCGCTTTGCGGTAGCCCAGCCCGGCTTCATACACCTCGTCGATCACTTTTTTGGGGCATTTCTCCTGGCAGATGCCGCAGCCGGTGCACAATTCTTCGTTGACGTAGCGCGCTTTTTTGCGGATGGTGACGGTGAAGTTGCCCACGTAGCCATCCACTTTTTCCACTTCGCTCCAGGTGAGCAGGGTGACGTTGGGATGTCCGCCCACCGCCACCATGCGCGGGGTCAGGATGCACGCCGCGCAGTCCAGGGTGGGGAAGGTCTTGTCGAACTGCGCCATGTGCCCGCCGATCGAAGGCTCGCGCTCCACCAGGTACACCGGGAAGCCGGCGTCGGCGATCTCCAGCGCCGCCTGGATGCCGGCGATCCCGCCGCCCACCACCAGCGTGGCGGGGTGGATCGGCACGTGCAGCGGCTCCAGCGGCTCATTGTGGATCACCCGC
Organism: uncultured Anaerolinea sp.; assembly: GCA_964503145.1. Lineage (GTDB taxonomy): Bacteria > Chloroflexota > Anaerolineae > Anaerolineales > UBA4823 > RBG-16-57-11. Next base: position 80,885 of record CAZCYV010000006.1, on the reverse strand, counting down.
TCGACTCCGCCGGAGAGGATCGCCTTGGATTTCTCCGTGGCCGCCTGGCGGTCGGTGTGCACCCACGAGACCTGCTCGCGGATCGAGACCAGCTCGCACAGGTAGGGGTTCAGTCCGGCCCGGCTGCAGGCGGTGCGGAAGGTGCCCTCGTGCAGGTGCGGCGAGCAGGCCGCCACCACCACCCGCGTCAGGCCCATCTCCTGGATGTCCTTCTCGATCAGTTCCTGCCCCAGGCTGGAGCACATAAACTTGTAGTCGCGAGCGATCACCACGCCGCGGTCTTTCAGTTCCTCCGCTGCCCACACGGCGACGTCTTCCACATCGACCATCCCGGCGATGTTGGAGCCGCAGTGGCACACGTACACGCCAATGCGCTCTTTGGGGGTAGATTCATCTGGATAGGTCGTCATGGTTCACTCCTCCTGTGCGCTTTGCCCGGGCATGGTGGGCATGGGCAGCCCGCTGGGTTTCTTGCGCCGGGGCTGAGCTTTCGGCTCCAGCTCCTCGGGCGTCTCGACGCCGATGCGCGCCATCGCCTCGGTGGCCTTGACGAACTCGCGCCCGAAGCCCAGCGCCACCGGGTCTTTGCCGAAGGCCACGCCCATCAACTGCGTGAAGAACAGGATGGGCATCTTGTAATTGGTGCGGAAGTGGCGGTTGGTCTCGGCCTGGTAGGCGTCCAGGTTCATCTGGCACATCGGGCACACCGTGACCATCACATCCGCCCGGAACTGCTCGGCGGATTGCAGCAGGCGGCGGATCAGCTCGAAGGCGGTGTTGGGGCTGATCTGGGTCATGTGCCCGCCGCAGCAGTGCGTCTTCAGCGGGAAGTCGATCACTTCCGCCCCCAGCGCCTTGAGCAGCCGATCCAGCTCGGTGGGGTGTTCGGCGTCCGACCAGCGCTTCTTGTAGTCTGGCCGCGGCACCATGCAGCCCAGGTAGGGCGCCACCCGCAGGCCCTTCAGCGGCTTGACCACCTTGCTGCGCACTTCATCCAGTCCGACCTCGTTGATGATCACGTCCAGCAGGTGGCGGATGTCCAGCGAGCCGGGGGTGTAGCTCAGGTTGCCGGCGGCCAGCGCCTCGTTCACCTTCTCGCCCAACACCGGCCGCTCCGCCATGTAGTGGTCGGCCTTGGCCAGGTTCAGGTAGCAGGCGCTGCACGAGGCCACCACGGTGCGGGTGGTGTTGGCCTGGCGGGCGGCCAGCGCCAGGTTGCGCCCGATCAGGGCGTAAGCCGGCACCAGGCTGATCCCCAGGTACTCCGTGGCCCCGCAGCAGTTCCAGTCGCGGATCTCTTCCAGTTCGATCCCCAGCGTGTCTTTGATCGCCATCAACGATTCGTTGTAGGCGCGGGCGCTGGTCTCCATGGCGCAGCCGGGATAGAACAGATACTTGTTCATCACACCACCTCCAGGGTCTTGGCGCGCTCCAGGATGGCCGTGAGCTGGTCGATGCCCTCGATGCGCTTGGGGGCGATCTCCAGGCGCTTCTTGGTCAGCATACCCAGTCCCATCGGCGCCACACTGGGCATGCGCATCGGGAAGTGCTTGAGATAATGCCGGGTTGCCAGCCCAAATTCATAGCTGCGCCCATAGGTCTCGACCATGTCCACGAAGGTCTGCGAGAAGTCGGGAGCAGTGGAATCTTTGTACAGCTTGGCCTGGATGGCCATGCTTTTCAGGGTGTACATCACGTCGGCGATGTGCACGTCTTGCGGGCAGCGCACCACGCAGTGGTAGCAGGAGACGCAGATCCACGGCGTGTTGCTGGCCAGCGCCTGCTCGCGCATGCCGGCGCGGATCATGGCGAAGAGCATGCGCGGCGTGTGGTCCATGTCCTCCGCCGAAGGACACGAACCCCCGCAGGTGCCGCACTGGATGCACATCTCCAGTCGCGACACGCCCGCGGTGCGCGCGCTCACTTCTTCCAAAAAGCGTACGTTTGGATCGGTTTGACTCGAGGGAACTGTGGGTGGGGTCAAGTGCCACCTCCTTTATGTCTGATGACCGAAAAAGCTCCAATGTTGCCAGAGCAGACGAAAGACCAGTGCAAATGCCTGGGCGGGACGAGTGGCTGACGGTGAATGGCTTGTTTGCGACTCGGCTCGGTGCACCTCCTGCGAGGATGATCGAATAAAGCGGAAATTTGTCCAATCAGCGATGGTGAAATTATCGAGGTTACGGCGCATGGCGTATAGTGTCATATAGCATCCATTAATCGTGATAAATATCACTAGTCAGGCAAAACATTTTGTGCATTATTTCACAAATTGGTTGTCCGAGATGATCGAATCCTGGCTGGAGAACGCGGTACAATTATCCGAAATCTGAGCGCTCGACGCCTGACCTCATCAAAAGCCCCAACGGGAGTATGCCATGTCTGAACTCAACGATCTCGAACTGCGCGCGATCAATACCATCCGCTTTCTATCGGCGGATGGTGTGCAAAATGCCAATTCCGGCCACCCCGGCCTGCCGATGGGGGCGGCGGCGCTGGCCTATACCGTGTGGACGCGCCACCTGCGCTTCAACCCTCGCAACCCTGCCTGGCCCGGCCGCGACCGCTTCATCCTCTCCGGCGGTCACGGCTCGATGCTGCTCTACAGCCTGCTGTACCTGACCGGCTACGACCTGCCGCTGGAGGAGCTGCAGCGCTTCCGCCAGTGGGGCAGCCGCACCCCCGGCCACCCCGAATACGGCCTCACCCCCGGCGTGGAGGTCACCACCGGCCCGCTGGGGCAGGGCTTCGCCAACGGGGTGGGCATGGCCATCGCCGCCGCCCACCTGGCGGCGCGCTTCAACCGCCCGGGACACGAGATCTTCGACTATTACATCTACGCCCTGGTCACCGACGGCGACCTGATGGAGGGCGTGGCCTCCGAGGCGGCCTCCCTGGCCGGCCACCTGCAGTTGGGGCGGCTGATCTACCTGTACGATGACAACCGCATCTCCATCGACGGCAGCACCGACCTGACCTTCACCGAAGACCGCCTGGCGCGCTTCGCCGCCTATGGCTGGCACGTCCAATCCGTGGCCGACGGCAACGATGTGGCCGCCATCGACGCCGCCATCCGCCGCGCCAAAGAAGACCCGCGCCCGTCGCTGATCGCCGTGCGCACCCAGATCGGCTACGGCCTGCCCACCCGCGCCGGCACCGCCAAGGCCCACGGCGAGCCGCCCGGCGACGAGGAGCTGGATGGCGCCAAGCGCAACCTGGGCTGGCCGCTCTCGCCGCGCTTCTACGTCCCTGAAGATGTGCTGGCTTTCTTCCGCCAGGCTATCGACCGCGGCTGGCAGCAGGAGATGGCCTGGCAGGCGCGCCTGGCCGCCTACCGCGCCGAGCTGCCGGAGCTGGCCGCCGAGCTGGAGCGCCGCCTGCGCGGCGAGCTGCCCCCCGATTGGGACGCCGACGCCCCCGTTTTCCCCGCCGACCCCAAGGGGCTGGCCACCCGCGCCGCCTCCGGCAAGGCGCTGAACGCCTTCGCCGTCCGCCTGCCCGAACTGATCGGCGGCTCCGCCGACCTGGCGCCCTCCAACCTGACCTGGATCCACGACTCCCCCGCCTTCCAGCCCGGCGCCTACCACGGGCGCAACTTCCACTTCGGCGTGCGCGAGCACGCCATGGGCGCCATTGTCAACGGCATGGCGGTGCACGGCGGGGTGATCCCCTACGGCGGCACTTTCCTGGTGTTCTCCGACTACATGCGCCCGGCGATCCGCCTGTCGGCGCTGTCGCATTACCCCAGCATCTGGGTCTTTACCCACGATAGCATTGGCCTGGGCGAAGACGGCCCCACCCACCAGCCGGTGGAGCACCTGGCGGCGCTGCGCGCCCTGCCCAACCTGGTGGTGCTGCGCCCGGCCGACGCCAACGAAGTCGTCGAGGCCTGGAAGATCGCCATCGCCCGCCGCGGCGCCCCCACCGCCCTGGTGCTCAGCCGTCAGGCCGTGCCCACCCTCGACCGGCGCATCTACGCCGAGGCCAGCGGGGTGCAGCGCGGCGCCTACGTGCTGGCCGATATGGGCGAAAAGGCCCCCGAAATCGTCCTCATGGCCAGCGGCAGCGAGGTCAGCCTGATCGTCGAAGCAGCGATCAGGCTCACCGCCGAGGGCGTCAACGTGCGCCTGGTGTCCTTCCCCAGTTGGGAGCTGTTCGCCGCCCAGGCGCCGGAATACCGCGACGCCGTGCTGCCGCCCGGGCTGCGCGCCCGCCTGGCGGTGGAAGCGGGCGTGACCCAGGGCTGGGAGCGCTGGGTGGGCGAGCGCGGCGCGGTGATCGGCATGCGCTCCTTCGGCGCTTCCGCCCCTTACAAGACGCTGTACGAAAAGTTCGGCCTCACCGTCGAAGCCATCCTGGAGCAAGCGCGGCGACTGGTTGGGTAGATGGGAGAGTTCTCCCACGACTTTCGCGCCTCACCCACCAAAGACCCGCGGCCGATTTATCCACATCGGCCGCTTTCTTGTGGAAATTTAACCAAAATGCAGGCAAGAATTCAAAAAGCCTTAACCCTCTTGGGGGAGTATCTTAATCTCAAATACGGTATACTTTTTAAGACGGATTCCAATTCAATCCCAAGGAGATCAGCGCAGTTCGTTCTGCACGCCTGCACATTGCCTATATGGACGATGACCCATCAACTACGTTAAACCTTCCCCGAGAGGCTCTTTTGACCGTGGAGGGACCCTGTCAGGAGCCTGTCGAGAAAATGGTTGTGGTTTGGGAAGCGGCCGAGGCATTGACATCTCCCGATTTGGAGACCCGGCACAAGGGGTTAAAGGATCTGCTGGCTCAAGACGCCGTTCGCCGCCACCCATTGGTCGCTTTCGTGCTCACCTCCCGCCTGCTGGAACCGGATATCGCCCTGCGCGCCCACATCGTGGACGCCCTGGCGGATGTCGTCACCCCTGACGGGCATGGCGATCCGCTGGATGCCCCCGCCTACCGCGCCCTGACGGCGCAGTTGCGCGAGATGCGCACCCGGCAGATCTACGCCCTGTTGCAGGTGGTGGATTTCGATAAGTCCAGCGAACCCCAGGTGATGGGGCTGCTGGATCACTGCTCCTTCGCCGGCGGCCACCTGGCGGATATCCTCACCTCCCGCTCTGCGCCGCTGGCGCTGCGCAAGCAGGCGGCCTATTTCATCGGGCGGATGGGCTATCTGGACGCCCTGCCCACCCTGGAGCGCCTGGCCGCCAGGCTGGAAGCGCGCCAGAACGGCCGCAGCGAGCTGGGCAACATCGACGAGGAGGACGCCGAGTTGCTGGCGGTCATCCGCAGTTCGATCGAACTGCTGCGCGCCCCCTGAAATCCATCAAACTCGCATGCCTCACAGGCGCTGCTTGCAGTTAGGGCAGACCGTCTCTTCGGCGCGCACCACGAAGCCGCAGTGGCGGCAGGTGCGCGGCTGCGCCTTCCCCAGCGGCGCGCCGCAGGCCAGGCAGGTGCCCTCGCCCACCGGGTTGGCCACCTGGCAGTATTCGCACACCACGCGGCGCAGGCGCTCGGAAAGCTCGAAAGTCGCCCCGTGGGCGCGGGCGGCCTTCTCGATCGCCTGCCAGACCCGCTCGGCCAGTTGCAGGTTCTCCACATCCTGGGCGATGTCGTCCAGGCGGTGCAGCAGGTTCCACGGGTTGAGCGCCGCCTGCAGCAGCGTCTGCCCCAGGCTGGCGGCCACGCCGTACCACGCCTGCTGGCCGATCTCCACCGCCACGCCGTCCTCCACCCGCCGCAGGGTGACCGTCAGCGCGGTCTTGCCGCCGGCCGATGGCCGCTCGCGGCTGGACACCTGCACCGCGGTCAGGCGGTCGTCGCCGAAATACTGCGCCCGCAGCTCGCCGCGGTTGAACTCGGCTACCAGCGCCCGCGCCAGATCGCCGGGCGTAATCCTTCCATGAAAGATGCGTTGCTCCATTTTTTTAGCCACCTCGTCTGGCTTCAGAGATGGATTATAATCGCCTTTGTATGTCTGTGAAACGTTCATCCATCCGAAAAATCGTCTTTGGGCTGGCGCTGGGCGCCGGCCTGTTGTTGTTCTTCCTGGCGCAGCCCTCCGCCGGCCTGGCGGGCTGGCTGGCGCAGATCCCCACCGGCTCCATCCCCACCGTCACCGGCACGCCCGTCGCCGCGCTGGTCATCGTCCTGGACAACGAACAGGGCTATGTCAATGTCCGTGCGGGCCCGTCCACGGTTGGATACGACATCGTCGGGGTGCTGGTCTCTGGTCAGCAGGTGCCGGCGGTGGGGCGCTCGCCGGGCGGCGATTGGGTGCAGGTAGTCTATCCGGGCGTGCCGGGCGGCGTGGCCTGGGTGTGGGCCGACCTGGTGGAGGTGCGCGGCTCGCTGCGGCCGGTCGAGCCGCCCCCCACGCGCACCCCGCAGATGACCGCCACCATCGATCCCACCCTGGCGGCGCAGTTCCTGGTCGAGATCCCCCCGACGCCCCTGCCCACCTTCACCGAGCCGCCGCCGCTCTCCATCCCCACCCTGCCCGCCGACGCCCCCATCGCCACCTCGGGGCGCCTGCCCATCGGCCTGGTGATCATCGGCATGGCGGTGGTCGGCCTGTTGGGGACGCTGGTCTCGCTGCTCGGACGCCGCTAGCGCTGATAGGCGCTGGCGCCTTGGGGCGCTTAACCAAAAAAGACCGGCGCTTTGCCGGTCTTTGTGTCTTTGTATTCGGGCGAATCAGGATTAGCCGCAGCCGCTGCAGCCGCCGCCGCTGCTCGCTCCGCCCTCTTTGGTGCGGAAGGAACTGCCGCAGCCGCAAGTGGAGATGGCGTTGGGGTTCTCGATCTTGAACCCGCTGCCCATCACGCTCTCGATGTAATCCACGCTGGCGCCGCGCAGATAATCGATCGACACCTCATCCACCACCACGCGAATCCCATCGAACTCGGCCACCAGATCGGTCGGGCGGATGTTGGCCTCCAACGCCATACCATACTGGAAGCCGGAGCAGCCGCCCCCGGCGATGAACACCCGCAGGGCGTAGTCCTTGGGGTCCAGGTTGCGCTTTTCCAGCAGGCCGCGTACTGCCTCCGACGCGGCAGGGGTCAGGCTGATCATTTCGATGTGGGTTTGTTCAGATAGCATTATGTTCACCTCGTGTGTGTGGGTCAGACTAGCAAATCGTCCAATTCCAGATCAAGTTTATCATAATCGCTCGGGCGTGTCCATTAAAAGCGCATAAGTCCTACGTCCGGTGCTCAGAAGACGAGAAAGCCCACCGCCAGCGAGACCAGGGCAATGGTCAGGTTGTCGATATCCGGCGGGGAGTACGATTCGACCAGCGTCGCCGCCAGCGCCACGACGCTGATCGGGAACAGGTAGGCGTTGAACGGGGCGGGGAAGACCCCCGCGGCGACGAAGACCGCCAGGATCAGCGCCGTCAGCAGCCAGCCGCCGATGAAGAACCACAGCGTGCCCATCCAGGATTTCTTGTCGTTCCAGGGCAGCTTGCGCTCCCCATAACGCCGTCCGATGATATCCGCCATGCCGTCGCCGCCGCACACCAGCATCAGCGCGACGATGCCGATAGGCGTTTGCAGCCAGAAGATCAGCGTCACCAGCACGAAGATGATCCCGTAATACAGCGGGCCGCGCAGGATTTCGCGCCGGTCGCCGCTGCGCGACATGGCCTGCACCGCCGCCGGATCCTGGATCACCCCCAGCCCCACCAGGACGAATTGGGCGGTGATGGCGAACGGCACCAGCGCCGCCAGGAAGCGCGCCGTCGGGGCCTGCGTGAACAGCAGCCAGCACAGCACGAACAGCGGCCCGGTGCCGATGTGGATGATCTTGCGGCTCAGGCGGCTTTCGATCCAGCCGCGGTGGGCGGCGAAATCCATCAGCCGCAGCCAGGTCAACGCCGCGGCGAAGGTGGCGATCAGCGCCAGGAAATCATTGCCCAACATGTCGCCGATTGTACCACTTTCGGGGCGCGGCGTGGCGCCTCAAAGCCCCTGCGCTAGTCGTCCGTCAGCTCCCGCACCCGCTGCACCAGCGCCGGCAGCCGCCCCAGGAAGGCCTCCACCTGTTCGGCGGTGGTGCTGACGCCCAGCGTCACCCGCAACGAACCCAGCGCCCACTCGCGGCTGAACCCCAGGCTGGTGAGCACCTCCGAAGGCTCCGGGTCGCCGGTCTTGCACGCCGAGCCGGAAGAGCAGGCGAAACCCTCCACGTCCAGCGCCATCAGCAGGGCGTTGCCGTCCACCCCGCGGAAGACAAAGCTGGCGTGGTTGGGCAGGCGCAGTTCGGGGTGGCCCGTCAGGCGGGAATCGGGGATCGCCTCCAGCGTCTGGCCGATGATCCGATCGCGCAGCGGCTGCACGTGGGCGGTGCGCGCCTGGCGCTCCTGCTGCGCCAGGCGGAAGGCCTCGGCCATGCCGACGATGTAGGGGATGTTGTGCGTGCCGGCGCGCAGGCCGAACTCCTGGCTGCCGCCGGTGATCAGCGGCAGGATCGGCGTGCCCTTGCGCACGTACAGCGCCCCTACGCCCTTCGGCCCGTAGAACTTGTGCGCCCCCAGCGCCAGCAGGTGGACGTTGAGCGCCTGCACGTCCACCGGCAGGTACGCCGCCGCCTGCACGGCATCGGTGTGGAAGGTCACCCCGCGCTCGCGGCAGATCGCCCCGATCTCGGCGATGGGGTTGATCGTGCCGATCTCGTTGTTGGCGTAGATCACCGAGACCAGCGCCGTGTTGCGGCGCAGGCGCTCGGCCACGTCCTGCGGGCTGACCCGCCCGCTCTCGTCCACCGGCAGATACTCGACCTCGAAGCCGTGATAGCGCGCCAGGTATTGGGCGGTGCGCAGCACGGCGTGGTGTTCCACCGGGCTGATCAGCAGGTGATCGGCGCTGCGTCGGCCGCGCTCGGCCAGCGCCGCCCCGCGCAGCGCCAGGTTGTCGCTTTCCGAACCGCAGGAAGTGAAGATCACCTCGTCTGGCGCGCAGTTCAACCCCTCGGCCAGGGTCTGCCGCGCCGCCTCCAGGGCGGCCTCGGCCTGCTGGCCGTAGGCGTGCACCGATGAAGAATTGCCGAAGCGCTCGCTGAAATAGGGCAGCATCGCCTGCAGCACGCGCTCGTCCACCGGCGTGGTGGCGGCGAAATCCAGGTAAATTTTGTCCGTCGGGGTGTTCATGAGCTTGCCTCATCATTCAAGCGCCGCCGGGGATAAGAGCCCAGCACGCGCAGATAGGTCGCCAGCTCTTGCAGATGCTCCAGGGCGCGCTGGCAGTTGCGCTGCGCCTGGTGGCCGGCGAAGTCGATGTAGAACATGTACTCCCAGGGGCGGCCTGGGATGGGGCGCGATTCGATCTTGGTCAGGTCGATCTCGCGCAGGGCGAACACCCCCAGCGCCTTGAACAGCACGCCGGGGTAGTTCTTCAGGCTAAAGACGATCGAGGTCTTGTAATCCCCCTGTTCGGGGTCGGCGACCTCCAGCGGCTGGCGCGCCAGGGTCAGAAAGCGGGTGTAGTTGGCCGGGTCGTCCTCCATGTTGCTCGCCAGGATCTCCAGGCCGTACACCTGGGCGGCGCGGCGCGAGGCCAGCGCCGCGGCGTGCGGGTCGCCCAGCTCGCGCACCAGGCGGGCGCTGCCGGCGGTGTCGGCCTCGGGGATCAACTCCACGCCCAGGCGCTTGAGGTTCTTTTCGCACTGCGCCAGCGCCTGGGGGTGCGAATGGATGCGCCGGATTTGCTCCACCTGCGTCCCCGGCAGCGCCAGCAGGCAGTGCTCCACCCGCAGCGGATACTCGCCCACGATGAACAGTTCGTGGCGCAGCATCAAGTCGTAGTTGCGGTGAATGCTGCCCGCCAGCGAATTCTCGATCGGCAGCACCCCGTGGCTGCACTCTCCCTGGCTCACCACCTGGAAGACCTGATCGAAGTTCTCGCAGGGGCGCGTCTGCACCGCTGTCGGCGCGAAGAACTCCAGCGCCGCCAGCTCGGAATAGGCGCCGGATTCGCCTTGAAAAGCAACCAGGATCGTGTCCATCACACCACCTGCTCCAGGAAGTAGGGCATCATCTGCCGCCACCACGGCCAGTCGTGGTTCACGTCCTGGCCCCAGATGTCGATCCAGGCCGGGATTTGCTTGTCTTGCAGGATGCGCTGCAGGGCATAGGTGTCGGCGAGCATGGCGTCTTCCCACGCGCCCTGCCCGCAACAGATGATGATCTGGCTTTGGCGGTACTGGTCAATATACCACGGATCGTTCAGGTTGGGCAGATACGCCAGCGGGGCGTTGAAGTACACGTTGTCGTCCATGTAATCGCCGACGAAGGTGCTGAGCTGATACATCCCGCTCAGGGCGATCACCGCGTCGAACACGTCGGGGTGGCGGAAGAAGAAGTTGGCCGCGTGGTACGCGCCCATACTCACGCCGGTGGCCAGGCATTTGGGGGCCTCGCCCTGCTCTCCCGCGCCGCAGTGCTGGCGGATGAACGGCGCCACTTCCTCGACGATGTAGCGGTCGTAGTCCTGGTGGCGGCGCGCCCGCTCGGCGGGGTGGGCGCCCCAGTTGGCCCAGGACTGGTTATCGACGCTGTCCACGGTGAACAGCTTGATCCGCCCGGCGTCGATGAAGCTGCGCACCGCCTGCACCATGCCGAAGTCTTCGTATTCGTAGAAGCGCCCACCTTGCGCCGGGAAGACAATCGCCGGCTTGCCATAGTGGCCGTAAACCTTCAGTTCCATTTCCTGCCCCAGGCTGGGGCTCCACCATTTGTGATATTCGACGTGCATGCGTATCCGCAAAGCTCCATTCTGAATTTTCTCACGCCAGCTTCTGGATGTACTCGACGATGGCGTAGATCTCTTCCAGGTCGGGCGAGCGCGCCAGGTAGCCGTAATCGCCCAGGGCGGCGCTGAACACCCCGCTGACCCGCTCGTGGTGCACGATCTGGCTCCCGAAGGCCTCCAGCACTTGCTCGTGCGAGTGGGCGTAGGCGCGGTTGAACTTGCGCCCGATGTAGCAGCAGTGGTACTTGCGCGTCACCTCGGCGGTGAAGCGGTTGTACATCAGCACGTTGGCCCATTCGCGGTAGATGTCGATGTCGTTGGAGTAGTTGAACATATCCGTGGTCATCCCGCCAGGCGGGCGCAGGTTCACCTCCAGCGCCATCAGCCGGTTGTCGTCGCAGGTGCGGAAGTATTCGAAGTGGAAGAAGCGCTCGCGCACGTCGAAGGCGCGCAGCGTGCGCCGCCCGACTTCTTCCAGGTCGGCGGGGATCTGCCGCAGCGTGTAGTAGTACACCAGGTCGTCGTTGTTCACCGTCTCCATGATCCCCTGGCTGTACTGCAGTGAGGAATAGAACACCGGGTTGCCGTCGCGGTCGGTCAGCCCGTCGAAGGTGCAGATCACGCCGTGGATGAACTCTTCCAGGATGTAGTCGATCGGCGGTTTCTGGGCGAAGAACTGCTCCAGCTCCTGCAGGTTGTGGATCTTGTAGGTGCGCGCCGCGCCCACGCCGATGTCCGGCTTGGCCACCAGTGGATAGCCGAGCTGGCGCGCCAGGCGTTTCCCCTCCGCCAGGGTGTGCACCACCTTGCCCCGCGCCGCCGGGATGCCCGCCTTCAGGAAGGTCTGCTTCATCAGCGATTTGCGCTTCACCCGCGGCATGTCCTCCACCTTCAGGCCGGGGATGTTGAAGTCGCTGCGCAGTTGCGCCTCGCTCTCCAGCCAGTACTCGTTCATCGAGTCGAGGCGGTCGATCTTGCCGTAGCGATGGGTGAAGTAGCCCAGGGCGCGCAGCAACTCGTCGTAGTTGTGCATATCGCCGACGCGGTAATACTCGTTCAGCGCATCCCGCAGCGCCGGGTTGAGCAGCTCATACGGCTCGTCCGCCAGCCCCAGCACCACCGCTCCAAGCTGGCGCAGGTGCACGCAGAACTGATAATAATTGGGCGGGAAATGCGGCGATAAAAAGACGAAGTTCATGGCTCTGTGCTCCGCTGCGAAAAAAGTTGCATATTTATACGCCAGATTCGCCGTTTGTGCAATAGTCGCCGCCCGATTGTCCGGCCAAATTCCATTCACATTGTCCCCTTAACTTCTGCGCCCTACCTTCCTGACCCTTCCCCTGATATAATAAAGTTTGTAATGTTTCTCACTTATCACCCAGGCCCACATCCGGGCCTGTAAGGGACGTTGCCGGTGCTGGTTGACACCCATTGTCATTTGAACTTTGACAGTTTCGACTCGGATCGGGCGCAGGTGTTGCAAAGGGCCGAGCAGGCCGGGGTGCTGCGGGTGCTCAACCCCGGCGTGGACCTGGAGACCAGCCGGGCGGCGCTGGCGCTGGCCCAGGCGCATCCCGCGGTGTACGCCGCGGTGGGCGTGCACCCCAACGACGTCGCCGGTTGGAGCCCCGCCGCCCTGGACGAGCTGCGCCGCCTGGCCGAAGACCCCAAGGTGGTCGCCATTGGCGAGATCGGCCTGGATGACTACTGGCAGCGCACCCCGCGGGAGCTGCAAGAGCAGGCCTTTCGCCAGCAACTCGACCTGGCGGCAGAGTTGGGCCTGCCGGTGGTGGTGCACGTGCGCGACGCCGATCCCCAGAACCGCCCTGCCATGCGCCGGACGCTCGAAATCCTGGCCGCATGGCAGCAATCTCTGGCCGTCCGCGCGCCTCACCTGGCCGAGCGGCCGGGTGTGTTGCACTCCTTCAGCGGCGACCTGGAGGACGCCCGGCGCGCCACCGCGGCCCATTTTTACGTCGGCATTACCGGCCCGGTGACCTTTAAGAAAGCAGATGTGTTGCGCCAGGTGGCGGCAAACTTAGCGGTGGATCGCCTGTTGATCGAGACGGATGCCCCCTTCCTGACGCCGCACCCGCACCGCGGCGAGCGCAACGAGCCGGCTTACGTCCGTTTCGTCGCCGAAAAGATCGCCGCGCTGCGCGGCATGGATTTCGAACGTTTTGCGCAGGTGACCACGGAAAGCGCGGAGAGGTTGTTTCGTTGGCAGGTGATCTCTACACTTCGGTAAACTTTTTCGCTCCGGTGCAGGAGCAGATCCAGCGCGTCGAGGCGCTGATGCGCTCCCAGGCCGATGACCGCCACCCCGACCTGGACGCGGCGCTGCAGCATTTGCTCTCCTCCGGCGGCAAGCGGGTGCGCCCGGCGGTAGCCCTGCTCACCGGCGAGATGCTCGGCGGCGACGAGGAGCGCCTGGTGACCCTGGCCGCGGCCATCGAGCTGCTGCACACCGCCACCCTGGTGCATGACGATCTGATCGACGGCGCTTTCCTGCGCCGCGGCATCGCCACGCTCAACTCGCAGTGGTCGCCCGCCGCCACCGTGCTCACCGGCGATTTCATCTTCGCCCGCGCCGCCAAGCTGGCCGCCGAGACCGACTCGGTGGCGGTGATGCGCCTGTTTGCCGAAACCCTGGCTACCATCGTCAACGGCGAGATCACCCAGATGTTCAACAGCCGCCGCCTGGCCAGCCGCGAGAATTACGATCAGCGCATCTACGCCAAGACCGCCTCGATGTTCGAGCTGGCCACCACCGCCGCCGCCATCCTCAGCGCCGCCGACGATCAGACCATCGAAAACCTGCGCTGCTTCGGCTATTCCATCGGCATGGCCTTCCAGATCGTGGACGATATCCTGGACTTCACCGGCGAGCAGGCCACGGTGGGTAAGCCGGTGGCCAGCGACCTGCGCCAGGGGCTGATCACCCTGCCGGCGCTGTACTACCTGGAGGCGCAGCCCGATGATCCGGATATGGCGGTCGTCCTGGGCGGCAACCGCGCCAGCGACGCCCTGATGGAGCGCCTGGTGCTGGCCATTCGCCAGAGCGGCGCCATCCAGCGCGCCCTGCAAGACGCCCAGGCTTACGTCGCCCGCGCCCTGGAGCTGCTCGCCGCCTTCCCGCAAAACACCCCGCGCGATTCCCTGGAGGAATTAGCCCGCTACTTCGTCAGCCGGCAGTTCTAGCCGCCGTAGCCGGGATCGCTGTCGCCGGGTCCCTAACTATTAATTGGGCGGCAACTTCATCGCTTTGGTTTTGCCCATTTTCAATAGATGCGCTCACCAGGTTTTAAGTCGCCAAACCAGCGTTCAAAGGTTGTGTTGTAGAAGCTCAGAATAGCCAGGTTGCCTAATCTCCAATCTGCGTCGAAAGCCTTTTGAGGACAACCGATCAAGCAGCGATAGCACCGAATGCAGTGGTCTCCCAAGCTCGGATAAGGCTGCAGGGTGATATTGTGCATTGGACATTCGTAGACGCACCACTGGCACTGATTGCATCGCGCGGGGTCGGGTTTTGGTTCTGGCAACATTAGGCGCAGAAAGCCATCCGTGCTGATGAATGCCACGAGATCGTAGAATCCCCCTCTTGGCTTGAAGGTATCCAGGCGGCTCTCGGCCACAGCGCCAGCGCGGCCAGCCGACACATGCTCGATGACGGCGGCAGCGAAGCGCCGCGCTTGGGCAAAATCATCTGCGCCAGGGCGATCAGGAAACCGGCCCTGAAGACAAGGGGCGGGATGATGCAACTCCCCACGAGCGAGAAAACCGCCCACCACCTCAGCCCCCTTGTCTTGCAACAGGCGAGTCAGGTCGAAAAGCACCCGACCAGGCGCTCCGCCAGAGGTCGCAAAGACAAAGGCGCGCTTGCTGTCCAATGCTGGCAGGTTCCGTAGGAAGGCCTTGATGGGCGTAGGCGCTTGGCTAGAAAAACAAGGCGCTCCTATGCCCAGCAGATCACCTGCGACCGCGTCCTGAGGGGAGGCTTTCTTCAGCGAGACGAGCCGTGTGGCATGCCCCGCTCCCCGAAATACTTCAGCCATTGTCTCAGCAATTCGACGCGTGTTACCCGTCTGAGAGAAGTAAATCAACGTGATATCCATCGAATGCCTCCTGGTGGTGCGCTGCCGCCCCGGTAGGCGGCCGCAAGCGAGGGAGCGAAGCCGTCAGGTGCAATTCTCCCTGGCAGGCACAGCCTGCCTTCCAGCCGGATGAACGAGCAAAGTGCACGTTCTTAGCATGCGCGTGTTAGGCGGGCTAAAATAAAGTGGTTGATGGCTCATCGAAATATCGCTTGGCTTCTTCCACCATATATGTCGTATGACACTTTGGACAGTAAAAATAATACTCAAAATAATATGCCTGGTCGCGCTTTGGTTTCTTGCGTGGTACTCGTTTGACCACTGGTGTAGAACATTTCCTGCAAGGTTGACCTTCATCTGTAATTCTTATCTTTCTATCTTCATCATCTGCTCTCTGTTCGTAACCTTCATCGGCGGGAAGTTCACTCCATTTCAACGCCATAAAGGAGAGTTCGTCACATCTCTCGTTGTTAGGGTTACCAGCATGTCCCCTTACCCATACAAATTCTACCTGGTGAATCTCGCATAACGAAAGCAGCCTTTCCCATAAATCAATGTTCGCAGCCTTTTCTTCCTTATTGCGCCACCAGCCATTTTGCTTCCAGCGTTTGGCCCATCCTTGTGTCATTGCATTCACAAGATACTGAGAATCGCTGTATAGCGTTACCTTGCACGCAGTCTTGAGCGCTTCTAATCCTGCTATCGCGGCATAGATCTCCATTCGGTTGTTGGTAGTTGAACGAAAGCCACCGGATAGCTCTTTGCGCTTATCCCCGTACCTCAGTACCGCCCCATAACCGCCTGGGCCACCAGGATTCGGGTCACAAGCGCCATCTGTATATATTACAACGTGCTTTAATTCTTCGCTCATAGATACCCATCCTAATGAAGATTGAGCCCTGGATTGCAGCGCGCCCGCCCAACGGCTTGCGCTTCAGCCGCGCCGCGAAGCGCAGCGGCGTCAGGTGCAACATCTCGTGACGGCGCGGCCATCATTTTTCCTAGGGGAAACAGGGGCGCAGATGGGCTTGTTCAAACCTGCACCCGCGTAAAAGCTGTTTCCCAGGAAGCTTTGTTGGGCGGCCTACATCTGTTGTATTTACAGCATACATAACCAACGAGAAACTGATGCGATTTGATTCGGATCGTTTAAATTGGCAGCGTTGGTGAGTAACCCTTTTTCCAATTGATCCCATATCTCGGTCGCCATTCTCTTCTCAATTGCCGCGCCTATAAAGAAAGTGTATGGGGAGTGTCCCGCGTTAGAAAATGCTTCACGGATACGGTCAAGGGCCGCTCGCGCAGTTTTCCAATGCTCGTCTGCGCCTGCGGGGTCTATCCCACCTTTGAGTTCGCCAAGAGCAATATACGCCCCAGCCAATTTATACCCGGTAGCATGCAATTCGTTGGGGCTGAGATCGAATAAGCACATATCCACATTGTTCTTGACCAAAGGCACGGTCAAGTTGTAAATCAGGGTGCGCGGCTTACTTTCGCTTTCCCAACTCAATCCACGCAGAGAGAACTCGATTTCTGAGTCATCACTGGTCATATCAGCCCACTGTCTGGTCTTGGTGTGTTGCCATCTGTAACGCATGCCAGCAATCGTCAGCGTTGAAATGATAGCGCGGGTAAGTTTTCTCTGCGCCAAAACGCCGCCGATGTTACGCATCGAGCCGCCAAGCGCGTCGCCGCGCGTCAGCAAAAACCTGAATACCAGTTCTTCAACAAACCTTTCTCCCGCTGGTTCAAGGAAATTCTTGATAAGACCATTGATAGCTTCCGCTTTATCTTCTGGCAACAAATGAACAAGAGATTTGTCGGACAATCCTGCCGCCGTGAGAAGGCCCGATTCTATGCCTTTGATGCTCAGCAAATCAGCAGGAGTTCTGGCCTTTAATGCGGCTTCTTGTAATGCTTTCGCTTCGGCAACGTAGGGCGTAGCGCGACGGTTCTTTTCAAGCGCAAGTGCGACAAAGCCTGCACGCGTAGCTTCATAGGTCGTGACAAGGTCATCACTGGAGTGAAGATGATTTCGGCAAGGGCGCGAGGGCATCATAATTTTCTCCAGACGTAAACGCATTTGCGCAAAGACTTTCGTCCATGCTCGCCCATCTGCTGGCTGCTGTTGCCTTTGCCATTTGGCAAGACGAGAATATTTTCGACATAAAAACCCAATTTTTCGGCAATATCAGATAGTATTATATCCACTGAAATGCTTGCGCCGGCATATCGTACATTGTCATTTACCATGAATAATAGTGCATTCGGTTTCAGCACACGTGCACACTCCGCGATAACACAAGCCATCTCATAAAAATAGCCCCTGACCATTCTGGGGATACCATTATTGTTCAAGGCCCTTTGTGCTTTTTGGTCTTCCAGGTATTTCAGAATCGCCTGTAATAGTTCCTGCTCATCGGCGGCAGCCAGCACCGTTGTCCATCGCGAATTGATGCTCAACAGATCTTTGGCGCGATTTTCCACAGTACAACTGAGCATCTCTTGGCGGAGTCTCAATAGTCCTTGCTCATCCGTGCCCAGCAAGGCCAGTTCCAACGCATACGTGCGCGTGTAATCATAACGGTTGCAGTAGGGCGGAGAGGTCATAATGGCATCGTATATACTATCAGGCAACTCAGGCAATACGTGAAGGCATGAGCCATCGTATAAACGAATTTCGCCTTGAAGTTTTTCTGCAGGGAATAAACTTGCCTGATACGTGGGGAAAACATCCGACAGAATTTCGTTGATTTTGGCACTAATGGCTTGCTCGAAATCCGGAATTTCACCCTTGTCAAAAACTTTCTTGCCGTGTGTGCGTCCAGACCGATGGTCCCATCGAAGGTATTGCCCATCCTTGCGAGTAAAACTGATAGATTCTAATACGCATAGCAAAGCAAAGCGCAAGACAGCCTGAACTCTGATATCCTCTTGTTGGCATGCGCCCAAATATCTCTCAATGGCTTCTTTTGTTTTGTCAGGGTAGGCCCCTTGGGTGATTCGCAATTCTGGCAAGGGAAGGCGCGTTTTTGATTGCTCCCAAACCCGCAATGCTGACCACTGGCGTAATCTTTCAAAATCTTTGGGTGTGAACTCTGCATCCAGAATTTGTTTGACGGTAATGACTTCGTGACCGATGGGTAGCAATTCGATGCCATCGGCGTTTATACCCATCGCGCTTGCCACAAACAAGGCCGTTCCACTGCCAGCAAAGGGGTCCAGGATTCTACCTGAGGTGATCTTGTACTTGTGAAATAGATGTTCCACTAAGGAAGCCGAGAATGCTTCTTTGAACTTGTACCAACGATAAATGGGTCTCGTCTTGTTGGCCTGGAAACTGACCAGGAGGCGCGAGAGAGAGGGCTGAACGACAAACTTACTTTTGAACCGCCGAAATAACTGCTCGTCAAGGCGGTCTATCTCGCTGAGGGCCATGTTCTGTTTGCTGGCCAAAGCTTTCGAGACTTTGACTGGATTTAGCACCACTTTGCACTCCAAAATTGCAACAGTTGAAACAAGTATACAGCACAGTCGCCGATACGTCTAACTGCTCACCACAAGTTGAGAGGCTGCCCAACTGATGATTCTCTGGGCTCCTGCTATGCTGCAAAAACGCTGCAGAATATATCTTCTCACAGATACCATACGGCTTCTCCGCCAGGCCACCCACAGCCGCCCAATCGGAGGTGTTCGGCAGACCACAGATCGGGCCGCCATGAGAGATGTCAAACTCAATTATAGCCCCCCGCCCGCCGAGGTCAAGGGCGGCGGCGCTGCGTTGGGGCAGACAACATCTCGTTCATGCTGTAGCAGCAATGGGCTGGATTTGCCGGGTTGGGCGATGTCGCGCCAAATCATAGGCGCTCTGCAGGTTGATCCAGAACTCGGGCGTCGTACCCAGGGCCTGGGCAAACAGCCAGGCCGTGTCGGGGGTCACGCCGCGCTTGCCGCGCACGATTTCGTTGATGCGCTGAACCGGCACGCCGATATGCCGGGCAAAAGCCACCTGGCTCAGCCCCATGGGGATCAGAAATTCCTCGAGCAGGACTTCCCCAGGATGGGTCGGGATGCGGTTTTCGGGCAACATAGACGCCTCCTGAACTCAGGCATGATAATCGACGATGGATACTTCGCTGGCATCATGACCTTCCCAGCGGAAAACGATCCGGTACTGGTCGTTGATGCGAATGCTATAAAAGCCTTCCCGGTCGCCTTTCAAGGCCTCCAGGCGGTTTCCCGGCGGGGCGCGCAGGTCGATGAGAGCATGCGCCCTGGCCAGCATATCCAGCTTGCGCAAGGCAGCCGGGATGATGCTGGCTGGGTATCGCCGCACCCGCGCAGTTGGGCGGCCATGATACAGGTCTTCGGTGCCGGGGTCGCCAAAAGAGAGGATCACTCAGGCCTCGCCAACAAATTTTATCACATTCACGGATACCGTGCAAGCGTGCAATGCCGTCGTCGGCTGAGCAGTTTGGCGCGCCGTTCGCCGCCTGCTGGGGATATCGTTGACCCATGTCCGCCCCCTGCTGGCCGCCAGGCTCCATCTGCCCCCGCCGCCGTTCCGCCTGGGCATGGCCGGCGCCAACACCCTTTGACAAAACTGTCAGGCGCGGCGGGCAACCTCTGTCCTTTCAGGGATCATTTTGATAAAATTGAACAACGGATATCTTAACCTTAACTCAAGCAAACTCGAGCATCGTTCCGGCCTGGCCATCCCCGGGTAGCAGCGACCGGGGCGGCCAGCCGACGGCTGAGCCTGGGCAACCATGACCTTTGCTGAGAACGAGATCGTCTCTCTCCTGCTGGGCCTGGGCCTGTTGTTCTTCTTCCAGGCCAACCTGCTGCGCCTCCAGGAATTCCCCGGCTACCGCCTGTTGCTGGGCAGCTTCCTGGCGTATTTGCTGGCGCTGATCTTCACCGTGCTGGAGGGCGTCGCCTGGCGGACGGGGTTCAACCTGTTGGAGCACCTGGGATACCTGGCCAGCGCAGCGCTGCTGGCGGGCTGGGCAGTGCAGGCCGCCCGACGGCCTGGGCGAGGCGAAGGATGAACGCAGTCGCCCTGGTGGATCTGCTGGCGCTGAGCGCCGCGCTGATCGGGCTGGCGTTCCTGCTGCGCGGCAGAAGGCAGCTCCCTTCCGGCGTGCTGCGCGGGGCGCTGGCCGGGCTGCTGGCGCTGACGCTGTTCAACAGCCTGAGCAACCTGCTGGAGTGGTCGGGGGTCAGCGCAGCGTTCGACGCATTCGAAGATTACACCCAACTGCTGATCCCCATCCTGTTTGGGCTGGCGGTGTACGAACTGCTGCGCCTGCGCAGCGAAGGGGAGTTGAAGGCCGCCGCCGAGCGGCTGCGCCGCGAGCGCGACCTGGTGGAGGGCATCGCCCAGACCAGCCCGGCAGGGATCATGCTGCTCAGCCCGGATGGCAGGATCACCTTCGTCAACCGCCGGGCGCAGGCGGTGTTGGGCCGGAACGCCGATGAGCTGCTGGGCAAGCAGTGCGATCCGCTGGAATGGGGCATGCTCGGCCCCGACGGCAGCCTGGTCTCTGCGCACAAGCTGCCCTATCGCCAGGTGATGGAGACGCGCCAGCCGATCTACGACGCGTACTGCTCCACACGGCGGCCGGATGGGCAGCAGGCACACCTGTCGGTCAACGCCGCGCCGCTCAGCGGGCCGAATGACGAGCTGCTGGGCGTGGTGATGACCTTCGAAGACATCTCCGAGCGCCTGCGGGCGGAGCGGGCGCTGCGCGAGAGCGAGCAGAAGCTGCGCGGGGTCATCGATCGCTCCAACGATCTGATCATCCTGACCGACGAAAGCGGCCGGATCATCGAATGGAACGCCAGCGCCGAACGCATCACCGGCATGCGGCGCCAGGAGGTGTTGAACCGCCCCATCTGGGAGGTGCAAGCCGAGCTGGCGACGCCCGAACAGCGCGCCCAGACCTCCATTGAAGTCGTGCGGGAGGCGATCCAGCAGGCGCTGCGCAGCGGAGAAGCCCCCTGGCTGGGGCGATTGAGCGAAACCACCATCCAGCGCCGCGACGGCGTGCAGCGCACCATGCAGTCCATCGAGTTCGCCATCCCCACCGAACAGGGCTACCGCATCGGCAGCGTGATGCGCGACGTGACCGATTATCAGCAGACCCGCGCCGCCCTGCTGCAAAGCGAGCGCAACTACCAGCAGATCTTCAACGCCTCCAGCCATGCCATGTTCATCCTGGAGGCGTCTGGCGGGGAGGTCCTGGACGCCAACCAGCGGGCGCTGGAGCTGTTTGGGCATTCGTATGGCGACCTGCTACGCCTGAGCCTGTCCCACCTGGGGGCGGAAGAGGGGCCGCAGGCGGAGCAGTTCATCGCTCAGAAGCTGGCAGAGGCGGCGCAGGGCGAGCCGCAGCGCTTCGCGTGGCTGATGCGCCGGAAAAGCGGCGAGCGCTTTTGGGCCGAAACGACCCTGAGCCAGGTGGAGCTGGGCGGCCGACCGCGCCTGCTGGCGCGCGTGTACGCGATCGACCAGCCCCAGAGAACCGATCAGGACTGACGCGAGCAGACAAACCAGGAGGCGAGATGCGGCGACAAAACTGGCGCAGCGATTGGCCGGGGCGCATTCTGCGGGCGGCCATTCTCCTGTGCATCCTATCGGCGCTGCTTGGCCGCAGCGCCATGCGCGCCCCGGCGCAAGATCTGCAGGCGACACCGACCCTCGCTCCTGCCTCGGCCGAGCCAATGCTTGCGGACCATCGGCTCTACCTGCCCCTTGTGCTGAAGAACTGGCCGCCTGGCCCGAAGGACCTGGTGACCAGGGTGACGGTGACCCTGCCGCAAGCGCTGGGCGGGATGCAATCCAGTTGGTGCACCTGGAGCTGGTGCAGCATCACGCCCCGCCTCTATCATGAACCGCTGGCGGATGGGCGCACCCTGGTGGGCTGGACCGACGCCAACGGCGATGGGCATGTAAGCTGGTTGGGGACCTCCGGCGCGCTGGAGCAGACCTACAACTTCCCCGCGCTCTCGCTGCGCGGCCTGGTGGTTCACGACGACCTGCGCTTTGCGGTGCTGCTTTGGGATGCCGCCGCCAGGATCATGTGGCTCTCCAAACGCAACTCGGACGGCAGCGAGGTCTGGAAGACCAACATCGACGGCAGCCTGACCAGCTTCAACCCGGCTATTGGCGACAGCCGGCTGGCCTACGGCAACGGGCTGTATGCCGCATATTTCGCCGTGCACGGCGATTCTGGCTGGCCCGCGGGGCACGAGGGCGACCAGCTCAGCTATGTGAACAGCGATGGGGCGATTCAAAGCGGCGGCTGGGAGTGGGGCTGCTCCCATTCGATGGCCGAACTGGTCAGCTTCCACCCCAACCTGGGGAGCTTTGCACCGGTGTGCGTCAGCGATTGCTACGCCAGCAAGGGCATCCTGATCAACGACAACCACGTGGTGTACGCCAGCGATGGGAACTGCGGCGGGCTGGTTTCCGCTCAGCTTGGGCAGATGGCGCTGGCGAGCAACGCCTGGAAGCTGGCGTTCAACGCGTTGAACCGGCCGGGGATCGTCGGGCGCGGCATCGGCCTGGCGACCATCCAGGGATCGTTTGCCAGCAACTACGTCTGGCTGACCAGCACCAACGGGGAATATGAGCGCGACCCGGTCCTGGCGCGCCTGGGGAGCAGCCTGGCGTCGGACCGCTACCTGGTGGGCTGGCGCACGACCAACGATGGCGCTTACTGGTTGGGGGTGATCGACGGGGCAGGGAGCTTCCTGGCCGGGCCACAAGAAGTCGCTTCGGCGGGCGTGGGATGGGGAAACCGGGATGACTCGTTCCGCACCCGGCCGGATGGGGATGTCTCCTGGGTGCAGGGCGCGCCGGGAAGCGCGCAACTCTTCTACTATCGCTTCAGCGCCGCGTATTACCTCCCCTGAACCTGAGCGATAGAAAAATCCCCACACCGGCCGGCGTGGGGATTTTTGCGTTATTGATGGATGGGGTCAGGCAGGCCGCAGGTAGCCCTGCGCCTGACCCATCAGCGAGAAGAACTGCCCGGGGTGCAGCGGGCCGGCGGCGCTCTGCAGCGCAGCGGAGAGCGCCTGGGCATCCAGCGGCCCCTGGGCGAGCTGCGCCAGGGAGGCAGCGGAAGCCAGGGTTGGCGCAGCGGCCGGGGCGCGCATCTGCGCCTGCGCCCATTCGGCGAGCTGCTGCGGATCCAGCGCCAGGGCCTGCCCGGCGCGCAGCGCGGTGCGCACTCTCATCTCTGGGTCGAATCTTCGAAGCTTACGGGGTGAACATCGAAAGCGCCGCAGACGGATTGGCGGCGAAGGACTGCGCCAGGCCCATGAGCTGTTGCTGATCCACCTGGCCGGCCAGGTCCATCAACGCCTGCTGGTCCACCTGACCAGCGTAGGTCTGGAACAGGCTGGTGCCCAGCGCCAGCGCCTGGTTGGGGTCGATTGCGGACAGGTCCTGCCCGGCGCGGAGATTGGTTTTGACGATCATAAGTTCCTCCTGGAGGGTCGATTCGGGAATAGGATACCTTCGATGACGCCGATTGTACCCGTAAACCAGGCGCCTGGCTATACGTCTTTTGTATGGTTTTTTGCCCCGGGGAAATCGAAGGCCGGGGGATTTTTTGTTATACTTGACGGCGATGGATCACAGCCTCTACCTGCGCTACTTGAGAGAATACGTCCAGCGGGCGCAGCAGGCCAGCGATGGCAGCGTGCGCGGCATTGCCGAGGAATTGAGCGTCATCCGCGTGGGCGGGCTGCTGACGCTGCACAGAGAGGAGAAGCAGCGCGCCCTGGCCGACGCCCGGCGCGCCTTCGACGAGCACCGCCACTGGCCGCTGGAGATCATCCTTTCGCATCTTGGGCTGGAGGAGCGCTGAGCAGTTCTTCCAGGCGTTGCTGGATGCGCCCCTCGGCGCCCTCCTGTTGCAGGGCGGCGCGCAGCTCGGCTTTGCTGTGCATGTCGAACTTGCGCAGGATGCGTTGCACGTGGGTGCGCACCGTCTCCAGGCCGACGCCGAGTTGATGGGCGATCTGCGGGTTGTTGTAGCCGGCGTAGATCAGCGCGGCCACGTCCTGTTCGCGGGGCGAAAGGCGGGGCCAGCAGCGCCTGGGGCGGGAGGTTGGCGCTTCCCGCGCCAGGCCGTGCGCCTGCAATTCATAAGTCGCCTCGTCCAATGAGCGCCCCTGCTCCTGCGCCAGCTTGCGCAGCGGGTCCAGCGCTTCCTCGTCGCCCGGCGCGGCGGGCTGCGCCGCCCGACGGCGCCACAGCCGGCCCCAAAAGCGTCTCCACGCCATGCCCACCTCCTGAACAGACTCTCACAAATGGCACTGCGGAGACGGAGAACGTTCCTGCAGGAACAAACTCCGTGCCCGTGCAGTCATTATACATAGAACATTTGTTCTTGTCAATTTAAAGCGTCTGTATCAAGGCAGCTCTCCCCAGCGAACCTCCAGGCGGGGGCGGCCGGCGACGTTCCAGTCGCCGGTGTCGGAGGAGACGAAGTATTTGCCGCTGTGGTAGGCGGAATCGGCCTCATACAGGATCAGCCGCAAGGGCTGCCCGGCGGCGTAGGCCTTGACCACGGCGTAGGCGACATCCCAGGTGCGCGCCACCCCCGGCCATTGCACCGGCCCGCTGATCGGGTCCACCCAGCTTCCAGCGATGTTCTCATAAGCCAGCGGGGCGTTGTTCCAGGTAATGCTGTGCTCTTGCCAGTCGCCCAGGGTGGTCAACACCTGGATCCAGGAGCGTTGGGCCTGCGAGCCGCCGGCGTTGCCAAACTGGTGCAGGGTCAGGGTGGCCGAAACGATCACCTTGTTCGGCGGGATCGCCTCCAGCGGGAAGGTCAGGTAGTATTTGGCGAAGCACGGCCAGTCGGCCACGTCGGACTGGTTTTGGATGTTGAAGTCGGGCGACGCGCCGTAGTTGCGGTTCGCCCACTCGTTCCAGATGTGGTATTCATCGCCCGGACACTGATTGGCGGTTGCGCCGCCCACATCGGCATCGGGGACGGCCGGGGAATTTTGCGTCGGGCGGAAGATGGTCGTCTGGCCGCTGGGTTGCACCGGGGTGGCATAAGCCGGCAGGCCAAATTTCAGCAGCCCCCAAGTGCCCGGATTGGCGGCCACAACGGCGGGAGGCCAGGACTGGTCGCCGAAGGCGGGGCCGGCTGCGCTATCCCGGTCGTGCAGGATGACCGCCATCCGCCAGGTCTCGCCAAATGCAGGCGCAGAGGCAAGGCCCAGGCTGCTGAAGGGGATGGTGAAGCCCATCGCCCAGCCGCGGTCGCTCTGCGAATTGTCGTTCAAAGCGACGCCGCGCCAGCCGGGCACGGCGCTGAAGGGCGTAGAAACGAGCTGCCAGGCGCCAGACCCGCCGCGATAGACGGCGCGCCGCTGCGCACTTGGTTCCCCGAACAATTGCGCCACAAAGCGCCACGAAGAGGCGCTCAGAGCGGAAGAGCCGCCGGTGTCCAGCAGCAGCGTGACCGCGTCCCAACGCGTCAAGTCGGATGGATCGGGGGCAGAAGCCGGGTCGTACCACAGATGGCGGTCGAATATCGCCAGATAGACATACAGGCCGCTGGGGTTATACCCGACGCGGATGTCGGCGTAGTTGCTATCCGGGGAGAGCCGCCCGAACCAGGCGATTGCCGTCTGGCTGAAGGGGATGTTTCCGCTGAAGTAGGGGGCGTTGATGCGCGGCAGCAGGTCTTCGGGAGCATTCTTGAAAACGAGGGGCAGATACACCGTCGCCGGGGTCTGTGGGGAATCTTGCCGGCCAGGCGCATGGGCGGAGGCGGCGATCAGCAGCGAAACGAGCAACAGCGCGCCTCCCCCAAGCAACAAACGCCTGATAAAGGTCATCGGTTTTTGGCAGGACATCGGATACTCCTCAATTTATAATCTCTATCTGTTCGGGGGAGGCGATCTCCATCACCGGCGCGCCTTGATACCAGCCCAACCAACCCTGCGCCCGAATGGTTTGCCCGGCGGTGAACAGCGCCTCCGGCGGCAGCGGGAAAACCCGCCAATTCTCCCTCAGAATGCGAACGATGAAGCGCCCCTGGTGCGGATGGTCAAAGGTCAGATAGACCGCCTTTCGGTTGTTGAAGACATACACCAGGCGCCCTTCCACCGTTGCCCACTGCCCGACATAATCCCAGGTTTCTTTGGGCGAGAGAACCCGGTCCGGCGGCTGCCAGGCGGTCGCCGGATCCTGGATGACCGGCGAGGCTGCTGGCAGGGAGGCACCAGCACCGGCGGTCGGACTCCCCGGCTCCAGGGCGACCAGCGCGCCGTCGGTGCTGACATAGTAGAGATTCCCGTTGCTGATCACCCACTGGGCGTACTCAGACCAGTATTGGTCATAGACGGCGCCCCTTTGCCAGTAGATGTAAAAGCCCGCCGGCCAGACGCGGGTGTTGCTCAGGCCGCTGGCGCAGTAGTGACTCGGTTGGAAGCCTGTCCCGCAAACGTCATTATCCTGAGACGTGGCGATGTGGGGCAGATCCAGGGTGGTGATGGGGTTGTTGCCCGTCCCCCGCGAGGCCGAGCGGTCGCCGATTCGATGGGCGATGCCCGCTTCCCAGTGGGCGGCGAAGATCTGATCGCCGGCCATCGAGAGAAAGGCCTGTTCGTCGGTGGGGAAATAGGTGTTATCCATGTAGCGCACATAGCCGGCGAGATAGCCCGCTACGGTCTGGTCGTCCAGCATCATCTCCCCCAGGCGGGAGTCGCCGCGGCTATCGCAATAGACGCCTTCCAGGCAGGGATAACCGCGCATCACCACATAGGCGATCTGGCGGCCTGCGTCCAGGGTCTTGATCACCGGCATTGGCCCCATCGGCAGGTAGCCGCCATCGCCAAAGCCGCCGTTGCCCACATTGGGGATGAAGGCGGTCGCGCCATCATCCAGGTCGAGCGCAAACAGGCACTGCTGAGCAGGGTTGTTTTGCAGGAACGCCCGCATCTGCGCATTGGTGGACAGCAGCGATGGGTTCCAGTCCCACAGACTTTGCCAATCCAGGCGATAGCGGATCAGCACCACCCCCTGGTCATCGGCGATCACCGGCCAGCCACGGCTGACTTCGGCCAGGTTGTTGTCTCCCGACGAACCTGGATCGCCCGGCTGCAGGACGGTGGGCTTGACCCGCCATTGGCGGATCCCATCGCTGGCGCGAACGGCATGAATGTACAAGTCGCTTGTCGCGACGATCACCAGGTTGCGGCTGGCGGAATAGGCGGGAGGGGTGTGCACCTGGGTGCCGGCGCTATATTGCCAGGCGCTTTGCAGGGTGCGTTTGTCGATGGCGAAGAGGCTGTTCCCGATGCCAAAGAAAATCTGCTCGCCGGCAATCGCCGCAGGCAGGGGCAGGTCGCTCTGCCCCCCTCCGTCGACCTGACCCTGCACCTGCCCATTGGAGGCGTTCAACTTGTAGAGGACGCCGTTGGAGAACAGGGCAAACAGGCTTTGGGTGTCGGGGTCGTAGGCGGGCGTGGAATTCGCCTGAGCATTCTGGGGGCGAAAGTTCCACAGGACTGCGCCGTTGGCAGCGTTCAGGGCATAGACGCCATTTGCGCCGGCAGCAATGTACACCCGCCCGCCGCCCGTGATCGGCTGGCTGTTGCGCGGCAGGCGAAATTTCCCGTTGGAGATGGCGCCGCTGGCGTTTGGGCCATTCCAGGCCCACTTCCAGCGCCAGGGAGTGGGGACCGCTTCGGGGTAGTAGCTGGTGCGCTGGGCGTCGTGCGCATGTTGGGTCCACTCGGCCGAGCCGCCCGCGCCAGACGACGACTTCATCACGATGGGCAGGTAGATGGGATAATCCAACGATTGACCGGAGACAAGTAAGGGGGAGGCAACGACGAGAAGGACGATCAGAAGGGTGAACAATAAGAAGGTAAATTTCCTGTTCTGCATGCCGGTTCTCCTGATGCGCTACCTGACGAATCAACTCGATGGCGCCGCCGATCGGCGTCCACCAGCAAGAGCGGGGCGGAACGGGCGCGGCCTGCGCCGCAAGCGCCAACCGATCCCTGTGCGTATTGTATAAGCCGGAGGGGAAAAGTCAATCACCCAAAGGTTGGAGGCGCGCCTTGCAATTCTGTCAGGCCGGCGAACGCGGCGGACAGCGGGGCATGCTCGGCCCAAGCGCCGGCGGGGAGGGCCTGGACGTGTGGAAGAGGCAGGACAGGGGCAGTTGTTGTATAATATGCGGCAGGTCTTGCGCCCGGAGAGAAGACGAGAGAGTGAGACTGCTCTTATGGTGGGCCGATGGGCTATCGGTGGTGTATTTCCAGTTGATCAGTTAGGGGTAACCTGGCAATAAGGCCGTATAATATCCTAAATAAGGCATATTCTGCGGCGTTCTTGCGGGATATCAAATATCCGTATAACTAGTTGGGCGGTTGTCGGCATACTCAATTTAGCAAAGGAGAATACCTATGAAAGTCAAAAGGTTTGACGGAAAAGTCGCTCTAATCACCGGCGGTGCATCAGGAATAGGTAGAGCCTGTGTTCTGGCATTCGCGCGCGAGGGTGCGAAGGTGGTGGTTGTCGACTTGAACAGTGAGTTGGGCGAGGAGACCGTTGCCGCGGTGAAGAACGCCGGCGGCGACGCTATTTTCCTACAGGTGGATGTTTCAGACCCGCAGGCGGTCGAGCAGATGGTTGCCGACACGGTGAAAGCCTTCGGCAGTCTGGATATCGCCGTCAACAACGCCGGCATCGGCGGGGAGTTGAATCCCACTGGCGAGTACAGCATCGACGGATGGCAGAAGGTGATTGATATCAACCTCAACGGCGTGTTCTATTGCATGCGCTATGAGATCCCACAGATGGTCAAGCAGGGTGGCGGGGCGATTGTGAACATGGCGTCCATTCTGGGCGCGGTCGGCTTTGCAACGGCATCCGCCTATGTGGCCGCCAAACATGGTGTCCTCGGTCTTACCAAAGCCGCGGCGCTGGAGTACGCCGCCAAGGGCATCCGCATCAACTCCATAGGACCGGCTTTCATCAATACGCCTATGGTGACCGATGCGATGGACGAGCAAACCCTGGAGCAAATCGCCGGGTTACATCCCGTGGGCAGATTAGGCGAACCCGAAGAGGTGGCATCTCTAACCACATTCCTCTGCTCAGATGATGCTTCCTTCATAACCGGTGGGTACTATTTAGTGGATGGTGGATATACTGCCCGTTAAACGGCAGGATATGCACTGGCAACATATCAGTCCAACCGCCCAACCCACACTGCACTTGACCGGGGCTATGCTTCGAGGGTAAGTGGTGCGATTTTCTCAATTTAGCTCAGGGGAAAGTCGCGTCAGGGTTAAAACCGCCCCGGCAAGTGAGCTAACCGTTGGGCGGGCAGCCAGGTCACAAGGGGTAGACGCTGAGGTCAGTGGAGGAACCTGACCGCGTGCAGGTGCATTTGCCGGCGCGTTGTGCCGTTTGTGGTCGGGCCATCTTGGCGTCCACGCCACCACCAGGCGGCGTGGATGACACATGCGGCTACCAGGCGGCGCAGGCAGCGCTGCGGTAGGAGATATAATCCATGTGGAGCGCTGTGTAATGTCCATCCAACAGTGGATCATCTTTGCTACTCTCCTTCTCACCCTGGTCCTCTTCGTGACCGGTCGTTGGCGTTACGACGTGGTGGCGCTGCTGGCGCTGCTGATCGTTACCCTGATCGGGCTGGTACCCCCGGCGCGGGCGTTTAGCGGCTTCAGCAACCCAGCAGTGATCACGGTCGCGGCGGTGCTGGTGGTTAGCCGCGCCCTGCAGAACTCCGGCGTGGTGGACCTGATCGGCGAGCGGCTGCTGCGGCTCCGGGGCGGGGTCACCGTCCAACTCGCGGCCTTGACCGGCATCGTGGCTTTCCTGTCGGCCTTCATGAACAACATCGGCGCGCTGGCGTTGATGCTGCCGGTCGCCATCCAGGTCGCCCGTAAGAAGGAGGTCTCCCCCTCGGTCTTTCTCATGCCGCTGGCGTTCGCCTCACTGCTGGGCGGCATGTCCACCCTGATTGGCACGCCACCCAACATCATCGTCGCTTCATTTCGTGAGCAGACCGGCGCGGCGTCATTCCGGATGTTCGATTTCACGCCCGTGGGGCTGGGGGTCGCGCTGGCCGGGCTGCTGTTCATCGTGCTGATCGGCTGGCGGCTGATCCCCCGCCGCCGCGGCCAGACGGCGGCCGATGAACTGTTCGAGGTCGAGCACTACCTCACCGAGGTGCGGCTGCCCGCCGATTCAAAGCTGGTCGGCAAACCGCTGCCTGAGATCAATAGCTTTGTCGAGAACGGCGTCAACATCCTGGGCCTGGTGCGCAATGGCGTGCGGCGGTTGGCCCCGTCCCCCAAGACCATCTTCGCCGCCGGCGATATCCTGATCCTACAGATTGACACCGAGAACCTTGAAACCCTGGTCAACAAGGCGCGTCTGGACCTGGTCGGCAGCGAGCGGATCGTGCGCGACGACGCCGAATCGGACGAAGTGACGCTGGTGGAGGCGGTTGTGACGGCCAACTCGCTCCTGGTCGGCGAGACGGCGTTCAGCCTGGACCTGCGCCGGCAGCACGGCGTGAACCTGCTGGCGGTGGCGCGGCAGGGCCGACGGCTGCGCACGCGGCTTGACCGCATCCGCCTGCGGGCCGGCGACGTGCTGCTCTTGCAGTGTCACGCCCAGACGGTGAAGGATGTGCTGGCGCAACTGGATTGCCTGCCGCTGGCACAACGTGGCCTGCGCCTGGGTCAGCCCCAGCGGATCGTCCCGCCCGTCGCCATCTTCGGCGCGGCGCTCCTGCTCTCGGCGCTGGGTGTCATCCCGGTGCAGATCGCGTTTGTAGCGGCAGTTGCAATTTTAATCATAGGCAAATTCGTCTCCTTGCGCGAAGCTTACGATAGCATAGACTGGCCTATCATCGTCCTGCTGGGTGCGATGATCCCGGTAGGCGAGGCGCTGGAGACGACCGGCGCCGCCCAGTTGATCGCCAGCTCGCTGCTGCATATCGGCGACCAACTGTCGGCCACGGCGATCCTGGTCATCGTACTGGTGGCGACCATGTTCCTGTCGGACGTGGTGAACAACGCGGCTGCGGTGGTGCTGATGGCACCCATCGGCATCGGCGTGGCCCAGGGCCTATCGGCCTCAGCCGACCCGTTTCTGATGGCGATCGCCATCGGCGCCTCCTGCGCGTTCCTCACCCCCATCGGCCACCAATCGAACACGCTGGTGATGGGGCCGGGTGGCTACAAGTTCGGCGACTACTGGCGTATAGGGCTGTTGTTGGAGGTGATTGTGGTGCTGGTGGCTGTGCCGTTGATCATGTTGGTCTGGCCGCTGTGAGCGACATGGAGGCATGCCTTGACCCCTGATATCGTGCTTGTCTTAGCCATTCTCGCGGTCGCAGTATTCCTCTTCATCAGCGAAATCATTCGCATGGATTTGACCGCCCTGATCGTGCTGGTGGCGCTGTTCTTTACCGGGCTGGTTGAGCCGGCGCAGGCGCTGTCCGGTTTCAGCAACCCGGCGGTGATTGCCGTTGGCGGCATGTTCGTGCTGTCCGCCGGACTGACGCGCACGGGCGTATCCAGCCTGATCGGCGCGCAGGTGTTGCGGCTGGCCCGACAGGGTGAGGCGCGGCTGGTGGCCGTGCTGATGACCGCCACGGCGTTGTTGTCTTCGTTCATGAATAACACTGCGGTCGCGACAATGTTCCTGCCTATCACCCTCGAAATCGCCAAACGCACCCGTCAGGCGCCGTCGCGCCTGCTCCTGCCGATGGCTTACGGCTCGCTGCTGGGCGGGTTGATCCTTCTGATCGGCACCTCCAGTAACCTGGTAGTGCGGGATGTTATGCGTGACGCCGGCTATACCCCGCTGGGCATTTTCGACTTTGCCCCCGGCGGCCTGGTCATCTTGCTCCTGAGCGTGCTGTATATGGCGCTGATCGGACGGCATTTGCTGCCGGTGCGCCAGCGGCCGCAAGCGTTTTCCGCAGCCGACGCCGGGGATGGCAATTCCAGCCACAGTCAATATGGATTGGAAGAACGCCTCGCGGCCCTGATCTTGCCCGCAGGCAGCCCGCTGGCCGGCCTGACGTTGGCCGAAAGCCGCATCGGCCGCGCATTAGGGTTGAACGTCCTGGGCATCCAGCGCAAGGATGGCCGTCACATACCTGCGGAGCCGAATACCGTGCTGGAATCGGGCGACCGGCTGCTGGTGCTCGGACGCCTGGATCGGATTGACGAAATCAGCCAGAAACCGCTGTTCACCGTCGAAAGCCAACGCCCTGCGCTGGCCGATCTGCTGACCGGCGCTGTGGGCCTGGCTGAGTTTGTTGTCACGGCGGATTCCCCCTTTCTCGGCAAAACCCTGGCTGAGCTGAATCTGCGCCAGCAGTATGGCGTCAACGTGCTGGCGATCCGCCAAGGAGAAATCGTCCGGCGCACCAACCTGCAAGACATCCCTTTGCAAGCTGGCGATCGGGTGCTGATCCAGGGCGCGGTCGAACAAATCAAGCCTTTCGCGGCCCAGCCGAGCTATCGCCGCCTGGCAATCGGGCAGGTCGCCGATTATCATCTGGATGAGCGCTTGCTCTCGATTCGCATCCCGGACGATTCGTCGCTGGTCGGCCGCACCCTGGCCGAAAGCCGGCTGGGCGCGGCCTATGGGCTGGCCGTGCTGCGCATTCTGCGCGGCGACCAGGACGTGGACATCCCCAAGCCCGACCTGCCTTTGCAGGCGGGCGATCTATTGGTGGTCGGCGGGCGCCCGCTGGACATCGAAGTACTGAAAGGGCTGCAAGGCTTGCAGGTGGAGCGCCAGGTGAAGGCGGCTCTGGCCGAGATGGAAAGCGGCCCGGTGCAGATCGTGGAAGTGATGCTGTCGCCCTATTCCGGGCTGGCGGGGAGGACACTGCGCGACTTACGGCTCCGCGAGAAATACGGCATCTCCGTCCTGGCGATCTGGCGCGGCCAGCGTGCGTACCGGAGCGATCTGGCGAATTTCGCCCTGCAGCATGGCGACGCCCTCCTGTGTTACGGCGACCAGGATAAGCTGCGCCACCTGGCGCGCGAACGAGACTTCGTCGTCCTGAAAATGGAACTGCAGGAGAAACCCAGGCTCAAGAAAGGCCCGGTTGCGGCGGGCATCATGGCGGCGGTTATCCTTGGGGCGATTATCTTCGAGCTACCGATCTCTCTGGCCGCCATCGCCGGTTGTGTGGTGATGATCCTGGCCGGCGTTCTGAGCATGGAAGAGGCCTATCAGGGCATTGATTGGCGCTCCATCTTTGTGATTGCCGCGATGCTGCCGCTAGGCATCGCTATGCAGCAGACCGGCGCGGCCGCCTTGCTTGGCGGCATGGTTGTCCAGTTCCTGGGCGCTTACGGCAGTTCTGTGGTTCTGGCTGGCTTGATGGTTTTGACCATCGTCATGACACAGTTCATGCCCAGCACAGCGGTGGCCGTGATCATGACCCCCATCGCGCTCACCACCGCCCAGAGCATGGGGGGCGCCCCGCAGGCCTATGTTCTCAGCATCGCCTACGCGCTGGCGGCCTCCTTCCTCAGCCCCGTAGCGCATCCTGCCAACATCCTGGTCATGAGTCCCGGCGGGTATCGCTTCAGCGATTACATCCTGCATGGGCTGCCCGTCACGGTCATCGTGGTCGTGGTCAGCGTTATGCTTTTGCCGTTGCTATTTCCGTGAAGAGAAAGAGTAAGTGTACCCCTATGCCCGCGCCATCTGTTGGCGGCAGCAGCAGCCACGTGGCGACGAAGAGCACTGCGCCCATGCCGATCAGCGCCTCGTTCAGGCGCGCGATCAGGCGCGGGCGGGGCACCGCCTTCAGCGGCGGCGGGGGCAGGTAGAGCTTGGTGGCCAGCAAGGGGGCGGACATGGGTCAATGATATCCCCGGCGGGCGGCGAACGGCGCGCCAAACCCGAAGCTCGGCCCGGCGCGCCGGGGAGCTATGATCGACCCGGGCGCCGGCGGGGAGGGCCTGGACGTGTGGAAGAGGCAGGACAGGGGCAGTTGTTGTATAATATGCGGCAGGTCTTGCGCCCGGAGAGAAGGCGAGAGAGTCGGACTGCTCTCATGACGGGCCGATGGGCTATCGGCGGCGTATATCCGGTTGATCAGTTAGGGGTAACCTGACAATAAGGCCGTATAATATTCTAAATGAGGCAAATTCTGCGGCGTTCTTACAGGATATCAAATATCCGTATCATTGGGCGCAAGCAGAATCAGCAGTAGGCATTGTGTGATCGTATCTACGTATGGAGGCCTTGTTTTATGGAAACACCCGTTGGTTTACCCAATATGCTATCAAGGATTTTACTCTCCTGCGGTATCTTCGCTTCGCTGCTATATCTAGGGACGGACCTGCTGACCGGGAAACTCCTTAAAGGCTACAGCTTCTCCGCCCAATCAATGAGCGAACTGGGCGCGGCTGGTTCTCCGACGCGACCGCTTTTCGTTGTCCTTACCCTGGTAGCGAGCGCTTTCATGATCGCTTTCGGGGTTGGCGTCTGGCAGGCAGCGGGACCGGCGATCCTGCCACGCATCGTTGCCGGTTTGATCTTTGGTAATGCAGTTACGACGCTGGTCGCTACCCTATTCTTCCCGAATCGTTTCGGAGTGCGGCCAGAGTTCGGCACGCCAGGTGTTCTGCTTATGTTCCTCAGCGTCCTATGCTTCGTGCTGGCGATGATTCTTGGGGTAGTGGCATTTCACGGCTGGATGCGTGTTTTGTCCATCGCTATCCCGGCAGCTTACATTCTCTTGGCAATCTTGCGCTTCGCCACAGCCGCATCCTCCGCAGCAGGAGTTGCTGTTTTGACTGGCGCACAGGAACGGACAATGGCTTACAGTTTCCTGTTGTGGACAATGGCTTTGGCCATGTACCTCTTGTTACTATCCGGCAAGGGTATCGAACCTGCGATGAATGTTGGAAGATAGGAAATGGTTTGCGTCTTTCTAATGCTGTGCGCACAACACACGCATGCTAAGAACGTACACCTTGCTCGTTTATCCGATTGGAAGGCTGGCTGTGCCGGCCAGGGAGAGTTGCACCTGACGCCGCTCCTCGCCGCAGGTGAAGTGTGCGCCGTTGGGCGGCTACACCAAGCAGTTCGTTCGCAGAAGGAAGGCAAACTATGGCTAACAGCATATCAACCTGGACGAAACGCCATTCGCTTGTCGCATATTTCATTCTTGCTTATGCGATCTCATGGGCAGTGCAAATTCCTTTAGCCCTCAAGGCACAGGGTTTGAGCCAAGCATCCCTCCCATTTTCCATCCACTATCTGGCTGGTTATGGGCCGATGTTGTCGGCAATCATTATCACTTGGCTTACTGGTGGTGTCGGTGCACTAAGGGAACTCTTTGGACGAATGGTGAAATGGCGTGTTCAACCTGTGTGGTGGCTGGTGGCTATTTCCCCACTTGCGCTGTACGTGATCGTCGCCCTTATACTTCGCCTCGTACAGGGACAGTCGCTGGACTTGAGCATGTTGGGCCAGGTTGACTTTCTTCCTGACATCGGTCTGGGCGCTTTATTCTTGTGGCTGTTGACGTATGGTATTGGCGAGGAGACAGGTTGGCGTGGGTATGCGCTCCCCAGACTACAAAAGAATCGTAATGCGCTCTCCGCCACTCTTATTCTTTGGGTGTTTTGGGCAATCTGGCATCTGCCAGCCTTTTTCTATATCTATGACCCCACAATCGTCATCGGATTCCTGTTCGGACTCCTGGCAGGAGCCATTGTGTTTACCTGGCTCTACAATAGCACTGCCGGCAGTATCTTTATGGTTGCTTTGTTCCATGGTGCGTTCAATTTCACTACTGGATGTACAGCGTGCAAAGCAGGGATGATTTCTGCTATTATAAGTACGCTTGTGATGATGTGGGCAGTCATCGTGGTAATTCTGTTCAAGCCGGCCAACTTATCCCGCACGGAAAGGCAGGTTATTTGAACCCTACACAATACAAATTGTGTTGTCAAACCAGAGTAGCGCTGCCTACCGCCCTCCCCGAAACGCCCGCACCTTTTGCATGAACGCCCGCACCCGCGCCTCGTCCACGTGGTTCTCGAACACCCCGTCGTACTTGAACGTCGTCCCCACCACCGCCCCGTCGGCGATGCTGAGCTGCTCCTCCACGTTCTCCAGCCGCACCCCGGTGTTGGCGAACACCGGCGTACCCGGCACGGCATCCTTCACCTTGCGCAGCGTGCTGGCATCGGTCTGCGACCCCGCCACCAGCCCCGAAACGCACAGCGCATCCGGTCGGTGGTTGAACACCGTGCTGCGGGCGATATCGGTGATCTCGCGCTCCCCCAGGTAGGCTGCCGCCTCGGGCACGATGTTGAACAGCAGCTTCACCTCGCCGGCGCTGATGGCGTGCTGATGGCGCACGATCTCGCCGCAGTTGGGGTTCCACAGCCCGAAATCGCTGGCGTACACCCCCGAAAAGACCTCGCGCACGAATTTGCCGCCGGTGGCCACGGCCAGATCGAGCGAAGCCTTCGGATCCCACAGCACGTTCACCCCGAAGGGGATGCGGATCTCGTCCATCAGCTCGCCGATCACCCGCGCCATGCACGCCACCGTCACCGTCGGCACCTGGGTCAGATAAGGCATGCTGAACTCGTTGGAGAACATCACCCCGTCCACCCCGCCGTCCTGCAGCGCGCGCAGGTCCTGGCGCGCCCAGGCGATCACCTGCTGCATCCCCGCGGACGGATCGTAGCGCGGGTCTCCGGGCAAAGGCCACAGGTGGCACATGGCGATGATCGGCTTTTGGGTTCCAAACATTTCTTCGATCCAGGATTTCATTTTTTCACCTCGAGATCTTGCTGCCGCCTCGCTTATGCCTGCCGGTAGCGGGCTGCCAGGTGGTCGCTCAGGCGGTGCATCAGCGTTTGGGTGTGAGTGTATAGCTCGCGGAAGATCTGATAATTGACGGCGTAGGCCTCCCAGGCCACCGGATCGGGGCGAACCACGTCTTTGATTTTGACCCAGCGCTTGATTTCGGATAAGTTTTTGTACAACCCCACGCCCACCCCGGCCAGGAAGGCGTCGCCATAGCTGGCGCCGATCTGCTGCTCGGGCACATGCAGCTCCAGCCCGGCCACGTCGGCCACGATCTGCAGCCACAGCGGATTCTTCGTCCCCCCGCCCACCGCCAGGATGCGCTCCGGCCGCACCCCTTCCTCGGCCATCACCTCGAAGTTGTGGCGGATGCCGAAGGCCACCCCCTCCAGCAGCGAGCGGTACAGGTCGCCCAGGGTGTGCTTCAGGCTCAGGCCGAACCACACCCCTTTGGCGCGGGGGTCGTGCAGCGGGGTGCGCTCGCCCTCGAAGTAGGGCAGGGCGATCAGCCCGTTGCAGCCGGGGGGCGAGGCCGCCGCCTGGCGCGCCAGGGCGGCGTAGGCGTTTTCGCCGCCGGCCTGCTCCTGGGCCACCTCATAGCGGGCGATCTGGTCGCGGAACCAGGTGGTCAGGCTGCCGGAAGTGGACATCCCGCCCAGAAAGGCGTAAGTGTCCGCTTCCAGGAAGGGGGCGCTCCAGAAATGCTCGGTCGGCACCAGGCGCGGCGTCTTCATGATGAAGAAGATGCTGCTGCCGAACATCAGCATCAGATCGCCGATATCGGCCACCCCTGCGCTGATCGCCTCGGCGGCGGCGTCGGTGGTGCCGGCCACCACCGGCGTGCCCTCTGCCAGGCCGGTCTCCTGCGCCGCCTCTGGGGTTACATAGCCCACCACCTCATGGCTCCAATAGGGCCGGGGCAGGCGCTCGATGGGGGTGATCAGCCGGGCGGCCTCCTCGATCCAGGTGTAGGAGTGCACGTCGAACAGCGGCGCGTAGCCCCCGGCGGTGTAGATGTCGATCGAAGCCTGGCCGGTGAGTTTGTACACCAGGTAAGCCTGGCTGGTCAGGAACCAGCGCGTTTGCGCATAGATTTCGGGTTCGTGATTGCGAATCCACAGCACCTTCGGACCCGAGGCCTGCGAAGTCAGGTGCGAGCCGCTCTGGGCGAAGATCTCGCTCTTGCCCAGCTCCCGCTCCAGATATTCGATCTCTGCCGTGGCGCGGGTGTCGATGCCATACAGGATGCCCGGGCGCAGCGGCCGCCCCTGGGCGTCGATGGGCAGCACGCACGAGCCGATGGCGCTGGTCCCCACCCCGCGCACCTGGCGCGGATCGATGCCGCTGCTCGCCAGCAGGTTGCGCACGATCTCGACGAAGTCATGCCACCACACGCCGTCGGCGTCGTGCTCGAAAAACCCCGGCCGGGGCATCTCCATGCCGTGCGGCACGCTGTGACTGGCGACCAGCGCGCCATCCACCCGCACCAACACGCCCTTGGACGAGTACGTCCCAACATCCACTCCGATCAGATATTCGTCAGCCATGCTCCACTCCCCAGATCGCCATGCTCAACTGCTGAGTTGCAGGGTTTTTATCGTTGGCACACGAATGCGCGCCGCTGTCGTTGCGAGCGCCGCGGCGCAATCCCTGGCTCACCGAAGAGATTGCTTCGTCGGGCTTCGCCCTCCTCGCAGCGGGGATTGCTTCGTCGGGCTTCGCCCTCCTCGCAGCGGGGATTGCTTCGTCGGGCTTCGCCCTCCTCGCA
>CAZCYV010000006.1:31467-42292 GCA_964503145.1 uncultured Anaerolinea sp. | reverse complement strand
CGGGGATTGCTTCGTCGGGCTTCGCCCTCCTCGCAATGACATGCGGTTGCCTGCTGGTCATAGCAAGAACCGCCCCTTCTGATAGATCAGCCTCCCGTCCAGGTAGATCTCGCCCTCCTGGCGCATATCCTTGACGATGTCCCAATGGATCGCCGACTGGTTCGTCCCGCCCACCTGCGGATAGGCCCGCCCCAGGGCGATGTGGATCGTACCGTCGATCTTCTCGTCGATCAGGATGTCCTTGCAAAAGTGCTTCACATGCGGGTTGACGCCGATGGCGAACTCACCGATCAGGCTGGCGCCGGGGTCGGTGTTCAGCACCGAATGCAGAAAGTCCTGGTGGGTGGACGAGGTCGCCTCCACCAGGCGGCCCTTCTCCCAGGCCAGGCGGATATCGTACACCAGCCGCCCGCCCAGCACGCCGGGGAAATCGAAGTAGATGTAGCCGTCCAGGGTGCTCTCCACCGGCGAGGTGGCGATCTCGCCATCGGGCATGTTCATGTGCCCGTCGGCCACCTCCCAGGTGCGCCCGGCCAGCGAGAAGCTCAGGTCGGTGCCCTTGCCCAGCACGCGCACCTGCTCGCCGCGGTTCAGGATCGCCGCCCAGCGCTTCCACTCCTGGCTGACGGTCGGCCAGTCCAGCAGGCAGGCGTCGAAGAACATGTCGGTGATTGTCTCTTCGTCCACGCCGGCTTGCTGCGCCAGGGCGGCGTTGGGCACGCGCAGCAGGCACCAGCGCGTCTTCTGCCAGCGCAGGGTGGAGATCTGCCCCATCGCCCGCCGCAGCAGCGAGAGCTTCTCCGCCGGCACATCCCAAAACACATCCAGGTTGTGCGCCCCGCGCAGCCCGAAATACACGTCCGCCCACTCCATGCCGTAGGCCTCGATCTCCGGCACCCAGGCGATCTGCTCGTCGCGGCCGTATTTCAGCGTCAGGCGGTTCAGCTCCTCCGACAGGAACTGCACCTGCGGATACGCCCCCGCCTTCAGGCTGGCCTTGTAGATGGCGTGCACCAGCGGATAGGTCTCCAGCTCCACGAAGGCGATCATCACCCGCTCGCCCGGCTTCACCGCCAGCGAGTAATTCACCAACAGGTCGCCCAATTGTTCCCAACGTTTATCCATCAAAAGGTTCCTCCGTGTCGTTGTGGGGGCGGGTCGGCACCCACCCAGGCCCTGCAATCACTGATGCCCAGGCCCGCCCCTATGTTTCCTTGCGGCCGCGGATGAAGTAGTTCAAAACGAAGATCAGGATCAGCAGCACGCCCCAGGCGAAATCCTTGAAGAACGAGCTGCCGCGGATCCCCGCCAGCATCATATTCGAACCGGTGGAGAGCACCTGCAAGATCAGCACGGCGATGAAGATGTCGATCACGCTGCCGAACCCCGGCAAGATGCCCGCCAGCACGGCGATCAGGATGGTCAGCAGCACGTAAATGGTGGAGCCGTATTCGTAGGCCGCCGACATGGTGCGCCCCATGATCAGGATGCCGGTGATCGCAGAGAGCACCCCGCTGATGATATACACCTTCATCAGGATGGCGCGGTTGTTGATGCCGGAGAAGTTGGCCGCCGTCGGGTTGGAGCCGAGCATGCGCACCTTGAAGCCGAAGGTGGTGCGGTTCAGCAGCAGGTAGGTGACGGCGGTCAGCGCAATGAAGACGAGGAACGGGATGGGGATTTTGAGGATGTCCTTCGACCCGATCACCGCCAACTGGTCGGGGAAGCCGGTCACCGTGGCCCCGCCGGTCAGGCCGGTGGAGATGCCGGTGAAGAAGGTCATCGTCGCCAGGGTGGCCAGGATCGGCGGCACGCCGATATAGCCGACCATGAAGCCGTTGATCACCCCGCAGAGCAGCCCAACGATCAGCGCCAGGGTCAGCGCCGCGGCGACATACAGGTTGACCATCCCCGGCGCCAGGTCGGGCGGCATCAGCTTCACCAGGAACAGCCCGGCGATCACCGCCGCCAGGTTCGACGTGGCGTTCACCGACAGGTTGATCCCGCCGGTCAGGATGGTGATCATCATCGCCAGGGTTAGCACGCCGATTTCGGGGAGCTGGAAGCCCATCGAAGTGATGCTGCGGGCGGTCAGGAACTTGCTCTCCTGCGTGCCGAAGAAGATGACCAGCACGACGAGCACGCCCAGCAGCAGCAGCGTCTGCCCTTCGAGGCGCAGGCCCCGGCGCAGGCGGATCAGGGCGGCGGCGGGGGTAGATGGGTTAGCGTCGCTCATCGCTACACCTCCTCCGAGGTCAGTTCGGTGGTGCGGCCCACGCGCCGGGCGCGCAGCGCCCGCAGCGCCGGGATCGAAGTGAACAGGATCAGGATCACCCCGACGACGAAACGCTGCCATTCCACCGGGATGCCGGTCAGGATCAGGGCGCGGTTGATCAATTGGATCACCAGCACGCCCAATGTGGTGCCCAGCACCGAGCCGCTGCCGCCGGTGATCGCCGCGCCGCCCAGGATGATCGCCGCCAGCACGTCCAGCGGCTGGGTGATGAAGATCACCGGGTTGAAGTAGCGGCTCAGGAAGGCCTGGGTCACCCCGGCGATAGCCGAGAGCAGGCCCATGATGGCGAAGGTGATCAGCGTAATGCGGCTGATGTTGAAGCCGGAGCGCAGCGCCACCTCGCGGTTGCCGCCGATGGCGTAGATGCCCCGCCCGATGGTGGTGTATTTCAGCATCCAGGCGATGAACAGCCCGATCACGATCACGTACAGGATCGAGATGTGCAGCCCGGTCTCGCCGACGAACGGGTCGCGGGCCTTGATGATGAACTGGTTGTAATAGCCCACCGTCCCCGGCGGCAGGTCGAAGTTGGCCGTGGCGCCGACGAAGAACAGGTTGAAGCCATACCACATGGTGTACGCCGCCAGCGAGACATCGAACACCGGCAGTTTGAAGCGCGTCACCAGGAAGCCATTCAGCAGTCCCATCAGCACCCCCATGCCGCAGGCGATCACGTAATACAGCAGGATGCCGCCTTGATAGCCGCGCCCGATCAGGAACATGTGCGTGGCGTAGGACGAGACCGCGGCGATGGCGACGAAGGAGATGTCGATCCCGCCGGCGATGATGATCGGCAACAGCCCATAGGCCATGATGAAGAAGACGATCGAGGCGCGCAGCGTGTCGAACACGGTGGAGATGGAGAAGAAGGCCGGGTTCACCAGCCCAATCGCCAGCGACAGCCCCACCAGGATCAGGAAGATGACGAATTCGTTGGAGCGTAGGATCTTTTTGAACATGGGGCGCTCCTCTCAGGCCGCGGCTTTGCCGGTTGCGCCGCCGCTGGCCACTAACTCCGCGCTCAGCGCCTGCTCGGTGATCTCCTGGCGGCGGTACTCTTCCACGATGCGCCCGCCGCGCATCAGCAGGATGCGGTGGCAGGTCTGGAACAGTTCGGGGATGTCGTCCGAGATCAGCAGGATGCCCAGCCCCTGCGCCGCCAGGCTGCGGATCAGTTCGTGGATTTCGGCTTTCGAGCCAACGTCCACGCCCACCGTCGGGCCGTTCAGGATCAACAGTTTGGGGTTGCTCGCCAGCCATTTGGCCAGCACCACTCGCTGCTGGTTGCCGCCGGAGAGGCTCTTCGCCGGCAGTTCGGGGGAGGGCGTCTTCACCTCCATCTGCTTCACCCAGCGCTGCGCCTCGGCGGCCTTGCTGCGGTTGTTCAGCAGGCGCAGCCGGTTCACCAG
The DNA here is from genome assembly GCA_964503145.1 of uncultured Anaerolinea sp. GTDB lineage: Bacteria > Chloroflexota > Anaerolineae > Anaerolineales > UBA4823 > RBG-16-57-11. The sequence continues at coordinate 38,587 of CAZCYV010000006.1, read as the reverse complement.
CCGGTCGATGATGCTCACCACGATGTTGTTGCCGATCGAATGATCTAGGAACAGCCCCTGGCGGATGCGGTCTTCGGGCACGTAGCCAATGCCCAGGGCGGTGGCGTCGGCGGTGCTGCGGATGTGCACCTCTTTGCCCTCCAGGAAGATCTTGCCCGAATCGGCGGGCATCTCGCCGAACAGCGCCAGCGCCAGCTCGGTGCGCCCCGAGCCGAGCAGGCCGGTGATGCCTAGCACCTCGCCGCGCTTCAGTTCGAACGAGACGTCGAAGAAGCCGTGCGACAGGTTGAGCTTCTCCACCCGCAGCAGCGGCGCCGCCTGCTCGTCCACCTCGCTGAAGATCACCCGGCTGGTGTCGATCTCCCGCCCGGTCATGTAGAATTCCATCGTTTTGATGTCCAGCCCCCTGGCGTCCTGATCCATGGCCTTCTTGCCGTTGCGGAAGATCACCGTGCGATCGGCGATCTCGGTGACTTCGTTGAGCTTGTGGCTGACGAACAGCGTGGAGATGCCCTGCGCCTTCAGGTCGTTGATCACCTTGAACAGCGCCGCCACCTCGCGCTGGGTCAGGGCGGTGGTCGGCTCGTCCATGATCAGGATGCGCGCCTCGGCCAGCAGGGCTTTGATGATGGCGATGAGCTGGCGGTCGGCGGTGGAGAGCGTGCTCACCTCGGCGTCCAACGGCAGCGAGACGTTGATCTTCGCCATGCCCTCCTGGGCGATCTGGCGGATCTGCCGCCAGTTGACCAGTTGCCTGCCGCTGGCAAGCTGCTGGTTGATGGCGATGTTCTCGGCCACGGTCAGGTTGGGGAAGAGCGAAAAGTCCTGGTAGATCACCTGGATGCCCTCGTGGATCGAGGTGATCGGGGTCAGGCGCTTATAATGCCGTCCGTTGATATAAATATCGCCTTCGTCTGGGGTATAGACGCCGGAGATGATCTTGATCAGCGTGGATTTGCCCGAGCCGTTTTCGCCCACCAGGCAGCAGGTCTCGCCCTTGTGAATGGCCAGGCTGACGTCGTCCAGCGCCACCACGCCGCCGAAGCGCTTGCTGATGTGTTCGACGCGCAGGATGGCTTCGCGGGCGGGCGGCGGGGCAAGGTTATTGCCAGCGATAGGGTCGGTCATAGGCGGTCGCCCTCGTCCATCGGTAATCGGGATCGGCGATCCTGTAGCCAGGGCCGGCGGCCCCGGCTACAGGCGCAACTCAGTTGTAAAAGGGCGGGATGGGCAGCCGAAAATCCGCTGCCCATCCCGCGTCTTGCCAATTAGAAGGGATAATCGTCCATGTTGCTGGCGTCCATCTTGATCCACGCCGAACCGTAGATCACCGGCACGCCGTTGACGCCCTTCACCAGCTTGATCTTCTCGTAGCCGGGCACGCCCAGGTCCATGCCGTCCACGATCTGCTCGCCCTTCAGCACCTTGTAGGCCACCACGTTGCAGGCGTAGCCGGCGGTCGCAGGATCCCAGGCCATCGCCAGGTCCACCGCGCCGGTCTTGAGCAGCTCGCCGGCGTAGGAGGGGATGCTGGTGCCGACCACGAAGGTCTTGTCGGCCAGGCCGGCCTCTTCGATGGCCCGCCCGGCGCCGACCACGTCACCCGCGGCCGCGCCCAGCACGCCCTTGACGTTGGGATAGGTCTTCAACACGTCTTTCATCGTGTTGTAGGCCACTTCCTGGTCTTCCTTGGATTCGTACTTGGCGATGAACTTCAGCTTGGGGTAGTTCTTGTCGGCGTAGGCCTTGGCGCAGTCCATCCACTCGTTGTGCGAGGCGTTGGTGAGCGAGCCGACGAATTGGATGTATTCGCCCTCCTCGCCCATGCGGGTGGCCATCTCCTTCATCATCTCTTCGCCATAGGAGCAGTTGTCGAAGGCTTCCACGTCGTAGTGCAGGGTGCCTTCCTTGGCGGTGGCGGCCTCATGCCCGACGACGATGATCCCGGCGTCCATGGCCTTCTTCTGCACCGGCTCGTTCTCCGGCACGCCGTAGGGCACGTTGCAGATGGCGTCCACGCCCTGGGCGATCAGGTTCTCGATGATCGCCACCTGGGCGGCCGAATCCACCTGCGACGGGCCTTCCATGTAGGCTTTGACTTTATAGTCCTCGCCGAACTGCAGCACGCCCGTCTCCAGGCGCTTGAACCAGTTGAAGGCGATGGATTTCACCACCGAAGCAAAGACCAGCTCTTTTTCAGCGGGCGGCTCGGGGGCCTTGGTCTCCGCCGGTGCGGGGGGCTGAGTGGGCGTGGCGGGCTGCGCACAGGAGGCGATCAGCGCCGCGATCATTAGCAGGGTCAGTAGCAGCAGGCTCTTTTTCATGGGTTCTTTCTCCTCTATGGAACTCTCGCTAGATGCAACACAAACTCGACGGGTTCAAAGTTTCTGGCCTTATAAGAAACGCTCTCTTTGCGGATGATCAGCCTCCTTTCCGGAAAGTCGCCAGGCAGCTTATGCGGCTGTCGTTATTCGGTTTGCTGTGCTTCCCCAGGAATCAGACGAGAACGGCCCAAGCAAAATGTTTGCTTTTAATCGAATTATACAAAAATAATCATCGAATGTCAATAATCGAACACCCCCAATCTTTCGAGATGCGCCCGGATGTTTAAACACAAAACCGCCTCTCGGCGGTAGGTCGAAACCGGCGCGGGGAGGCGGTTAGCGTAGGTCTTTGTGGGCAAAGCTTAGCAGAATATTCTCATGTTCAGTACCCGCCCTCGCCGCTCAACATTCCACAAAACACCCCACCTCGGCCTGCGGCAGGGCGCGGCGCAGGTCCTGGCTGTGCAGGATCACCGCCACATTGCGCACCCCCGAACCCAGTGAGATCTCGTCCTCCTCGAACACGCGCGCGTCGATCAGGATGCGCAGGCGCGCCGGCTGCGGCAGGCCGAAGGGCGACACCGCCCCGCGCGGGTAGCCGGTCTGGGCAAGCACTTCCTCCTCGCTGGCCATGCGCAGGCGCGAGACGCCCAGGTGTTTGCGCAGCGCCGGCCAGGAGAGCTGATCCGGCCCGGCGGTCAGCGCCATCACGAATTGCCCCTGCGCCAGATGGAAGAGGATGCTGCGCACCACCTGGCGCGGGCGCTGGCCGCGCTCCTGGGCGGCTTGCTCCAGCGAGTGCAGCGGCCCGGCGTGCTGAAAGACGCGGAAGGGAATGCCCCGCTCCCGCAGCTCGCGTGTCACCGGGGTCTCGATCGGCGCGGCCTCGTTTGGCATCAGCGCCCCTCGGCAGGCTCCGTTTCGCTCGCCAGGCAGGGCATGATCTCGCGCGCCAGGGCGCGGTACTGCTGCGCCCCGCGCGAATCGGGGGCGTAGATGTTGACCGGGTTGTTGAACATCGGGCTTTCGCGCAGCTTGACGTCCAGCGGGATCACCGTCTCGAACATCAGCTCATTATATCGCAGGCGCAGTTGCTGCAGGAACAGGCGGCTCAGGCGCGTGCGCCCGTCGAACATCGTCACCAGCATGCGCACCTGCAAGCCGGGGTTGGTCTGCCCGCCCAGCGTTTCCAGCAGCTTCAGGTAGGAGTGCAGCGACTGAAAGGAATAGTAATCGCAGGTCAGCGGCACGATCACCGTCCAGGCCGCCGCCAGGGCGTTCAGGGTCAGCGGCCCAAAAGACGACGGGCAATCCATCAGCACCACGTCGTAATAAGCGTTGCGCAGCCCGATCAGGCAACTCTTCAGGCGGTAGATGGCCTCGCGGGTGTTGTGCAGCATCTTCTCGACCATGATCAGGTTACGGTTGGCCGGCGCCAGGTCGAGGTTGAACAGCGAGGTCTCGCGGCTGACCTCCAGCAGGGTGGCCTGCAGCAGCAGCGCCTCGCCCACGGTGTGCCGCAGGCTCTCCGGATCGATCCCCAGCGCCTGGGTCAGGTTTGCCTGCGGGTCGAGGTCCACCAGCAGCACATGCATCCCCAACTCGGCCAGGCTGGCGCCCAGCGACAGGCAGGTGGTGGTCTTGCCCACTCCGCCTTTCTGCGTGCTGACGGCGATCCACTGACTGCCGGTGAGCGCCGGGTCATTCAGGGTGCGGGGGTCAAGCCGCGGGCTGCTTTGATTGCTGAAGGGCGCGAACGCAGTCTGGTCCATCATGTACCCACCTTCGGCGGTGATGATCGGTTGGCTTATGATTGCGGATGCGCCGGGCGGGGGGAGGATGCGCGCGGTTGCCCGGGGTTGCGTCGAAGGAGAAGTCGGATAGCAGCCTTGCTATCTGCACTCTATGACGCAAAAGTTGCCGTTTTGTGATGCAGGTTCAAGAAATCCTGGCAAGAAAAAGCTCATCTCGAGAGGCTGTCAGATGAGCTTCGGCCGGTGGCAGGCCGGCCGGGGCGTTTGTGGGATGATGGGTCAACCGACGGCGAACTTTTCCTCCAGCACCTGGACGATGCGCTGGGCGGCGCGGCCATCGCCGAAGATGGGCGGCTGCGCTTCTGGCGGCTGGAAGCTGAACCAGGCGGCGCAGATCTTTTCCGGGTCGGCGCCCACCAATAGGTTCCAGCCGCTCTCCACCGTCGCCGTCCACTCGGTCTCGTTGCGCACCGTCAGGCACGGCTTGCGCAGGAAGTAAGCCTCGCGCTGCACCCCGCCCGAATCGGTGGCGATCAGCCGGGCGTTCTCCTCCAGCACGATCATGTCGAAATAGGGCACCGGGTCGATCACTCGGATGTGCGGGGCGAAGCGCACGTCCATCTCGGCCAGCGATTTGCGCGTGCGCGGGTGCACCGGGAAGACGATCGGCTCCTGCACCTGGTTCAGCGCGGCGATGATCTGCCCCATGCGGCTCTCGTCGTCGGCGTTGGCCGGGCGGTGGATGGTGATCAGCGAATACCCCTGCGGCGCAAGTCCCAGCCGCTGCAAGACGGTGGATTTCGAGCGGGCGAGGGGCAGCATCTGCTGCATCACGTCGAACATCACATCGCCCACCCAATACACATTCTGCTCGATGCCCTCGTCCAGCAGGTGCGAGACCGCCTCCTGGCTGGCGCAGAACAGCAGATCGGCGATGCGATCGGTGACGATGCGGTTGATCTCCTCCGGCATCTGGCGGTTGTAGGAGCGCTCGCCGGCCTCGATGTGCGCCAGGGGGATGTGCAGCTTGCTGGCCGCCAGCGCCCCGGCCAGGGTGGAGTTGGTGTCGCCGCGCACGATCACCAGGTCGGGCTTCTCATGCAGCAGCACCTTCTCCATCTCTTCCAGGATGCGCGCCGTCTGATAGCCCTGCAACCCGGAGCCGACCTCCAGGTTGTAATCCGGCGGGGGGATGTTCAGTTCGTCGAAGAAAGCCTGCGACATCAGGTAATCATAGTGCTGGCCGGTGTGCACCAGGATCTCCTGGTGGCGCGGGCGCAGCGCCCGGCTCACCGGCGTGGCCTGGATGAATTCGGGGCGGGCGCCCACCACTGAGATGATCTTCATGCTCTCACCATTAATAATATGCAGGAAGATAAAAAGGTGAACAGGCCACAGCGAGGCGCCGCGCCTAGCTGCGGGCGATGATCAGCACCCCGGCGCAGATCACCAGCGTGCCCACCAGGCGCAAGACGGAGATCTTTTCGTTGAAAATGCCCCACGAGACCAGCAGCATCAACACATAGCTCAGGCTGGCGAAGGGATAGGCGAAGCTCAAATCCACCCGCGACAGCGCCGCCAGCCAGAACACCACTCCCAGCATGTAAATCCCCAGCCCGACCACCACGTACAGGTTGGTCGCCAGGCTCCACGCCAGGCGCAGGAGCTGATTGGCGGCGATGGTAACCGGGCCGAGCTGGTTCATGCCCTGTTTGAGCAGCACCTGCCCGGCCGCGCCGCCGAGTACGCTGACCATAATGTATAGGATTGCTGTCTTCATGTCCGTAACCTCCATAACGCAAATGAGATGCGCCCTGCGCCCGGTCAGATCAGCCGGCGGACGCCCAGGCGATGCAGCGCCACCCGACCCAGGAAGTTCAGGTGCGCCTGGATGGTGCGCAGAATCTTGGCTTTGGATACCCCGTAGCTGCGCCGGTGCAGCGCCGCCGGGAACTCCGCTACCCGGCAGCCGCCCAGCATGGCCTTGACCATCAGCTCCGTCCCCGCCAGGAAGCCGTCCGCTTCGAAGCGGTAGGTCTGGATCACCGGACGGCGATAGGCGCGGTACAGGGCGGTGTAGGTGTGCACGCGCCAGTCCACCAGCAGGCGGTAGAGCAGCGAGGAGCCGCGGCTGAACAGCAGCCGCGACGGCGGCACGCCCACCACCTCCCCCTGCGGATGATAGGGCGAGGCGGTGACGATGTCCACGCCGGGCTTCAGGAGCGCCAGCAGTTGGGGCAGGGTGTTGAAGCGGTAGGTGCCGTCGCTGTCGGTGGTGACCAGCACATCGCCGCTGGCCGCGGCGAAGCCGGTCTTCAGCGCCGCGCCCAATCCCAGGTTGCGCGGGTGCTTTTCGATGTGCAGGCTGATGCGCGGGTCGGCGAAGCCCTCGAAACACTCGCGCAGCCGCTCGGCCGAGCCGTCGGTCGAGCCGTCGTCCACGCACACCAGCTCGACCTGCTCGATGGGCTCCAGCTCCGCCGGTTGGCCAGCGGCCGTCTGGCCGTCGGCCAGCAACGCCTGCGCCACAGGCAGCAGCTCGCTATGGATCTTGGCGACGTTCTCGCGTTCGTTGTAGAACGGGATGATGATGGACAATTTCATGGCCGTGGTGTCTCACTTTGTCTGGAGGTCATCGCCAGCGCAGCGAAGCGATCCCACCCCTAAAGATGTCATCGCGAGCGCAGCGAAGCGATCCCACCCCTAAGGATGTCATCGCGAGCGTAGCGAAGCGATCCCCTCCGCGGTTGGGGGAGATTGCTTCGGTCGCTACGCTCCCTCGCAATGACAGTGGGGTCGCTACGCTCCCTCGCAATGACAGTGGGGTCGCTACGCTCCCTCGCAAGGATGTCATCGCGAGCGCAGCGAAGCGATCCCACCCCTAAGGATGTCATCGCGAGCGTAGCGAAGCGATCCCCTCCGCGGTTGGGGGAGATTGCTTCGGTCGCTACGCTCCCTCGCAATGACAGTGGGGTCGCGGCGCTCCCTCGCAAGGATGTCATCGCGAGCGTAGCGAAGCGATCCCCTGCGCCGTTGGGGAGA
>CAZCYV010000006.1:0-31367 GCA_964503145.1 uncultured Anaerolinea sp. | reverse complement strand
TCGCAAGGATGTCATCGCGAGCGTAGCGAAGCGATCCCCTGCGCCGTTGGGGAGAGATTGCTTCGGTTGCTGCGCTCCCTCGCAATGACAAGGGGTCGCTGCGCTCCCTCGCAATGACAGTGGGGTCGCGGCGCTCCCTCGCAAGGATGTCATCGCGAGCGTAGCGAAGCGATCCCCTGCGCCGTTGGGGAGATTGCTTCGGTCGCTGCGCTCCCTCGCAATGACAAAGGGGTCGCTACGCTCCCCCGCAAGGATGTCATCGCGAGCGCAGCGAAGCGATCCCCTGCGCCGTTGGGGAGAGATTGCTTCGGTCGCTACGCTCCCTCGCAATGACAGTGGGGTCGCGGCGCTCCCTCGCAATGACAGTGGGGTCGCGGCGCTCCCCCGCAAGGATGTCATCGCGAGCGTAGCGAAGCGATCCCCCTACGCGGTTGGGGAGAGATTGCTTCGGTCGCTACGCTCCCTCGCAATGACAGTGGGGTCGCGGCGCTCCCTCGCAATGACAAAGGGGTCGCGGCGCTCCCTGGCAACGACCGCTAGGGCTTCTTCTGCAGCGACTTCTTGACCTCCTGGAGCAGCTCCTCCTTGGCTTCGGCAGGCGAAGCGGAAGGGGAGGTATCCAGGGAGGTCGGTTGCGCCTTCGCCGCGGCCGTCTTCTTCGAATTCCCCTCGCGCGGGCGCGCCCGGCTTGCGGCGCGGCTTTGCTTCTGGCCGGCGCCATCCCCTTTCGGCGCTGCGGAGGCGGGGACGGCAGCCGCCGCAGCGGGCGCCTCCACTGCCGGCGCCGCAGCGGGCGCCTCCACTGCCGGCGCCGCTGCAGGCGCTTCCACCGCAGGCGCTTGCGCGCCGGGCGTCGCCGCGCCGGGCGCGGGCGGGGCTTCAGCCGCCACCGGCCGGCTGGCCGCCGGCGCAGGAGGAGCGGCGGCTTTGCGTCGGCGGCTGAACCAGCCATCCAGGCGCAGCCGGGAGGGCCGCTTGCCTTGCTCCTGAGGATAGCGGTAACTGTAGTAGTTGTAATAGTAAGCTTTCTTTTCTTTGCGCGGCACCCGGTTCAGCACCGCCCCGATGAACGGGATGTGGATGCGCCGCATTTCGTTCACCACATGGCGCACTTCCTCGGCGCGGGTGTTGCGCGCCTCCACCACCAGCAACACCCCATCCACCATCGTCCCCAGGGTGACCGCGTCGGAGACCACCAGCATCGGCGGGCTGTCGAACAGCACCACGTCGGCCAGGGTCCTGAATTCCTGCATGATCTCGCGCATGCGCTCCGATTCGAGCAGCAGGTGCGGGCTTTCGGGGAGCGGCCCGCTGGTGAGCACCCACAGGTCCTTGACCCCCACCTCTTGCAAGTATTTGGTGACGCTGGCGCCAGAGGTATCCTGGATGGCGGTGCTCAGGCCGACTTCGTTAGAAAGGCCGAAGATCTCGTTCAGCGACGAGCGGCGGAAGTCGCTGTCCACCAGGATCACCTTCTGCCCCATACTGGCCATCACCACCGCCAGGTTCGCCATGCACAGGCTCTTGCCCTCGCCCGGGGCGGTGCTGGTCACCAGCAGCGAGCGGAAGGGCTTCTTGCTGGTCGAATACTGGATGTTGTTGCGCAGGGCGCGGAAATCCTCCAGCAGCGGGTTGAACGGGTCGCCCCTGGCGATCAGCTTATCGGCGTAGGTCTTGCCTTCGATCTTGACGATGGTGCCGATGGTGGGCAGGCCGGTGGCGCGCTCGATGTCCTCGGGGGTCTTGATGCTATCGTCCAGGTATTCCATCAGCAAGATGCCGCCCAGCGCCAGCGCGCCGCCGATCGCCGCCGCCACCAGCACGTTCATCGGCGTGTTGGGGCTGATCGGGTTGGTGGGCACGGTGGCCTCTTCGACCACGTTCAGCACGTTCACGTCTCCGCCCTGCAGCGAGAGCAGCAGTTGCGAGTAGGTGTTCTGCCAGCCGCTGATCTTGTTCTCCAGCAGGTCGATCTGGTTCTGCAAATCCTGAATCTGCAGGGCGCTGTTGGAGGTGTCCAGCTCCTGGCGCAGGCGTTTGAGCTCCTCCTGCCCGTTTTCGATTTTGCCCTTCAGCTCACTGATCTGCTCCTGGATGAAGGCGATCTCATCGCTGTTCGAGAGCGGCGAGCCGGCCGGGCTTTGCAGGATGAGCTGCTGGGCGATGGCGTCGGCCAGCGCCTTGGCGCGGTAGGGGTTGCTGTCGATCACGCTGATCTCCAGCAGTTGCGTCTGGGCGACGATGTTGGTGCTCACCTGGTTGGCCAGCGCCTGCCAGGGCATATCCAGCCCCAGGCTCTCGATGGCGCCCTTGAGCACCGGCTCGCGCCGGGCGAGCTGGCTGTAGGTGAAGGCGAGCTGCTGGCCGGTGAACAGGTCGGTGGAGCTGGCTTCGGGGTTGCGCGTCACCTGGCCGACCATCAGCGTGGTCTTGGTCATGTACATCGGGGTGGCGGCGCGGCTGGCGAAATAGCTGCTCCCCGCGGCGATCACCACCGACAGGACGATCAACCAGGCCCATTTGCCGATCAGGCTGAGAATATGGCGCAGTTCCATGCGTTTTTCCTAATCAATCCAGCTCTCTACCCACGCGGACAGTCAGCGCCGCCTGGTTGAATCATACACCATCTCGGCGCTGCTGTCCATTCGGTTGAAAACTGGCATCCTGAGCGCAGTCAAAAGCGTCCTGAGCATCGCCGAAGGATGCGGCTCGCTTCGACTGCGCTCAACGAACCTGGGTTTAATAGCGCCAGGCTATTGCGGAGCGGCCGCCATTTCCTTGGCGAAGGCGTGGATCAGGCCGGCCACCCGCTCCACTTGCGCCGGAGTGATCCCGGCGTACATCGGCAGCGAAAGGATTTCGTGTGAGACGCTCTCCGTCACCGGCAGCGTCCCCGGCCCGTAGCCGAACTCTTTGAACGAGTTCTGCAGGTGGTTGGGGACGGGGTAATGCACGCCGGTGCCGATGTTGTTGTCGGTCAGGTACTGGCGCAGGGCGTCGCGGTAGGGGCAGCGGATGACGTACAGGTGGTACACGTGATGGTTGTACGGCGCTTCCGCCGGCAGGACGAAGCCCAGCGGCTCCAGCAGCCGGGTGTAGAGTTGAGCGGCCTGGCGGCGGCCTTCGTTCCACTCGTCCAGGTGGGGCATCTTGATCCGCAACACCGCAGCCTGCAGCTCATCCAGGCGGGCGTTCCAGCCCAGGAATTCGTGGTAGTAGCGCTTCTCCGAGCCGTGGTCGCGCAGCATGCGCACCTTCTTGGCCAGGGCGTCGTCGTTGGTGGTGACGATCCCGCCCTCGCCGTAAGCGCCCAGGTTCTTGGTGAAGTAGAAGCTGAAGGCGGCGATGTGCCCCAGGTTGCCGGCCTTGCGCCCCTTGTATTCGGCGCCGTGCGCCTGGCAGGCGTCTTCGATGACGTACAGGTTGTGGCGGGCGGCGATCTCCATGATCGGGTCCATATCCGCGCACTGGCCGTACAGGTGCACCGGCAGGATGGCGCGCGTCCGCGGGGTGATGCGGCTCTCGATCTGGCTTACGTCCATGTTGTAAGTTACCGGGTCGATATCCACGAACACCGGCGTCGCCCCGGCGAGCATGATCGCCTCGGTGGTGGCGATGAAGGTGTAGGAGACGGTGATCACCTCGTCGCCCGGGCCGATGCCGCAGGCGCGCAGCGCCAGGTGTACGGCGTTGGTGCCGTCGGCCACGCCGATGGCGTGCTTCGTCCCGCAGTACGCGGCGAACTCCTGCTCGAAGGCCTGCACGTTCGGCCCCAGGAACAGGCGCATGCCGTTGAGCGCCTCCTCCCAGGCTTTGAAGATCTGCTCTTTGAGCGGCTCGAAGGTCACTTTCAGGTCAACTAACGGGATGGGGTCCATGGGATTCTCCTTGTCTGGATGAACGAATGGTAGTGCATCATGCAATGAAGGGTCTGGTTATTCAGCGTCTGGCGCTTTGGGTTGACTGCCCTCTACCCAGCGCAGGAAGCGCGCCGGGTTCCCGGCCACCACGGCGTTGTCCGGCACGTCGCGGGTCACCACACTGCCCGCGCCGACGATGGCGTTCTCGCCGATGGTCAGGCCGCACAGGATGGTGGAGCCGGTGCCGATCGAAGCCCGCCGCTTGACGCGCGTCGTCTCCAGCTTCCAATCCGCGTCCGTCTGCAGGCTGCCATCGACGTTCGTCGAGCGGGGGTAGCGGTCGTTGATGAACGATACATTGTGCCCGATGAAGACCTCATCTTCGATGGTCACGCCCTCGCAGATGAAGGTATGGCTGGAGACCTTGACGCGCCGACCGATCCTGGCGCCGCGCTGGATCTCGACAAAGGTGCCGATCTTGCTCTCGTCGCCGATCTCGCAGCCATACAGGTTGACGAAGGCGTAGATTTTGACATCCCGCCCCAGGCGCACGTCCGGGGCGATGCGGCAGAATTCTGGCGTCAGTTGCATATCACAGGCTCCCAGGTGTTCGAATTGTTCAGCGAGCGCTGCGCCGCCTCCAGCACCTGCACCACGCCCAGCCCCTCCTGGCCGTTGGTCAGGGGCGTCTTCCCGTTCTGGATGCAATCCAGGAAGTGCAGGCATTCCAGCTTGAGCGGTTCCTGCCAGTTCAGCGGGTAAGGCGTCTCTTCGCCGTAGCGGTAGGCCAGGTGGAACTCCTCGAAGGTGTCGGTGTAGGGCTGCACGTCCACGCCCTTGTCGTAGATTTTGATCTTGTTCACCGGTTCGATGTCGTCATAGACGATCATCTTCTTGCTGCCCACGATGGTGATGCTGCGGATCTTGCACGGATCCAGCCAGCTCACCCGCAGGTCGGCCATGATCGAGCCGCTGAAGTGCAGCGTCAGGTAGGCCACGTCGTACACCCCCGGCTTGACGAACATCCCGCCGCGGGCGCTGGCCGCCACCGGATGCTCCCCCAGGATGTACTGCAGGATCGAGATGTCGTGCGGGGCCAGGTCCCACACGACGTTGACGTCTGGCTGATACAGCCCCAGGTTGACCCGGGTGCAGTTGATGTAATACACCTTGCCGATCTCGCCGGAGGCGATAATCTCCTTCAGCGCGGTGACCGCCGGGTTGTAGATGAAGGTGTGCCCGACCATCAGCACCCGCCCTTTCTGCTTGGCGGCCTCGACCATCTCGACCGCCTCCTGGCAGCAGGCGGCCATCGGCTTTTCCACCAGCACATGCACCCCGGCGTTCAGGAATTCCATCGTCAGGCGGTGGTGCGTGGAGACCGGCGTGGCGATCACTACCGCCTCCACCCCCAGCTCCAGCAGGTCGCGGTAATTCCGGCTTACTTTCACATGCGGATAACGGCTCTGGATGTGGTCCAGCCGTTCCTGGCGCAGATCGCACACCATCTGCAAGTCGGCCTGTTCAATTTCGTTGAAGTTGCGAATCAAATTCGGGCCCCAATAGCCCGCGCCGATAATCCCTACTCGGACAGGTTGAGACATATCAGACCCTCCTGATCAATGAGTGTTAGATTAGATTAATTGTAGATTATTCTTTGATCGACGATATTCTTTCGAGCGATGGGTCTTCTTGCTCGGGCAGCCAGCGCCGCAGGGCCGAGAGCAGTCGGGCTTTGAATCGGTTTTGCTCTTCGGTCTGGTCTTCTGCGTAGCAGTCTTCCTCAGGCAGCCCCTGGCGGTGGCTGCCGTTGCGGCCGTTGCCCCGATGGTTGCCGCCGGAGCCGTTGCGCCGCGGGATGCGCTTGGTGGCGCGCGACCAGAAGGCCTCGCCGCCGCGCAGCATGATCATCAGCGTGGTCAGGATGATTTTCAGGTCCAGCGCCAGGCTCCAGTTGTCGATGTACTCCAGGTCGTAGGCCAGCAGCTCATCGAAGGTGCAGTCGGCTTTGCCCTGTACCTGCCATAGGCCGGTCATGCCCGGCTTGACCGCCAGGCGGCGGCGCTGTTCGGGGGTGTAGTGATCGACCTCGAACTGCACATGCGGCCGCGGCCCCACCAGGCTCAGCTCCCCCTTGAGCACGTTGATCAACTGCGGCAGTTCGTCCAGGTACAACGTGCGCAGGATTTTTCCCACTCGCGTCACCCGCGGGTCATCCTTCATCTTGATGTAGGGCTTAGCGCTGTCGGGGTTGTTCTTGGCGCTTTCGATCAACTCGCGCAGATATGCCATGTAGGTGGCGTCATCGCCGCCGGTCACCATGGTGCGGAACTTGTACATATCGAAAGGCCGCCCATCTTTACCAACGCGGCGGTGACGGTAGATAGCCGGGCCGGGGGAATCCAGTTTGACCAGCACGGCGATCAGCAGCAACAACGGGAAGTTGAAGATGAGCAAAAACAAAGACACAATGATATCCAACGCTCGCTTTAACAGTAATTGCACACGCATGGAGAAGTTATCAGCCATGTTCCCCGCTCCTTTTACACGTTAAAATCATCTTATCATGGAATCGTTAAGGCGCATATTGTACAAATGTATGCACTTCCAATCACACAAATGTGCTATTGTTTCGCCAGGCTGAGGTACACATTTTCCAGTTTGGCGCCAATGGCCTGCCAGTCGTGGCAGCGCTCGACGTAGCGGCGCCCGGCTTCCGCCAGTTCCTGGCGTTTCTGCGCATTCTCCAGCAACGCGATCACGCTCTGGGCGAAATCTGCGGCGCTGTCGGCCACCAGCGCCTCCCGCCCGGGCTGGATTTGCAGCGCCTGGCAGGCCAGGCTGGTCGCCACACAGGGCGCGCCGACCGCCATCGCCTCCAGCATCTTGTTCTGGATGCCGGCCCCGCTCACCATCGGGCAGATCGTCAGCGTCGCCCGCTGCAGGTACGGGCGCACATCCGCCACCGTGCCGGTGACCTCCACCGCCGGGTCCTCGGCCAGCGCCAGGATCTCCTGCGCCGGGTCGCGCCCCACAATCACCAGCCGCGCCTCTGGCCGCGCCTGGCGGATGCGCGGGAAGACCTGGCGGTAGAACCACAGCACGCTGGCAACGTTCACGTAGTAGCTCATTTTCCCTAAAAATGTGATCTCGGCTTCCTTCCTCTTCCCTGTGTCATAGGCGAAGTATGTCAGGTCCACGCCGTTGGGCAGCACTTCCAGCGGCCGGTCGGACTGCAATTCGCCGGCGTCGGCCGGCGAGCTGATCAGCGCCCGGTCATAGCGGCGCACGATCTGCCGCTCATAGCTGCGCAGCTTGCTCCACTCGATGACCGCCACCATGCGTTGCTTCCACGGCACCTGCGCGGCGCGGATGCTGCGCCGGTAGGCCAGCGCAGTGGAATCCACCAGGTCGAACACTTTGGGCCGGCCGTTCAGGCCCATTGTCGCCGGCGCGGCGCGCACAAACTCGGTGTGCACCAGGTCGAACGCTTCCCGCTGCGCCAGGCTTTCCACCGTGCGCCGGAAGCTGGGGCTGTCGCAGTAGGCCACCGAAAGCGGCTGCGGGGTGAACAGTGAGGCTGCCAGGCGCGGGTAAGGCTCCAGGCGCTTCAAGTACACCGGGTGCACCGCCTGGCAGTAAGGGGTCACCTCTTTCAGGTAGCGCGCCTCCCATTCCGGCTGCACCAGGCAGACCAGGGTTACCTGGTGGCCGCGCCGCGCCAGCTCGCGGATCAGCGCCAGCGGGCGGATGCGCACTGATGAGGGCACATAAGGGGTGACGAAAAGGATGCGTAGGCTCATAGAACGCCTCTGGCGATGGAGTGAATTATTCGCTCTGCAGCACCACGCGGGTCTCTTTGAGCAGCCGCTCGGCCTCGCTGAAGTACTCCTCCACCGTGGCGAAGCTCTGGATCCAGGCGGCGTAGCGCTGCAGGCCCTCCCGCAGCGGCACCTGCGGCGCCCAGCCCAGCGCCCGCAGCTTGGTGGCGTCGGTCACCAGGTGGCGGAAATCGCCCGGGCGGAACTCGCCGCGCAGCTCCGGCTGCACCTCTCGGCCATACACCTGCCCCAGCAGGTCCACGAACTCCAGCACGCTGGTGGCCACGCCGGTGCCCACGTTGAACGCCTGGTAGTCGGCCTCCGGGCGCTCGGCCACCAGCAGGTTGGCCCGCGCCACATCTTCGACGAAGATGAAATCCCGTGTCTGGCGCCCGTCCTCGTAGATCACCGGCGGCTTGCCGGAGAGGATGCGCGTGGAGAAGATCGAGGTGATGCCGGTGTAGGGGTTGAACAGCGATTGGCGCGGCCCATAGGTCAGCGAATAGCGCAGCGCCACCGAGGGGATGCCGTACACCTTCCCCAGGTTGAGCGCCAGGATTTCGTTCATGTACTTGGACATAGCGTAGGGCAACAGCGGGTTGACGTGGCTTTCGTCGATCGGCGCGCCCTGCATCTCCCGCCCGCACTGCGGGCAGCGCACCTCCCACTGGCGGCGGCGGAGCTGCTCCACCGACCGCGGCGGCGGGTAGCACGGGCCGTGCTCGGCGCAGACGTACTTCCCCTCGCCGAACACCGCCTGCGAGGAGGCCGTCACCACCTTCTTCACCGGGTGTTTATCGCGGATCAGTTCGTACATCACCGCGGTGGGCAACGCGTTGTTGGTGAAATAGTGGCTGATGGCGCTGGTGAAGCCGCCGTCGGCGGCCTGGTGGAACACCCAGTCCACCCCCTCCAGGGCGCGGTCCAGGTCTTCGCGCGAGCGCACATCCCCCAGCATGAATTCGGCCTGTGGGTTGACCCAGGTGGGCATGCCCTTCAGGTGGGTGGGTCTGGCCAGGTTGTCCAGGATGCGCACCTGGTGGCCTTTGGCGATCAACAAATCGACGATGTGGGAGCCGATCAATCCGGCCCCGCCGGTGACGAGAGCTTTCATCATATCTCCTTGGCGTTGGATGTAGTGCGACCGATAAAGCGAGTAGGATGCCCAGGGCTAGGGCGTGAGCGGAATCGCCAGATGTGCAGCAATGGCGGTGGTAGCCTTGATTTGCTCGAGCCAGTAATCCAGGTTCATCTGGGCGATAGAGTCGCTGGGGGCGTGGTGATGGGGGTTCTTTTCGCCTTCGTAACTCTCGATTTGCAGAGCGGTGGGGATGCCCCTCGCACGGAAGGGCATTTCGTCCCCTCAGCCGCAGCCCACCACCAGCCGCGGCGCCAGCTCGATCCGGTAAGCCTGGATGATCTCGATCATCCAGTTGGCTAACGCCAGGGAAGGGGGGTGATCGCCGTGCCATAGCTCCATCACCTGATCCTGGTTGGCGTCATAGCCGATCACATCGATGTTGACTGCATAACGGATGGCGCTCAACTGCTCCGGGGTAAGCTGGTTCAAGTAGCTCTGAACCCCAAGCGTGCCCTGCTCTTCGCCGCTGGAGAAGAGCAGCACCAGGGTGCGGCTGAAGGTGTAATCCTTCAAAACCCGGGCCATCTCCAGCAAATCCACCACACCGCTGGCGTTGTCGTCCGCAGCCGGAAAGCGCTCCGCCCAGAAGGTGTCCACCCCGTCCAGGTGGGCAATAAAATAGACCTCTTCCTCGGGGTGCGTTCCGCCGGGTTTGCGGGCGACCAGGTTTTGATCGCGGTGATCTGGGTGGGACCAGTCTTGCAACTCGACTGCGTACCCCAGCCCGGCAAGCTCCTGGTAAACGTACTGTCTGGCCCGGCTTAGCCCGTCGCTGCCGGTCTTGCGGTTCTTGATGGCGCGGCACACGGCGGTGTTTGCCGGGCTCTCCTGCAGGCAGATCGGCGCTTCGCCGGTCAGCCGCCGGAGATCGCTCAGCGCGCGCTCGAACTGGATCCTCTCCAGCATCTCCCAGACCAATTCGCTCGGCTGAGTGGGCGGCAGCGCGACGGTCGGGGAGGGCGAGGGCGCGACGTTCTGGCTTGGCCGAGGTTCGAGGGCGGCAGTCGCTTCAGGGCTGGGTTCCGGCGGGAGCGCGGCGGGGCTGGCGCAGCCCAGAGAGCCGGCAATCAGGATGGCTGCGACCAGCATCAACGGCAAAACAGTTCTTGATTTCGGCCAAAAATGGCGCATTGGCAACCTTCGCTCGCTGCCCCGGCGGCCGATCAGCCCGCCGTTCGCTTGCGGATGCGGTCCAAAACCCAGGTGAAGGCCTTGGACTTCATGATCTTTGGCGCTACCTGGTAATAGCCCCACGCCAGCAGCGGGTTCTGGATGTACTCATAGGCCAGCGGGAGCAGCGTCACCTCGCCCCCGAACTGGAGCTTGAAGAAGGTGTAGGTGTGCAACAGCGGCTCAGGCAGCGGCTCGCCGTTCAGCACCGCGCGGGCGCCTTCGCGGTCGATGCCTTCGAAGTCGAAATAGCGGTAACCGTGCGCCTTGGTCCACAGGATCGCCCCCCAAAACAGCGCCTCGTTTGGCCGGCATTCCCCATATTGCCCCGACCACCCGAAGAGCTTGGCGATCACTGTGTCGCCAAACGGCACGATCAGCAGCCCTGAAACCGCCTGGCCGTCTTTTTCGGTCAGGATCAGGCCGATATTCCCACAAGGCGCCAGCACATCCCACATCCTGTAGAAGTATTCCCGGGTGTAAGGCAGGAAGTCCTGACGTTTGCTGGAGATCAAATGCAGCTCATAGAAGGTGTCCAGGTCCTCCCGGCTGCCTTCGCGCACGCTGATCCCTTCGCGTTCGCTGCGGCGGATGTTCTGGCGATTCTGTCGTTTCATCCGAGAGAGCATCTGATCCACGTCTTGGGTCGTGTCCACCAGGATCGTCGCTGTTGGCCCGGCCTCGACGCTTGTCGCCCGGAAGCCCCGCTCCTGCAGCAGCCCGGCGATGTCTTCACTGCCCATCGGCGGCTGGACGATCAGATATTGCAGGCGCATCTGGCGGCTCAGGCGGATGATCTCCTGGATCATGCGCTGCGCCAGCCCGGCGTCTTTGACAGCGCAGACCGGCCCTTTGGTCACATAGCCGATCTTCACCAGCGGGAACACCGAATGCGCCAGGATTTGCGCCCCTGCCAGGATGCGATCCTCATGGGACAGGATCACCCGCACGGCTTCCCAGCCCAGCAGGCTCTTCACCTGCGCCCACAGGCTGGTCTGCACGTGGTTGCCGTTCGGGGTTCGGGCGACGAAGTCGTCCCATTGCGGATCGCTGGGCGCCGAGGAGACGCGCATCTGAATGTCCTCGTTCGCTACGACGACCCTTTCATCAGCCAGATATCCCAATTCGCTCATGGTATCCTCACCTCCTGTCCGCGGCGCGAGCGCCGGCCGCCGGATGTCTCTATGGGGTCGGATCGGGTCTTAGGAGATCTTCTCCAGCCACTCTTCACGCCAGAAGAAATAACACGAGCGGTCGCATGGTCCAAAATCGGCCGTCCCCTGGCAGATTGCCCCCTCCAGCAAGACGATCCCCCGCGCTTTTTTGGCCTGCCGATCGCGCTCATCCACAAAGCGGCGCACCGGCTTCAGCACTCGCTGCGTCGTGCCGCAATAGGGGGCCATCTCTGGCATGAAGCCGCAGCCGCGCAGCTTGTTCCAGCGGTCCAGGGTAGCCTGGATTTCTTCCAGCGATCGCACGCGCACCAGATCGCCGGGCTGCAAGTCCAATGGCAGGGGTTCGGAAGCGGCGTCGGCCCCCCTTTTGCCGGGGAGATGTGCCTCGCTCCAATTCAGGATCAGGCTGATCAGGTCCTTCACCGATTGCACCGCCCGATAACCCATGCGGCGCGCCGCCCACATCTTGAGGCGTTTCTTCAGGGGCAGGGGCGGCGGCTGCGCCGCGCCTTCGGAGATGGCGGGGATATCGTTGATCTGACACTCAACTGTTGACATGCGGCACCCTCGCTACAACAGGCTTTGATAGATCGCTTCGAGCTTGCGGCCGATCGAATCCCAATCGTGACACTCCTCGACGTACTTCCTGGCGTTCACGCTCAACTTCTGGCGCAACCCCTTGTCCTTGATCAGGCACATCACTGCTTCGGCGAACTGCTCGGGTTCATCGGCCACCAGCAAATGCTCGCCATCCTGCACTTGAAGCGGCTGGCTGGCGATGGAGGTGGTCACAATCGGTGTGCCCATCGCCATCGCCTGAAGCAGCTTGTTCTGCACCCCCGATCCGGCCAATAAAGGACACACGAAGACCGCCGCCCGCGTCAGATAAGGCCGGATATCGGGCACCGTGCCGGTCACCTCCACCGCCGGGTCTTTGGCCAGATTGCGGATGGATTTTTTGGGCACGGCCCCGACGATCGAAAAGCGCGCCTCGGGCAGCCGCCGCCGAATCCTGGGGAAGATGTGGCGGTAGAAGTTCAGCACGCTATCCACATTGACGTAGTAGTTCATCCCGCCGACGAACACCAGCGAGTTCTCGTCGCGCTCCCGCCCCTCCCAGTAGAAATATTCGTGATCCACGCCGTTGGTGATCACTTCTACCGGCGGCCCGGCGGTCGAAGCCAGGAACTTCTGATCGATCGCCGAGCTGACGATCACCCGGTCGAAGGCGCGGAGCATCTCCGGTTCGTAGCGGCGCATCTTGAGCCACTCTTCGTAGGCGATGATGCGGTTGATCAGACTCCCATGGCGGTTCCGCCAGCCGCGCGCATAAGCCAGCGCCAGGCTATCCACCGAGTCGAACACTTTTGGCGTCCCCTGCAGCCCGGCGGTGTACGGCGCTGCCCGGATGAACTCCGTGTGGATCAGATCGAACGCCCCGTCTTGCGCCAGGCGCGCCACCAGCGATTTCATCTGCCGGGAGGCGACATACGCCACCGACATCGGCTTGCCGCTGGGCAGGGCCATCAGACTCTGGGCCGCCGATGCGAAGTGGTTCAGGCCGACGGTGTGGATCTCTTCGCAGAACGGGCGGATATCCTCCAGATACTGCGCCGCCCAGGCTGGCTGCACAATGCAGGCGACGGTGATGGCGTGCCGCCTGGAAAGATGCCGTAACAGGTGATACGGCCGCGAGCGCATCGCATACAGGACGTAGGGCGCAACGAACAGGATTTTCATCTTGGCGTTGAGCTAGTTGAAGACCAGTTCGCTCTCTCTGAGGCTGACTTGCCTCACCCGGCCGCGATCGCTTGCCGGCCCGAGGATGCGCCATTCGTCCCCGATCTGCAAGAGCTTCGAGGCGCGACGATCGAGCCACCATCCCGCGGCCTCTCTCGGCAGCGTGTGCCAGCAATGGCGCTCGCTCTGCATATACTCCAGGAACTGTTCATAGAGCCTCAGCCGCTCCGGCGAAGTCATGTAGTCCGGGTGCGTGTTGAGCAGCGCCAGCCCGTTCAGTTTCTTGATCGACTGTACCGTCGCCATCCAGTGTTCCAGGGTGCTTTTAGGACTCAACTTTAGAATGTCCAACAGCGTGAAGTCCTGTTGCAGGGTGATCGGCAGTTCGACCAGCCCCCGGTAAACGAACGGGAAGACGGTGCAACTGCCTCCCGGCTGGGCGCCGTACCATTCGGAGGACACGCACGAGCTATCGTATTGCGCCTGGATCAACGCGCTGATCCATTCCAGGTTGCGCAGGTTGGACTCGGAGCGAAAACCGACGCTTCTCCATTGCCGCAGGTAATGATTGATCCTCTCGGCGCGCTGCTGGAACAGGCGATACGACTCGAACAGCCTGCCGTCGTGGTGCAGACTGTGCACGCCGATTTCGAAGCCGCACGCTTGAAGCTCGCTCAGAATGCATGGGTCTAAGGGGTATCTTTCGGGCACGAAGTTCCACGCCGAGCGGAAGCCAAGCCGCTGTTCGATGTTGGCGATCTTCAGGATGTTCCCGATGCCGACGGAGGTTTCGACATCGTGGGTCAGCAGCAGGCACATCTCTGCGCCCTGGGGCCAGAAGGAGATCATCGGCAGGGCGGCGGCCGGCCTGGCCTGGAGCAGCTTCGCCAGCAGGTTACGGTGCAGCAGATCGACGCTGGCGTCGATCTCCCAGGCCGGGAACTTCCTGTGGCACATGCGATCGACCGCTTTCTGGCGCAGCCGAATCTGCACGAACCTGGGTACCAGCGGCTTGATCTTGTAATAGATGCGCCGCGCCAGGCAGATCAGCGAGTGTCCTGTTTCCTGCTGCAGGTATTGCTCGGTGAGCAGGTTGGTCACCGCCTGATCCAGGTTGAAGGGCAGAGAAACCCTGCCCAAAGCCGGATCGACGCGCACCGCCTCGGAAATGTCGTCGCACGGCGAGGCGACGCCGACGGCGGGGGCGTACAGGCTGGCGCCCTCCCATTGATACAAACCGGGTTTGGCGCGGTCTTCCCAGGGAGGCATCGCCACCCGAATGCGTTCCTGGGGAGGGTCATCCGGTTCATCCTCCCTTTCGTCTTCGAAGGCAACCATGCTGGCGGGGATCTTCCAGAAATCGGTCAACGTGTGCTCATGCGTCAGGTTTTCCATTTTCTTCGCCTCATCCAAAGTGTTTGTACAGCAGTTCGCCCAAAAAACGGCACACAACTGCTGGGGAATGGCGGATGACCCCGCTCATCACTTTCCGGCTCACACCATCTGGATTCCTAACTGGCGTCGCACCGATATAAGAATGGATCAGATCTGTTTCTGTAGCCCCCCAGCCGAGCTTGAATTCACGTAACCCTGAATTGTCGGCCGGGCTGTTGCCAAAGTTGAAGACCGCGTAACCCCTCTCGCAACTCAACTGAATCGCTCGCCATAACAGGAGCTTGTTCGGGAATAACCTCCAATAGGCCTCGTTCGAAGCGCTGTATTTGTAAATTACGGTGCCGTTATAGTTCAGAAAGACCGCCCCAGAGATCGGCTCTTGCTGATGGTAGGCGATCAATACGAACCCCAACCCCGTTTGGATCAACTGCTCCCAAAACAGGTCGAAGAATTTCTTGGGCTGCACCGGCACGCCCAGCCGCCGGCGCGTTTGGGTGTGTAAATGATAGAAGGCCTCGAAGTCGGATTTCCGTTCCGCCTGGGCGACCCGCACCGGCCCGAGATCGGCCTTGCGAAGCTCGTAGCGATGGCTCTTGCGAAACCGTCTGAACACGCTTTGCGCCTCCCTGGAAAGCGGCAGCGTGTGCAGGACGTATTCACAGGCGAACTCGATGCCGGTTTTAGGGGGCAGCTCCCAGCGCAGCTCGATGCGCGGCGCCTGGCGATCCCGATACAGGCCCAACAGACCTTCGACCAGGCGATCCAGCGCCGCCGGGCTGTTCGCCAGAGGCTGGCAGAAATCGGTGTAGGGCAGCGAGACCCAGCGGTCTCCGGTCAGGCGGCTGCGCATCTCGACGACCGGAACCCCTGCCTGGATGCGCCCATCCGCGCCGACGACGGCGCAGACAAAGGAGCGATACCCGTAGCACTCCGCGATCAGCCTGGCCCAGGCCGGGTGGTGAAAAGCGTTTGCGCAGGGATGGGAGTGAACGAACGCCGTCCAACAGTCATCCTCGAGATCCAGCAGCACGAAGTCGGGGTCATTTCCCGGTTGCATCCGCAACCTTCACGCTGGAGAGGGGCTTTCTAAGGTGGTGCTTTGGTGCAAAACGGGCGTACAGGTCCACCAGGCCCAGCGCCGCAAACAGGATCATCACGGCGTCGGTGGGCAGGCGGTAGCGCACCGCCGCCCAGGAGGCCAGGTGCATGGCGGTGTACAGGGCGAAGAAGCCCAGCCATAAGGCCACCGGCGTCTTCAGCCAGGCGGAAAGGCCGCCGCCCTCGAAGTATTTCAACCGCCCTGCCCGGAAGATCGCCAGCCAGACGCCGTAGCACATGAAGGGCAGGAACAGCCCGAAAGACCCCAGCCGCGAGAGGTCGCTCAGCGGCGGGCTTTCGGGCGTGGGCCAGAAGCGGAACTGGTCTTCGAAGCGGCTGAGCGAGAGCAGCAGATAGCGCCCAGGATCATCCAGGATCATTCGAACGCCGCGGCGCATGAGTTCCTTCTCCAGGCTGGCCTCGTCCATCCCGTACAATTCTTCCGGGATCATCGAGGCCCAGGTGACGCCCTCGGGCAGGACGTTCAGGAAGCTCGTCCCGTGTAGGGGGTGATTCGCCCAATAGAAGGCATAACCGGCGTTGGTGTTCAGCAGCACGAACTGGTGAAAGACGCGGTAGTTGCGGATCGTCCAGGGGGCGATCCCCAGGATGAGCACCAGGAGCGATAGGGAAAAGCCCTTGATCGCCTGCAGGCGCGCCCCGGGCGCAGCGTACCACAGCCACAGGCCGATCAGCCCGACCACCGGCAGGAAAGTCTGGCGCAGCAGCACCGTGATGGTCATCGCCAGGCCCAACAGCAGCCACTGCGCCGGGCGCGGGTTGCGCGCTTCGCCGATGCCGGCGGCCAGATCGAAGCTCCACAGGATGCCCAGGAAGAAGAAGGTCTCGGTCATCAGGGAGGCGGCATAGAAGAAGAAATAGATGTAGATGGCCGAGATCGCCGCGGCGACCAGCCCGACATCCGCCCCGAAGGCGCGCTTCCCCAGACGGTACACCAGCCACGGCATCAGGATCCCCGCCAGGACCGCCTGCAGAATGCGGGCGGTCAGAGGGTTAAATCCAAGCACGCCGTACACAGCGACCAGGTACAGGGTGTACAGGAAAGACCAGTGCGCCGTCGGCGCGTTGGCCTCGTTTGCCGGCCACCATGGCTCGCCGAAGCTGAAGCCATGCCCGGTCAACACCCGGCGCGCCAGGTTGTCATACGAAATCTGATCATAAACGCCGGGCAGGTCGGTCACCTGGTTGCCCATGTATAAGGCTACCCCCAGGCGCAGCAGCACGGCGACGGCGATGATAGCGACCAGCCAGCGGCGCTCGCGGTGGGACATCGTTCGGTTTTTCTCCTCAGGGCGTATTTCAGGGTTCTTGCTTGCTCAATCCGGCGGCGACCACCTGCCAGATGTGGTCTTTGGCCACCCGGCCGCGGCTCAGCCAGCGGCGCAGAGCGTAGGCGCGGAATTTGAGCCAACTGGTGGCGCGCATCGCCAGGTACAGCCGCTTTTGCGCCGCCGGGCCGTGGTGCTTTTTGAAGTACAACAACTTCCCCCGATACAGCAGCAGGGTGCGCGAGGCGCTGGAGACGGTGCTGCCGCCGCCGACGTGGGTGACCCGCGCCGCAGGCACGTGCAACACCTGCCAGCCGCCCTGGTGGGCGCGGGTGCACAGGTCGATCTCTTCGCTGAAGAAGAAGAACTGCTCGTCGAACAGCCCGATCTGATCCAACATGCTGCGGCGCAGGAGCTGGCACGCCCCGTCCACGTACCCGGCCTCGATCGGCGCCCCCTCCGCTGGAGCGGCGCCGCGCCGCCCCAGGCGCTTGTCCAGCCCCAGCAGGCTGGCCAGCTCCGAGGCGAAGGTGGGCAGCGGGCCGTAGCTGGGCTGCGGGCGGCCGTCGGGGTAGAACAGGCTGGCGCCGAAGATGCCCCCCTGCGGGTTATTCTGGGCGGCCTCCAGCAGGCGGGCGGCGGCGTCCCCTTGCAGGGCGGCGTCGCTGTTCAGCAGCAGGATGTATTCCCCCTGGCACAGGCGCAGCGCCCGGTTGTTCGCCCGGGCGAAGCCCAGGTTTTCGCCGTTCTCCAGCAGGATCGCCTGCGGGAAATCCTCCCGCACCATCTGCTGGCTGCCGTCGGTGGAGCCGTTGTCCACCACGTACACCTCGAAGTCCACGCCGTGCAGCGTGTCATAGACCGAGGCCAGGCTGGCGCGCAGCAGTTCGCGGGTGTTCCAGTTGACGATGATGACCGAAAGATCCATGGCAATGTGGGTGAGCGCAGGCGTCGGGCTAGGGGTTGCCCCAGACGATGGTCAGGGTGGGGCGCAGCGTCTGCTCGTAGATGTTCAGGTCGGAAGAGTTGAAGTAGCGGCCGGTGTTGTAATCGCCGTCGGCGGAGTACAGCGCCAGGCTCAGGTCGCCCCCCTGGCGGTAGGCCTGAGCGACGGCGTAGCTGACATCCCACTCCCGCGGCACGCCCGCCACGGTGGTCGGATCGACGCGGGCGATGCTCACGTTCTGGCGCGCCAACGGGGCGTTGTTCCAGTTCAAGGTGCTCTCTTGCCAGGGGGTGCGGATGGTGAGCACCTGGATGTTGGATTCGCCCGGCGGCCCCCAGCTGCCCCCGCCGGCGTTGCCGATCAGGTACAGCGTCAGCGTGGCCGAGAGGATCACCTTGCCCGGCGGCACGCTGCTCAGCGGGAAGGTGACGTAATACTTCGAAAAGCACGGCCAGTCGGAGACGTCGAATTCGTTCTGCACGTTCACCTGGGTGGAGCCGGCGTAGTTGGCCTGCCCCCAGGTGGTCCAATAGTCCAGCCCCTGGCCGCACTCGAAGCCGCCGCCCACCATGGCGTCGGGCACCACCTGGCCGTTCAGCCCGTGGCGGATCACCGTCTGCCCGGCGGGGGAGACGCCCGGCGGCGGCTGGTAGGTGGGCAGGCCGAAGCGCAGCACGCCCCAGGTGTTCGGCTGGGTCGGGTTGAACGTCGTCGGCCAATGCTTGTCGGCCAGTGGGGCAGATTGGTTCGAGTCGCGGTCGTGCAGGGTGAGTGCCATGCGCCACTGCGTCCCCTGCGGCGGCGCTCCCCCAAGGCCCAGGCTGGCGAAGGGGATCTCGAACACCAGCACCCAGCCGCGGTCGTCCACGGCGTCGTTGGGGACGTTGCCGCGCCAGCCAGAGGTGACGGTCATCTCGAAGGGGATGATCGTCCAGCCGCCGGCCGAGCCGCGATAGGCGACCTTGAAATCGTCCATCGGCTCCCACCAGTTGAGCATCCCATCCAGGCGGTAGCTGTTGCTGGTCAGGGCGCTGCCGGGGGCGGCGCTGGAGTCCAGGTACAGGCTGGCCGCGTCCCACTGGGCGAACTCGGGTGGGGTGGGGCTGGGGTCGTACCACAGGCGGCGGTCGAAGATTTCCAGGTGCACCCACATGCGCTGCGCGGTGTAGCCCACGCGCACGTCGGCGTAATTCTCGGCCGAGGTCACCCGTCCGAACCAGAACACCGCGCTGGTGGCGTAGCGCATCTCACTCATCAAGGGCGCGTTCACCTGCTCGGGGGAGTTATCGTTGCGGAAGACCAACGGCAGGTAGATCTGGCTGGCGCTCTCTGGCTGCCTCGGGGGCGGCGGCTCCTGCCCGGCGGCCGGCGCGCCCGGCGCAACCAGCCACAGCAGGGCCAGGGAGATGCGCACGATCAGCATGGATGGGCGTTGTCGTCTCATTCGGGGACCTCGTTCTGCCGGATGGCATAGTCAATGACGGCCAGGCCGCCCAGGAACAGCCAGTTGACCACGCTGAAGCGGAACCCGCCGGTGCTGACGTTATACAGGAAGGGCATGAACCAGTCGCCGAGCATGCCCGAAGCCAGCATCCCCACCAGCCCGCCCAAACAGGCGTAGGCGTACACCCGGCTGAACTCGTCCTGCGCTCGCGCGCGCACCCGCCAGGCCAGGCGGAAAATTTCGAAGATCAGCCACAGGAAGGCCAGCAGCCCCACGAAGCCATACTGCGCCACGATGTCCCAGTAATTGTTGTGCGAATTGAAGCTCACGTGCCAGCCCAGCAGCGAAAACAGCGGCGTGTAATAGTAGTAATTCGAAGGCCCCAGGCCCAGGATGGGGCTGGATTTGAGCAACTCGAACATGATCGGCCAGGTGGCGGTGCGCGAATACAGGCTGTATTGCTGCGTCTCGGTCATCACCGCGCTGGAGAGCAGCGAAAAGCTCACCCCGACCACCACGCCGCCGATCAGCGTGGTGAACAGCGCCAGCCGCCAGTTGCGCAGCCACAAAATGACCCCCACGGCGATCAGCGGCGGCCCCCAGCCGGAGATCCATTCGCGGTACAGGAACCAGCGGTCGTAGAACATGGCCGCCAGCAGCAGCGCCAGGAAAATGGCGCGCCGGGTCTGCGATTTTTCGCCCACCACCAGGTAGCTGGTGGCGAAAGCCGCCGTCCAGATCCAGAAGGTGCTGCCCAGATAGCTGCCGTGGACAAAGATGCTGTTAATGAAGCGGGCGGTGAAGGGGATAAGGTGCGTGTAGATGAAGATGAATCCCAGGATCAGAAACTCCCACACCACGAACCAGATCAAGCGCACGTCTTTCATCAGGTTGCCCGGCAGCAGCAGCGTGGCGATCGACAGGGCGTACAGCAGCCAGCCGCCCAGTTGGGCGAAGAAGCTGGCCGTGGCGCTTGCCTGGGGGATCCAGCGCACGTTGCCCGCCACCAGCGCCAGGGTCATCACGATCAGCAGCAGCAGCGCCGGCGCGTTCAGCGGCGAACTCTCCAGAGTCACTCGCCGCTCGAACAAGACCATCTTCAGCAGCCAGATGCCCACCAGGAAGATCAGCAGCACGATGGTGAAGTTGAAAGCCACATTGGTGCCGGTGCTGATGTTCCAGCGTCCGAAGAACGACGCCGGCAGCAGCAGCAACAGGCCCCACTCCATGCGCCGGAAGAACAGCACGAAACCCACCCCGGCCGCCACCAGTCCGACCACCGGGATCAGCAGCCTGGTGCTGGCGCGCATCCCCAGCAGGACGTCGCAGGCCAGGATCGCCAGGATGATCCCAATGCGCACCGGCAGGCTCATCCGGTCCAGTCGAAAGATGCGCGGCAGTTCGATCTCCATCGCTCGTCTCATCGCTCGCCCAGGCCGGCGGCCGCTCCCTGGCGGTAGCCGCGATAAATGTACGTGCTGTTGATCCAGCGATACAGCGGCGGCAGCAGCCGCGATTCGGGCGCGGCACGCTCCAAGATGCGCCGGGCGGCCTGCATCAGCGCCAGCGCCGGCCCCCAGGCCAGCGCCATGCGCAGCAGCTTGCGCAACACCAGCCGCAGCGGGTCTTTGCCCAGGCGGATGGGCGTCTTGTCGCGGAACATCGGCAGCATCTCTTGCAGCTCAGGGTAGCGGGCGAACAGCCAGTGGACGTTGGCCCCGGCGCGGTAGATGCGCTGGCAGTGCGCCTGGAAATCGTCCAGCACGTGATCGACGTGCGCGCCGCGCGCCGCCTGCGCCTGGATGAACTCGAAGCCCTGGCGATGGGCGCGGTAGGCCAGGTCGATGTCGTCCCAGTTGGGCCAGCCTCGCCCCTGGGTGGGGTCCTGGAACATGCCGATCTCGTAGAAGTGCTGCCGCTTGAGCGACAGGTTGTGGCTGACGACGTGGGTGAAATCCACCCGGCGCTCCGAAGAGTACTGATCCTGGGTGACGCCGGAGCGCAGCACGGCGGTCTTGAACGCCCCAGGACGCCCCGCCGCCGAAGGCCGGAAGAAGCCCATCACCACCGCCCGCTCGACGGCGTTATGCTCTTGCACCAGCCCCGCCAGATAGCCCGGCTCGACCACCACATCGTCATCCAGGAAGACCAGGATATCGGCCTGGGTGCAATCGGCGCCGGCGTTGCGGGCGGCCGCCGCCCCCTGGTTCTGCTGGCGCAGCGTCAGCAACTCGAAGGGGCGCGGCTGGCGATAGACCTCGGCGTAGCCGGGATCGGTGGAGCCGTCGTCCACCACGATCACGTTCCACAGGCGCGGCGGGTAGGTCTGCGCCGCCAGGCAGTCCAGCAGGCGGGCGAGCGAGGCAGGGCGGTTGTAGGTGGGCACGATCACGCTCAGGCTGGCGTAACGCCCCGGTCCCGGCTGGGGCGTCGCCTGCGGCCGGTCGAGGGCGGTCTGCAGGGCGGCGTCAGGCTCGCTCGGCATAGCACACCCGGCGCACATCGGCGCCCATCATCCCATAGCGGCGCAGGAAGTAATCCCGCACCGCCAGCAAATTGGCCTGGCGCTTGCGGCGATACAGATCGCTGCGATACTCGGCCTTCAGCGCCCAGGCGGCGGTGGTGCGCAGCGTGTTCCACAGGATGCGCACCACGCCCAGCGCCTTGGTCGCCCCGGGCGAGTGCCGCCCGAAGAACAGCAGCGCGTTGCGGGTCATGTAATAGGTGTTGGCCGGGGAGCCGATGCCCATCGCCGCCGACACCCGGTGCCACATCACCGCCGCCGGCACATAGACCACCTTGTAGCCCGCCTTCTGCGCCCGCAGGCATAGATCAATGTCGTCGTAGTTAATGAAGAAGCGGTTGTCCATCAGGCCGATCTGGCGGAACACCTGGCTGCGCACCAGGATGGCGCAGGAGTCGATATACATCACCTCTCGCGGCGGCAGGCCCTCCAGCGATTCGATCTTCACGGTCTCGCCCATGCGCTCGCGCACCACCCGCGTCCGCCGCCAGTCCACCCAGTTCACCCCGCCCCACAGCATGTTCGGCGGGTCGGCGTAGAACATCGTCGGCCCCAGGATGCCCGCCTGCGGGTCTTGCTGCGCCGCCTGCACCAGCCGCCGCAGCATCTGCGGGTGCACATAGGTGTCGTTGTTCAGCAGGAAGATGAACTCGCTCTCGCCCTGCAGCGCGGCGCGGATGCCGACGTTGTTGCCCTCGGAATAGCCCACGTTGTGTCCGTTTTCGATCACGGTGCACGCCGGATACGCCCGGCGGATCTTCTCCACCGAATCGTCGCTGGAGCCGTTATCCACCACGATCACCTCGTAGGGCCGGTAATCCAGGGCGCTGAGCGAATCCAGGCAATCCAGGGTCATATCGCCCTGGTTCCAGTTCAGGATGACGAAGGTGACGCAGGGTTGGGTGGGTGAAGAGGGCATCTCAGACATCGGGCGTTCCAGCGGCGGGTTCATTCGGCGCGGTGCAGCCGCTCCAGCTCCAGGATTTCGTCGTAAGTCCCCAGGTCGGAATAGCTGCCCTGCGGCAGGATCACCCCGCGGAAGGACAGCCCCTTCTCGATGGCCAGGTTCATGATCTGGGCGAAGTCGGAGATGGCCTGGCCATCCACGCAGGCGTTCAGGTGCTCGGTGAACGCCGGCCGCCAGACGATGAAGCCCCACATGTACTTCAGGGTGGTGCTCTTGGGCTTGTCGTCGATGCGCATCACGCGATTGTCGGCGTCCAGATGCACCATGCCGAACTTTTCGGGGCGGGTGGTGGTGAACAGCCCCAACACTGCGTCGTCCGTCGGCCGGGATTGCTCCAGGGCGATGCGGAAGACCTCCTTGGGGGCCATGATCGTATCCGCCATGCCGAAGCACACCGTCTTGCCGCGGATCAGGTGGTAGGCCGAGTTCAGCGCGTCGGCCAGCCCCGGCGACGACGAGGCGTTCAGCGCCTCCTTCGGCTCCTGGACGACGTAGCTGAAGTTGCACCCGAAGCGCCGTCCGCTGCCGAAATAGCCGATCAACTGATGCTTGGTGTCGTTGATCACGAACACCACGTGCTCCACCCCCGAGGCGGTCAGGTTCTCGACCACAAACTGCGACACCGGCTTGTAGCGGTTCTCACGGATGATCGGGTACAGCTCTTTGGGGTAGGGCAAGCCCAGGCGGATGCCCTTGCCTGCCGCGGGGATCAAACCAACCAGTTCTTCGCTCATCTTTCACGCCCCTTCAAAGGCTAAAGGATATTCGGGCAGGCAGCGCAGCCTGGCCCGGCTGCGCACCCAGCGCCGTTTCTTATAAATCTCGGGCAGGCAGGAGAGCAGCGAACCCACCGCCCACAGGTATTCGCGGAACAGGCCGAAGCGCGCCACATGCCGCAGCAGCGCCAGCTCTTCCTGCAGCAGGGGGAAGAAATTGCGCGCCAGGCAGCCGGGGCATTCGTTGGTCAGGATCGTCTTCCAGCGGTTGCGCATGCTCACCCGCGCCCCCAGTTTGCTGCGGCCGTGCCCGTGCACGTCGCCCACATGGTAGGCCACCGCCCGCGGGGTGTACAGGCAGTCCCAGCCGCGCAGCCGGGCGCGCCAGTCCAGGTCGATGTCTTCGTACCACATGAAATAGCTCTCGTCGAAGTATTGCCCCTGATAGGCGATGTCTTCCAGCATCTCCCGGCGGTACAGCGCCGCCGCCCCCATCACCCCGAAGACGCGGGCGTACTCGTCGTACTGCCCGGCGTCCACCTCGCCGCCGCCGCGGTGCTGCGGCACCCGTCGGCGGGGCAGCAGCAGCCCGGCATTGTCGATCACCTGGCTTTTCCCGTGTTCGGTCAGGCGCATCAGCTTGCCGCTCACCGCCCCGATGCGCTCGCTCAGCGCCATCCCTGCTGCCATCTCCTCCAGGAAGCGGCGCTCCAGCAGGATGTCGAAGTTCAGCGGCATCAGGTAACGGCCCTGCGCCAGGCGCATCCCCTGGTTCTGCGCCGCAGCGAAGCCCAGGTTGCGCTCGTTGCGCAGCAGCCGCAGGCCCTCGTCCGGCGTGATCCATTCCACAGAGCCATCGCTGGAGCAGTTGTCCACCACGATGACCTCGTAATCCTGCAACGTCTGGGCGCGGATCGACTCGATGCAGCGCGGCAGCAGCGCGCCGGCGTTGTAGTTGACGATGCAGATCGAGATCAGAGGCGGCGAGCCTTCGGACACCTTGCGCCTCACGCCGGACGTTGACCGGGGATCAGTTGCTTCATCTTCAGAATGCGCCGGCGGCCGATGAGCGAGCGCAGCCACAGCCCGCTCACCTCCCGCCGCAGCAGGGCGGTTGGCGTCGCGGCGATCAAGGCCTTCAGCAGGCGCCGCGCCTGGGCCTCGTCGCCGAGCTGGTAATACTGCCGCGCCAGCGCCAGGCGGCGCACGGCGTAGGCCCGCTGGCGCAGCCCGGCGACCTGCGGCGCCAGCTCCGGGTCGGCGAACATCGCCTCCAGCCAGGCGTCGATCTGCCGCTCCATCTCCGGCAGGTCCTTCAGCAGCGGCGTATCGCGGTAGCCGGGCGGCTGCTGAGCGCAGGCCAGGCGGTAGTAGGTCTCCTCCTGGCAGATCAGCTCCGGCCAGCGGCGCACGCCCTCGTTCAGGTAGCTGCGGGCGCTCTCGTAGTCGAACTGCGCCCAGGAATACAGCGCCGTGGTCAGGTACACTTCGCCGTAGGCGCGGTCTTTGAGCGCCAGGGCGGCCGCCGGCAGATCGCTGCGGCGGTACAGGATATCCAGGGCGTTGAGATAGCGGGTCAGCGAGCGGCTCACGTTCAGGGTCACGTTGGTGCCGTGAAAGCGGTACTTGACCAGCACCGTGGGCGTGTAGTCGAAGATGTAGCCCCGTTGGGTGATCTTCAGGAAGAAATCCCAGTCTTCGGAGACCAGCGGGTCGGGGTGGAAGCCACCCACCGCCTCCACGCAGCGGCGGGGCAGCAGCACGGTCATGATCGGTAGGCGGTTGCTGACCACCGTCTGCAGGAACAGGTTCCCTTGACCGGTGTAGGCGCCCTTTTCGGGCAGCAGCTCGCCCTTCTCGTTGATGAAGCACCACCAGCAGTACAGGATATCTACCTGCGGCCGGGCGCGCAGCGTCGGCACCATCACTTCCAGGAAGTTGGGCAGCAGCAGGTCGTCCGAATCCAGGAACACGAAGTATTCGCCCCGCGAAGCCTGGATCGCCCGGTTGCGGGCGGTGCCCACGCCGCGGTTCTCCTGGCGGATCAGGCGGATGCGCTCGCCAAAGGCGCTCAGGATCTCTGGCGTGCGGTCGGTGGAGCCGTCGTCCACCACGATCACCTCCTTCGCCGGCCAGGTCTGCGCCAGAGCGCTCTCCACGGTCTCCTGGATGAAAGCGTCGCGGTTGTAGGTGGGGATGATGATGCTGACGAAGGGGGTAGAAGAGTCCATTGAGGTTATATCCAGCGTTGAATCAGACGGGTGACGGCGAACACCATGCCGAGCGTGCCCAGCACTGCCAGGATGCTCAACGAGATGACGCGCATGTTGGCGCCAGAATCGACCACCGGGCTGCCGCTCAGGTTGGCGATGGCGGGGTTGGGGGTGGGCGTGGCGCTCTGAGGGCGTTCGGGCGTCGGGGTGACTTCGGGCGAGGTCGCCAGGGCGGCGCTCGCCTCTTCGGTGGGCAGGGGCAGCGGCTCGAGGCGCCTGGCGCCGGTCACGCCGGACATATACACGATCTGGTCGTTGAACTGCGTCACCACATGCACTTCGTTGCCCAGCCCCACGGCCACATCCACGTTTTCGCCCAGGCGCATGTGGGCGTCTTGCGAGGCGGGCAGCGGCGGGTCGAGCCACTGCGCGCCGTCCCAGAAGGAGTAGTACATCGCCTGCGGGTAGCGCAGCACGCCCATCCAGTACACCTGGCCCCCACCGTCGCTGAAGATGGCATCCCAGCCGGAGAGGCCGATCAGATTGCCAAAGATTGGTGAATAGGGCGTCCAGCTCTCGCCGCCGTCCACGGAGCGCGAGGCGCAGCGCCCGGCGTTTACCCCGCAGGTCCAGATGGCGACCAGGTTCTGGCTGTCGATCACCCCCAGGTTGATGGCCGTGGTCCAGCGGAACTCGGGCCCCTTTTCGGCAATCACGCTGTTGAGCAGGGCGCCATCGGCGACGTTATCCAGCCGGGCGTAATACACGCCGCGCGCCGGCGAACCGAGCTGATAGGGGATCATCTGCCCCCACACGAAGTGAATACGCCCCTGCTCGTCGAAGGCCATGCGCGGGTCGGTGGAGACATCGCTGCCGGGGACGTTGGAGATCTGCTTGAAGTTCGACCAGGTCTGGCCGTCGTCGGCGGACTGGAAGTGATACACGTTGCCGGCCACCGTGCGGCCTTCGCGCCCATCCCAATCGGCGAAGACGATATGCAAGTTGTTCTGCGCGTCGGCCGCGATGCGCAGGGGCGTCCCCAGCCTGCCCACCAGGCCGATGGTGCGCGCCGGGCTCCATTTGCGCACGAACTTGGCCTGGTGCACCGGTACGGATTTGTGGTAGATGCCCCCCGGCGCAGTCCAAACCAGGTGTAAGCAGTTATCCTGATCGATCGTCGCCGCGTAGAAGTCGATCTCGATCCGAGAATACACCACGTCGATCGGGTTCGTCCAGCCTGAGGCGTCCTTTTGCAGGTAATAGATCGAATGCCCCTCCATCCAGAAGACATGCACCACGCCGTAGCGGTCGGCCAGGATTTTGGGGAAATACAGGCGGAACCTTTCGCTGGGGATCTGGCGCAGGATTGTCTCGCTGGACCAGGTGATCTGGCCGGAGCGCTGGCCGTGGGCGCCCTGCGGCGCAGCCAGCGCCGCCAGGAAGACAATGATCAGCAGAAGAGCCGTCTCGAAGCGTTTCATTTCAAAATCCAGGCGCCGATTCAGGCCGACGCGCCGAGTTGCTGGACGCTGAAATCGCACAGCACCGCCCCTTTGACGCGAATGCCCAGGCTGCCGGTCTCTGGATCCACCACTTCGACGTTCAGGCCGTACTTGATCCAATCGAAGACCTCGGCCGGCGGGTTGGCCATCCACAGCCCCAGGGTATAGACCCCGGCAGTCAGGTTGAGCCGTTCCAGCTTGAAGCGCACCCGGTTCAGCCCCGGCTGGAGCTGGATCAGCGTCCCCTGGGAGATGGTGTCGGTGTTGATCAGCATCGTCCCCAGGGCGTCGTACAGGGTGAAGGCCATGCTCGAAACCGAATAAGCGCCGTCGGAGGCGATCTCCAGGTCCACTTCCAACGGCCCGTTGGGGTAGGGGCGGTCGTCGTAAGCCGGGTTCTTGCTGGTGAAGGAGATGCGCGTGAACTGCGCCCGGCCGGTGCCCTCGCGCGGCAGATGGGTCAGGTCGTTCCACTGGTTCACCCGCGCCACCGCCGCCACCTGGGTGTAGTAATCCGAGACCACCTTGTCGGTCTTGCCGTAGGAGACGATCTGCCCCTGATCCAGCATCAGCGCCTTGGAGCACAGGCGCTGCACGGCGTTCATGTTGTGGCTGACGAACAGCACCGTCCGCCCAAAGCTGGCCACCTCGCCCATCTTGCCCAGGCACTTCTTCTGGAACTCCAGGTCGCCCACCGCCAGCACTTCGTCGATGAGCAGGATCTCCGGCTCCAGGTGCGCCGCCACGGCGAAGGCCAGGCGCACATACATGCCGCTGGAATAGCGCTTGACGGGCGTATCCAGGAAGCGCTCGATCTCGGCGAAGGCGACGATCTCATCGAATTTGCGCTCGATCTCCGCCCGGCGCATCCCCAGCAGCGAGCCGTTCAGGTAGATGTTCTCCCGGCCGGTCAGCTCCGGGTGGAAGCCGGTGCCCACTTCGAGCAGCGACCCCACCCGCCCGTTGATCACCGCTCGCCCCTGGGTCGGCTCGGTGATGCGCGACAGGATCTTCAGCAGGGTGCTCTTGCCGGCGCCGTTGCGCCCGATGATCCCCAGCACCTCGCCGTGCATCACTTCGAAGGAGACGTCTTTCAGCGCCCAGAGCTGGTCAGCCTGGTCTTGCTGGCCGTCGCGGCGGAAGGGGCGCCGCGCCAGGTCCACCAGCAGGTCGCGCAGGGTGTCCTGGCGCTGTTGGGCGTGGCCGATCAGGTACATCTTGGACAGGTGGGAGGCTTGAATGGCGATTTGGGA
Organism: uncultured Anaerolinea sp.; assembly: GCA_964503145.1. Lineage (GTDB taxonomy): Bacteria > Chloroflexota > Anaerolineae > Anaerolineales > UBA4823 > RBG-16-57-11. The sequence goes on along the minus strand of CAZCYV010000006.1, from coordinate 3,113 downwards.
CATAATCCGAGGGCTGCGCTTTCAGATGATATCGGCGAAGGTCTTTTCGGTGCGGCGGAAGAAGTACGCTCCGCTGATCAGCACAGATAAAGAGATCAGCAGCGGCACGGCGAGCATCCAGCCGCTCGCCAGGCCCTCGGCGGCGGCTGCCCCCAGCAGCGACCAGCGGAAGCCCTCCACCACTGCCGTCATCGGGTTCAGCGCCAGCAGGAAGCGGAAGCGCTCCGGAATCAGGGCGATCGAATACACCACCGGCGTCAGGTACATCCACACCTGGATGATGAACGGGGTGAGCTGGTTGATATCTCGGTAGCGCACGTTGAGCGCCGAGAGCCACAGGCCGAAGCCCAGCGCCGTCAGCACGGCGAAGAGCAGGAACAGCGGCAGCAGCAGGATCGCCGCCGTGGGCGGGATGCCGTAGAACAGCATCACCCCCAGCAGCACCACGAAGCCGATGGCGAAATCCACCAGCCCGGAGAGCGTGCTGGCCAGCGGCACGGCGATGCGCGGGAAGTAGATCTTGGTGATCAGGTTGGAGTTCAACACCAGGCTGTTGGACGATTTGTTCAGCGAGGCGGCGAAATAGGTCCACGGCAACAGCCCCGATAGGGCGAACACCGGATAGGGAACCCCGCCGGAGGGCGCATCCAACAGCACTCCAAACAGCAGGGTGAAGATCAGCGTGCTGATCACCGGCTGCAGCACCACCCAGGCCACGCCCAGCACGGTCTGCTTGTAGCGGATCTTGATGTCCCGCCAGATCAGAAAGTAGATCAGTTCGCGGTAATGCCACAGGTCGGGCAGGTTGATTGGCGCCAGGCCGTGGGTGGGTTCGATGACGGTTTGGATCAACCGCGCTGGAGCAGGGGTTTCCTGGAGGGCGAGGGGTTCTTGCATGTCAGAGGCCAATCTGGGCTGTCTTTAAGGATATACCAGATCTGCCAGGAAGACAAGGAGGCAGATCAGCGGTATGCACATTGTCTTGCATGATATGACAAACAGTAAGTTTGCTTTGCGTTCAGCGGCTGGGCTGCGGGGAGGTCGCTGCTCTGGTGGGCCTCCCCGCAGGGGTGGGTTTACGGCTCGGATGCTCCAGCAGGCGGGGCAAGCTGGATCAGCGTCACCAGGTTCTGAATGAAGTACAGGTCACCGCGCGGCACAGCCGGGGCGTCCAGGTAGGGCGCAAGCTGGGCAAAGGACTGGTTCAGGATTTGCGCCTTGGCCTGGAAGATGGCGTGGTAATCAAAGAGCGGGTGCAGTGTGCCCTCGTGGAAGGTCACGTCGAACTTGGAGACGAACCAGTACGGCGCCACGCGCTCGTACTCTGTCACCGCCGCGGTGACCCGGGCGAGGGCGTTTTGGCGCAGGTACTGTGCCAGCTCTGGGGTCATGAACAGGAAGTTGCGCCCTCCGCTCAGGGCGCGGCAGCTCACATAGTTCATTTCGGTGAAGAAGCGCTGGGGCAGCTCCAGGGTGAAGGTGCTGGCGCGCAGCTGCAGCAGCCGGTTCAGCTCCTGGCGCACCCAGGCGGTCTCCGGATAGCCCGCCAGGGCCTGCAGCGCCAGGTAGCCCTGGTAGCCGGCGATGAAGCCGTTGTGGATGTGCGGCATCTCCAGCAGGACGCTATCGGCCGGCGGGTGTTCGATGTTGTCCTTGCTCAGGTCGAACAGGTTGCGCGCCCCGCCGAACTCCTGGGCGTACTTCCACAGGGCGTAGAAGGTGTATTGCTCCGAATCCCAGCCTTCGAAGTTGTAGTTGATGCCCTGCGGCCCCATGTTGGGCAGATCGGCCAGCACTTCCTGGGGCAGCAGGTAGTCCTCGCGGGCGGCGCCGGTGTTCCAACCGATCTGGTTGTACACATACGGCGGGTAGTTGGCCATCTCGTTCTGCAGGTAGGTACGCACCTGGGTTTGCAGGCTGGAAGAGAGGTGCGGCAGGGCTGCCAGCAGCACCAGGATCGTGTCGGAGGCGTTGTGCCAGTAGTCGATCAGCGTATCGCCGCAGGTCGAGTGGGCGTACAGGTCGTACAGCCCGGTGCTGTGATAGCCGGGCCGCAAGTGGCCGGCGGCGATCATCTTGCTCACTTCGCTCTCCAGGCGGGCGCGCAGCGCCTGCTGCGTCGGCGGGGTGGGATCGGGTTCGGTGCTCGACCGGATGGTCGCCAGCGGCAACTGGGTGGGCGAGGCGCTGGTCTGGGTGAAGGCCATCACCGCGTTGCTGCGGTGCACGTACAACTTGCCCTTATAGGGGATGGGCGGGTTCTGGTTGCCATGGATGCCGTACACGCCGTTGCGGCTGCCGAACACCGATTCGCCGGGGGATTCGCGCCCCGGATCGTAATAGCGGGTGTAATAGTTGGGCAAGATGTATTCCAGGTTGCGCAGCCAGTGGCGCCACTCGCGGCCGAAGTCCAGGGCGTCGGTGGGCGGACGGATGCCGGCGGTGTAGCGCTCGGCAAACAGCCGGTTGGGGACGCGGATGTTGATCGTGCCGGCCTCGGCGTCGAAGGCCGAGGTCCAGTAGAGCATGTTGCCGCCGGCGGAATAGGACAGCACCTCGTCCACCGCCATCCACACCGAAGAGACCACGCTGAGGTACGGCGTGCCGATCTTCCAGCCGGCGATGTGCCCGCCGGGGATCCACTGATCTGACAGATAGTTGGTGGCCTGATAGATCACCCCATCTGCGCCCACCACCGGCGGATAGCGGTTGCCGCTATGGGTGTAATGCCACAGCAGCGGCGCATATTCCACCCGGCCGTCGTGGTCGAAGTCGGTGGTATATTCGCTGCCGTTGCTCTGGTTGAGCACGAAATACGTCCGCCGCCAGGGCTTGCTCTCCAGGTATTCGGTGATCGGCGTGGTGCGGCCGTTGCGGGTGGTCTCGGAGCGGCTGGCGTCGATGGTGGGCGTGTTGGCCACCCAGTCGCCTGGCGCAGCGCCCAGTGGGCCGGCCAACGTGCCACGCGGATCGGCGGCGCGGTGCGGGTAAACGTCGTCGCCCTCCTCGATCACGAAGATCGAGTAATCCCCCGGGCGCACGTTTTCGCGGTAGTTCAGGCTGCCGGGGAAGATCACCCAATCGCGGTACACCACCGGCCACCAGGACATGAA
>CAZCYV010000005.1:0-215315 GCA_964503145.1 uncultured Anaerolinea sp. | reverse complement strand
GCAGCCATCAGTATTCTAACGGCCAGGCGGGGGCGTTTGTCTCCATCCACCACCCACAGAACTTCAGCGATGTATCCCTCACTTTGCGCGTCCTGCGCAGCGGCTGCCATACCTGTGCAGTCAACCTGATTGTGCGCGGCGTCCCCACTCCGCTGGGCAACCAGAACCGCTGGTACAGCTATATCTCATTCCAGATCAGCAACGATGGACAATATTCGGTGTACAAGCGGGTGCGGGGAGGCAGTGCCACCGCATTGCAGCCCTGGACGTCCAGCTCAGCGATTCATCAAAGCGGCGCCTACGGCGACGAATGGAATGTGCTGCGCGTCATCGATTTTGGCGATAGTTTGTTCTTCTATATCAACGGTCAATTGGTGTGGAGTGGCTCGGATGCCACCCTGACCAGCGGCGAGGTCGGCTTTTCGATGTACTCTGACAGCTCGCCGTGGAATCTGGCTCAGGTGGACTGGGCAACGATCGATTGGGCGAACGCCGCGACAACTTTCGGCGCAATCAGCCCTGAGCAACAGGCGCTGAACGATGCCGCCTGGCAACAGGCGGCCCGAAGTGAAACGGGCGCGCCCTGATTACGAAGTCGATCAGGCAGGTCTGGTGCACCGCCTCATCACACGCCGCGTGCGCCAGACCCGCCTTTATCATAAGCTCGATCACGGCGCGGCATTAGCCCGGATAAACGCGGCGACATCATCGAAGGCGCGCTGGGCAGCCTCCGGCAGATCTCCAGCGCCGTCATAGGTGTGAACGGTGTGGGTCTGCCCGGCCAGGCTCACCGTCAAGGTGTAGCTGAAGCGGTCGCAACACGGCGCTATCGAAGATTCGCTTTCTCGCGTCTGGAAAAAGCCATCCTGCGCAATGGCTTCTACCAGGCGCGCCACTTCCTCGGGCGATACAAACCACTCTCGCCCCTTGGCGTCCACGATCCGCCCATCCGCATAGATTGTATAGGCCTCATCTATCCCGGCAACGCCGCCAGAGCGATGATACTTGATCACCGCGCCGGCAGGCAACACCGCGGCAGGCTTTCCTTCGCCAGTCTGAAGAGGGCTGACAACCGGCTGCTGAGTGGGCAGCAAGGGCGCAGGAGCGTTTCGCGGCCCGGCGCATGCCGCCAGAAGCAAAAGGCTAATAACGCCTGGCAGCCAATATCGGATGCAAGCTACGTTCCCTGCCGACCACAATTTGAAACCACGTATGGTAGAACAGGCAGTCCAGACACGCATGGGTTCATCCTCCGCGCCTTAGACGTCGGCCCAAAAATGAATGTTCCCGTGTCTGGCTGTCTACTTTGCTTATGGCGGCGCGCTTCGGCCGATGTACTTGACCACGGCCAGGATCACCCCGCTGCGCTCGACAGAATACAGGCGATCGGCATCCGGATATAGCTCCAGATCCTTGTTATGCCGGCTGGTCAAGATGGCATACGCCGGCGCGACGGATTTGGGATCATCCAGCTTGCGATATTCATCGATTTTCAAATCGGGTCGCGCAAAACTGCTCACCAATTGACTGGTGCCCAACACAATCACCCTGGAATTTGGCGGCGCAATTTCGTTAATAAATTCAATCGCTTCTCGATAGGATGTCGCCCAATAATCCATCTCGTAGCGCCGGAAAGCCCCCTGAACATTGCCGACCAGGCTGTTGTAATACACATATTGATAAGGGTGCAACGCCGTCATCCAATACAAATTCGGCAGGATCAAGAGGATCACCAATCCCAACCAAAGGATTGGCTTTCGCAGCCGCTCGAAAAGCCATTGAAAACCAATCGCGGAAAATATAAAGATCGGCGGCGTGATGAACAGAAAATGCCGAAAATTGTCGTAGATCACCGGATGTAAAATCACAATCGTCAGCACCGGCGCCACCAGCCAGACGGCGATCAGGGCTACCCTTTCCCATTCGACCCTCTTGCGTTGGCACCACCTTATCGAGACCACTACCCCCACCAGGAACATCAGCATAGCTGTTTCAGTGAACTGCAGGCTCAACACCGTCGGCAGGTAATGTCGCGGCAGCTCAGTCACCTCATAACTGGCTCCCGCAAACATCACCTTGCCTTCCCAGGGGAAATCCAGGGCTTTGGAGACGCTCTTTGTGTACTGCTGCAGCGGCGCTTTCCATAGCGCCGGCCATGCCAGGTAGGTTACCAGCAGGCCAACCCCAAAATAGGCGGCCAACACCGGAATGGCCCTGCGCCCCTTTCTCAGCAACAGGTATCCGCCCACCAGCGCCCCTGAGAGTGGTCCTGCGACACGGATTGCAGTAACCAGGCCCAAAAAGACGCCCGCAGCCAGCACCCGAAGATTTCTCAGGTGCACCCAAACTTGGCGGATGAACGGTTCGAACGACTGCCGCCACAACCAGCGAAAGCTCATTGGATACAGGCTCAACGCGGCTACACCGATCACGAACAGAAAAATCGCCGCCGACAAGTAGATCAGGTACGGATACAAACTGATGGCTTTATTGACATACAAATCCACAGGGGTAAGCTGAGCGTTTCGCGCGATCTGAAAGAAAAACCGGCCCAAAAGGCCGGAGGGCCCAGAGGCATACGCCAGACGGATCAAATCCGCAATCCAAGCTTTAATCGGAGCATCGGCGAACTTCAGCAGAACCAGCAGGAGGAACGAAAGCAGGCTCAGCCCCCCGAGCAGCAACTTTTTCCGCTGGCTGGCTTGTGTCCAATCCTTTTTTACAACATCCCTAACAGCGGTAAGATAAGACCCAATCGTATATGCCTCTACCCCAGGCGAGGGCAGAGAGATGGATTGCGCCATCTCCAATCCCATATCCACGCTTGCCAGGAAAAAAGTCATAAAAGGGATGTCTTTGGGATTGATGAAAGCGTGTCCCCATAACAATGGTTGGGTGTTGAACAAGAGCGCCGCGGCAAACGCCGCCCACTGATTGACAAAGCGCAAACAGATACGGTATAGGAAAAACACTCCCATCAGGAAGGTCAAAAAATGCATGAAATGCCAGGCGTCAATCGCCAGCCACTCGGGGCGCAAATGGTTCACAGCCCTCGAGCCAACCAAAGCCAGCATCACGTAGAACGCCCCCTTCTCGTCGCTCAACCGCCGCTCAGCACCCGAATATGCCGAAAGAGATTTATCGGCATAGCGCAACCGCAGATGCTCATCCTGCGATTGGCCGTAATCAGCCACCACAAATGAACCCACCACGATGTTCAGAACGAGCAATATAAGGATGGGGAAATATCTACGGAAGATAATGTTCTTGCACCAATTCTAGAATTTTGCTGGACTGTGCTGCGCCCGGCGCCTCAGTGTGTCAAGATTTGCGACAGGAACAGCTTTGTGCGGTCTTCCTTCGGATTGTTGAAGATATCATCCGGCGTCCCGCTTTCCACGATCTGCCCTTGATCGAAGAAATACATGCGATGGGCCACTGCCTTTGCAAAGCCCATCTCGTGCGTCACCACCAGCATCGTCATGCCAGACTCCGCCAGGTTGATCATGACATCCAGCACCTCTTTGATCATCTCAGGGTCAAGGGCAGAAGTGGGTTCATCGAAGAGCATGATCTTGGGCTGCATCGCCAGCGCCCGAGCGATGGCCACGCGCTGCTGTTGACCGCCGGAAAGCTGCGGCGGGTATTTAGCTGCTTGTTCCGGGATGCCCACGCGCTCCAGGAGCTGCCTGGCGATCTCTTCAGCCCTCTCTCGCGGCCATTTGCGCACCTTCATAGGCGCCAGCATGATATTGTCCAACACTGTCATATGCGGGAACAGGTTAAAAGATTGAAATACCATGCCGGTTTCCATGCGGATACGCTCAATATTGCGCACATCTCGGGTTAACTCGATGCCATCCACGATGATCGTGCCCTGCTGATGCTCCTCCAGGCGGTTAATCGTGCGAATGAAGGTGGATTTTCCTGAACCCGATGGACCGAAGATCACCACCACTTCACCCCGATAGACATCCATATTGATACCGCGTAATGCTTCGAAATGACCAAACCACTTGTGCACATCGCGGCAGATGATAATCGGTTGATCTTCAGAAGTTGAAGGTTTCGCAAGAGACTGATTCATGGCTCGCTCCATCAGGGAGAGGTTAGCCGTATTGTATCACAGCCTGGCAACGATCTGTAGAGGGCAGGGCTCTTATCGGCTAAAATCGGCGTATTCTGCGCCGGTTAACGCTACTAACGCCTCTACTGACAGCCGGATATCCAGACCACGCTGCCCACCAGAGATATAGATCTCTTCGTATAGGATGGCGGTTTCATCAATCACCACCTGAAAACCCTTGTTGAGCAGCGCCAGCGGAGAGATGCCGCCCGCCTGTAACCCCGTCACGCGCTCAGCTTCTTTTTCGGTTGGCAAGCGCAACTTTTTCTCGCCCAGCGCCTTTGCCAACAACTTCAGATCCACTTCAGCCGGGCCAGGGGTCAGCGCCAGGATAGGTTTACCTTTCCCCTCTCGCAACACCACAATGGTCTTGAAAACTTGCTCCGGCGGCGCGCCCATGATCTGGGCTGCCTCGACTGCGCCGATCTTTTCGGCTGGCAATTCGAATGCAGTATATGGGATGCCGCGAGAATCCAAGAGGCGAGTGACGTTGTTGCGAATCATCTTCCAGGTAAAGTCAGGCTGAAAACTGCTCCGCCCTGGGCGTGGTTAGCTGCGGTCAGGCTGCCGCCGTGAGCCTCGGCAAGCTGGCGGGCGATTGCCAAGCCAAGCCCGCTGCCGCCCTCGGAACGGCTGCGTGAGCGATCGGCGCGATAAAAGCGCTCGAAGACATACGGCAAGGCCTCCGCCGGGATTCCTGGGCCGCTGTCATGCACCGTGATTTGCACATCGCCGGAAGCGGACGGCGCAGCAGCCAGGCGCACTGCGATCCGCCCGCCATCCGGGGTGTACCGCAGTGCATTCGTGAGCAGGTTGGAAAGGATCTGTTCAATGCGCTGAGGGTCAACGTTACATACGAAAGAACCAGCAGTTTGCTCGGCATCGAACTGAAGAGCAATGCTCCGGGCGTTTGCTTGCGGCTGAAAGCGTTCGACAGTGCGTTGGACAAGCGCCGCCAGATCGGTGGGCGTGCGCTCGAGGGTGAGCTGCCCGGCGTCGGCCAACGCCAGGGTGCGCAGGTCGTCCACCAGACGGGTGAGCAACAAGTTTTGCTCCAACACAGAAGCCAGGTTGTCAGGGGTGAGCGGATAGACTCCGTCTTGCATGGCTTCCAGGCTGGCGCGCTGCACCGCCAATGGCGTCCGCAGCTCGTGGGCGATGTCCGCCGTTAGCGCTTTACGACTTTCCTGGGCCTGCTGCAACGAATCGGCCATGCGGTTGAAGGCGCGCGCCAGCTCTGCCAGCTCATCCCTGCCGCTGACGCGCACGCGCTGAGAGAGATCGTGCTCGCCCAGCCGCCGGGCGGCCTGGGTCAGTTCACGCACCGGGCGCATCAGAGTGTACGAAAGCAGCAAGGCAAGCAGCAGCGAAAGCCCGGCCGCGATCAGCCCGGCAGTGATGGCGGCCCGAGTCAGGCGGCTGAGCAGGAAAGACTGATCGGCTGCCGTGAAAGCCATCCCACCCCGCCAGGAAAGATAACCTACCGTTCTTCCATTCACCTTGAGCGGGATGGCGACGCTCTTTTCGTCCGCGCTCAGTTTGCCCGAGGGCGCAGCGGAGGTATCAGCGATCACCGTTCCACTGCTGTCGGCCAGTCGCAACCGCTGGCCCATCATCATGCCCTGCCCCTGGCCGTGCATCATGCCCATCCCCTGGCCCTGATCGCGGCCAGACGCACCCAACAAACTTTCCACACCCTCCCAGGAGCCATGCTGGGCGTAGTATTCCTGAAGCTGCGCCGCCAGTTCGTCGCTGCCCACCATCCCACCTCGGTACATGAAGGCACGCACCGTGCTGGCAGCGCCCTGGCGGGCAAAGACCACTACGCCGACTACGGAGACCAATACAACCAGGACAAAGGAAAGCAGCAACCGGGTGCGCATCATTCAGGGACGGGCAAAACGGTAACCAACGCCAAAAACGGTTTCGATATAGCGAGGGTTCTTCGGGTCTGGCTCGATTTTAGCGCGCAGGTTTTTGATATGGGCATCGATGGTGCGCTCGTAACCCTCATAAGCCGCGCCCTGGCTGGCTTCGAGCAACTGCAAGCGGGTAAAAGCGCGCCCCGGCTGGGCGGCCAGCGTCGCCAGGAGGCTGAACTCGGTCGGTGTCAGTTCCAGCGGCTGACCCCCACGATACACGGTGTGCCCGTCCAGATCGATCTCCAGGTCTGCCACGCGCAATAAGTGCGAGGCCGACGGCGCAGTTTCGCTGCGGCGCAACAAGGCCCGCACGCGCGCCACCACGACCCGCGGCGAGAAAGGCTTGGTGATGTAATCGTCAGCGCCTAGTTCCAGGCCAATCAGCTGATCTGTCTCTTCGACCCGGGCAGTCAGCATGATGATCGGGGTGTTATCCTTACGACGTATCTGTCGCGCCACGTCCAACCCGTCCATGCCGGGAAGGTTCAAATCCAGGATCACCAGATCGGGGCGCTTTTGTTCGAAGACGGAAAGCCCCGTATCGCCGCGCCCGGCGCTCAGCACCGTGAATCCGGCCTGCTCCAGATAAGAGCGCAGGACTTTAACCAGCTCAGGTTCATCTTCGATGATCAATATGGTGGACATGAATCTAACCTTCGTTATCGCCTGTTGAGATACCTCATTTTACTACCGTGTCGCTCGCTTCAGAGACTTATCCTGGCTTAACCGCAGAGCCATGCAGCTATGTTATACTGCTGCCGTCATGTCAACAATTTCCCTGGATAAATCAACTATAAGACCTGCCTTCAGCCAGCGCCTAGCGCGCGCCATTCTCAAAATGGTTGGTTGGGAAATGACGGGCAGCTTTCCCGATCTGCCCAAGTACATCCTGGTAGGCGCGCCGCATACCTCCAATTGGGATTTTCCCCTGGCGATGCTGCTGATGCTCGCCGGCGGCGTGCGTTTCAACTGGATTGGCAAAGACTCTTTGTTTCGCTGGCCGCTGGGCGGCATCTTTCGGCGTTTGGGCGGAATTCCGGTTCACCGAGACCGCAGCAACAATTTCGTTGCTCAAATCGTTCAGGCATTCGAAAACTCGGAGCGCCTGATCATCGCTATTGCCCCCGAGGGGACGCGCAGCCTGGTCACCCGCTGGAGGACCGGCTTTTACTACATGGCGATCGGCGCTCAAGTGCCGCTGGTTTTGGGGTTTGTCGATTATCGAAAGCGGCAAGTAGGAGTAGGGCCGGTGATCTATCCCAGCGCCGATATCGAAGCCACATTTGCCCAGTTGAGCGAATTCTACGCCGATAAAACCGGGAAATACCCACACAAACAAGGACAAATCACTCCTTACCATTGATCCGACCTGTTCAAACACGTTGGACTGTGGAAAAGACGAAGCTCCCCGCCGATCGAAATAGACGGGGAGCTTCGTTTTCATCGAAAAGCGTCTTACCCGTTCGACGATGGGACTGGCGTGTTCTGAACTGGCGGAGTGCCCCATCGCCCGCCTCGGCCATAAGCGCCACCATGCATCGGGCAGCCACCCGTGGCTCCGCCCTGGCCCCACATGCGCCCCCACATTCCTTGCATGCGGGCAAGCATCCAATCTGCCTGCGCCTGGGTAATCACGCCATCCGCGACCATTTTTTCAAGCGCCGCCTGACGAGCGTCGAGCATTAGCTTCTGAAACTCTTCCAGGCTCAGGCCTTTGGCTTCGGCCACCTGCCACATGGTCTTTCCGGAGGCCAGCTCGGCGTCCAGTTCCTCATCGGTCATCCCGAGTGCAGCAGCCATCGCCGCGACCATATACTCGTGCATCGGCCCATACTGTCCGGTTCCGCCCTGATACCAGCGCCCCATCATCCCGCCGCGGCCCATCATACCCGGGCCATAGCCCTGTCCAGAGGGTGCGGGTGGGGTTGGTTGTCCTCCCTGAGCGTAGGCGTAGCCCGTGGCGCCCAATGCCAGCAATGCCACAACTGCAATCAAGCCAATCCACAACAGTTTCTTCATCTCGTTTTTCTCCCTTCATCCAACAAAGATCAGCGTTAAGGTGTGTTTCCGTTGTTTACTGATCTTGATGATAGCGCATACTTATGAAGAACCTGTGAAGATGGCGCAGAGAAGTTGTGAACGTTTGGGCATTAAAGATGTGCACCGCCGCTATCGCGCGTCAGCCGATGAGCAATTAAGATAGGGATGAAAGTGATCAGTATCACGAAGACCGCCACGACATTGGTCACCGGGCGATCTCGCGGCCGGGTGAGCTGACTGAAAATCCAGATCGGAAGAGTGGCTTGCTGGCCGGCTGTAAAAGTCGTGACAATGACCTCGTCAAAGGAGAGCGCGAAAGCCAGCATCCCGCCCGCCAACAGGGCCGTCGCCAGGTGAGGCAGCAGGATATACCGGAAGGTCTGGAAACCGTTGGCGCCCAAATCCATCGACGCCTCGATCAGCGAGTTACCGAAGCGCCGCAGGCGCGCCAACACGTTGTTATATACCACCACTACACAGAAAGTGGTATGACCGAGCACAATCGTCCAATAACTAAAAGGAATCTCTCCCAGGCTAATTGCCGAACGCAATGCGATGCCCGTGACGATGCCAGGCAGAGCAAGCGGCAGCACCAGCAGCACAGAGATCGCTTCTCGGCCGAAAAACTTGCTCCGGTATACCGCTGCGGCCGCTAAAGAACCCAACACCAGCGCTCCAATTGTGGCCACTCCAGCCACATGTAGCGAAAGCATCAGCGCGGCCCAAAAATCCTGTCGCCCAAAAGCCACACCGAACCAGCGAATCGTCAGACCCGGCGGCGGGAAGGAAAAAGTCGCCTCATCGGTCGTAAAAGCATACAGCAAAATAATCCACACCGGGATGTGCAGGAAGAGCAAGACCGCAGTTGCAGCCAGTTTGAGCGGAAGAGAAGCCCGCGTATCGGATGGATCAGAGCGTTTAGAGGGCATCGAAAGCTCCCAGTTTGCGAGCGACCAGCAGGTAAAAAATCATAATCACAATGGGCACCATCGTAAAAGCTGCTGCCAGCGGCAGGTTGCCAGACGTACCCTGATGTGAGAGCACAGCCTGCCCAATAAAAAAACTGGAATTGCCCAGCGAGGCCGGGACGATGAAATCGCCCATGGTGAGCGAGAAGGTGAAGATCGAACCGGCAACTACGCCCGGGAATGCCAGCGGCAGGGTTACATAGCGGAAAGTCTCCCGCGGGCGGGCGCCCAGGTCGCTGGAGGCTTCGATCAGCGATTTGGGCACGCGCTCCAATGCGGCCTGGATGGGCAGAACCATATAAGGCAACCAGACATAGGTAAAAACGACAAAAATGCCGATCGGAGAGAGCGAGAGTGAAGGCCCTCCTATACCCGGCAGATCGAGTAGCATCTCCAAAGCCTGGGTTAACCCTAATTGCATGATCGCCCAGCTAAGGATACCCTCCTTAGCGAGAATCAACTTCCAGGCATAGACGCGCACCAGATAACTGGACCATAGCGGCAGCAAAACTGCCAGGTACAACCAGCCTTTGCTACGCGGCGAAGCATAGCGAGCGATGAAATACGCCAATGGAAAGGCCAGCGCCGCAGTCGTCAGAGTGACAGCAGCCGCCATACTGACAGTACGAAACACAATATCCAGGTTTGCCGGAGTGAACAGTTGTGCGTAAGTTCGTAAAGTGAACTCTCGCACGATCATCCCAGTGTAATCATCCAGGCTGTAGAAACTGTTGACCAGCAGCGTCACCAGGGAACCTAAATAGACAACCACCATCCAAAGCAATGGAGGCCCAAGGAGCAGTAACAGGAAAAGGTTGGGATGCAAATAGAGATGCGTGGATATTCGCGAGCTTAGCGACCGACTCGGCCTGGCGCCAATCGTTTCTTCAAAAACGCTCATTCTGCTTCCCCTTCTCCTTCCAGATAACGGTTGGCGCTACGCAGCCAGATCAAACGGGCGGCCTGGCCGCGCACTGCCAGTGCATCGTTGCGTGTGGTGTTTAGATTCTGCTGAATAACGACCATTTCGCCGCCCACGCTGAGCGCCATAATGTAACGCGTATATAGCCCCAGATAAATCACATCCTGCACGCAAGCATCCACTGCAAACTCATCCGGCGAAGGTTGTGTGTCAGGTGCGACAATGCGAATCTTTTCCGGGCGCACCGAAAAAGTCAGCGGCGAGCCGGTGATAGCCCGAGCCGTCTCGCCGCTGACAAGGTTGGTGACGCCTACAAAACCGGCGACAAAGGAGGAGGTGGGGCTCTCATACACCTCGGCCGGAGTCCCCACCTGCTCGATTTTGCCATGATTGAACACGGCCAGGCGGTCGCTCATTGTCAGAGCTTCCTCCTGATCGTGAGTCACATAGACGAACGTAATTCCGACACGCTGTTGGATCGCTTTGAGCTCTAACTGCATCTGCTGACGCAACTTCAAGTCTAATGCCCCCAGAGGTTCGTCGAGCAGCAGGACGCGCGGATGGTTGATCAAAGCGCGCGCCAGCGCAACGCGTTGACGTTGTCCGCCAGAAAGTTGCGACGGCCTGCGTCCCGCCATACCGCTCAGGCGCACCAGTTCAAGCATCTCCTCCACACGCCGCTCGCGCTCCGCCTTGGGCACCTTGTTGATCATCAGCCCATAGGCGACGTTCTCGCCAACGGTCATGTGGGGAAATAAGGCATAGTCCTGGAAGACCGTATTGACATTCCTCTCGTAAGGCGGCAGGTTAGAGACATCGACTCCATGAAGCAGAATCCGCCCAGAGGTGGGGCGTTCAAACCCGGCGATCATGCGTAAGCAAGTGGTCTTGCCTGAACCAGAAGGGCCGAGCAAAGTGAAAAACTCCCCATCCAACAAATCCAGGCTGATGTCATCTACCGCCTTGACCTCGCCGAAGTGCCGGCTGACGCGCTCGAAGCGCACTGCGACTTGCAGCGTATCGGACATAGGCTAACGACCGCCGATCACAGCAATATAATTCGTAACCCATTCATGGTAAGGCACACAATCGGACTTACCATTGCCGCAATCAGTCGTGGGGGTCTTCCAAAAAGCGATCTTGTCGAACTGATCCATACCATTCGTCTTACAGCCATCGGGGCCAAGCAGTTCGTTACCCTCGCATGCGGCAGGCACAGCAGGCACAGAGCCAAACCAGGCGGCCAGGTCCCCTTGCAGCTTCGGGTTAAGCGAATGTTCCAACCACTTATAAGCGCAATTGGGATGCGGCGCATCCACATGCATCATCGTGGTATCTGCCCAGCCGGTAACGCCTTCCTTGGGGAAAACGCTGGCAATCGGCTGGCCTTCAAGCTGAAGCAGGTTCACTTGAAAGGGCCAGGAACCGCTGGCTACCACGCCCTCGTTCTTGAAATCGTCCATCTGGATAAACGCGTCATGCCAGTAACGGGCAACGAGTTGGCGCTGTTGACGGAGCAAATCTAGCGCCGCGTTGAATTGTTCGCGGTTAAGCGCATACGGATCCTGGATTCCCAGTTCAGGCTTGGTGGCCTTAAGGTACAAAGCTGCATCGGCAATATAGATCGGACCATCATAGGCCTGCACCCGTCCCTTGTTCGACTTTCCATCGCCCAAGGTCTGCTCCTCAAAGACCACGCTCCAGCTATCCGGCGGAGTGGGAAAAGCGTTCGTGTTATACATCAATACATTGGGGCCCCACTGGTAAGGAACGCCATAATGCTTGCCGTTCACTGTGTGCCAGGGAGCGTTTTGGAGCCGTGGATCAACCGTGTTCCAGGAAGGGATCAGGTTGATGTTGATCTCCTGAACACGTCCGCCGGAGATCAGCCGATTACTGGCATCACCAGAGGCCGTGACCAGATCGAAACCGCCCTCGTTCATCAAAGCGACCATCTCGTCGGAAGTGGCAGCAACTTTGACCGTGACTTTGCAATTGGTGTCCTTCTCGAATTGGGTCACCCAATCGAAAGCCGGATCCGTCTCGCCGCGTTCGATGTAGCCGGCCCAGGCAACGATGGAGACCTCACCTTCTCCCTCGCCAATGGATTGCAGTGGCCCCCCTTTAGCCGGGGCGTCCGCTGGAGGCTGTGTCGGCGGCGCCTGTGTTGCGCTCGGAGCAGTTCCGCCAGCACAGGCGGAAAGCAAAATGCTAAGAATAGACATCAGGGCAACGAAGAGGGCAACAGCGTGTGTAGGCTTGCGCTTGTGGTTCATTTCTCTCCTTCGGCATAGAACAATTGGGTTGGGTGCTTCGCAGCAGTCTCTCTGAATAAGGATCTACATCTTCCGGATTTAGCTATGTGTCAAGAACCACCCCCTTTCACACCGGGACAGCGAAACAGCCCAGAATTCCCCACATTCTTAGTGATCTGAGCGCTGCCATGCTTTTTGCACCAGGATTCAAACTGAGGCCCCACCAAATGAGACGCCATATTTGGATGCGGCAAAGTATAGTTTATTTGTCATATTTGTCAATATAAAGTTAAGAAAAATTTTCCCAGGATTGGCGTATTCCACAGACAATTGACAGGAGCAAGACGTAAAGACACCAGGAATGTGCGCCTAACCTGATATGAAATTGCCTCAACAGAATTGCTTTATCTCAAATATTCGTGAAATCCAGGAACATGAGAAGCAATTATAATAAAGAGGCACTACCGATCAATTCATGTCAGGGTTCGCAACGATAAGGAGACAAACCATGATTCCCTCTTACCTGGAAGGTCAGTTAGGCGAGCACGAGAAAGTCATCCTGGTAGCCCGGCAGCATTGGTTTATCCTGGCAAGGTCGATCATCCTGGAGATCATCACGATCTTGTTGATATTTGCTGCGACGATCACCGCAGCGATTTTCTTTACCGCTTACCTCGCCTTGATCGTGGCGGTTGGTTTCATTGTGTTATTGATTCCAATCACCACGATGGTGATCGACATCTTAAAATGGGCAAATCATCAATACATCATCACAAACCGGCGCGTCATTCGAACCTCTGGCATTTTTAACAAGAACGTGACCGACTCTTCCCTGGAAAAGGTCAACGATGTGATGATGACGCAGTCAGCCCTGGGGCGCATCTTCGACTATGGCGACATTGAGATCCTGACCGCCAGCGAACTGGGGTTGAACCTGTTTCGGCGCATCGATAGCCCGGTGCAATTCAAAAAGGCGCTGCTCAACGCCAAATCCCAACTGGAGGGCTTTGACCTGCGCGAACAAGCCCAGGCAAGCGAAACAGCTTATACCGGCGTGCCTGCTCTGATCGCCCAACTCGATAGCCTGCGCAGAGAAGGCTTGCTCACAGAAGAGGAGTTTTTGGAAAAAAAGGCACAGCTCTTGAGCAGGATCTAAATCGCCATGACTCGTTTCTTTGCATACGCCGATCTGACCTTCCCAGAAATTGCTGCCCTGCCTCGGAACTGCCCCTTGGTCATCCCCCTGGGTGAGGGCTACAACCTAAACTTGCTCGCCGATGCTCTCGGCCACCCACCCCAAATTGGATTGTTGCCTCCCATCCCATATGGCTGGGCAGGCAGCGGGCTGACTGTTTCAGAGCGCTTCCTGGGGGCCTTGCTGTTGAATCTGATCGATAGCCTGCGCGAAGATGGCTTCAGTCAGGTCTTTGCGCTGACCCCCCAGGAACTAAACCTGGGGCTGGGGGCTGCGCGCATCGCTTTATTCCACCCCAGCCAGACAGCCTCGACGATTCTGCTGCCCGAGGACGAGCAACGCGGCAAGGTCATCGTCATCCCGGTGGGACATACCGAGCAGCACGCCTACCATTTGCCGATGAGCACCGATACGTTGATCATCGAAGCTATTGGGCAGGGAATAAGCCAGACAGCGCCAGAGTCAGCCTTCGGTCTGCCGGTCTTCCCCTATGGCGTGAGCACCCACCGTCAGGCGTTCGCCGGCACGTTGAATTGCGGCGGACGCGCTTTCGAGGATTTCTGGGGCGCAGTAGTGGATGTGCTGGCCGGGCGCGGCTTCGACCGCATCTATTTCATCAATGGACATGGTGGGAACCACTCCTTCCTGGTCAACGTGGTGAAATACGCTGGGGAACGCCACCGCCGCGTCTTCAGCGCCACCTCCTGGCTGTATCTATCCGGCCCAGAGGGGGTTGCGGCCCTGCAACAACACCGCCAATCTAAAATCGGCGGGATGGGTCATGCTTGCGAACTCGAGACTTCGCTGATCTTACACCTTCGCCCCGACCTGGTGCACATGGACCGCGCCGTGGATGAGATCGATTTCATCGCCACCCCCAACTATTACATGGATTGGGTCGAGGGCGGCTCGCTGATCGCCAATCCGCCCTGGGATGACGACACCGCCACCGGCGCCTACGGAGCCGGCAGCTTGGGCACAGCCGAAAAAGGTGCAATCTGGCTGCGGGCAGCAATAGACGAAAAAGTCGGCCACGTGTTAGAAATCCATGAACAACACACGCGCCGGGAAGCAAAGCGCCGCAGCCGCTTTGGTCTGTGGGGGCGCTGAGCGGTCGTCGTTAGTCCAGATAGTAAGTATGATACTGGCTCGAGCAGGGATTCCCCCAGGCAATGTGCATCGCCCGGCTGGTTAGATCCATAATCAAAGCACAGATGGTCTTCTCGCGATCCAGCGGATCCAGATCCTTGTCGGAGTGGTTGCAGATCGAATTCGGGTAGTTCAGATGGTCGCGCTGAATGGCCTGAAGCGACTTAAGCGTGTGCAAGTCGGCTCGCTTGAGCAGGCGCAGCGCTCGAAAATACCGCAGACGGGTCTCGATCAATTCCTCTGAATCATCTTCAATCGCCTGCATCTTCATGTCCAGATAGTGGTTGGTATGGACGATCGAGCCATCCTCGCCGTATAGGATTGCAAATCGGCGCGCCGAGACTTCTAGTGAGTAAAGCTCGCCTGCCTCGTTCACCAACAAATGGTTATAACCCGCAGCTCGTTGCGGGACGATGGCGCTACGGATGGCTTCGGACAAACTCCGCGCTGCCAATACCGCCCTGGAAACCAGAACGCGCGGGATGCCAATTCGCGTGTCATTGGGATAAACGGTGTCACAGCATTGAGCGATGCCTTCGGCGTTGAAACCAATGTTCGGCAGCAACCCCCCATAAGTCATTGCCAACCAGGGCGGCTCATCATCTGGCGAAGCGTGCACCAGATACACATCCGGCTCGTCATCTGGCAGCCAGTCTTCATTATGCGCTACCAGCACATGCCCATCGGCCGTGCGATCGCCGTTGACCGCCAGGCTGGTGCACTTGGTCAGGTGCAGTGCGTCCATGGTGACGCCTTCCAAGGCATTTACCACCGCCAGTTCATCGTAAGTTACGCCGGCGCCCTCCGCAATGCCCAATAGCTCCTCCACATATTGCGGATAGCGCTCCTGTGTGAAGGGCATGTACTTGCGCGCCTGAATAACTGCCCCTTCCCAGGTCAATTCCAGATTGTGATAAGTTTGTTCTACAAGGCTACGCGCGTTTTTGACACTACGACGTACCTGTTCAGCGCACGCTTCCCCAATCTGGCGGCCAATTTCACGATGCGACCCTCGTACGCGCACCAAAGGGACAGGGTTGGGCTGCAACAGCGTTCGTCTCGATGAGGAATCCGGACTGGGGTTGTTGACATCTTCTTCCATAGACAATATCACACCACTTACGGCATACCTGGCCGAGGCGGCGCCCCGGCCATCGGGAAAAACAGCTCAAAACCGTGCACAAGCATGCGCACCGGAATTTGAATATATGGCAGGTTGTAAGGATCATTGCCCCAGAGGTGTACAGTAGCGACGTGCAGGCCCAGACCGGATACGTCAGTATCCAACTGTAGGGTCACGGTTAAAACATCCTGCTCAAAGATAATGCCATTAGAAGGAGTGATCGTCAACCATGGCGCATCACGTGCGTCACAGGGCCGCGCGCCAGGCGCCTGAAAGCAAAGCGCCATACCATTGGCCAATTTTGGGGAATTATATGAATATTCAAGGAAACTTTGATCATGGCCGCGAATGCCAACGGTAGCGCTATTCCCGTTATCGCCCAAAGCATCATCGAAGATAACATCTTGATATTGGAATTTCAGATTGTTGCTTTCCTCGTAGAGGATCAACTCAGCCGTGATGCCGCTGCTCCCAAAACGATAGTGGGGACGATTGAACCATTCGACAACAAAGCGGCGCTGTGGCGCTGTGCCAACCGTCTTATAAGCCACCCACCCATAATCGGCGTCTAAATCATCCCAGAAGGGTGCAATAAAGTCATCGGGGGCTGAGGACATCCTCGAATTGACATAGGGAATATCTCCCGTGCTGACACCCAAAATTGCTGCGCCATTGTTGCCAATTAGCAGAATATTAGAACTTCTTCCATAAAACGTGAATACGAATGGAAGATTTACACTGACTTCATCGTCATCCCCCAAGAACAGCATCGTGCCATCAGATGCATCAATCCATTCGTAGCGTACATCTCTGGAAACGCGGCTATCCAGTAACACGTACCCCGCCGGGTCCGGCCCTCCGCTGATGAGATCGCCGGAGGTTTCATAAATTTCAAACTCGAGCGGGGCGCTGCCGGTGTTGCTCAGGCGCAGCGTTGCGCTGACTCGCTCTCCGGGGTTCAGTTCATAGCGTAGCGCTTCTAAAGGGGTCACTTGAAGCCAGGGCGCCTTGAGGGCAAAATCTCGCTCTTCAACGTTGCTCTGTGGCACCACCACCCCAACCTCTTGCAAGGGGACGTACAAAGGAGCCGTCACTGAGAGGGTATAAGTATCTGCTGGGAGCAGGATGCTGTAAGCCCCATCACTGTCAGAAGTTGTCACATAAGGGCCAGGATAGGCGCCAGGCATTGGGACAGCCGATATGGCGCTGCTCAGCGGCTCATCCGTATTAAAATCTGTCACCTTGCCATGAAGCAAACCATCCAGCGTGGTGGCTTCAAGGGCAAAATCTTGCACGGCGTCCGCGCTGAGGTCCACCAAGGCATCAGCGGGCAGATGCAGCAGGCTTTCCACATGGAGCGAATACAAAGAGGCAAATAGATCCAGCTGGTAACATGGATCAGACCGGGTGGTTATTGTATTAGTAACAGGAACGCCAAACGGTCCTTGGACCGAAAGCGACGCCGCCAAACCCTGGCCGGTTTCTCGGTCAGTGATGCAGCCCTGCAAATGAAAACGGCCGACCGGAGAAAGAGCAAAATCCTGCGTCGTGATCTGATCGTCGCTAATAGCGACATCGGAGGCGCTTTCTAATGAGTAACCCAATTTCCAGGCCGAAACGCTATAGATATCTGCCGCCAACGGCAACGTGTAAGCGCCAGAAGCATCCGTCGTAGTGCGGTAGCGCCAGCCGCCAGCCTCCGCCTGGATAAGCGCATCTGGGATGCCAGTACCAGCATTCTGGTCAGTCACCATCCCCTTTAGAGTGCCCACAAATTGTGCAGCATTGTAGATCACCAGAGCAAAGTCTTGATCGGTGATATCTTCATTATTAGGCACGCCATCTCCAGCGATGTTGGTGGCGCGCACGCGCACCAGCACCTGGCCGCTCTGCCCAGGCGGCAAGAATACGCTCTCTACGTTATTCACAGAATCGGCCTGGCCACCCAAGATCGAAAACGCACCGTTAAACACATTGCCGAGATACGTCGAACCGCCAACCTCGACCTCCAGATCCAGATTGTTCACATAGGCTGCAGCATAAGGCTCACCTGGCGCGTCGCTCCAGGCCAGGGTTATGCGCAGGGGCTGCCCTGGATTGACAACGCGCGCCCTGATAGTATAAACTTGCCCGCTTTGTGTAAATTCACCCTGCTGATCGACCAGTACACGCGGCAAGCTGTCGAAGGCTCTGCCCAGGAACACCCCCCCAAATCCCTGGCTGGCCGAAGGAAGGTCATCGTTAGCGCCCAGGCCATTCTGATAGCGGGCCGAATTGACCAGATAGGCCTTGATCATGGCCGGGCTGGGCGGATCGGCGCTGAAGTGTTGTTGGTAGTAATGGTAAAACAAGGAAGCTGCGCCCGCCACCGCCGGGGTCGAGTGACTGGTTCCCGAGGATGCCGCGTACAGAGTCTGCCCAGCAGGATAGTAGCGGTCACAGACAAGGTAGCCCCTGTAATTCGAAATCTGTGTGGCAGCACCCTGAATATGTGTGCCTGGCGCTACCAAATCAGGTTTGGTTCGCCCATCACTTGTAGGGCCGCGGCTGGAAAAACTGGCGATATCCCTGGCGCTATCTGCCTCGCTCGGGCCAACTCCGCAACCGTCACTCCAGGTAGGGCGATAGTTCTCGGCTGCACCAACCGTGATTACGTTTTTCGCGTTACCAGGAGAGCCGGTAGAGCGGTTATCGGGTCCAGCGTTGCCCGCAGCAAAGATGATCGTGATTTCCTGGTTCCCTGGTCGCGACTCCAGTGCATCTCTCACCAGGGCATCATAAGCTTGATCAAACCAGGTATAAGAACCGTAAGTGCCGGCTCCCCAGGAGTTGGTGCTGATCCGGGCGCCGCTGATATAGCTGGTGCTGATCAGGCTCTGAACATCATTATTCGGCAGATCCCAGCCCCAAACTGTGCTAAAAACTTTGGAGCCAGCTACGCGGCCAAAAGGGTTAATCCCTAATCCATAGTGATAACCATCCGCGTCGGCGTAGGCCGCCCCTGATAAATTGTTATAGCCTGCAACGATTGAAGCATTGATATTGCCGTGTCCATCGTAGCCAGCAGCAGATGGATCAGACGTCCAATTCACATTGTAAATCAAGCGATCGGGATAGGTCTTGCTGCCGAATTGGTAAAAATCGGCGTGCTGCGGGGTAACGCTGCCATCGTCAATCCCATCGTCGGTTACATCCACGATGGGATAATCTTCCGGTTGGGTGGAAAAGCCCAAACCGGCCAGCCAGGCCAGATAGCCCGGGCCAGCAGGGCGAGACTGGTCGCTGGTCAAATTGCCAGCCATGATCTGACCCTGCACCTCATCTGTGAGGGTAAAGCGAGGCATTGGCTCGACATTGACCACCCCAGGCAGGGCGGCAATCTGCGAAAGTCGAGCCTGATCCAGGCGTACGCCCACCACGCGATATCCCAGCAGGGACTGCGGCCGACTCAGCACGCTTGCGGCCGCTTCCAGAACAGCCCTGACAGAAGCTTCGGTCTCCGGCGCTTCGTAAACCTGGACGATAACGTCCACCAATTCTGGTCCCTCCGACTTATCGCGATGGACGGTGGTCGCCAGGGAAGGATGCAGCGCGTAGCCAGGGCGATACATCCCATGCCAGCGCAGCGGCGCCGCCTGGCGCAGGCATTCGATCGATGGCGCCTTGCCCCACACTAAATAAGCATAATCAGGGATGTAGCCGACCCTCGCCAGGTTGCAGGCCTGGAGTGCAGCGATCCAGGCATCCTGGATTGGACCAGGGAATTGCACCAGGCGCAACCCGGGTTGATCATCGATTTCAGCAGCCTGGGGTAATGAAGCAGTTTGGGTGGACGGATCAAAGTCTCCGGCGCGCAGATGCAGGCGCGGTCCTGTGGAGGGGGATAATTGTTTTGGTGCAGCCATTTTCCCGGCGCCCAGCAATTGTCCACCCAGAAAGATCACCAACGCTACCAACAAGTTGGAGACAAGCGATGTGAATCGCATACTTTATTATATCATTAAGTCCAATTAGATTAAGATCGTATTAATTAAAGCCCGTCTAAAGCAGGCAATTCCTCAAATTCCAGCTTCAGCCTGCGAACCCAGCAGCCATGCGCTCGGCAGAGGTCATTCAAGGCCTGCTGCTCGGCCGGACTGAGGCTAATGCCCGCCAGGATCACGCCAGCGATAGACTGACGCTGCAAGATGCTCTCAAGCTGTGCTGTCCCACCCAGGACGGTCACCCCATGGATCTGTCGCCCAACAATGAAAGGATCTTCATCCAAAAAACCTACGAGACGGTAGCTCAACCCGGGGTTTGCCAGGATCCAACGCGCCGCCATCTCTCCGGCATCACCGGCGCCCAGGATCAGCACAGCCTGTTCTGCACGATGGGAACGCTTCTTGGAGTATCGATCCAGCAATCTGAAGGAAAAGCGCGTAGCAGCCAGGCCGATAAACAGCAGCAAAGCAAACAGCAGCAGCAGAGAAGCGGGGATCTGAACCGCCCATGAAGCCAGCTCGGCCGATCCAAGAAGAAAAAGCATAGCCGCCAGCAAGGCAGCGCTGCCCAGGGCGGCCTGAATGTAACGAATCAGGTCGCCTAAATCGACATAGCGCCAGACGCCGCGGTAAACGCCGAAGATGACAAACGCAATATAACTGCTCGCCAGCGCCACAGGCAAGGAAAGCAGATATAGCTCCAACCGAGGCTCGTTCATCATCGAGCCCTGATCGTTAATGATGGCATAGTTGGTCAGAAATGCCAGGTAATAAGTTATGCTGATCAGGCCAAAATCTAAGACCACCTCCAGCATGCGCCGGCGATAGGTCAATTCGGCCATCAACCGGGCAAACGCATGGCCTGGACGAGATGTATCCGGCAGGCTGACGATTTTCAATCCGCCCAGATAAGCGGCCAGCACCGCCAGAGAGAGAGTTAATAACGGCACCAGCGCCAGGCTGAGCCAATAGTTCAGCCTTTCAAGCGACGCCGCCAGCACTGCTGAAACCAACGCCACTCCGTACAGCACCCACAAGGCCTGGCGCTCGCTCAATCCGAAAGCGATCAGCCGATGAGACGTATGGTCGCGCCCCCCCTGCACCGGGGATTGCCCTCGCAGCAGGCGCGTAAACGTGACCAGAACGGTATCCAGGATGGGCAGCAGAAACAAGAGGGTAGGCACGCCCAAAGTGGCTAACACATCTGAAGCGCGTTGCTTCTGGTTGGCTATCGCCAGAGCAGCCAGGGTAAAACCAATGAACAGGCTGCCGCTATCGCCCATGAAAATCCGGGCAGGAGGAAAGTTATATACCAAAAAGCCAAGCAGGCTGCCCGCCAGGGCCAGCGTGACCCACAGCAAACTGAAGTTGCCGGAACGCCAAAAAAAATAGCTTAGCACTGCACTGGTGATAAAGGCAATACCAGCGGCCAATCCATCCATGTTGTCCAGCAAATTGATCGCATTGGTAATGCCTACCATCCACAGATAAGTGAACAAAATGTTGGGGATCTGGGCGATCAGGCTGTTGGGAATCTTTGGGGAGAAAAAGGTGCTGGTGTAGCCCAGCAAGATGATCAACGTGGCCGCCAGAATCTGCCCCACCAGCTTGGCGGCAGGAGCCATGGGACGAAAGTCATCATACAGGCCTATGGCAAAAAGCAACACAGATCCGCTGAGAAACCCCCAGACGCCCCAACCTCCGATATCCGGCGAGTAAGCCCGAGCTAGTAGGAGGCACAAGCCAAAGGCGGCAAAAATCCCTACGCCGCCCAGGGTTGGCATGGGACTGCGATGCCAGCGGTCCTCACGCGGTTGAACCACCAGCCCCAGGCGCAGGCTCAGCCGCCGTACCAGGGGAACGAAAAACAGGTTTAGCAAAAAGGCGCAGAAAAAGGGGAGCAGCAAACCTATGGCGCGCCTCCCAACTCACGGATCAGGGCTTCGATGGGCCCACGCTGGTCGCCAGGAGCCGCAGCCAACGCCTGCTGCGCAAAAGCCAACGCTTTGTCCACCTGGCCGATTTGCGAGTACAGTTGCGCCATGGCGCCGGTCAGCCGCCAACCCTCGGGATGATCCGGCCAGAGCTGCAAGGCTTGCTCGTATAGCGCAAGCGCTTGCTCCGGCAGCCCCAACTGAATCTGCACTCCGCCATAAGCGATCAGATAGCCATATTTGGATTGAACGTTCGCCGGATCGACGCGCTCCAGAGCCTGTACGTAATAATCAGCCGCTTGTTGCAGAATCTCCTGGCGGTTTTCGTCTGAAATGCCCGGCGCGTTGCTGGCAAAACGCGCTAGGTAATCGGCGATGAGCGCATAGGTCCAGTCGTAATAGGGGTCGATTTCCAGGGCGCGTTGCAAGCGCTCATATCCCCCATCTGGATCATCCAACGCGTTCAGCCTGTGCACTGCCCATTCATCCCACAGCCGGGCGTTTTTAGGGCTTAAGGAGAGCGCCTGGGCAAAATAGCCATCGGCCTCTTCGGCACGCTGCGCTTGCAGAGCGGGGCTTTCGGCATAGGTGGACCATAAGCTGAACAGCCGCGCCAGATTGGCGGTGTGATCGGTATTGAGAGGATTGATCCGCTGAGCAGCGATCAAATCCTGGGCGGCCTGATTGATCAATTGCTCTCGCTCCACCGGGTTCTGGAGCGTCTTGGCATGCTCAAGGTAAGCGCGACCCAGGAAGAGATAATAATAGTCCTCGTTAGGAGCCAGATCGCGGGCGCGGTCGTAAATTTCGATCGCCGCCGGCCAGCCGCCCGGCCTGGCAAAAAGCTCAGCCGTCTTGAAAGAGATATCCGCTTGTATGATGCGCAGATTGGTGTAGGCAGCGACGCCAAAGGCAGTCAAGAACACGGCCGATGCAGTCGCCAAGCTGAGCGCTTGCCAGCGCATCGTCGCTTCCGCCCACTTTGTCACAAGGAAAAAGCCCATCGCAAAGATCACAACCAATAAGTAAACGTAATAGCGAGTAAGGATCTGTTCAGAACTGCGCACCTGACTCATCACCTGGTCGAGCGTGGTGGCTGCGCTGCGATTCAACGCCGCCAGGCCACTTGCGTGCCAGAGCCAGAATATCAGCCCGGTTAGCAGGGATACGCCAAGCGCGACCAGGACCTGTTTCCACCAAACGCTTGTCACTGCCTCGCCTGCTTGACGAGCCATAACGGTCTGATGGCTTTCAGAAACCAGCAAAAGACATCCGAACAACCAGGTGGTCAGCACCAGCGCCAGCAATCCATACGAGTTGCGGGATCCCGCCAGATTGGTCAGCGAATTCCAGATCAACGCCACAGGGTTATCGCTGCGACTGAGATTCGAAATGTAGAGATAACCCAGAGTGAGCAAGACGACGCCGACCACCAGGCCAACGACGACAGCCTCCCTCGCCCAGGAAGGCAGCCAGCCGGGAGCGCTGTGAGCGTTGCGCTGGCTTGCGCCGCGCCATCCGGAGCGATTCGCGGCCCGTTTTTTGCGACTTTGCCCGGTTGTTCCCGTCCGGCCTGGGGCCCCTTCGGAGGTCGCCGCCCCATCCGCTACGGGTGCTACGGCAAGACGATGATAGTCGCCGGAGAGCGGCAAAATGTGACCGACCAGCAAGATCAACGCCGCGCTGACCCAAAAGTACGTTCGAGTGGAGGCGATAGCGATTCCAAAATTAATTTCGACAAAGTGGGCAATCACCGCAGCGACCAGACCTAACAAGAGATAGGGGCGCAGTTTATCCACCGGCGCGGTGGGCTCTTCAGGCCGT
This sequence comes from uncultured Anaerolinea sp., assembly GCA_964503145.1. GTDB lineage: Bacteria > Chloroflexota > Anaerolineae > Anaerolineales > UBA4823 > RBG-16-57-11. Next base: position 191,874 of record CAZCYV010000005.1, on the reverse strand, counting down.
AAGAGTAAAGAGATCAAGATCAGATACAAAATGACCCCTAAGATCATCCCAAACGGCAGGGCAACCCCCAAATAAGCCACACCTCTCCAAACCCAAAAGATTCCGCTCGAAAGCAGACCGCCCAACAGGTACAGCGCCAGGTATAAATTGCGCCATTTCGCCTGTGGTACCAACCCCAGCCACTTCAGCCCATAATAAATCACAGAGCCGAAAAGATACAAATAAGTCAACAGCCCCAGAAGCCCGGTGATGACGAGCGAATCCCAGGTCTCGTTGTGTGAACGGTCTGGCGAGGCGTTGCGCTTCTCGACCAGAGTCAGTTCCGGCTGGTAGAAGCGGTTATAGGCCACGTACATGCTCTCAGGCCCATAGCCAATGAGCGGCCGCAGAAAATTCAAGCCGTCCTTCCGCCCATCCGGGTAATCCAGGGGAGCGTGCGGCTGCACCAGCTCAGCGGCGCCCTGCCAGATGAGCGTGCGCACCCGTCCGGTGCGGCTCTCGGCGTCCAGCAGTTGCCCCAGGCGGCCAAATTCTGGACGGCTGCGCAGGCCCTCCAAAGGGCCATTCGGAATGTTGAGCAAAACCAGAAAGACCCCGGCAATCAGCGCCAGCGACACACCAACAAAAGTCATCCCGCGCTTGCGCCAAATCAAAGAAAACCCCAACCAGAGCAACACCAGGCTGGCTCCCCAACCAAGCCAGGGACCACGGCTGCCGCTGAAATAAAGCGCTATGACTTGCAACGCCAGGATGAAGACATAGCCCGTAGCGCTCACAAAATTCACCAGGCTCTGACTCAATCCACCGGCGCTCAGATTAGCCTGCGTCTCCGCTTCACCGGCAAGCAACGCCTCGAAGGATTTGACGACGCGCACAAGGGTGAGCGGAAAGACCATGATCAGATAAGCAGCGACAAAAATCGAGTTGCCCATGTTCGAAGCGATGCGCGCCGTCACGTCGCCGCCCCACGGGATGGGATCAGCGCCGTAGCGCTGCAGGATGCCGTAAAGGCTGACCGGCAGGCTGGACAGGATCATCGCCCCGACCAGGCGTTCGGCTTGCTCGCTGCGGCGAAGGTTCGCCGCAACCGCAGCAAATATCACCAGATAAGACAGGGTGGTATAAGTGCCTTGCAGACGCTGGTAGGAGCCCCAAAAGCTGGTGTAAGGTACCACTGAGAAGATCGTCGAGACCAGGTAAACCAGCGCCAGCGCGATAACCGGTGCAATCAGCGGAATCTGCAGCAGACCGCGAAGCCCGGCCTGAAAGCCGCGACCCTCGTTCTTCATAAGCTCCCAGCGCACTCCGCCCTGTTCGATGAGCTTGACCAACCAACTGGCCAGCACAACCAGCGCCAGCGTACGAAGCAAAGTGATTTTGTCTGGCTCGAATATGCGGCTGGAATAAACGTTGAAAAAGACCGGCACGACAATGACCGCCGCCAGCCAGGCGGCTTCCATGACCCCTTCAGCGTAACGACCTAATTTAGTGGGCAAAACGTATCCTCCAAATGACCTGTGAAGACAATTATATCTATTTTCGACGCTTCTTATCGGATGCGCCTGAGGCGACGTTGCAGGCTGGCCAGGGCTAAATCCAGATATCGCTTTTCGAATAGGGCCAAAGGATCGTTGCGCAGCGCCACATTCAACCAATCCCACATCTGCTTCCATTGCCTCAGCCTGGCGTAACCGTAAGCGGCCCGCAAGGCGATCCTGGCTCTCGCCAGGCGCGCCTGCTGATGCGCCTGAGATTTGGTCAAACCCAGGCGTGACGCCAGGTCTGGCTGCGCTAACAATTCTTCCAGTGTGCGAAACTGCTCGACCGCCATCGCGGCAATCTGTCCCACCGTCTTTGAACTCGAGCTAAGCCGAAAATAAGCCATCACAGCCTCCAAGCGCTTGAATCGCATCCCCGCCAGCGCCATGCGGATCCAGAATTCATAATCCAGGCTGTAAATCAGGCGCTCATCCAGGCCGCCAACCTGTTGCATCGCTCTGCGCCGCCAGAACGACCCGGGCTGATTCACGATGCACTCGCCGATGACATGAGCGCGGCCGAATTCCAGGCGATCTTTGGGCAGAATGGGCGTGGGGATCAGCCGGCCGGCCTCGTCGATGCGCGCCAGCCGCCCATAAACCACATCCACCTCTGGATGGTCGCGGAAGGTTTGCACAGCCCTTCGCACCGCGCCCGGCGCCAGCAAATCATCCGAATTCAACCACCCCAGGATTTCACCCCGGGCGCGTGCCAGCCCCTTGTTCACTGCATGCGCCTGACCGCGGTCGGGCTGCGATTCCCAATAGGTCAATCGCGCCCCATATCGGCGCAGGATATCGAGGCTTTCATCCCTCGATCCGCCGTCGATGACGATATACTCGATATTCGGATAGTCTTGTTCCAAAACAGAGCAAATCGTGGCCTCGAGGAAACGACCCTGGTTATACGATGGCGTGACAATCGAGACGAGTGGATCATCCATCGCTTCCCCCTGCTCTGCGCGGGTTTGTCAGCTCCTGGAATAAGTCCAGATATCGCGCCGCCTGAACCTTTTGATCGAACGCCCGAACGGCCTTTTGACGCGCCATCTGCGCCAGCCGCGACAATCGGTCATCATCGCCCAATGCCCACTCTAAGCCCGCCGCCAGGGATTGCGGGTCGCCAGGCTGCGCCAGATACCCATTTTCCAGATGATCCACCATTTCGGGGATGCCCCCCACTTCGAAAGCCACGCAGGGCGTACCGCAAGCCAGGGCTTCCATCGCCGCATTCGGCAAATTGTCCTGAAGCGAAGGAACGATCAAGATATCCGTCGCGGCATATACCAGCGCCAGAGAGAGATCATCATGAAGGTGTCCCATCGAGATGACTCTCCCAGGCAGGCCGGCGATCTGCTCCGCATGCGTCTCTCCCAGGAGCATCCAACCGAGTCTGTCCCCCCAACCGGCTGAGTGCAGCGCTTGCATCACCGGCGCCAGATACTGAAAACCCTTGTTAGGATTCGAAGGGCCGCCCATCGCGCTAAACAAGATCAGCATTTTGTCCTGGGGAAGCCGAAGCCAGTCGCGCGCCTGTCCTTTCGGAAACGGCCGATAGCGTTCCAGGTCGATCCCATTCGGGATGACTTCGATGCGCCGCCCTGCGAAAAGCGCACTTTGGCTGGCCTGTCCCGCCAGCCAGCGGCTGGGGCAGACCAGGGTGAAATCCGCCTTTTGCCAGCTACGCTGCTTGCGCTGCCAGACCCAGCGCGACAGATCGTTCACCCGACGGCTATTGAGCTGTGGACATGCGCCGCATTTGGAGTGAAAGTGGTCGCAATCCCCTGCGTAGTGGCAGCCGCCAGTAAACGCCCACATATCATGGAGCGTCCATACCAGCGGAGAGGGCAATCTGGGGAGCGATTCGATGCGCAGGAAGCCCTTATGAAACCAGTGTAAATTGACGACCTGTGGCTGGAGTTTGCGCAGGCGGCGGTTCACGTCATCTGGAAACCATTGGGTGGAAAAAGGCAGCCTGACGGCAGGGGCCAGAATCCGCAAGGGGAGCTGCTCCAGCGTCGGGCGCAAGGCAGCAAAGCCTCTGGCCAGCTTCCCTTCTGGAGCATGAACCCTGGGGTCATCGCTCTCACGCGACTGAACCAGCATTTGCGAGTCGCACCCCAACCGACGCAAACCCTGGTGCAGACGGAACGCAGCTCTGGCTGCGCCTCCACGAAAATCCGATGTGCTGACCAATACGACTTTCATAGAAATGATTGGATTGCGTTGCGCATTCGCTGCCTGAAAGCCTGCTCCGAAAACTCGTCCAACGCCGCCCTGCGAGCGGCCTGTGAGTATTCCTGGCACTGTTGGGGCGACCAGCCACACAGTTCTCCGACCATTGAGGCAATGTGCTCAATCGTGCATGGCTCGATGTACAATCCATATCCTTCGACATCCAAGCCGGATTCGCGACTGACAATAGGGATCAACCCCTGGTTCATCGTCTCCACAATCGACTGGGACTGCCCTTCGCTACACGAAGGCAACAGGCTGAAAGCGCAGCGGTGCATCATCCGATAAAAAGATTGCGAGCGCGGCTGCACCCAGCCCAGCAGGTGAATATTGGGCAAATCATTCAGCTCACGCGCATACACGCGGACAAAACTCGGGTCCATGCGGGTGCTGATCCACAAGTGCTGCCGCAGGCCGGAAAAGGCCTCTAGCAGTAGATCAAGGCCTTTATGCACATTGCCCGAACCGGCATAGAACAAAAAATGCTCGCGGCTGTTGCTGAAATCTTTGGGGCACCAATCCAGGTGATCATCATACAACGCAGTGCCGTTGAGCATCATCACCCGCTCAAAGCCGGCATAAGTCTGCCGGGTGACTTGATTGCCCAGGCCGATCACGCCATCTGCAAGCTGCAAAGCCATCTCTTCGCTGTGCCGAATATAGCGATCCAACGGTAAACGAACGCCGCGGCGTTGTTCCAAAGCGTCGAACCGTGCCCGCTCTTGCTGATTATGATACTCCCAATAACTGCCGGTGGTGAAAAAGATCTTGCGGGTGGTTTCGGGCAGTTGCCGACAGATCGACTCGAAATTTACACCGCCATGCCCGATGAACAGATCGTAATCCCGACGAAGAAGCGGCCCCCGGTCGCGATAGTCGATCACATCGACAATATAGCCCAGTTGGTTCAGGATTTCGACGATGGCGCGTGCATGCCAGATGTTCGTATGGTTGAAATAGCGCGGGTCATCCTCTGGAATGAAGAAGGGATAAACGATATAAGAGAGCAACGCCCGTCTGGCTGGTCTGGGCGTACCCGGTAGAGTCAAATCCCGTAAGACTTCACGCCGCGGCCAGACATAACGGCGAAAGAGCACACGCCCGCGCTGTATCTTGCGGCGCAAATTGATCCCCTGAGCGCGGGTGACGAAATCGCGCAGGCCGGTGATATATTCGCAGTTGGGCGCAATGTCATCCGGCCAGATGATCTCCTGTGGGGCGCATGATCCCACATTGCGATTATGCAGCAGCAACGCCCGCAACACGTTGGTCAGGCTGTGATGTAGTCCAGAGAGATCCAGGCCAATGTTGCGCACCACTCCCTGCACCGGCAGAAGATGCACTTTTCGAAGCCACAAGGTTGCCAGGGTGACGCGCAGATCCCAGTTATCGATCGCCTCCCCGGCAGCCATTTGACGGGCGAGGATGGGCACATCTCGCCCGGCGATCTCAGGAATCCGCGTCAGACGGTCGAAAAGACTCCGATAGTCCTGGATAAACGGCCAGGCTTCGAGCCAGCGATCCTTCCAGGTCGCCCAACCCCATCCAATGAAGCGCGCCCCGCAAACCAGAGTGTAGGGATAGCCACGAAAGAACTCTGCAGGCAAGTGTTGGTAACCGCCGATGGAGAAGGCGCGTTTTTGATCCCAATAGTGCATGAGCGCCTGGCGCATGAACTCGTAAAAACCGGCGACAGGCAGGCAGTCATCCTCCAGGAAAACCGCCGCAGGGTAACGGTTCAGAACAAACGAGATGTGAGCCAGGAAACCGCCTGGCCCCTGGTTTACTTCGCTGCAATAGACCTTGGTCTCAGCCCAATCCACATTTTGCGCCAACGCCTGGCAGGCCTTTACGTTGCGCTCGTCTTCCTCGCTTCGCGGCCCATCCACGAAAACCAGCAAGCGTGGCAAGTCCTGATTGCGCAAAGCCGCCAGCACTCGGCGCAATTTGGCAGGCCGGTTATAGGCAAAGACGACGACCGGCGGATATTGGTCCAGCGACAGATCACTCATCTACACCCACCATAGCCCTGAGTACGCAACGCAGCCGCTCGTATAATTTGCCGAAAGTCGCCACCCGCTGCAACACGCGCTCGTAACAATAATTCTGAGCATGGGGAAATGCACGCCGATCGCGCAACAGGACGCCCACAGTGGTTTCGAAAGCCGTGACAAATGGTAAAGCCAGAATCCCCAGGACATGGCGCAACGTCATCCGATGCTCACCTTCTGCAAACGTAAGATAGCCATCTCTACCTTGGTAAAACCGATTGCGAATTTGCCAGGCGAGGCGATACTTCTCCGCACGAACGAGATGCTTGACCGCCAATCGTGGCTCGTAAAAGATCACGGCTTCTGGCCTCTCCTGGCGCACCTTGCGAATGAAAGCAGTCTCTTCCCCATAACCGATCCGCTTGCCGCGCATCCCCAGAGTGGGAGGAAAGCCGCCGATTTGCTCGAGCAACTCCTTGCGAGCGAACAGATTGCTGGCGCAGAGAAACTCATCGTGAGAGCTGAGCGCTCTGGCCTGCTGACCCAGGTCGAAGGCCCCATACGCGTCCTTGAACCACTCCGGCTTCGGTTGGTCATAGATCGGCAAGAATGGCCCACCGAACAGATCAGGCCCATGCAACTGTATCACCTCTGTGGCGATACCGAGCCATTCTGGCGGAGCCACAGCGTCATCGTCCAAATATCCAACATAGGGACCCCGCGCTTCCATCCATCCGCGATTTCTGGCATGCGCAACGCCCAGGCGCGACTCATAATGATAGCGCAGATTGGGGAGGCGACGGGCAAATTCCTCGACCGCCACACGGGTCTCATCGGTCGAACAGTTATCGACGACGATCACCTCGAATTGTTCGAGAGGCATTTTTTGAACGCACAGGCTCTCCAGGGCGCGCTGCAGCAACCCGGCGCGGTTGTGTGTACAGATGCAGACAGAGATTTGCGGAGCCATCATAGATGCAGGATTATGGATTTCGGCTGATGGTGAAAACGCTCTGCACAGCCTCTTGCAATGGGCGTTTTTCGAGCGCCAATAGAAATCCGCCGTAGATCAGGATGAAAGTCAGGCTCTTTGCGAACAAGAATTGCCAGTCGCTGGCGCTGGCAGGCATCATTCGCCCTGTCAAAGTGGTGCCAGCAATCCCTAGGATCAACGCGACGGTCGGTGCGGCAAATAACCTCGGCAATGACACATCCACATGAACTCGCGCTCGCCAGAGCAACAATCCAATCCCGATCACCAGCATCGAGTCTACTGCAAGCGCCACGCCTGCGATTCCCCATCTCGGCCCGAGCAGATACAGCCCCGCAATCAATGTGAGCAACTGCACCAGCCTGGTCTGACTGACCTTTTCCGGCTCACCCACGGCGATGAGCAAATTGGCGATGGTCAGCTTCATGGGGTCGAACATGGTGTAAATCAACATCAGTTGAAAGGCCGCCAACATCGGCAACCAGCGTTCACCCAGAAATATCCGAATGAAATGCGGCGCGATCAACGCCAGCCACCCCGCCAGCATAAACCCGCTCCGCACCAGCAAAGCGTTCACCTGGAAAAACGCTTTCGAGCGACGCTGTCGATCGTGTTTCAGCTCCGCATAAATGCCCAACGACAGGGTATTTACCGGCTCTGAGAGGAGCATGCGGGGGTAAATGGCAAAGCGGTAAGCTCTGGAGTAAAAACCCAACCTCAAATCACCCAGATACACGTTCGTCCAAAGGTCATCCACCTGATCCAGCGCCACCCCCAGCGTCGTACCGGTGACTGTGCGCCAACCAAAGCGCAAGAAGTACCGCACAGCGGATCTTTCCCAGGCCAGGCGCGGCCTCCACACCGGCCTCCAGACGTAGAGCACCACCGAATAAACCAGGGCTTGCACGATCGGCGCGACCGTCAACGTCCAGATCGATCTGGTCGCCGTGGCTACCCATACCACCAGGATGAACACCAGGACGGTTTGCACAATATCCATCACCGCCAGGCGGCGATGTTCCACCCGCCGGATGAGAAGTATCTGCCCGACCGTCGTCAAACGCAAGGCCCACGCGGAAAGCGCCAGCACGATCAGCACCTGGCGACGCAGATCGCTCAAGAAAACCAACGATACGACGACCAAGAACGCTGCGCCAATGGATAGGGAAACCAGGCGCAGGGTGAACAAGATGGCCATCGTGCGTTCTTCATCCTCAGTCTCCGGCGCTCTGTGAAGCGCAGCCGCCCCCAATCCGAATTCGAAAAAAGCGTAACACAGCGTGGTAAAAGCAGCCACTCCGCCAAAAACGCCAAAGGCCTCCACCGGCAGCAACCTCGCCACCAAGATGCTCTGCAGAAAGCTGATCGGCAGAGTGAGCAAATTGGCAATGGTGTTCCAGGTCAACGAGCGGATCGTCCGGCGCGCCAGGCTGGTCGATGGGTAAGCCGAATTGCTGGGCAACTCATCCACGCCCGCCAGTATAGCATGAAAGTGATATACTCGCTTAGCTAAGAGATGAACCGCGCTTCACCCTACATCGTCATCGACGGCCGCATGATCTTACCCCACATGACCGGCGCCGGGCGCTACCTGCTGGGCTTATGCAGGGGGCTGAACGCCATCCCTGGGGATGAACGCATCGAGCTTTGGGTGCAAGAAGGCCTGCCCGCCGATCATCCTGTGTGGCGCTTGAACAGCGACCGCGTCCATGTACGTCCCATACCCGCGGCGCACCTCAGCCTGCGCAGCCAGTGGGTGCTCCCAGGGATGTTGTTGCGCGCCCGGCCCGATCTATTTCACTGTCCCCATTTCGACCTGCCCTGGTTAACGCCAGGGCGCGTCGTCGCCACGCTGCATGATCTAAAATATCTCATCCACCCAGATTTCTTTCCCCGCACTGGGAGCCTGCGCCGCCTGGTCATCCGCGCCATGATGCGACACACCTTGAGCCGCGCCGCACAGGTGATTACGCCATCTCAGAGCACTGCTAACGACCTCATCCGATACCTGAATGCCCCGGCAGAGAAGTTGCGTGTGATCCCGCTGGGCGTGGACGAAAGCCACTTTGCGATGGCAAAACCGGAGTCTCTGGCCGCAACCCGCCGCCGCTATGGGTTGGAACAACCTTTTATCCTGTTCGTCGGCGAGCGGCGCCCCCATAAAAATCTGGAAGGGCTGCTGCGCGCCTTCGACCTGTTCCACCGAAAGATTTCGCCAGCCCACCTTCTGGTAATCGTCGGCAAACCTTACAGTGACTATGCGCAGCCCGAGACTTTGGTCAAAGCGCTGGGATTGGAAAAGTGTGTGCGCTTTTTCGAGGATCTCCCCGACTCGGATCTCCCCTCGATCTATCACGCGGCGGACGCATTTATATTGCTCTCCCGCTATGAAGGTTTTGGGCTGCCCGTCATCGAAGCCATGGCTTGCGGCACACCGGTCGTGGTATCCAATGTGACCTCGCTCCCCGAAGTCGCTGGCGAAGCCGGCTTGCAAGTTTCACCGGACAATCCCGAACAGGCAGCCGAAGCGCTCGGCAGGATCATCACCGGCGGAAGAGAGCGTCAGCAGCGCATTGCCCTGGGCATCGCCCATGCACGCCGCTTCACCTGGGAAAGCTGCGCCAGGCAGACGCTGGATGTCTATGCGCAATCTATTACAAGATGAGCAATCGACCTCCCACATCTGTGTTGCACATCATCACCCGGCTGATCGTTGGCGGGGCGCAGGAGAACACCCTGTTCACCGCCGCCCGCCTGAACCAGCGCCGCTTTCAAGTCGAAGTCCTGAGCGGCCCACAAACAGGCAGTGAAGGCAGCCTGATCGAAGAAGCTCGGGCGCAGCACATTCACCTGACCATTTTGCCCCACCTGCTCCGCCAGATCAGTCCACTGCATGACCTGAAAGCGCTGATCGCCCTGACCCGCCTCATCCGCCGGCAGCGTTATACCATCGTGCACACGCACAGCTCGAAGGCCGGCATCCTGGGGCGGCTGGCCGCCCGCCTGGCGAGCGCCCCTGTGATCATCCACACCGTGCACGGGTGGAGTTTTCACGATTACATGCCTGCTGCCAGCCGTTATGCCTACATCCTGTTAGAACGCTGGGCAGCTCGGTTCACCGATGCCATCATCGCGGTATCCCAAAAAGACATCCACAAAGGGCTAAGCGCAGGGATTGGACGACAGGAGCAATATCACCTGATCCGCAGCGCAATCCCGCTCGAAGCCTTCGACCCAGCGCTTTATGATCGCGCTGAGGTGCGCCGGGAGCTTGGATTGCCGCTGGATGCGCCGGTGATCGGCACGATTGGGCGCTTTTCCGCCCAAAAGAACCCGCTGGATTGGGTGCGCGTTGCCGGCGTCGTGGGACGCGAGCGGCCTGAAGCGCGCTTCGTGCTGGTCGGCGATGGGCCATTGCGCGCACAAGTGCAAGCCGCCCTGGCGCAAGAAGGTCTGGCGGAACGATCTGTGATGACCGGATTGCGTCGCGATGCGCCGCGCCTGCTGGCCGCGATGGATATCTTCCTGTTGACTTCGCTCTGGGAAGGTTTGCCGCGCACCATCCCCGAAGCCCAAGCGATGGGGCTACCGGTGGTCGCCAACCGCGTCGACGGAATTGCCGAGGCGATTCGGGATAGCGTAACCGGCTACCTGTGCGATCCAGGTGAATTGCAAAGCATGGCAGAACGGGTGATCACGCTGCTAGACAATCCGCCGCTGCGCGCGGAAATGGGCGCTCAGGGGCGCGCCATGGCGCTCGAAGAGTTCGACTTGCGTGTGATGATCGAAAAGATCGAAATTTTGTATCAAACGCTGCTGAAAAACAAAAAACGGATCGCCAGCGCCGGCGACCCTTAACGACAGCTATCTTTCCTGCCCACCTAAATCGTTAACTTGCCAGTTTGTCGAGCACCTCCTGGCTCACTGCATGGCGCAGAAGCTCCGCCCCCATCTCTTGCAGCGCCTTGCTGACCCTATCCCCACCCCCAGCCTCGACCAACAACAAAAGCGCAGAAGTCCCCGGCTTTAAGGCAGCCTTTACTTCATTCAGAAATTCGTTGTCAAAGCCCAAGTCCATTTTGGCGGCTGCTAACCCGCCCGTTGCCGCGCCTGCCGCGGCGCCAATGACCGCTCCCACTGGCCCGCCCAATAAACCCACCAGCCCACCAACTAACGCTCCAAACAGAGAACCGCGTGCGGGGCTGAGATCTTGCTCATCCAAAACTGTGGGCTTGCCCTCGGCGCTCTTTGTCAGCACAGCAGCATTCACCAGGCGCAACGCCCCATTCTCTTCGCTCGCGCGCAGGTCGCCCAAAGCTTCGACAGCCTGTGCTTGCGAGCCGAAAACCGCCAGGATCAACTCAACTGCAGACATGACAGGCCATAGTCCAAACGCGCCTCGTTCGAAAAGGTCTAATGCCCACAGGTGGAGCAGGAACCCCCGGCGCATCCTGCGCATGAAGGTCCGCTGCCTGCCACTACTCTGCCGCCGCTGGAGGCGAAGAACAGGGAGAGCATGCGCGAGGTATGCTCACTCTCGCACTTGCGACAGGGGATCGGCGCATCGGCGTCTTTCATCGAACGCATCAACTCGAAGCGCTCACCGCAATCCAGACACACATATTCATAGATCGGCATAGAGCTTTTACCTCCATCAGCGATTATACATCACATCATCGTACAGCATGAAGAGAAGCTGTTGGATTAAATCTGCCTATGCCCTTTAAGCCGATAGACCCGCGCCTCATACGGTCGCAGTTCAACGCTCTGCAAATCCTGTCCGGCTTCGACCGGGTAGTTGCTGATCAGCAATTCCGCGCTGGAGAAGACCATCTCATTCGGCAACTCGAACAAGGACTCCTGCCTGGAGAAATTCAGCACGACCAGCAACCGATCGTTCTCCAGCGTACGTGTGAAGGCGTAAATCTGCGGGTGGTCCTCCAGGAGCAGATCGTACCTGCCGTAAACCATCACCGGGTTCTCGCGACGCAAGCGGATCAACTTCCGATAGAAGTGAAAAATGGAGTCCGGATCGGCCAACGCCTGCCTGACATTGATCTCCCTGTAATTGGGATTAACTTTGATCCACGGAACACCGCTGGTGAAGCCGGCCTGCGGACGGTCGTCCCATTGCATCGGCGTACGTGCGTTGTCCCGGCTCTTGGCATGCAAGATCGCCAGCACATCTTGCGGAGCCATGCCTTTTTCGTGAACCAGTTCGTGGTAAATGTTGAGCGTTTCGATATCGCGATAATCTTCGATCGAATCGAAAGCGACATTGGTCATGCCGATCTCTTCGCCCTGATAGATATAAGGCGTGCCCTGCAAACAGTGCGTAAAGGTCGCCAGCAGCTTGGCCGACTCGACTCTATACTCCCGATCGTCTCCGAAGCGCGAGACTGCCCGCGGCTGGTCGTGGTTGGTCAGATAGATGCTGTTCCATCCCCGCCCTTCCAGGTCCTTTTGCCAGCGGGTCATCACCTGTTTGAGCTCCAGCAGGCTCCACGGCTTGAGGCTGCGCCGGGAGGAAGCTCCACCCCTTTCGGCGTCCAGGTCCATATGCTCGAATTGAAATACCATATTCAACGCCCCGGTTTCCGAGTCAACCAGCTGCAGCGCATCTTGCGTACTCACTTGAGGCGTCTCACCCACGGTCAGGATATCATAATGCGATAACACCTCCCGCTTCATTTCATCCAGGTATTCCAGCAACCGCGGGCCATTGATAAAATACCGGCCGCCAGGCTGGTATCGATCAGGGGTCACGACCGGCGCATCTGGCAAGCCCGGAACCTTGGAGATCATGTTGATCACATCCATCCGGAAGCCGTCAATGCCCCGCTTCAGCCACCAGTGCATCATCGCATACACTTCAGCGCGCACCTTGGGATTTTCCCAATTCAAATCGGGCTGCTTTTTCGAAAACAAGTGAAGGTAGTATTCACCGGTGGCGGGATCGTATTGCCAGGCCGAACCGCCAAAATGCGACGCCCAATTATTCGGCTCCCGGCCATCCTTCCCTGGACGCCAGATGTAATAATCGCGGTAAGGGTTATCCTTCGACTTGCGGGACTCAATGAACCAGGGGTGCTCATCCGATGTGTGGTTCACCACCAGGTCCATGACCAGCTTGATGCCACGTTGGTGCAAACCAGCCAACAACTCATCCCAGTCTGCCAGCGTGCCGAACTCATCCATGATATCCTGGTAATCGCTGATATCATAGCCGTTGTCGTCATTGGGCGATTTGTACACCGGGCACAGCCATACCACGTCAATCCCCAGCTCTTCGAGATAGTCCAGCTTTTGAATAATGCCGCGCAGGTCGCCGATGCCATCGCCATTACTATCTGCAAAGCTGCGCGGATAAATCTGATAGACCACGCTTTCTTTCCACCAGGCTTTTTTCATGGTTAAGCTCCTTTACTCTTGGATTGCTCTCACCCTGCTCAGAAACACTGCGCTGACAGCGATGGAGAGCGCCCCCATCAGAAATAGCCCCGAATAGCCCCACCAGGCCCCCGGTCGGGCGTTGTTGAGCAGGTCGATGAAAGGCCCCTCCAACCGCCCCAGCGCCCCGGCGCCCGCCGTCGCCAGATTGGTCAGCCCCATGAACTTGCCCGCTTCAGCCGCCGGAGCCAGATTGTTGAGCAGCGCCCAGTTGGCGGTCAGGAACAGGCCAATGCCGACCCCCAGCACGCTGCCAAACGCCAGCACTGTGGTTGGGGTGCGCGCCAGCAACAACAGCAGACAGCCCAGCGCTCCAATGGCGCTGGCAAGATAAGACATCCGTACATGCCCAAAACGATCTCCCAACCAGCCGCCTGCCAGGGCGGCAAACACCAGCGCCAGGGTGATGGAGGCCAGCAGATCTCCGGTCAGCTTGACCGGGTTCTCAACTGCCAGGACATCGCGCAGGTAATACTGTGCAAAGACCTGGATGCCATAGATGGCAAGCAAGAAGAACAATCGCGAGACGACCAGCCACACAAATCCCCGATGGGCGCGCCAGTCGATTCGAAAAGCATCACTAAAGCGCGCTTTTGAATTCACGGTGGTTTCAGGCAAGGACGGTCGCTCGCGCACACCCAGCACAGTCACCGCCGCGCTGAACGCCAGCACTGCGGCGATAAGCCCTAACGCTGCAACTGGGCGCAACGCCTGGGGATCATGCACTCGACCAATGACCAGCGATGCAGCAATCAGCCCGGCCATGTCCATGAAATTCTTGAAACCGCTCGCCCGGCCGAGTTGATCTTCTGGCACCTGATCGGGCAACAGTCCCTGGAGCGGTCCATGGGCCAGATTCGAACTGACCTGCAAGCCGAAATAGCCCAGCGCCAGCCAGGCCAGTCCACCCGCCCAGGCCAACACCCCCAGGAACAGGAAATCGAAGGCCGTGCCCAACAGGATCAAGGGTCGCCTGCGACCAAGTGGAGACACCCAGCGGTCGCTGATCGCCCCCGAAACCGGCTGGATCACCATGGCGATGGTCAGGCCAAGGAATGTCAGCAACCCCAGATAGGTGTTCTTGAGCGATTCGGGCACCATCAACAGCAAGACGGCCGGCAGGATGATCACGTGCAGGCCGTTCCACATGAACGCCAGCCCGACCCAGTAAGCGTTCAGGAGGATCATATCACTGACTCGCATCGGCTTCATGGCGCCTCCAATAACTCTTCGATCTTGCTTCGCACAAGTTGTCGAGCCCAGGCATCCATTGTTTCGGCGCTGCTCATCTGCGGCGGCTCCAGGCGATAAGGCAGACCGAAATTCAGGCAAAATCGATCCCTCGCCTCATAAGCGCCAACCGGCAGCACAACCAGGCCCGAACCCGAAAGATGCAGCAACAACCGCCCAACTCCGGCCGGCAACTCTGCCACTCGCCCAGGCGCAGCGAAGTCCCCGCCCTCGGGCGCTAATCCAATCACCGGACACTCGACCTGACGGGCATAGCGCAAAATCTCCCGCACTGCGAGCGCTCGCTGCATCTCTTCGCCCGGTCGCGGCGGCATGGGTGGCATGCGGGTAAAGCCGTACACCGCTGCGATATGCCGCAGGATCCAGCGACTCACTGGTGTAATGGTGGCGCTGCGCCATCGATCGGCGTAGCGCCATTCCGCCGTAACCACCCAATGCACCTCGACCGGCAGGACGGCGCTGACCGCCAGAGCCAGCCACCAGGCCTGGAAGCCTGGCCGGGCATAATGGTTGATGGTGATCACGCACGGGCCAGGTATTCGCGCCAGCCCTTTTACTTCCAGCGGCGGACGCAGCGCGGCGACCGCAGACATTGCGTCCATCCTGAATGAGCGCTTCCTGGAAAGCAGTATAGCCCCGATAAGCGAGGCAATCACTCGCCAGGGAATGGGATAGCCGCTTGCCATGCAAGACCCAGCCGGCTCAGGACTTCCCTCCGCTCTCGATCAGCTCTTCGCGTCGCCGCCGATAGACGATGATGGGATAGTCAGCCTGCACCAGTTATCCCGGCTACCACTTGCGGAGTAAATCCACCAACAAGCGCACGCCAAAGCCTGTGCCGCCCATCGGGATATATGGCGTCTCCAAAATCTTCTTGGTGATCAGCGCCATCCCAGCAATGTCCAGGTGCGCCCAGGGGTAATCGGTAAACTCTTTCAAAAAGATCGCCGACGCCCCTACTCCGCCATAGCGCCCGCCGCTGTTTTGCATATCCGCCACCAGAGATTTGATCTTCTCCTTGTAATCATCCCAAAGCGGCATTGGCCATAGGCGCTCATTCGTCGCCGTGCTGCTGGCGAGCAATTTCTCCTGGAGCCAGCCATCGGAGCAGAACAGGCCCGCTGCCACCATTTCGCCCAACGCGATGACGCACGCGCCGGTCAAAGTCGCCAGATCTACCACGGCCTTTGGGTGATACTGCTGGGCGTACACCAGAGCGTCGGCCAGGATCATGCGCCCTTCGGCGTCTGTGCTGATGATCTCCACCGTCTTACCGTTGCTGATGGTAATAATATCCGCCGGATGGTAACCCTGAGCATCGGGCATATTCTCGGTGCAGGGCGCAATGCCAATCACCCGCAGCGGCAGATTGAGCCTACCTACTACCTGCATCGCCCCCAGGACTGCGGCTGCGCCCGCCATATCCGACTTCATCTCCTCCATCTTCTCCGCCGGTTTGATCGAAATGCCGCCGGTATCGAATGTGATGCCCTTACCCACCAGAACGACGGTATCCAGATCGGTTCGCTCAGCGTTGTGTTCCAGGACAATAAAATAGGGCGGCTCACCGGCGCCTTTCGCCACCGCCAGGAAGCCACCCATCTTGCGTTGCGCAGCCCATTCACGGTCGCCAACGGTCAACGTCATCCCATAGGTGGCGGCGATCCTGCGGGCCTCGTCTGCCATGCGCGTCGGCGTGGCGACGTTCGGCGGCAGATTGACCAGATCACGCGCCAGGAACACCCCCTCGGCGATCGCCTCCGCGGCGCGAATGCCTGCTTCGACTTGCGCCAGTTTAGCTGCGCTGCGCTCCACCACGGAGAGCGCCTCGACCTGGTTGACCGGTTCGCTCTGCTTGGGCGCGTCGAAGCGGTACAGCCCAAGCAAAGAGCCTTCCACAACTGCCTGGGCCGCCTCTTCCGGCGCAAGCCCTCCAATCCCCGCTCCATGCACGATCGTGGCTACGGTCTTGGCATTCAAATCCCTGGCGCGTTTGATGCCCGCCGCCGCGGCGCGGCGCACACCTTCCAGGTTAAAGGCCTCGCTTTTGCCCAGACCTACGACCAACACGCGTTTTGCCGGGATGGCCCCGCGCGGATAGAGCACGGCCACCTCGCCCGCCTTGCCGCTCAGGTCGCCATTGGCAATCAGATCGCTGATCGCCCCGCCCAGCGCCTGATCCACCGCGCCGGTGGCACCGCCGGGCCTCGTCACGCCTTCGAACAGATTGACAATGATCGCATCAGCGACGGTCTCCTGAATATTGCCGACCAAGGCATTGATTTTCATTGCTACGACTCCTTTTTCATGAATGGTTATGCTTGGCGCATGGCTTACCAATGCTCATAGCGTACCAGGTCTGCGAGCGGTTTGCGCTCTTTTGGCCCGGGCATATCGGCCGGATAGCCCAAGGGGGTGAAGATCAGCGGTTCGACGTCCTTGGGCAATTGCAACACTTCGCGTGCAGCCTTGGCGTTGAAGGCAGCAATCCAACAGGTTCCCAAACCCTGATTGGCAGCTTCCAAGATCAAGTGATCCATCACGATGGCCACATCGACATCCAGATAGCGGCGCTTGTCCGCTGAGCGCACCCAGCTTTCTCCGGGCAATCCCACCGCGCATAAGATCAACGGCGCCTGGACGAACCACGGCTGATGATAGATGCGACTCAACTCTGCTTCTCGACCGCGAGTGTGTACGACAATGATCTGAAAGGGCTGGCGATTGCAGGCGGTGGGCGCCAATCGAGCGGCTTCGAGCACCTTCTGTAGCTTTTCGTCTTCCACCGGATCTGGACGATAGGCGCGGACGCTATAGCGTTTGGCGATCAGTTCTGAATATTCCATATGCGTACACTCCTTAGGGTTTTTGTTCCGCAGTCCAGGCTGCTGACTCTTGCCAGATATAGACTTCGATCAGCAGCAGCCCGTTGTATTATCTCACAATCCGTTCATCTTTGAACGTCTCCGGCGAGAGCAACACATCACCCAGGCGTATCGCGTTCACATCCTTCAGCGACTCCAGCGGCGTCAACAGACGAACGCGCCCCTGGCGGTGATCGATCGCAACCACAATCCCCAGGCCAAGGGTGAACCCCGACTGGTCTTCGAGTGCAACCAGCCGGTTTTGCGAGAAAGCCGGATAGGGGTAAATCGCGAACCGGGTCCAGGCCAGCTCTAAAATTCCGGCCGCTGCAAAATAACCGGCAAACTGGCGCATCCGGTGCTCACGCCGGACGCTCGCATCCCTGCGCATCACCGCAGGCGATGGGCGCATTTCGACCACTTTGGCCCGCCTGCTACGTCGAAGCGGTCTCAACAGCGCCTCTAGCTCATATTCCTGTTGAATAGCGAATACCACCTGCGGACGAAGCAGCTCGATCTTGGCATTTTTCAACGCCAACCCGCCTAATGCAGGATCGATCAGGCCGGATGTGTCATAAACCACCACCTGCGCGCCGGCGGATTGGGCGGTTTGGACCAATCGCGCCGATCCGACCACCACAGGCAGCATGTGCCCCTGGGGCGAGGTCGAGCCGATGAAATAACGCCAGGCCCTGGGTGTATCCGCCGGGTGAGTTTCCTGGCGAAGGCTTAGCCGGTCGGGTTCAAAAGTTAACGTCACCGTGGTGGGCGGGCCCAGTACGCTTTGACCAGGGTCGCCATCGATAAAAGCTACCCGCCGGCCCAATTTCTCCAGGCACCGGAACAAATAACGGGCAAAAGTGGTCTTCCCACTATCCGGCGCGCCAATGACCAACAGCACGCCAGACAGGTTTTCCAGCTCCAGTTTTTGCCATTCGTCTGGAACATGCAATGAAGCAGAGTTCATCAACGTAGCAAATGCAATGTTGCGACAATCCAGGCCTCAACGGCCTACCTGCCAAAGAAGACGAGATTTGTCACCGGCTATGGCTGCTGACCAAAGCTGGCTGACCGACCAGCAACCCGCTGAGAGCTCATCTCCCATCCGTGAAGCGTACCGGGCGCAACAGGCTGCGGTCGAATTCAACCAGACGCGAGCGCCCCAGCCTTTGCAATTCGTCATAAACCCGGCGGGCGTCAGTGCGCAATTGGGCGACGTCCACACCGCGACAGCGATCCGGCAGGGGATCGATCCATTGCCGCACACGCAGAAACATCTTGATTGCGCCGTTGAAGTTGCCACGCTCAATCTGCAGATAGGCCACGGCTACCTGCAAAATCGCCCGATACAGTTCGCGGCCTGGGGTTTCATCCTCATTCCACGCCTCTTCAAGCACCTCATGGGCCTCGAAATATTCGCCCCGGTTGAATAACTCCAGGCCGTGCAGCGCCTTTGGAGATAAGGGCCGCTGGCAAGTCTCCTTCAACGAAGCATAGTCGATCTTCCTGGCATATTGCTGGATCAAGGCCGGCAGGTCCGCAATAAACCGCGATCGGGGCAATACCGCATCGGCGCCAGCATGTTCAGCCGCCTTCAGTGTATCGGCGTCAATATGTGAGCCATAACACAACACCGGGTAACGCCGCGTGGCCGACGCAGATTTGAGCAGGGGGATCCACTGCCGCCAGGGAATGTCAGGGTTGCCCAGATCAAAGAGCATCAACGCCGGGTGCAAGGAGGTGACCTTCTCGATCAGAACTGCCCCAGGGCCGACCAAATGCTCGGCAAGTTGTCGAAAAGGGGGAGACTCTTCTGGCGGAGCGAGTTGTTCCACCCGCTCGAACCAGACCACGCCATAGCCGAGCTTCTCAGCAGTCGCTTCGATGCGCGCCGCAAAGATCAGATCGGAAATGAAACCAATGATTACAGGGGACTGATTGGCATCCGGCACGGTGTGAATTATACCAGTCCGCATTCGCTAAATTGGTTACCTCCCTGGTAGCTTTTGTCGTTGCTTGATACAATCAATTCATTGCTTTCACTTTCTGGCTTGCCTCGCAGCTGGCCCAATCATTGAACCTGGGCTTCCAGGTGGATGGCTTTTGGCCGGCGTTGTGGGGTTCCATTCTGGTCAGCCTCGTCTCGTTTCTGCTCTCTGTTTTCGTCAAGGACGATCGCGCCGAACGCTCCGTGATCATCATTCGCGGCTGACTTCGACGGTTGCCCTACCAAATATAGAATAAACGATCCATATACACCAACTATGGAAGGATCAACAGATGAAACTGATTATAAGAATTCTCATCAACGCCGTTGCACTGTGGCTGGCAGCGCAGGTCCTGCCAAGCATCATCCTGACCAAAGATCTGATAGGCATCTTGATCGTTGCGATCATCTTTGGCCTGGTCAACGCGCTGATCCGGCCAATATTTTCATTGCTGGCCTTGCCGCTGACGATCCTCACCCTGGGCCTGTTCACCCTGGTGATCAACGCCGTCATGCTGCTGATCACTGCCGGGGTGGCCGGAAACCTGTTGTCTATTCAGGGCGAGTCGTGGGGTAAACTGGGGGCAGCTATCTTGGGCAGTCTGGTCATCAGCATCGTCAGCATGGTGCTGAGCTGGATTTTGTCAGACTAGGCCCAATCGCCTTGCCGGTGCGCCTGGCCAAAGCGCACGGACTGCCGTAGTGGCCAGTTTGCCGTCCCGGCGCTCTCATTGAGTTTCCGGGTTACTTGACTTTCCCCATCCAAATTCGCTATACTAAAAGCAAGAATTCTGGAAGAAAACCGGCGCCAAGGAGGCAGCGATGACGAACCAGATCGAGCAAGAACGCATTTCCCAGGTAAAAGAGCAACATTGGGCCGAACTGATGGCAAAGCCGAACGTCGTCGGCGTCGGCATTGGGATAAAAGAAACCCGCGGGGAGAAGACGGGCGAAATGAGCATGGTAGTCCTGGTGCGGCAGAAGATCCCCTTGGATGGACTGCAACCAGAAGCCGCCGTGCCGGCCGTAGTAGGCGGCGTCCCAACGGACGTCATCGAAGTCGGCGATCTGCGGGCGCTGCAAGCGCGCACGGATCGCTGGCGACCTGCCCCGGGTGGGGTCAGCATCGGTCACTATCGGATTACCGCCGGCACTTTAGGCTGCGTGGTGCGCGATCGCAGCACCGGCGCGCGCCTGATCTTATCCAACAACCATGTCTTAGCGAACAGCAACGACGCTTCGCCAGGCGATCTGATCCTCCAGCCAGGCCCTACCGACGGCGGACAGGCCAGCGCCAACCGCATCGGCGTGCTGGAGCGCTTCTACCCGATCCAGTTCAGCGAATCTGAGCCTACCTGCGGCATCGCCAACAGCGTGGTTGAAATCGGCAACGCCATCGCCAGGCTTCTGGGGGCCAACCACCGCCTGTTTGCGAAGCGCGTCGATCCCCAGGCAGTCAACCAGGTGGATGCTGCCCTGGCGCGTCCCGATAACTCTGCGGATGTGTTAGACGAGATATATGAAATCGGCGTGGTCAGCGGCGTGGCGCCTGCAGCCTTGGGCATGAGCGTGCGTAAGTCCGGCCGCACCACTGGCCTGACGACCGGAACGATCAATGTGATCGACGCCACGGTGAGCGTCAGCTATGGCACCGGCCGAACAGCCACATTCGAAAAACAGCTTGTCGCCGGCCCCATATCACAGGGCGGCGATTCCGGCTCACTGGTCGTGGACAGCAACTCCCAGCGCGCCGTGGGTCTGCTCTTCGCCGGCTCCAACCAGACCACCATCTTCAGCCCCATCCAACTGGTGTTGGATTGTTTGCAGGTGGATCTATGAATCAACACGAGAACGAAAGCGCCTCTGCCACCCAACGGGCCAGCGCCGTGAAGCAGGCCTACCAGGCCGAGCTGCTCTCGAAGGCAAACGTTGTAGGCGTGGGCGTGGGTTTCCGCACCGTCGGCGGTCGGCGCACAGACGACATCGCCCTGGTGGTCATGGTTACCCAAAAGGTGCCCAGAGCGCAATTGGCTCCGCAAGATGTCTTGCCCAGGGAGATCGAAGGGGTACCCGTGGACGTGCAAGAAGTTGGCAGGATCAGCGCGCAATCATCCCGCGCTGGATGACCGGCCAACTTTCATCCGGAGAAGTGAATTTCTTGAAAAAACGTGGCGAAATGCGTCACGTTTTTTCGTTTTCTGCGTCATACAGGCAGACAGATGGATTGAGCAGGAGTGATTATCGGCATAAGCTGAAACCGCAAACCGGGGATGCCAATAGACTTTGATGTGTGGAAGCGATGAGCCAAAGACCTTATCATGGTCGCTTAATCCGCTGTCGATTTCTGGGACAGAAGGGGGTCTTTGAGGAGCCAAAAGCGAAACCGGCCACACCGGCCGGTTTACGCTATATATCGGGCAGTTGGCCCGCAACATTTGAGAAGGAAGGAGGTGGTAGTCGAGCATCAGGCAGACGCAGGTTTTCTGAGATTTGTCATTAATGGGATCTATCATTTTATTACAAGGAGTGCATCATGCGCAAGTTTGACCGTTTTATCCGAGTGTTGAGCATCGTTCTGATTATTTTCACCCTGGTCGCCGCACTGGCGCCCACACCCGCGCTGGCAAAGAACAAATGGGGCAAGAAGAACAAGATCAAGGCCGCAATGGCCTCCAGCGTACAACTGATCGTGCCGGGCAATCAGGAGACCTGCACGCCTGCAGATGTGATCAAGACCACCGGCGTGGCCGATGGCGCCAGCCTGTATTACGCCTTCTTCGTCATTCAGGGCACCACCATGACCAAGATCAAGGACGGTTGGGTGACAGGCAACCTGAATATGCCATTCCCCTACCCCACGATCGAGGGGACAATGACCTTTGGCGTCAGCATCATGGTGCGCGACCCCAGCGGCACGACGATCAAGCTGGCCAAGAAATGGTCGATCACATGCAATGAGACCCCGCCTCCACCACCGCCTCCACCTCCACCGCCTCCGGGAGGTGGTCAGGGTTGCACGCCGGGCTATTGGCGGCAGTCGCACCACTACGATAGCTGGGTGGGCTACTCGCCCAGCGATGACTTCGAGGCCGTCTTCGGCGTGGACGCCAGCTTCGACCCAGATTCGCTGGGCGTTGCCGTGCAGCTAGGCGGCGGCGGCGAGTTTGCCCTGGCGCGTCATGCCGTGGCGGCGCTGCTCAATGCCAGCAACCCGAACGTCAGCTATATGTACACCACTGCCCAGGTCATTGCTATGGTGCAGCAGGCTTACGCCACCGGCGACTTCCTGGGAATCAAGGATCTGTTCGAGGCGCAGAACGAAGCGGGCTGCCCGTTGAATTAATCGACGTTCTCCTTTTTACAAAACGGTGGGCAGGATTGCCCACCGTTTTTTTTGTTAGCTAAGCTCCGATCCCCCGGCTATAGAGCAACCACATCCCTGCAAAGTACACAATAAACAGCACCAGAGCGTCCACCTCGACGAACAACACTCGCCGTTCAAGGCGCGCCAGATTGCCGATCAACCCCATGCCGGTCATCAATAAACCGAGCATGCCGACCAGGAGAAACGCCGGATCGATCGCGCTCAAGAAACGGCCTTCGATATAGAAGATGTCGGTCAAACCCAATGCAAACATGTTGAACAGGTTACTGCCAAACAGGTTGCCGATGGCCATATCATCCGCCCCAAGGCGCAAAGCCGCAAGCGTGGTCACCAGCTCAGGAAGCGAAGTCACCAGCGCGACCAGCGTCGTGCCCACAAAGGTCGTACCCAGGCGGGTGATCTCAGCAATTTCGGTGCTACTGCTCACCAGATAAGGCGTGAGGATCGCCAGACCGGCCGCCGCCAGCCCAAACCCAACCAATCCGACGCGCAGACTCGGCACATCAGGCGGAATTTCGACCACCGCGCTGGTTTGCGCTGGCGCTAATGGGTTGCTCTGGATCAGCCGTACCGCCACCACATACGCGCCAATAACGATCAGACTATCTACTCCTACCCAAAGCAAGCTCGCCTGGATATCGGCGACGATGAAAAACACCACCAAACCGATCATGAACACCGCCAGGCTGCCAGATAGGGCGTGCTTCAGGGCCGCCTTGCGCAATAGCCGCTCCTTGCGATGCGCCAGGTCCAATATCGCCAGGACGAACATGTTGAACATGTTGCTGCCAAGCAAGTTGCCCGCCGCCAGGTTGGGTACTCCCTGAAACACCGAGTTGATTGTGGTCAACAATTCAGGCAAAGACGTGGCGCCTGCCAACAGCAGGACGCCAATGAACATGCCGCCCAGGCGCGTGCGCACTGCAATGACGTCGCCATATTTCGCCAATTGCATGGCAGCGACTACAATTAGCGCTGAACTGATGAGGAATTGAATCCAGACCATTTCAGCCAGCCTGCTGCGGATAGTTTTTAGGCAATCCCTTGACCACCGCCAGCGGCCATGCAGCAAAGATGCCCGTTTTCGGCCCAGACAGGTCGCCCACCAGGGCTTCGGTGGCGCGCAGACAAATCTGAACTTTCTCTTCATCGGCCACAATGGCATACAGCGTCAAATGCCCCTCTTCGACCAGCTTTGTGGCAGCCTGGTACAAAAAGCGCATATGCACGGTTTGCGCGCGCCGTCGGTGGATGCCGGTGCTCTCGATGATCGTAGCCCCGGTTATACCGGCCTCTGTCCAGGCCGCCAACAACTCATCCAGGCGACCTGGGTCATCCAGGACGAACATCACCATATACATGCTCACCTCCATCAGGGTGCGGGTAAGGCTTCTGCGGCGCGGGCTTTTCGCACCTGCTCCTCGATCCACGGATAGGTGCGGGCGATACCGTCCTTCAGAAAGTATTTCGCCCTCCAGCCCAACGAATAGATGCGCGCGTTGCTGAAATTGCGCGAGTGGACGCCCACCGGCCCATCGACATGTTTGATGTGCACCTTTTTACCCGCAACCTCCATCACCGTATGCACCAACTCATCTACCGTGACGTATTCCGGACAGCCGATGTTGACCGCGCCCTGCAGATCGGACTGCATCAGCAAATAGATGCCATCCACCATATCGTCCACATAGGTATAAGAGCGAACCGCCGTGCCATCGCCCCAAACCTCGATAGTTCCCCCGTCTTCAGCCTCAGCTACTTTGCGACAGATCGCCGCCGGCGCCTTTTCTCGCCCGCCGCGCCAGGTGCCCTCCGGGCCATAGCAGTTCTGGAAGCGGGCGATGCGCACCTGAATGCCGCGGTTGCGCGCGTAAGCCATCGCCATGCGTTCGGCATATAACTTCTCCCAGCCATACTCGTTATCGGGATGAGCCGGGATGGCCTCATCTTCGGTCATCTCCGGCTCACCGGGCTGCATGTCTCGATACACACACACCGATGAAGAGAAGAAATACCGCGGCACGCCCATTGCGGTAGCCGTGTGGATCATATGAATGTTGATCAGCGCGCTGTTGTGCATGATCTCGCATTCTGCAGAGTGAATGAAACCCATCCCCCCCATATCTGCGGCCAGTTGATACACCTCATCGAAGACGCCATCGGGCAAAGTCAACGCTCGCCGACAATTCTCCTCTTGTCGCAAATCGAGCTGAAGAAACTCATCGGCCGCATCCGGCGACCACTCATGCCGTTTGATGTCCACACCGCGCACCCAATACCCCTCGCGCTGTAGCTTCTTGACCAGGTGACCGCCAATAAAGCCACCCGCGCCGCATACCAATGCTCGCTTCATTGAGAAAACTCCCTCCAGATGTGAATTTGAACCATCAATCGCTGGCGCGGCGGATAATTATCCGCACCGCGTGTTCGATGGGTTTTTCAGATACCAGAATAAGATACCCGCCGCCGCCTGCGCCAGAGACCTTCCAGCCCAAAGCGGTTTGGCGATATTTGTCGATCAGCTCGGGCATCGAGTCGCTGACCATATTTGGGAACATAGCGATCTGCGCCTCATAACCAGCGCGCACAAAATGCCCAAACCCTGCCAGATCTTTGGACAGGATGGCTTGCCAACAGCTCTCGGCAGCGTCCGAGAGCGCCTTTGCGCCGGCAGTGTCGATTCGTGTGCCATGCAACACATGAAAATTGGGGCTGCGCGGCCCCAGGGGGATCAGATACAGCGATTGCTCAATAAATTGCAGGATAGACTCATCCTGAACGGAGGTGATCTTTTCCGGCCAGTACTTTCCGGCGTAATCAGCTTTGTTCAAACCAGGCATAGCAATGCCGATCGAATCCTGAGAGCCAGAGACCTCTTGTGTACCCGGAGGGTTATCATAGGCGAACAGGATTTTCGCCAGCTTCTCCGGGTCGTCGGCCGGCAGGCGCGGCCCCCAAAGTTCGATCGCCTTGCGACGAGTGCTGGTAGCCATACCGCTGCGTTCGTTGAACTCGATCGTCGGATGGATCGAGATTGTCAACACCGGCCCAGGATAATACTTAGAAACAAAAGGCTGATCCAACCAGCCCCCGCATAAGTCGATGCGATAGGGGATGGCATTATGATTCCTCAGCGCAGTCGTCGAGCGCGGGGATAGTCCAGGATAAGGCTCTCGTTTGAGGATCTTGTATTCGATCCCCAGTTCGGCGCACAGCTTTTCTTTTTCGAGAAGATTGCCGTCCTCGTTAACGATAAAGATATCCGGTCGAATCTCCCGCAATTCCTTCTCGAAGTCCAGCATCCCCGAGCCTTGCGAAATGAACGCATGCTTTACGCAGGACAGCGAGCTGATCATATACAACCTTTCCTGCTCGCTGTTCACCGTCGGGCGACCTTTAAGCTCGTATATGGTCCGGTCTGAGCCAATCGCAACATATAGGTCACCGAATTTGGCCGCCTCCTGAAAGAAGGCCACATGCCCGCTATGGAGCATATCAAAGCATCCGCTGACGAAAACTTTTTTTGGCATACTTCAATTACCACCAGCCCATGCTATGGTCAGATTTTCGCCCACCCATTATAAGGGATTTTTTACCCCTGTGCGGCGCTGACGATGCGATCGATCTTTGCCTCGATCACCCGAGCTTCATCGGGCGGTAAATAACCGGCAACCATCTCGAAGGAGACCTTCCCACCGCCGGGGATTACCTTGATATTGCCCTTGGCCTTTTCAGCCGTGTAGCCCTCCGGCTCCGCGGTGGCAGGCATGGCAAAGCCTAGAGCCTGCTGATCTGCCGTGCGCACAATCCAGCGAATGCACTTGTCCAGAATCGCCGGGGAATGGCGTACATAGTCAGCGCTGCCATCTGGATGCACCTGCATGCTGTGCGCCCAGCCGTCCTCGTCTGCCAGGTAATCAATGGCAAACACGACTTCGGGATCGAAGACCTTATCCGGGGTGAAGAGATGGTGCTGCTCAGGATGCTCTTTCAATTCGTGGAGAAATTCGACGTAGCCAGGGCCAGGGCGGATGTGCGAAGGAATGCTCAGGCGCACGCGTACATGCTCCGGCGTCGGCAAAGCCGAATAGACCATGCGACCATAATCTACCGGGCGGAAGTTGATATGCGCCAGATACATCCATTCCATCGGCGCGCTTTTTAGATTGACGATGGTCATCGAGATGTGGAACACGCTGCTAGCGCGGTAAAGCTTCACCAATGGCTCGGCAATATAGTTGTGATTGAAGGCGACGATGTGATGATACTGGCCACCCAGGCCAATATATTCCCCGCCTTCATCCTCGCCCACAACCAGCCAGGCCTTCTGATACGGCGCATTGGGCAATTCGCCATGCAGCGGGTGATCGTCTTGCGCCGAAGGTACGCCCATGGCGGTCACGCCGCAATGCAGCAAGAAGCCGCCGTAGGTTTCGAGGTAAACCCGCGTGGGCCGCGGCTCGGGGAAGAAAGAGGTCATCCCTAAAGGGCGCCCGCCAAACGTCGCCGACCAGATTTGCTGGCCCTGGAACGGCAACATCACCAGCTCGCCCTGCTCGTTCTTCAACCGCACCGCACACACGCCGCTCTCGAAGCGAAAGGCAGTGGCGGAAATCCCCTCAGCCTCCACCAAGGGGCGCTCGGCGGAAGAAAATTGCTCAGCGTAAAGATGTATCATGCTCTTTCTCATCGTTTCACCTTGTTTTGGGTTTTAGTCGATAGGCTGCTAATTCGTGATTGCGCTGCCCTGCTCCAAAGCTTTGTTCAGAAGGCCACAAGGAGCAATTATATTATAAAGATCACAACCAGCGTCGGTTCCACCCTCAAAGTTGATGACACAAAGCCATGACGTTTATCACTGTTTTCTCTTCTCTGGAATTGCTATGATTGAGCCAGGTCTGATATCATGGACGTCAATCGTTTCTAATACGGCCCGACTGTGCCACACAGCCCATCAGGGGCGCCTCAAGCGATGCAAACCACATATCCAGAAAGGGAAGCCGATATGCCGCTACGCCATTTTATTGACACCCAGGATTTCACTAAAGCAGAATTGCTCGAGATCATCGAGTTGACCCGCCTGATCAAGGCCGCCGACCGGCAGGGCTGCACTCCCAAGCTGCTCCAGGACGCCTCCCTGGCGATGCTTTTTGAGGAACCTTCCACCCGCACACGCGTTTCCTTTGAAGTCGCCATGACCGAACTGGGCGGACACGCCTTGTATCTCAAACCCGGCGAAATTCATCTGGGCGTGCGCGAGTCGCTCTACGACACGGCCAAGGTGCTCTCGCGGATGTGCGACATCATCATGGCCCGCACGCTGAAGCACGAGACGATCCTGGGCCTGGCGCAACACGCCGATGTGCCCGTCATCAATGGCCTGACCGATTACAATCACCCCACTCAAGTGGTGTGTGATGTGTTGACGATGATCGAGCACATGCCCCCAGGAAAGACCCTCGAAGAACTGAACGTGACGTTCATTGGAGACGCGACCAATGTCCTATCCTCCCTGATGCTGATCTGCACCCGCCTGGGGATGCATTTCACCCATGCGGCGCCGAAGAAATACCAGCCGCCGGCCGAATGGCTGCAAATGGCACAGGCCAACTGCGCAGAATCCGGCGGTTCCGTCACCATCACCGAAGATCCAATTGCGGCTGTGCAGGACGCCGATTTCATCTATACCGATTTGTGGTGGTGGGTGGGCCAGGAAGATCAGATCCCCGAGCGGCGCGCTGCCTTCATGCCAGCTTACCAGGTAAACCTGGAGTTGTTCAACAAAGCCCCCTCTCACTGTAAGTTCATGCACTGTCTGCCCGCCTCGCGTGGCGTCGAAGCGACCGATGAGGTGATGGACCATCCCCGCTCGATCATCTTCGACCAATCCGAGAACCGCCTACACACCGAAAAGGGGTTGCTGGTTTACCTGCTCTACCCTCGTCTCTCTCGACCCAGCGAAGAGCAAAAGGCATACCACAAAGGCCGGATCGAGACGTATCTGGCTGAGTTGAGATAGGCCTTTCAGGTGCGATTTTAAAAGCGTCTCGCCCAACAACGGAGTGATCACATGGCCCATACCCTCAGTTCTACGCCACGTAAAGATGGCTTCCACATGCCCGGCGAGTTCGAGCCGCACGCCGGCACCTGGATGCTCTGGCCGCAGCGCCCGGATAACTGGCGGTTGGGCGGCAAGCCGGCGCAGAAGGCTTTTGCCGCCGTCGCCAGCGCCATCGCCCGTTTTGAGCCGGTCACAGTCGGCGTCAACCCCGATCAGTATGCCAATGCCAGGCGTGTGCTTCCGTCCGAGGTGCGCGTGGTTGAAATCGCCAACAACGACGCCTGGATGCGCGATTGCGGCCCGACCTTTGTAGTCAATGACCGCGGCGACGTGCGGGGCGTAGATTGGATCTTCAACGCCTGGGGCGGGCTGACCCATGGCCTGTACTTCCCCTGGGATTTAGACGCCGCAGTCGCCCAGAAGGTGCTGGAGATCGAACGCCTCGACCGCTACAAAGCCCCCATCGTGCTGGAAGGCGGTTCGATCCACGTGGATGGGCAGGGAACCTGCCTGACGACCGCAGAATGCCTGCTCAGCCCTGGCCGCAACCCCAACCTGTCTAAGGACGAAATCGAAGCTCACCTGAGAGAATATCTGAACGTCGAAAAAGTTCTCTGGATTCCGCGCGGCGTCTTTCGAGACGAGACCAGTGGGCATGTGGACAATCTGGCCTGCTTCATCCGACCCGGCGTGGTAGCCCTGACCTGGACCGACGATCGCTCCGACCCGCAGTACGAGCGATCGGCTGAAGCCTATGACTATCTCAAATCGGCCACCGACGCCCGCGGCCGCCAACTCGAAGTGCACAAGATCCATCAACCCCAGCCAGTCCTGCTCAGCGCGGAAGAAGCCGAAGGCGTGGATATTGTCGAGGGCACATTGCCGCGCCAGGTTGGCGACCGCCTGGCCGCTTCCTACATCAATTTCTATTTCTGTAATGATGGCGCCATCGTGCCCACTTTTGGCGATCCCAACGATACTCCGGCTCTGGAAAAGCTACAAAGCCTGATGCCCGAGCGTCAGGTGATGGGCATATACGCGCGCGAGATATTGCTAGGCGGCGGAAACATCCACTGCATCACCCAGCAGCAGCCTCGGGGTAGATGAACCACACGGCGCGTTGCCGCATTGAACCATGCGACAACGCGCCGTGCAGGCAAAAGCGTCCCACAATCACCACTTGTTATAGCTGTCGCTCATCTTGCGGTATTCGATGAACGGTTCGTTGATCGCTTTGGCCGCCAGGATGATCTGGCAGGCCTCCTCCAGAGTGGACGACCAGAAGAACGCCTCATCCAGCGTTTGCCCAATGGCAAAGCTGCCATGGCCGCGCAACATCACGATCTTGTATTTTTGCAGCGCGTTGGCCAGCTTATTGGCCATCTCCGGAGTGCCGGAAGCAAACTCCTCCCAAATGACCGGCACTTTCTTGAGCAGGTACGAGCCCTCGTTATCGATCGGCACGATCTCCTCGCGCGAAAGCGACAAGGCAATCGCAGTGCGAGGGTGACAGTGGCAGATCGCCAGCGCCGGGGTTTGCTTGTAGATCTGCCGATGGACAATCAACTCGGTCGAAGCCAGAGCTACGCCGCTGTCGTTCTTCTCCAGGCCGGTCTCGATCAGGTCATGCGGCTTGAGATTGCCCAACATCGCCCCGCGGCGTTTGATGACAATCCGATCGCCCAGGCGCATGCTCAGGTTGCCGCCATGCGAAGAGACCATGTTCGCCGTGTACAGATCGCGACCGATCTCACGAAAAATCTCATAAAGTCGCTCGTCTATCATCACACCCTCTCCGTCAATTCTGCCAGCTCCAGTTCGGCCAGCTTCGCCGGTTTCGGAACACCGTTCTCGTCCCAACCGCGCGCCCGATAGTACTCCTTGAGCATCGGCTCGAGCCGGCTCACCCAGCCCTTGCTCGGCCCCTCAGGTACTGGTTCTTCCAGCAAGCGCGCCGGCAATGTGTCATCCGCACGGGTGAAACCTTCGCGCAGGTTATACAGCCGTTCCAGATTCCACACCCGCTCCCCGGCGCGGATCAGGTCGCCGGTAGAAAACGGCACGCCGGTGACCGCGGTCAGGGTTCGGGCGAAATACTCTTCCGCCACGCCCATGTTGGTGAACTTGCAAATGACCAGCGAATCGATCGCCGCCATGGCGTTCTGGTGCAAGATCACGAAGCTGGACTTGCCCTGCACCTGAAAACGATCGATCAGTTTGGGCAGGCCAAGCACCTCCAGGCCCAGCATATTGCCGCGCATGTGGCACGCGCCGCGGTTCGAAGTGGCGTAAAGCAGGCCCTGGCCCTGCATGCCGCGCGGGTCATAAGCGGGCATCTCCAGACCTTTAACGCTCATCGACAGCTCCGGATGGCCGTAGCGGCTGGCAAAACGCAGGCTGCCCTCCGCCAACTCATCGCCTAACCCGCGACGATAGCCGATATCCTCCAGGGTGGGAGCGAGCAAATCAGCCCGACCAAAGCGCAGATCGGAGTCCAGATAACCCTTTTCGGTCAATTCCATCGCGCAAGCAAGCGTTGCGCCAGCAGAGATGGTATCGATCCCCAGATCGTTGGCGATAGCGTTGGCTTCGATGATCGCCGCCAGGTCGTTGATGCCGCACGCCGCCCCGAACGCCCAGGTGGTCTCGTATTCCGGGCCTTCCCCTTCCACCTTATCGGTCTTGCTGACCCGCGTGCAACCGATCGGGCAGGCCCAGCAAGAGGCGTTCTTTACCAGATAGTTATCGGTCAATGCCTCGCCCGAGATCTCCTCGGCATCCTCGAACTGTGCTTGCTGGAAGTTGCGCGTGGGCAATGCGCCTATGGCGTTGACGATATTCATCACCACCGAAGTGCCAAATTCCGGCAAAGCCTGGCTGGTGAGCGGGCTGGCGCGCAGAAGCTTGCGCGACTCGTAAAGCAGAAACTTGAACAGCTCCTCATCCACGATCTCCGGCCGGGTTTTGCCCTCGACCACGATAGCCTTCAGATTCTTGCTGCCCATCACCGCGCCCGGGCCGCCGCGCGCTAGCGACCGTTCGCCGTCGTTCATGATCGCCGCTATGCGAACCAGATTCTCCCCAGCCGGACCGACGCACAACACGTTGCGTTTGTTGTCATTCTGGCCCAGCAGTCGGGTGGTCTCGCGCACGCGTTTGCCCCACAACGCAGAGGCGTCATGCAGGGTGACCTGATCCATCTTGATCTCGATCCACACCGGCTTTTCGGCCTTGCCGCGCACGATCAGCACATCCCATCCAGCCTTCTTGAACTGCATCCCCCAATAACCGCCGGAGTTGGCGTCCAGCACCGTGCCGGTGAGCGGGCTTTTAGTGCTCACCGAGAAACGGTTGCTGGTCTGATAACCGGTGGCGGTCAATGGACCTGCGGCGAAGATCAAAACGTTTTCCGGCGCGAGCGGATCGACTTCCGGACCGACCAGATCCCACAACAGGCGCGCTCCCAGCCCGCGTCCGCCGAGATATTGACGCGCCATTTCCATGTCCAAAGGATAACTTCGAATGGCGCCGCTCGTCAAATCGATATCCAGCACTTTCCCAGCCCAACCTTGCATTAATTCACCTCCTGATCATGTTTGGTCAGGGCGCGGTCGTCATCGCCGCGTGCAAAGACCAGACCTGACACTCCAAAAGCTAGATTTTATCCTAGCAGAACAGATCAACTGCGGAGCAAAAGCACATTGCGCTCGTATGTCCGCACCTCATCCAGCCAGGCCGCGCCAACCGGCGCGCCCTGCTGCAAGCAATAATAGTCCCAGACCGCTCCAAATGGTAGGCTCTTTTGTTCTTCCATCCATGCCAGACGAGCCGTGAAATCGCCGGCGCGCTCCAGATCGCGCAGTCGATCGATCGGCTCCAGCAGCGCCATCAGCAACGCCTTGAGCGTGTTGCGTGAGCCGATCACCCAGGCCGCGACGCGGTTGATGCTGGCATCGAAGTAATCCAGGCCGATATGCACACGCTCCAGATAATCGCCGCGCACGATCTCCTGCGCAATCGCCTGCAATTCATCGGTCATCGTCACCACATGGTCGCTATCCCAGCGCACCCCGCGGCTGACATGCAGCAACACCTCGTCCAGGAATATCAGGATGGAAGACAGCTTATCTGCAATGCCCTCGGTGGGATGAAAATGCCCTGCGTCCAGGCATAGCAAGATACGATTCATAACCGCATAACTCAGGTAGAACTCCATGGAGCCGGTCACGTAGCTCTCCGAGCCGATACCAAACAATTTTGGCTCAACCGAATCCAGGTTGTAACGCCGGTCGATCGGCTGCGCCAGGATGGCATCCAGCGATTCCTTCAACAAACGACGCGGCGTGGAGCGGTCGGCGGGGGAGTCCTTGTAGCCATCCGGTATCCAGATGTTGGTCACGCAGGCTGTCCCCAGCTCTCTCCCGAAATAAGCCCCAATTTCCCGACAGGCCAGGCAATGATCGATCCAAAAACGTCGGATGCCGGGGTCCTGACTGGACAATGTGAAGCCACTCTCTGCCAGCGGATGTGAAAACAGCGTAGGGTTGAAATCCAATCCATGTCCATTTTGTCGCGCCCAATCCACCCAGCGCGCAAAATGCTCCGGGCGCAAAGCATCTCGCTCCACCTTGACGCCGCCGGTCTCGGCGTAGATCGCATGCAGATTCAAGCGATGCCGGCCAGGGATCAAACGATAAGCCTGGTCCAGGTCGCTGCGCAATTCGTCTGCGTTGCGCGCCTTTCCGGGATAATTCCCAGTGGCAGCCAACCCTCCGCCAAGCTCGCCTCCCGGAGACTCAAAACCGCCGACATCGTCGCCTTGCCAGCAATGCAGGCTGAGCGAAACCCTGGACAGCCTGTCTAACGCTCGGTCGGCGTCCACACCAATCGCCGCGTAGCGCTCGCGCGCCAGAGCGTAAGCTCGCTCGATTTGCGATTCGTCGATCTGCTCGTTCATAGAGACCTTTCAAAAAATGGTTTGCTGTACGCCGAATGCCTGGTAGATCTGCCGGATTTCCTCCGCCGACAGCCCATCGGCGGGTTCGCCAGCCACCAGATTCATGTATTCGTAGCGCGCGGCTGCCTCGGCGTACTCGATGCGATCAGCAGCGCGCTTCACGGAGACATCGGAACGAGCCATAGCGCCATGCTTGCACCAAATAACCACCCGATGCTGGCGCAGCGCCTGAACGGTATCGGCCATTAGCTCAACCGAACCAGGGACATGGAAAGCCACCGGCCCAATGCCCTCCGGCAGATTAATGATCAACTCTGGCTGCCAGCGCAGCAGGTGGCGGTTGAGATAGTCCACGTCCCGATAGCGCGGGATGTGACTCAAGTAAGTCAGATAGGGCGGCTGGGCATGAATCACCGCATGAAAGTTGGTGCCCGAACGGGTCACCTGGTCATGGTGAACTGCCAGATGCGAGTTGAACTCGCTGGTCAGGCGAGCGAAAAGCCGGCCGGGAGCGGTGTACAGACTGGCGCGCAGACCGCCGGGTTGAACCACCACGCAGCCCAAATTGGCCGCCGGATCAAGGATGATCTCCCGCAAGCGCCGCCCCGAGCCGCTCACCAGGAAAGCTTTACCCGCCAGCTCAGGAACCGGCTGCGGGAGATCGATCATTTCCATCACCGGGAATTTGCGCCGCGGCTCCACCGGCCAGCCAATGTAAACGGAGATATTCCCGGCTGCCCCTTCGCTGGCATCGATCTCCGAAAGCCGCCGTCCGGCCTCGCCGATCATGCTCATAATTTCGTCAAATTCGGGATAGGGTTCTTCGAGCATCTATGCGCCATCCAGTCTTTCGTGCAACCGCCAGGTAAATGGACTTACGGATGTGGCTGGGCGATCTTTCGCCAGCGTTCATAGGCCTCCGCCCATTCGGTCCCCTCGCCCGGCTCGAAAACTTCTACCGGGAACGATCGCCGCACCAATTGACGGGCTTCGCTCAGCGAGGAAAGCTGCCCCAGAGCCATTGCCTGCACGAGCACATTGCCGATGGCCGTCGCCTCCACTGGCCCGGCGATCACCGGTTTGCCCGTCGCATTCGCCGTGAACTGGTTGAGCAGCCGATTCTGGCTGCCGCCGCCCACGATATGGACTGCTTCCAGTGGATAGCCAAGCGTCTGCTCTAGCTCAAGGATGGTCTTGCGATACGCCAGCGCCAGGCTCTCCAGGGCGCAACGGACGAATTCGCCAACCGAAGAGGGAGGCGTTTGGCCGCGCTCTCGGCAGTAGTGTTGGATGCGCTCGGGCATCCCGCCCGGCTTGAGGAAGATCGGATCGTTAGGATCCACCAGACTTTGGAAGGCCGGCGCCTGCGCCGCCAGGCGGGTCAACTCAGCGTAGGAATACTCCTGCCCTGCCGCAGCCCAGGCCCGCCGGCATTCCTGCACCAGCCACAAACCGCTGATATTCTTCAGGAATCGGTAAGAGCCGCCAACCCCGCCTTCGTTGGTGAAGTCGAACGCCAGGCTTTGTTCGCTGATCACCGGCTGAGATACTTCGCTCCCCACCAGCGACCAGGTGCCAGAGCTGATGAACACGATCCGCTCGCTCTCCGCCGGTACAGCCGCCACCGCAGAAGCGGTGTCATGACTGGCCACCGCCACCACCTGCAGCCTGGCGAGGCCTGCTTCCTGCGCAATCTCCGGTTCTAACTCGCCCAGGATGCTGCCTGGCTGGATGATGGGCTGAAACAGATGCAACGGAATATCCAGCGCCCTCAAGACCTCCCAGGCCCAATCTGCCGTCAGCGGGTTGTAGCACTGCGTGGTCGTGGCAATGGTGAACTCATTGGCTTTGCGCCCCGTCAACCAATAGTTGAACAGATCGGGCATCGTCAGGAAGGTGCTGGCGCACTCCAGGGCAGGGTCGTTCATCAGACGCATGGAGAGCAACTGATAGAGACTGTTGAGCTGCATGAACTGGATACCCGTCTGGCGGTAGATCTCCTGACGCGGCGCCCGAGCAAAAGCCGCTTCCATCATGCCATCTGTCCGACTATCGCGGTAATGATACGGATTGCCGATCAGATGACCGGCCGCGTCCAGTAAGCCAAAATCCACCCCCCAGGTGTCCACTCCCAGCCCAGACAGGCTTCCCTGGCTGCGCGCGGCGGCCTGACGCAGCCCTTGCAGCATCTCGCTCCAGATGCGCAACACATCCCAGTGCAAATGCCCACGCACGTGCACCGGTCCGTTGGAGAAGCGATGCACTTCCTGCATGCTCAGGCGCTCACCCTCCAGGCTCCCAAGCATGGCGCGCCCGCTTTCCGCACCTAAATCGAAAGCCAGGAAATGTTCCGCAGACATGACTGAACCTTATCCATAGATCGGCCCGAAATTAGCGCAGGCGCGGTAATCCGCTCCTTCCAGATCGCTGGTGCCAAAAGCGCTCCATGCGCTGGGCCGGAAGATTTTCTCTTCGGGAACATTGTGCATACAAACCGGAATGCGCAGGATCGACGCCAGGCTGATCAGATCGGCGCCGATGTGGCCATAGCTCAGCGCGCCGTGGTTCGCGCCCCAATTGGCCATCACGCTATACACATCGCGAAAAGCGCCTTTACCGGTCAGGTTGGGCACAAACCAGTGCGTCGGCCAGGTGGGGTTAGTGCGTTCATCCAATTGCCGATGCACTTCGGGAGGCAAATCTACCGTCCAGCCTTCGGCGATCTGCAACACCGGACCTTGCCCCTTGACCAGATTCAAGCGGCACATAGTCATCGGCATGCCGCCCCGCGCCAGGAAGCTACTGGAAAAGCCGCCGCCGCGGAAATATTCGGTCATCGCCGGGTACCAGGTAGTGGCTTCCAGACATTTCTGCCTTTCTTCGGGCGTTACCTGCCACCAGGGCTTCACCGCGGGCTGCCCATCGATTTCCTGCCAGCCGCAGGTATCCAGAGAACAGGCGCCCGAATTGATCAGGTGGATCATCCCCTCTGAGGCCAGGCCAGTCAGTTCATAGCCGGTGACCCGCTTCACTGCCGCTGGGCTCCAATAGGTGCGCACGTCCGCAAAGACTTGGGCGGTGTTAGTCAGCAAATGGCTAAAAAGCATGGATACGCCGTTGAGGCTATCATTTTCGGTGGCGACGATATAGGGCTGGCGAGGACCATTCCAGTCGAAGGAGGTATTCAGCATTGCCTCCAGGAAATCTCCATTGGGTTGATAGTCGGTCCATTGGCGCTGCCCTTGAAAGCCGCTCAAGATGGCGTTATGTCCCAGGGCTTCTTCGCCAAAGCCCATCTCGGCCAGGCGGGGGTTGCCCACCATCAGATCGCGGGCGATCATCGCCATTTTGACGACCTTTTCCCAATCCTGATCCTTCTGCGCCCGGCTGCGCTGCATGTGCGGCGGGTTATATTCCCGCCCTTCCTTGCAATTAGCTCTCACCCAGGGCATAGCGCGCTCGAACTCTTCCAAATCATAAATACCCTGATCCATGCGGCGCAGGAACTCGACCGATTCAATCACCTCGACGCGCATCCCCAGATACGACTCGAAAAAGGGATGATCGACAATCGAACCCGCGATGCCCATCGAAACGCCGCCAATCGACAGGTATGACTTTCCTCGCATCGTGGCTGCAGCCAGCCCGGCGCGAGCAAAGCGCAGCAGCTTCTCACGCACATCCTCCGGGATTGCGGTATCGCCAGCATCCTGAACATCGCGCCCGTATATGGAAAAGGCAGGCAGGCCTTTTTGATTGTGCGCCGCCAGCACCGCGGCCAGGTAAACCGCCCCTGGTCGCTCCGTGCCGTTGAAACCCCACACTGCCTTGGGGATCAACGGGTCCATATCCATCGTTTCAGAGCCATAACACCAGCACGGCGTGACGGTGATCGAAAGCCCCACGCCTGCCCGGGCAAATTTCTCGGCACAGGCGGCCGCTTCGGCCACGCCGCCAATATTCGTATCGGCAATGACACATTCCACCGGCTGACCATTCGGATGACGCAGCTCCGCAGATAGCAGCTCTGCCACCGAGCGCGCCAGGGCCATGGTCGTATCCTCCAGCGACTCGCGCACCCCATTGAGGCGGCCGTCTATCGCCGGTCGGATACCGATCTTGGGCAGGCTTCCCACCCATCGGTTAGGACCAACGCTATTGGACATCGGATGACCTCCTGATCACAAATTGAAGACTGAACTAAGAACTTGTTTGATTGCGCGTCCTAAGTTGTTGCAGGCACAACAGACCGCTCGCCAGAACGGCCGGAGCGGGTTTGCCCCCGCTCGTCACAACAGCTACAAGAAGCCCGAACGATCAGGCGCGCCTCTAAAGTGATATGTTTCACCGAACTCTCCGGCTCACGAATGCGATCCAGCATCAGGCGCGCCGCCAGAACGCCAATTTCATAATCCGGCTGCGCCACAACGGTCAGCGGTGGGCGCAGCGAAGCCGCCCAGGGCATGTCGTCATAACCGATCACCGCGAGATCGCCGGGGATATCGAAACCCCGTTCATTGAGAAATTGCAGCGCGCCGAGCGTCATGACATTGTTGGCGATGAAAACCGCCGTTGGAGGGTTTTCGTTCTCGAGCAAAAGGCGCATTGCCCGATAACCGCCCTCCAGGGTGTAGTCACCCACCCGAATCAAATTCTCATCCACAGGTAAGCCGGCGGCTTCCAAGGCCATTTCGTACCCCACCTGTCGCTCGACCGCCGTGCTGATCTGATGCGGCCCGGCGATCAAGGCAATGCGCCGGTGGCCCTCATGAATGAGATGCGATACCGCCTGATTGGCAGCCTGGGCGTTGGCGACTTGCACCGTATCTACCTGCAGGTTTCCAGGAGTGCGGTCGATGGCGACCAACGGAATTTGGGCTTCTTGCAATCGGCTATAGTTCGAAACATTGCCCGAATCGGCAGCCGCAAAAATAACGCCGGATACGCCTTCGCTGAGGAAGGTGTTAATATGCGCCTGCTCGCTACGCAACGAATCGAAAGTATTTCCTAGCAAAGGGAGAAAGCCCGCCTCTTGCAAGATGCGGTCGATCCCAACGACAATACTGGCAAAAAAGGGGATGCGGATATCCGAAACCAAAACGCCAATGATCTTCGCTTTACGCGAGCGCAAGCGGCGGGCGGCCTGGTTCGGACGATACTGAAGTTCTTCTACGGCCCGGCGAACGCGTTGCTCCAGCTCTGGTCGAACGCCCCCTTTGCTGCCCAGAACTCGCGAGACGGTCGCAGTGGACACTCCCACATACGCAGCAACATCTTTGATTGTAACATTGTTTGATCGCATGGGCCTACCAGGTGAATGAACCAGGCGAAACCGTGTTGCCGGTGTAAACGATTACAATTCTAATAGAGCGCTGGGCTGCTGTCAAGCCCGATCTGGGGCCGATAAGATCCAAAAATCAGCGTTCAATCCGCCGAATCAGGGATACTATCCCGGCAAATCCAATTGCACGGGCATTTTCCAAGCGAGATTTTCCTGGTGTGGGGATTGACACCGAAAAAGCACCATGCTAAAATGTAATCGTTTACAGTGCTGTGATGTGGACTGAACAATGACGCCGGCCATCAGCACCCTTGTTGACCCGACCTCTGTACGACCCTTTTTTCAACCTATCGAGCGGATAGCTGGATTTCACCCTGTCCCAAAATCTGCAGACGTTGTAAAATGATTTCGATCCCAGATTTTCACTTCTCCAAGGGATGCCAACATGGGTGATGTCATTCTCAAGCTAGAAGGGATAACCAAGACTTTCCCCGGCGTGCTGGCGCTGAACCAGTGTCAATTCGAACTGCGCTCCGGCGAAGTCCATGCCCTGGTGGGCGAAAATGGCGCCGGAAAATCTACCCTGATGAAAGTCTTGGCAGGGGTTTACAAAAAAGACGCCGGGCGGATTATTTACAAGGGTCATGAGGTCGATATTCCCAACCCCCGCGCAGCCCAGCTCCTGGGGATCAGCATGATCCACCAGGAGCTTAATTTAATGCCCCACCTGACGGTGGCGCAAAACATCTTCATCGGCCGTGAGCCGCGAGGCAAGTCGCGCGTCTTCCTGGATGAGAAAGAAATCAACACACAAGCCGAAGAGCTCTTCGCCCTGTTGCACCTGAGGCTTAACCCGCGCACGAAGGTGGCCGACTTGACCGTTGCCAAGCAGCAAATGGTAGAGATCGCCAAGGCGCTGTCTTACAACTCAGAAGTGCTGATTATGGACGAGCCAACCGCTGCTCTGACCGACACGGAGATTGAGGAGCTTTTCCGCATCATCCGCCAACTGCGGGATAAAGGCGTTGGCATCGTGCATATCTCCCATCGGCTGGAGGAACTCAAACAAATTTCCGACCGGGTGACCGTGATGCGCGATGGGCGCTACATCAACACCTTGCAGACCCAGGAGGCCACCATCGACCAGATCATCAGCATGATGGTTGGCCGCACAATCTACGAAGCCACCCCAGAAATCCCCGAAAACCCCAGCCAGGAAGTGATGCTTGAGGTCAGGAACCTGAACCGCGGCAGAGTGATCAAGAACGTCAGCTTTCAACTGAAGAAAGGCGAAATCCTGGGGTTCGCCGGCCTGGTTGGCGCGGGCCGCACCGAAGTCGCCAGAGCAATATTTGGAGCCGATCCAATCGACAGCGGCGAAATTTACATTTCAGGCAAACGCGTGCATATCCGCTCACCACAAGACGCGGTTCGACATGGCGTTGGCTACCTCTCCGAAGACCGCAAGCGCTATGGTCTGACGTTGAGCATGGATGTCGAATCGAACATCGTGCTGGCGTCGTTCAAGAAATTCCTGAATCGCCTGGGGTGGGTAAACAGCAAGAAAACCAACACCACTGCCAGCCGGTTTGTGGACATGCTGACGATCAAAACGCCTAGCCTGCAGCAAAAAGTCAAGTTTCTTTCTGGCGGCAATCAGCAGAAGGTTGTAGTGGGGAAATGGTTGACCGCAGATACCAAGGTTCTGATCTTTGACGAACCTACCCGTGGAATCGACGTCGGCGCCAAGAGCGAAATTTATCATCTGCTGAACAGCCTGGCGCAACAGGGCAAGGGGATCATCATGATTTCTTCGGAATTGCCCGAAATCCTGCGCATGAGCCATCGAGTGGTGGTGATGTGCGAAGGCCAGATCACCGGCGAACTGAGCGCCGCTGAGGCCACTCAGGAAAGCATCATGAAATTGGCCACCCTGCGCAGCGGCATTGTCCGTAGCGAGGGGGGCAATGGCTCGAACGGATCGGAACCCAATTTGAAAGAGAACGAGGCTGCTTAATATGGACGCCGAAGTAGCAACCCCTGTAAAACGCGAGAAGACATCTCTCTTGCGCTCCGATGCCGCGCAAAAAATCGGAGCCTTCGCCGCTCTGATCGTTTTGTTCGCCTTTTTCTGGGTGTCATCACCCTACTTCCGCACCTTCGACAACTATGTAGGGATATTACTGGCTACAGCAGTAAACGGCATCCTGGCTTTAGGTGTGACCTTTGTGATCATCACTGGCGGCATTGATCTGTCCGTAGGCACGGTGATGACCTTTTCTGCGGTAATGA
This sequence comes from uncultured Anaerolinea sp., assembly GCA_964503145.1. Classification (GTDB taxonomy): domain Bacteria; phylum Chloroflexota; class Anaerolineae; order Anaerolineales; family UBA4823; genus RBG-16-57-11. The sequence goes on along the minus strand of CAZCYV010000005.1, from coordinate 150,591 downwards.
CCGGTGTGTTCATCACGAAATGGGGGCTGCCTGTTTGGGTTGGCATCCTCGGCGGCATCCTCTCCGGTGGCTTGGCTGGATTGATCAACGGCACGGTGATTTCTCGAATGAAGATCCCACCGTTCATCGCCACCCTGGGCATGCTTTACGCCACCAAAGGACTCTCGCTGGTGATCTCCGAACTAAAACCGATCTACTTCAACGATACCCCAATCTTTCGCGAGTTGGCCATGAGTTCTCTGCTGGGAGCCATCATCCCTGGGCTGGTGATCCCAAATGCCGTGCTGGTCATGTTTGGCGCTGCGATCATCGCCAGCCTGATCTTGAACAAAACTGTCCTGGGGCGGTACACCTTTGCAATAGGCAGCAATGAAGAGGCGACACGCCTGTCCGGTGTCAATGTAGCTTTTTGGAAAACCGTAGTTTATATGCTCTGCGGTCTGTTTGCCGGCCTGGCCGGTGTGGTGATCGCTGCTCGGTTGAACTCTGCACAACCAGCCCTGGGAGCCGGTTACGAACTGGACGCCATCGCCGCAGTGGTGATTGGCGGAACTTCATTGAGCGGCGGCGAGGGTTCGATCCTGGGCACCATCATCGGCGCATTCATCATGAGTGTGCTCACGAACGGTCTGCGCATCAATTCCGTGCCGCAGGAATGGCAAATGGTCGTCACCGGCGGCATCGTCATCCTGGCAGTTTATCTGGACATTCTGCGGCGCCGAAGATGATATTAACCTTCGGGATGCCCAAGAGAGGAGGTGATGATTCAAACCCAGGACTGTACAAGATCCGTCCCACCCCCACTGGAACCGAGCTTCATAACAAATCTTGAGAGGAGAGAACCGTAATGAAAACCCACAAGCTGTTCAGCGCTCTGGCGATGTTGATCGTCCTTTCGATGCTCATCGCTGGCTGCGCCCCTGCCGCCACCCCCACTCAGGCGCCCGAAGCCCAGCAACCGGCTGCCGCCGCCAAGCCTTACATCCCTGTGATTTCCAAGGGCTTCCAGCACCAGTTCTGGCAGGCGGTCAAGTCTGGCTCCGAGCAGGCTGCCAAAGACTTCAACGTCGAGATCACCTTCGAAGGCCCCGAGAGCGAGGCCATGGTCGATAAGCAGGTCGAAATGTTCCAGACTGCTCTGGATAAGAAGCCTGCCGCGATTTGCCTGGCAGCAGTCGACTCTAAGGCATTCGAACCCCTGCTGCAGAAGGCCAAGGAAGCCAACATCCCGATCATCGGCTTCGACTCCGGCGTTGATAGCGACATCCCGCTGTCCACTGCGGCCACCGATAACATCGCTGCCGCCGCCCTGGCTGCGGATAAGATGGCCGAGTTGATCGGCGGCGCAGGCGAAGTGGCCGTGATTGCCCACGATCAGACCAGCCGCACCGGCATCGACCGCGTCAAGGGCTTCGTCGATCGCATCAAGGAAAAATATCCCAACATCACCGTCGTTGACGTTCAGTACGGCGGCGGCGATCACCTCAAGTCCACCGACCTGGCCAAGGCCATCATTCAAGGGCATCCCAACTTGAAGGGCTTCTTCGGCGCCAACGAAGGCTCGATCATCGGCGTGCTCAACGCGGTGAAGGAGTTGGGCATGGAGGGCAAGATTGTGGTGATCGGCTACGACTCCGGCCAGCAGCAGATGGATGCCATCCGCGCCGGCATCGAGGCGGGCGCTATCACTCAGAATCCGGTCGGCATTGGTTACAAATGCGTTGAGGCGGCCGTCAAGGCGATCAACGGCGAGACCCTGCCCAAGACGATCGACACCGGCTTCTATTGGTACGACAAGACCAACATCGACGATCCCACCATCGCGCCGTTGTTGTACAAGTAAGCCGTCAGCAGATTGATGGTCAAGGTGATAGATCCTTGTCTATTACCCTGATCGTCTTTCATAAGCAATATACTGTAGCCGGGATCGGCGATCCCGGCTACAGTTCTTAAGCATCCTTCAGGTACGCCAGGACTATCACTGGGCTTTGACGGTCACATTCCCAATCGCCAAATCCAACTCTAGATCGATCCGATACTCAGCAGTAGAATAATTGGGCGACGTATAAACATCTTCCGACCGAACGTAGCCATCTGGCGCGCTGAACGCTGCCAGGGCGGTGTCGGCACGGATGTGCACCCCTACATCCGCCGGAACATAGATCACCAACTGCCCAATGCCGCCCGAAATTCGCCCTGAAAAGGACTGGCCAGACGGCAGAATGAGGCTGACCTGCCCCACACCGATGTTGACCTCCAAAGCGGTCAGGCTTGCTTGCATCAGGTCCAGTTCCAGCGCTCCGGCCCCCTGGCCGACTCTGAGGTCCAGGGGCGCGTCTGAAGTCACCCGGAAGTCCCAGCGATACGGGCTGGTGATGCCGGGCACGGCCACGAATCCCCCCGTGGTTCCTAGCTGGACGGTAGCTTCGCCTCCCCGAACCTGGAATTGCTGCTTGAGTTTCATGCCGCCGCCTTCTGGGGCCTGTCCCTCCAGTAAAACGCCCTCTTGGGCGGTGGCCTCCAGCGTCATCGTCCCTACCGGGATATCGAACTCGATCTGGGCGCGCTCCACGCCCTCCAGGGGAAAGTTCACTTCTTGGCCCGCCACGGCGAAAATCGTACCGCCCATCAGGCTGATTGCACCGATCAAAATCGCCAGCACAACGATCACACCGACCAAAGAAAGCAGCCAGGATCGCCGCCCGATCAGGAGATCGAAGCCGACGGCAATCAGCAAAACCGGCCATAAGCTGAGCACCACCTGCCACACATCGAGTATCAGATAGCCGAAGTTGTTCAGCAAGAAAACCACGCCCAGACCGATCATCAGCGATGGCCCAACGATTCCGCTGCGATCCAGAATGCTATCCAGACCGATCAGCACCAACAGCAAAGGCCACAGGTTAACCAGGGTGCTCCAGGCGTCATCGTTGAGCAATCCGAGGTTATAGCTCAAGAAGACCAGGCCAATGATGATCAGCGTCAGTGGCCAGAAGAGGCTGCGTGGGTAGCGGCCGCGGCGTTCCCAATTTGCCTTACTCATAGTGATCTCCCTTCATCTTTTACCGGCTGCGCAGTGAGCGGTAGAGCAGGAATAGCCCCGCCAGGATCAGCCCGGCCGGCCACAGGTACTTCAGCAGATCCCCTGCGGCCGCCATGAAAAGGACCCCCATCAGCAGCAGAATGCCCGCCGGAATCCACGCCCAACGCATCTCGCCCTGGGGGTTTGGCAACGCAGCCACCAGCGCAAACGTCAAACCCATCCCCAAAAAGAAAACCCCGGCGGTCTCCAGGCCTGGAAACAATTGCTCCAATCCAACGGTCGCTGAAAGGGTGAGCAACACCCCGCCCGGGATCAGCGCCCACCAATTGGCCCGCTCGACCAGGTAAATCGCCCAAAAGCTCAGCCCAATTCCCCCCAAAATGATGCTCCCACCCCAGTTTCCACTGACCCCCGGCGCAAACTGGTTGAAGAGAATCAGCGCAGTAATGCTCAGCAAAGTAAACGCCGGGATGAGCGCCCACCAGTTGCCGCGACTTTGCAAAAAGAAGGACAGAAAAAACAACCCTCCCAGGCCAACCACAATCACCCAAAACACATCCCCCAGCGGCAGGATGCCCAGGTTTTGCAACAGAAATAGCACCCCGCCCAGGATCAGCAGGCTGCCCCAAAGCACACGCGACTCAAGCCACTTCATGCTGCCCTCCAGAGATCGATGATTGAATCAAAGCCTGTTTCAAATCCCACAGCTTTTGCGTCAACGAAACATGGTAAATATGGGGATACATGATGCGCCGCACACCCGGATCCAGCCGCTCAACATCTGCCTGGCGCAACCGGCGCATCGCCTCGATATCCTGCACCGGATAGACCCGTTGACCCTCCCGCAGCACCTCCACCAGCAGCGGCTCGATTTCCAATGTGGCATCTACACGCAAAACGCGGCTCTTGGTGTGATCGGTGGGGTGACGCAAAATGAGTGTTTCCATCTGGAATGGGTCTTCTTCATCCAGGCCGATCAGGTCTGCGGTCGCTTTGCCGCGGTGGTCGTAGATCCTCCAGACGCGCTTGTCGCCCGGATTGGGCGTCTTCGAGAGCGATTCGGAGATCTTGATCGCCGGACGCCACTTGCCCTGGTCGCACACTGCCACCAGTTTGTACACCCCGCCCAGGGCAGGCTCGCCCCAGGAAGTGATCAGGCGGGTTCCAACGCCATACACCAGGCGGCGGATGAGTTGATCGGCGTCCACGCCATAACGCGGCGCCTCCTGCATGATCTGGGTGATGATCTGCCAGATCACCAGCTCATCCAGATTATTGGACAGCACAATGGAAACGTCATTGAACCCCGCCGCATCGAGTTGTATAGCAGCCTGGATGCTCAGGTATGCCAGATCGCCCGAATCCAGGCGTATGCCCACGGGCCTGTGTCCCTTGCGGCGCAGCTCTTCGAAGACCTTGATCGCATTGGGAATGCCGCTGCCCAGGGTATCGATCGTATCCACCAGTAAGGTGCAATCATCCGGATAGATCTCAGCATAGGCGCGGAAGGCGTCTAATTCGCTCATCCCTAATGAGATGAATAACTGTACCATCGAATGGGCGTGGGTCCCTTTGGGCGGATAGCCCAAGATAGCCGAGACGCCCACATTGGACGTGAAGTCGGCGCCGCCGATCAGGGCAGCGCGCGCCCCAGCGTTTGCGCCTCGATCATGCCCCCGGCGCAAGCCGAACTCCAACATGATCTGACCGCGCCCGATCTCTCGGATGCGCGCCGCTTTGGTGGCAATCAACGTCTGGAAGTTCAAATGGTTGAGCAGCGAAGTCTCCAGGATCTGCGCCATCGCCAGCGGCCCTCTCACCACGGTCAAGGGCTCATTGGGATGCACCACGCGTCCCTCGGGAATTGCCCACAGGCTGATCCCCGAGAAATCGCCATTGCGCCGCAGCCAATCCAGGAAGTCATCCGCAAACATCTGCGCGCCGCTGCGCGTCTTCAACCCGCGCAGATAGTCCAGATCAGACTGGCGAAAATGGGCTTCGTTCATCCAGTCCAGCAGCCATTCCAATCCGGCGTTGATGCAATAGCCCGCTTTATGGGAGCCATAGTCCGGGTACGAACGAAAAAAGTGATCGAACTGCACCAGCTTATCCTGCATCCCAGTGCGATAGTACACCTGAGCCATCGTGAGCTGATACATGTCGGTGTACAGAATGCCCTCAGCAATTTTCTGTTCGGATGGTTTCATCGCTCATGTTCTCTCTCGGTCTTATGCCTGCCAGGCGCTCCAATTGTCCCTCGAGCAAAGTTTCATCTGACCTCGACCGAGGCAGCGCCAACCTCAATGTTCAACTCGACTTTGTTTTTCGCCGTAGCGAAATCGGGGGACTGAAAGGCATCGCCGCTGCGGGGAAAACGCAGTTCATCCACGTCCAGGCTTGCGATGCCGCCGCTATATTGGATGCGCGCGGCTACGCCAGACGGTACGCGCACCTTGAAGGATGCTGCGCCCCCTGAGATCTTCACTCGAGTGTACACCGCGCCTGCCGGCAGCGTCAACTCAGTCGAGCTGGCGCCAGATTGCAGGTTCAATTCCGTCACTAGCAACTCGCTCAAATCAAGGATCGACTCGCTCGCCCCCGTCTCCAGCTTCAGCGTCATCGGAATGCGACGATTGAAGCGCACGTTCCACTCGAAGCCGCGCCACCCCCACCCCCAGAACGGCCAGGCGCCCGCCTCAGAGCGCAGCTCTGCTTCCAACTGGTCCCCCTGGCGGCGCGTGCGCAGATCCAGCCCGCCGCCAAAATCGCCGTCGAACAGATCGTTTTCGCCCGCCCCGGCCGAAACCAGCAACCGACCGGCGCCATGGCTCAAGCGCACTCGAGCCTGGCTGGCGCCTTCCAGAGGCAAGTTGACGTGCTCCAGAGTTGCCTGGCGACGAAACAGCCGCCCCCAGAGCATCCAAATTCCAAGCAAAATCAAGACCGTCGGCCAGATGACGCCCCACACATCCACACCGATGACCCCCAGATTGCTCAAAAGAAACAGGCCGCCCAGAATCACCAGGACAGCCCCCCAAAACAGGCTTGCAGATCGCATGCTCGTATCTCCTAATGGACAAACTTCCAGGGTCTTCAGCCGGATGCACACTCCTGGCGATAACCCAAAGCAATTGCGCAGCAATACTTCGAGCGCTGCACTTATTATACGTCAAGAAAGGATAAATGTTTCGCGGGGAGAAGCCGAATGGAAGGCTACCTGCGGCGACAGCGCTGCCGCACCTTCCAGGCGAGCATCCCTGCGCCCAACCCCGCCAGGATGAAGGGCAATCGTTGGGCCAGCCACAGCCCTGATTGCAGTGTGCTGCGCCAGGCGTCGACGCGCGCCTTTGCAGACTCTGGCGTCAAAATCGGCAGATCCCAAACAAAAGTCTGCAGGCGTTCCAGGAAACCTTGCTGTACACAGCCCTCGAGCGAAAAGATGAACAAGTCATCACACCACAGATAGGCCAGCCGCAGGTCGCGGGAAAATTCTTCCCAGGTGAGCGGAGCGGGCGCTGATATCCCAGGCTCGGTCACCCCGCCCCCGGTCACGCCCAGTCCAATCGCTTGCGCTTCTGGGCCGTAGCTCGCCAGAACTCCCGCCCCATAAGGCCGCAGAAAGCTGGTGTAAAGCATCCAGATTTCGCGATCTGTCGGCACATCCACAATTCCTGCCAGGCGTTGCAGCACAGTAGAGCCAGCGCGGCGTTCGTCTTCGATGAGCGGGAACTGGTAGCTTTCCACTGGATAGCCATCGGCGTGGATCAGCGCCACCAATGCCCGATACGCCCGGCGCGCCCGGCGCATCTTGAGCACCTGCAATAAGCGCGGCAGCAGTTTCGGGACTATCCGCCCTTGGGTTTGCCATAGAGCGGTCAGATCGCGGATATCCGGTTCGATATCCAGCCCAATCCCAGCCCACTTCAGGCCCTGTTCGGCGCTCCAATTACGGAACTGCTCGTAACGGTCGAATGCTTGCGGCGCGTTCCCGGCGTTGAACCAATAGCCCTGTTCCTTTGGCAGGAGCAGCCAGGCCACCACAGGCACCCCGGCCTGATTCAGACGGCGTACAGCCGCAGCTCTTTCAGCGCTCAAATCCAGGATGCCCAGACAAACCGTGGCTTTCAACCTCATCAGACTGGCAATGACCGCCTCGGTCAACAAAGCCTGCAATGGTTCAGGCTCCAATTCACAGGCGAAGGATAACTTGGGCAGCGACATCGGGCTTCCTCGGCTATTCGGAAATGATGGGATGTGCTTAGATTGTATCACGCGGATCAATTTCCATGTACAATAGAGCCATGACGGAACATGATAGGAATAATTACATCTCAGCTCTCAACGATTTTCATCGCGCGCGTAACCAGGCGTTGCTCAAGCAATTACTGGGACGACTGACCGGAGAATCGACGCAACTGCTTTCCTTCGACGAAGTCCGCCAAATGCTCAGAGTACAGGGGGGCGTCGAGCGCGGCGTGAAAGACATCCCGTTGGATGCCATTGTGGGCAGCGTGGGGCGCTACACCGATTTCACCCGCGATTTCCTGCCGCGCAAAGAAATCAATCCAGAGCGCTGGGCGAGGGTGATGGTCGCGGCCAATGGCCTGGCCGGCCTGCCGCCGATCGAAGTGTACCAGATTGGAAACGCTTACTTCGTCAAAGACGGGAACCACCGCGTTTCAGTTGCCCGTCAGATGGGAGCGAAGCATATTCAGGCCTATGTCACCGAAGTTCACACCCGCGCCCCCGTCGAACCGGATATCACGCCGGATGACCTGATCCTGATCGCCGAATACAATCAGTTTTTGGAGCACACCCGGCTCAACGAGTACCGACCAGAGGCGGACTTGCGAGTGACCATTCCCGGACAATACCCCAAACTGCTGGAACACATCGAAGTCCACCGCTATTACATGGGAATCGAGCAACAGCGTGAAATCCCTTACGAGGAGGCGGTGACCCACTGGTATGATACCGTCTATTTACCCGTAGCGCAGATGATCCGCAAATCGGGCCTCTTGCGCAGCTTTCCCGAGCGCACCGAAACCGATTTGTATCTATGGATTGCGGAGCATCGCAGCGAGCTAGAAGAGCAATTCGGCCAGCCGGTGGGCGCTGAATACATCATCGATCACCTCGAAGAGGAACACAGCAAGGCTCAAAACAGCCTTTTTAGCCGCCTGCGCGACCTGATCATCCCAGACAAGCTGGAAGCCGGGCCTCCACCCGGCAAATGGCGCGTGCAGGCCCTGGCGGCGCGTCCGCCTGACCGGCTCTTCCAAAACATCCTGGTGCCGGTCAATGGAAAAGAAGATGGCTGGTGCGCTCTGGAACAGGCCATCGAACTGGCCCGGCGTGAAAACGCCACCCTGTACGGCCTCCACGTTGTGGCGCAGGAAGCGGATCTGACCAGCGAAACAGCGCTGGCAGTCAAGGCGCATTTCGAAGGCCGCTGCAGCGAACAGGGCATCCCAGGCCAACTGACGCTTGCCGCCGGCGAGGTGGTCGACCAGACCTGCCTGCGGGCCACAGTCACCGACCTGGTAGTCGTCAATCTGAGCTACCCACCCGGGCCGCAACCGTTAGCCAAACTTAGCTCCGGCTTTCACGACCTGATCCAGCGCTGCCCGCGCCCGGTGTTAGCCACGCCGCAGACCGTTTCGCAGCTCAATCGCGCCTTACTGGCCTTCGACGGCAGCGCCAAAGCGCGCGAAGCGCTGTTCGTCGCCGCTTATCTCGCCGGCAAATGGGGCATTCCCCTCTCGGTCGTGACCGTCGAAGATGGTGGACGCAATGCAGCGGAAGTGCTGGCGCAGGCGCGCAATTATCTGGAAGAGCATGACGTGAACGCCGAATACCGCGTCGAAACCGGCGCCGTTGGAGAGACGATACTGAAGAATTGCCAGAGCGACGAATGCGATTTCGTCATCTTGGGCGGCTACGGCCTGGCGCCAGTCCTGGAAGTTGTGCTGGGCAGTACGGTGGACGAAGTGCTGCGCCAGAGTTGCCAGCCGGTCCTGGTGTGCCGCTAAATTTCGATCGTCGTATCTCGCCAGGCGTAGGTGTTGATCACTCGCGTCGCCCCGATGCGCGTCTCGGTTTCCTGGCCAGGGTAATAAATGTGAATATGGCCGTGGATATGCAATCTAGGCCGAAACACCTTGATCAACCAGCGGAACGCGCTAATCCCCCGATGCGGCAGGTCATCCGCATCATGGACCCCCGCCGGTGGAGCATGCGTGATGAAGACATCCAGATAACGCCCATAGAGCAGCCGGTTGCGCAACAACCCCGGCACAAGCCGAAAAACGTGCCACCACATCTCGTTCTGGGTGTACTGAAATGGCCCAGGGCGATAGCGCAAGCTGCCTTCCACGCCGGCCATCAGCAAGCCCTGATATCGCGCAGTGCGTCCGTGCAGATCGACGCCGCCATGCGGCGCGGAGCGCTGTCCCGCGGAGCTATATTCGACGACTTTGTCGTGGTTGCCGCGCACGTAGTACAACGGCGCGCTCAAACTGCCAAAGACATATTCGAGATAGTAATAAGGGAGATCGCCGCACCCAATGATCACATCCACGCCCTGATAGCGACTGCGAATCAACGGACTGTAAATCAGTGACACGATTGTATCGCTCAGGGAAAGGATGCGTATCACTCTGGCCATAGCTCCTAGGTGCTTTGCGTCGCCTCTGCCTGAACGGTCCGCTCCACGGCGGGTGTTTCTTGATCTATCCCAAGGTCATGCAAAATGTCAGGCAATCGTTCCAATGTGGCCTGTCTGCCCAGTTCGTAAAGCTCTTCCCGCCTGGAAAAGCGCAAATACGTTTTCCCGGCCAGCGCCGGGGCAATGCAGCAATCCGCCTGTGTCAGACCCAAACCGGAGCGTTCCAGGGCGATCTCGCATCCAGCAAGCAGATAGCCCAAAGGGCCAAGCCAGCGGCGGATCTTGAAGGCAAACAAATCCACCCCGATCACGTAATCCGCCCCCATCTGGCGCAAAATTGCAGCAGGCAACGTGTCCGTTACTGCTCCCTCTGCCAGCCAGCGCCCCTGCCACCGCACCGGAGCAACAAACCCCGGCACCGAGCAACTCGCCTGCACCGCCAGGGCCAACGGGCCGTGACGCAGGTACACCGGCTCGCCGCGTTCTATATCCGTGGCAACGATTGCGCAGGGCAGCTTCAAATCCTGGATTTCCAGATCGCCCAGGCCTTGGGTTAAGAGTTGTCTCAACCCGGCAAAGCTGACCAGACCGCGGCTGGGCCACACCGGGCGCACCAACCGTCGCCAGTTGAACTTCCAGGCATATTCCTTCAGTTGGCGGGAATCCATCCCTGCCCCAAAGCAGGCAGCCACGATCGCCCCGGCGCTGGTCCCAGAGATGTAGTCAATCGGGATGCCCGCCTCCTCCAACACCGAAAGCACGCCCACATGCGCCAGTCCGCGCACCACCCCGCCCCCCAAAGCCAGACCCACCCGTTTTCGATGCGGGCTGGCAAAGCGCAAGCGAGCCTCATCCGCTAAAATCATCCCTGGCTCTTTTGCTGCAATCCACCATAGGCTCGAACAGCCATGACTAGAAATCTACCGCCGCGCCTTCATAAGCGCACTCGAACAAACGCTTTGCCTGCTCGCGGTAGGGAAAGCGGCGACTGGTGGCCAGTGCGCTGTCCATCTCCATCCGATCACATAAATCTTCAAGATTTGCATCGAAATCTGGACGCGAAATCCCGGCTTCTTTGAGACTCAGGGGCTGCTCAAGCTGGCGATAAAGATCGCGCAGCGACCGAACCAAAATTACCGCAGCCCGGCCCTCATCCTCCGCCGTCCAACCCAGCCCCTGCGCCAGCTCCAGATAGCGCCCGTCGCCGCCGTTTGCCGTGAATTCGATGGCATATAGAAGGCACAAGCCGGTGACGCGGCCGTGCGGCAGGTTGAAAACCGTGCCTGCGCTGTGGCCCATAGCGTGCGCCAGGGCAATATGGCTGTTGCCCATCCCCAGCGCCGCCAGGGTAGCCGCGTTAGCCATTTTTTGGCGCGCCTCTGGATCATTGGCGCCATGAAGGTAAGCGCGGGGCAGATACTCGAAGATCAGCCGGGCGGCATGCAGGCACAAGGCATCGCTGAAATCGTTGGCAAAAGTGCTGGTGTAGCCCTCAATTGCATGCGTCAAGGCATCGATTCCTGTGTCGGCGGTCAGGCGAGGGGACATCTGAGAAGAAAACTGCGGATCGACCACCGACAGGTCGGGGATTAATTCGAAAGACGCCACCTCCATTTTCCTGACCCCCTGGATATCCTTGATCACCGCTGCAGCCGTCACTTCTGCGCCCGAGCCAGCGGTGGTGGGTATGGTGGCAAACCGGGCTTTGCTGCGCAGGCCAAAATGCTCGAAGGGCGTCACCGCTGCCAGATCAACGTCTGGTCGCTCGTAGAGCAACCACGCCGCCTTGGCCGCGTCCAGGCTGGAGCCGCCGCCCAGCCCAATCACCCAGTCTGGCGCGTACTGGCGTATCCGCGCCGCGCAGCGCTGGACGACATCTTCGCCAGGGTCAGGCTCGACCTCGGCAAAATAATCGCACTCTGCGCCGCAGCTTTGCAACTGGTCGATCACTCGCTGTAGATGGCCCAGTTCGCGCATCACCGGATCGGTGACAATAAAGACCCGGCTGCAGATACTCTGCGCCAGGTGTGAAAGAGCGTCTTCACCAAAAGCAATCAGGGGGCTGCGAAAATACCACATAAGCCTGTATCGAATACCTCCCGAGAAATGCCACCTTGAACGATTGCAAGCTATTATACCTGCAACAATCGAGCGAAATCAACTTCGCCCAGGGGATCGCCAGCAAAAAATATCCCGTATCGCTAAGTATCCTCCTCTCCTGCGAGCAGGCGGATTTTCTCCCACGGCTTGACCTGGCTCTCCTCGGCCAGGATCGCCCTCAGTTCATACATCTCGTCCCGCAGCGCCGCCGCCTTCTCGAACTCCAGGTTTTTAGCCGCTTCTTTCATCTGCTTTTCTAGTTCGGCGACCACGCGCTGCAGTTCGGTGCGTTCCAGCGAAGCCGCCCCCCGCACCCGGTATTCACCCCGCGGCTCTGCCACCGCTTTCACCGAAAGCTGGTCGGTCAGGTCGCGCACCGCCTTGAAGATGCCCACCGGCTGGATGCCGTGCGCGCGGTTGTAAGCCTCCTGCTTGGCCCGCCGACGGTTGGTCTCGTCAATCGCCCGGCGCATCGAGTCGGTCATCTGATCGGCGTACATGATCACTTTCCCCTCGACATGTCGCGCGGCACGTCCGATGGTCTGGATCAACGCAGTTTCCGAGCGCAAGAAGCCTTCTTTATCTGCGTCCAGGATCGCCACCAAAGACACTTCCGGCAGATCAAGCCCCTCTCGCAGCAGGTTGATCCCCACCACCACGTCGAACACGCCCAGGCGCAGATCGCGCAGGATGCCTACGCGCTCCAGGGTGTCGATCTCCGAATGCAGGTAATGCACCTTGATCCCCAGTTCCATCAGATAGTCCGCCAGCTTCTCGGCCATGCGTTTGGTCAGCGTGGTCACCAACACCCGCTGCCCTTTCTCCACCCGGATGCGGATCTCTTTGATCAGATCATCCACCTGTCCCTCCACCGGCCGCACTTCCACCTCTGGATCGACCAATCCGGTGGGGCGGATGATCTGCTCGACGATCTGGTCGGCGCGTTGCAATTCATAAGGGCCAGGCGTCGCCGAAGTATAAATCGTATAGCCCATGCGCTCCTCGAACTCCTCGAAAGTCAGCGGGCGGTTATCCAGCGCAGATGGCAAGCGGAAGCCGTAATCCACCAGCGTCTGCTTGCGTGAGCGATCCCCGTTGTACATCCCGCGGATCTGCGGCACCGTCATATGCGATTCGTCCAGGATCAGCAGGTATTCGCTGGGCAGATAATCCATCAGCGTCCAGGGCGCCGTGCCGGGCGCGCGCTGATCCAGGTGGCGCGAATAGTTCTCGATCCCGGCGCAATAGCCGACTTCCCGTAGCATCTCCAGGTCGTACAACGTTCGGCTCTCGATGCGCTGCGCTTCCAAAAACATCTCATTGGCCTTGAAATAGGCTATGCGCTCCGCCAGTTCGTTCTCGATATCCGCAATCGCCGCCTTGAGCTTATCCTGGTCGGTGATGAAGTGCCTGGCCGGGTAAATCGCCACTGTGTTGAGCTGTCGTCGCAGCTCTCCGGTCACCAGATCGAACTCGATGATCCTTTCGACCTCATCGCCAAAGAAGGTGATCCGATAGCCCAACTTGTCCTGATACGCCGGACATACGTCCAGGCTGTCGCCGCGCACGCGGAACGTCCCCGGGCGCAATTCCAGGTCATTACGCTCGTAATGTCCCTCGACCAGTTGCCGCAGCAGCGCGTTGCGCCGATAGATGTTGCCGCTCTCCAAATTGATCACCACCCGCCCATACGCCTCAGGGTTGCCGATGCCATAGATGCACGAAACCGAAGCCACGATCACTACATCCCGCCGCGACATCAGCGCCGTGGTCGCCGCCAACCGCAGCCGCTCGATCTCCTCGTTGATATCCGCGTCTTTCTCGATGTAGAGGTCGTGCCGCGGCACATACGCCTCCGGCTGATAATAATCGTAATACGAGACGAAATACTCGACCGCGTTCTCCGGGAAGAACTCTTTGAACTCGGCGTAAAGCTGCGCCGCCAGCGTCTTATTGTGCGCCATCACCAGCGCCGGCATGTTCACCTTCTCGATCACCGAGGCGATCGTGAACGTCTTACCCGTGCCCGTCGCCCCCAGCAGCACCTGGTCGCGATACCCCTTCTCGATCCCTTCCACCAGTTGGCGGATCGCTTCCGGCTGGTCGCCGGTCGGTTGGTATGGCGCATGCAATTTGAAGTCCATAGGTGGTTCCTCTCGAATGAGCATTGACCCCCTCATTATAATCTAGGCCTGGATAATCCAGGCCTGGCAACTATCCCTGGACTTTACCTTTCCTCTTGCGAAGCAGACCCCTATCGGATACGAAAAGGAATGCCATCAGGAAAAGGAACGTCGCCGTCAACACGATTGCCGCCCCCGAAGCAATGCTCAGATAATACGACAAATACAGGCCCACGACCCCCGAAAACGCCGCAATCACCGCTGCCAGCGCCATCATCACCGGCAGCCGGTAAGTCAGCAGATACGCCGTCGCCGCCGGCGTGACCAGCATCGCCACCATCAGCGCCACCCCTACCGTCTGCAACGACACCGCGATCGTCACCGCAATCAAGATCAGCATCAGGTTGTTCAGCAGCCCCACCGGCAGGCGCAGCGTCGCCGCCAGCACCGGATCGAAAGAAAGCGTCAGAAACTCCTTGTAGAGCACAAAAATGGTCGCCAAAACCAGCGCGCCAAAGATCGCCATGGTCCATAAACTCTTCGCCGAAACACCCAGCACATCACCGAACAGGAAGTGGCTCAGATCCACCGCATAACTGCGCACCGTCGAGATCAACGCAATCCCCAAAGCGAACATCCCGGCAAAGATCACCCCGATCGCCGTATCCTCCTTGATTCGGGTGTTCCTGCTCACCGCCCCGATCCCCAGCGCCGAGAGGACCGACGCTCCTAAAGCCCACCAGAACATCGCTTCCCTCGCCCCGCCGCTCACCAGATAGCCCAACGCTACCCCTGGCAAAATCGTATGCGCCAGCGCATCGCCAAAGAACGCCATGCCGCGCAGCACCACATAGGTGCCCACTACCGCGCAGACGATCCCTACCAGCACCGCCGCTGCCAGCCCACGCTGCATGAAAGCATAGCTGAACGGCTGGATCAACCACTCAATGAACATGCTCAGGCACTGCGCCTCCCTCGCAACAGGTGTCGTCCATCGCCAGCAGCCCCAGTTCGCCATCCAACAGCTTTATCCGCCCACCATATGCCCGGTAAAGCATCTCCGGCTTAAGCACCTGTTCGGGCGGACCGAAGGCAATTATCCTACGATTGAGCAGCATGATTCGATCAAAATACTGCGCTGCCTGTTGCAGATCGTGGGTCGCCACCATTACCGTGACGCCCTTCTCTTGCAGGCGACCCAGCAAGGCGAGCAATCCCTCCTGCGAAGGCGCGTCCAAACCCGTCAGCGGCTCGTCCAACAGCATCAGCTCAGCCTCCTGCGCCAGCGCCCGAGCGATGAACATGCGCTGCTGCTGTCCGCCGGAAAGCTGCCTGATCTGTCGTCCAGCCAGTTCTTCTAATTCGACCGTTGCCAGCGCCTGGCGCACAAGCTGCCAATCGCGCTTGCTCGGCCAGGATAATGGACGCAGCTTTGCGCTGCGCCCCATCATCACCACATCGGCCACGCTGACCGGAAAATCCCAATCTACCTGGCTGCGCTGGGGGATATAGGCGATGCACACATGCCCGCGTGGCCCATATCCAAATACCCTGACCCCACCACTGCTTGGCGGCAACACCCCTGCGATCACCTTGAACAGCGTGCTTTTCCCCGCGCCGTTCGGCCCCACCACCGCCACGCGCTCCCCGGCATGCAGGTGAAAGCTGATCCCCTCCAGCGCCATCCGGCCGTCATAGCGCACGCTTAACTCACGAACGTCAAGGATGGGTTGGTCTGGCTGATGAGGTACATGAGGATACATTCGTTAAACCTTTTAGGATATATTTAGAGACCGACGCGGGCAAACACCTACTTCAAGGCGTCAACAATCGCCTGCACATTATAGCGCATATAGTCCAGATATGTCTCCACACCGCTCCCGGCTTCGCCCAGCGAGCCGGAGTAGATAAAAACCAACTTGATGCCGGTATCCTGCGCCAACTGGCCGGATATTGCCGGATTGACCGTTCTGCCCACCAGGATCGCCCGCACGCCCTGCTCTCGGATCGCATCCTCCAGCGCGGCCAGCTCCTGCGCCGAGGGCGCTGCGTTCGTGCTCAGCGAAGACACCACCAAACCCACCTGCTCGAATCCGTATTCCTGCGCAAAATACCCCAAGATGGCGTGGTCTGTGACCAGCTTGCGTTGGTCATGTGGCACTTGTTCCACTTGCTGGCGGATCCAGGCATCCAGCTCTCGCAACCTGGCGATATAAGCTTCTGCGTTAGCCTGGTAGGTCGTAGCGTTTTCCGGGTCGGCCTGCGCCAGCGCCGCGGCGATGTTCTGCGCCCAGATAATCACATTATTCGGGTCGGTCCAGGTGTGTGGATCACCTGCCGCGTGATGATGGTCTTCTTCGCCCTCATGCTCTTCGCCCTCCTCCATTCCATTGAAGGGCAGCACCTCGATTCCATCCGAGACCGCCACGACTTTCCCCCTTGCGTTGGCCTCCAACACCGGTTCGAGCGCCTCCTCCAAACCCAGCCCATTGATAAACACCACCTGCGCCTGGCTCAGCGCGGCGATATCTTGTGGGCGCGGCTCGAAGGTGTGCGGGTCTGCCCCCAGCGGCAGCAGCACGCTCAGATCGATCGCCTCGCCGCCCACCTGCCGCACCACGTCGCCCACCAGGGTCGTCGTCGCCACCACCTTCAAGCGGCCGCTGTCTGCTTTGGGCGGGCTGCAGGCTGCCAGCACGAAAGAAACTATAACGGTTAAGCTTAAGATTATGAGGGGCATCCTGTTCATTTTTGCTATCCATAAATACATTCAGCTCAAATCGCGCCAGAGTGGAATCAAGCCTGGCAATCCGCGCACACGCCTATCAGTTGCAGCCAGTGCTCCTGAATGATAAACCCCGTACGCTGGGCCAATTCCTTGCTCAGCGCCGATAAATCATCACCGCTGAAGAAAACCGCGCGCCCACAGCCGGAGCACAGCAAAACATGCTCATGCCCTCGCGCCGCCCGCAGATAGCGGTGGCATCCATTTTCCTGGTGGATGCGCTGCACCAGCCCAAGTTCCTGCAGCTTGTCCAGCGTGCGATATACCGTCACCAGCCCCAGACGCGGGTATTGTCTCCGCCCCAGATCATACAGTTCCAACGGCTCCAAGGCGCACGAGCTCTCTGCCAGCAGGTTCACCAGCACGCGCAACGGCGCGGTCAACCGGTAACCGCTGGCTTGCAAGGCTTCCAGCCAATCCTCGCTCAATTGTGCAGAATCCGGTTTATTATCCATAATTTTGATATTGAAAACCATTATCAATTATAGCCGATGTCAAGTAATTTTCGCTTAAGTTCAAATTAAAAATACGCATCCATATTCCCCATAATTGACGTTTATCGCGAAAAATAGTATGATGACCTCACCAGGCCGGCCGGGCAGCCGCTGGAGCCTGGCGTAAGCCAGCGCTCTGGAGGAAAGTCCGCACTCCACAGGGCACGATGCCGGGTAACACCCGGGATGGGGCCGGTCTTTGACCGGTTACCTGTCGGATCGGGCCACAGAAACAGACCGCCGGGGGCGACTCCGGTCAGGGTGAAAAGGTGGTGTAAGAGACCACCGGCGCGCCGGGCAACCGGCGCGGCCAGGCAACCCCCATCGGGAGCAAGGCCAAGCAGGGGCGATGGAAGCAATTCCGGGAGGCGGCCCGTCTCCTGAGCGGATCGCAAGATCCGCCCGCAGTCCCGGGTAGGCTGCTAGAGCCACGCGGCAACGCGTGGTCGAGATAGATGGCTGCCAGGGCGGGGAGACCCGCCTTACAGAATGCGGCTTACAGGCCGGCCTGGTCGAACATTCAGCGCATCCGCGTTAAATTTCGACAACCTGATAATCCTGCGCCAGTTTAACCTCGCCCCCAAAGACCGCTCTGGCCTGATCCACCAGCGGTAGCGGATCGCTTTTCCAAACCGGGTAATGAATCAAATACAGCGACTTTGCGCCAGCCTGGCGGGCAGTCTCGCCAGCCTGTGCTGCCGAAGAATGACCAAAGTGTTCTCCGGTAGCTTCGTGAATCAGGATATCCACCCCCGCCGCCAGGCGGGTGAGCGTCGGGCAGGGCCGCGTATCGCACGAATAGGCCAGGCTCCGCCGACCGCCGTCCAGTTCGATCCGCGCCCCCAGTGTGGGCAGGTAATGGCTCACAGGCGAGGTGTACAGGCGCATCTCGCCATCATCGAAGGCCATGTACATCTCCTGCTCCGGGATTTCGCTGAATTGCACCGGGAACATCTCCGACCAGGTCTCCCAATCGAACAGCTTGAGCATGCGCTGCGCCTGTCGCAAGGTGAACTCCAGTCCATGGACGCGGAGCCCGGCGCTGCGCCCCTGCAGCCACATCGTCTGCAACAAGATGGGCAGCCCGGAAACGTGATCGGGGTGAAAATGCGTCAGCAACAGGTCGGTCAGTTGATCGGCGGCATCGATGCCTACCTGCTGCATGCGCACCACCGGGTTGCCGGGGCAATCGATGAGCAACATCCGCCGACCGGTCGCCACCACCAGATGGGTATTTTCGTGCTTTGCATCGGGCACAGCGGCAGCAGTGCCCAAAAAGATCAGTTTTGCCATGATCCATCCCTTCTTTTGCCAGCCTGTTCCACGGCGTCAAGGTAATTTTTCAGCATCACCCGCTACCTGCCCAGCAACCACACCGCCACATGCGGGGTCAGATACACTTCCAGGACTGCAGCCAGCAAGAACAACGGCAAGACCACGCCGACGGTCACCCGCGCCCAGCGCGCCAGCGCCAGCACAAAAGCCTCTCCCAGCGTCTTGCCCTGCGAAGGGGCGGTCAGCGTAGCCCCCAGGCTCAAGATCGCTGCCCCGCCCAACAGGATCGCCGGGATCTCCACAATACCGTGAGGCAACACCAACGCCAGGAAGAACATCAGCGGCGACCCGCCGGCCAGAGCGATATTCGCGCCAATGTATGCCAGAAAGGCGATCGGCAACATCAGCACTAAAATCCCCAGTACGCCAAAAGAGAAAATCCCAAGGAGCATAGCGATGACCACCGCCCGCAGGTTGTGCAACCAGATGGTGAGCACGCCCGAGGGGGAGATAAACCTGAACGCTTCTAACCCCTGGACAAAGCCCTTCCCAAGCGAGTCGAAGGACAACAAATCGGGCGGCAGCGTGAGTTGCTGCGCCGCTTGCACGCCGCCTAGAACCCCGATGACCATCGCCGCTGCGGCGACCAGGATCGGCAGGCGCAAATCCGCTACCGCCGGGAAAACCTGCCGACGATACCAACCCCAAAGGCTGCGTTCATTGCCGGTAAAGTTCTGGCGAAAGGTGGTCCACGCCCAGCCCAGGTGCAGCACATCCAGCTCTCGGCCAAGCATTTCTTCGCGGTTGAAGTAGGCCACGCCCGTGCGAATCAGCAGCACCGTGATGATCAATTGCCCCACCACCGCCCACCACAGCGAGCGATACAGGCCCCAAAACATGAGAATGCTCTCGCCCTGGATCAACAATGCCATAGGAATGATGATAAAAGACGCTAGCAGGTTTGCCGCCCGTACCGAAGTGGTCTGCGAGGAAATCACCACCGCCCCGCTGACCATCAAGATCGCCTGGACAGCAGTAAGCAGCAATATCTGCATGAGCAGTTCAAAAGGCGGCTTCCACCCCACATTGAAATACACCCCCACCAGGTACACGCTAATCCCCAGATAGCTGGCGAGCAATGGCGGCACCATGGCTGCCAGCAGCTTGCCCAAATAGAGCTGCAGGTCGCTCAACGGGCTGCACAACAGCGGCTCGATGCTCCGCCGCTCTTTCTCGCCGACGAAGCTCTCCAGGGCCAGCACCAGCGATACCGAGATCGGGAAGAACCCAACCACCATCAACAGAAAAGGGATCAATCGCGCCCCGACTTCGGGGGCGTTGTAACGCTCGACGAAGTCCACCGCCTGGCTGGCGGTGAAATCCATCAGCCATGGAAAGATCAACGTCAGCACCACCAGCGGAAAAATAATCCGCCAGTCGCGGAATTGGTCGCGTATTTCGCGCCGGGTGATCACCAGAGACAGGCGCAGATCATTCAGCCAGTTGCTCTCCACAAGAGGCGCTTTTTCATCCGCCTGAACGATATCCACCGCTCAATCTCCTCGACCCTGATACATTTGCCGGTCCATCCTTGATTTCACACTCACTCGCCTGAGTCTCTATTCTTTGATCGCCTGCAAATACACCTGTTCCAGGTTGCGCGGAGCCTCCTGGAGCGAGACGACGCCTAACCCAGCCTGCAGAAAACACTGCAAGACCTGCGGATTGAAATATCGGGCGTTCGGGGAATGGAAACGGACCCAATCCTCGCCCCGAGCGATCAGGACGACCCCCTCCGGCAAAGCAGGCAAAGCGCCGTTCAGGCGACTGGCAAGGCGAAGTTCGTATTCCGGCTCGCCCAGCAGACGTTCCTTCAGCGCCGCAGGCTCCCCCAGAGCGATAATCTGTCCCCGGCGGATGATCGCAATCTGGTCGGCCAATTCTTCGGCTTCGGCCAGATTGTGGGTGCAGATGACGATCGTGCGCTCCGCCGAGCGCAACTCGTGGATGGCGTTGCGCACCAGGCGGGCGCTTTCCGGATCCATGGCCGATGTCGGCTCATCCAGCAGGAGCACCGGCGGGTTGTGCAGCAAGGCGCGCGCCAGAGCCAGCTTCTGGCGCATGCCTTTGGAAAACTCGCCTACCGGCCTGCTGGCATGCTCCAGCAGGCCAAACTGCTCGAGTAACTCGCGCGTCCGCGCCTGGCGTCTGGCGCGACTCAGGTGATAGATCTGGCCAAAGAAATCCAGGTAATCGTCGGCGGGCATCCGGTTATACAAACCGTGGTTTTCGGTGAGCACGCCAACCGCTGCCCGCACCTGGCGCGCCTGACGTATTACATCATATCCCGCAACCCACGCCTTGCCGCTGGTCGGCCGCAGCACAGACGAAAGCATCCGCACCGTTGTCGTCTTGCCGGCGCCGTTTGGACCCAGCAACGCCAAAACCTCGCCCTTCCCCAGGCTAAGCGAGACATTGTCCACCGCGGTAAACCCGTCGAAACGCTTACACAATGCCTCGGTTTTGATCATCGTCCCTGCAAACTTTCCATATATAGGGGTTATTCGATATGGGGTTATTCGGCTGGTTCGGTTGTCCCTGAAGGTCGGCGATGCCGCCAGATCAGCGTTCCCACAGCGATCAACGCTACAATAGCCATCAGAATCTGGTTGATGTTGATCCCGCCAACCATCGAGATATCCAGGCGCAGAAACTCCAGCAGGAAGCGCCCGAACGGATAACCAATCAGATACACCAGGAACAGGTCGCCAACTTTCAGACGTTCTCCATAGCGCCGTCCTAACCACAGCAGCAGACCCATCAAAGCCAGATTCCAGAGCGACTCGTATAAGAAGAGCGGATGGAAGGTCTCTACATTCTCGAATCCTGGATAGCGATAAGCCGGATCGATATGCACCGCCCAGGGCAGGGTGGTGGGCTTGCCATAGACCTCCTGGTTGACGAAGTTGCCCCAACGCCCAATCGCCTGTCCCAACGCCAGACCGGGCGCCGCGATATCCGCCCACAGCAAGAAGTTCATCTTGCGACGCCGACAGTAAATATACAACGCCAGCGCGCCGCCGATGACTGCGCCTGGAATGCCCAACCCGCCTTCCCAAACCTTCAGGATATCCAGCGGTTTGCTCAGATAATCCAGAAACGTCTTCCCCATCGAGACCGGCGGGGTGAGCACATGCCACAGGCGAGCGCCGACGATCCCACCAATCAGCACCCAAACCAACCCATCCCAAACGACCTCCGTGTCTTGCCCGCGCCGTCGAGCCTCGCGAGTCGCCAGCCAGGCCCCCGCCAGCGCCCCAAGCATCAGGATAATGCCATAGTAGTGAATCCTTATAGGTCCAATGTCAATTCCAGGCATGCTTTTCTCTCCAGATAAGGTTGCAGCCGGGTTCGATCGACCCGGCTCCACCCGGCCAAACAGCCGGGTAACAAAAGCTCATCGCTTGTAGCCTTCGCCCATCAATCACTGTCGCGATTGCCTGCGAACATCAACGATCCTCTGCAACGCAGTCACATTGGCCAGAATTGCGATGATCCAAATGCCCACCATGGGGACGTTGAATATCAGGGTCGGAGCGAGCACCAGGTACCGCTCCATGCGCGTCAGGATGCCCACTTTGGTGTCCCAGCCCAGGGATTGGCCTCGCGAACGGACATAAGAGACCAGCACCGAGCCAGCCGCAGCCGCGTACACCCCAAGCGTAGAAAGCATATCGCCTTGTTGGGCATAGTAGAACATCAGCCCACCAAAGATGACCAGCTCAGAGTAGCGATCGGTGACCGAGTCGACAAAGGCGCCAAAGCTTCCCGCCATGCCGCGCAACCGGGCCATCGTCCCATCTAGAGCGTCCACCGGCCCCATCAACAGGATCAGGATGCCGCCCCAGAGCATGTTGCCCTGAGCGAGCAAAATCGCCCCGGCGATATTGCCCGCCAGACCCAACAAGGTCATGGTGTTTGGCATCAACCCCAAGCGATTGAAGAAAGCGGCGATGGGTTCGACCACCCCCCTAAAAACGCCTCGCATCTGGTCGGTAAGAGTCATGGGTTGTTTATTTTTGCCAGCCTGCTCCACAAATAGGATCTACCTTTCCGAATAGATGTTTTTGTTACTCGATTGCCTTGCTCATCCTGGCAAAGGCGCGCTTCGCCTGCCCCAGGCGCGCCAGCGCGCCCACCGCAAAAGCAGCAAAGGTTACGCCAGCCAGGGCGATCTTGGTGATATCCAGCACCGGCTCGACGCGAACGCCCTCCGCCGATACGACGATCACCGCTACCGGGCGGGCGTGTGCGCTGCCGCCCCCGCCTCCGCCGCCCCCCGCCCCAGAAGCGCCCGACTCTTCTTCTGAACCCCCAACCCCCTGCCCCAGGCCAAAGCCGCTCGCCGCGAACACCTCGGCGGCTGGGATGATCACCACATCCCGTTGCTTTACCGGCGCGCCATACACTGCATCGACGCTGCCCACCCGATGGAGTCCTTCCATCACCTGCCCAATCGTATCCAGGGATGGATCACGATAAGCCATCATCCCGGCTTGCCCCGTCTGGGCATTTGCATCATTTTCGCTCATTGTTTACCTCGATTCGTGATTTTGGTCAGCGTTAGCCAGATCGCCAGCACAGCGCTCGCGCCCCATAACGCCCAAACAATCTGCCGGGTCGGATCGCGCACCGGCAGCACCTGTTCACTCCCATCGGCGCCGGTCACCAAAACCGAGACCGGTCGGTTCCATACCAGCCCAAGATTAAAGACCGGCAGGTAGAAGGTCCATTTCGTGGCAAAAGGGATCAGACGCCGGCCATGCGCCATTACAGCTTGGCCGGGGGTCGTTTCAACGCTGATCAAACCAGGCATGTCATTCTACCGGGTTGGCTGGCGGCGACTCTTCCACATCACCGGTTGTCCCAGAAGTTTCTGTAGCAGCCGCAGAAACATCGGCTTCCGACCATCTGTCGAGCAGCTTCTGCAGTTCAGAGTTCACCGCCTGCAAGGCGCTGAGTAGCTCACGCCTCACCGCAACTTGCGCTTCGGGCGCCTTGATCTTCTCGCCGAACTGCTCCACATCGGTTTTGATTCGCTGGGTCGCCGGGTGAGCTGCCAGGTATTCCGCCTCGCGCTTTAATGTCGAGACCAAATCGCTCAGCCCGGTCGTCACTTCCTCGCGCAGCCGTTTGCTCTCCGGCGCTTCCCAGGCGGAACGCATCGCTCCAACCAGGTTCTTGCCCAAAGTTTCGAGCTCTTGGCGCAGACTTTCTTCGCTGGGTGGGACTTCGCTCATTGGGGTACCTCCAGGATCATCGTAAGGCTCATCATCGCTCGCTAGCGCAGCATGCTGGCATAGTATGCCCCAATTCAAGCTATTCGGCAAGGGAAAAGGGCAAATTATCGGGTACAATCGTCTCAATAGCAAAGGATTGGCGCCCCCGGAGAGATGGAAGGTATGGAAAACGAGCCTGAATTGAGATCGAAACGCCGTGAAGCGCCCCGCACCGGCTTAGCGGTAGAACTGTGGGAGACGCCCGAGGCGCGCGAGATGTGCATGCTGGTCGGCTGGCGACAGTGGGCAGACGCGGGTTCGGTGTCCTCCGGTCTGCCAGAATATCTGGTCAAGCAGACTCATGCCCGCCCTATTGGAACGATCTATCCGGATGGTTTCTACCTTTTCCAATTGCCGGGGACACACGATCTGCTGCGGCCAGTCGTGCATTTCGACCGCGGATACCCCAAATCTCTGCAAACACCCAGCAATGATTTGTACTACACCGGCGATAACCAGCGCGGCGTCGTGATCTTGTGCGGCGAAGAACCGCACATGGAGGTCGAGCGCTATGTCGCCTCGATCATCCACGTGGCGCGCAGCCTGAACGTGCGGCGTATCGTCAGCCTCGGCGGGGTGTACGGCGAAGTACCCTATGACCGGGAGCGCGCCATCCACGGCATCGTCAGCCGGCCCGCCCTGCGCAATGAGATGGAGCGCCTCGCCATCACTCTGTCGGATTATCACGGCGGCGCCAGCATCGGTTCCTATTTGTGCCGGCGCGCAAACGAACAGGGCGTGGAAATGGTTGGGTTCTATGCCTTCGTCCCTGCGTATGATTTCTCCGCGGCAGAGTCGGTTGGCGGCTTGATCCGCATCGAGTACGACTACGCCGCCTGGTTGGGCATCGTCCGACGTCTGAACTACATGTTCTCGCTCAATTGGGATCTGACCGATCTGGAAAAGCGCAGTCGTCAGCTACACCAGGCCATGGACGCAAAGATCGACGAGATCGATCAGGCCGCGCCGCAGTTAGGAGTGCGCGATTATCTTCAGCGCCTGGCCCAGGATTATGACGAGAAGGTCTTCAATCCTGATGACGAATTTTGGGAAGAAAAATTGCGCGGCCTGCTGGATCGCCTGGACGAGGGTGGGGCTGGTCAGGCTGAATAGAGTGTGATAAAATTGCAACGTACTTGCTCTAGGATTTGTGCAGTTCCCGCCGGTCCTTATGTAGGGCTGGCGGTTTTTCTTTCAAACGCCCATAAAGGAGATCTGGATGGATACAAAGTTATACGTCGGGAATTTGTCCTACTCGACATCAGAGGAGGATTTGCGCACTTTGTTTTCGGAGGTCGGAACGGTGGTTTCAGTCGCCCTGATCAAGGATCGCGACACCGGCCGTTCCAAAGGCTTTGGTTTCGTCGAGATGAGCTCCCAGACCGAAGCGGAAAGCGCAATCAGGCAATTCAACGGCGCAACCTTCGGAGAGCGGGTGCTCAAAGTCAATATCGCCCGACCTATGGAAGAACGCCCCGCTAGACGGTTCGACAACAACCGCTCAGGGCAGCGCGGCGGGCGCGGGGACCGCAATCGGCGCGGCGGTGGACAGCGACGGTATTAGGTTGCCCGGTTTGAGAATTGGAGGCGAAAGATGAACTTCCGCGTCGGCGATCAGGTCGTACATTGGACTTATGGCCCCGGCGAGGTCATTCAGTTAGATGAGAAGGTCCTATCCGGGCGATCGGAAAAGTACTATGTGGTGCAAGTTCGCGATATGACTTTGTTCGTGCCGATTACCGATCAGGGCCAAGCCAGCTTGCGCGTCCCCACTCCGGCGGACGAATTCGAACACCTTTTCGAAATCCTGAAAGGACCTGAACAGCCCCTCTCTGGCGACCGCTGGGAGAGAAAAAATCAACTCATGGCAATGATGAAAGATGGACGGCTCGAGTCCATTTGTCAGGTCATCCGCGACCTGGTGGCTTTCAGGCGGACGAAAAAGCTGAACGATTACGACTCCGCCATCCTGGAGCGGGCGCAAAATTTCCTGCTAAACGAATGGCATATCTCTTTGGGCGTCCCACGTTCCCAGGCCGAGCATGACTTGCATCGCCTGCTGGAGCAGAAACCCGAGTAGCCTGCTCAGCAGACACGCTCGGCCCCTCGTCCAGATCGGGGTTCTTCCAATCGCAAAAGGCGCTGCGCCGATGAAGACGCACAGCGCCTTTTTGATTGCGCAACTGCCCGGATTATGAGATACTTTGTACATGTTTTGCAAGACTCCTCATCTGGGCACACACCCCTGAGATGTTGCGTCCCTTAGCATTGACCCGACCGATTCTTCTGAGGCAGGAGGCTAACCATGAGGCACCCTTTCCTGGCCCTTGATCCGCGCCAGCAGAAGGCGCTCTTCTGGCCTTTGCTCATCGCTGCCCTGGCGATTACGGCGATCATGAATATCCTGGGCAGACCGCTCATCACCTCGCAGGCGCCTGCCGGAATCGTATCCTTCGAGCTGGCAGGCTCCCCAGAACGGGCGCAGGCGATTCTCGCCACCTGGGATGAACAGGCCAGGATGTACGCGGCCTTTGGTCTGGGTTTCGACTATCTCTATATGTTGGCGTATTCTATGGCGATCGGCCTGGGTTGCTTACTGGCAGCAGGGACGCTGCGATCTCGCCAATGGCCGCTGGCCGGGCTGGGCGTCCCCCTGGCATGGGGCATGGCTTTAGCCGCCATTTGCGACGCCACCGAGAACCTGGGGCTATCCATGGTCCTGCTTGCCGGCGCCGCCGGCGCAGCCTGGCCCGCGTTGGCGCGACTATGCGCAATGATCAAGTTCGGCCTGCTCTTCTTGGGCCTGGTGTACGCCTTCTATGGCCTGGCCATCTGGTTTGTCGGGCGACTTAACCGCTGACGCGAACCGCACGCTTGCAACTATTCGATCCGCTCCCCGTATACTAGATGACAGGAATTCTTCATACGGAGGTCTAAGCCTATGAAACGTTTTACAGCCTTGGTGCTGGTGGTCTCGCTGGCTCTGGCAAGCCTGGCCTGCGGACTGACAATCGATATCCCGGTGGATCGAGTGACCACCGGCCCAACCCGCATCGAGCAGATCGAAATCCCCCCACCTAACGCCGAAGTCATCGACCTGACCCTTTCGTTCGGCGCCGGCAAGATGGAGCTGGAACCAGGCGCTCAAGAGGCGCTGGTCAGCGGCACCGCGCGATACAACGTAGATGACTTCAAACCCAAAATCACCGTCGAAGGCAACGAAGTCCTGCTCGACTCGGGCAGCTTGCAGATCGAGGGCCTCCCCCGAATCAACGACAACATCGAAAACGAGTGGAACCTGGAGCTTGGCGACCAGCTCATGAACCTGGAAATCAAGGCCGGGGCCTACCAGGGCGATTTCGAGCTGGGCGGCCTGGCGCTTAAGTCCTTGCGTGTCAGCGACGGCGCCGCAGATGTGCGCCTGAAATTTTCGCTGCCCAACCAGGTAGAAATGGAAACCCTGCGCTATCAGACCGGCGCTTCCAACATTCACTTGAGCGGGCTGGCGAACGCCAACTTCGCCTCGATGCTCTTTCGCAGCGGCGCAGGCAATTACACCCTGGACTTCTCAGGCGAGTTGAAACGCGATGCCCGTGTGGAGATCGAATCCGGGATCAGCCAGGTGACCTTGATCGTGCCCGAGGGCGTCTCGGCGCGGGTGACCTTTAAAGGTGGATTGAGCAATGTCGAAGCCAGCGGAACCTGGCAAAAATCGGGCAACGAATATGTGCTTGGTGGCAGCGGGCCAATGCTGACCATCAACGTGGATATGGGCGCAGGCAACCTGGTGCTGCGCAATCCCTAAAAAGAAAAAGGCAGATAGATAGTGTGACTGTCTATCTGCCCCTTCTAAGGCTCTTCAGCGACGCATCCTTAGGATGGGTCGCTGCTTCTTCTTCGTATCCTACATTTCTAAGGCCTTATAGCCTGGCCCTTTGGTGAAGTAATCGTAGTTGGGCTGGATGTCCGGGGTCAGGTCGACCACTTCGCCGGCTTCGAGCTGGCGCACGCAATCCAGCACGACCTTCTCGCCGTGATGGTTGACGCCCTCGTAGTGACCGGTCAGGCCAACCCGGCTGATATATTCGCCGCCCTTGGCGGTGTAAGCGCTGGGCACTTCGTCCTCAGGGAAGATGGCTTCATATGGACACTCGGGGATACATGCGCCGCAGTCGATGCAGGTGTCCGGATCAATGTAATACCACGGCCACTCTTCGATCGGCTTTCCAGGGACAATGCATTCCACCGGGCACACTTCCACGCAACCCGAGTCGCGCAGACAAAGACTGGTGATAATGTGGGTCATTGAGGATCCTCCTGTTGATCTATATTTTTGCGTCTAAGGGCTTACCGGTTGCTGCAATTTTGCCGCACAGACATCCAGGCGTGCGGTAACTACCAAAATGATTCTAGCTTTCCCCCGCGCCTTTGTCAAGAAGACTGGTCATGATTCGTAGATGACAATTGGCAGGTATTCATGATTGCGCATAAGAAGTTCATAAGCGCTGGCGCAATAAATCTTGACAGGAAAGGTCAATTTCAGTATGATGAAATGTAAGTGGAGCGCCACGATAAAGCGTATGTACAGCGATACACTATCCAAACGGCTGGGCAGACCTTCGAGGCAAGCCAGCCGTTCGCTGTGCGAAGTTCAACTTTTCATCCAATTTCCAGGAGGTAATATGATCCACCAACTCGTTTCTGCACTAGATAAGAAGCTGGGCTTCGAACAGGCCCAGGCCCACTGCGACATCCCCTGCGGCATCTACGACCCCATCATCGCTCAAATTGCTGCTGTTACCGTGGTGCGTATGATCGATCTGATGACCGATCTGGAGGCTAAGGGCGGCGACAAGGGTAATGAGTATCACAACACCCTGTCGCGCTACATTGCCGTCAAAGAAGAACACGCCGAGAAGGCTAAGGCGGAAATCCGCGTGATTTGGGGCGATTACATCAAACCGGCGCACGTCGAGAAGTACCCCGAACTCCACAGCCTGGCGCATCAAATCATGATGCTCGGCTCCAAAGCTCGCCAGACGACTGATCGTCAGGCCGCCCTCGATCTGGTCGAGGCGATCAACAAGTTTGCCGAGATCTTCTGGGCCACAAAGGGCATCGCCACCCGCCGGACGAAATCTCCCTACAATCCCCCCCTCGAGCTGGTCTATCCCGTCATCCCCTGATGTTGCAGATACTAAAGGTGACAGGCGAGAGCCTGTCACCTTTTTTTCTACAAGGCGATTACGTCCTGGTGCTGAAGCACCCCCGTTTTTTGCGCCGCTTGCAGCCAGGGGACGTGATCGTCTTTCGCCACCCGGCTTACGGCGTGATGATCAAGCGCCTGGAGCGCCTCTCTGAAGATGGCGCTGAACTGTTCGTGCTGGGGAGCCACCCCGAGAGCAACGATAGCCGCAGCTTCGGCATGGTGCCGCGCCAGTGGGTGATCGGTAGAGTGATCTGGCGCATCGCCCGCCCGCATTGACCCCTGCTCACCATCACCAAGCGGGGCCAGATCAGGCGGACTCTATTCAGTGCGTCAAAATCTGCGACAGAAACAGCTTGGTCCGCTCTTCCTTTGGCATGGTGAAGATTTCATTGGGCGTTCCGCTTTCCACAATCTGACCTTCATCGAAGAAGAACATCCGGTGGGCGACCGCTTTGGCGAAGCCCATTTCGTGCGTTACCACCACCATGGTCATCCCGCTCTGCGCCAGTTCGATCATCACATCGAGCACTTCCTTGATCATTTCGGGATCCAGCGCAGAGGTAGGCTCATCGAAGAGCATGATTTTAGGCTGCATCGCCAGCGCGCGGGCGATGGCTACACGCTGCTGTTGACCGCCGGAGAGCTGGCCAGGGTATTTTTGCGCCTGCTCTGGGATACCCACGCGCTCCAAAAGCTGCATGGCGACTTCCTCCGCCTTGTCCTTCTTCCACTTGCGCACCCAGAGCGGCGCCAGGGTGATGTTTTGCATCACCGTCAGGTGCGGAAACAGGTTGAATTGCTGGAAAACCATGCCGATTTCCATCCGCACCCGGTCGATATTGCGCACATCATGAGTCAGCTCGATGCCATCCACGATGATCTGACCACGCTGGTGCTCCTCCAACCGGTTGAGCGTGCGAATGAAAGTGGACTTACCCGAGCCGGAGGGGCCAAAAATGACGATCACTTCGCCTTTGTAAACGTCCATGCTGATGCCCCTTAGGGCATGAAAATGACCAAACCACTTATGGACATCCCTGGCGATGATGATAGGCTGATCATTCGAACTCGGGCTGCTCATTTCGCCTCCATGAATTGCTCTTCCTGATAAACCCTGTGCAACTCAGCGCTCTCCTACCCCCAGGCGAACCTCTAAGCGCCGGCTGATGTATGACATGAAATAGCTGATCACCCAATAGATCAACGTGATGAACAGGTACACTTCCCGCTGATAACCCACATATTGGGGTTGGGCCAGAATGCTGCGCGAAATCCCCAGCAATTCAAGCAGCCCAATCGTCGCTACCAGCGAAGTATCCTTGAACAAGGCGATGAATAGTCCCATAATGACCGGGATCACGATGCGCAAAGCCTGCGGCAAGATGATCAACACCATGGTGTGAAAACCGCTCAGACCCACTGCCCTTGCAGCCTCAAATTGGCCCCGAGGGATTGCCTGCAAGCCGCCGCGCACGTTTTCGGCCAGGTAAGCCGAGGTAAATAAGATGATCCCCACCATGGCGCGCAACACCCGGTCGATGCGAACGTTGCCGGGCAAAAACAGCGGCACCATCACACTGGCCATGAACAGGATCGTCACCAGGGGCACCCCACGGATAACCTCGATGTAGACCACGCTCACCCAGCGGATCGCAGGCAGCGACGAGCGTCGTCCCAGCGCCAGCAACACGCCCAACGGGAAGGAAAATACGATCCCCACCACGGTGAGCAAAAAGGTGAGCATCAGGCCTCCCCACAGGTTCGAAGGCACGATCGGCAGCAGGCTATCGAGCAACGCCGAACCGCGAATGATCAGCAACACCAGCGGGAAGTACACCACCCAAAGCACAATCGCCAGGCGGCGAGCATGCGCCCCCCAACGCCGACCGGACCAAAACCCCCCCACCCCGGCAAGGTCAAGACCTAACAGGCTCAACCGGGCGCTCGGACCAAAGCTCGGATAAACCGCCAGCAAAACCGGCGCCAGCAGCAACAGCCCACCGATCCACGAGCGACGCGGCCCCCAGACTCCCCAGGAGAGACCGAAAATACCTGCTAACAGAAACAGGCACACCCAAGCGCGCCACAACTGCTCCAGCGGGTACTGCCCTGCCATGAGCAACCGCAGATTGACCTGGATGACCTCCCATCTTGCCTGGGTGAACACCCAAACCAGAATCGGCTTTAACAAAGCGTAAATCAGGCCAAGCGACAGGATGGTGAGCAGCGCGTTGTACCAGGTGTTGAACAGGTTTTTGTACACCCAACCGATCAGATTCTGCCTCTCTAAAGGTGGGGGCAAAGCCGGCGCACGGAGAGAAGAAGTTTGAGCCATCGTTCAGCGCTCCACCAGGCGTACACGGCGATTGTACAGATTCATCAAAGCCGAAGTGAACAGGCTGATGGACAGGTAAACCGCCATCACAATTGCGATCACCTCTACCGCCCGGCCGCTCTGATTGAGCACCGTGCCCGAGACGTGAAACAGTTCAGGATAGCCAATCGCAACGGCCAGTGAAGAGTTTTTGGTCAGATTCAGATACTGACTGGTCAGCGGTGGGATGATGACACGCAATGCCTGTGGAAAAACCACCAGGCGCAGGGTCTGAAAACCGGTCAGACCTAACGACTTCGCCGCCTCTACCTGCCCTCGGGCAACCGATTGGATCCCAGCTCGCACCACGTCAGCGATGAAGGCAGAAGTATAAATCGTCAACCCGGTGAGCAAAGCCATGAATTCCGGCGAAAGCTGCAACCCGCCGGTCAATCGCAGCCCCTGCACCGCTGGCAGGCTGGGCGCGAGCGGCGGCTCCGGCAGGGCCAGCCAGCCTCCCATCGCAAAGACCAACATCACCACAAAGCCCCACAAACCCGCCAATGGCGCGCGCCCCGTCCGCCGCCCATACCAGGCCAGGAGAAAACCTGTGGCAATCCCAAACAAGACGCCCAACAGCACGATCAACCGATAGGCAGCGAAGGCCTCCGTCGGCACCCCCCAGGGAATCGCAACGCCGCGGTTGGTCAGATAGATCGGCCCAGGGAGGATCGTAGCTTCCCGAACCCGTGGAAATTGGATGAAAACCGCCGAGTACAGGAAGATCAGCAGCACCAACAAGGGGACATTGCGCAGGATTTCGATGTAAGCTCGCGCCAGGCCGCGCACCAGGATATTGCTCGAAAGCTGCCCGACTCCAAAAATGATGCCCAACAGAGTGGCCAGGACAATCCCTAAGAAAGATACCAGCGCCGTGTTGAGCAAACCTACCGTGAAGGCGCGCAAATAAGTCGAACCGCGCTCATAGGGGATGAGGCGTTCGCCGATATCGAAGCCTGCAGTCAATTTCAGGAAATTGAACCCCAGCGCCAGCCCTTGCTGGCGCAGATTGGCCAACATGTTGTTGGCAAAGTAGCCCAGGATTGCGATCAGCAAAACGAGAAAAACCACCTGACCTAACAAACGCAGGAAGCGTTCGTCCCTCCAGAGCGGCGTCCGTTTATGATTCGCCTGGGAGATGGAGTGAGGCAAGCCCTGGTCCATGCAGCGATACGCCTTTCGCAGTCGAAAATCTGGCAGCAAGGGCAGCAGATCACAACATCCGCTGCCCTCGGCGCGAATCTTTCCCGCCGACCTGCGGCATTGCAGGCAGGCTGGGAAGGGGGTCGAATTAGCGGAACGGCGGCGAGTAAAGCAGCCCGCCCTCCGTGTACAGGCTGTTCAAACCGCGCGGAATGTAGGTTGGCGTCGCCTCGCCCAGATTCCTGGCGTAGATTTCGCCATAGTTGCCCACTAACTTGATGATGTTGTAGGCGAAGTCATTGGTCAGGCCCAGCTTGACGCCCAGGTCGCCCTCCAACCCCAACAGGCGCTTCAGTTCTGGATTCTCCGTGCTGCTGCGCACCTCATCCACATTTGCCGAAGAAATCTCATACTGTTCGGCGGCAAAGGTGGCGAAGATGGTCCACTTCACGATATCGAACCATTGATCGTCGCCATGCCGCACCACCGGCCCAAGCGGTTCCTTGGACAGGGTGACATCCAGGATCACGTGGTTGTCGGGATCGGGTAGCAAACCCTTGGCTACCGAGCTGAGTTGCGATTTATCCGAAGTGACCGCATCGCAGCGTCCCTCGGCGTAAGCGCCATAAGTAGCATTGACATCGTCGAACACCGCTGGGGTGTAGCTGATCCCCTCGGTCGCCATGACATCCGCCAGGTTCAGTTCGGTCGTGGTGCCCTTCTGGACGCAGATCGTGCCGCCTTCGAGGTCGGCCAGGCTGGCGATGCCGCTATCCTTCGGCACCATGATGCCCTGCCCATCGTAGAACGTGATACCGGCGAAGTTCAACCCCAACTCGGTATCGCGCACCAGCGACCAGGTCGTATTGCGGATCAGCACGTCGATTTCCCCGGTCTGGAGCACGGTGAAGCGCTCCTGAGTTGTCGTCGGGCGGAACTCGACTTTGCTGGCATCGCCGAAGATGGCCGCCGCCAATGCGCGGCAGAAATCGGCGTCAAACCCGGAGAAGTTGCCCTGCGGATCCAGGAAGCTGAAGCCGGGCAATTGTCCGTTGACGCCGCAAATCAGCGTGCCACGCCCCTGCACCGCTTTCAACGTATCGCCGAAGCCAGGGGCCTGGGCAACTTCGATTTTCACCTGCGGGGTGGCTGCAGGCGCAGCCGCGGCGGGGACTTCAACTGTGACCACAACCGTCTTGATCACTTCCACCGTCTGCACCGGCTGTTGGCCTGCAGGCGCGCCAGCGGCCGGCGTGGAGGCGGCAGGCCGACAGGCAGCCAGGATCAACGCCAGGGCCATCAGCGTTATCAATGCGAACGAAATTTTTCGGGACATATTTCTCTCCTTCAGCGAATGCAATTGAACCTTGATCGAAACAGTCTGAGCCTTGCAAAAGCTCAAATACAGGGCATTGCGGGCTGTCACCTCCTTCCTATACGGCTTGCCGAACACCGCATGATGCAAACAGGGGTGTTAGAGAGTTGCGCAGCAATGTAGGGGGTAACGTCGGGCGCTGTTGACCCAATTATAGGGAAAATTCACCAAAGGGCAAGGTATTTCAAAAAATCGCTATCGGTGAGCAAATCGACTGCAATCAGACTGCCATGATCGATCTCCGTGGTACACTTAGCCCAAAACCTGCCGGAGGCGCACTTTGTCTGCTAATCGCCCCTTCGCTCCGCCGCTGCTGGTGCTCGCCCTGGGGGTGCTGGCGGTGAGCACCGCATCTATTTTCATCCGCTACGCCCAGGAGTTCGCCCCTTCGCTGGTGATCGCTGCCTGGCGGTTGAGCATGGCCACGATCATCCTGGCACCGCTGGCGCTCACCCGCCGTCGTCATGAATTGGGTTCCCTGACCCGCAAGGAGCTTGGCCTGGCGTTGCTTTCCGGTCTTTTTCTGGCGCTGCATTTTGCCACCTGGATCAGTTCGCTGGCTTATACCACCGTTGCCAGCGCGGTGGTGCTGGTGGACACCGCCCCGCTCTGGGTAGCGCTGATCGCTCCGCTGGCGCTGGGCGAGCGCATCACTCGACAGGTAAAAATCGGCATGTGGTTGGCGTTCATCGGGGGCGTGGTCGTGGCACTTAGCGATGCCTGCGCCTGGAGCGGATCGGGGCTGAGCTGTCCGCCGCTGGCAGAGTTCGTGCGCGGGCGGGCTTTCATCGGCGACTTGCTGGCGCTGGCGGGAGCGCTGGCGGCCGCGGCTTATCTGATCATCGGGCGGCGCGTTCGGGCGCGTGTGTCGCTGCTCACCTACATCTTCGTCGTGTATGGAATTTCAGCCATTGCATTGATCCTGTTCATGTTCGTCGCACGCCAGCCTGCGCTGGGCTATCCCCCCATCGCCTACCTGTGGTTCCTGGCGCTGGCGCTCTTCCCACAGCTCTTGGGGCACACCTCTTACAACTGGGCCTTAGGCTACCTGCCGGCGGCTTACGTCTCCCTGGCCCTGCTCGGCGAGCCGATCGGCTCCACCCTGCTGGCGGTCGCCTTTCTGAGCGAGACGCCGAGCGGCCTCAAGGTGATCGGAGGCGCGCTGATCCTGGCCGGCATCTACCTGGCGTCACGCAAGGAAGGAGGCAGTGATCCTGCGCAATGACCCATCCAGCATGGCGTTCTCAAAGTCCCTTGACAGCTGCAACGCGATAGGTCATTGCGAGGGCTGGGTGCTCTCCCCAGCCCGAAGCAATCTCACCCGGAAGCGGAGATTGCTTCGTCGGGCAAAGAACGCCCTCCTCGCAATGACACAATCGGCGACTTAAAGAAATCCGATTTATAATACGCTCGATGGCTCAGAAGACTCCTCCCAAACCGTCGCACGCTGCCGCCCCCGCCCCGGAAGAGCCGCCGCAGCCGCCCTTCTCTCAGCGCCTGGCGGATTTCCTGTCTCACTTTGCCCGTTTCTTCTGGGACATCGCCGGTGTGTTCTGCATGGCGCTGGCGCTGATGACCTTGCTGGCCTTGCTGGCGCCCGATTGGACCTCCGGCCTGCTGGCCGCCTGGGGCAATCTGCTGCGCAACTGGCTGGGTTGGGGAGCCTATTGGATAGTCTTGCTGCTGATCCTGCTTGGCGTCTGGATTTTCAGGCGCCGAAGTGACGCTCAAGCAACGTCATTTTGGGGGCGTTTCGTGTTGCTGGAGCTGACAGCTTTCGCCTCGCTGGGTTTCCTGGCCGCGATCGGCGGGATAAGCGTGCTGCGCGCCGAATCTGGACTGGACGGTGGGCGCTTGGGTTGGGGGCTGGCAGAGCTGGCGCGACGGCTGCTCGAGCCGCTGGGGCTGGGCAGCTCATTGGGGGCCGGTCTGCTCTATGGGGTCCTGCTGATCATCTTTCTGGTCGCCGTAGCAAGTCTGACCCGCCCAATTTCGGGCTGGCTGCAACGCACCAGGGCGCCTGCGGAGGCCTTCCGGCCAGAACTGGCTGCCTCTCCCTCGGCTGTGGTCGAATCGCCGCTGCCGACCGCCAATACTTCAACGCCCGGTGCTGCGCGGCGCAAACCCGCCCCACTTCCGCCCCAGTTTCGCAAAAACTTTCGCCTGACTCCTGAAGCGCCTGCCACCCCGGCGGAGCTTCCGCCGCGCAGCGAGCGCTTGCCGCCGTTGGACATCCTGGTTCATGAACAGTACAACCGCCCCGACGAGCGCACTATCAACCAGACTGCCGGATTGATCGAGAAGACCCTGGCCGATTTCGGCATCCCCGCGCGGGTGGTTGATTTCCGCATCGGCCCCACCGTCACCCAATTTGCCGTCGAGCCGGGTTACCTGGAAAAAGATAGACCTGCCAGCGAAGGCGAGGCGGCTGCCCGCCAAAAGGTGCGCGTGGCCCAGATCTCTTCACTGGCGCGCGACCTTGCCCTGGCGCTGGCTGCCGAGCGGCTGCGTATCGAAGCCCCTGTCCCCGGCCGGCCTTACGTCGGCATCGAAGTGCCCAATCCGCGCGCCTCGATCGTCCGCCTGCGCCCCATCCTGGAGAGCGAAGCCTTTCACAAGGTCAACTCTCGACTGGCGATTGCCTTGGGGCGGGATGTCTCCGGCCAGCCAGTCGTCGCCGATCTGGCGCGCATGCCGCACCTGCTTGTCGCCGGTACCACCGGCTCCGGAAAATCGGTGTGCATCGCCGCCATCACCACCTGCCTGGTGATGAACAACGCTCCCGACGAGCTGCGCCTGGTGATGATCGATCCCAAAATGGTGGAATTGGTGCGCTTCAACGGCCTGCCGCACCTGTTAGGCAAAGTGGAGACCGACACCGAACGTATCCTGACCGTGCTGCGCTGGACGGTGGCCGAAATGGATCGTCGTTATAAAGTGTTGGAGGCCTCGCATTCGCGCAACCTCGAGTCGCATAACCGCAAGGCCGGACGCCGCAAGGGTATGGAATTATTACCCCATATCGTGGTGATGATCGACGAATTGGCCGACCTGATGATGTCAGCGCCCGAGCAGACCGAGCACAACCTGGTTCGCCTGGCGCAGATGGCGCGCGCCACCGGCATCCATCTGGTGGTCGCTACGCAACGCCCGGGCGTGGAGGTCGTCACCGGCCTGATCAAGGCGAACTTCCCGGCGCGCATTTCCTTCGCCGTGGCTTCATCGGTCGATTCGCGGGTCATCCTGGACACGGTGGGCGCCGAGTCGCTGCTCGGTCGCGGCGACATGCTCTTCCTGCCGCCCGACGCCTCCGGGCCGCAGCGCCTTCAGGGGGTCATGGTCAGCGACCAGGAGGTGGAGCGGGTGATCGATTACTGGCAGAAAAGCCTGCCGCCAGCCGAAACGCCCGAACCTTCGCCCTGGGAGGAGATGATCGCCCAGGAGCAGATCCTGGCCGACCGGGATGGCCTGGTGGAACGCGCCATCGCGCTGGTGCGCCAGGAGCGCCGCGCCAGCGCCTCGATGCTCCAGCGCCGCCTGCGCATCGGCTACCCCCGCGCCGCCCGCCTGGTGGACGAGCTGGAGGAATTGGGTGTGATTGGCCCGGCAGTTGGCGGCGGGCGCGAACGAGAAGTGCTGATCGAACCAGATGATGGAGAAGGTGAGGAGTTCGGCGATTAAGCCTCTTCTTTCAGTCGGATGCGGTATTCCCAAACCCCTGGCTCGAGCATCTTCCTCTCGTAAGGCAATCCACTCTGGGTGATGAAACGCGTGATGCGGGCGTTGCTCGAATGCACCGTCGCCACCAGCTTGCGCACCCCATGCTGGCTTCCATATTGCAAGAGCCGCTTCATCAAGGCCTTACCCAACCCCACTCCCTGGTAGCGATCGCCCACGATGATCGCGGCTTCCGCCAGACCAGGTTCGTCCCCTTCGATCATGCTGTAGCGCGCCACCGCCACCAGCCGCTCTCCGTCATCGTCCTCCACCACAGCAACCAGGGCCATGCGCCGAACATAATCAACGGTCGCTAGCTGGCGCGCCTGCTCATCGCTCAAACCCGAAGCAGCCTGCAGAAAGCGCATATAGATCGACTGTGGCGAAAGCCGGGCAAAGCCCTGTTGCAGGCGCGGAGCGTCATCCGGGCGAATCGGCCGCAAGGTCACACGTCTGCCATCTTTCAGTTCCAGCGTCTCGCGGTAATCGGGGATCACTGCGCCGGATTCCATCTGCAGGGTTTGCATCCTTAGCGACGACCTTCAATCCAACATCTGGGCTGTCTCGACTACCAGCCTTCAATGAATGGCAGCCAGTCCTGATTTTCGTGCAGATGGCGGCCAAACAGGTACATTGCCGAAGCCGGCGGGGCGGTGGGTGGGCGCAACAGGCGCATCTGCGCCTGCTCCGCAGTACGGCCTCCTTTACGGTGATTGCAGCTCGGACAGGCCGCCACCAGGTTTTCCCAGACGTGCAGCCCTCCCAGATGCCGCGGCACCACGTGGTCGATGGTCAGGTTCGCCGCTCGTTGCCCGCAGTACTGGCAGGTATAGTCGTCGCGCCGCAGCACCTCGCGCTTGGTCAGGCGCACGCTCATGCGCGGGCGGTGCACCATCTTTTCGAGGCGGATGACCGAAGGCCGCGGGTATGAAGCATTGACGGTGTGGATGTAGCCGCGGCCGTTCAGCACCAGGTCGGCTTTGCCGCCCAGCACCAGCCCCATCGCCCGGCGCGTGTTGCAGATGTTGATGGGCTCAAAGTTAGCATTCAG
This sequence comes from uncultured Anaerolinea sp., assembly GCA_964503145.1. Lineage (GTDB taxonomy): Bacteria > Chloroflexota > Anaerolineae > Anaerolineales > UBA4823 > RBG-16-57-11. The sequence goes on along the minus strand of CAZCYV010000005.1, from coordinate 111,896 downwards.
CACCAGGACAGGATCGTGCATATCGGCCTCACATTGGAGCAAATTATAGCATGGCAGCCCAAAGATCAGATTAATGCTTATCCGAACAGAAAATCGGCGAGCGAAGAGCAATTTTTCAAAAAACGTAACATTTAGGGGATTACTGCGTCATACGATACAGAATTATTAATAACGAGTTTATTTTGGAGTTCGAAGCCCTAAACATGGAGCGTCTGTTCTCGGGGGAACGGGGTCGCTGAGGGGGCCCCGTCTCCTGCACTTATGTTGCGCCGTCGTTTTATGACGGCGCAACATTTTAAGCCCGAAATCGTTTATAATCTCTGTTGCTATGGAAACGCCAGCCGAATTTCGACCCGAGCGCTTCTCGCGGCGCGGCGAGATTACCGCCTGGGGATTGGCGATTTTCACCCTCGCCAGTTGGTTCGCCCTGCGGCTGCGCGGTTTGCCTGTTCCACTGTTGCTCAGCGCGCTGGCGATATTCCTCCTGCTGGCCGCATTCGCGGTGAGCCTGTCGAATTGGTCTGATCGCCGCACCTCGTTGCGCCTGGAGGCCAACGGTGTGCGCTTCGAGAACGGGCTTCGCCGGGTTTACATGGCCTGGAAAGATATTCAAATGGTGCAAATCTTCCCTTCCAACCTGGGCGACCAGGTGCGTGTGAGCAGCGCGCGCACCTTCTTTTACTTCCGCATGTTGGGCGAGGTGAGTCTGCGAGGGCAGGTGCGCGGCAGGCTGGGTTTCTCTGACGGAGAGCGCATTTTACAACATATTCTCGAGGCTGCGCAACTAAAACGTGTTGAAGATCCCAGCGCGGGGTATACGTACGCGCGTCAATAAATCCCCTCTGCGGTGAGCATAGCAGCGGCCAATACAATGCGCCCTCATCCGCAGAGGGCGCATTTTTGGATTAAAATAAATCAATTTGTGAGGAGGCTGGATAGCACCATGAAAGACATGACCATCGACGAACAGGTAGCCCTGTTGATGCAAGGCACAGAATACGGCGACGCAGCCCTAAAACAAGCCATGAGCGATGAACTTCGTCAGCGGCTGATCGAGTCGCAAGAGGAAGGCCGTCCATTGCGCGTCTACTGCGGCTTCGATCCGCGCACCAGCGACTTACACCTGGGACATACCGTGGTGATGCGCAAGCTGCGCCAGTTCCAAGATTTGGGACACGATGTGACCTTCCTGGTGGGCAATTACACCTCCCTGATCGGCGATCCTTCGGATAAAGACAAACTCCGTCCGCAGCTTTCGCCGGAGGAAGTGGAATATAACGCCCGCACCTACGCCGAACAGGCCTTCAAGGTGATGGATCGCTCCAGGACGCACATCCGCTACAATGCCGAGTGGCTTGCCGAGCTGAGCTTCGCCGAATTGATCAAGCTGGCCTCCAACTTCACTGTGCAACAGTTCATCGCTCGGGAGAACTTCCGCTTGCGCTGGGAGCGCGGCGACGCAATCTACGTTCACGAATTCTTTTACGCCATCATGCAGGGGTACGACGCTTACGCCCTGCGCGCCGATGTCCAGGTGGGCGGAACCGACCAGCTCTTCAACATCGTCACCGCGGCGCGCAAGCTGATGGCCTACCTGGGCGAAAAGCCCAACATTGCCATCATCATGGGCATTCTGCCGGGCACCGATGGCGAAGTCAAGATGAGCAAATCGCTGGGTAACCACATCCCGCTGCTCTCCACGCCGGAGGATATGTACGGGAAGGTAATGAGCGTCCCAGATAAAGCCATGGGGGCGTATTTCCGCCTGTTAACGCGCTGGACGCCTGACGAAATCACCGCTCTGGAGAATGACCTGGCGAACGGGCGTATCCACCCCCGCGACGCCAAGATGAAGCTTGCTTACGAGATCGTTTCGATTTACCACTCTCCCGAAGCCGCTGCGCACGCCGAGCAGGAGTTCGTGCGCGTCTTTCAGCGACATGACCTCCCAGATGAGATGCCCGAATATACGCTGCTGGAGGGGCAAAACGTTCTGGATGTGCTGCTGGCAGGCGGACTGGTGAGCAGCAAAAGCGAAGGCCGGCGTTTGCTGGAGCAGCACGGCGTGCGCCTGGACGGAGAGATATTAACCGACGGTAATCAATCCTTCCCCCACCCCGGCGTGTTGCAGGTGGGCAAGCGCAAGTATTTGCGCGTCAGGTATGCTGATTAACAGATAATGAGAATTCCAGGCGGGTTCGGTCCTTTCCGGCTGGCATTGGTATAATCAGAGTCAATCTCTCAACATTCCGGGCGAAATTCAGCCCACCTCCCCCTTTTTCCAAGAATCGGCATTCGACGAAAAATGGCCTGTAAAGAGCCGTTTTTCGTTTGCCGTGAGGGGCAAAAAGCTGAGAGAATGAAAGGAGTATATCCGATGAACGAAGGATCGAATGTGCACGAAGAGGCGTCGTTCCCGCTCGCTCTGCCGGAACCGCAATCTGCTCCAGAAGTGGAGACGCGTAAGCGCATCGCACTGGTAGCGCATGACAACAAGAAGAACGATTTGTTGGAGTGGGCGCGTTACAACCGCGACCTTCTGGTACAACATGAGCTTTTCGCTACTGGCACGACAGGCCGACTGTTGATGGAAGAGCTGAACGCCCCTGTAACGTGCTTGCAAAGCGGCCCACTGGGCGGTGACCAACAAATCGGGGCGCGCATCGCCGAAGGTGAGATCGACTTGCTGATCTTCTTTTGGGATCCGCTCTCGCCGCACCCCCACGACCCGGATGTGAAAGCATTGCTGCGTATTGCCGTGGTGTGGAACATCCCGGTCGCTTGTGATCGTGCGACCGCTGATTACGTCATCTCGTCGCCTTTGATGAGTGAGCCGTATCAGCGCCAGATGCCAGATTACGCTACCCACACGGATCGTCTGGATGTCGATTATGAAATTGCCAGCCATCGGCCAACGTCACTAACGTTGGCAGAGCTGGCGCAGTAGTGCAGTGCAAAAAGGGCAGGCCGTGAGCCTGCCCTTTTACTATTAACGAACGCCAGCGTTACGGCTGATAGTAAACGTTCACCGCCACCCAGTCCAGCGAGAAGTCGCGCGCCGTGCTGCTGGCTACGCTCACCAGCCGCACCCGGAAGCTCGTGTTGGCAAATTGCCCCGCCGTCCAGCTCCGCCCCCAGGTGTCCGTCGGCCCGCCTAGCGTGTACAGCGCATCGCTGGTCGTCAGGTTGGCGCTGGTCTTCGCCGCCGTCCAACTCACCCCGCCATCCCAGGAAACCTGCACACAGAACCGCGGCGAGCCGCTCGTGCTGTCAGCCTTCGCCTCCAAGCGCACCTCCAGGCCGCGGATCACCGCCGAGGTTGGGATGTTCAGGTTGAAGTTGTAATAGATGTGCCGATCCTTGCGGATGCTGGCGCAGCTCGTCTGTGTGCCGGTGCCGCTGTTGTTGTCCACCGCGTACAGGTTGTCGCTCAGATAAGCGTTTGCCGGGTTGACTTCGAAGCCGTTGTTGTCTCCGCTATTGCTGGTCACCGGCGCGTTCGCCGAAGGGCTCTGGAAGCCGGTGCTGGTTGGGGCGGCCGTCGGTGTAAAGGTCGGTGTAGGTGTAAAGGTCGCCGTGGCCGTCGGGCTGGGCGTCGGCGTGAAGGTCGCCGTGGCCGTGGCTGTCGGGCTGGAGGTCGGCGTGAAAGTCGCCGTTGGCGTCGGGCTGGGCGTCGCCGTGAAGGTCGCCGTGGCTGTCGCCGTCGGGCTTGGCGTCGGCGTGAAGGTCTCCGTGGCCGTCGCCGTCGGGCTGGGGGTCGGCGTGAAGGTCGCCGTCGGCGTGGCGCCTGAACCCGGATTGTATCCCAGAGTGATCTGTTCCAGCAGCGGCGTCTGAGAAGAGTCGGTGGTGCTCAGAACCGCGCGGTATTGAATGTACCGCGAGGTTGTGCCAATGTCCGAGCCATTCGCCTTCGCAGTGAACGCGCTCCACGATCCATCTGGCGTGGGCGTGTCGCCGGTGCGCACACTGATCGTCAGGCTCGTCCCAGTCGGAGTGGCGTCCGTCCACGAGATCGTGCTCCAGGTGACCTGTTCGCCGGCGTCGAAGACGCGCGAATCGAAGGTGCACGGCGAGGTGTATGGACTCATGCGCAGCCAGTCGATCGTCAGCAGCGCATCTGGGCCAGGATTGGTGCTGTCGCTGGCCACCGGGCGCATGTTCGAGGTTGGAATGCCGCTCGTATGGGTCGCCACTAAATTGCCATCCACGTAGTAACTGATCGCAGAAGAGGTCCATTCGATGCGGAAACGGTGCGGAACTCCCAAAGCCACTGCAGGAAGCTGGGTCTCGCTCGCGAATGCCCCCATCGTGCGCGCAATCAGCACGCTTCCACCCGGCCATCCGGTGCTGAAGATCGCCCATGGGGCATTATTGAGGTCGGTGCCAAAGCCGATGTGCTGAGAGTTGTTCGGACGGAAGGTCGCCACGAACTCCAGCGACCGCCCTGGCCCGTAGCTCGCCGGAAGAGCGCCATAGGCGAGCAGCGAGTCGTTGATGTTGATCACCCCGCCGCTCACCGAATAGCTGCCGTTCGCATTCCAGGGCGTCACCCCCCAACCGGCGGGCAACGTGCCACCGGAGAACTCCGTATTGATGGCCGGCGAGAGCATCACCTCCCCATCGCCGATTTGCGATATGGTACAGGTCCCGACTGTGCCGGCAGAAAAGTTGGCGCTGGTCGTGTCAACGAAACTGGCGCTGGGTGGAACGGCTGTCGCCGTGGCTGTCGGCGTCGGGCTGGGAGCCAGGGTTGCAGTCGGCGTTGCGGTTTGCGTCGCAGTCGGGGTGGGCGTAGAGGCCGCAGCAGATGTAAAGGTCGCTGGCGGATTTTCGATCGCCGGCCAGGTGGCGCTGTTATTGGCGCCGTCCGCCGAGGTTACCCGATAATAGTACGTGGTACTGGGGTTCAGGCCGCTCAGGTTGATCTGATGCGAGATCACCAGCGCCGGATCGCTGACGCTGAGCGTCAGCGCATCTGGGGACAGCCCATACTGCACCAGCGAGTTCGCCGCTTCATCGGTCGTCCAGGTGATGATCGCCGTCCCGCCCGCCTGCGGCGTGGCCGTGACGTTCGAGATCACCGGCGGGGTGTTGTCCACCGCATAGCTGGCAGCGTAGCTGCCGGCGCTGGCAGCAAAGACTGCATACTGCACCCCCTTGATCGTCTCGGTGGTGTAGGGATGCGGACTGCCGTTGCGGGTCAGGCCGGTCAGCGGACCAACGTCGGATTGCAGCGGCAGCATCGCCCGCAAGCCGTTGGCGCCTGCCCCCACGGCGATGTCGAAGGTCAGCGTGGCCCCATTCCAGGACAGGTTGCCGAAGCTGGAGGCGTTGCGCCCATCCACCCACTCCAGCAACTGCCGCGCCGAGATCACCGGCACACCCCGGGCCTGCGCCGCAGCGATGATCGCATCCGAGCCGGGGGACGAAGCGTTGTCGGTGTGCATGTTGGCGACGAAGAAGCCGTAGTACCCCTGCGGCCCCAGGGCGTTGTCCAGCAGGGTGTTGATCGTGTAGGGGTACTCCTGGCTCGACTCGTCGGTCATTTGCGTCGTGGCCTGATAGACATCGACCATCGTCCCATCGGTGCGGGCGAAGCGCATCGGCATGCCCGAGCCGGTGAACATCCCCGGCCGGTTCTGGATCCACTCCGGCGGCCAGAAGTAGTAGTTGGTGTCCAGGCGGATGCCGTGCGCCAGCTCGACCTCCGGCTGCGAAACCCAGTCACTCCAGGTCACGCAGTGGTTGCGCACTGTCTGGGGCGCCGGCAGGCTGGGATATTTAGCCTGCAAGGCGTTCAGTTGCGTGGTGTAGAACTCATCCAGCGTTTCCGGCGTGTAATCCGCGCAGTTCGTATTGATATGCGAAGCGATCTCGAAGCCCAGGGCGCTGTACGAAGCCACCTGAGCGTCGGTCAACTGGCTGTTATCGTAGATGTACGAGGTGCTGCGAATGCACTCCCAGTCCGTCACCGAGCACCCCGGCGCGCTCTGGGCGATGTAGCTGTCGAAGCGCCCCGCCGTCCCACTGCCGAAGTGATCGTCTCCGGTCATCACCACCGCCGCCTTCTCGTCGCGGGGGAAGTACCAGAAGCGCGGCAGCGGCTTGCGGTCGGCGTTCATTGTCAGGATCATGTTCGCCAGCAGCCGCTGCTGCTCGTCCGCCTGCGGGATCGCCACCTTGCTCAGGTTCACCCAGTCCGGCTGCACGTCGCCGCTCTTCGCCCCGTAGAACAGATCATCCGAGCGCATCGGCGGCCGCCCGTCTCGCTCGTCCCCCGCCCAGGCGGGGTTCCCCTGGCGGGTGTACACCACCGAGCGCGCCAGGTCGTAGGCGAACATCGCCGCCTGCCCGCCGTTCGTCCCCACCGACCGCCAGGTCACCGCCGGGTTCGTCGTCGGGGTGGTCGCATTGCTGTACAGCGTGGCAATCGCCGTCGCCCCATTGAGCGTGTAACGATCCGCCGCCCCGTGGAACTGGATCGTCTGGTTCACGATCCCTGCCCCCGGAGCGTTGGCCGTGTCCACCAGCAGGTAGGCGTCCGACAACGTCCCACCCGCCGGGGTGATCCCCAGCAAGCTCGCAAGCTGCGCATCCGGGCGCATGGCGATCAGGTTGCCCCCCGCCGTGACCCAGTCGCCGAACAGCGTCGCCTGGGCCGAAGTCAGGCTCATCTCCGCCAGGATGACCACGTCGTAATTCGCCAGCATCCCCGCCGTCACGTTGGAGATGTCCGTCACGGTGAAGGCGTTCAGCCCCTCCGCCCGCAGGATCTCGGCATAATACCGCCCAAAGGGGTTGGTGCTCGAAGCCACCACCAGGATCGGGCCTCCCGGACCTTCATCCGGCGGGGGCGGGGGCGGCGCCGCAGTGGTGAACGACCAGACGTAATCCGCCGCCAGGGCGTTGCCGGCCAGGTCCTTCACCCCGCTTGCTCCGCCTTTGATGGTGGCGGTATAACCGGTGGAATACGCCAGCGCAGCCGTCGGATCCAGCGTCGCCGTGCGCGTGCCGCTATCGTAGGTCACAGCAGCAGGCACCAGCGCGCCCGCAGTGGTGCGCAGCTCAAAGCTGGCGCCCGTCACCGTCGCCGAGTCGAGCGCTTCGCTGAATATCGCCTGGACATTGGTTTCGACGTTGACTCCCGTGGCATTATTCGCCGGGGAGACGGATGCAACCGTCGGCGGGGTGGTGTCGGCGCCGACCTGGGTGGTGAAGACCACATCCACCCAGTAGTTCGGCGCCCGCCCCGTCCAGGTCTGCGTCGGGAAGCCCGAGGAACTGTAGCGGTAAACGCCGTTCGGGCCATCCGCCCCGTTTGCCAGGGCATGCAAGGGCAGGTTGTCCACCGCTGAAAGGAAATAGTCCGGCGTGATGGCAAAATAGCCGCTAGGGGAGAAGTACGAAGCGACATAGGTGGTGTTGGCCTGGATCACCACCGGCGAAGCCAGCGTCACCTCCTGCCATCCGGAAGCGCTTTCGCCGGTGAACACCGCCTCCGCCAGCAGCGTCCCATCCGCCGCCCACAGGTGCCCGGTGTGCGTGCCGGTGTTCAGGTTGCCTTTGTAGAAGCGCAAGCCGGTGATGTACCCATCCACATCCGAACGGAACTTTACGCCCACTTCGACTGGCTGGCCTTCGCTGTCGTTAGGATTGAACGGCGTGGCCGAGTCATCCCAGATCGTGCACGGACAAGAGCGCATGATGATCGTGTCAAAGCTGTTGCTGACCCCGGTGTAGGCGCCGTCCGCCGCCGTGATGGTCACCCCGCTCGCCGCCTGGCCGATGCTCACATACCCGCTCCAGCTCCCCCCGCTGAACGCCCCCGTGACCGTCGGCGTCAGCGTCCCGGTGCTGTCGCTCAGCGTCGCCGTCCCGCTGTAACCCGCAACGAGGTTGTTCGCCGCATCCCGCGCCGTCACCGTAATGCGGAACGGCACCCCCACATACTGCGGGCTGGGGATCGCCTGGATCGAGAAGTGATCCATCACCGGCGCGGTGACGTTCACCGTCGCCGCACCGGAGATGCCCCCCACCGTCGCTACCACCGTATCCACGTAAGTCCCCACCGCGCTCCCGGCGGTGAACAGCCCGTTGGCGTCGATGCTGCCGCCCCCGTTCACCACGCTCCAGGCATAACTCAGGTTCGGGATAGGGTTGTTATCGATGTCGTAGCCCTGGGCGCTGAACTGCTGCGTCCCCCCGGCCACCACGTTCGCCGGGTTCGGGCTCACCGTGATGTGGTGCAGCGGCCCTGGAATGGTATAGCTGACCTGCGTCGAGCCGCTGAAGGCCGGCACACCCGGCGTCAATTGCTCCCGGATCACCCCCCCTTCCTCGGTGAACAGGTAGTACTCCGTCGGAATGTCCGCCGCCCCGCTGAAGTTCAGCGTCACCCGCTTCAGCCCTGGATCGTACTCTCCCGAAGCGATGTTCGAAGTGTACATGGCGCGCGCATACTGGCAGGCGTAATCCAGGGTCACATAGCGCGGCTGGTACGGCGCCAGGTTGGCGGCGATGCCCTGCATCGTCGCCCGCCAGTCCGCTTCGGAGACCGCGTTCAAAGCATACTCGTGCGAGAACAGCGTCCCCAGCACCATGCTGTCGTACGCCCGCGTCAGCCACTCCGTCCCCTGGGCGATGCTCTGCGCCACCGTCAGGTTGTTCGGATACCACTCATACCCCGAGATGTCGCGCATCTCGGTCATGCAGTTGAAGAACCGCCCATCCAGCTCCGGATGCCCCGGGATGGGCACGAAGTCGGCGTAGGTCAGCGGCACATACTGCTGGTTGGAAGGCCCGCTCTCGTATTTGCGGTATGGCCCCAACGGCAGCCAGGGTGAAGCCCCCTGAGAGCTGCCCGGAGCCAGGGTCGTGGCGATGTACTCCACCCCCCAGGCGCCCAACTCCTCGAACACATTGCTCCCCAGCTCGTAGAAGTGCCCCACCACGTACTTCGAGATCGGGATGTTGTTCGCCTGGTGCCAGGCCGTGGCCGTGGCGAAGTTGCTCGCCACCACCGCATCCGAAAAGTTGGCCGCGCTGTAATGGTCGTAATAGAAGAAATCCGGCGTGCTGAACGCATGCACCGAGGCGGTGGCCTTGCCCGAATTCACCAACCCCGCCAGGTCGGCGGTCTCGGCCGCATCCAGCTCGTTGATGAACAGCCCCAGCCAGGGCTTGAAGCCCACTTCGTTGGCGATGTGCGCCCAGTTCAGCGGCCCGGCCACGTCGTCCATGCGGATGGTGGCGAACGGCGGCATGCCCTGCATCACGAACGGCTTGCGCGCCGCCCAGACGATGCTGCGCCACACCAGGTCGTCCAGCCCGAACACCGGCCCCTTGACGCTGTGCGACATCCAGTCGTACGACCCCCACTGCACCCCGCGGCCGCTGCCGTATTCCTTGACCGCCAGGAACAGCTGCGTCCCGCTCAGCGCAATCCCTGTCGCCCCCGCCGGCAGCGTGATCCCCGCCAGGGTCATCGTCCCGGTGGTGATCGTCTGGTCCGCCGCGTGGCGGGCGGTGATGTAATGCGGCGCCAGCCCCGGGAAAGTCACCCCACTCCCGGAAGTTGCACCCCCATATCCAAAGCCAAACACATCCTGCACGAACGCATAGCGCGGCGCGCCTCCGGCATCCGCCAGGTCGTTGTCGAAGTTGACCAGCCCCGTGCCGGCGTTCACCGCCGCCGAGAGGTAGCCCTCTTCGGTCGCATCCAGGTAGGCGTCGCCCATGTCGAGCTGGCGGTGACCGACGATGATCACCGCATACTCGCCGATGGTCGAGGGCACCGCAGCCGTGGCGACGTCCAGCGTCGTGTAGGGGATGCCGAACTGGTCCAGATAGGGCTGGATGAACTGCTGAAAACCGGAGTAGGAGCCGCTGGCCGAGTTGACCAGCACCAGCGCGTCTGTCCGAATGGTGGATGAGGTCTGCTGCTGCGGGGCTGCCAACACTGGCGTGATGACCCCACCCGCAAGCCATTGAACCAACATCGTCAAGAGCAGAATGCTGTTATAGATTGTGTTTGGTTTGAACATATTTGCCTACCCTTCGTAAAATATCCCACTCTGCGATGATTCCGTTTGCTCTTAATGAAAACAAAAACCGACACAATGGTCGGTTTCGCCACTGGCTCCCCAAAGATAATCCCCTGAAACACAGTCAAGGGAGGCGACCAGCTTACATCATCTCTGGATCATAGCTCCCACTTATGAAATATTAGGTTTTAACAGACTCAAAATACGATATAAATCACCAAAATACATGACTTAATTACGCAAGGATTATAGCATATAATTCCAAAAGAGGACAGGCGAAATTGCCTGCCCTCTTTTGGTTTCGTGCCCGCTTACGGCTGGTAGTAAACGTTCACCGCCACCCAGTCCAGCGAGAAGTCGCGCGCCGTGCTGCTGGCTACGCTCACCAGCCGCACCCGGAAGCTCGTGTTGGCAAATTGCCCCGCCGTCCAGCTCCGCCCCCAGGTGTCCGTCGGCCCGCCTAGCGTGTACAGCGCATCGCTGGTCGTCAGGTTGGCGCTGGTCTTCGCCGCCGTCCAACTCACCCCGCCATCCCAGGAAACCTGCACACAGAACCGCGGCGAGCCGCTCGTGCTGTCAGCCTTCGCCTCCAAGCGCACCTCCAGGCCGCTGATCGTCGCAGAAGTCGGAATATTCAGGTTGAAGTTGTAGTAGATGTGCCGATCCTTGCGGTTGCTGGTGCAGGAGGTCTGCGTACCGGTGCCGCTGTTGTTGTCCACCGCATACAGATTATCGCTCAGATAGGCGTTCGCCGGGTTGACCTCGAAGCCGTTGTTATCACCGCTGCTGCTGGTCACCGGCGCGTTCGCCGAAGGGCTCTGGAAGCCGGTGCTGGTCGGCGCGGCCGTCGCCGTGGGCGTCGGGCTGGAGGTAGCCGTAGGCGCCGGCGTTGGGGTCGCCGTTGGAGTACTGGTCGGCCCCGGAGTGGGCGTCGGTGCAGGGCTGCCCAGGTTGCCGTCCACCACCAGGGCGAACGGCTGCGGCCCCTGGGGGACATTGGCGCCGCTCACCTGAACCGTCCAGACGCCCGCTTCGGCGGATTGGATATACACATTCTCGACGTTGTTTTTGCTATCCGCCGTGCCGCCAGCCACCGACCATCCGCCGCTGAAGACGTTGCCGCGATACAACGTCCCAGAAGGCGAGGTGACCGTCAAATCGAGATTGTTGACCAGATTGGCCGCTGCCGAGGCGGTCGAGGGGTAATCACTCCATGCCAGAGTGACCTTGAGAGGTGAACCCGCAGCGCTCACCGAGTACGTGTAGCTCAAGCTGCCGCCCGTGCTCACTCCACTGGCGTTATCCACAAACTGCGCCGTGTTATCCGTCGCGTTGGCCAGATTCACCAGCCCCCAGCCTTCATGGTTGTTGGGGATCGGGAAATCGTTGTCATTGGCGCCGTCGTTATTCTCGTCGAGCATATCCGTCGCCGAGTTGATCAGCGTCGCCTTCACCAGCGCAGCCGAGGCCTGGATGCCATAGGCTTTATTGTAGAAATCCCGCACCACCGCCGCGCCGCCAGCCGTCAGCGGATTGGACATCGAAGTCCCGCTCAGGTATTTATACGCCTGGCTGTAGGGGAAGCCATAACCGTCATATTGATAGGCGTTGTTGCGCGGATTGGGCGAGGCGTCGTATCCCTGTTGATATAGATCGGAGTATCCCGATAGAATCCACGATCCCGGCGCAACCACATCCGGTTTGATCCGCCCGTCATCGGTAGGGCCGCGGCTGGAAAAGGCCGCCATCTGCTGCGAGTTGCCTGCGCTCGGGTCATCCTTGATCGGATTGGCCGGATAGTCAGAGGGCCAGGCTGCGCCCCAGGTGAAGATGTTGTTCACCCCACCCTGCGCCGCGCAACTGGTGTAACTCAGGCTGGTGTCGCAGGGGTAGCCATCTGAGCGCTGGTTCTCGGTCGCGCCGACCGTGAGCACGTTCTTGGCCGTGGCGGGAGAGCCAATCGAGTCGTTGTCGATCACGCCGTCGCCGTTGGCGTCGATGCCCTCGTTGCCCGCCGAAAATGTGATCAGCATATCCTTGTGGAACCAGATGAATTCATCGGCGTAGGCGCTATCGGAGGTGTAGTCGCCAGCCGCGGCGCTGCCCCAAGAATTGGAATGGATGCGCGCGCCGGCATCATACGCCTGCTGAAACAGCGTTCTCAGGTCGGTGGGGATGCCGGTGAGATAGTAGCCATTGGGGTAATAGATGGCGCACAAACCCTTCATCGTCGCCCAGTTCTCGGTAGCCTGGAAAACCAGGCGCGCGGCGGGTGCGGTACCTCGGGCGACGCCCGTAGGGCTGCCATCGCCCACCGCCGAGACGGCGACGTGCGTGCCATGACCGCTGTCCACGTCCACTGCGCCATCATCGGTGATCGTCCAACAGCTATCGCTGACCCCCGGCCAGTTGTAGATCGCCGCGATGCGACTGGCGGGGATATCGACATGCGCGGTGGAAGCTGTGCCGCCGCCCAAGCCGGTATCCGCCACGCCGATGACCTGGGTGGAGCCGTCATAACCATTGGCATAAGCGCTGTTGGCGCCCATGATGCTGCCGGCGCCAATCTCGTTATGCTTTTCATACATGCGGAAATTCTCAATCCAGGCCACGTCCAGGATCTTCGCCAGGCTTTCCAGCCGAGACGAATCCACTGCGATGTGCAGGTTACGGCCTTCGGCGCGCAACACTTGCGCTCCGGCGGCTTCTACCTGTGCGGCCGCCGCGGCCAGATCAGCGCCGGGCTGAATCTGCACCGAGTACAGGCTGGGGCCGCGACGCAGCAGATCAGGGCTGAGCTTGAAAGCAGGCTCGAAGACCCCCACATAGGCGACATTTGGCTGACGCGCAACCTGGCGCGCCAGACCTGGCGACATGCGCGCCACGAATGCGTTCTCCGGGATGTAGGCCAGCGCCTGCGCCCCACGTTGGATCAGCTCGTTCTTCCAGGACTCTTCCACCGGCCCAACGAACTGCACAATGTAATAACCGTGGCCTGCACTCGCAAATTCGGCTTCGCTTATCGCCAGGCCCGGCGGGATCGCCGGACGTTCGCCCTTGGCCGGGTTGAAGGTAGCAGCCTTCAAGCGGATCGGCGCGGTCTCAGGCGCGGCCAGGCTGACATACGGAAAACTCGAAAATACCACCGCCAGCATCACTAGAAGAGATAGAAAAACCCAGATTCGATTCGGCTTGTGCATCTTGTTCCTCCTCACCAAAATAATGCAGAAACTGTCGGATGATTTTGACCTGAAAGGTCAACCATAAACCGAAAAAGCGGCTGGCGCTTCGTGGCCGATGCCGCAGATGGGTGCGAATGTCAGTCGTTATAAGCCGAAAATGATATGCAACTGGTTGATGGGGTGGTAATCTCGATAACCTTAAATAGCGATGAGAAAAACTGATGTTAAGCGGCGTTTATACCACAACGCCGTTTACAAAGCAAGGGGCTATTTTTGCAACACCCCCAAACCGATCTGCTCTGCCAGAGTGGGGTTTCCTTCCTCCAGCACGACTGCCACTGCGTAGAGGGGAGCGCTCCCGGCTGGCAACGTCCCGCCCAAAAACCAGGTCAGAGTTACTCGACCCTCCCGAACGATCAACTCGGTATTTCCCCACACCGGCAGTTCGGAATAGGCGTAACGAGCCGCGATCGACTCTGCTTGAGAGAGATCGAGCGCCTGCACCGGCGCAGCCAGCGGCTCCAGAGGCACCCAACCCGCCAGCGGGGTGTTCACTGCGGCCACAAGCTGCGGCGCAGGGCGCACGCCGCCAGCGCTGACCGTCGCCGCCGCCAGCGCCATCTGGAGCGGACTGTATCCAGGCGAGGCGCCCTGCGCAGGTATTGGCAATTGCAGCCGCAGCGGCGGAGTCGGGTCGATCTGCAATGGAGCAAAGCCAGCCGGGAAAATGCGTTCGATATCGCCTACCGGGTAACGCCCCAGAACCGCGCGGTTGAGCAATGGGGCATTCGGGTCGTTCACCAGTTCATCCCACGCCTCGTCCAACTGGTTGGCGTCGAAAGTCGGATGCGAAGCCATCGCCAGGATTTCACCATTGGAAGCGTCGATCACCACTGCCGCCCCGACATGCCCTTCCATCAGCGCGTCCACCTGGCGCTGGAGAGAAAGATCGATCGTCAGGCGCACATCCAGCCCAGGCGGCGGCTGCCCGTAGAGCAGATGATCCAGCCAGATGTTAAATCCCGGGTTGCCGCGCAAACCGCGCAGATGGTCGTCCAGACTGGCCTCCAAACCGGCCTGCCCATACCTGGGATTGGTATAGCCAACGACGTTGCTCAACGGCGGATACTCTGTCCAACGCTTCAGGTCGCCCACCGGACCGATCGACTGGTTGATGGTTTTGTTGTTGCGGTCCAGAATTGCGCCCCGTTTCACGTAGCGATCCGAGATGGCGCGCCGCTGATTATCCGTGCGGCTGAGCAATGCCTGGCTGCGCGGCACCGCCCACCAGACAGCCATCAACGCGCAGGCTGCGTAACCCAGCAGCAGAAAACCTCCCAGTTGCAGATAGGGCGCCGGGCGATACAATGGCGCTGCAAGGTGCTCGTCACGGTGGCTGACCAGCAACAACAGCAACAGGCAAACGAACATTGTCACCAGCGATGAGCCGCCGTAAGAGACAAAGGGCAGGGTCACGCCGGTAAGCGGCAGCAGCCGCAGACTGCCGCCGATGATCAGGATGCTTTGGCTGGCGATCAGCGCGGTCAGTCCGGCAGCCAGGTAACGTTGGTAATGGTCGCGAGCGCCCAGAGCCGCGCGCAGCCCTCGAACGGTCAACAGACCCAGAAGCAAGATCAGCCCCACGACGCCGATCAGGCCGGTTTCCTCGGCAATTGCCGAAAAAATCAGGTCCGAATGGGCCAGCGGCACCAGGGAAGGACTGCCCATCCCCGGGCCACGACCCAGAAGCCCCCCGTTGGCAATCGAAATCAGCGATTGAACAATCTGGTATGAGTCGCCGCTCGGATCCAGCCAGGGGTTCAGCCAGGCTTCGATGCGCAGGCGCACCACATCGAACAGCCAGTATCCCAGCGCTCCCGCCACGGCCAGCCCGGCGATGGCTGCCAGCAAGACGCGGCGCTTGCCCGAAGCCAGATAAACCACCGCAGCGTATAAAACCATGAAGATCGCTCCGGTGCCCAGGTCGCGGTGCACCACCAGAATCACCAGCGTCAGACCGGTCATGATCAAGGTCGGGGCAAGCAGCGGCAGCAATGAAGCGATCGTGCGCGGGCGGGAAGGGATAGGGGAATGCGCCAGCACCAGGAAAGGCTGGCGACCCGCCATATACGCCGCCAGGTAAGCGATCAACAGCAACTTGAGCGGTTCAGAGGGCTGCAAATAGATGCCGCAACAACCCAGCCACATCCGCGGGCCATAACCAAGCGGGTTGACTCCCAAGAGCAGTGTGGCGCCCGCCAGCGCAAGCGCACCCGAGAGCCATACGTATTTATATCGGCGCAAAAAAGCCAGGTCTCCGGGGAGTACCATGCCCGCAATGAGCAAACCCGTTCCAATCAACATCCAGACGGCCTGTCGCACGCCGTAGGCCGGAAATAACCGCCACACGGTCAGCAGCCCCCATCCCACCAGCAACGCCGCCACAGGCAGCAGATAAGGATCACGCCCAGGCAGCAACCGTCGCGCCCGAATATGCGCTAACGCGAACATACCCAGCCATACCGCCGTTCCTGCCCAGTGATCCCAGCGGTAGATCACCTGCCAAGAACGCGCCCAGACCGCCGGGGATAAGCTCAAGGCCAGGGAGTAAAAGAGCATGAAAACGGCCCCCAGCAGCAGCAATCGGCGCTCGATCAGATCATTCGAGTTGATGAACGACGGCGATTTCAAAGCAAATCAGCTTCACTAGAGCTTTCGGCAACCTTGAGCGCTCAAAGAAGAACTCAAGAAAGATATTTGTCCACCAATAGCGCCAGCCGCTGGCGGGTCTCGGCGGGGATCACCTGCTTCTGGGTAATGATTGCTGTCGCCAGCGCCGAACCGCACTCACAGGGGCGTTCCTCCGGCAGGCTGCGCGCCAGCAGGCGCACCGCCTGTTGGGCAAGCCGGGTGTTGCGGTTCAGGGTCTCGATGACCATTTCCACGGTCACAGGCTGCTCGCTGATGTGCCAGACATCGTAATCTGTGACGTGCGCCATGATGGCGTAGCAAATCTCTGCTTCCCGCGCCAGGAACACTTCCGGGGAGGTGGTCATGCCAATCAGCGACATCCCCCAAGAGCGATAGACGTTGGATTCGGCCCGGGTAGAAAACCGCGGTCCTTCGATGGTAATAAATGCGCCGCCTTTGTGAACCACTGCGCCAGCCTGTATCGTAGCCTGGAGCAATTGTTCCGAGAGCGCCGGGCAGAAGGGATCAGCCACGCTGATATGCGCCACCAGGCCATCACCGAAAAATGACCGGGCGCGTTTGTGAGTAAAGTCGAAAACCTGATCGGGTATGACAATCTCTCCCGGAGCGTAATCTTCGCGCAGCGAGCCGCAGGCGCTGATGCTCACAATGCGCTCGGCGCCCAACGCCTTTAAGGCGTAGATGTTCGCACGATAGTTGACCTGGCTGGGCTGAATATGATGCCCCAACCCATGACGCGCCAGGAAAGCAATCCTCCGCCCTTCTAGCACGCCGACCACAATGGGCGCGCTTGGCTTTCCGAAGGGTGTATCCAGATCAAACTGTTCTGCTTGCTCCAGGCCTTCAAATTCGTACAGGCCAGAGCCGCCAATCACCGCCAGGGCCAGTTTCTGCTGCATGGGCTCATCCTTTCTGATGAAGAGAATAACCAACAGATGGGCAAAAAAATATATGATTGCATCAACTCAGTCGAACAATGACCCGTAGCAGCGCTGCAGTCACCGCTGCGGCGCTTCGTCGGTCAAAATGGTGATCGTAAAGACCAGCGAGCCGCAGCGTAGGCTGTCGCCGGTGGTGACCACCACCTGGCCTCGCACCGGCTCATCGTTCAAAAATGTACCATTGCGCGAGTGCAAGTCTTCGATCCACCATTGGGAATGGTGAAAGGACAGACGCGCATGGCGCGCCGAAATCGTCGGCGCCTCCAGGCGACATTCACACGTAGGGTCCCGCCCAATCGTCACCTCTGGCGACGTAAAACGATACATCATCGACTGATCGTCGTCCTGCAAGGCCAGCAGCAAGGCAGGGCTGACCGGCTCGCTGAGCGAGCGACTCTGACGGCGCAAATCTTGCCACAGCAGCCACAACCCCCAGCCCAAAAAGGCATACAGGGAAATTACAATGGCTATGCGCAAAACAAGCAGGATCGGCCCGCTCATGGCTGCTCGATTGGAACCTCTTGCGTGTCCCCTGCTTCGGGCGTCTCTTGCCCAAAGACCAGCGGCACTCCCGCCAGCGAGATCACATCCCCGGCGCGCAGCGCCTGCTGGCGGACGCGCTGCCCGTTCACGAACGTTCCGCCGGTCGAGTCTAGATCAAAGATGACAAATTGGCCGCGCACCACGCGTAACTGAGCGTGCAGGCGCGAGACGCGCGGGTCGTCGATCACCAGTTGATTGTCCTCTCTGCGGCCAATGTTGACCACAGCAGTCTCCAATGGAAAGATACGCACCCCATCGACGATCAGAAATGCGCCCTGCGGCATCTGCGGCGCCGAGAGATCAGGGGGAAGCGGCAGGCCAGAGGTGGGGGATAAATCTTGCAGGCTGTTCTGCGCGCGCACCCGCACTTCACCCAAGGCTAAGTCCAGACCTGGCTCGACGCGCAGCGAAAGCGGCCCAGTCAGGCGAAGACCTCCTTCCAGGCTGGCCTGTCGCAACAGGCTGGCCAGTTCGTCCAAGAACGCTGGATTGGCTAACAGCGCCTCCACCTGATCCGGATGAACCTCCAAGACATACAGGTTGGGCGCCTCGGCGATGCCATCGATGCCAGGGCGAACGTTCGATCGCATGGCCTCGACCAGACTGTAGGTCAGCCCTTGCGGAACGCGCCCGCCAGGGAAAAGCCGCGCCGCACTGCCCTCGACAATGGAGGACAGACGAGATTCCAGACGTGAAAGGGCGGTCTTCAGGTCGGCCAATGCGGGCTTTATTATAACTGATGTAGCTGGTCAAGGCCCGCCTCAGGTCGTTGTTGTGCTACAATACGCCGGGTCTCCTGCCCCAACAAATCACATGGAGCTCCACCCTTTGATGAAAAGTATCTTCAAAGACTCCAAGCTTTGCCGATCGAGGGTCAGCGGTGGGCAGCCGCTGGATCAAAATCGGTTTGCTTGGCCAGCATTACGCATCGAAATTTACCTTGTAAGTAGTAGATAAGGCTGTCCCTTTTCTTCAAGCGCCTTCACCAGCGCCGCCAATTGCCCCGGCTCGACCGGCGTCAGCTCGGTTTCGACGCCGGCCCGTTGCAGATAAGCAGCAATGGCCGCGGCGGTTTTCTCCAATTCACCATCGTTCGCCGGAAAGACGATCTGCACCAACAGTTGCTGTGTTTTCAGCACTGTCGCCGCTCTTTCGGGCAGAAAGCGTATCTCGCCTGCGTCGATGGTCTCTTCTCGAAGGGCAATGCGTATCCCCTGATCTGAGACGGGCAGATCGTCCCAATTGATCGCCCGATAGAGCCAGATCTGCGTTTCCAGGTCTGCCAGGCGGCCGCCGCCCGCCCGGACGACCAGCCCGCGCCGCAGCAACTCCGTCGGCCAGTTCTCCGGCAAATAGCCGCCGTCTTGCGCCTTCTCCGCTGCCTGGATCACCCAATCTTGCAGGCCTAGCTCCTGAACCACCTGCGGAAGCAGTTCGACCGAATGCACGACCCGCGGCTCCAGGCCGCCCACGCCGCGCAGCGATTCATCGGGCATGGTGAAAATGAACTGACCGCTCCGCACTTCCACCAGCTCGCCCAGGCGGACGGGGTCATATCGCGCCACCGGCCGCAGCCGCACCGCGCCATCCATGACCACCACCATCGAGACATCGCCAGCCTCTTTTTGATAGGTGATCAAATAAGAAGCGGATGTCTTTTCGATCCGGATGCTGCCGCTCACCGGATTGAACTCGCTGGCGCATTGATCTGCGTAAACGGCGCCATTGGGCACGCAAACCGCAGGCGGATTGCCACAATTGCCGCCCGGGCAGAAATCCGCCTTCGTACAAACGCTGACCATCGCCTGCGCCACCGAGGTTTGGAACAGATACAGGCGACCCGGCCAGCAATCGGAAAAGTTCAACTCCGCCTGACCGGTGTTGTCGGTTTCCAGGATATCGCCCTCTTTGAGCTGACACCACCCCCGGCAGGCCGCCTGCGGCACGCCCAGGCGATCATAGCGCCGTACAGCATCCAATTGCCTGGTAAACTCATCGCAGCCCTGCGTGCGGCTCGTCGCCTGGTCAACGCAGGGCGAAGTGGTCGGCGCGGCGGTTGTCGCAACAACCGGCGGCGTTTCGCCCGGCGTAGGAGTCGTCTCCGTCGTGGTCGGCGTTCCCGGTCCCCGAGTGGAGGAGGGGGTGGCTTGCGGCGACGTAGGAGAAGGCGTCGGCGTCAGGCCGCTATAATTGCATGCCAAAATGGCCCCGATTAGAACCGCGATCAACGATAAAAACCGCGTATACCTGTCATTTTGAGTTGCCACACTGTCCTCCTCGCTTCAGCGCAACGATCCATTCTTCACCAATACGATCATCTTCTTTGTTCGGATAGACGTTATGAGATAGCGTCCTGTTCCACGTGACCTCAGACCTCAATCCCGGACACGCTGTTTGAGCGATTTCCACTCCAGGAACCCGCGCCACGCCAGGCGCATCCCCGCCGCCAGCCCGACTACCAGCGCCACGCCCACCAGGACGGCATCCGCCGCCGCCGGCCAGACATACCAGTTCGGGATGTCCATGATCCATCCCAGGCCCCAGAGCGGCAGTACATCGTCCAGTCTGTAGCGGTAAAAATCGGCGCTCCAGGCATAAGTCAACCCCACCCCGTAAACCTGCACGGTGTAGAACACGCCCCACACCAGGGCAAAAGCCAACGCAGCGAGCAGCACTCGGAAAACCCAACCGACCCAGGTCACGCGCCGGGATGGGTCTGAATGTCCCAACGCCGGCTGATCGCGCACCGCCTGGGCCAATCCCAGGCCGGCCGTCAGGGCCATCAGCGTGATCAGCGGCGCTTCGAACACCAGGCGGCCGCGCAGCGTGGCGCTGAGCAAAAAATGCCCGATGGCGAAGCCCAGCGAGCCAAACGCCATCCCAGGGAGCACGGGGCGTGGCGAATCGGGCATACCGGCGTGCTCCGGCGAGCGGAGCAGCAACGCGTTGGTCAAGAGCAGGCCCAGCGCCACGCCGCCGCCCAGGAAAAAGCCAATCGGAAAATAGTTGTAGAAGTTGAAACCCGCCTGTTCCTGGATCAACGCCGCCAGCAGCGCCCGCAACAGGGCCAGCGCCAGCCCGGCGCCCAGCGCGCCTCCCCAGGCGACCGAACGGATGTAGCGCCCGTCGCGCCGCATCCGCCGACGCGCCCGCCAGCCCCACACCCGCAGCCGATCCGACCATGGCAGGCGGCCTAAATTGACCGCCTTGGGATCCGCATCCGCCAGCATGCCGTATAGAACCACTTTCTGCCCTCTGCCTTTCGCCGCTGCGCTGACCGCCGCATCGAGACGGGCTGTCGCCTGTTCGCCATACGCCGCCAGCAACGCCAGGGCAGCGGTTTCCTGGCAGGTCGGATCCGGCGTCGTCGCTGCGGCCCATGCCAGCGGCCCAAAATCCCCAGAGGGCGGACATTGCGGCAGCCGCTCATCCGTAAGCCCCAGCACATGCCGCGCCTGCTGACGGCGGGTCAATCGCTCCACCGCTTGAAATCCATCTGCCTGCATCCCCGCCTGCAGGTGCTCCACGCGCTCTTCGATCTCCCTCACCAACTGCGAGGTCGGTTCGCCGCGCGCCTGAGCCAGCCACGGCGCTGCCGGCGCCGCGTGCAGCGTCGCAGAACGCAAGAGCAACAAAGCGCGCTCCGCCGGCAATGGTTTCTCCGCCGCATGTTGCGCGATGAAACTCAACGCGCCGGGGCTGGGCAATTCATCCCGCGCCAGCCAGGCCCGCCAGGCCCACTCCAACTCGTTGCTCGCCTGAAGCCGCTGCCGCGCCGCGCGGCCCAACGCCCGATCGGCAGCCGCGCGGATGCTGTGGCTGGCGAACGCGTAGGCAGGCTGGTCGGCCGTGGGGTGCCAGATCAGCAAGCCGGCGCGGGCCATCTCCTGGAGCGTCTCTCCAACTTGCTGTTCATCGAAATTTTCGATTGCCAGGTCTCGCGGTCGGAACCAGAAACGCAATTCCGGATCCAGCAGCATGTTGAAAGCGATCTCGCTGGCCAGGGCGCGGCGATCTTCCGGCAGGCGCGTCGCCAGTTCGTCGAAATGGCGATCGATGATCTGCTCTGCACCCTTATTCTGACTGACCTGATAGTACAGGCTCTGATCGATCGTGCGATACAGGCTGCTGCGGGCAGTCTGGTAAAGTTGATAGCACACGATCTGCAGATCGGCAGGGGAGATGCTCTGATCGAATTGTTTATCCAGGCTGTCCAGATCGAAAAGCAGTTGGTCCTTGAATTTTTGATCCAGACCCGGGCCATTGAGCGCCTGGATCGGGGTGATGATCGCCTGAAATGCCTGGTCGAAATCGAGAGGGCCGAGCGCCACCGGCGCGCTGCGCAGGTCGGGCAGCAGATCGGCCCACTCACGGTCGAGAGAACTCAGCAAATCGTCCCGGATCGAGAAAACGACATGCAAACGCTGCGCCTCCAGCGACTGCGCCAGTTGGGCTAATTCCTGGCGAAAGGCAGAGCGCTCTTCCGCATCGCCATCCGGCAAATAGTAGCGCTCGAATTGATCCAGGATCAGCACCAGCTCCAGCCCGCTGGTCTGGATCACCTGGCTCGCCAGTTGAGTTGCGGGCGATTCGGGCGAAAGCGCCAACCCATAGCGCGCCCCGCTGCCGACCAGAGCGCCGCGCAACCCGCGCAGCGGATAGCTGTAATCGTTCTGGTAGATGATCAATTTTCCCCGCCGTTCCAATTCCGGGATCACCCCGGCGGTCAACAATGAGGTCTTGCCAACATCGGCTGCGCCGCGAACCAGCACCGCACGCTTGTGAGGATCATCCAACTGGCTGAGCACATTGCGCTTCTCAGCCTCTCGCCCGGCAAAGAGCGGCTCTTCTAACACCGTGAACGGTCGGTCGGGAAGAAAAGCCGCAAGCCCTGCCTGCAGGACTTGCAAGCGCCGCTCAGCCGGGGTTGCTGACGGCACCGCATACACTTCTACGGAGAACTGCACGCGCTGATCGACGTAGATCTTATCCCCCAGCACCTTATCGCCTGCGACGTAATCGCCGGCGATCTGGTCTCCCAGAATGACGGCGCCTCCCAGTGTGTTAATTGGACCGCCGATGTAGCGCCCGCCGCCGGTGCTCACCTGCAGGACACCCGGCTGTGCTGCTGAAGATGGCATTATTGATCTTTCTCCTCCGGCTTCAGCGCATAAACCTCGTAGCGCCAATCGCCTTCCCCGATGGTCACCAGGCTTTCAGCGTGTTCGGCAATATACTGAAAGTCATAAAGTTGATAGACCCTGCCATACCAACCGACGACGATGTAATCAGGCCGTACCTGAGCAAAGTACTCTTTTCCCAGCTGGTGATACTCCTGGCCCTGGCGGAAAACTGCAAAATACGAATCTGCCAGAAAGGATTGGTCTGGATAGTGAAATCGATGATCCGCCAGGACACCCACCTCGCGCTCCCAGGTTTCGATCAACTTATTTTTATCGATGTTCTCATTCAGATACTTCGCCAGTTGATGCGGCTCCTGATAGTGAAGCGCTGAAAGAAGCTCGGGTTCAAAGATACCGATCCGATCCAGAACTTGATCGCGAACCCGGGTCTGCAATTGATAGCCCGTCCAAAGGCCAAAAGAAAGCAGCGCAATCAACGACCCCATCGACAGCGTGAACTGCATCGAGACGCCCACAGGCGCTTTGATCCATTGTCTCAGTTCTCGGTATAAGTCCTTACCTGTTGCGGCAAGGTTGTTCGCTAGAATCACACCGATGCGTGCGATGAATATTGCGCTGAGCGCCATGGGCGCCAGATAATACAGGTTCCAAGGAGTGGACCAGAATATCATATAGAGCAACCAGAGAACGGTGAACAGGAAAATCAGGCCGACCGCAAAGCCCTCTTTCCCCCTCCGGATCGACAGCCCTCCCATGAAAACGATTGCCGGGAAACCCCAATAGATATACGTGTGCCCGGAACCGCTCCCCACAAGATGGCGCGCCGTCGGTATGAGTTTGTCGAGGGACATATAAGTCGTGACTGCGCCCAACTGGCTCAATTTCGCCCAATTCTCACGAAAAGTCTCTGCGCCGTAATAGAAATACTGCCATCCCCACCAGGCGGCATAGCACCCGCCAATCATTACCAGCACCCCCAACAACGGCTTGATCAGTTTCGTTCGATAATAGATCAGGTCCAAAAAAGCTATAAGGATCAGCGTGGGCGTCAAAATGATCCAGTATTGATTCTTGGTCACAACCGCCAGTCCAAAGCACAAGCCAGACAGTAAAAAGAAAGCCTTTCTGCCGCTCTGCGCGCCCATCATAAAAAGCAGCCAGCCCGCCAGGAAGAAACCAAACGCCGGGATCTCACCCAAAACCTGCCGACCATACAAGAGAAAGCCCGTAGATGGCGCGCTGAGAAGTATGATCACAGCCGCCAGAGCTGTGCGGCGGTCAAACAAATGCTTTGCTGCCAGATAGAAGCACACCAGGGTCAATAACGAATAAACCGCGGCAACCAGACGGCCTTGCAACAACCCGACCCCAAAGAGCTTGAAGCTTAACGCCACAGGCAGCAGCACAGTGGGTCCAACGCTTTGCACTGCCCCAAATGTTTGATAGCCATCCGAGCTGCGGATCGCGTATTGCCCATCTTCGACGAGCGTCTTCGCCACCAGCAGGTAAGATCCTTCATCCTGCCAGGTGCGCGGATTGACATCCAGGTTATAAAAGTATAAAAACGGAATGAGCAGGATCAGCGCGCCCAGGAACACCTTCTCCCAAAGCGCAGCCTTGAGCAGACCAGACCCCCAATGCTGGTGTAGGACAGGGTTGTTTGCCGTATCTGCTGCCATTTCGGATATCGCTTTCTGGCATCGCCGTACCGGCCACGGACAATTGATGCCTTAAGCCTTCGCTTTGAATCGATCACTTTACTATAGCGAATTTTGGACAGATTTACAAGTACTTTGTGCAACTAAAATCCACCATGAGCAGTGTTTCGAGCAAAATAGGACTGCCACCCTCAAAAAGGCCCCCGCCGTATTACCGAATGACCGTTCCATCGACTTGATCCCTTGACTTGAGCATCGTTGCGGTGTATAATTGGTATATACCAAATACCAACCGGTCACCAAAGTCGATGCAAAAACCTGTACTCACCCAAGGCGCCTCCCTCTACCAACAGGTAGAGGCCACCCTGAAAGAGATGATCGAAGGGCTGGTCTATTCGCCCGGCGACCAGATTCCCTCGGAGCGCGAACTGGCAGACCAGCTTGGCGTGAGCCGGATGACGGTGCGCCGGGCGGTGGAAAACCTGGTTCGGCGCGGGCTTCTGGAGCGCCGCTCGACCAGCGGCACCTATGTCCGACGCCCGCAGGTTTACCGTCGGGTGGGCAAGGATATCGCCGTTGGCATTACCCAGCTCTTGCAAGAGGAAGGCGCTCAGGCTGGCTCAAAGCTGCTTTCTTTTGAGACCATCTTAGCCCCACTCAAGATTGCCGAGAAATTACACATCCGTCTGGGCGTGCCGGTGATCGTCATCCGTCGCTTGCGCACGGCGAACGGCCAGCCGTTCTGCGTCGAAACCAGCTACCTGCCTGCCGAATTGTTGCCCGGCCTTTCTGCGGATGACCTGATCGATCCCCATGCCTCGCTATATCGCATCCTTTTCGAGCGGTATGGAATCCGATTGGTCAAGAACAATGAAACCCTCAAGTTGAGCTATGCCACGCATGATGAGGCAACCTTGCTGGGTCTGAAAGTGGGCGACCCGGTGCTCCTGTTGCGCTCGGTGGTGCTCGATCCTAATGATCGACCGGTCGAATATCTGGTTTCTGTGAACCACCCTGAGCGGGTGATTTTTCAGGCCGTGAGCACACTGGCGCATGAGCGCTGATATATTTTTTAATACAATTGGTATAGACCATATGCCAATCTGCAACTTTGCAAGGTAAAGGAGATTCAATCAAATGGCTACAGACATCGATCGCGCCGAGTTTCTCAAAAGCCTCGAAAGGTCGCTCGAAGAGAAAGACAGGGCCTTTCAGGCTGGTGTAGAGCTGGCAAGGCAAGGCATCAAACGCGTTTTCTTCGTGGGTTGCGGGGCGCCAAATCGCGAGATGGGCGCCATTAAATACTGGATGGACAAGGATTCGCGCACCCTGGAAACCCATCTGTATTTCCCCGCCGAATTCATTAACCAGGCTCCCGCCAAGCTGGGAGCCGATTCGCTGGTCATTCTGGCATCTCATTCCGGCACGACCCCTGAAATCATCGCCGCAGTCGAATTCCTGAAACAGTACCCGTGCAAGATGGTGAGCGTTACCCAGTTCGCCGACTCGCCGCTGGCTAAAAGTGTGCCTCAGACTTTCCTCTATGGGGAGAGTAAGAATGGCTATCAGGCAAAATTCATCATTCTGATGGCGCTGGCAGCAGGTTTGATGAAAGAGGCCGAAGGCTGGCCCCTAGCTGACAAGGTGATGCGCAGCCTGGACGCGTTGCCCTCTGCCCTGGTCGATACCGCAGAAGCGAACGACAAACGCGCAGCCGAAGAAGCCCGACTGTACAAGGACGATGACTTCATGATGATCCTGGGCTCGGGACCATGCTATGCCACTGCTTACGTCTTCGGCGTTTGCGTTCTGATGGAAATGCAATGGATGCATACCTTTACCGGCGAGGCGGCCGAATTTTTCCACGGACCATTCGAAGTTTTAGACCAGAACACGCCGGTGATCGTTTTTCTGGGAGAAGACCCCAGCCGCCCCATCGGCGAACGTGTGGTGCGCTTCTGCAAAAAATTCACCGAGCGCCTGATGATCTATGACTCCAAAGAATACGAGATGAAAGGCATCGATCCCGAGGTGCGCGCGATCTTTGCGCCTTTCATTCTCGAAAGCGCGGTCAGCCGACTCGCCGAGCGCCTGTCAGTATGGCACAATCACCCCCTGACCACCCGCCGCTATATGTGGAAGTTCGAGTACTAATGACGCGATTGATTGGTGTTGGCGATAACACGGTAGATACCTACCAGCATATGCGGATGCGCTTTCCGGGCGGAAACGCGCTCAATGTGGCGGTATTAGCCCACCGCTACGGCCACCCCACCGCTTATCTGGGGTGGCTGGGGCAGGACGAGCGCGGCGCATTGATCCTGAACGCCTTGAAACAGGAAGGCGTTGACGTTTCCCACTGCCGTATCGTGGCAGATGCGCCAACGGCCTACTCCACGGTCACATTGGTGGATGGCGATCGAGTCTTTGGTGAATCGGATCACGGCGCTTGCGCGCTGATCGACCTGAACGAGGACGATTTCGCTTATATCCGCGGTTTTGACCTGGTTCATACCAGCGTTTACAGCCATTTGGAAAACCAGATTGCCGCTTTGAGGAAAGCCAGCCGGCGCCTGTCCTTCGATTTCTCCCAGCGCCTGGATCCGGGCTATCTGGAGCAAATTCTGCCGAACATCGATATCGCTTTCTTCTCGCTTGCGGATATCCCAACTTCCCAAATGGATGATTTGATGCACTATGCACATGACCTCGGCCCTTCCTTGATCGTGATGACGCGCGGCAAGGACGGCGCCTGGGTCTTCGATGGTCAAAACCTGTTCCACCAGGGCGTCATTCCCGTCGAAGCTGTGGACACCCTGGGGGCCGGCGACGCCTTCGCTGCCCGTTTCCTGGTGGAATATGTCGATGGTACCCCCATCCCAATAGCCATGGAGCGCGCTGCCTACTCTGCTGCAGAGTGCTGCAAATATTACGGCGCATTTGGATATGGTCAAACATACGAGGCTTAGTTCATTTCTGTTGCAACATCCTTGTCAGGGTATCCGTATCGCCTGTTATCAGAAAGCGAAAGGAGGAGCAAGATTTCATTCTCTAAAGTCACGAACCAGCGATGATCGATGAACACCGTTCCGAATTGTCGTGCCTCTCGAAGCGGCACGGACAGGTTCTGCCCCTCAGTGGGCACTGATTCAACAAAACTATTTGGAGGAGTACGATGTCTAAAAAACTGTGGTTTTTGGTCAGCCTGGCGTTGATCGCCAGCATGCTCCTGGCAGCCTGCGGCGGCGGCCAGCAAGCCCCCGCCCCTAGCGGCGGCGAGACCAGCGGTGGAGCGGCTGCTGCGCCGGTCACCATCCGCTTTTTCCATAAGTGGCCCGAGCCGGAGCACATGGATTACTATAACTTTGTGATCCAGGAGTATCAGAAAGCCCACCCGAATGTCAAGATCGAAATGGAAGCCGTTGCCGATGAGCCATACAAAGACAAGATCCGCGTCCTGATGGCATCCGGCGATGTGCCCGACATCTATTTTTCCTGGGCCGGCGAGTTCTCCTGGAAGTTCGCCCGCGGCGGCCAGGCTTATGACCTGACCGACGCCCTGATGAACAGCGATTGGAAGAACCAGATCATCCTCTCGGCGGTCGAGCCGTATAAGTGGGAGGGCAAAATCTACGGCATCCCGATGCGCATCAACGCCAAATTCATGGTGTACAACAAGGCCATGTTTGACCAATACGGCCTCAAGGTGCCTACCACCTGGGATGAATTGCTGGCAACCTGCGAAACCTTGAAGCAGAACAACGTCGTGCCGATCGCCTTCGGCAACGAGTTCCCCTGGGCCTCGTCGCACTACGTCGGCGACTTCAACGCCAAGCTGGTCAACCCTCAGACGCGCCTCTCGGACTATCTGCTGAAGACGCCCCCAGATCAACTCTTCGCCGACCCGATGTACGTCGAGGCCTTGAAGCGTTTCCAGACGCTGATGACCAACAAGTGCTTCAACGAAGGCCCCAACGGCATCAGCCACTCGGGCGCCCGCTCCAGCTTCATCGCCGGCAAAGCGGCAATGATGTACATCGAGCTGGAGGAGTTCATCACCGTCGCTCAGGGAATGGGTGAAGACGCCTTCGGCTTCTTCCAGCTTCCTGGCGGCACCGGCGGTCAGGGCGACGAGAAACTGCTCACCGGCGCTCCAGATGGCTTCATGGTGTCCTCCAAGAGCAAGAACCCACAAGAAGCCATTAATTTCCTCAAGTTCCTCACCAGCCCGGAGATGGGTAAAGAGTACGTCAAACGGTTGGGCATCCCCAGCGCGGTAGTGGGCGCGGTGAGCAATGAGACCGCTCTGCCGATCGTTGTGGAAGGCGTCAATGCAATCCAGGGCGCCAGCGGTATGGCGCTGTGGCTGGACACCGACATCAACGCCAAGATCGTCGAAGTGTACCTCCCCGGCATGCAGGCGCTGATGACCGGCTCGAAGACGCCCGAACAGGTGATGCAAGAGGTGATCGAGGTCGCAAAGACTGTACAAGCGGAGGGCGCTCAG
Source organism: uncultured Anaerolinea sp. (assembly GCA_964503145.1). GTDB lineage: Bacteria > Chloroflexota > Anaerolineae > Anaerolineales > UBA4823 > RBG-16-57-11. The sequence goes on along the minus strand of CAZCYV010000005.1, from coordinate 83,163 downwards.
TAGTTCGCCTCCAGAGGTTTTAGCGAGGGGTTTTGGGCTAGCCAGGCGCCCAAGACCCCTTGCTCTGTATGGCATCATCACCTCATGTAAGCGTTGGAAAGGAGACAGCCCAGATGATCCGCAAGGCGCATCTCTCGCGTACTCTGACTCCCTATCTCTTTCTGCTGCCGGCAGTCATCATTATGGTGATTTTCATTTATCTGCCGATCGTTCAGAACTTCTATTACAGTCTGTTCCGCTGGAGCTCCATTGATCCAAACTGGAAGTACGTTGGGTTGAGCAATTACGCCCGCATCATCAAAGATGACATTGTCCATCTCAGTTTGATCAATAATGTGCTCTACGCAGTGATCTCTGTGATCTTCCAGGTATTCCTTGCTCTGGTGCTGGCAGCCATTCTAGAGTCGCGCATTCTGCGCCCCAGCAGAGTGACCATCTTCCGCAACACGCTGTTCCTGCCCTCCGTGCTGGCTGTCACGGTAGTGGGCATCACCTGGCAACTCATCTATCGGCCGGATACGGGTCTGCTCAACCAGGCCCTCAGGGCGCTCAATCTGGGTTTTCTCGCTCGCACCTGGCTCGGTGAGGAAAGCACAGCTATGATCTCGGTGATCATGGTCTCGCAGTGGCAGTGGGTCGGTTATGTGATGATCCTTTTCATCGTCGCCATCCAGGCCATCCCGGAAGAACTGTTCGAGTCGGCGCGCATCGACGGCGCCAATGGCTGGCAACAGTTCGTTCATATTACCGTGCCGATGGTTCGGGAAACCACCCTGGTGATGACCACCATCACCGTCATCGGCGCGTTCAAGGTGTTCGATATCGTCTGGGTGATGACCGCTGGCGGGCCGAACCACGCCAGCGAGGTCTTGGGCAACTACCTGTACCGGGTCGGCTTTCGCAACGACGAAATGGGCTACGCTTCGTCCCTCGCTACGCTCTTATTCCTGATCACCTTTCTGCTGACTTTCATCCAACTGCGTCTGGGACGCACCGGAAAGGAGGCCTAACATGACCACCGCCCAATTGACTTCCGATCGTCCAGAGTACATGAAGCGCAGCATCCGGGCGCAACAGCGGAACCGCCTGCTGGTCTATCTGCTGTTCATTTCCTTGAGCGTCCTGACCATCTATCCCCTGATGTGGGTGGCAACCAACTCGTTTAAGACCGATTTTCAACTCTTCGAGCATAGCTGGAGCTTGCCAACCGAATGGCACTGGGAAAACTACGCCCGGGCATGGAAATTCGGCATTGCCAAGTACATCGTCAACAGCGTCGTGGTTACAATTGTCGCGGTACTGATCAATATAAGCATCTCGATGATGGCAGCCTATGCCCTGTCGCGGTTTAAGTTTAAAGGCCAAAGTTTCCTGCTCTATTTCATCCTCGGCGGGTTGATGCTGGCGCCAGAGGTCAGCCTGATCCCGCTGTTTCGCATCCTGACCGCGCTGAAGTTGTACAACACCTACTTTGCGATGATCTTGCCCAATGTGGCTTTCGGCATCCCCTTCACCACCTTCCTGATCCGTTCCTACATGTTAGGGCTGCCCAAAGATTTCGAGGAGGCCGCGGTCATCGACGGCGCCGGCGCTCTGGGGGTGTTCTGGCATGTGGTGGTGCCGCTCTGCCGCCCCATCCTGGCATCCGCCATGCTTCTGGACGCCATGCGGGTGTGGAACGAGTTCATGTTCGCTCTGACTTTCATCATCAACGATAACCTAAAGACGATCCCGCTGGGGCTGATGTCCTTTGCTGGCGCGCTGCGCGAACAATGGACGGTCGTCATGGCCGGTTTGATCATCTCCGCAATCCCGATGATCGCCCTGTTCTTGCTGACCCAGAAGCAGTTCATCCGCGGCCTGGCGGCCGGCGGGATCAAGGGATAGGGTTCTCCCCCGCCAAATAGCGCGCCACCGCTTCGGCAATCGGTTGTCCGGTGTGCGCCTCATAGAAGCTGAAACCCGGGTTGGGGTTCACTTCGAAACAATATATCCGCCCGCTGCCGGGATCGATGCTCGTCGCTTCGTCCTCTTCAGCGCCCATCCCATCGTTGATAGGTTCATCCGTCAGCATCAAATCGATGCCAGCAAAAGCCAGACCCAGAGAGCGCGCCAGGCTGACACAGCGCTGCGCCAGCCGGCCGTCCAGTTCCACCTCCAGAAGCTCAGCCTTGCCGCCCTGGCGCCCGGCATAGCGGTAATCCACTGCGCCTGTCTGAATGCGGGTCGCAAAGACTCGGTCGCCGATCACATGGACGCGCAGGTTTTCACCCATCACTTGCGCCTGGAATTGAGTGGGGCACCAGCGGATGCGCTCCAAACGGTCGAAGTCTTCCAGTTCGAATGGCGAAACAATGGATCGCACGCCGCTGGCGGATTTATAGATCACCCGCTTATGCTGGCGAAAAAACTCTCGCACCAGTTCCGGGTCGTTGGTGATCAGCGTCTCAGGAATGGCAAATCCGTGCTCCCGGATGAGCTGCATCTGATACGGTTTCGAACTGTTGCTGGCCATTGCCGCCATGCGGTTGATCACCCGCGCTGACGTGATCTCCAGCCACTGGAGCAAGGCATCGTGCAAACGGCGACAACGCAGCCGTTCCGGGTGATCGGTCGGAAGGTCGCGCACCTCCGGCAGCGATTGGTCATCCATCAGGCGGTTGTAAACGCCCGTGAAGGCCTCCAGCGCATATTCTTCACCCGCCAGCGATAGCACACCGCTCACTTGCCCACGCTCCACGCTGAACGCGATATGCGCCTGGGTGAAGCTGCGCTGGTTGAACAGCACATAAGGCTGCCGCAGGTCATCCAGGGCGCTGGCAACCAACGCCAGCGGGGGTTCGGTGGGGATGCCGCACAGCAAGATCATGCCATTGCCCTGGCCAACGCATCCAGAAAGGCCGCTCCGCCCAGGCGCAGATCGGGCAGGGCGGTGGCCGAGGCGAACAGCGCCTCCCCCGCCGGCGTCAGGCAGAAATCGATCCCCAGCAATCGCAGCCGGCTCAGTTCTGCCAGCCGTCGGATAGATGCCCTCAAGTCCTCGGCGACATCCGCGCCGGGTGCACCGTAAACCTCCCCGTCCAGGACGACTAGCTGAAATCGCCTCTCGCCGACCTCGCCAGGCGCTTGCTCAACGAACGCATCACTGTGCTGGTAAGGCAGCGCCGGCAACCCAGCCTGCCCCGCCAGCCAGGCCCACTCGGCGGGAGAACGCTGATCGCCGCACAGGCCGCGCGGCCCGGGCCGATTGATCAGCACACCCGGCAAGGCATGTAGCCAGCTCAGGAAGATGGCCTGTTGTTCTTGGGCAGCGTAAGCCTGGTCCGCCGGGTTAGCCGCTGCGAAGTGTTCTACGGGCAACCTCGCCATCCGATTCAGCGCCCCGAGCACGCCTGACCCATCCAGCACGCGCCCATCCATCAGCTCGATGCGCAACTCCGCCCCAGCGGCGCGCAAACGATGCTCGAGGCGCCGGTTGTAAGCCAGCGCCTCGGGCGTAAAAATCTCCAGGGGGACCAGCCCGCGCTGCCTCAGGCCACGATAAGCCCACAGCGCGGGCAGATCATCCGCAGAGCAAAAGATACAATACACGCAGCTCAGGCCTCGCGCAGCTTTTCGGTATCCTTGTGATCCTTCGCCGCTTTGGCGTCCACCGCCTGCTTCTCCAGCTCCTGGCTCAGCGCCTTCAGGTCTTCCTCCTGATCCAGGGCAGAAGCCTGCAGATCCGGGCGCTCCTCGCCGCCGATAAAGTGCATCAACTGGCTGACCGCCTGCTCCAGCCGCGCCAGGCGCTCCTCTAACCCGCCAGGAACAGCCCCCTGAGGATGATCGAAGACATCTTTGACCTTATCCTGGACTTTATCCAGCGCTTTCTCGGTGCCGTCTTTGATGTCCTTGACATCCTTCTCCTTGACTTCCTTGATCTCCTTGCCCTCCTTACCTTCCTTGCTCTCCTTAGAGCCGTCCTTGGTGTCCTTGAAGTCCTTTACGGTCTCCTTTTCCTTCTCCTTCTCTTTCTCCTTTTCCTTGGCATCCTTGATATCCTTGACGTCCTTCTCCTTGACCTCCTTGATATCTTTCGCCTTGATAATCGGCTGGATGCCGAGTGAATCGAGCGCCGCTTTCAGGTCGGGACGGTTTCCGATGCGCTGGGTCGCCGGGCGGCCAGGCGCATCTTGTTGCGGCGAGCCGGTATTGCGCAGCAAGTTGCGCGCCGTAGCCGGGGTGAGCAGGGGCTTGCTGGCGCCGCGCAGCGCGCCTTGCAGGCAGGCCACCGCCCCCACCACAATCGGCGAAGCGGAGGACGTCCCGCTGAAACGATTGGTGTACCACAAATCCTCGTTCGGACCTCCTTGCAGATCGCCATAGCCGGTGGTGGTCACTTCACGCCCCCAGCCCTGAACATCCACACGAGCGCCAAAATTCGAGAAATCCAGGCGCGAGCGATCCGGACCGTGGTTGGCTCCATGCGTCCCGGGAGGCGGCGCGCCTGCCCCAACGATGATCGCTCCCGATTGCGGGTTGGCCAGGTTGAAGGGGTTGCGCCAGGAGGCCGGAAAGGTCGCCGGACGGGTGTTATAGATCGGATCGTCCAGGTTTTCGGCGCCGTTGCCTGCCGCCTCGACCACGATCACCCCGCGCACCTGGGTGGCGTAAACGATGGCCGCAAAGGCATCCGGCCAGTATTCGATGGCGATATAGCCGCGCTGGTCGTCACGAGCCTGGAAGTTGAAGCGTGGGCCGGCGGCGTGCAACTCGATCAGAATGATATCGCCGGCGCTCAAGGCATTCGCCGCGTCGGTGATCGCCTTGCCCCAGGACTGACCTGGGCCAAAAATGGAGATGGCGCGCACGTTCGCCAGCGGGCTGATGCCGGTGACGCCGAAACTGTTGCGGTCGCCGCCAAATTCGCCCACCACCGCCGTGCCGTGGTTCCTCCACCCCAGGTCCGAGGACTGCGTCCCACCGATCACCCCGCCCTGATTCTGGATCAGGTCTTCATGGGTGAAACGCCAGGCGCCCTCGATATCGATGATGCGCACATTGCGACCACGCCCGCCTGAAACTAACCAGGCATGGCGAGCGTCGATGCCGCCCGGCGCCGCATCCAGGTAAAGCTGGTTGGCGGTGAAATCGGCGGTCACCGGCGGCGCGATTTGCATGGATGGCGGCATGACCTCTTCGGCCTCCATATACACCGGCGGAAAGGCGGGCGGTTTGACGTAAGCCGCTTCCACCAGGTTCTGATTCATCATTTCTTCCGCCAGCACGTCCAGTTTTTCGTCGTCGGCTTCCACGTAGTAGTAGCTCGGCAGCGAGGGCATGCTCTCCGCCACTCCCGGCGCCGCCGCTCGCATGGCGCGTTCCACGCGATCCTCGACGCCGAAGCACGGCGTCATCGTTGCCCCGTTGTCTTTCAGCAACTTGTTCAACGAAGAAACGTTGGCGCCCTGCACCGACTCAACCGAAGGGCCAAACGATCGCAGTCCGGCCGTTGGTTGAGTGACAACAATCAGCTCGCGCGGCGAGCCAGGCATGGTGACTAACTTGGGTCCTGAGCGCGCTGCGCCGCCAGACCTCTTAGGACTGGGCATATCTAACCTCCTTTGGCTTGGAACAATTGGGAATAGAGTGGAAAGAAAAGAAAACGGATCATGGCGGCCCCGGCAGCTCGGCGTCAGGCTGCACATACGCCGCCTCTACCAACGCCGATTGAGTCAGCCGGGCAATCACCTTCTCCGCAGTCTCCTGGTCTGGCACATCAACGAAGTAAAAAGGCGCCAGGGTAGGATGGCTTTGTCCGGGGTACATTGGCGTCAGGCTGACCCCCAGCTCGCTCTGCGCCGCCTGCAAATCTGCCGCCGCCGCATCGGCAGACTCAAGTGCGCGACCGCGCAGCGGAGCTTGCTCCTCCTGTGCGGCCTGCAACACGACTACCACACGCATAATACGCCTCCCCGGCGCTTCAAGCCGGAAAACAGATTGATAAAGATGCAGCGTATAAATTATACAGGATTTATCCAATAAAAGCAAGCGACATTAATGTTTTGCATGACCGGCGTCAGGAGGCATTCTCATAGAGCCTTTAGATTTGCCGGCGATTTTCACCATCCAAGTATGTGACACCACCCCACCCACGCCATCCACTCCGTCCGCCATCGTGGCCGTACCGCGCTTTCCATAGCCTTACAAAGCTCTAACCGATAAAGAAAACGGGCAAGGCGCGCTTGCCCGTTTTTCTTTTTACCATTCACCATCGCCGTCCGAAGTACCACAAATTTCTGATAAACTACAGTTTACGAACCCCAACCATCCATTCAGGAGCCAGCATGGAATTTGACCCCGATTTCACCCACATCCGCCGCCAGGATCGCGCCGTGCGGGACGAAGCCTGGATCGAGGCGTTTTTGCAGCGCGCCCCCTTTGGCATTCTGGCAACCAGCTTACACGACCAGCCCTACGCACACAGCAACCTGTTCGCTTATGACCCTCAAGAAAGGGTGATCTACCTGCACAGCGCCGCCGAAGGCCGCACTATCGACAATGTGCGCCAGAATCCCAAGGTCTGCTTCACCGTAGCGAAGATGGGTCGTCTGTTGCCAAAACCGCAAGCGCGCAATTTCAGCGTGGAGTATGGCAGCGTGGTCGTATTCGGCGTGGCGCGCCTGGTGGAAGAGCCCGAAGAAATGCTCCACGGGCTGCGGTTGCTAATGGAGAAATACGCCCCGCACCTGCAACCCGGAACCGACTACTCGCCGCTGAGCGAGGCTGAGCTGGAAGGCGTGGCGGTTTATCGCATCGAAATCGCCGGTTGGAGCGCCAAACGCAAGCAAGCGGAGCAAGATTTCCCCGGCGCGTATGACTTCGCAGATGTGATTCCCCCGGCTTAAGGCCGCTTCACTGAGCACTCTCGCATTCGGTACCGCGGGGGCGATTCGTTCGCCGTAATACCGCGGTGCTTAACGTTTAACAATCTTTAACTGATCAATAAAACGGCGATAAACACCACAGGGTAAAATGCAATCGGTGAATTAACACTCAGCCCTCCACCCTCAGTATGGAGCACAGATGCTTAACCTGGCGGAAGAACTGTTTTTGATCTCGATCAACGACGAAAAGGGGGTCGTGCACTCCGGCGTGGCTCAAAACCTGCGCTACGGTTTAGCCGGGGCGGTGTTGGCGGACCTGACCTTGTTAGGGAAATTGGGATTAGACGAGAATCGCCAGGTCATTGTGCTCGATGAAGTATTGACCAGGGATGAGATACTGAACGAAGCGCTTTCGCGCATAGTCAGGAGCAATCGACCACGCCGGCCTTCTTATTGGGTATCGGAACTGGCTCAGCAGGTCAAACAATTTCAGAGCCGTCTGGCATCAGGTCTGGCGACGATGGGCATTCTGCGTAAAGAGGGCCTACGCTTCATGTGGATCATCCCTTACGAGATCTACCCCCAGCAAGAGGCTTCGGCCAAGTACTGGATCAAACACCGCCTGCGCGAAGTCGTCCTGGCGAATGTCACTCCCGATGAGCGGACGACTGTCCTTCTGAGCTTGCTGCGCGCTTGTAGAATGCTCGACCTCGTGTTCACCAAGGACGAGCGCAAAGCTGCCCGTCACAAAATCGAACATTACGGCCGCAACGAGGTGTTCGGCCAGGCCGTAGCCGAGACTTTGGATGCCATCGAGGCGGCAGCTTTGGCGGCGATCGTGGCAGCATCAGCAGGCTGAATGACACAGATGGAGATTAACAAGAATTGGAATATTCGACGGAAATTGATGCCCTGGTTGTTGCTCCCACCCTGGAACTCCCGCCCCGCTGGGATGAGCGGTTGGCGCGTGGAATTTCGGATGTCCTCAGTCCACCGATACTTGCCGTGGTTGGCATCTTGCTGGTGACCACTCTGCTTGAATCCCCGTCGGGCCTATGGTGGGTGGGCTATTTCCTGACGTTGACGGTGGTTTTTCCAGTGGCTTATTTGATCTGGAAAGTGCGGCGGGGGGAGATCAGCGATTTCCACATCCGCCTGCGCGAACAACGCATCCGGCCAATGGCGTTGACCCTGGCCTGCTCCATCACCGCCCTGGGAAGCTTGTGGGCAGGTCACGCGCCGCGAGTGCTGCAGATCTTCAGCGGCATGGCAGTGCTGCAAATTGGCTTGCTGTTCCTGGTCACCTTGCGTTGGAAGATCAGCGGGCATGGCGCTGCAATCGGCAGCCTGGCAATTTTCCTCTGGGGCTTATACGGCAGCGTTGCTGCACCAGCCTTATTAGCAATTCCTATGGTGGCCTGGGCCCGGGTGAGATTGCACCGACACACACCGGCGCAAACCCTGGCTGGCTCGATCGTCGGTGTTGTGTTCACTTCATCTCTACTTTACATCTTATCACTGGCGCAGCAGTGAGTGGCTTTCTCCTCCTTCTCATGCGACAGACCGGCGGGGACAACCCTCCGCCGGTCTGTCAATTCCTGACACAAAGGGAAAAATCTGCATGATCATCTTACGCTTTGATGGCTTGTTTCGCGGCGTGCCGGGCAAAACCGATCCGGCTTCAAACGCAGGTTTCATGTGCTACGGTTGGCTGATCACCCGCGAGGGTGAAATGCTGGCGCAAGGCCACGGTGCATTTGCCCGCGGCAGATACGCCAACTCGAACATCGCCGAATACCTGGCCCTGATCGAAGGTCTGGACGCGCTGCTGGCCCTGGGAATCAGGGACGAAACCATACAGGTTTGCGGAGATGCAAAGAGCGTCATCGATCAGATGCGCGGCGAAGCTGTAGTGAGCGCCCCAAGCATCAAGCCGCTGTACCTGCGGGCGCGCCAGTTATCTGATCGGCTTTCACAGGTGCAATGGATCTGGCTGCCGCGCAGAGACAACCGCGATGCAGATACGCTCAGCCGACGCGCCATGCGCCAGCTCCGCCTGAACCGCGGTCATTATCAAGCAATCGTGCAAGCAATCACTGCCGGAAAATATCGCGGCCTCAGCATCTCCAGTCTGCTGCCGGTAACTGATCTGCGCGTCTACAGGCCCTCAATCAGCGCATAATCTATTTGGACAGAGTACGCAAGTAGGCGATAACCTGCCACATCTGCTCTTCGGAGAGGATCGTCTTCCAGGCAGGCATAGCAGAAGAAAACGGCGGGAAAGCGCCGCCTTCGGCAACCCGCCAGAACAGGTAATCGTCCTGCAGCGCCTTCATTTCCGTCGCCAGCGGTTGGGGCCTGGGGTTGAGCGAATTGGCCGCCGGGCCATCGCCCATCGCTTCTGCGCCGTGGCAAGCGGCGCAGTTGGCAGCATAAAGCTGTGCGCCAGCCTGGATCGCCCCGCTGTCGCTGGCAAACGGATTAGTCTTCCCAGCATAGGCGGCTGGCGGCGCCGGGCGGTCGATCTTCAGGGTCTCAGGCTGGTCGTTCGAGCCGCCGCACGCGGCAAGAGTCAGAACGACCGCCCACAGAACGAGCAAAGTCGCAAGTCTCGATTTCTTCACGGCTACCCTGATAGCGCTGCCAGCACCTCGGCCGAGTGTTCATCGGGCTTGACGTTCTCGAACACCTTGACAATCTGACCCATTGCGTCGATCAGGAAAGTGGTGCGGTAAACGCCTTCGTATTCCCGCCCCATGAACTTCTTCGGCCCCCAAACGCCATACTGCTCGCATACTTTGTGCTCTTCATCCGCCAACAGGGTGAATGGCAGGTGATATTTCGCCTTGAACTTGGCGTGCTTCTTGGGCGAATCTGGGCTGACGCCCAGGATCACCACACCTGCGTTTTCATACTGGCTGTAGTCGTTGCGAAAGTTGCAAGCCTCGGTCGTGCACCCCGGCGTGTCGTCTTTGGGATAGAAATACAACACCACCGGCTTGCCGCGGTAATCTGAAAGCTTGCGCAATTCGCCGGTCTCGTCGGGCAGGGTGAAATCCGGCGCGGGGATACCTGCAGAAATAGGCATGACAACCTCCAAAAAAGTTTGATATCAGGGTGATGAAACTTGTATTACTGGCCGGGCTTCTCCAGCCAACTGATCAATGGAACAATCCGGCCTTGCGCAAGGATAACTCCAATGCATCCAACGTCGCTGGCTTGACGATGATCAGCAAGGCGCCCGTCTTGCGCACTTTGCCCGCCGTCTCGGGCTGATCATCGGAGGTGATAAAGACGATCGGCACATCCTGCATGCGCGGGAAGCGGCGCAAATAGGAGGTCACCTCGAAACCGTCGATGCCAGGCATATTGATGTCCATGTAAATGATATCCGGTGTGAAATCCTTGAGCAGCAACATGGCAGCTCGCGGCCCGTAAGCCGCCTGCGCCTCGACATCCAGAAGCTCGAGCATCTGAACCACCGAGTCGGCGGCGTCGCGGTTATCATCGATCACAAGCGCAGTCGTCATAGCTCAACTCACTTCGGCCACCAGTTCCCCCATGCGGCTCACGGTATAACCGGGCAGGGCAGCCACCGCCTGGCGGAAGGTTGGATCGTTCAGCACCTGGAACAACGGCGATAGCAACTCGCTGAAATAATGCTCCTCCGGGATGATCAACTCGTAGCGCTCGCTGTATAAAGGCACAAAATCCAGGTCCAGAGCCTGCGCCGCAGCTGCAATCCCCAGCCCACAATCGGCTCGCCCAGAGGCGACCGCAGCCGCAACGGCCAGGTGGGTGTATTCTTCTTGAGTATAGCCTTGAATCGCTTCCGGCGCAATCCCTAACAAACGAAGTTGATAGTCGAGCAAGACCCGCGTGCCAGCGCCGCGCTGGCGATTGACGAAACTCACTTCGGGGCGCGCCAGGTCGGCCAGGGTGCGCAAGTTCTTGGGGTTACCCCGGGCGACGATCAGCCCCTGCTCGCGCTCGACCAGCGCCACAACCTTGACCGGCACGCCGGGCAGATACTGGCGAATATAGGTCAGGTTGTATTCGCCGGTCTCCGGGTCGAGCAAATGCGAACCGGCCAGGTGCGCCTCGCCGCGGCGAAGCGCCACCAGCCCGCCTTGGCTGCCCACATTCGCCGAAGCCAAACGCCGATCGTGACCCGCCAGGAATTGCGCCAGCAAATCCAGGGTGATGTCGTGCGAGCCAATTGCGAAGATGGTGCGTTCGAGTTCAGCAGGGCTGCGGTACAGGCGCACATTCACCGTCGCCCCAGCCGGCAACCCCTGGGAGCCGCGCGGGATGACCGCGATGCCATCCGCCCGCACCAGCGAGGTGATCACGCCGGAACCGCGCGAGAGCGGCGCAGCGAGCAACCTTTCGCCCACCCGTCCTACTGCTACCCGCATATAGTCATCATCGCCCGCCGGCGAGGTCACCTTTCGCGTCAGCACCGCGCTCACCGTGGGAGGTTGCGCCGGCGGGCGCCCCAGCCAGCGCGCCAGCAGCGGCTCGACGAAGATCTCGCCGGTCAGCGCGGCCGACACCGGATAGCCGGGCACGCCGATAATCGGAATCTTTCGCCCCTGCGTCCCAATCATCCCCAGGATCACCGGATGCCCTGGGCGCACCGCGACGCCATGCACCAACAGGTCTCCCAACGCTTCCACGACCCGGGCGGAGAAATCCTCCGATCCGGCGGACGATCCGGCGTTCAGCAGCACCAGATCGTGATCGGCAGCCGCCTGGGTCACCCGCTGCAAGATGGCGTCGAACTGATCCGGGGTGATCGGATAGCGGCTGGCGACCCCGCCCCATTGCTGCACCTGCGCCGCCAGCACCAGCGAGTTGAACTCGATGATATCTCCCGGGCGCACCGGCTTGCCGATTTCCACCAGCTCGGTGCCGGTCGGCAGCACAGCCACGCGCGGCTTTCGGGCAACGCACACCTGGGTGTGCCCACAAGCGGCAATCGCGCCTAAATCCACCGGACGGAGCGTGTGCCCGGCAGGCAGGACGAGTTGCGTTGCCACGATGTCTTCGCCCATCGGCCGGACATGACTCCACGGCGGCGCCCCCGCCCTGACGACGATTGCATAGGGGTGGCGCGGATCGGCAGCAGGCTGCCGCGCCTCGTCCACCGGCTCTACATTTTCGATGGGGATCACCGCGTCCGCCCATTCGGGCAGTGGATCGCCGGTATCGACGTACATGGCGCGTTGCAACCCGGCGGAGGGATCGCATATCAGCAGCGCCGGATCATTGAGGGTCGCATGGGCGGTAGCGGCTGCGCGCACCGCAAAACCGTCCATCGCCGAAGCGTGGTAGTGCGGCGAAGAAATCTTCGCCCAAACCGGCTCCGCCAGCACGCGCCCGACGCATCGCTCATCCAGGGGCAAATCTTCGCGGCCCAGCCGACCGGCCAGGCCCGCCTGTTTCAGCGCCAGGTCCAGGCGCGCTTGCGCTTCGGGCAAAGGAATGTCATGCAGATAAACGGACATGATTCATCACCAAAAAGCCTGCCTGGGTCAAGGCGCTCACCGCTCGGTCGAGCGCTTCCTCCTTGACCAGCACATAATCGGTATCGAACGTCGAGAGCGCAAAGATGCTGATCCCGGCGCGCGCCAGGGGAACGACAATCGAAGCCAGCACCCCCACCAGGGCGAAATCCAGCGGTCCCTGCACCTGCAGCGCACGCCAGCCGCGCTCGGCGCGCACATCCGGCGGCACGTAGCGCTCGGTGCACACCACGCTCAGCTCGTCGCCGGCTTGCACCAGCGCCAGCAACTCACCCGGGCGCGCCCAATCGGGATAGGGCGCATCTGCCGGGAGGCGGCAAACCGCCAGCCGTTCAGCCAGAATGACCAGGGGTAAATCCGTTGCGTTTGTCATTTGCAGAAGAATCCTCGAACGTTCACCAGAAGAAATGAACTTCAACCATCTGGCCTGCCTCCAAACCATTGGCGTCGGGAGGGATGCGCACCAGGCCATCTGCCCGCGCCAGGGTGAAGATCAGGTTGCTCTTGCCAAACACTGGCTCCGCCAGGTGGCCCTGCGGAGTCTCGTGCAAACGCACCGCCACCCAATCTTCCCGCCCGGCCTGAGAGGCCAGGTTGAGCGTCAAGCGTGCGTTCAAGCGCCGAGCAAGCTGTCCCACCCGCAGGCCCAGCAAGGCATGGATTACCGGCGCGACGAACAGGCTGGCGATCACCAGTGCGCTCACCGGATTCCCCGGCAATCCCACCACCGCTTTGCCATCACAGACGGCCAGAATGGTCGGTTTGCCGGGGCGCACGTTCACGCCGTGCACCAGCACGCCGGGCTTGCCCAGCGAGTCGATCACCGCGGCGGTCAAATCGCGCGAACTGGCAGACGATCCGGCGGTGATGATCACCATATCGCACTCGCTTAGCGCTCGCTCTGCGGCAGCTCGCAGCGCCTCGGAAGCGTCTGGCAGGATGCCGTAGCGCAGCGGCAATCCGCCGTGCTGCTCGATCAAAGCCCCCAGGCTGTAGGAGTTGACATCCCGCACCCGACCCGGGCGCAGCTCGGCCTCCGGCGGAATGACTTCATCGCCGCTGGAGAGAATGCCCACCCTGGGGCGGCAAGCCACAGTCACGCGGGTCTGCCCCAGCGCCATCAGCCCGCCGATCTTCGGCGGCCGCAAGCGCGCTCCCCGCGGGATGACCTCTTCCCCTTCGACGACATCTTCACCCACCTTGAGCACATTTTCGCCTGGCGCGACGGCGCGCAACACTTCGACCTCGCCTGCGCGGGCCTGTTGGGTATGTTCCACCATGACCACCGCATCCGCCCCTTCTGGCAGCATCCCACCGGTGTGGATCAGCGCGCATTCGCCCACCCCCAGCGACAAATCTGCGGCTGCGCCCATCGGCACTTCGCCAATCAGATTCAGATAAGCGGGCAGCGAATCGTTGGCGCCAAAGGTATCAACGGCGCGCACGGCGAACCCATCCACCGTCGAGCGAGGGAATGAAGGCAACGGGTAGGGAGCGACCACCGGCGCGGCTGTCACCCGACCCAAGGCGGCGATCGTCTCGATCTCCTCCGCCTTTGGCTCAGGGGAGAGATGACTTAGCAGCCGATTCAAAGCTTCTTGTGGTGGCAGTAATTCGAGGAACTCAGGCATCGTTGCTTACGAGTCGGAATTATAGTCAAGGCCGTTCAATGCGTCCAGAAGGCATAAGCCAGCAAATAAGTCAGCGAGGTGAACAACGCCACGCCGCCGATCGTCAGCGCGTTCCAGTTGACCCTTGCGCCATTGGCGATCTGGCGCATCTGCCAGATCTGGAACAGTCCCACCGGCAGGGACAACATGCCCGCCAGCGTGGCAAAGCCGGGGAAGCCCAGAGAGCGGGCCATCAACAGGAGCAAATAGACCGTCAGGATCATGGCGTTGTGCAGCAGCATGCCGTTCTGCCAGCCCAGGCGGATCATCAGGGTGCGCTTCTCGAATTTCATGTCCGTGCCATAATCCGGCAGGTCGAAAGCCAGCAGCATCGCCATATGCGCCGCAACCATCGGGAAGGCGCTCATCGCCACCAGCCGATGCAGGTCGCCGTATTGCAGGATAAAGGCATAAGCCGGCACCATAAAGCCCACCAGCACCGACGTGACCAGCTCGCCGTAGCCCGAGTTTTCCAGGCTGATCGGCGGATTGGAATAGAAAAACGACCCCAGAAACGCCAGCCCCATGATCAGATACGCCGCAGCAGGCGGCCGAAGCTGCGCAATCACCAACACCGTGACAGACGCCAGGAAAGCCAGACAGGTCAGCGCCGCCATCAGCGCCACGCGGCGTGGCAGCTTCCCCGGCCCCAACGCGCCGCTTCCACCGGTCAGCAACGTGCGATTTGGGTTTACCTGATCAGCCGGAGCATTGTAATATTCGTTGAAGTACTGCGTGCTGAGCTGTAACAGAGACACCCAGATCTGCCCCAGCCAGTAAGCGCCCCAGTCGATGTCTGTGCCCAGGTAGCGCGCAATGCCCACGCCCAGGGCATAGACCAGGGCCACCCCCAACAAAAACATTGGACGGCTCAGGCGGATGAACAGCAACAGCGTCTTCCCCCAGCCGCCCTGCCCTGGCTGCGTTTGACCCATAGACTAGCCCTCCGCCAGCAACTTGCGAATATCGCGTTGATGGATCTGGGTGTGGCGATACATCAGTTGGATCATCTCGTCCAGCGGCGCGACGCCCAGCCAGGGATGCCGTCCGGTCTTGACCAGATCATCGGCGCTTAACCCGCGCAACCATTCGATCGTCGTCCGGCGCTCGCTGCTGAAACGGGCCAAAAGCTCCTCGGCAGCGATATCGCTCAACTCGGCCGCTTTGCGCTCGTTGTAGCGGTTCAAGTCGAAGTCCTGCGGCGCGCCGCTGCCTCCGGCCAAAATGTTCTGCATCAGCGCGCGGATGCCGGCTTCAGTGACAATGAAATGCGCCAGCACCTGGCGCACCGTCCATTGGGCGCCTTCGCTATAGACGGTCCGTTCCCATTGGGTTGGCAAAAGCTTCTCGAAGAATTGCACCGTCTTCTGACCCTCTTCGGTCATACGGTTGACCAATCGTTCTAAAGCTTCGGTCATTGGCGCGCCTACCAGATTTATCTCAAATCCAAAAGTCTGTTGATCTGCTATCTTTCCAGCGGATAGCCCGCATCGACCCAGGCCTGCAACCCGCCGCGCAGCGCCGTCACTTTCCGAAAACCATTATCTAACAACAATCGCGCTACACGAGCGCTGGACTCCTCCGCCGGTCAGGTGCAATATGTGATGATCCAATCATCCGGGTCCAATTCATTGAGGCGCGAGGCGACCTCATCATCGGTCAAAGAGATTGCGCCGGGGATATGCCCCTCAGAGAAATAGGGTTCGCCGCGCGTATCGACAAACACAGCCTGCTTCAGATCGTACGCGGCCTTAGAATCGCCCAGGCTGACGCGAGGCACCTCTGGATAAGGGATGCGCGGCGAGGCGGCTGGATCGATCACCGAGGCGCGTTGCGCTTCTGCCGTTCGACTGGCGTTGATCAACCACGCCACCGAGCCGATGATCAGCACAACGCCCAAAACAACCATGAGCAAGGGAAAAACCGATTGACGATTTGATCGCCGGGATGACATTCATACTCCAATAGAGATGGGCTTTGCGGCAAAATGATACCATACGCCGGTCAGGGCAGGATTAATAGAGTTATTAATGATCTGGGGCATGGATCGAACAAGCCTGCCCTGGCAACAATCACCCCTGTGGCGAATGGTGGCCTCTTGACTCCACCGTTCTCATTATGCTATAATGTGAACGGTAACGTGACCGGTCACATCGATCTATCAGCCCTGTTTTTGCTAACCAACAGCCGCAAATGCCACGCTCAACCGTTACGATCCGAGATGTTGCCTCTTATGCGGGGGTCTCACACCAGACAGTTTCGCGCGTGATTAACGGCAGCGAGCGCGTCAGCCCTGAAACTCGCTGCCGCGTCGAACAGGCAATCGCCGCCCTGGGTTACCAGCCAAACGCAATCGCCCGCTCGATGGCCGATGGCCGCACCTACACCCTGGCTTGTATCACCCCTAATTTGACCGATTACACCTTTGCCAGCCTGATCGAAGGCGCCGAGACTGAGGCGCGCCAACACGGCTATTTCCTGCTCACGGCCACCGCGCCGGATGCCGAGACCTTCGAGACCCTGGTGCGGCAACTGATCGCCAGTCGGCGCACAGAAGGTTTGCTGGTCATCAATCCCTATGCTGACCAGCGGCATGAATTTCTGCCAAAGTCCGTGCCGGTGGTCTTCCTGGGGATGCGCCCACGGCAGGAAGTGGGCGATTCGGCCTCCATTGATGAAGTACAGGCGGGACGGCTGGCTACCGAACATCTCATCTCGCTGGGGCACCGGCGCATTGCCCACATCACTGGCCCACTGTGCGAAGATTGCTCTCAGGATCGGCGCACCGGCTATCTGGAAGCCCTGCAAGCCGCGGGCATTGAGCCAAACCCAGCCTGGATCGCCGAAGGCGATTGGTCTGCCACTTCCGGTGATGAAGCCGTGCGCGCCTGGCTGAGGCAAAACGCCCCCATCAGCGCCATCTTCGCTCAGAATGACCGCATGGCGGTTGGAGCTATCCGCGCTCTGCGAGACTTTGGCAAGAGGGTGCCCGAAGATGTGTCGGTGATCGGCTTCGACAACATCCCTCTGGCATCTTATTTTGACCCGCCGCTGACAACCATGCTCCAAGACATCGAATTCATTGGCCGTGAAGCAGCCCGCCTGTTGATCCGGCGGCTGGAAAACCCGCATGCGCCCCCACTGCATCTACAATACCCCGCCCAAGTGGTCATCCGTAGCTCGACTGCCCTATACAAAGGAGGTGATTTTCAGCCTGATACACCAGCACCTACCATGTCCCACAATTTCCCGACTGACTAACCTTAGATCCGTGACTCACCCAAAAAGGAGAAGTAGACCGTGTTGCGCAATAAACTCTGGACCCTGCTGAGCCTGTTGCTCATCGCCCTGTTCGTCCTATCTGCTTGCCAGCCACAGACAGTCGAGGTGGTCAAGACAGTAGAAGTGGAAAAAAAGGTCGTTGAGACCCAGGTGGTTGAAGTCGAAAAGACCGTCGAAAAGACGGTCGAGGTCGAAAAGCAAGTCATGGTTTCGACCAATCCGATAGCTTACAACTCGTACAATGGCGACCCCAAGCCGCGCGCTTTCGACGAAGCCATTGTAGCCGATTGGAACGCCGCACATCCTGAAATGCCGGTTGAGCATTCGATAATCGCCCACGAGGACTTCAAACAGGCCATCCGCGCTTACCTGACCGCTCAACCCGCCCCAGATGTGTTGACCTGGTTTGCCGGAAACCGCGCCCGCTTCTTCATCGATAAAGGCCTGATCTACAACTTCAGCAAGGAATGGGACGAGGCCAAGATGAGTGATGTGATGGCCCCTGGTTTCCAGGCCCTGGCGACCTACAAAGACGGGAAATACTTCATGCCCACCTCCTACTACTGGTGGGCGATCTATTACCGGCCTTCGCTCTTCCAGCAAGCCGGCATCGATAAACCGCCCGAGACCTGGGATGAGCTGCTCACCGCCTGCGATAAGCTCAACGCCGTCGGCATCACCCCCTTCACCATCGGCGCCCGCTTCAAATGGCCTGCTGCAGCCTGGTTTGACTACCTGAACATGCGCACCAACGGCCCACAGTTCCACATCGACCTGATGGACCTGAAAGAATCCTACACCGACGAGCGCGTGGTCAAAGTCTTCGAGCACTGGCAAGAGCTCATCGATCGCAAGTGTTTCATCGAAGATCCAGCCGCCTATGACTGGCAGGAAGCCATCGATCCAATGGTGCAGGGCAAGGCTGCCATGTACCTGATGGGTGCCTTCATCAGGGACTCCTACCCCGATGAGGCCGAAGGCGACCTGGATTTCTTCCGCTTCCCCATCATCGATCCGAACGTCCCCATCGGCGAAGATGCCCCCACAGACGGTTACTTCATGTCGGCCAATGCTGCCAACCCCGCTGGCGGCGCAGCCTTCTTAATGTACCTGGCTTCCAAGGAAGTACAGCAGAGAGCGCTGGCCGAACTGGGCCGTCTGCCCACCCGCACCGATGTTGACCTGAGCAACATCGCCGCCGATACCCAAAAGGGCATCAAGCTAATCCAGTCCGCAGATTACATCGCCCAGTTCTATGACCGGGATACCACCCCGCCCATGGCGGAGGCCGGCATGGAAGCTTTCATGCGCTTCTGGGATGACCCCACCCAGATAATGCAGTTGCTGCAACAGCTTGAAGAAGAGCGGCAGCGCCTGCTGGCCGAAGCCACTCAGTAAGACTTCGTTTCACCGGGTGTTTTGGCGGCCGGGCCGCCAAAACACCCTTTTCTATCGCCGTAACAGGAGAAGCCGATGGAAAACAAATGGGATTTCACAGCCTCGAGCGTGGTGGCTTTGCTGTGTTGCGTCGTGATGTTGTTCGCCTTCCTGTTCACGCCGTGGGTCGGAAAGCTGGCAACCGACAACGGCGCCAGGCTCTTTTCGGACTATGTGTACAGCGCCGCCAGCGCCAAGCCTGTGCCGCTGATCATCCTGATCCCATTTGTTATCGTAACCGCCACAGTGTTAGCCCTATGGGGGGTGTTGGATCCTGAAAAGAGCCGCTTCACCTCGCCCGCCATCGCCGCGCTCGGCCTGATCGGACTGATCTACTTTTACTATGCTTTCAATGGCCCAACGCCAATTGGCAGCAGTCCCCAGATTCTTCCGGGCCCCGGCTTTTGGATCTCTCTGGCAGCGATGATCAGCCTGGTGCTGCAACCACTGCTGGCCTTACCCCCGGTTAATAACTTCCTGTCTAAACTGACCAGCCGCCCAGCCGCCCAGCGCAAGGGCGGCATCTCACCCCATCTGATACCCTACTTATTCCTGTTGCCGGCCCTGGCTTTATACTTCTTCTGGATTATCGGCCCGACTTTCTACACCATGTACTTGAGCCTGACCAACTGGGATGGCGTGTCTGCCCCCAAGTTCATCGGCCTGGCTAACTACACCCGCCTGTTCACAAAAGACAAGCTGTTCATCGAGTCGCTAGGGAATAACCTGCGCTGGCTGCTGGTGTTCATCACCATCCCCACCACGATGGGACTGGGTATGGCAATAGTGTTCAACCAGGAAATGAAAGGCGGGCGCTTTTACAAGGTCAGCTTTTACGCTCCACTGGTGCTCTCTCTGCCGGTGATCGGCCTGATCTGGTCATGGGTGTACAACCCACGTCTGGGACTGATCAACAATATGCTCTTCCTGCTGGGCTTCGAGAAGGTACCTGGCTGGCTGGGCGATCGCGGATTGGCCATCTGGTGCGTCATTGCTGCTGCAGTCTGGCGACAGGTAGGCTATGTGATGGTGCTCTACCTGGCAGGGCTGAAAAACATCGACCCTTCCTACATCGACGCCGCCAGAGTGGATGGCGCCGACCGCTGGAACCTGTTCCGCCACGTGATCTTCCCTCTGCTGGCGCCGGTGACCACGATCATTGTCGTGATCTCGATCATCGACTCGCTGCGTTCCTTCGATCTGGTCTCGATCATGACCCGCGGCGGGCAAAGTACACAGGTGTTGGCCAACTTTATGTACATCGAAGCCTTCAACAACTACCGCATGGGCTACGGCGCAGCCATTGCGGTGGTGCTCTTTGCTATCAGCATGGTATTCATCGGCTTTTATCTCTCCCGCACGGTCAAAGAAGAGCTGGAATATTAGGAGGTGTGGAAGATGACTGCGACCACGCTTACATACGAAGAACGCCGCCGGGCAGCCCGGCGCAAAGCCGGACAGGCCGCCCTATACACCTTCCTGACCATCTTCACCCTGATCTGGCTGCTCCCGGTCATCGCCAGCTTCGTCACCTCCTTTCGGACGATGGATGACATCACCACCAACGGATTCTGGAGCTGGCCGCGGGCGTTGGTGTGGCAGAACTTCGTCCAGGCCTGGACAGCAGCGCGAGTATCCAAGTACCTGATCAACAGCTTCATTATCACCCTGCCATCCTTGTTGGGGATGCTTTTCCTGTCTTCACTGGCAGCCTACGCACTGGCGCGTTATAAATTCCGCGGCAATCTGTTCTTTTACTTCATGTTCGTCGCCGGGACGATGCTGCCCTTCCAGATTCTGCTGCTGCCCGTCTTCCGCCTGACCAACACGCTTGGGCTGTACGACACGCACGCCTCGCTGATCTTGATCCACACCGCCTTCCAGCTCGGCTTTTGCACCTTCGTGCTGCGCAACTTTATGCGTTCCGTGCCCGGCGATATTATGGATGCGGCGCGGGTGGACGGCTGCAGCGAATTCCGCATCTACTGGCAGATCGTTCTGCCGCTCACCCTGCCGGCGCTGGCAGCACTGGCGACGCTGGAGTTCACCTGGGTGTTCAATGATTATCTGTGGGCAATCATCCTGTTGCGCTCGGATACGCTGCGCCCGGTGACTGCTGGCCTGGCGACCCTGCGCGGCCAGTACAACACCGACTGGCCTGTGATCACCGCCGGGGCGCTGCTGGCCACGATCCCAACGCTGCTCGTGTTTGTTTTCTTGCAGCGCTACTTCATCCAGGGTTTAACGCTCGGCTCTGGAAAATAGGCCCATTGTTCAAGAAGATGTTAAGTCCAGCAGACTTCCGCAGTCGAGTTGCGTGGGTCTGCAATAGCCGCGGAAGTCTTTTCTACGCCGCGCTGAATCTTGCCTGCTCGTTGCGACTTCACCAAGGAGAAGACCTGTCATGAAAATGGAGAACGGAAGATATACCGTCTTCGGAAATGCCATCGAAGAATCACAAACCAAAGCCACCATCAAGTGGCAGAACATGTTCATTAGAAAATTCAATTATGACCCCAATGAAAAATACACTCTAAGCCTGGAAGAAAACCCCTATTTAGGGCCGCTCTTTGGGGTGAAAAACATCGTCCGCGGTGGCCACGGTGAGCCGATCGTCAACCAGGGACAGGCGGTCATCTGCAGCACCATCCGCATGGGCTTTGGCCACTATCGCATCGCCATGGCCGGGGTGTCCTGCGCCAGGGCGATGGGCTTCGAACCCTATTGGCTGGACCTGTTGGCGATCCCAGGGATCACTTCCGATGTGATCAATCGCTGCAATCATAATTACAGTTTCTTCTCCCGCCTGTCGCAGCGCAGCCGTTTCTTCAACAAATACGTTTGGGAGGCGGTGACCACTGGCGAGCCGACCCTTCCCTTCATCTCGTTCATCCTCAACAACTATATCGTGGGCTGGCCCTGGCGCTTTCTGAAGACCAACGTCAAAGATTATAAAATGAGCGAGCTATTCAGAAACCTTCACCAGGCCCTGCCTTCGGATATGCCGGTTCTGACAGCTCACATGTGGAACTGCATGGGCGCGGTAGCTGGCGGCATGACCAACGTGGTGGATATGGTATTCGATAACTGGCCTATGGCCTTTCAGTTGACCGAGGGCGCCAAGCACGGCATCCAATCGCCATCCGGCTACTACGGTTTTCGGGTGATGCGCGGCTTCGATGACAAAGACCGTATTCTGAAACCCGTCCCCCCTGAGGCGATTTATTATGTCGGCCACCACGTCGATCATGAGCTGGTAGAAAATATCGAAGTGGACTGCGCCGCACGGCTGCGGCGCATGGCGAATAACGAACCGCGCCGCTTCCTGCTGACGATGGGAGGCGCTGGCGCCCAGCGGGAGTTGTTCAAAGCGAT
Source organism: uncultured Anaerolinea sp. (assembly GCA_964503145.1). GTDB lineage: Bacteria > Chloroflexota > Anaerolineae > Anaerolineales > UBA4823 > RBG-16-57-11. Next base: position 61,002 of record CAZCYV010000005.1, on the reverse strand, counting down.
CATCGAACACTGCATTCCCTTGATCGAAAAGGATCAGCTCACCCTGTTTGTCAACCTGGGAGACCACAAAGCCAATTGGGAATGGCTGCAGGCCGAACTGGCTCAGCACAAAGCCATGCTGCAAACCCACTTCGTGTGGGAAGACACCCAGGCCTTTGCCGATCAGATACGCTCTGGCCCGGCCAGCGGCTTGCATGTGTTCCTGCACGATAACATCTTCCATGCCGTGTACGCCACCAACTACTTGATGCGTGTGGTGGACGTGATGATCACCAAGCCCAGCGAGCTGGCGTTTTACCCCGTGCCGAAGATTTTCAACGAGCGCGTCGGCGGGCACGAGATGTGGGGCGCGATTCGCGGGGCTGAGTTGGGCGATGGCACCGTAGAAGCGCGCTCGGTACCCCAAACCCTGCAAGCGATCGATGTGTTAACCCAGGACACCGATTTGATGCAAATCTTCTGCGACTCGATCGTCAAAAACAAAAGCATCGGCATCTACGATGGCGCGTACAAGTGCGTTGAACTGGCGACAGGTAGGAAATTCGAACGACGGTCGAAAACAGCTTTTTAAGGTTGGCAAAATTGCGATAAATATGGTATAAAATCTCTAGCAGGGGCTGATCTGCGATGCTTCCCTTGCTTTGTGCGCCCGAACGTCTGGGCTAAATCTTGCATCTGTAACGAAGGGAGTAAAAGGGAAGATGAGCACCTACCCCGTTTCCAACGCGCCCGACCGCAAGAATGCCGAAGATGCCGGTCGTTATTTTCGTTACATGGCGGAATTCGTTGGCTTTGACCAAAGCGACGCGGATGCTATCCGCCGGTCCTCCTTGATCATCGAAAAATACCTCCCCGGGATCATCGGCCGCTTTTACACGAACCTCTTGCAGTATCCGCCCACGCGCAAGTTCTTCCTCAAGTCCGACGGCAGCATCGACCAGGCCTATCTGGAGCTACGCATGTACCACCAGGCCAACTTCTGGCGCCGGGCTGGCACCGGAATTTACGACGACGACTTCGCCAACTTTGTGGATTACGTCGGGCGGGCGCACACCTCCCGCGGCGCCGACCCTCGCGTCTATATCGCCGAGCGCTACGTCATCGGCATGGTGGGCTTCGTCCAACATGCGATCATCGATGCAATGATGAAAGAGCTGGAAGGTTTCGATGACGACTTGCAAGCGCGGTCGGTTAAAGCCTGGAATAAGCTCTGCATGGTGCTCCTGGAAATGCTGGCGCGCGCCTACGGCCACGAGCGCGAGGCCGAGACCTTCGAACAACTCCACCCCGTAGATGCGCAGGCCGTGCACGACCTGGCGGTGGATTCCTACGAAAAGAGCCTGGGCATCCGGCGGCGCCTGGAGCATAAGGAAATCCTGGTTGCCCGCGTGGAAGAGATCCCCGAAGGCGAGCGCAAGATCATCCAAACCGATGGCCTATCGATCGGCGTATTCCACCACAAAGGCGGCTGGTACGCCGTCCGCAATCACTGCCTGCATCATGGCGGGCCGGTGGCGACCGGCAGGCTGGAAGGGGATAACCTGATCTGCCCCTGGCATGGTTATACCTACAACGTGACCAATGGTCAGCTCCTGATCGACCCTGGCGCTCGACTGGAGATGTTCCCGGTGGAGTTGCGCCAGGGGCAGGTATTCATCCTGGTGGATCAGTACGTGGAAGAAACGGCCCCATCGGCTCCCCCAAAGGCAGAGAAGCCTGGGCTTGCAGAGAATGAATTCTTCATCAAGGATTTGGCGCCGGGTCAGATGAAGCTGTTACAGCTAAATGGTCAGCGCGTCCTGGCTTATAACATCGACGGCTCGTTTTATGCCACTTCGGAGGAATGCACCCATGTCGGCGGTCCATTGAGCGAGGGCGAGTTGAAAGGCAACGAAGTGATCTGCCCCTGGCACTACTCCTGCTTTCGCGTCACCGACGGTGCCGCCACCTGTCCGCCAGCGCGTGAGCCGCTGCGCACCTATCGCGTGGTCGTGGATGGAGAGATCGGCCGGGTGGAAGGCTAGCGCCTCTCGGCCGCGCGGATCGCCAAGCCGGCGACGACGCTGCTGAAGGTGTTGGACTGAACGACTCGCTCGGCGCCAAACAGGCGCTGCAGCATGGCGGTGAACAAAGGGATATTCGAAGATCCTCCGGTTTTGACCACCGCCTGGATCTGATCCCGCGCCAGGCCGGAGGCCTGAACCGTCTCCAGCAGCGTCCGCTCGATCTGCGCGGCCAGCTCATGAATGTCCCGCTCGAACTGCGCCCGGGTGTACAGTTCCCAAACATCGACGCCCTGCTCCTGCAGCGCGATCACCGTCGCCCCCCGGCTCGAGAGGGCGATCTTACCCGCCTCCACCGCGTTGTAAAAAGAGAAGGCCAGGTTCTTGAAGATCAATCCCTGGAGCGTCTTCAGCCTCACCGGAGCGATCCCCTGCTGGATAGCGTGTTCCAGGGTCTGGCGGATCAGCGGGGTGCTCAATTCGGGCAGGGCCGCCCAGTCCGCCACTGCCCGCACCAGTTCGAGCAATTCCGGCGAGTGCCCCACTTGCTCCAGCCCGAAGTGCGGCAGAAGGCGCCGATGGATGATCGCCTGATCGAAGTCGCTGCCGGCAATGCCAATTCCGCCGCTGGCATACACCCGCCGGTCGTTCGGATCGCCCAGGCGCAGGATGGCGATGTCTAATGTGCCGCCGCCGAAGTCGAAGATCAGCGCGTTCTGCGGCTCGCTCAGCGACCTTTCATAGTACAGCGCCGCCGCCAGCGGCTCCAATTCGAAGTCCACCTGTTCAAAACCCGCCGCATAGGCGGCCTGGCGCAGCGTCTGCTCTGCCTGCCGATCGGCCTCGGGATCGTCCGCAAACTTCACCGGCCTTCCCAGGGTGACCCCGGAAATCGGCTCTCCCAAAATCCCCTCCGCCCGACGCTTTAGCTCAGAAAGATAAGCCTCCACCAGGTCCACCGCCCGGTAGTAACGCTCGAACACCTGAGTGCCGGCATATCCGCCCGGCCCACTGCTCTTGCGCAGCGCAGTCTTGATGTACTGGATCAGCCGCCCTGGCTGCAGTTCATCCACCTGCACGAACACATCGCGAACGTAATGCAGCCCATCCGAACCGTGATAGTCGATCTCACCCGCCCATTTCTGCACGAAGCGGCGCTGACGGTTGATGTTTTCCCAATAGTACAACTCAACGGCTTCCTGGCCGATGAAGCGCCGACCATCGCCGGTGATGTACAGGATCGTCTTGACCACTTCAGGCATCAGGCTGCCCGGCTCGATCGGCAGCAGGCGCACCCGCTCACCGTCGCTGATCGCCACGCCCGAATTCGAAGTGCCGAAATCCAGCCCCACCTTGAGCGCCATCCGCTACACCGTGAAAGTCGTGAACGCCAGCAGTTCGCCCTGCACCGGCAGCACGCCGCGGCCGAGCAGCGCGCCCGCCTGGTGCAGCGTGAGACGGCCATCCGAGTGCAAGGCCACAGCCCAATCGGCCTCGTCCACCGCCCCCGCTCCAACCACGCGCACCCCGCTGGCGCGCCGCTGAGCGGAAAAGATCGCCTGACCTTTTACCCGCAGCGCGGCCGAGGTCTCCAGATCGGCGTCGCTCAGCGCCACCGCTTTGCCGATCTGGGTCATCGCCAGGATCGTTTTTCCCGCGCCGCTCACCACCGCGGCCTGCAAATGGTCGGTTGCCGCCAGGCGCATGGCTTCCTCGACCGAAAAGGGCAGCCGCCCGGCCTCCAGACACAGTAAATAACCTTCATGGCTGATCAACACAATGCGACTCTCTTTGCTGCAGAGCAAGGTCTCGAAGACCTGATCCGCCGGCAGCGCCGTCCCTTCGCCGAGATACCGCTGGCTGAGGATCGAGCTGGCCAGCGAGGTGAGCACCTTTTTCACATAGCCGCGGCGGCTGACCTGCACGAAGAACTCCGCCAGCGATAACCGTCCGATGGGCGTCAGGCAGGCCAGCAGTTCCTTGCTGCGCAGCGCTTCGGGGACCGGAGCGTCGGCAAAATCCCATCCCCCGCCTGTCGAGGCCTGCGTCAGTTGCGCGACGGGGCGCACCGCCACCCGCCCAGAGGTGAAAAGGAACATCAGCTCTTCCGAAGCGCGCACGACGAGCAGGCGCGGCGGTTCGCCGTTGCGCATCAATTCGCCATGCAGTTCTCCGATCAACGCCCCATCCGTCGCCGACTCGAGTTCGATGCCTATGCGCAAAACTGCCCCCTGCGAATTGTGAACCAATAAGCTAAGCGTCTCGGATGGCGCAGCGCGTTCCGCCGCCAGATCACCTTCCTCGGAGAGCTTTGCGCCGATCTGGCGCTTGAGCAGGTCGAGCTGATATTCCAGATGAGCGATCCGCCGCTCATATTCCTCCACCCGGTTGCCGCGGATCAGTTCCAGGTTCTCCGCGCGCAGCGATTCATTCCAGGCGGCCAGATCTTGCAGCCGGCTCGCCAGGTGCTGGACGATCAGCGCGGCCGACTCGGGCCGCTGTTCGATTTCGTCCAGCCATTCTTTGATTTTTTCTTGAGTGATCATCGTTTTCCGAGACTTCCTGGGTGTAAAACGTCCAACGCGCCGTGAAGCTTCCCGATTTTAGCATACTTATCCGGCCATCTGATCCCAGAAAATTGCCCTTGACCAATCACCGGTTTTGGATTATTATCGATTATCGATAATCGATATGAACGCCTCTTCCACACCCTTGCACGCCGTCCGCCCCATCTCACTCCCAGAGCAAATCTACACCCAACTGCGCGCCGCCATCCTGAGCGGAGAACTGGCCGCCGGGCAACGCATCCTCGAGATGGACATCGCTAACCGCACCGGCGCCAGCCAGGCCTCGGTGCGCGAGGCCCTGGCGCGGCTGGAAAGCGATGGGCTGGTCGAGCGCCGCGCCCGCTCCGGCACCTTCGTCACTCAGGTCAGCGAAGACGAAATCCGCGAGCTGTTCTACATCCGCGCCCAGGTGGAAGCCTTTGCGATTCGCCGTCTGGTAAGGCAGCTCACGCCCCAACAATACCAGGCGCTGACCGACCTGGTGCAACAAATGTATATCGCCGCACAGGCTGGCGATATGCTCACCCTCGGCGAGCTGGACATGGCGTTCCATCGTCTGATCGTCTCCGCTTCTGGCAGCGGGGCTTTGCTGCGCGCCTGGGCGCCGCTCTATTCGCCCATCCAGCGTTATGTCACCCAACATCATCCGCACTTTTTCCCCGACCTGGGTGAAGTGGCGCGCCTGCACGAACCTATTCTGGCTGTTCTGCAGACCGGCGACGAACACCAGGCTGCAGCAGTGATCCAACAGCATATCTTATTGACCGTGGCCGAAGTCAAAAGCGGCGCGTAAAATCTACAAGCCTGTACGGCGGCTGACATGATTATCGCCGCAGGTCAGCCCCGTATTCATAACAAACCCGGAGGTATCAGGAAATGATGTTGCAAGGCAAAGTCGCGTTGATTACCGGCGCAGCCAACGGCATTGGGCTGGGCATCGCGCACAAGTTCGCCCGCGAAGGCGCGGCAGTGGGGATCATGGACATCGACGCTGCCGGCTGCGAGCGCGCCGCCGAGGAGGTTCGCGCGGCAGGCGGGCAGGCCCTGGCGCTCCCCGGCGATGTCACGCGGCGCGCCGATGTGCACAACGCCCTGCATAGGCTGGTTCAGGCCTTCGGCAAGGTCAATGTGGTGGTGCACAACGCTGCGGTGATGCCCAGCGCCTCGATCGACGAGACAACCGAGGAGCAATGGGAAAAAACGTTTGCCGTGGTGTGCAAGGGCGCCTACCTGTGCAGCCACGAGGCCATCCCGCTGCTGCGCCAGGCCGGCGGCGGCTCGATCATCTTCATGTCGTCGATCACGGGCGTGGTGGGCTTGCCTGGGCTGGCGGCGTACTCGGCAGCCAAAGGCGCGCTGATCTCGCTGGCGCGAGCGATGGCCATCGACCACGCCTGCGACAACATCCGCGTCAACGCCATTTCGCCGGGCACCATCGACTCGCCCATGCTGCACCGCTTCATCGAGGAGCAGGCCGACCCCGAGGCGACGCGCAAGGCCTTCAATGAGATGTACCCGCGCGGCTATGTTGGCACCATCGAAGAGGTGGCCAACGTCTTCGCCTTCGTCGCTTCCGACCTGGCCAGCTTCGTCAGCGGGGCAAACTACATGGTGGATGGCGGGATGAGCGTCAAGAGCGAACAACCCAGGTTATAAAATGCGCATCACAAAGATCGAAAGCCTGCAATTCAAGGAATACCCCCGCCTGCTATTCGTCCAGGTTCATACCGACGAAGGGCTGGTGGGCACAGGCGAGACGGTGGATAAAATCCCTGGGGTGCTGGGGGCGCTGCACGGCACCCTGGCGCCGCTGCTGCTGGGCCAGCCCGCCCTGGACATCGAGGGCAACTGGCGCTTCGTCTTCGATAACCTGATGTATCACGGCTACAGCGGAGCGGAGTTGCGGGCGCTTTCAGCGGTGGAAGTGGCCTTGTGGGACCTTTTGGGCAAAGCCTACAACGCGCCGCTGTACCACCTGCTCGGCGGCCGGGTGCGCGACAGCGTGCCCACCTACAACACCTGCATCGGCACCCCAGGTTGGGACGATTACCGCCCCTGGCACGACGCCGACGGCGACGCCGGCGCTCTGGCGCGCAGCTTGCTGGCAGATGGCATCACAGCGATGAAGATCTGGCCCTTCGATCCGTTTTCGGAGCGCTCGCTGGGGCAGCACATCACCCCCACAGAGATCGAGGCCGGGCTGCGACCGATCCGCCAGATCCGCGCAGCGGTGGGAATGCAGATGGAGATCGGGGTGGAGTTCCACTTCCGCTGGAACCGCGCCAGCGCCGAGCGCATCACCAGCGCCCTGGAACCCTACGATATCCTGTTCCTGGAAGATACTCAACCTGCGGTCAACCTGGACGAGCTGCGCCTGCTCGGCCTGCGCACGCGCATCCCGCTGGTCGGTTCGGAACTCCTGATGACCCGCTGGCAGGTGCGGGAGTGGCTGGAAAAGCATGTCAGCCAGTATTTGATGACCGATCCGGTGTGGAATGGCGGCATCGGCGAGACGCGCAAGATTGCCAACATGGCGGAAGCCTTCGGCGTGCCGGTGATCCTGCACAACGTGGCGGGACCGTTCTGTCACGCCGCTTGCATGCACCTGGGGGCGCACCTGCCCAACCTGGCTTTCGCCGAATCGGTGCGCGCCTTCTACCGCAGCTATTTCCCCATCCTATCCGATTACGCCCCGTTGCCTCAGGATGGGCATTTCCCCCTCCCCAAAGGGCCGGGCTTAGGGGTTTCGTTGCGCCCAGAAGTCTTCGAACGCCCCGACCTGGTGCGCCAGGTGTCCGAAGGGCGCGGATTGGCGGAAGGCCGTCGGGCGATGGGCGATCATTGGGAACGAGAGGAGATCAGATAAATGGAAATTGAACAGGGAATTCACCGCATCGCCTGCCCGTTCGGCGAACGGGTGGTTTACGTCCATTTGATCGTCGGCGAGGAACGCATCGTGCTGGTGGATACCGGCATGGCCTTCTCGCCAGAGCAGGATATCTTCCCCTACATGGAAAAGCTGGGGTTGAAACCCGCCGATCTGGACCTGGTGGTCATCACCCATTCGGACGTGGATCACCAGGGCGGCAATGACATCGTCCGCCGGGCGTCGCCGCGAGCCTTGTTCGCCTGCCACATTCTGGACGCGCCGTGGATCGAAAGCGCCCAGGCGCTGATCCAGGGGCGCTATAGCCAGTTCGAAGCCAGACATGGCATCGGCTATGGCGAACAGGGTAAGGCAGGCATCGCCAGGGATTGCCTCAGCGAAACCAAAATGGACCTGCACTTGCAGGGAGGCGAGCGCTACCGCATCGGTCCGGATCACTACCTGTCCTTCGTTCACACCCCCGGACATACCTGGGGGCACACCGCCGTGCTGGACAAGCGCAGCAAGACGTTGATCGCCGGCGAGGCGGCGCTGCACAAAGCCATCCTGGGGTTGAACGGCAAGCCTGCCCTGCCGCCCACTTATTGTTATATCTCGACCTATGAAAGCACTCTGGAGCGCTTGCTCTCGATGGATATCGCCGCGTACACGCCGGCCCACTGGCCGGTGCAGCGCGGCCAGGAGGTGAAAACCTTCCTGGCTGAGAGCCTGAGCTATTGCCGGGAGACCGAGGCGCATCTGCTCGACCTGCTGCAAGAGTCTCACCGCCCGCTGACCCTAAAAGAGATCATCGCCCATCTGAACGACTCGCTGGGAACCTGGCCCAAAAGCGCCGCCCAAGACCTGGCATACGGCCTGGCAGGACACCTGAGTTGGCTGCAAAGCCGCAACCTGATCGAGGAGAGCCAGACGGCGGATGGATTGAGCGCCTATCGCGCAGTCACTGCGCCACATCCGTGAAACAAGATGCGACTGACTCGACACGCCACACCTCAAACCGCTCGCTGGGCGCTGGATGGCTATTTTCTTCCCCCCAGCTTTCACCTGGGGCTGTTGTTGGAGTTACCCGCCTCGGTCATTCCCGACGCATTGCAGCGGCTGGTCAGCGATGAGCCGGCAACCGGCGAACTGCTTGCGCCCATCGAACGCGGACAGGAGGTATGGGCCAGCGGCGTGACATACCTGCGCAGCCGCGACGCGCGGGTGGCCGAGTCGCAGACCGGCGATATCTACACGAAAGTGTATCTGGCGCAGCGGCCAGAATTGTTCTTCAAGTCCCTTGGCTGGCGGGTGGTGGGAAACGGACAGGCGATCCGGGTGCGCGCCGACAGTCCCTGGAACGTCCCCGAGCCGGAAGCCGCGCTGGCGCTCAACCGCCGCGGCGAGATCATCGGCTACTGCGCCGGCAACGACGTCTCCTCCCGCGCCATCGAAGCCGAAAACCCGCTCTACCTGCCGCAAGCCAAGATCTACGACGGCGCCTGCGCCCTGGGGCCGGGCATCCAGCTCGCCAACGCCGAGCAGGTGGCTGCGCTGCCCATCCGCATGGACATTCAGCGCCGCGGCGCGAGGCTCTACGAAGGCCAGACCTCCACCGCCAGCATGAAGCGCTCGCCGCAGGAACTGGCAGCTTACCTGTTCAAAGAGATGAGCTTCCCTCAGGGCGTATTCCTGCTCACCGGCACCGGTCTGGTGCCGCCAGACGCCTTCAGCCTGCAGCCGGGCGACCGCGTGCGCATCCAGGTGGGCGAGATGAGCCTGGAAAACCCGGTTGCCTGAACACCGTTATCACCCCCTTTGATCGGCAAACCGATGAGCAAGAAGCCCCGCGCCTTGCGGCAGCGGGGCTTTCGTCTTTCAACGCCTGAAGAAATTCGATACAAAGAACCACACGTTCGCCGGGCGCTCGGCCAGCCGCCGCATAAAATAGGGATACCATTCGGTGCCATACGGCACATAGACCCGCACCGGATAGCCCTCCTGGGCGATCTGCTCTTGCAAGTCGCGGCGGATGCCATACAGCATCTGAAACTCGATGGCGTTGCGAGACAAGCCGATCTTCTCGGCGTAAGCCTTGGCAAAGGCGATGCGCTTGGGATCATGCGTGGCGAAAGCCGGGGGCGGCGGGATGCGTCCATCCGGGCTGAGCGGCTGCGCCCCTCGCGCCAGCGCCGCGTCCATCATGATCTGCGCCAGGCGGTCGTAATTCGCATCGACATCGGACTTCCGGGGATAAGCCACAGAGGCTGGCTCCTTGTAGGCGCCCTTGCACAATCGGATGCGCGCCCCTTGCGCCGTCAGCCCCCTCACATCCTGCTCTGAGCGGTAGAGATAGGATTGGATCACCACGCCGCTGTTATCCAGGCAGCAATCGACCATCTGCCGGTACAAATCCAGCGTGAGATCCACCCAGGGGGAATCTTCCATATCGATGCGCACGAAATTCCCCTGCGCGCGGGCGTACTCGAGGATCGTGCGCAGGTTTTCGGCGCACAATTCCTCGCTCAACTGCAAACCGATCTGGGTCAGCTTGATCGAGACATTGGCGCGCACCCCCGATTCTTGAATGGCGTCGAGAGCCTTCAGGATGTCTTGCGTTGCCCGGCGCGATTCATCCGGCGTGGTGGTATGCTCGCCCAGGTGATCCAGGGTGGCGTTGATCCCGCGCTCGTTGAGCGTCCGAATGACCCGAATGGCGTCTTCCAGTTTTTCCCCGGCGACGAAACGCGACGCCGCCCGCCAGGCAAATTGCCAGCGGGTCACCAGGTTGCGCGCCCAGGAAGCCTTAGAAAGATAAATCAGCAACGATCGGAGCATCTTTCCTTCCCTTCGAAGCAGGTGCGTTGGATGAGTTGAATTTGGTTAGATTAATTGTAGCACTGCTACCAGACAATCTCATCGCGCAAATATCACCTTCCAGGCTGACAAAAAGCACATCACCGCTGGCATAAATCTTGCAACCTGCTATAATTGCATTCTGAAGTCCCCGGAGATCCCATGCTGCTACAATCTCAAAGACCCGCGCTCCGCCCCGCGACCACCGCCCACCTGGCGCAGACGATGACTTTGCTGGAACTGACCACCGACGAGTTGCAGCAAAAGATCGATAACGCCCTGGCCTCCAACCCGGCGCTGGAGTTGGTGGAGGAGCCGCGCTGCCCCCACTGCCGCCGCCTGCTCCCGCCGCATGGCCCTTGCCCGAAGTGCAGCGCCCCGACGCACGCCGCCGCAGACCAGCCCATCGTGTTCGTCTCGCCGCGGCGCGATTTTCATCAGCCGAGCGGGCGCAGCAGCGAAGATCTCGACGATTTCAACCGCGAAGAGTGGGCCCCAGCCGTGGAAGATCTGCCCACCTTCGTCCTGCGCCAGATCGCCCCAGAACTGGCGCCAGAAGACCGCTCACTGGCCGCGCACCTGCTGACCAGCCTGGACGAGGACGGCCTGCTTTGCGTCTCGTTGATCGAGGTGGCGCGCTACCATCATGTCCCGCTATCGCGGGTGGAGCGGGTTCAGCATCTCATTCAGCGCGCCGAGCCAATTGGGGTCGGCTCGGCCACGCCGCAGGAAGCATTGCTGGTGCAATTGGAGGCGCTGGCAGAAAGCCGCCCGGTGCCAGAACTGGCCAGCCAGGCCATCCAACACGGCATGGACCTGCTGAGCCGCCGCGCCTATGGCGAGCTTGGGCGGCGCCTGGGGATCTCCTCCCGCCTGGCCGAGCAAGTCGCCGTCTTCATCAGCGAGAACCTGAACCCCTTCCCCGGGCGCGCTCACTGGGGCGATATTCACCAGGGCGCCGAAGCCCGTCCCCTCTACCAGGAGCCGGATATCCTCATCAGCCGTCTGCACTCCGGCCCAGACACACCCCTGATCGTGGAAGTCGTCTCGCCCTACGCCGGTTCCTTGCGCATCAGCCCACTATTTCGCCAGGCACTGGCCCAGGCGCCGCGGGAGAAAAGCCAGGCCTGGCAAGATGACCTGAACGAAGCGGTGCTGCTGGTGAAGTGTCTGCAGCAGCGCGACAACACCCTGGTGCGTCTGATGCAGAGATTGGCCATCTTGCAGCGGCGCTACATCCTGGAGGGCGACGCGGCGATGCTGCCGCTGACCAGGGCGCAACTGGCAGAAGAATTGGGGGTCCACGAATCAACCATCTCGCGCGCAGTCGCCGGGAAAGCGGTACAATTGCCCAACAAGAAGATCGTCCCACTGGCAAAGTGGTTCGACCGTAGCTTGAACGTGCGCACCGCGTTGCTGAACATCATCGCCCAAGAGCGCCGGCCGCTCAGCGACACCGAGATCGCCGATCTGCTCGCCGAGCAAGGCTTCAACGTCGCCCGGCGCACGGTCGCCAAATATCGCTCGATGGAGGGCATCTTGCCAGCCCGGCTTCGTCACAACACAGCGCTATCGATGACAAATGAATGAGAGCAACAGCTTTCCCATCTTGAGCCTGAGCGGCACCCGCCCGCTCAGGAACGAAGAATTTGAAGGCTTCATCGAACAGCTTCCCCATGCTGCCATTCTGGTGGACGGGCAAAGCGGGCGTGTGCTGGCTGCTAACGCCCGCTTCGGTAAGTTGACCTCCTACACTCGGAGTGAATTGAACGGCGTGGAGATCAGCCTCCTGTTTCCGAACTGGCAGGCAACAGCGATCAATCCGGTTGCGGCAGCAGAGCGCGCCGAAATCGCCTTCCAGCCCATCACCCAACCGCTGATGCGCCGTAACCGCACTCAGCTCGAGGTTCAACTGATGGCTGTTCCGACCAGCCCCAAACTCAGGCAATTTCTGGTGATCGCCGAGGCGGTTGACCCATCTCGCTGGCCTTTCGAGCAACAACGCCTGAGCAAACTCTGGGAGGGGGTCAACCAGGTGGTTGGCGCCCTGCAAGAAGACGATTTTCAGGCCGCCTTGAACGCTGTCCTGGACGCCGGCCGCGCCCTGACCCGCGCCGGGGCCATAGCCGTGTATCGTCTGCAGGAACGCAACCCGCAGCTTCAGCGCTGCGCCAGCCTGGGGGCAGATGGCTTCTTCCCCGAACACCTGTCGGCGCAAGACCTGATCCAACTTAGCCGCCCCAAAGTATGGGAGGCCGGCAAGCGCTCCAGCAGCCTGCTGCACCATGCGGCCCGAGGCGCCGGGCTGGCATTCCTGGCCACAGCCCCGGTGGGGCAAGAGAACGCGGTGATCGGCCTGGTCGCCCTGGGCGACGAACAGCCAGCCGCAGCCGAATTCATGGAGCAAGCCGCGCGCTTCCTCGCCGGCGCCACGGCCGTGATCTTCCAGCGCCACGCCCGGCGAGCGAGTTTGCAGGCGCAGCTCGAGGCGCATGCCGCGCGCACCCGTTCTGCAATTGCCCTGGAAGAACGCGCTCGCGAGGGCATCCTGACCCTTGATCCCAACCTGCGCATCTTGCGCATGAACCCGGCCGTCGAGATCATGATGGGTTATGCCGAAAACGAAGTGGCCGGGCAGCCGGTGGAGAAAATCCTGATCGGCCCAGAAGGGCTGGCGCCGGCGTTGAGCGCAGCCCAGCACGGAAATCCCACCTACAATCTCGGCAACGCCCACCTGTATCGCCGCTATGGCGAGGCTTTTCTGGCGCTGGTGCGCATCTTCCCGGTGCTCCATGATGGAAAAGTCGAACAGATCCTGGTCTTTATCGAGGACTTGAGCGAGCAAGAGCAAATCCGCCTGCACACCCAACAGCTCGAGCACCGCGCCTTGTTGGGCGAGGTGACCGCCATCTTCGCCCACGAAGTGCGCAACCCGATCAACAACATCAGCACCGGTTTACAACTCATGGCGATGAACCTGCCGCCAGACGACCCAAATCAGGAGAACATCGGCCGGATGATGCAGGATTGCGACCGCCTGGCCGAATTGATCAAATCGGTGCTGGCTTTCTCCAGACCGACCGACTACGAGATGGAAGCGGTGGACCTGCCCTTGCTGTTACACCGCCTGGTCGAGCGCCTGCGCCCGCGCATCACCCGTCTGAACGTCGCTTGCGAATTGAGTGCCGAGCCGAATTGCCCCCCCATCCGGGGCAACTTGCGCGCCCTGGAGCAGGTGTTCAGCAACCTGATCACCAATGCTTTACAGGCGATGGGAGAAAAAGGCGGCAACCTGTTCATCAAGATCCAGCCAGTTCGCCAGGAAGGGCGAAATTACCTGGAAGTCAGCGTTGCAGACACGGGCCCCGGCATCCCCAAAGAGTTGCAGGAGCGCATCTTCCAACCCTTCTTTACCACCGAGCGCGGAGGCACCGGGCTGGGCCTGGCAATCGCCAAGCGCATCATCACCGCCCACAAAGGCGCCATCCGCCTGACCAGCTTCCCCGGCGGCACCATCTTCCACGTCCAGCTCCCGCAAGACGAGGTCTGACATGAGCGCAACCATCCTGATCGTTGACGACGAAGAGAACGCCCGACAGAACATCGCCGCCTTTTTAAGCGGGCGCGGCTACGAGACCATTGGCGTCGCCACCTTGAACCAGGCGCGCGAGCAGCTACGCCAGGGCGTTGCCGACATTATCTTGCTGGATGTGCAGCTTCCGGATGGCTATGGCCCCAGCCTGCTGGACGAGATCGCCGCACTGCCCCTGCGCCCGCCGGTGATCCTGATCACTGCCTACGGCGACATCGAGATGGCAGTGGATGCGATGAAGAACGGCGCCCATGATTTCTTGCAGAAGCCGATCACGCTGACGCAACTGGAAAAGTCCATCAGCCGCGCAATGGAAATCGTCGCCCTGCGGCGCGAACTGGCGCACCTGCGTCAATCCCGCCAAGGAGAACTGGACTTCATCGTGGGGTCGTCGCCCCAAATGCGCGCCTTGCTGGATCACGCCCGGCGCGCCGCCGAAGCCTCCGTTTCGGTGCTGATCACCGGCGAAACCGGCACAGGCAAAGAGGTGCTGGCAAATTTCATCCATTCGATGGGGCCGCGCGCCAACAAGCCCTTCATCGCCATCAACTGCGCCGCAATCCAGAGCACAGTTCTGGAATCGGAGCTCTTTGGCTATGAGGCCGGGGCGTTCACCGGGGCGGAAAAGCGTAAACCGGGCTTGATGGAAATCGCCGACGGCGGCATCCTGTTCCTGGACGAAATCGCCTCGATGCCCATGGATATGCAGGCCAAGCTACTGCGAGCGCTGGAAGAGCGCGCCTTTCGCCGCGTGGGCGGGACCAATCTGATCCGCGTGGATGTGCAACTCCTGGCCGCTTCCAACCGCCAGTTGAGCAGCCTGATGCAAGAAGGCCAATTTCGCGAAGATCTGTACTACCGCTTGAAGGTGGTGGATTTGCACATCCCTGCCTTGCGCGAACGCAAGCAGGATATCCCTGAACTGGTGGGGCTGTTTATCCGGCGTAACAATCAGCGCATGGGGATGAACATCCAGGATGTCACGCCGCGCGCCATGCAGGCGCTAATGTCGCACTCCTGGCCCGGCAACATCCGGGAATTGCGCAACGTGATCGAACGAGCGATGCTGTTCTGCGACGAACCGAGCCTGGATCTCCCCCACCTGCCCGCGGAACTCTCCAGAGAATTCTCTAGAGACCTCTCCAGGGACCCCTCTGGCTAAGGGGTGTTCCACAAGACGAAGCTATCTTCTTTACAGGTTTCCTGCTCTGGCGGCAAAGGCAGGCAAATCTTGTACTCGATCAATGAGCCGCTCGGCCCCTCGATCGGCGCGAGCAGCAGGCTGGAGCGGCCGCTGGCATCGGTCACGTTCATCGGCACCGCCCGTTCACTGCCGTCCAACAACGTCAAAATCAAAGTCGGCTGCACCCCAACCAGGGGGCGGCTGTTCTGCATCACGCTGACGCCGATCTCCTGCTCCTGTCCCGGCAAAACATAGGGATAGCGTTCCCAGACGCTGATCAGCAACTCAGACGCCGGCTGGGGGGTGATGCGCTTCGTCGAGTGATAGAGAGTCTTATAGGCATGCCCAATCGGTTGAGGGCGGACGCGCCCGGCCGGCGGCGCCTGTGGATCGTACATCAGGCATAAGTTTTCGAAACACTGGTGCAGCACGGATCCGTTCAGCGGCGCCAGATGCGTGATTGGGGCGCCGCTCAACCCAAACCCGTCATGGGCCTTCAGATACTCTGCAAAATAATTGGGAATCTCGTAGCCGCGCCCGTCTTCCTGCTCGTAGAACTGTTGATCTGGCCTTTTGCTGAATTCCTGCGGCGCATCTGGGGAAATGTTCAACTGCCGGGTCAGGGGTTTCAAAGTGACGCTGGTTGGGTCGGTGGGCGAGTTCGCCTGCAGGACGACGTTTTCGAAAATCTGCTCCCAATTGCCCTCGCCATTCACATACGCTTCGGAAATGGCGAAGCCGGTGAAATCGGCCCCCCAGCGATTGATGAACTGGACAAAAACGGGATCGATGCGGGTGATCAAATCGATGGCCGCGTCCGCAGTCCCCACCTCGACCTTGCAACGGTCGCCGCACGCCCATACCCCATAATCCAACAGGCGCACCTGATCCGAACCCTCCAAACGGTAGAAACCGACGCTCTCGAAGAACTGCTCATGACGGCGGCGGACGGGATAATAGCGCAGTTCGGTCAAGGGTTTCCCCACCACATACCCGCCAAGTTTCTCATATAGCGGCAGAAACTCCGGCGCAATCACATGTCCACCATCGTACTTATAGCCAGGCTGCTCGGGCGGCAACACCGGCGGCTCGATCACGCCCATCTCCGCCCCCAGCGGCGCCAGGGTGAACCGCTGGCGAATGGAACGGGAAGGATCGAAGACCATCTTCGCTTTTTGCACATACTGGATGGTCGCCGTCCCCTCGATGAAAACCGGACTGATGGGAGGCCCCAGGATCTCTTCGCCGCCCAGATGGCGGTAGAACTCTCGAAACACCGGACCGACGCTTAGCGGTTCGATAGGCGTCGGCGTAGGCTGTGAACGGCTTTCCGCAGCGCATGCCGCACTGAACAGCACAACCAAAAGAATCAGCCAGTGATAACGCGGCTGATCCAGCGAAGTAGTGAGCTTCCAGGCTTGGAGGTGCATCATTTGTCTTGGTGAGATGGAAATCGACACATTGCGGTAATCTTCGCGATCGGCTACTCAGTCTTTCTTCCAGTTCGTGTTGACTATGATCCGATGTTCCCGTCACCCATCAGACTGAAAATAACCATCCAATTACCGTCAAACCGTGTCAAACGATGACATTATATATCATAACCTTTTTTTAATCAATAGATTTTGCGTCGATTTGTCAAAAATTTTCTTTAATTGCCTTAAGAAGAGTCTATCGCAATTATTGTTGCCTGAAGATCATCAATCGTAAAAGGGCTAGCCAAAAAAGAACGGTTGTGATATGATTTAGGAAACCTTAATAAAATAGGGATTGCGGGGCCTTTCCCCCGGATGGGAAGGCAAATCAGAGAAGCCGGTGCGAGTCCGGCGCTGTCGCGCAACTGTATTCCACACTCCTGTGTGGAGAGCCAGGTCGACTGCCGCAATCTTTGTTTCCACAAGCCTCGCAGCAAGGAGGTGGAAGCCGACTGAACGACCAACGAATTGCCTCCCTGTCCCTGCGACAGGGATTTTTGTTTGATAAACAACCAGAAATCTGACTGCAAAGGAGCATATCAATTCACCATGGCATCGAAAACAAAATTGATCATACTTTGGGTGTTGGCGATGCTGCTCAGCGCCTGCGCTCCCACCGCCACGCCTACACCTCTCCCCACTCCCACCCATAGCCCGATCCGCGTCACCGATGGCCTGGGGAAAACCATCACCCTCTCCGCTCCTGCACAACGGATCGTCTCGCTCTCCCCGACCAACACCGAGATTTTGTTCGCCCTGGGCGCCGGCCCCCAGATGGTCGGCCGCGATGCCTTCTCGGATTACCCCGAACAGGTCAAAGATATCCCCGATATCGGCGGCGGTTTTGGCGAGTTGAACGTCGAGGCCATCCTGGCGCAAAATCCCGATCTGGTGATCGCCAGCGTGCTCACCCCGCCCGAACAGACGAAAGCCCTGGAAGACGTGGGATTGACGGTTTTCACCCTGGGCAATCCCAAAGATTTTGCCGGGCTATATGAAAATCTGCGCCTTGTGGCTCAACTGACGGGTCACGAAGCGCAGGCCGAAACCCTGGTCGCCGAGATGAGCCAGCGCGTCGCCGCAGTCCAGGAAAAGCTGGCAGGAGTCGAACAGCGTCCCCTGGTGTTCTATGAGATCGACGGCACCGATCCAAATGCCGTGTGGACGCCGGGGCCGGGCACTTTCATCGACACGCTGATCACTCTGGCTGGCGGCGAAAACCTGGGCGCTACCCTGCAGGGAGAATGGGTGCAGATCAGCCTGGAAGAGCTGATCTCCCGCGATCCCGACCTGATCTTGCTGGGCGACGCCACCTGGGGCGGGGTGACCGTCGAATCGGTCAAGGCGCGCGCCGGCTGGGACGCCCTGAGCGCATTGCAAAACGACAAAATCTTCCCCTTCGACGACAACCTCGTCAGCCGGGCCGGCCCGCGGCTGGTGGATGGCCTGGAGCAAATGGCGCGCCTGTTGCATCCGGACATTTTCCAGTGATCCTGAGCAGAGCATTTTTGCTGCCCAAACCGGTGCAATTAATATTGCCTGTTTCGTGAAACAGCAACCCCGATGACAAGCCGGCGCTTACAGCCCTATCTGATCAACCTCGGCCTGCTATTGGCTGCAATCGTGCTGAGCGTCGCCGCGGGGCCGGTATTCATCCCGCCGGATACGCTGATGCGCATCCTCGCCAGCCAGCTCCCCGGCCTGAACTTACCCGCCGACTGGCCGCAGACCTTCACCACGATCATCTACCAAGTGCGCCTGCCGCACGCCGCGCTGGTGCTGCTCACCGGCGCGGCGCTGGGCGGCAGCGGCGCCGCTTATCAGGGCCTGTTCCGCAACCCCCTGGCCGATCCCTACTTGATCGGCGTGGCTACCGGCGCCGGCTTGGGAGCGGTCCTGGCCATGTCGGTGCAATGGCCGGAGAGCCTGTTCGGGCTTTACACCATTCCGGTGGCAGCTTTCCTGGGCGCGGCGCTCACGCTGCTGATCGTTTACAGCCTGGCGCGGGTGGGCAATGCCCTGCCCACCACCACGCTGATCCTGGCCGGGGTGGCGGTGAGCGCCTTCGCCACCTCGCTGACCTCCCTGTTGATGCTCCGCTCCCACGAAGAGCTGCGCCGCGCCCTGGGCTGGCTGATGGGCGGCACGATCATGGGCGGCTGGGAGCCGGTGTTGGCGGTGCTGCCCTACATTTTGATCGGCCTGGTGGCTTTAACTGCCTCGGGACACACGCTGAACGTGCTGCAATTCGGCGAGGAGCAGGCGCAGCAGCTTGGGCTGCCTGCCGAGCGGATTAAGGCGCTGCTCATCCTGGCCGCTTCGCTCACTACGGCGGCGGCGGTGGCGTTTTCCGGCATCATCGGCTTCATCGGCCTGATCGTCCCGCATGTCGCCCGCATGTTATGGGGGTCCGACTACCGTCAGCTCGTACCCCTGTCGATCATCGGCGGGGCAACCGCCCTGCTGCTGGCCGACCTGGCGGCGCGCCTGCTGCTGGCCCCGCAGGTCATGCCGGTGGGCATCGTCACTTCGCTGGTCGGCGCGCCGTTCTTCTTGTGGGTGCTGCGCCGCGCCAGGAACCAGGCTTACTGGTAAACCTGCAATAACCAAAATGGATGGCGAGGGTAAAAGTATGCTCGAAATCGAAAACCTCCATGTCGAGATCGGTCGGGCGCCAATTCTCAAGGGCGTATCGCTGGATGTGCGCCCCGGCGAGGTCGTCGTGTTGATCGGCCCTAACGGCGCCGGCAAGTCCACGCTGATCCGGGCGGTGAGCGGCGTGCTGCCCTTACAGAGCGGCAACGTGCGCATCTGCGGGCGGGATTTAGCGACGATTCCGCCGCGAGATCGCGCCCGCCTGCTGGCAGTGGTGCCGCAGGCGCGCAACCTGCCGCCCGCATTCACGGTGTACGAAACTGCCCTGATAGGCCGCAACCCCCACCTGGGCTGGCTGGGGCAGACCAGCGCGGCCGATCACCAATGCGCCCAGAGAGCCCTGGAGCGCACCAGCCTGCTGCCGCTCTCGGCGCGCCGCGTGGGCGAGCTATCCGGCGGCGAGCAGCAGCGCGTCCTGCTGGCGCGCGCCCTGGCGCAAGAGACCCCGGTCCTGCTGCTCGACGAACCCACCACGCATCTCGACCTGCAGCACCAATCCAGCCTGCTGAACCTGGTGCGCAGCCTGGCGAATGAGCGCCAGCTTGCTGTGCTCATGGCGCTGCACGACTTGAACCTGGCGGGTCTGTACGCCGACCGGGTGGCGCTGCTGGTGGACGGTCATCTGCAGGCTTGCGGCGCGCCGCACGAGGTGCTCACCGAGCAGACGCTTGCAGCGGTGTATCATATCCCGGTGCATGTAATGACGCACCCGGAATATGGCAGCCCCTTGGTGCTGCCGGACGGGCGCGAGGGAGTCAAAGCATGAGAAAAGGTCTGGTCATCGTCAACACCGGAGATGGCAAAGGAAAGACGACCGCCGCGCTGGGCTTGCTGCTGCGCGCCTGGGGGCGCGGCCTGCGATTGTGCGTCATCCAGTTCATCAAGGCCGAGACCGGCGCCTGGGGCGAATTCAAAGCGGCGCGCAAACTGGGCATCGAGTGGCACAAAATGGGCGATGGTTTCACCTGGCTCTCCAAAGACATGGACGAAACGATTGCCAAAGCCCGTCACGGCTGGCAGCTCGCCCAGGAGAAGATCGCCAGCGGCGCATACGACCTGATCGTGCTCGACGAGTTCACCTATCCCTTGCACTTTGGCTGGCTCGACACCGCCCAGGTGATCGCCTGGCTGCAGGCGAATCGACCCTCAGATCTGCACCTGGTGATCACCGGGCGCTACGCCCCGCCGGCCCTGCTCGAATACGCCGACCTGGTGACAGAAATGAACGTCGTCAAACACCCCTACGACCAGGGTATCCCGGCGCAGCCGGGGATCGAATTCTAAACTTTCACCTACAAACGAATCAACAAAATGACACTGAATGAACTCATCGCCAAAATCGAACCTTTAGATGCCGCGGCAATGCACGCCGCGCGCCTGCGCCAGGACCGCCTCACCAAGCCGCGCGGCAGCCTGGGGCGCCTGGAAGATCTTTCGATCCAGATCGCCGGCATCACCGCCAAACCCCTCCCTACCCTGGAGCATAAGGTCGTGACCGTCATGGCCGGCGACCACGGGGTCGTTGCCGAGGGCGTCAGCGCCTACCCCCAAGAAGTGACGCCTCAGATGGTGCTCAACTTCCTGCGCGGCGGCGCGGCGATCAACGTCCTGGCGCGCCACGCCGGCGCGCGGGTGGTGGTGGTGGATATGGGCGTGGCCTGCGACCTGCCCAGTCACCCGGGCCTGCTCGTTCGCAAAGTGGCCTACGGAACCGCCAACATTGCCCGCGGCCCGGCGATGAGCCGGGATCAGGCGCGCCAGGCATTAGAGGCCGGCGCGGGCGTGGTCGAGGCGCTGATCGCCGACGGGCTGGATATCCTGGCCACCGGCGATATGGGGATCGGCAACACCACACCCTCGGCGGCGATCGCGGCAGCGATTACCGGTCGAACGGCGCAAGAGGTCGCCGGGCGCGGCACCGGCGTGGACGACGCCGGCCTGCAGCGCAAGATCGATGCCATCCGCCGCGCCCTGGAAGTCAACCAGCCTGACCCCAAAGACGGTCTGGATGTGCTGGCCAAGGTGGGCGGCTTCGAAATCGGCGGCCTGGCCGGAGCAATCCTGGCCGCCGCCGCTCACCGCCGACCGGTGGTGGTGGACGGCTTCATCTCCACCGCCGCAGCGATGATCGCAGTCTGCCTGGCTCCACAGGCGCGCGACTATCTGATCGCCGCGCACACCTCGATGGAGCAGGGGCATCACCTCATGATGGACTGGATCGGCGTTTCTCCGCTGCTCGATCTGAAGATGCGCCTCGGCGAAGGCACCGGAGCCGTGCTGGCTATGTCGCTGGTCGAAGCGGCTTGCAAGGCGCTGGCAGAGATGGCCACCTTCGACGAAGCCGGGGTCTCGGAGCAGGAGGCCCGGTGACCGCCGACGAAAAGCCGGCTCGCGTTTCCCCGCTGACGGCGTTCCTGGCGGCGGTGCAATTTCTGCTGCTTTCGCCCGCCTTCATCCGCCGCCCCTTCACGCCCGGAGAGCTAGGCGCTGCAGTGGGTTTCTACCCGCTGGTCGGGGCGCTGTTGGGAGCGCTGCTGGTCGGCGTCGATCGCGCCTTGGGATGGCTGTTCCCGCCGCTGCTGCAGGCTGCGCTGCTGCTCGCCGTATGGGTTCTGCTCACCGGCGCGCTGCACCTGGACGGTTTCCTGGATGCCTGCGACGGCCTGCTGGGCGGTTTCACGCCCGAGCGGCGGCTGGAGATCATGCGCGATGAGCGCGTCGGGGCCTACGCCCTCTCCGGCGGGATTTTGCTGCTGCTGATCCAGTTCAGCGCCCTGAGCGCCCTGACCGAGGCGCGCCCGGCAGCCCTGTTCCTGGCGCCGGTGCTGGGTCGCTGGGGGATGGCCGTTGCGCTGATCGCCTTTCCCTACGCCCGCCCCAGCGGGTTGGGCCGGGAAATCAAAAACAATGCCCGCCTGCCTCAGGCAGTTCTGGCGACAGCCTTCGCTCTCGCCGCGCTCCTGGTCGCGGTCTGGTTATATGACCTGTGGGCCACATTGGCAGCCTTGCTTGCCGCCCTGCTGGCCTGGTCCGGCCTGATGCGCTTCACCCTGAGGCGCATCCCCGGCCTGACCGGCGATCTATACGGCGCGACCAACCTGCTGATCGAGACCGCCGTGCTGCTGGCGTTCGTTGCGATCCAGGCGCAATATGGCTGACGCGATGAACCGCCGCAAGATCGTCCTGCTGCTTGCAATCGCCATTGATGTATTCCTAGGCGACCCGCCGAACCGTTTTCATCCGGTTGCCTGGATGGGCGCCTTGATTCACAAATGGCAGCAATCGGTCAGTGGCTATGCGCAAAAAACGGCGGATTCAACCGCACGGCCTATCTGGGATTTGCTCTCTGGCGCAGGCTTAACGCTTGCAGGCGGCTTGATGACGACGGTATCAAGTCGGCTGGTCATTCGTCTGACGACCCACCTGCCTGTTCAACTGAGCTGGCTCATAGAAGCCGCTCTGCTCAAAGCCACCTTTTCGTTGCGCGGCCTGCATTCAGCCGCCGGCCAGGTGCATGCTGCCCTCCAGACAGGAGATCTGCCAGAAGCGCGCCGCCTGCTATCGTGGCATCTTGTCAGCCGGGATACCTCCAATCTAAATCAGAGCCTGGTCGCTGCGGCCACAATCGAATCGGTCGCCGAGAACACCGGCGATGGTGTGGTTGCTCCGTTGTTTTACTATTATGTGGGCGGCCTGCCATTAGCGATGTTCTATCGCTTTGCCAATACCGCCGACGCCATGCTCGGCTACCGCACCCCAGAACTGGAATGGCAGGGCAAAATTCCTGCCCGCACGGATGATTTGCTCAATCTGCTTCCAGCGCGATTGACCGCCTTGATGATCGCCTTCGCCTCACCCCTAGCGGGCGGCTCAGTCAAAGGATCGCTGCGCAGCATTTTTCGGGATGCCCATCGAACCTCAAGCCCCAACGCGGGCTACCCTATGAGCGCCATGGCGGGCGCCCTGGGAGTTGAACTGGAAAAGGTCGGCAGCTATCGTCTCGGGACGGGCGGCCGCAAACCAAACCCTGTGGATATCCATCGAGCGCAGCGCATCGCCCTTGGCGCCGCCGCCCTCGCCCTGGCGCTATTGCTCTTATGTCCTGCACCCGCAAGGGTGCTAAAATCGGTTAAAAGGTCGAAGCGGTGAATACTCTCTCTCATTGTTCTCCACCCTTGCCGCGCCCTGCCGTTGCAACGCTCATGGATGTAGTCCATGGGGCGCTGGATTTCGAAGAGCTGGAACAACAGCATTTACAACCGTCAGGCGTATTGGATTTCAGCACCAATACCAACCCCTATGGCCCATCTCCGGTGGTTTCAGCGGCTCTTTCCCAAACCCCGGTGGATCGCTACCCTGATCGGGAAGCGCTGGCGTTGCGCCGAAAACTGGCCGATTGCCTGGGTATCTCGCCTCAGAACATCCTGGTTGGAAACGGCAGCGCCGAACTGTTATGGCTGGCGGCGCTGGCTTACCTGGATGCTAACCAGGCCGTCTTGGTGATTGGACCAACGTTCGGGGAATATGCGCGTGCATCCGCTCTAATGGGCGCCGCTGTGGATGAATGGCTTGCAAGCAGTAACACCGGATTTACACCCGACCCGCATGCCATCGCCCATCAATTGTCGCAACGCGCCTACCGGCTGGTCTTCTTGTGCAACCCCAACAACCCAACCGGCCAGGCGCTCGCACAAGACGATCTTGCTTCCTGGGCTCAAGCATTTCCAAATACGCTTTTCGTCGTGGACGAAGCCTACATTGCATTCGCCGATGGGTCGTCCTCCGCCATCTCCTTGCCCCAACCCAATTTGCTCGTCTTGCGTTCGATGACCAAAGACTACGCGTTGAGCGGGCTGCGCCTGGGTTACGCCGTCGGCCACACCACTGTGATCGAGGCATTACGCAAGGTGCGCCCGCCCTGGAATGTAAATGCGATGGCCCAGTCAGCAGGCATTGCCGCCCTCAGCGACTCCGCTCACCTGAGCCATACGCTGGCCAAACTGGCCATGGCGCGGCAAGAACTGATCGCCGCCTTGCGCCGACGCAGCCTGAAAGTCGTACCCACGCGGGTCCATTTTTTCTTGATGGAGGTCGGTAATGCGGCGCGCCTGCGCGCCAGCCTGCTTGCTAAAGGCATCCTGGTGCGCGATTGCGCCTCGTTCGGTCTGCCAGCCTATGTGCGCATTGCCGCTCGCCGGCCCGAAGAAAATTCCAGGCTGCTGGCTGCATTAGATGAGGTGTTGCAATGAGCACAAAGTTGCTGATCGTGCGCCACGGACAGACCGATTGGAACTCCAGCGGGCGCTTTCAGGGGCACACCGACATTCCCTTGAACGCCGCCGGCCTGGCGCAGGCGCAGGCGATCTCCCGGCGGCTCTCGCTGGAAAAGCCCGCCGCCATCTATTCCAGCGACCTGCAGCGCGCCTGGCAAACCGCGCAGATCATCCAGCAAGGGCTGCCTGCCGAAGCCCGCTGCCCGCTCATCGCCGAGCCGCGCCTGCGTGAGATGTGCTTCGGCGAATGGGAAGGCCTTACCTATAACGAGATCCAGGCGCGCCAGCTCCGACAGTTGGAGATCTGGAAGAGCGACCTGGAGCACACCGCCCCTCCTGGCGGTGAGACCCTGCTGGATTTGAAAGCCCGCGTGCAGGCAGCCTATCAGGACATCCTCCAGGCGCACGCCGAGGCGACAGTGATCCTGGTGGCGCATGGCGGTCCGCTGCAGATGCTGATCGCCCTGGCCCTGGGGCTGCCGCCAGGGCGTTATTGGCAGGTACAGCTATCCAACGCCTCCCTCTCCGAACTAAACATTTACCCCGAAGGCGCGATCCTAAACCTGCTCAACTGCACCGAACATCTGAGGAGCGCCACATGGGAAAGTTGATCCTGATTCTGGGCGGGGCGCGCAGCGGCAAATCCACCTACGCCGAAAAGCTGGTGATGCAAAACGGCGGGCGGGTGGCGTACATCGCAACCGCTCAGGCCCTGGACGAGGAAATGCAATCGCGCATCGCCGCCCACCGCCAGAAGCGCCCCGATTCCTGGCAAACGCTCGAAATCCCTTGCAGCGTGGGGCGCGCCTTGCTGGCTCAACCGCCGCAAGCCGAAGTGATTCTGCTGGATTGCCTGACCCTGCTGGTGGCGAACCGACTGCTCCAGGCTGCAGATGACGTGGATCATCCCGACGAGGCAAAGGCGGCCGCCCTGGTGCAAGACGAGATCGACGACCTGCTCCAGGCCATCCAATCCAGCCCGGCGCAATGGCTGGTGGTATCGAACGAAGTGGGGCTGGGGCTGGTGCCGCCCTATCCATTGGGGCGCATCTACCGCGACCTGTTGGGCTGGGCCAACCAGCGCCTGGCGCGGGTCGCCGAGCGGGTGGTGTTCATGATCGCCGGAATCCCCATGCGCCTGGAACCGGATGAAGGCTGAGCGAATTTCCTCCCATTGACGCGCAGCGTCAAGCCCCTTTATAATCCAATCCATGGACAGCTTACCCCACTCCCCTACCCTGGGCCTGGCCTTGGGCGGCGGCGGCGCCCGCGGCCTGGCGCATATCGGCGTGCTCAAAGTCCTTGAGCGCGAGCGCATCCCGGTGCACTTCATTGCCGGGACGAGCATGGGCGGAATCATCGGCGCCGCCTACGCCGCCGGCATCCCGTTGGAGACGCTCACCGAGGTGGCTTTGCAGATCCGCAAGCGCACCGAGCAGATCCGTCTGCTGGATATCAAGCTGACCGGCAGGGGGTTGATCAAAGGGACGCGCCTGTATCGCCAGCTCGCCAGCATGCTCGGCGAGGAACTGACCTTCGACGAATTGAAGATCCCCCTGGAGTTGATCGCCGCAGATGTGCTCACCGGGCGCGAGGTGGTGCTGCGCCAGGGTCGAGTGGTAGATGCGATCCGGGCGACCATGTCTGTCCCTGGGGTGTTCGAGCCGGTGCACTACGGCGATTTGTTGCTGGTGGATGGCGGCATTCTGAATAACGTGCCGGTGGATGCGGTGTGCCGCGCCGGGATGCAGCTCAGCATCGCGGTGGACGTGATCCCCGATTTTCCCCGCAACCGCCCAGGAGAAACGCCCGTGGTGCAGGCGCCGGTGACGGCGCACCTGCCCTCGGCTTTACAAGACGTGATGATCGCCTTTCTGATCATGATCTCCGAATTGACCGAGTATCGCCTGCGGGTTTGCCCGCCGAGCCTGGTGATTCGCCCAGAAATCCCCAATCAGGTGAGCCTGTTCACCGGCTTCGAGCTGGCGGAAGAGGTGATCGCCGCCGGAGAAGCAGCCGCCGAAGCTGCGCTCCCCCAGATCAAACAGCTTCTGCAGACCGTACAAATTGCAGCCTGAGCTCCTGGCGCCGCGAAGCGCGCTAAAGGAGAAGTATCAGCGGCCTTCAGGCACGGCGACGACGTACACCCGCGCCGGGAAAGGCCAGATGTTCGCCCCGCCGCAGGTCACCAGGGTCAGGCGCTCGCTCGTCGAGGGGCCTAAGAACTTGAAATGCTTTTCCAGCTCCTTGGCATTCTTAGAACGCCAGGGCACCTGCTTCACCAATTGGACGACATAGGTGTATTCGTTCCCATCCTGGCCGCGGATGACGATGCGATCGCCCGCCTTTAAGTTCTTGATGTTGACGAACACCCCCTCCCAACCGTAATCCACCTGGTTGTAATTGTGCCCGATCAGGATGATGTTGCCGCCCTGGCCGGGATAAGCCGAGCCGATGAGATGCCCCACCAGGTCGGGGCGGTTGTTGGTGGCGAAGATCGCCTCGGTGTCCCAGACCAGCCCTCCCTTGCCATCCGGCCGCAATCCCACCGGCACAACAGCGCGCTTGACCTTGAGGGCAGGGATCGCCAGATGCACGATCGGATTCGATGCAGGTAAGATCGCTTCGGCCGGCGCGCCGGCTTCCGAGGTGCTGGCTGTCGGCGCGGCGGCCAGCGCTTCAACCGCGCCAGGCTCCTGCCCCACAAGCGGGGTCGCAGTCTGTGCGGCGACGGGGATAGCCGGTTCAGCAGACGAAACCGCAATCGCGACTGCTTGACCGGAAACCTCTCCGGCGAGCGCAGCCTGCTTCTTAGGCGACTCCGGGGTCGGCGAGGGCAGGCTGGCAGCCAGCCGCGAGAAGCCGTTGTCATCCGGCAGCGGCGCGGTGAGAGGGACGCTTGCCGCCAGATAGCGCCGGTTGGCAGTTTCCTGCGCTGCCAGCGCGTTTCGCCCCCACAGCAGCGCCGCGCCGAGCAACAACAACGCGCCAGCCGCCAGCAGCAGATCGCTCAGACAGGCTCGCCTGACCCCGGATTTCGTCGCCATCGAATCAACCCAAGAAGCGTTATGCCGCAGCGCTCTTGCGACGCAGCAGCAGACCGGCCGCCACCAGCAGCAGCCCTGCCGAAACCACACCGCCGATGATCAGCGGGGTGGGCAAATCCGGGCCGGTGTTGGGCGGATCGCCCGGGTATTCCCCATCCGGGACCACCTGGCAGCCGTTCGGCGTGTAGTTCACGTAGTAGATGACATAGTAGCCGGTATAGATGCGAAACAGCGTACCCCCGCCAAGGCGGCAGATGGTATCGGTCACCGTGGCCAACTGGGCCTCATCGCTGCACGCCCACGGATCGTAGTACGTTCCCGTTCCGCCCGAAGTGCGCGTGGCGCTGCAGTAGTACCAGGCGCCGTTCTGCGCCTGAACCTGGAACAGCGGCATGGCTGCCAGTATCAGCGCCACCAACAGGGTAAGGGTTAATCGAGCTTTCATGATCCAACAATCCTCCTCACTGAGCATTGAAGTGTGCACCGCAGGTAGCGGCGCTTTTCCCATCAGATTGACTTTCCCGGTATCAAAGATCGTCGCTTTGGAACACCCACTTCGGCCCGCGTCACGGCGTGGGAAGCCCCTCACCTCCTTCCACGCTGGCGCCTGGCGCAGGTTTCGGCGCATACACCGCCTGATACAGCGTGAGCAAATGCTCCCGCGCCAGGTTCTGCACGGCCAATTCCTGGCTGAGCGCTAACGCCTGCTCGAACTCCAACACCGCTTTCTCCGGCTGATCGGCCGCCTGCAAAGCCAGGCCCAGGTACAGCCGCGCCACGGGGTCGCCCGGATCAGCCCGGCGGGCGGATTGCAGGTGCTCGATCGCCGCCTCCAGGCGGCCTTCGCGCCAGGCGATCACCCCCAGCCCGAGTTGCGCCTGGGCATCCTGCGGTCGAGAAAGGATCACTTCCTGCAACGCCTGACGGGCGGCCTGCAGGTCGCCGCGCTGCAAGGCCAGGATCGCCCAGCGGGAGCGGGCGCTCCACAAAGCCGGATCCAGGGCAAATGCGCGCTGGTAGGCCGCCATCGCCGATTCGCGGTCGCCGCCGGCCAGGTGGGCGTCGCCCAGGTTGGCCTGCAGGGTTGCATCGCCCGGATCCAGCGCGCTGGCCTGTTCAAGATACGCCAACGCCCGATCCGGATGACCGGCGGCCAGCAAAGTCACTCCCAGGTTGTTCAGCGCCGAGGCCAGCTCCGGCTCCAGCCGCAACGCCTGCTCGAATTCAGCCCGAGCAGCTTCCAGGTTGCCCTGGCGAAACAACAGGTAGCCGTAAGTGTCGTGCAGGGTGGCCGAATTGGGCTGCGCCATCAGCGCCAGCCTCAGCACACCGGCGGCCTCTTGCGGGCGCCGGGCATCCAGAAGCTGCAGCGCCAGCCAGCCGCCGCCCGCCGCCGTCAACCACGGCGCGGCGATCAGCAGCGCCAACGCCAGGGAAGCCAGGAACAGCAGCCTTAAGGGCGACCGATAGCGGATGGGAGTCTTGTCCGCAGATGAGACAATGCGAGAATGAGCGGCGGTCGGAGAGGCCGCTTCAGGGGCGTCTTCCCGGCTTTGAGCAAGCGGATTCTGGCGCAGCGCCAGCCAGTCCGCCCGGCGGAGCATCCACAAGGTCGTCGGGGCCAGAGTCCGGGCAGAGAACGCGCTGGGAACGCCGTAGCGCAGCATTGCCTCCCCGAAGCTGCCGCCGGCGCCCACGCTCTGCAGCCGGCCGTCGGCGCCTTCCAGGCAAACCAGCCCCCGCTCGACGATGGCGAGCCAATCGCCGCGGTTCCCAAACTTGATCAATTCCTCGTCGGCAGGGACTTCACGCGGGGTCAGGCAGGCCTGCAAGCGTTGCCGCGCATCAGACGGCAGGTCGGCAAACAGGGGCAGGCGGCTCAGGTCGGGTGCGGCAGGTTGCGACATCGGTTCAGACGGGTTCCATAGCGGCTGAATGCAATACGTGTTAAGCGGATTGCGCTATCATAGCACACTTTGTTGCAAATTCTATGCCAATATCGAGCAGACGGATTTCTGCAATTTTCAGCAGGATCGATTTCGACCATACAACTGTATCCGCACGTCGGCGATATCGGCAGGGCCAAGCAGTTGGATGTCGGCAGCCTCAGGAGTTGCCAGGGAAGACGATTGATCGAGCAGCGCCAGCAACGCGGCGCTGTCATCATCTGCAGCGACGCGGTTGGCAGAGATCTTCCCGCATGCCTGACAACGATGCACCAACATCAGTTCACCCCATGCTCCACCGTACTTCTTGCGAAGGCGCTTGAAAGTCAGCCCAACCGGTCGCATGTCGCCCTTGCAGGCAGACAGGCGATCCCCGGCCTGCCATAAATCCAGGTGGCGCGAATGCAGGCAGTAAGGACAGTGGTTGCGGTGGCGCACGCCCGCTATCGGCCAGGCAGACGAAACATACTGGCCGCAATGCTTACAGACAAAGCCGCCGTCAGCGTGGGAGCGCAAGGCCTTGCGCTCCCACAAGACGCGCCGCGAGTTTCCCCGCAGATTCATCCGACCTCCGCTCTCAGCACGCAGTAGCTGCGGTAACGATAGGGACTGATTTCCCCGGCGGTGACGGCTTTGCGAATGGCGCAGCCCGGCTCCTCGTCGTGGCGACAGTCCAACCCGAAGCGACAACGCCCCACCAGCGGGCGCATCTCCGGGAAATAGGACGCCAGGTCTTCGCCGTCCACATCCCAAAAACCAAACTCGCGGATGCCCGGAGTATCCACGATCGCCGTCGGTTCCACCTCGTCCAGAGAGAACATCTCCGGGTTGGTGGTGGTGTGCTTACCTTTGCCGGTTCGCTCATTCACCTGGTTGACGCGCAGCCCCAGGCCCGGCTGCAACGCGTTGAGCAGGGAGGTCTTCCCCACACCCGATTTGCCCAGGAAAGCCGAAACGCGCCCCCGCAGGGCAGCGCGCAGATCCTGCAGGCCCTCGCCGGTGCGAGCGCTGGTGAACAACACCGGATAGCCGATCTGGCGATAGATTTGGAGAGCATCCGCCAGGGCCGGGTCGATCGCCCCATCCCGCCCACGAGCCAGGTCGAGCTTGGTGATGCAGATCAATGCTGGCAGGCCGCTGGCCTCTGCCGAGACCAGGTAACGGTCGAGCAAAGCCCACTTCGGCGTCGGTTGTGCGGCCGAGAAAACCGGCACCACCTGATCCAGGTTGGCTACGATCACCTGCTCGAAAGGGCGTGCGTCGGGCATGGGCACCGCCGAGCGGCGCGCCATCTGGCTGCGCCGCGGCAACACCTCGATAATCATGCCCTGCGCCTCGCCGGCGCGGACGAAACGCACGCGGTCGCCCACTGCCAGGGGGTCGCCGCGCGCCAGGCTCTTGACCTGGCGCACCGTGCGGTGACCGCTCCCGCCATCCGATTCGTCATAGATGAGCAGTTTGCGCAAACGGTTCGACAGGCTGCACACGATCACGCGCCCATTGGCGTGCACCACAGCACTGCCGATATTCTTTTTATAGACGACGCCGATCTCGCCTTCATCGGGCTGATGAGATAGATCTGCTTCATGGTCGCCCAAGGCCAGGGGGTCGTCAGAAACATCTAAATTGTTCAAGGCTGAGGTTCCTTATGTTCTACGGACAAAAAGCGCCAGCCACAGGTCATCTCCCGTGGCTGGCAGCAAGGACAGGTATCATGCAGACGAT
This sequence comes from uncultured Anaerolinea sp., assembly GCA_964503145.1. GTDB lineage: Bacteria > Chloroflexota > Anaerolineae > Anaerolineales > UBA4823 > RBG-16-57-11. The sequence goes on along the minus strand of CAZCYV010000005.1, from coordinate 29,814 downwards.
TCGCGACCGGCGCGCAACGACAGCGCGGCGGGAATCAAAAAGCCACGGGGCATGGGTGCGCCCGTGGCCGATGACTGTCGAATGTCCTGGATCAACTCAAGGAACCGGCCTCAGCCTTCGCAGAGCAGGCGCGCCCATGCAGCTTGGGGGACAAGCACAACGACTTGATTTAACATAAAGCGCGCCTCCTTTCTTAATTTGTTCTTAACAGAGCCATAGTCTACCATTCTCCGTGGGTTTTCGTCAAGGGTTTCTGCGGCCATTCCGGAGGCAGCAGATCCCTGGGTGGAGGCCGCGGGTCAGGCACAGACAGGCGCGCAAAAAGAAACCGCTCCCAAAGGGCTGGTCAACGCCCTGCTGGCGTGTTAACCGGCTGAATGCCAATCCGCCAGCATTGATGCTTTGCCTGTGGAAAGCAGCTCGCTATTTCTCCAATAAAATCCTCAGCCGTTCGTAAAGTTGCTCAAGGTCACCCCTGCGGAAATGGGCTGGTTCCATGACATCCGGGGGTATTTTGATTTTACCGGCGTAGCGATAAAATGCCACTCGATCCGCCAGGCGCAGCTCCGGGTAAACCTCATCCAACACAGAGATGATCATGATGTCGTCCGGCACCAGGCGAGTGCCAGGATCGAACCAATGGGCCGGTTCGCGCACCTCCCACTGCACCTCGGCCGCTGCCACCTGTTCCCGCAAGCGCTCGAACATGATTTGCTGGCGGAAGTGGGCAGGCTCTACCCAGTCCTTGCGCAGGCGCAGCTTGAGAGCGTTGAACCAGATCAAGTACAGGTTGAATTTTCCAGCTCGCACCGGCAGCTTTTCCCCTGGTTGCAGCACGCTGACAATCTTCTCAAACAGGGTGCCGCGCAGATGCTCTGCGCCGATCTCCACATCCTTGAGTTTGCCATCCTCGGCAAATTCGAGCATCACCGGCACGGTTGAAGTGACGATATAGCCGATCTGGCGCGCCACTTCGTCGAACAGCCTGTCAATGGTATCCTGGTGTTTCTCCCGAATAAAGCGGTAGATGGTCAGCAAGTCGTCGTAGCGCTCGACAATCATCGGGTGAGCAGGCTCCACCCAATCACGTAGTTTCGCAAAGGTTTCTGCTTTCATGATTCTTTCCTTTCTCAGCTCAAGGTTGCTACTTTTCTTTCCTTTTCTTTATGGCCCAGCCTCAAGATAATATGGGCGGATTTTGCTTTTCAGCAGACTTTGCCTCTCTCTTTTTGAACTCAGTATAGGGAATGGGCACAGGAGCCACTCCAAACCAATCGTCCAAATTTTCTCCAGGCCGGACAAACTCAAGGTTTTCCAGGTTTTCCAAGCCGCGATAGGGCACGGGATGGATCGCCAGGAATGGCGCTTCGGCGAATGTGGCGTCAGAAGGCATCCAAGAAGCTTGCGCGGATGAATAAATCTGAATTGGCGGGGGGATTTGTCGCCCGGCTTCATAGTTTTCTGTCAGCCATCGCAGGATCTCTTCACCCTGCTGGTGCAACACGCGGCTGCGCTCATCCACCTGCAAACGCATCCTGCGGGCAAAATTGCTGATCGCGGCGATGTCCAATTCCTTATCGGCAGCAACATTACACGCGACAAAGTCATAGATCTGGCTCAAGCATTCGTAGGTGTCCAGGTTTGTCCGTTTGATGAAGTTGCGCACCAGGCTGCGCATCGTCTGAGAGACAAGCTCCGGCCAAAAGCGCTTCAGCAACTGGAAGAAAAAATCCACCTGCATATTGAAATAATGCAGCCCGTAATCGCTAAAGTTGCGGTCGAAGAAAGCATAATTTGCAATCTGGTGAAACGCCTCGGACCGTGGGTCTTTCAGCCGGTAGTCAAATCCAAAATAATCTCCTAACAGGCGCCCTTCGCGGCGCAACTTGGTTTCCAACCCTGTGCCAGCGTAAGCCTCTGCCCGGCAAAAATTGAAGGGATTCTCGATATGGCGTTCCATGAAACGAAGGTTGATCAAGATATCATCCAGCGTGGTGTCGGGCTCAAACATGAGCAGGTTGTAGGCGATATGCACGTCAAAGCTGTTGAGGATCTCCAGAGCCTTGAGCACCTGGTCAACGCTGCATCTCCGATTCAGGTTGTTCAACCCCCGCTGAGAGGCGTTTTCCACTCCCAGAAATACGCGGAACAGGCCCAGCTCATCCAGGATACGGATGGATTCTTCCGTGATGCTATCCGGACGGGCTTTGACAGCGATGGCAATCTGATCTATTCCGGCTTGATGTAAACCATCCCGAATGGCAGCAAAGCGCAGAACAGCTTTTTGCGGGTTGGGCAGGAAAAAGTTGTCATCCTGAAAATTAAAAATACGCACGCCATGCTCAAAATACAGTTGTTTCAGCTCTTCGAGGAGGTTCTCAACGCTGCGAACACGGAACTTCTTCCCACCGCCCTGTTTGTACCAGGCGTTGATGCTGCAAAAAGCGCAGTCGCGCCAGCAGCCGCGGCTGGTCAGCACACTGGCGATGGGCTTGCCAAAATAGCTGTGGAAGGTGGTGCGCTTGGGAAAGGGCAGATCGTCTAATCGATCGGGGTTTCCCAACGAGGGGTTGGTGACCAAAGATCCATCGGAGCGGCGATAGCACAAGCCCGTCACCCGGGAGAGATCATCCAGCGATCTCGCCAGGGCGCACATCAACTCTTCGCCTTCCCCCAGGGCAACCGAATCAAACGCCGGAAAGTCCGTCAGCAATTGGCTGCAATTGAGCGAGGCAAAGTGACCGCCGGCAATGATATGGCCGCGAAAGCCTGCATCGCGCAATGCTTGGGCGAGCCGGCAAAACTCCCTTGCTCGCCCGGTGAAGACCATTGATAACCCGGCGATACGCGGGTCAAAATCTATCAAGCTGGACACGGCTGAAGGGATATCGCTTTCGGAATTGAAAGGAATGATCTTGACAATGTGGTTTTGGGCTTCAAGAGAGGAGGCAATATAGCGTAAGCCCAGGTTCTCTTCAAGCTCGGCGCCTAACAGAGCAATTTTCACGGCAGCCCTCCCCTAAGAACAACAACCGCTCTGGCCATTTCGACAAGAGCGGGCAGCAAAGTTAACAGCGAAGGTTGCTCTCTGTCCTAAGCAACCGATGGTATTAAATTTATAATACAGGATTTCATCCCCAAAGTCAAGCGGATGCGGCAGTGGGCCATCTACATGACGAGCTGGCCCGTGCAATGATTACCGAGGAGGTTATGCTGAGCGCATTGTCATGCTTTGTCGATTCATCCAAATCGAGTAAATCACCAACACGACCACCAACAGGGTGGCAATCCAGGTCGTGATCGAAACCAACGAGATTGCCGCATGCTTGATGGCAATGCCGGCCAGCGCCCACACCAGCACCAGCAGGTAGATCACATCATGGCGTGTATATGCCATTGACCCCGCAATGACCAACACTGCCGCCAGCACCAGCACGAACCAGACCTCCGGCGAAAGACCCCAGCCGCTCCAGCCCAAGTAATACAGGAGCTGGGTGACGTTGGCAACCGTGGCAACCGTGATCCAGCCCAGATACAGGCTGAAAGGCGCTTCCACCAGCCAACGCTCGGCGATGGTAGGGCGGCTACGACCGATATCCAGGCGTAGATAGATCACAATCAGCGACCCCAATAGCGCCAACATGGCGACCAGCGTCCAATAAAACTGCTCGTAATGCCACAGGAACAGCCAGACCACATTGGCGATACAACTCAACACAAACCAGTAACCAATGGCTTGCAAGCGCGAGTTCGCCCGCTGGGAGGGCAGCGCCTGGAACACGGCATAGCCGATCAGCGCCAGGTAGATCAAACTCCAGATCGAGAACACATAGCCCGCTGGTACAAAATAGATCGCGAAGCGATCCGAAATCTCGCCGGTCTGCAAGCCGTTGAGCGGCAAGGCGTTAGCCAGCCCATTCATCACCACCACACCGACCAGCGCCAATACCACAGCGATTTGACGAATCGAATTTTTGTCCATCTCCAAAGTCTCCAATTGTCAGGATTTCTGGCCCGATTTGATCTTGCTACCCGGATAGACGCCGCAAACTCCAATACACAAAGCCCACGCCGAGCGCCAGCAACACGAGGAAGACCAACCAACCTGTGAACCCCGGCAGCGCTCCCAAAACCAGCGCCGCCAGTGGAATGCCGAATACCAGCGCGCCGAGTACATACAGGATCGGGCGGGCGCGCCGCTGTAACTGCACCACGGAATCCTGCTCCACCGGGGTCTGCGCCGTTCGTTCGGCGGACGCGTCGATCTCCGCCTCGCTGCCGATGACCTCTGCCGCCAGAATGAACGGCACCGGTCGAGGCAGGTAGAACACCCGGTACGACACCCCCGGCTGGAAGGCGGCGAGCTGCTCCTCGCTCGCCAGGCGCAATTTTGTCGCGCCGATCTTAGCCTCGAAGCGCGCTGCATCAGCCTTGATCTTACCCGGTTGGGCAATGCCCTCGGCGCGCATGAAGCTCGTGACTTCTGCAGAGACCAGATAGCGGCGACTGGTCAGCACGCCGACCAGGATAATCATCCCAATTACGCCGGTGACAATGATCAGGCCGATCAACCCTGCCCCATCAGCCTGCTCGCCAGAACGCACGAATGAATAGGCCAGAACCCCCAATGTTCCGAGCATGACAAAGACAAACACTGCGATTGCCAGGCGCATGTTCGAACCGGCAGCCCGCAGAACAGCCCGCTGGCGGGCAGACAGCCGCCCATCGCGGTTAGCGCGCACATCGCCTGGCGTGAAGCGGAAGGCATCCTGCAGGCGCTGGTTAAGCTCATCCATTAGCGCTCCTCCAATATGCTCTAAGTAAAGGTAAGTATACCAATGATTGGGATATTTCCATGATCGCCTGGTTTCAACAGTGCAGTTCTAAATAAAACCGCGCCCTGACAACGCCGCCGAAATCGCAAGACAGCCCCTCATCTCATCAACTTCTCACATGCTCTGAACAATTTCCTAACAAGTAATCGGTATAATCCAGTCCGTTATATCCTGTTAGTTCGGCAACTTCGTGACCGGTTTGCGAAACCACCATTTTGGAGGAAACTGCATGAGCAAAAACGTCATCTTGATCGCCGCCGCAGCCCTGGTCGTCATTGCCCTGGCGGGTGGCATCTGGCTGTACGATTGGGTGTTGGGCGAAACCCAGGCCGCCAGCGCGCCGCTCAGCGCGCCCACCCTGGAAGTCGCTGCCAGTCCCACCAGCGCTCCCAGCGCCACCACGCCCCCGACCCCGGCGCCTACCGAAGCGCAGCCCATCGCCGCCAACCCGCCAGCGGCGGCTCAGCCCGTGCAAGTTGAGCCTGCATCGCAATCCGAGGTGATGATCTACCAGATCAGCCAGGATGAATCGCAAGTGCGCTTTACCATCTTCGAGCTGCTGCGCGGTCAGCCCAAGGACGTGATCGGCGTCAGTAACCAGGTCGCCGGCCAGGTCGCCGTAAATCTGGCCGACCTCAGCACAGCGCAGGTGGGCGAGATCGTGATCAACGCCCGCACGCTGCAGACCGACGACAGCCGCCGCAACCAGGCGATCCGCAACCGTATCCTGTTCACCGACCAATACGAGTTCATCACCTTCAAGCCCACCCAAATCAGCGGCCTGAGCGGCAGCGCTGCGCCGGGTCAGTCGTTCACCTTCCAGGTGAGCGGCGACCTGACGATCAAAGACATCACCAAACCGATAACCTTCGACGTAAGTGTGAACGTCGAATCCCCCGAACGCCTGGTCGGCTCGGCCAAGGCCACGCTCAACCGGGCGGATTTCGAGCTGGTGGTTCCCAGCGTGCCGTTCGTCGCCAATGTCGGCGAGACGATCGCACTGGAGATCGACTTCGTCCTCACCCCACAGTAACGACCCGAACCAGACCCAACCTGGCCGGCAGGCGCATACGCCTGCCGGCTTTTTCGTTCGCCGCAGCCGCAAAGCGTCGAACCCGCCCCCGCCGACGCCAGAGACTGCGGGCTAACTTCCCGATTGCCAAGCGCGCCCACCTCAGGTAAAATCCACAGTGACCGTCCTCTCCAACCCTTGCGCCAGCCATAGCCATGCCCGTTCAGCGGCCTTGGAGGCAACATGCCACAAATCGAGAAAGCGCAGGAGCCGACCCATGCATGATATCTTCTATCCCCTCAGCGTTGCGGTGATCGGCGTCTCATCCAAGCCGGATAACCTGGGTCGCAACATCGTCGCCAACCTGGTCGAATACGGCTTCAACGGCATCGTATATGCCGTCGGGCCGAGCGGCGGGGTGATCGAGACGCGCCGCATCTACCGCTCAGTGGTCGATATCCCTGATCACGTCGATCTAGCGGTCATCCTGACCCCGGCGCACACCGTGCCGGGCATCCTGGAGGAATGTGGACAGAAGGGCATCCACCGGGCAATCATCGAGACCGCGGGGTTTCGCGAATACGCCCAGGAAGGGTTGCAGTTGGAGCAGCAAATCGCCGAAATCGCCGCGAAGTACAACATCCGTTTCGTAGGCCCGAACTGCATCGGGGTGATCAACATGGAAAACGGCTTTTGCGTGCCTTTTCCGCGGCTGAAAAAATTCGTCAAGCTGGGCGGCGTATCGGTGATCACCCAAAGCGGCGGCGTGGGGATGAGCGTGCTCAACCTGCTGGCTAATGAGGGCCTGGGGCTGAACAAGTTCGTCTCGGTGGGCAACATGCTCAACCTCAACGCCGAAGACATGCTCGAGTATATGATCACCGACCCCGGCACCGAGCTGATCTTCCTGTACCTGGAAAGCATGGGCGATGGGCGACGGCTGATGGACATCGCCCGCCGCTCGCCCAAACCGATCCTGGCGTTCAAGGCCAATATTGGGAAGCTGGGGCAGAATATCGCCAAGTCGCACACCGCCTCGCTGGCCTCGGATGACGCCGTGGTGGAGGCAGCCTTCAAGCAGGCGGGGATCATCCGCGTTCACGACGCCACCACCCTGGGCAACAACCTGAAGATCCTGCGCCTGCCGCCGATGCAGGGGCGGCGGCTGGCGGTGATCTCGCGCTCCGGCGGCCATGCGGTCATCGCTGCAGATGCCTGTGAGCTGGCCGGCTTCGACCTGGCGCCGTTCCCCGAAAGCTTCTTACGCGAGATCGAAAAGAGCTTCCGCGCCTCGGTGATCCGCCTGACCAACCCGCTCGATCTGGGCGATCTGTTCGACCTGGATGTCTATGCGCAAATTGTCGAACGCACCTTGCAACTCGAAAGCGTGGACGGGGTGGTCTTTTTGCACACCTCCCTCTCCGACGCCGAGAACCTGAAAAGCCGCGCCCTGTTGGAGCGAATCATGGTCCTCTCGCAGCAAAGCCACAAGCCGGTGGCGTACTATCTGTCTGCCGCAACGCAAGAAATCGCCTACCTGAAACAACACTACGATTTCCCCATCTTCACCGCCGTGGTCGAGACGGTGCGCGCCCTGGAGATCAGCCATCGCCGCTGTTGCAGCCCTTCGAGCGCGCGGTTGGGCGAGACGCCGCCCCAATTTGCCGTCAACAAGCAGGGCGCTCAAAGGCTAATTCTGGGGGCGGCGCAGGAGAGACGCAACCTGTTGCTCTCGGAGGCTCTGGAAGTATTAGAGCACTACGGAATCCCCACCGTGCGCGGGCGTCTGGTCGGCGATGTGCAACAGGCGCAAGCGGCTGCGCAGGAGATCGGTTACCCCGTCGCCCTGAAAATCGTAGCCGAGGAGATTTCGCACAAATCCGATGTCGGCGGCGTGCAACTCAACCTGCGCAATCCCGAAGCGCTGGCGGCGGCCTTCGACGAGATGTTCTCACATATTCGCTCGATCTATCCACAGGCAAAGCTGGATGGCGCGCTGGTGCAGCCGATGGTCAGCGGCGGCCAGGAGTTGATCCTGGGCGGGCGACAAGATCCGCAGTTCGGGCCGGTGGTGCTGGTCGGCCTGGGGGGCATCTTCGTCGAGATCATCGGCGAAGCGGTGATGCGCGTGGCGCCGATCACCGAGGGCGAGGCCAGGCAAATGTTGGAAGAGTTACGCGGCGTACAGATTTTGAGGGGCGCTCGCGGCCACGGCGCCTCCGATATCGACGCCATCGTAGAAGCGCTGCTGCGCGTCTCGCAACTGCTGGTGGATTTCCCCGAGATCAAAGAGCTGGATATCAACCCGCTGCGCGTCTTCGCGGTCGGCGAGGGCTGCCGGGCGCTGGATGCCCGAGTCGTGATCAGTTAAGGCACGTACTTATACGTGTGCCGGGTTTCATGCGGCAGCACAGTTCCCTCCCAAGTAGAAGACTCGTCCCTCGCCAGGCTGTAGCAGGCGAGGGACGAGTTTCGCGTTTTGCCCTATTGACTTTTGCCCGATTCTGTTGTAATATGTAGTCAAACGACATATTGTTATTCTACCTATCGCGGGGTGCTTTATGGGCGAATCAGCCGGAGTGCAAAGTGGTCAGCCGATGACCGAAACCACCTACTTCATCTTGCTCAGCCTGGCGCCAGGGCCAAGCCACGGTTACGCCATCATGAAAGACGTGCAGCAACTCAGCCAGGCGCGCGTCGTACTCAGCACCGGCACGCTGTATGGCGCGCTGAAACGCCTGCTGGAGCTGGGCTGGATCGAGCGCGTCGATGATCCTGCGGCGGGCGAGAACGGCCGAGAGCGCAAGCTGTACCGCCTGACGCATGTGGGACAGGTCGCGCTGAACAGCGAGATCGAGCGCCTGAATGGACTGCTGGCCGCCGCGGGGCAACGCGTCGAGGGCAGACCCAATGTCCTCCACTCCAACCCCCCATCCGGATAGCCCGCCCGAAAGCTGGCCCGGCGTGGCGGCAGGCCTGGCGCTCTTTCTGATCGCCGGCTGGGAGCTCATCCTCAACGAGCTGCCCTACGAGTTACACCAACAACTCTTCAACCCGAGCTATTGGTTCTTTAACCCCGGGATGCATGCGGCTGCTATCCAGCGCGCCGACAAGGCCAAACCCTGATCGCAAGATGGACGCCTCAACCTTTGTCCGCCTGTATGCCTTCTTGCTCTCCCTCCTCCCGCCTCGCTTCCGGGATGAGTTCGGCGCGGAGATGCAGGCGGTCTTTGCGCAGGCGCTGAGCGAGGCCCAGGCCAGCGGTGAGCGAGCAATGTGGGCGGCGCTGCTGCGAGAATTGTTCGATCTGCCGCGCCTGGCGCTGCATGAGCACTGGCGCGAGCGCAAGCTGCCGCGCTACGCGCCCGCTGGAGAGCCGGCGATGGTGATGGCGCCCGCGCCGCGTTGGGCAATATGGGCATCGCTGAGCCTTTTTGTGCTCCCGGCGCTGCTAATCGCGGCCGGCCAATTTCTACCACTGAGCATCCCCTCTCCGCTGACGGTGCTCATGGGCTGCCTGCTGACCGCGGCGATCATAGCCGGGCTGCTCAAAGGGCCGCCCCCCTGGTCTCTGCCTTTCCTCGGCGTGGCGATCGGCTATCTGGGGGTTTACCAGGCCCAACAGATACTGGAAAATTTCCTGGGGAAGCGCGCTTTATCGATCTATGAGCGCCTGAACCAATCCCAGGAGCTGCTGACGCGCCTGGCCTGGCAGCTCGTCCGCAGCGGCGCGTTTGCCCTGTCGATGCTCCTGGTGCTGGGAGTCCTGTTGCTGGCTTTGAAGCTGATCCCCCTCACCCGCAGCTCCTTCGATCGCCTGGCGCAAGACCGGGTGCAGATTTCATTCATCCTCTACGGGGCAATTCCGCTGGTCCTGCTGGTCGATTTTGACGGCTACCGCCACGCCGAGCTGTTCACCGCTGCGTTGCTGCTGGCGCTGGCCGCCGGCGCCTGGGGCTATCTGCGCGGCGGAGGCGCAGGACGGCGCTTGCTGGCGCTGCTCGCCGGCGTTACTGCGGCCTTCGCCATCCTGGGTATCGCCAAGTTCTACCTGCTGCCGTTGCAGGATTGGCCCGGCTGGCTCGACCAGCGCCCGCCGCAGAGCGAGCGCTGGTTCGAATCGCTGCGCGAGGTCGCCGCCTGGTTCTGGATGAGTGCCCTCCTGCTGGCGCCGGTCGCTCTGCGGCGCAGGCCCGGCCAGTTGACCGCCAACCTGGCGCTGGTGGGGTTATGGCTGTTCCTCTTCCGGCCCATCTACCCCTATCTGGGCACGATCTTCACCCGCCAGGAATTCCGCCTGAACCAGCTCGCCCTGGTCGGCGTGATCGGCCTGCTGATCTACCAGGGGCGCAAGGAGGGATTGGGGTTGCGCTTCGGGGCTGCGCCCGCCCTATACCTGCCTTCATTGGCGATGCTGCTGGGCAGCTCGGCGGCGTTCATCCTGGCCGAGCGCCTGGTGGACATCAACACGCTTTCCGCCAGCCTGTTCGGGCTGGCGTTCTACGGCCTGCTGGGCCTGTGGCTGGAACCGCGGCGCTGGCGGCAGGGCCTGCCGGCGGCGCTGCTGCTGATCGGCACGCTGCCCTTCGGCGAACACCTGCAAACCTTCGTCGGCTACCCGGTGCGCCTGCTGACCGCCGCCCTGGTGCGCGATGGGCTGAGTTCCTTCGGCGTGCACACCATCGGCATCGACACCATCCTGGTCTTCGAGAGCGGCATCTCGCAGATCGACCTGCCGTGCAGCGGCGTGAAGAGCCTGTGGACGGGGGGCATGTTCCTGCTGGCGGCCACCTGGATCGAACGCCGCCGGATCACCCGCCGCTGGCTGCTGGCGGCCTTGATTTTTGCCTTCCTGCTCTTCGCCGCCAACCTGATCCGCGTGGCGGTGCTGGTGACCGCTGGGCCGGTGCTGGGTTTGAACCTGCTGGCGGAGATGCTGCATGTGCCGCTGGGGGTGTTGGGTTTCGCCGCCGCCTGCGCCGCCCTGGTGTGGATGCTGCGGCGCATCGTGCCCGCGGAGGCCGATCCAAAAGCGCCCACACCCGCCGGCAGCGAAGTCGTAATACTTCGCCCGCGCTGGCTGCTTCCGGCGCTGATGAGCGCCATCCTGCTGCTGGCAGCGCTCTACACCCCGCGGCCCAAGGTTGCCGCCGCCCAATCCCTGGATGAGGTGCACTTCCCCCCAGGGCTGAGCGTGGAACCCTGGCCCTTCTCGCCGGACGAGATCGCCTGGCTCTCCACCGATGGCCCGCTTTCCGCCAGCCGCTGGCGCTTCACCTGGAAAGATGGCAGCGAAACCCCGCACCACGGCTCGCTGCTGTTGATCACCAGCGACACCTGGCGGGCGCATCACCGCCCCGAACGCTGCTTCGAGACCTACGGGCTGACCGTGGATCAGTCGCACAGCGCCCTGCTCGGCCCGGATTTCCCGGTACGCCTGGTGTATCTCAGCGCGGCGCAGAACCGCTTCCACTACTCGGCGGTGTACTGGCTGCAAGCGCCGGGGCGCGTCACCGATGACTACGCCACCCGCATCTGGTCTGACCTGAACCCTCAGCGGCAGACCTGGGTGTTGGTGACCATCCTGTTCGACTCGGCCGTGAACCCCACCCGACCGGATCTTCAAGCCTTGTACCTCGCTTTGCGCCACAGCGTGGCGCAGAGCCTGGAAGGAGGGGCTTTACCATGAACGCAGCTATTGTTCGTCTGCCGCAATCCCGGCGCGAGCGCTGGGCGAAATTCCTGTTCTGGTCGTGGAACATCATCTTCCTGACCTTCATGATCCTGGGCTTCGCCCCGCGCGTCCTGCCGGAACTGATCACCGCAGCGCGAGTGGATACCATCCAGTGGACCTTCCTGGTCTATGGCCTGGTGCTGGCCTGCATCCCGCTGGTTGCCGTGCTGCTGGGGCTGACGGCGCTGCGCGGGCAGGCCGACAGGCTGTTCGCCCTGGGCTACGTCGTGGAAGGCCCGCTGATGCTCATGCTGGCAGTGCGTTTCTTTGTCGTGCGCCAGGCATCCACGGCGCTGGTCTTCTTGATGGCCGTGGCCGTGCTTGGCCTGGTCACCTTCCTGTGGCATCTGCTGGACTGGCGCATCGAACAGCGCCGCGCCTGGGTGAAATGGCTGCGCCTGTTCGGGCTGACGCTGATGCTGCTGGTCAGCCTGTACGCCGCGGTGTGGATCGCCTTCTACGCCCTGCCGCTGGGCTGGGCCGGGCTGAAATGGCTCTGGGAGATGCTGCTCCATCTGGGGGATTTCTTCCGCAACCTGTGGGAAAACCTGCGCCATCTGACCCTGGCAGACTTGCTCTGGCTGCCTTTCACCCTGCTGGGGATCGTGCTGGGGATATATACCGCCACCTTGTTCGTCCTGGCGCCCATCGCCGTGCCGACGCTGAGCTTCGTCGCCTGGCGGCAGGCCATTCGCTCGCTGCAGGCGCGCAGCGGCCGGTTGATCCCTGCGCTGGCCTCGGCGGTCGTCGCCCTGCTGGTCATCGGGCTGTTCGTCCTGGCGAACCAGCAGCCGCAATTGCGCGCCTTCGCCATGCTGGAGCAGCCGCCGCAATCGGTGGAACAGGCGCGGCAGCTCATCGCCCAGGAGGAATTCTTGCGCAAGGGTTTGCTCAACGCCTATCTAGGGCCTTTCCGCTATCTCAGCTCGGTGGGCGAGGTGTTCCACATCACCGAAATCTACGACAGTTCTTTCAAAATCGGGCGCCAGAGGGCCTATCAGGTGCAGCGCTTTTACGAAGTCATCGCCCGGCCGCTGCTCTACCGCCCGTATGAAATCCTGCCGCCCCAGCGGGTTGGCATGGATTGGGATAGCATGGCGCTGCGCCGCGAACCGCTGCGCGCCGCCCGGCTGTACCAGCGGGTGTTCGACCAGCCCATCGTGGAGGGCGAGCGCAACGAGGTGCTGAATGCGGTGCGCTCCACCTGGTCGCTCACCCAGGCCGAGGCCGCGCTCCAGGCGCTGGACGAACGCGAGGTCCACCTGGCGCGCCAGGAGATCACGGTGAGCGAACACGGGGATTGGGCGGAGGTCGAACTCCACGAGGAATATCGCAACACCACCGCCGAGCAGCAGGAAATCGTGTACTACTTCAGCCTGCCCGAATCGGCGGTGATCACCGGCGTGTGGCTGGGAGAAAGCGCCGACCGCAGCCGGCGCTACGAGTACATCGTCGCCCCGCGCGGCGCCGCCCAGGCGGTGTATCGCAACGAAGTGCGCCGCAACCTGGATCCGGCGCTGGTGGAGCAAATCGGGCCGCGCCAGTACCGCCTGCGCATCTTCCCCGTGCCGCCGGTCGAAGTGCGCTACGACGAAGTGCGCGGACGCAGCGAGATCGGCGACGCCCCGCCGCTGCACCTGTGGCTCACCTGGAAGACCCTGGCCTGGCAGGACGGCTGGCCGGCGCCACAACTGACCGAGAAGCGCAACGTCTTCTGGGATAGGGCCACCATCCGCCAGTTGAACGGCGCAACGCTGAAGATCAGCGACCCGGACGCCTGGCTGCCCGCCGTGCTGCCCGCCGACGCGCCGGTCACCCCGCGGCAGCACCAGGTGGACCTGCCCGGCGGCTACCGCGTCACGGCGACCCCGGCGCAACAGGCCACCCTGCCGGCGCTGCCGCAGAACCTGCGCCTGGCGGTGGTCCTGGATCGCTCGCGCAGCATGAACCGCGTCTCGACCCAGGTGGCTCGGGCGCTGGGGCTGCTCCAGGCCTCGGCGGCGGCGCAGATCGATGTCTATTTGACCGCCTCGCCCTTCCGCGGCGAAGCGCCGCAGCGCGTTTCCTTCAGCGAGCTGGATATCGAGAACATCGAATACCTGGGCGGGCAAAAACCGGCGGAGTTGATGGCGCAGTTCGACCAACTGCGCGGCGACCGGACTTACGACGCCGCCATCGTGCTGACCGACAGCAGCGGTTACGAGCTGGGGCCAGGCGCGGCCGAGGTGCGCGTGCCCGATTTTCCGGTCTGGCTGGTGCATTTGGGCGATCGCATCCCCATCGGTTACGACGACCAGACCCTGGCCGCGCTCCAGGGCTCACAGGGGGGCGTTGCGGGTAGCCTGGAGGAAGCCCTGCTGCGCATCGCCGCCGGGCTGGAGAACCAGACGCCCGCAGAAGGACCACTGCTGACCCAGGATTTGGTGGACGGCTACGTCTGGCAGACCGCCCCGGCCCCGGCGCAGAAACCGGCCGCCGAAGAAGACCCCGGATTCGCCGCCCTGGCCGCCCGCCGGGTGATCCTGGCGGAGATGCAGCGCCACCGCGGGACTCTGGACGATCCGCAGACCCTGGATCAACTCCACGCCCTGGCCCAGCAACAGGCCATCGTCACGCCCTATTCTTCGATGATCGTGCTGGTGAACGCCGAGCAGCGCCGCTCGCTGGAAAAGCTCTCCGGCCTGGAGGACCGCTATCAGCGCGAGGTCGAGGCGCTGGGCGAGACCCAGCCCGAGACGCAGTTGCCGCTTTCGGGCGTGCCGGAGCCGGAGGAATGGCTGCTGATCGGCCTGGCGCTGGCCATGTCCGCCTATCTGCTGCTGACGCGCCGCAATCAGGCGCTCGCAGCAGCGAAGGCCGCGACGATGCGCCGCTGACCGGGACGCGCCCGCAGCGGGCGAAGCGCGGGGGCTGCCTGCGCCCCCGGCAGGCCTGTATTAATGCGTCCTGGTGACCTTGCGGATGGTGCGCGGCGCCTCGGTGTCGTAGCCGCGCTCCCGCGTCAGGTGGTAGCAGAAGAGCTGCGCCGGCAGGATGCTGATCAGCGGGGTCAGCCATTCGGGGATGCCCGGCGGCAGGCGGATAGGGGTCTGGGCCAGGGACAGGGCGCGCCCCTCGTCGGAGATGACCAGCAGCTCGGCCTGGTGCTGGTTGCGCAGTTGATCCAGCAGGTCGAGCATGGCGTGATACACGCGGCCGCCCGGGGCGACCGCCATCACTGGAAAGCCGCGCTCCACCAGGGCGATCGGCCCATGCAGAAAGTCGGCCGAAGAGTACGGCGCGGCCAGCACATAAGCCAGCTCCTTGAGCTTAAGCGACCACTCGTAGGCCGTAGAGTAGTTATAGCCGCGGCCCAGCACCACGCATTGCTGCATGAAGCGGTAGCGGGCGGCGGCCTGGGCGATGCGCTCCTCCGGCTCCAGCACCTGCGCCGCCCAGTCGGGGACGCCGGCCAGCAAGACGCGACGGGTGGAGTCTTCGGCCAGCGCCACGGAGAGCATGGCAATCGCCATCAATTCGGCGGTGTAGGTCTTGGTGGCGGCCACGGCCGCCTCCACCCCGGCCTGGATGTCGATGACGAAATCGGCGACCTGCGCCAGCGGGGAATCGGGTTCGTTGGTGATCGCCAGGGTCGGGCAGCCCTGGCGCCGGCCCTCGGCCAGCACGCCGACGATGTCCGGCGACTGGCCGGACTGCGACACGCCCACCACCAGGCAGCGGCTGAGGCGCGGCGGCTGCTCGTACAGGGTGAACAGCGACGGCGTGGCCAGGGCCACCGGCAGGCGATTGAACGCCCCCCACAGGTACTTGGCGTACAGCCCGGCGTTATCCGAGGTGCCGCGGGCGGCCAGGAAGACATAGTCGATCGGGCGGCCGCGCAGCCCGGCGGCGATGCGCTCGACGGCGGGCATGGCTGAGGAGAGCAAGCGGGCCAGGATGGCGGGCTGTTCCAGGATTTCATCACGCAAGGGCATGGGCGGATTCGCCTCCAAAAAGATCACGGCCACCAGCGGGCGACTTCCCGGATGGCGGCGAAGGCAGCCGCCCAGACGCGCTCCAGGGCGGCTTGTTGTTGGTCGCCGCGCAGGGCGGCGAAGCCGGCGCGACCGGCCTGCTTGAGCAGCTCGCCGGCGAGCGAGGTGGCAATGCTGGTGAAGAATGGCTCAACCGCCATGGATAATCCCCGGGTTTAACGACGCCGATGAAACCAGATGCTTGATGCTTCGGTTACGGGGATTGTACCACACGCCGGGTCAACGAAAACGAATGCGAAGCGGATGAACGGCTGGCAGTCGGGCGCGATGAATTGCGCGGTGCTCAGGGGGTCGATGTAGCCGTTGGACTGACCCCGCACGGCGTAAAGATTAACCTGAGATTCCCGTTTACAACCAATAGACTGCTTCTCTCAAGCCCGTTACACTGCGAGGTGATGCGGTTGTAGGCGCCAGGCTTAATAGCAAATATCTTTTCGGTGGGGTTGTCGCTCGTGCCGGCAGGGATCGTGAGGGAATAAACAGCTCCGCTGCCACCGCAATCTTCGAGCCGGATGTAAACATCATAGCCGCTTTTATTGACAACGGTGAGCCTCTTTTGGGATGCACCAGAGATCGAAGGGGCTTGACTACAAAGATTGACCTGCGGCGTGGGGGTGGCGGTTTCGGTGGCGGTGGGCGAGGCGGTGAAAGTGGCCGTAGGCGGTAAAGGGGTGTCGGTGGGCGGTACAGGGGTGTCGGTCGGAGGGAGCGGGGTAGGCGATGGCGGGACGGGCGTATGGGTCGCAGTCGGCGGCGGCAGGGTTGGCGTCGAGGTGGGGGGGAGGGTGGCGGGCGGCGCGGTGCAGGCGGCCAGCAGCATCAGGACTGCGACCGCCAGGGATACACGGATGGGTTTGCTCATCGGGTCTGCTCCTTCGAACTGCCATGAGTGTAGCAGATCGAAGGAGGTGAATTCAAGTTACAAATGTCATATTTCAGACGAATGAAATAGCCGAGACCGGCGGTCTCGGCTACCATATGGGAAGACCGGCTGCGCTCAGTAGCGCAGGGTCAGGGCAATGCGCTGGTGCGCTTCGAGCTGGCCGTTTTCGACGAAGGCAACCTGCCCTTGCCTGGAGAGCACCGTTTCGATGATCTCATCCACCGCGTCATCGATGACATCCGGGGCGGCGGGGTCCTCGGCAGGGGTCAGGTGCATGCCGCTCTCGTCCAGGCGGGCGGGGTAGTGGAAGTCTTCTTCGACCAGCAGCAGCCGGCCGCGGCCCTGCTTGGCCATGCGCCAGACTTCGCCGATGGTGGATACGAATCGGCGCTCGCCGATAGCGCGCTCCAGCTCGGCCAGGCGCTGCTGGCGCTGCTCGGCCAGCGCAGCCTTGACCGCCGGCCAGACGAGCTGGCCGAGCTTGTGGGCGGTGGTCCGGCTGTGGCTGCCGGTGACTGTAGCCAGGATGGCATCTTGATGGTTGGTCACTTCGTTGAAGAAGGCCAAAAAGCGATCCACGCCGACGACGGCCAGCGGTAAGGGGTCATCGGCCAGGAAGGGCTTGAGAGCGTTGTCCACCTGGCGGAAGAATTGGCGGTGGCGCTCGTCGCGGTAGGCCGACTTGCGGATGCCAAAGCCGCCCGGCAGGGGCAGCTCGCCGCCCGGCCCTTCGTGCACCAGGGGGAAGCCCTCGTCCTGGATTTCGATCAGGTCATCACGGCTGGCTTCGAACAGCCGGGTGGGCTTTTCACTCAAGACCAGCACCCAGTAACGCGGGGTGCGGTTGACGGCGAAGACCAGATCGCGGGTGAAGAAAGTCTCGCCAACAACGACGCGCGCTTTCAGGCTGAAAGGGAGCTTGAAGGCGCGAGCAAAATCGCGGTTGACGAACAGGGCCAGCCCATCCAGGGTGTGACGGAATTCGAGGCCATCGACGAGCTGCTCCAGGCGAACCAGGAGCGGCTCGATCTCGCGCTTGCCGAACTCGCTCAGCAAGCGGTCAGCCGCCTGAGAAGCCAGGTTGCGCAAGCGGATGCGGTCCTGGCGATTTTCGGGGAAGGTGCGATGGGTGGGTAAAGTGATCGTCAGGGCAGGGTAGCTGCTGATCTGTTGCAACAAGTGAAGGTCGTGTCGGTTCATAGATATCCTTGTAGGTTGATGATCGGGTCACGCGCCGAGCATGCCCGTAAACGCCCCAGGCCTGTGTGCAGGCGGAAGACACAGAAACGTTCGTTGAAGTCATTATAGCATGAACGAGGCCAGGGGACTACTCAGCCGCTGCATGTGGACAGGGCTTTCATGGAGCCTTCATCTAGCCCCACGGATCGAGACGACCTCAGCAAGGCCGCGCATCTCGCCTGCGCGGGCTGGCGGTTAAAAGCAAATCCCCCGCATTCGCTTTGCAGGAAGGCGGGGGAAAAGCCGAGGCAGGGGGGAATTACTGAGCTACTGCCGCATGATGATCGTGATCGAAATCCCCAGGCGAGACCTGGAAGTTGCCTTTGCCGCGCACACCGTTGACATCCGCGGTGTTCATGGCGTATTGCAGCACGGCGTAAGCGATGGCGTCCGAGTTGACATCCAGGGCGAACAGGTTGACGTTTGCGAAGGTGTCGCAGGCCTGGTGATAGCACGGATCGTAGGCGATGCCGGCTGCGCCGCCCCAGATGGCCGCTTCGGCGGCGGTCTTGATGCCCTCGGCGCCGGTGAACAGGCCGCCGGAGGGGATGCCGACGGCGATGAAGGGGCCATAGTCCGAGCGGCCGGTGAAGTCGGTGCCCTTGAAGGGCTGGCCGACGCTGTCGAAGAAGCGCTCGAAAGTCTTTTCGATTTCGGCAGAGCCGGCCGGGCCAGGGCCAGCGCCGACGCCATCCGAGTTATCCCCATCGATGTATTTTGAAGCCAAAATTTTACTTCTCATTTCGGCGCGGGCGTGGTATAATCCGTGTCCGCGCCGCCCGAGGCGGCTTTATCTTGTCTGTCACAGATGGTTAAACGTCAGTAAGGATCGATGAAATGAACCCACAAGAACTATTGCAATCGGTTGAATCTTCCGATAACCCCAACATCCCCGAGATCCGCCCCGGCGATACGGTCAAGGTCTTCCTGCGCATCAAGGAAGGCAACAACGAGCGCATCCAGGAATTCCGCGGCACCGTGATCCGCGCCCGCGGCGGCGGCAACAACGAAAACTTCACCGTGCGGCGCGTGGCCAGCAACGGCATCGGCGTGGAGCGCACCTTCTTGAAGCGCTCCCCGCGCATCGAAAAAGTGGTCGTCGAGCGCCACGCCAAGGTGCGCCGGGCGCAGCTCTACTATCTGCGCGAACGCACCGGCAAGAGCGCCCGCCTGCGCCAGAAGTTCTCGTAACATACACCGATCATCGCCGGTGTCCTGGGCCCTAAGTCATCGCCCAGGACATCTTTTGTTAACTCGCCCGCTCTCCGTACTTTTCATCCTACCGTCGAGAGGATCTGATGACCGCACCTTTAATTGGCCTGACCACTTACCGACATCTCAATTCCTACGGCTTGACGTTGAACTCGATCACCGAAGCTTACGTCCGGGCGGTGAGCGCCGCCGGGGCCATCCCCGTGTTGATCCCCCTGGGCCTGGACGAAGGCGTCCTGAACGCCCTGTTGGAGCGGCTGGATGGGGTCATCTTCACCGGCGGCGGCGATGTCTCCCCAGAGCGCTACGGCAGCCAGCCGCACCCGCTGGTGGATGATGTCGATCCCGACCGCGACCGCACCGAAGTGCATCTGGTTCAGCGCGTCCTCGACCAAGGATTGCCCTTCCTGGGCATCTGCCGCGGCCTTCAGGTGATCAACGTGGCGCTCGGCGGGACTCTCTTCGAAGACATCCTGGATCAGCGCCCCAATTCGCTCAAACACCGCTATTACCCCAACTGGCCGCGCAACTACCTGGCGCACACCGTGGAAGTGGCGCAGGACAGCCGGCTGGGGCGGCTGCTGGGCCTACCGGTGGTGCAGGTGAACAGCCTGCACCATCAGGGCATCCGCGATCTGGCGCCGGCGCTGAAAGCGACGGCCTTCGCCCCGGATGGGGTGATCGAGGCCTTCGAATTGACGGAACACCCCTTCGGCGTTGCCGTGCAGTGGCACCCGGAATGGCTGCAAGAACATCCACCGATGCGCTCTCTCTTCCGCGCTTTCGCTCAGGCTGCGGATGAACAATCCTCCCATCGGCGTATTTGACTCGGGCGTCGGCGGGCTGTCTGTGCTGCGCGCCTTATGGCGCGAACTGCCCGGCCAATCGTTCATCTACCTGGCCGACCAGGCGCACGTGCCCTATGGCCCGCGGCCCCTGGAACAGGTGCGCGCCTTTTCGGAGGCGATCACCCGCTATCTGTTGGCGCAGGGCGCCGGGCTGATCGTGGTGGCCTGCAACACCGCCTCGGCGGCGGCGCTGCACTGGCTGCGGGCGACGTTTCCGGCCACGTCCTTTGTGGGCATGGAACCCGCCGTCAAGCCGGCCGCCGAGCACACCCGCAGCGGCGCGGTGGGCGTCCTGGCGACGCCGGCGACCTTCCAGGGGGCGCTATACGCCTCGGTGGTGGAGCGCTTCGCCAACGGCGTGCGGCTGCACCAGCACACTTGCCCCGGCCTGGTGGCGCAGATCGAAGCCGGAGACGTGAATGGGGCCAAAACCCGCGCCATCCTGGAAGAGGCGCTCCAACCCATGCTGGCGGCAGGGATCGACACCGTCGTCCTGGGCTGCACCCATTACCCCTTCGTCATCCCGCTGATCGAGCAGATCGTCGGTCCCGAAGTGCGGGTGATCGATCCGGCGCCGGCGGTGGCGCGGCAGGCGCGGCGGCTGCTGAGAATCCAAAGCGCCGCCGAAAGCCAGGCGCCGGTTGGACTCGAAACGCCTACGCGCTATCTCACCACCGGCCAGGCGCAGGCATTCGCAAGAGTAATTCAGACGCTGCTAGGGGTAGAAGCGCAGGTGGAAGTTGCGCAATGGGGGAAAGACCTGGCCTGGGCGTAGGGACCAGATCAGGCATCCGCCGGGCGCACCCCCAGATCAGCGGGCGAAATGCTCAGCTCTCGGAAATTCTCGAAACATAAATCGCCGAAAGACAACCCCAGCCGGGCCCGAAGTTGTTCGAAGAGCGCCGTGTAGCTGGCGGGGATCGTCGCCTCCCAGTCTAAAGCCAGCGCCCGCGCCACCGAGCGGATAGCAGCGGGGTCAGGCCCTTCGACCTCCACGAACGTGCCATAAGGCAATTCGTCCAGGCTGACCTCGACCTCATTGAGATCGTAGGCGGTGCGATATTTTTCGTACCGCATCGCCACCTGGTAGCCAAGAGACTCCAATAGCGCCCGCGCCGCCTCGAAATCGCTGACCTCGAACTCGATCTCCTGGCGCAGCCGCGCCCCGCCCAAACCGCTGGCCGGGCCTTTGTAGGTCATGCGGGCGACGAGATCCTGGCGCAGGCGCAAGACGCGCAGGCTGCGCCCCAGGCTTCCGTCCGGCGTGTCGAAGCGCAGGTTGACCTCGAAGACCCGCGGCAGGGCGAGCTGCGCGCCCAGGCCTTTGAGCCGCTGCTCGACCGCAGCCAGATCGTTCACATAGAACTTTACTTCCAGCTCATGCTCTCTCATCTCAAACCACGCTCAGCATCGTCTGATGCTGCTCCACACTATCGCCGACCTTTACCCGCAAACGCGCCGCCACCCCATCGCGCGGCGATTTCAGCTCGTTTTGCATCTTCATCGATTCGAGCACGACCAGCACATCGCCTTTTTTGACCGCCTGCCCCTCTTGCACCGGGACGGCGACCACCAGGCCGGGCATTGGCGCCTTCAGATAGAACTCGCCGCCCGCCTGCACCCGGCTGCCGGCGGCAACCCGCAATCGCCGCTCGCGCTCGTCCTCCACCATCGCCGGGTAAAGCCGCCCGTGGAGCAGCACCTGCCAGGTCTTGTCCACCGGATAAACATAGGCCTCGTAAGAACTGCCATTCAGCAACAGGGAATACACCGGCTGGTTGCTGATCTCGACGAAGTCCACCTCGATCGCCTTGCCATCCACCAGGACGTGATGTTCGTCCAGTATCTCGATCAGGTATTCTCGATCGCCAATGGTAGTGATGTACTTCATCGCTCGCCTCCGCTCAGCGTTGCAGGCGCTCCCAGCGCCCCAGCCACTTCCAGTTGCTCGTGTCGCGGGCGCCGCGCTGGACGATGTTGGCGGCTCGCTGGGTCTGTCGGTGCGCCACTAAGGTCGCCAGGATCGCCGCCACTTCGGGGTTGAAAGACCGGTTGCCCCCACCCGCTTCCATCGAAAAGCGCTCCTCGACGAAGCGGGTATCGTATTGCCCGCCCATGAAGCGATGCGAGTCCATCAGGTTCTGATGGAAGGGGATGTTGGTGCGTACCCCCACCAGCTTATACTCCTCCAGGGCGCGGCGCATGCGCAAGATGGCTTCGGCGCGCGTCTCGCCCCAGACGATCAGCTTCGAGATCAGCGAGTCATAATAAGGGGAAATTTCAAAGCCCGGATACACACCGGTGTCGATGCGCACGCCTGGGCCGGTGGGCATCAGGATGTGGCTGATCTGTCCGGTGGAGGGCAGGAAATTGTTGTAAGGGTCTTCCGCATTGATGCGGCACTCGATCGCCCAGCCGTTCATGCGGATGTTCTCCTGAGTGTAACGCATCGGCCGCCCGCGGGCGATGCGGATTTGCTCTTTCACGATATCCACGCCGGTGACCATCTCGGTGACCGGATGCTCCACCTGCAAGCGGGTGTTCATCTCCAGGAAATAGTAATTTTTGTCTTTATCGACCAAAAATTCGATCGTGCCCGCGTTGACGTAACCCACCGACTCGGCGGCGCGCACCGCCACCTGGCCCATACGGCTGCGCAGATCCTCGTCATCGCCGATGAAGGGCGAGGGCGCTTCTTCGAGCAGCTTCTGGTGCCGGCGCTGCAGCGAGCATTCGCGCTCGCCCAAATAGATCGTGTTTCCAAACTGATCGGCCAGCACCTGAATTTCGATGTGCCGCGCCCCTGCTACGAGCTTCTCCAGATAGACGTTGCCATCGCCGAACGCCGCTTCGGCCTCGCGGCGGGCGGAATGGATCAGGCCGGGCATCTCCTCCAGAGAGCGCACTTCGCGCATCCCTTTACCGCCGCCGCCCGCGGAAGCCTTGATCAGCAGCGGAAAGCCAATCTGCGGCGCCAACGCCAGCAGTTCCTCATCTCTCAAAGAACCTTCGCCCTCGGTGCCCGGCACCACCGGCACACCGGCAGAAGAGACGGTGGCGCGAGCCACGGCTTTATCGCCCATCGCCGCAATCGACGACGGCTTGGGACCGATGAACGCCAGCCCTTCGTCGATGCAGGCCTGGGCGAAATCGGCGCGCTCGGCCAGGAAGCCATAGCCGGGATGAATGGCGTTGGCGTTGCTCTTGCGGGCGATCTCGATGATCTTGTCGCCGCGCAGGTATGATTCGCGCGAAGGCGCCGGGCCAAGCAGATAGGCTTCGTCGGCGTAGCGCACATGCAACGCCTGGCGGTCGGCCTCGGAATACACCGCTACGGTTTCGATGCCCAGCTCACGGCAGGCGCGGATGATGCGCACGGCGATCTCGCCACGGTTGGCGATGAGCACTTTTTGAAACATCTAAGACCTCCAATCCACAACCCGACGCCCTACAAGGGGATGCAACCGTGCTTTTTGGGCGGGTTGGCGTCGCGCTTGTTGGAGAGCATCTCCAAAGCGTTGATCAACCTTGGGCGGGTCTCGCTCGGCAGGATCACATCGTCGATATAGCCGCGCGAGGCCGCAATATAGGGGTTGGCAAACTTTGCCCGGTACTCAGCCACCAGCTCCGCCCGGCGCGCCGCGGGGTCTTCCGCCTGGGAAAGCTCCTTGCGGAAGATGATGTTCACCGCTCCATCCGGGCCCATCACGGCGATCTCGGCGCTGGGCCAGGCCAGGTTCAGGTCGCCGCGGATGTGCTTGCTGCTCATCACGTCGTAGGCGCCGCCATAAGCCTTGCGCGTGATCACCGTCAGCTTGGGGACGGTGGCCTCGCAGTAAGCATAGAGCAGCTTGGCCCCCGAGCGGATGATGCCGCCGTGCTCCTGGATCGTCCCCGGCATAAAGCCGGGCACATCCACGAAGGTCAACACCGGCAAATTGAAGGCGTCGCAGAAGCGGATAAAGCGGGCGGCCTTCTCCGAGGAGTTGATGTCCAACACCCCCGCCAGCACCGCCGGTTGATTGGCCACAATTCCGATGCTGTGCCCGCCCAGGCGTGCAAAACCGACAACGATGTTGGCGGCGTAGTTCTCCTGGATTTCATAGAACTCCCCCCGATCCACGATCCGATGGATGATCTCTTTCATGTCATACGGCTTGCTGGGATCGTCGGGGACCAGTTCGTCCAGCGCCGCATCCATGCGCAGCGGGTCATCGCCGGTATCCACGAACGGTGGGTCTTCCATGTTGTTCTGCGGCAGATACGACAACAAGCGCCGAATCTGGTACAGCGTATCGCCCTCGCTGTCGCAAGCCACGTGGCATACCCCAGACACCTCGGCGTGAACGGTAGCGCCGCCCAGGTCTTCGAAGGACACTTCTTCATGCGTGACGGCCTTGACCACATCCGGGCCGGTGACGAACATGTAAGAGGAATTGCGCACCATGAAGATGAAATCGGTGAGCGCCGGCGAATAGACCGCCCCACCTGCGCACGGCCCCATCACGGCGCTGATCTGCGGGATGACGCCGGAGGCCAGCGTGTTGCGCAGGAAGATATCTGCGTAGCCCCCCAATGAGACCACGCCTTCTTGAATGCGCGCCCCGCCGGAGTCGTTCAGCCCAATCAACGGAGCGCCGTTCTTCATTGCCATGTCCATCACTTTGCAGATCTTCTCGGCGTGGGCTTCGCCCAGGCTGCCTCCAAAGACGGTGAAATCTTGCGAAAAGACGTACACCAGCCGGCCATCGATGGTTCCCCAGCCGGTCACCACGCTATCGCCCAGATACTTCTGCTGCTCCAGGCCGAAATCGTGGGTGCGGTGCACCACGAAAGGGTCCAGCTCGCGAAAAGAACCGCGGTCCAGCAGGATGTCCAACCGTTCGCGGGCGGTCAGGCGGCCGCGCTGATGCTGGGCCTCGATGCGCTCCGGGCCGCCGCCAAGCTGGCTTTGCTCTCGCAACTCAAGCAACCGTTGTATCTTCGGGTTTTGGCTCATGCTTTTCTCCAAAAAAAGCTCTGGCTCCTGGGCGCGTGAGCACCCACAGACTCCAGGCAAGGGCGAGGACGTTCAGGGCGGCGACAAAGGGCCAGTTTTCCAGCCTCTCCGGATAGCCGGCCAGCAACAGCCGATCCGCCCAAACATACAGGCTATAAGCCAGCAGCACAACCGGGGACAAATGGTAAGCCAGGCGCCAGCCGCGCCAGATTCCCCAGGTGAGCGGAAATCCGACAATTGCCCAGATCAAACCGCTGAGCAGAAAATAGGCTGGCGAAATCGGCAAGAGGACAGCGAGCAGCTCCCATTTCTGGATCGCCTGCACCAGGCGCAGCAGGTTGAGCGCTGCAAAGGTTAACACCAGCAGGGCGAACAAAGTTACGCCGAACGGGCGGCGTGGCCGGATGGTTTGCTGCATCTCAATCGATACGCAACGTCACTTTGCCAAGCTGCTCTCCGCTCTGCAAACGGAGATGAGCGGCAGCGGCCTCTTCGAGCGGATAATCTCGATCCAGCACCGGGCGCAGCTTTCCGGCGAAGATCAACCCCATCACCTCGGCGAAATCCTGGTGAGTGCCCATGGTGGAGCCAAGCAGGCTCAGATGCTTGCCAAAGATGAAGCGGTTGTCGATCTCGAATTTCGCGCCGCCGGTGTTCCCGACCGTCAGGATGCGCCCGCCTTTGCAGGCCGCGCGGAAGCTCTGCGCATAGGTCGTGCCCACGTTGTCCACCACCACATCCACGCCGCGCTTGTTGGTCATGGCGTAAACCGTCCTGGACCAATTTTCATCCTGAGAGCGATCGATCAGGTAATCGGCCCCCAGCGATTCGGCCAGGGCCAACTTGGCCGGGCTGGAGCCAACCACGTACACCACCGCCCCGGCCAGCTTGGCGATCTGGATGCTGGCGGTGTTCACCCCGCCGGACGCGCCGACCACCAGCACGCTCTCCCCGGCGCGCAGATGCGCCCGCTTGATCAACGAGTGCCAGGCGGTGTGGAACACCAGCGCCGCAGCCGCGGCAGCGCGCTCGTCGAAGCCCTCCGGCAATGGGTACAGGTTCACCGCCGGGACGACGACATACTGCGCATACGTGCCGCGCACGGTTTCGCCCAGCAGTTGCCAGCTTCGGCAGCGGTTATCCCATCCGGCGCGACAGTAATCGCACTCGCCGCAACTCAGGTTGGAGTTGATCACCACGCGGTCGCCGGGCTGCCAGCCGCGCACCCCAGGGCCAAGCGCTTCCACGAAGCCCGCCCCATCCGCCCCCGGGATATGCGGATATTCCAGACGAATGCCCGGCCAGCCCTCGCGCACCCATATATCCAGGCGGTTTAGAGCGGCGGCGCGCAGGCGCACCAGGACTTGCCCTGGCCCCGGCGACGGCGTGGGAAAGTCGCCGTATTGCAGCGCTTCCGGTCCACCGTGTTGATGGATCAAAATCGCCTTCATCGTTATCGCAACCCCAGTTCGGTGCGGGCGATGACCAGGCGCTGGATTTCGCTGGTGCCTTCGTAAATCCTGGTGATGCGCGCATCGCGGTAATAGCGCTCAACCGGCACCTCTTTGCTGTAGCCCATCCCGCCGTGGATCTGCACGGCGGCGTCGGCGACGAAGCAGGCGGTTTCGGAGGCGAAGAGCTTGGCGATGGAAGCCTCCAGGGTGAAGCGCTCGCCGGTCTTCTTGGCGCGCTCCTTGGCCAGCGCAGCCTGATACACCAGCAGGCGGCTGGCCTCGATGCGGGTCTTCATATCCGCAAGCTGGAAGGAGATCCCCTGGAACTGGCCGATCTTTTGCCCAAAGGCCTCGCGGGTGCGGGCGTACTCCAGGCTGGCCTCGTAAGCGGCTTCGGCGATGCCCAGCGCCTGTGCGCCGATCCCGATGCGCCCGGCGTCCAGCACCGTCATGGCGATCTTGAAGCCCTCGCCCTCCTCGCCCAGGCGGTCGGCCACAGAGGCGCGGTAGTCTTCGAAGACGATCTCGCTGGTGGCAGAGGCGCGGATGCCCAGCTTGGGCTCTTTCTTGCCGCGCACAAAGCCCGGCTTGCTGGCGTCGATCATGAACGCGCTGATGCCGCGATGCCCCTTGTCAGGATCGGTCATGGTGAACAGCACCAGGTAATCGGCCACCGGGCCGCTGGTGACCCAGGATTTGCGCCCGTTGATGATGTACTCATCCCCCACTCGCACCGCCCGGCTGCGCATGGTGCCGGCGTCGGAGCCAGACATCGGCTCGGTGAGCGAATACGCCCCGATCGCCTTGCCGGAGGCCACCGGCTTGAGATATTTTTGCTTTTGCTCTTCGGTGCCGAAGCGCAGCAGGCCATAGGCGTACAGCGAATTGTTGACCGACATGATCGTGCCGTGGGCGGCGTCGGCCTTGCAGATTTCCTCCAGGGCAAGCACATAGGCCAGCGTATCCATGCCTGCGCCGCCATACTCCTCAGGCACTTCGATACCCATGAAGCCCATCTCGCCCATCTTTTGGATCGTTTTATGGGGAAACTCGCCGCTTTCGTCGAACTCGGCGGCGATGGGAGCGATTTCCTTCTGGGCGAAATCGCGCGCCGCCTGGCGGATCATCTCATGTTCCTCGGTGAAGGGGAAAAGTCCATGATCGGGCATCTTGTCCTCCTGTAGAGTCTGGCTTGACTGCTGATGGGTATATTGTAACCCATCGGTTATGATTTTGCTGTTCGAACGATTGAAGATGCTAAAAGAGTCGGATTGAATCGGGCGGGCAAGCCCAGCGTTGAAGATCTCGCAGGTCCAAACGCTTCCTGGTCGAGCAGCGCAATCCTCCGATCCCGAATTTCTAGCGCAAGCCGCCGAATTAGGATATACTCGCCGGTATGTCTTCACAGGCCCAGGAGTTGCTGATCCAACTTCAAGCCCTGGCCAATCCCGAGAACGTGGCCGGGATGGCGCGTTACGGCATCAACCCCCATCAGACGCTGGGTATTTCGATCTACGATTTGCGCCGCATTGCTAAAACCATCGAGCCGAATCATGCATTGGCCGAGGCATTGTGGGCGAGCGGCATCCATGAGGCGCGCATCCTGGCCAGCTACATCGAGCGCCCGGAATGGGTGAGCGAGGCACAACCTGAACCGCCTGGCAATCGAGACCGCGCAGCGCATCCAGCAGATCGACGACCGCACGGCGCGCTGGATCGCCGCAGACGCCTTACGTGAGCTCACTTCCGAAAAAGTGCAACTCCGACTCAAGAAGAAGGACAAAGGATGAAGCTTTTCACCATTGGCCATAGCAATCACACTCAGGAGAAACTGGTGCAGCTTCTGGTTGATCACGGCATTCAAACGGTGGTGGATGTGCGCACCTCGCCCTACAGCCGCCACAACCCCCAGTTCAACAAAGAAAACCTGGAATTCTGGCTTTCGCGCAGCCGCATCAAGTACATCTTTTCGGGCAAACATCTCGGAGGCAGGCCGAGCGACCCAAGCTGCTATAAAGGCGGCAAACTGCCTGACGAAGAAGAGGCCGATTTTCTGCATCAGGTCGATTATCGGGCGGTGATGCAAAAACCCTGGTTCGAGAAAGCTATCGAGCAGCTTCTGAAGACCGCCGAAGAAACGCCTACTGCCATCCTGTGCAGCGAGGAAGACCCGGCAAATTGCCATCGCCATCACCTGATCGCCCGCTACATCATGGAATACTATCCCGAAGTAGAGGTGCGCCATATCCGCGGAGACGGAACGGAATATGGAGCAGCTTCGATCCTGAAATCGGTGGATCAGGAAAAAGGCGACCAATTGAAGTTGTTTTGAGGTGCACATTGAAACTTTACACGATTGGCTTCACACAGAAGAGCGCCCAGGAGTTTTTCGAGTTGCTGCGCCAAAACGGCGTGCGGCGAGTGGTGGATATCCGCCTGCGGCCCTCGGGACAACTGGCAGGCTTCGCCCGCAAGGAGGACCTGCCATACTTCCTGGCGAACCTGGCCGATGGCTGCGAATACCTGCACCTTCCAGAGCTGGCGCCAACCAGGGAAATCCTGGATGGTTACCGGGGCGGCGGAAGTTGGGCGGACTACGAGCGACAGTTCCAGGCGCTGATGGACGAACGGGACATCCCTACAGCGCTGGATCGGGAAAGTTTCGAGCGCCTGCCGTCCTGCCTGCTATGCAGCGAGGCCACGCCTGAGCAATGCCACCGGCGGCTGGTCGCCGAGCGCATCCAGGCCCACTGGCCGGAAGTCGAGATCGTTCACCTATGATCACCCAGCTAGTCATCACTGATCTGACTCGCATGCAGCAGGGGCGGGTGTGCATCGCCGGCTACGACGCAAAACGGCGGGCGGTGCGCCCGGTGCTGCCCCCGCCCGGCATCCCCGAAAGCGCTCTGTACCTGGACGGGCGGCCGGTGATCTTCCCCTTCGCTCTGGTAGAACTCGACCTCCTGGAACCCAATCCGCAACCCCCGCACACTGAAGACATCTTTTATGAGCCTGCTTCGGTCAGGTTCGTGCGAGTGGTACACAGCCGGGAGGAGATCTTGAACTGGTCTCTCTTCCCCAGCGTGGCGGCGGTGTTCGGCCAGCCGGTTTTGACCAATCCTGGATTTTACGTGATGGACTGTCAGGGGGAGCGCTCGTTGGGAACGATCCGGCCCAAAGCGATCCACGAAGTGATTTATGCCCCCAGCGACGAGACAGATGCCTGGGACTATCGGCTCATCTTCGAGGATGGGGCGGGGCAAGTTTATCGGTTGAAGATCACCGACCTGAGCTGGCAATACTTCTGTCACAGTCTGCGCAGCGAAACCCACGACCCGGCGCGCATCGCCGCCGAGCTGACGCAGACGCTGCGCGAGCGCAAAGTTTATCTGCGCATTGGGCTGGCGCGGGGATGGAAGAAATTCCCCGACCGCTGCTATTTACAGGTGAATGGGGTATATACCTTCCCGGATTATCTGGAAAGCAGGACTTTTGCGGATTTCGCGCCAAAGAGAAAGACATGAACTCCTCTTATCTGTATCTGAACGGTCTGAGATTTCACTA